>NZ_JBBOQE010000001.1:0-2107500 GCF_038003965.1 Staphylococcus sp. FSL W8-1268 | reverse complement strand
GCTCACTAGTCGAGTGACACTGCGCCGAAAATGTACCGGGGCTAAACATATTACCGAAGCTGTGGATTGTCCTTTGGACAATGGTAGGAGAGCGTTCTAAGGGCGTTGAAGCATGATCGCAAGGACATGTGGAGCGCTTAGAAGTGAGAATGCCGGTGTGAGTAGCGAAAGACGGGTGAGAATCCCGTCCACCGATTGACTAAGGTTTCCAGAGGAAGGCTCGTCCGCTCTGGGTTAGTCGGGTCCTAAGCTGAGGCCGACAGGCGTAGGCGATGGATAACAGGTTGATATTCCTGTACCACCTATAATCGTTTTAATCGATGGGGGGACGCAGTAGGATAGGCGAAGCGTACGATTGGATTGTACGTCTAAGCAGTGAGATTGAGTGTTAGGCAAATCCGGCACTCTTAAGATTGAGCTGTGATGGGGAGAGGAAATTGTTTCCTCGAGTCGTTGATTTCACACTGCCGAGAAAAGCCTCTAGATAGAGATTAGGTGCCCGTACCGCAAACCGACACAGGTAGTCAAGATGAGAATTCTAAGGTGAGCGAGCGAACTCTCGTTAAGGAACTCGGCAAAATGACCCCGTAACTTCGGGAGAAGGGGTGCTCTTTAGGGTGCAAGCCCAGAAGAGCCGCAGTGAATAGGCCCAAGCGACTGTTTATCAAAAACACAGGTCTCTGCTAAACCGTAAGGTGATGTATAGGGGCTGACGCCTGCCCGGTGCTGGAAGGTTAAGAGGAGTGGTTAGCTTCTGCGAAGCTACGAATCGAAGCCCCAGTAAACGGCGGCCGTAACTATAACGGTCCTAAGGTAGCGAAATTCCTTGTCGGGTAAGTTCCGACCCGCACGAAAGGCGTAACGATTTGGGCACTGTCTCAACGAGAGACTCGGTGAAATCATAGTACCTGTGAAGATGCAGGTTACCCGCGACAGGACGGAAAGACCCCGTGGAGCTTTACTGTAGCCTGATATTGAAATTCGGCACAGCTTGTACAGGATAGGTAGGAGCCTTTGAAACGTGAGCGCTAGCTTACGTGGAGGCGTTGGTGGGATACTACCCTAGCTGTGTTGGCTTTCTAACCCGCACCACTTATCGTGGTGGGAGACAGTGTCAGGCGGGCAGTTTGACTGGGGCGGTCGCCTCCTAAAAGGTAACGGAGGCGCTCAAAGGTTCCCTCAGAATGGTTGGAAATCATTCATAGAGTGTAAAGGCATAAGGGAGCTTGACTGCGAGACCTACAAGTCGAGCAGGGTCGAAAGACGGACTTAGTGATCCGGTGGTTCCGCATGGAAGGGCCATCGCTCAACGGATAAAAGCTACCCCGGGGATAACAGGCTTATCTCCCCCAAGAGTTCACATCGACGGGGAGGTTTGGCACCTCGATGTCGGCTCATCGCATCCTGGGGCTGTAGTCGGTCCCAAGGGTTGGGCTGTTCGCCCATTAAAGCGGTACGCGAGCTGGGTTCAGAACGTCGTGAGACAGTTCGGTCCCTATCCGTCGTGGGCGTAGGAAATTTGAGAGGAGCTGTCCTTAGTACGAGAGGACCGGGATGGACATACCTCTGGTGTACCAGTTGTCGTGCCAACGGCATAGCTGGGTAGCTATGTATGGACGGGATAAGTGCTGAAAGCATCTAAGCATGAAGCCCCCCTCAAGATGAGATTTCCCAACTTCGGTTATAAGATCCCTCAGAGATGATGAGGTTAATAGGTTCGAGGTGGAAGCGTGGTGACACGTGGAGCTGACGAATACTAATCGATCGAAGACTTAATCAATTTTTTCAAGTTTTGCGACGCAAATCTTTACTTACTATCTAGTTTTGAATGTATAATCATTCACTTGTCTGGTGACAATGGCAAGGAGGTCACACCTGTTCCCATGCCGAACACAGAAGTTAAGCTCCTTAGCGCCGATGGTAGTTGGACTGACGTTCCGCTAGAGTAGGACGTTGCCAGGCAAATCATTGTATGGATGCGATGAGTTGATATTGAGACCGTGAGGTCTCTTTTTTTATTTTAAAATATATATCTATATATAACTAATTAAAAGATGACTAAATGAATATACACTACGGATGGTTAGCATAGTGACTTTCATAAAAAACTCTACGTTCAATGACTACCAATCCAAAATGAGTCAGAACTCATTTCCTCTATTTAAACTGTAAGTGCTTTAATAAGAGCATTAACATGCTTTTCTAATTTTTCTTCTGGGATACCTCCAAAGCCAATTAAGAAGGTAGGATGTTGTAGTTTTTTGTTGTTGTAAGGATAAGGTGTTAATTTAAGATTGCATTTTTTCGTTCTTTTTATGCATTCATTTATTGTCAAATTATTTTTAACTACAAGTGTGAAGTGCATTCCTGTTAGTGCGCCTTCAATTTTCAATTGTTCTTTATATGGTGTTAGTTTTTCTAAAATAAAAGTTAATTTATTTTTATATATTCTTCTCATTTTATTAAGATGACGTTCAAAGCTACCAGTTGCCATAAATTGTGCTACCATGTGTTGTAAATGTACAGGCACAGTATTGCTTTCAACATACTGCATCTCTCGGAATAATTTTAGCAGTTTATTTGGTAAGACAATGTAGGCCATACGACAACTTGGATAAAGCGATTTCGAAAATGTACTAATATATATTACTTTTTGTTTTTTATCTAAATTCTGTAATGCTGGAATAGGTTTTCCGAAATATCTAAATTCTGAATCATAATCATCTTCAATAATATATCGTTCCTTCTTTTGTTGTGCCCATTTTATAAGTTGTGTGCGCTTCTTTAAACTCATCACATATCCTGTTGGAAATTGATGAGATGGTGTGATATATAAAATATCATTATTTTTTTGAAAGACTTCATCGATATTAATTCCATCTTTTTCTACTCTAGCTTGTGTATAACTTATTCTATGCTTATCCAGTACATGTTTAATAGGTGGATAACTAGGTTGTTCTATAATAAATGATGAATCTTTTAATAAGTCAGTGACCATATTTAATAATTGTTCAGTTGAAGAGCCAATTATAATTTGATCTGGATGACAAGATACTCCTCTACTATTAAATAAATAATGAGAAATTTGCTGTCTTAAGTTGAATTCTCCTTGAACGCTTCCTTTACTCAAAAGGGCAAGTTGATCTTCTTCAAATACTTCTTTAGCATACTTTTTAAATAAATGACTAGGAAAATGTTTAGCATCAATTTCAGCTAAATTGAATTGATACTGATACGTATTTTCCTGTGTAGCTTTATCAGTTTCTAATATATCACTTATTTCAGGATAACTATTTGTTACTGGTAATGATTGAATTTCTGAAACATAATAACCTGAACGTGGTTTTGAATATATAAATCCTTCATCTAAAAGTAACTGATAGGCATGCTCAATTGTAGTATGACTAAGTGATAAATGTTCGCTCAACTGTCTTTTAGATGGAAATTTATCGTTTGATTCGTATACACCTTCAATAATTTGTTTTTTTAACTTTTCATATAAAGAAATATATAATGATTGTTTCTTCGTCATAAATCTGACCCCTAATTTTTTATTAAAATTGTACCTTTTTAAATATCAGTTTATATTTTAAAATGGATTTAATCAATTGAAAAGGGGTTTTATAAATGTCTAAAATTGTAGGATCTGAAAGAGTTAAACGTGGTATGGCTGAAATGCAAAAAGGCGGCGTCATTATGGATGTTGTTAATGCTGAACAAGCTAGAATCGCAGAGGAAGCTGGAGCAGTAGCAGTTATGGCCTTAGAACGCGTACCATCTGATATTAGAGCAGCTGGTGGTGTAGCACGTAGTGCCAATCCTAAAATTGTTGAAGAAGTAATGAATGCTGTTTCAATTCCAGTAATGGCTAAAGCACGTATCGGTCATATTACAGAAGCACGTGTATTAGAGGCTATGGGCGTAGACTATATTGATGAATCTGAAGTTCTTACTCCTGCAGATGAAGAATTTCATTTAAGAAAAGATCAATTTACTGTACCATTTGTTTGTGGTTGCCGTAATTTAGGCGAAGCAGCACGACGTATTGGCGAAGGTGCAGCGATGTTACGTACTAAAGGAGAACCTGGAACAGGTAATATTGTAGAAGCTGTACGTCACATGAGAAAAGTTAATTCAGAGGTTAGTCGTCTAACTGTAATGAATGACGATGAAATTATGACTTATGCTAAAGAATTAGGTGCACCATATAATGTATTAAAACAAATTAAAGAAGAAGGTCGTTTACCAGTAGTAAACTTTGCAGCGGGTGGTGTAGCAACACCTCAAGATGCTGCCTTAATGATGGAATTAGGGGCTGATGGGGTATTTGTGGGTTCAGGTATTTTTAAATCTGAAGATCCAGAAAAATTTGCAAAAGCTATTGTTCAAGCTACAACTCATTATCAAGATTATGAATTAATTGGAAAATTAGCAGCTGAATTAGGAACTGCAATGAAAGGTTTAGATATAAATAAAATCTCATTAGAAGAACGTATGCAAGAGCGTGGTTGGTAATTTATGAAGATTGGTGTATTAGCGTTACAAGGTGCAGTACGTGAACACATTCGTCACATTGAATTAAGTGGTCACGAAGGTATAGCAGTTAAGAAAGTTGAACAATTAGATGAAATTGATGGTCTTATTCTCCCTGGCGGTGAATCTACAACTTTAAGAAGACTTATGGATTTATATGGCTTTAAAGAAAAATTACAACAATCTGATTTACCAATGTTTGGAACTTGCGCAGGTCTTATTGTGCTTGCAAAAGATGTAGAAGGTGAGACAGGATATCTAAAAAAATTAGATATTACTGTTGCGCGTAATTCCTTTGGTAGACAAGTAGATAGTTTTGAAGCTGAGTTAGATGTTAAAGGTATTGCAAAAGATATAGAAGGGGTCTTTATAAGAGCACCACATATTGTTAATGTAGAAAATAATGTAGAAATATTAAGTTCTATTAGTGATAAAATAGTAGCTGTTAAGCAAGGGAAATACCTAGGGGTGTCTTTCCATCCAGAATTAACAGATGACTATCGTATAACTCAGTATTTTATTGAACATATAGTTAAATAAAAAAAGCTTGAGATCAAAATCTCAAGCTTTTTCTTATTAAATGAAGAATCCAGCGATAGCAGCTGAAATAAATGATACAAGTGTTGCACCGAATAATAACTTAATACCAAAACGTGCTACAACATCACCTTTTTCAGAGTTAAGTGATTTAATCGCACCAGAAATGATCCCAATAGAACTAAAGTTAGCAAATGAAACTAGAAATACAGACGTAATACCTTTTGCATGCTCAGAAATACCCTTCAAGCTTCCAAGTGATTGCATAGCAACAAATTCATTAGATAATAGTTTTGTTGCCATCACAGAACCTGATTTAACGGCATCCTGCCAAGGAACACCTGCTAAGAAAGCAAATGGTGCAAATACAAAACCAATTAACGTTTGGAAATCCCATTTGATTGCTCCGCCAGAAATTAAACTAAAAATACCACTTACAAGGCCATTTAATAAAGCAATGATTGCAATATAGCCAATTAACATTGCACCAACGATAACTGCTACTTTGAAACCATCTAAAATATATTCACCTAACATTTCAAAAAACGCTTGTTTTTTAGTTTCTGATTCATCCACTAGCAATTTGTCATCTTCTTCATTAACTTTATAAGGGTTAATAATAGAAGCAATAATGAAGCCACCAAATAAGTTTAATACAACCGCTGTAACAACATATTTAGGTTCAATCAATGTAAAATATGCACCGATAATTGATGCAGATACAGTAGACATTGCAGAAGCAGTTAAAGTATATAAACGTTGTTTAGGTATATATGGTAATTGTTGTTTTAATGAAATAAATACTTCAGATTGTCCAAGAATCGCAGCTGCTACTGCATTATATGATTCTAAACGCCCCATACCATTAATTTTAGAAATTAAGAACCCTAACACATTAATAATCCATGGAAGAATTCTAGTATATTGTAAAATACCAATTAATGCCGAAATAAATACGATTGGTAATAAGACACTAAAGAAGAATGGTGGATTGTTTGGATCTACAAATTTAAATCCTCCAAAAACAAAATTAACTCCTTCAGCAGCTTTTTGTAACAAATAGTTAAATCCATTTGAAATACCACCGATAATTGTAATACCAGCAGTCGTTTTCAAAAGAATAAATGCGAGTATAAGTTGAATAATTAATAATAATCCAACATAGTGCCAACGAACATTCTTTTTATCTGAACTAAATAAAAATGCTAGCGCTAAAAAGACAATAATCCCAATGATCCCAATAAGAATATGCATAATTCTACTCCTTTAAAATTTTCTTTATCTTATATAATACAATAAAATAATAGAAGTAACATTAATATTTTTAAATAAAAAAAACAAATTGGTTGAAAAAGGTCAAAGTTGGTCATATAATATAGTCAAAGAAGGTCAAAAGGGGTGGTAAATCATGCACAACATGTCTGACATCATAGAACAATACATTAAACAACTATTTGAAGAAAGTAATGAAGATATGGTAGAAATTCAAAGAGCTAATATTGCTCAACGTTTCGATTGTGTGCCTTCTCAACTCAACTATGTTATTAAAACAAGATTTACAAATGAACATGGTTATGAAATAGAAAGTAAACGTGGTGGAGGAGGATATATCCGAATCACGAAAATTGAAAATAAAGATGCAACGGGTTATATTAATCATCTATTGCAATTAATTGGTCCTTCGATATCTCAACAACAAGCATATTATATAATTGATGGTTTGTTAGATAAAGGATTAATTAGTGATAGAGAAGCAAGAATGATTCAAGTGATTATTGATCGTGAAACACTATCGATGGATGTTGTTTCTAGAGATATTATTAGAGCAAATATTCTCAAACGATTATTACCTATCATTAATTACTATTAATAAATAATAAAGAAAAGCGAGGTGTCTATGTGTGCTTTGCGAAAATTGTCATTTAAATGAAGCAGAGGTTAAACTCACAGTAAAAAGTAAAGATGGTACCTCTGAAAAGTGGGTGTGTTCAGAATGTGCGCAAGGAGAGCATCCTTGGAATCAACAAGAACATCCTGCGTCACATTCAGAGTTCCAAGATGATATTGAAGAAGCCTTTGTAGTCAAACAAATCTTACAACATTTAGCAACTAAACACGGATTAAATTTTCATGAAGTAGCATTTCAAGAAGAAAAACGATGCCCTACATGTAACATGACATTGAAAGATATAGCTCATGTAGGTAAATTTGGATGTGCAAATTGCTATGCAGTATTTAAAGAGGATATTGTTGATATTGTAAGACGAGTACAAGGTGGACAATTTGAACATGTAGGCAAGATGCCTCGTTCTTCACATCATAAACTGGCAATAAAAAAACAAATTGAAGAAAAAACGAATTACTTAAATATATTAATTGAAAAGCAAAAATTTGAAGAAGCAGCTGTCATTAGAGATGAAATTAAAGCCTTGAAACATGAAAGCGAGATGGAGCATGATGAATGATATGGGTGCACATATTAGTGAATGGATGAAAGAAACAGATGAATCTCCCATTGTAATGTCTTCGCGTATTCGTTTAGCACGTAATTTAGAAAATCATGTTCATCCTTTAATGTTTCCATCTGAACAAGCAGGTTTTAGAGTAATCAATGAAGTGCAAGATGCACTACCTAATTTATCTTTAATGCGTTTAGATACCATGGACCAACAAAGTAAGATGAAGTTAGTGGCTAAACATCTAATTAGTAAAGAATTGATTAAACAACCAGCTTCAGCGGTGTTATTAAATGAAGATGAATCTTTGAGTATTATGATTAATGAAGAAGATCATGTACGAATTCAAGCAATGGGTAATGATTTATCTCTGATAGATTTATATCAAAAGGCTTCAGACATTGATGATATTCTTGATGAACAATTAGAAATTAGTTTCGATGAAGATTTAGGTTATTTAACGACTTGTCCTACAAATATTGGGACTGGAATGCGAGCAAGTGTGATGCTTCATTTACCTGGATTATCTATAATGAAACGTATGAATCGTATTGCACAAACAATTAATCGTTTTGGATTTACGATTCGAGGTATATATGGAGAGGGTTCACAAGTTTATGGTCATATTTATCAAATTTCTAATCAACTTACATTAGGTAAGACGGAAGAAGATATTATTGATCAGTTGACAGAAGTAGTTCAACAAATTATTAATGAAGAAATGCAAATTCGTGAACGTTTAACACAATATAGTGAATTAGAAACGCTTGACCGTATTTATCGTTCGTTAGGAATATTACAAAATAGCCGTATGATATCAATGGAAGAAGCGTCATATAGATTAAGTGAAATTAAGTTAGGCATAGATTTAGGATATTTAAATTTAAGTAACTTTAAGTTTAATGAATTAATGGTAAGTATCCAATCTGCGTTTTTATATAATGATGAAGATGAAAACGTATCTGTAAATGAAAAACGGGCAAATATATTAAGAAAACATACAAATTAGGAGGTTGTAAATGATATGTTATTTGGTAGATTAACTGAACGCGCACAACGTGTATTAGCACATGCACAAGAAGAAGCAATTCGTTTAAATCATTCGAACATTGGTACTGAGCACTTACTACTTGGATTAATGAAAGAACCAGAAGGTATTGCTGCTAAAGTACTTGAAAGTTTTAATATTACTGAAGATAAAGTTATTGAAGAAGTTGAAAAATTAATTGGTCATGGTCAAGAACATTCAGGTACGTTGCACTATACACCAAGAGCTAAAAAAGTCATTGAACTATCAATGGATGAGGCAAGAAAATTGCATCATAACTTTGTAGGTACAGAACATATTTTATTAGGATTAATTCGTGAAAATGAAGGAGTAGCAGCACGTGTATTTGCTAACTTAGATTTGAATATTACTAAAGCACGTGCACAAGTAGTGAAAGCATTAGGTAGTCCTGAAATGAATACTAAAAATGCAACTGCAAATAAATCAAACAACACTCCTACATTGGATGGACTAGCACGAGACTTAACAGTTATTGCTAAAGACGGTACTTTAGATCCAGTTGTGGGTAGAGATAAAGAAATTACACGTGTTATTGAAGTATTAAGTCGTAGAACTAAAAATAACCCTGTACTTATTGGTGAACCAGGTGTAGGTAAAACAGCCATTGCTGAAGGTCTTGCACAAGCTATTGTAAATAATGAAGTACCAGAAACGTTAAAAAATAAACGTGTAATGTCACTAGATATGGGAACAGTCGTGGCAGGTACTAAATATCGTGGTGAATTCGAAGAACGGTTGAAAAAAGTCATGGATGAAATCCATCATGCAGGTAATGTCATTTTATTCATTGATGAATTGCATACACTAGTTGGTGCTGGTGGTGCAGAAGGTGCAATTGATGCATCTAATATTTTAAAACCAGCGTTAGCGCGTGGTGAGTTACAATGCATTGGTGCAACAACATTAGATGAATATCGTAAAAACATTGAAAAAGATGCTGCATTAGAACGTCGTTTCCAACCTATTCAAGTTGATGAACCATCTGTAGAGGATACTGTTGCTATTCTAAAAGGTTTACGTGATCGCTACGAAGCGCATCATCGTATTAATATTTCTGATGAAGCACTGGAAGCGGCTGCTAAATTAAGTAACCGTTATGTATCTGATCGTTTCCTACCAGATAAAGCAATTGATTTGATTGACGAAGCAAGTTCGAAAGTAAGACTAAAAAGTCACACAACTCCAAGTAATTTAAAAGAGATTGAACAAGAAATTGAAAAAGTTAAAAATGAAAAAGATGCTGCCGTCCATGCACAAGAATTTGAAAATGCAGCTAACTTAAGAGATAAACAATCAAAACTTGAAAAACAATATGAAGATGCTAAAAATGAATGGAAGACATCTCAAGGCGGACAATCAACATCATTATCTAAAGAAGATATTGCTGAAGTTATTGCAGGATGGACAGGGATTCCATTAACTAGAATTAATGAAACAGAGTCAGATCGTTTGCTTAATTTAGAAGAAACATTACATGATCGAGTAATTGGACAAAACGATGCTGTAACTTCTATTAGTAAAGCAGTTCGTCGTGCACGTGCAGGTCTAAAAGATCCTAAACGTCCAATCGGTAGTTTCATTTTCTTAGGACCAACTGGTGTAGGTAAAACTGAACTTGCCCGTGCATTAGCTGAATCAATGTTTGGTGAAGAAGACGCAATGATACGTGTTGATATGAGTGAATTTATGGAGAAACATGCTGTGAGTCGTTTAGTTGGAGCGCCTCCAGGTTATGTAGGCCATGATGATGGTGGTCAATTAACTGAAAAAGTTAGACGTAAGCCATATTCTGTTATCCTATTTGATGAAATTGAAAAAGCACATCCAGACGTATTTAATATCTTATTACAAGTACTTGATGATGGACATCTAACTGATACAAAAGGACGTCAAGTTGATTTCCGTAATACTGTCATTATTATGACATCAAATGTAGGAGCACAAGAACTACAAGATCAACGTTTCGCTGGATTCGGTGGCGCATCTGAAGGACAAGATTATGAAACAATTCGTAAAACTATGATGAAAGAACTTAAAAATTCATTCCGTCCTGAGTTCTTAAACCGTGTAGATGATATTATTGTTTTCCATAAATTAACAAAAGATGAACTTAAAGAAATTGTGACTATGATGGTAAATAAATTAACAAAACGTTTATCAGAACAAGATATTAATATTGTAGTTACTGATAAAGCTAAAGAAAAAATTGCTGAAGAAGGATATGATCCAGAATACGGCGCTCGTCCATTAATTAGAGCAATTCAAAAAACGGTCGAAGATAATTTAAGTGAATTGATACTTGATGGTAATCAAATTGAAGGAAAAGAAGTCACAATTGATCATGATGGCAATGAATTCAAGTATGATATCCATGATAAACAAGAAAATAATATAGAAGATACAAAAGAACCAGCAACAGAAGAATAAAATGAGTTTAAATTCAGAGTCTAGGAGTCATTAAATCCTAGGCTCTTCTTTTCATTTATATATATTTAAATTTGTCATTATAACTGGATACATATAAAATAGATATGTTCAAAAAAATCGGAGGTGCAGTTTTGGCCAAAAAAAAAGTAATTTTCGAATGTATGGCTTGTGGATATCAGTCTCCTAAATGGATGGGAAAATGTCCAAATTGTGGTGCTTGGAATCAAATGGAGGAAATTATTGAAAAGACTTCCAATCCAAAACATGGTGTAAAGACAAAAGAGACACAAGCAAAAGTACAGAAATTAAATAGTATTAAGCATGAGACAACACCAAGAGTTCAAACGGACTCTAAAGAATTTAATCGTGTACTTGGTGGCGGAATTGTTAGTGGATCGCTCGTACTAATTGGCGGCGACCCAGGTATTGGGAAATCTACATTATTATTACAGATTTGTGCATCGTTATCACAGAAACTTAATGTACTTTATATCACGGGTGAAGAATCACTAAATCAAACGAAATTGCGTGCAGATCGTCTAGAGGAAGACTCTAGTAATTTAAATGTACTAGCTGAAACAGATTTAGAAGTTATTCATCAAACCGTGGAACAAGAGCGCCCAGATATACTTGTTGTCGATTCAATTCAAACGATTTATCATCCTGAGATTAGTTCAGCACCTGGCTCAGTATCACAAGTTCGAGAAAGTACACAAAGTTTAATGAATATTGCAAAACAAATGAATATCGCAACTTTTATAGTAGGTCACGTAACAAAAGAAGGACAAATTGCTGGTCCAAGACTATTAGAACATATGGTAGATACAGTTTTATACTTCGAAGGTGATGAACACCATGCTTATCGAATTCTAAGAGCAGTTAAAAATCGTTTTGGTTCAACGAATGAAATGGGTATTTTTGAAATGAAACAAAGTGGTTTGAAAGGTGTACAAAATCCTTCAGAAATGTTTTTAGAAGAACGCTCTACAAATGTTCCAGGATCAACAATTGTGGCTACTATGGAAGGCACACGACCACTATTGATTGAGGTGCAATCTCTAGTAACACCTACTACATTTAATAATCCAAGACGAATGGCCACAGGCATCGACCACAATCGACTTAGCTTACTTATGGCTGTTTTAGAGAAAAAAGAAAATTATCTTTTACAACAACAAGATGCTTACATTAAAGTAGCGGGTGGAGTGAGATTGACTGAACCGGCTGTAGATTTAAGTATTATTGTAGCGACTGCTTCAAGTTTTAAAGATAAAGCCGTAGATGGTTTGGATTGTTATATTGGTGAAGTGGGATTAACTGGTGAAGTAAGACGAGTATCGCGTATTGAGCAACGTGTACAAGAAGCGGCAAAACTAGGATTTAAGAGAGTGATTATTCCCAAAACGAATATAGGTGGATGGACATTCCCAGAAGGTGTTCAGGTCGTTGGCGTGACAACGGTACATGATGCCTTAAAATATGCGTTTAGTAATCGCTCATCATAGGCATTTAAAGGGGTGATAACGTATGAAGGTATTAAAAGGAATTGTTATTATAATCTACATCATTCTTGGTGCATCATTTGGAATCATGTTAATTCCAGAAATTTTAAATGATTTAGGTATGAACACCCCACCCATTTATACTAATCATTATATTGATGGTTTAGTAGGGATGATTGTATTCTTTCTAATATTTGGTCTATTTATTAATAAAGTAACACGATTACTTAAAGAAGCTGAAATGTGGATTATGAAACGTAGTGCAGTCGAAATTTTGTTTGCTACACTAGGATTAGTCGTTGGTTTATTTATTTCAGTAATGGCTTCATTTATTTTAGAAATGATAGGAAATTCTATATTAAATCACCTTGTGCCTATTATTATTACACTATTATTATGTTATTTAGGATTCCAGTTTGGTTTGAAAAAGCGTGATGAAATGCTTATGTTTTTGCCAGAAAATATAGCACGTTCAATGTCTAAAAATAATATCAGTGCTATACCTAAACTGTTAGATACAAGTGCAATTATTGATGGAAGAATTTTAGATATTATTAAATGCGGGTTTATAGATGGAGAAATACTTATTCCTCAAGGAGTTATAAATGAATTGCAAGTAGTTGCAGATGCTAATGATAGTATCAAACGTGAAAAAGGACAACGTGGATTAGATATTTTAAATCAACTTTATGATTTAGACTATCCAACTCGTGTGATTCATCCTCAAAAATCTCATAGTGATATTGACAAACTGTTAGTTGAATTAGCTCAAGTCTATCATGCCCATGTCATTACAACCGATTTCAATTTGAATAAGGTATGTCATGTTCAAGGGATTACTGCATTAAATGTTAATGATTTATCGGAAGCAATTAAACCCAATGTTCATCAAGGTGACCGACTTAATATTTTATTAACTAAAATGGGTAAAGAACCTGGCCAAGGGGTAGGATATCTAGATGATGGAACAATGGTTGTTGTAGATCATGCCAAATCTCTTATAGGGAAACAGGTTGAATTAGAAGTCATTAGTTTATTACAAACATCATCTGGTCGTATTATATTTGCTAAGACTATAGAGGAGTCCTTAAGTTAATAGGAAAAAGAGTTTCATGTGAAACGTAGTCATTGATGAATTATTGTATAATATTTTTCGTTATGAGATATTGCTGAGTAACGTAACAACAGTAGCAATAGACTTATCAAACCAGCCAATTAATGCTACAATAATAAGGAAATGCGAAGTTGATCTAAGTATAGATTAGAAGTTAAAGTTATTCAAAAACGACTCTTTAAAGATTGTTTGGGATAACTTTTTTCTAATGAAAGAAATCATTCGCTATAAAGAATGAATAACAAAATTAGGAGTGAAACGAATGAGTGAACGCGTAAGAGTAAGATATGCGCCAAGTCCAACTGGATATTTACACATCGGAAATGCAAGAACTGCATTATTTAATTATTTATTTGCTAAACATTATGATGGAGATTTTGTAGTACGTATTGAAGATACAGATAGTAAAAGAAATCTTGAAGATGGAGAATCTTCACAATTTGATAACTTAAAATGGTTAGGATTAGATTGGGATGAATCTATCGATAAAGACAAAGGTCATGGTCCTTATCGTCAATCTGAACGTGCAGACATCTATAATCCACTTATTCAACAATTATTAGATGAAGATAAAGCATACAAATGCTACATGACTGAAGAAGAATTAGAAGAAGAACGTGAAGCTCAAATTGCTCGTGGAGAAATGCCACGATATGGCGGTAAACATGCACATCTCACCGAAGAACAACGTCAACAATTTGAAGCTGAAGGACGCAAACCCGCTATTCGTTTCCGTGTTCCAAAAGATAAAACATATACATTTGATGATATGGTTAAAGGAGAAATTTCTTTTGACTCTAATAATATTGGAGATTGGGTTATCGTGAAAAAAGATGGCGTCCCTACGTATAATTTCGCGGTAGCAGTAGATGATCACTACATGGAAATTTCTGATGTTATTCGTGGAGATGATCATGTATCAAATACACCTAAGCAATTAATGATTTATGAAGCATTTGGTTGGGAACCACCACGTTTTGCGCATATGTCATTAATTGTAAATGAACAACGTAAAAAATTAAGTAAACGAGATGGCCAAATTTTACAATTTATCGAGCAATATCGTGATTTAGGTTATTTACCTGAAGCGTTATTCAATTTTATTGCTTTACTCGGTTGGTCTCCTGAAGGTGAAGATGAGATCTTTTCTAAAGAAGAATTTATTAAGATTTTTGATGAACAACGTCTTTCTAAATCTCCAGCAATGTTTGATAGACAAAAATTAGCTTGGGTTAATAACCAATATATGAAAACAAAAGATACAGAAACAGTATTTGAGCTTGCTTTACCACACTTAATCAAAGCAAATTTAATTCCTGAAAATCCAAGTGAAGAAGATAAAGAATGGGGACGCAAATTAATTGGTCTTTATCAAAAAGAAATGAGTTATGCAGGAGAAATTGTTCCGTTATCAGAAATGTTCTTCCATGATATGCCTGAATTAGGTGAAGAAGAACAAGAGGTATTAAATGGCGAACAAGTTCCTGAATTAATGTCTCATTTATATGGTAAATTAGAAGCGCTTGAACCATTTGAAGCTGCTGAAATTAAAAAAACGATTAAAGAAGTACAAAAAGAAACTGGTATTAAAGGTAAACAATTATTTATGCCTATTCGTGTAGCAGTGACTGGTCAAATGCATGGTCCTGAATTACCGAATACAATTGAAGTATTAGGAAAAGAAAAAGTACTATCTCGTTTAAAAAAATATGTTTAAAACAATGTTAATATAATAAGTCAGACACACATGTTTAAACTTGAAATTTTATAAAAAACTTCTTATGATAAGATTAAACATATGTTAGTTAAAGGATTAGTAAATATACGATAATGTTGTTAGAGAGTATGCGGTTGCTGTGAGCATATCATTATCTATATCGAATGCACCTTTGAATGTTCAATTAAATATAGAAATGAGTATGATAAGGTAGACTAGTATATTCATCAACTTACTTTATCTAAAATGAAGAGTGGAACCGTGCAATAGCGCCTCTAGCAGTTAATGTTAGGGGCGCTTTTTTTAAATATTTGAATGATACATGGACTGTAAGATATTCATAATATATAGAAAATGGGGAGGCGAGCGTCTTGATAAAAAGAATGAAAGATGATGTAAAAATGGTATTTGAACAAGACCCTGCAGCACGTACAACATTTGAAGTAATCACAACTTATGCAGGCTTGCATGCGGTATGGAGTCACTTAATTGCACATAAATTATATAATAAAAAACACTACGTTTTGGCGAGAATGATTTCACAAGTATCTCGCTTTTTTACAGGAATTGAAATTCATCCTGGAGCGAAAATTGGAAAACGTCTATTTATTGATCATGGTATGGGTGTAGTTATTGGTGAAACATGTACGATTGGAGATAACGTAACGATTTATCAAGGCGTGACACTTGGAGGTACAGGTAAACAAAAAGGAAAGCGTCATCCAGATATTGGAGATAATGTTTTAATTGCAGCAGGATCAAAGGTTTTAGGAAATATCCAAATTGATTCTAATGTTAATATTGGTGCGAATTCAGTAGTCTTACAATCTGTGCCAAGTTATACAACAGTTGTAGGTATTCCAGGTCATATTGTTAAACAAGAAGGAAAACGAATTGGGAAAACATTTGATCATCGTAATTTGCCTGATCCTTTATTTGAACAAATTAAGCAACTAGAACGACAATTGGAAAAAGCTAAGAATGGAGAGATTAAAGATGATTACATTATATAATACTTTAACACGTCAAAAAGAGGCGTTTAAGCCCATTGAACCTGGTAAGGTGAAAATGTATGTATGTGGACCTACAGTGTATAATTACATTCATATCGGTAATGCCCGTCCAGCAATTAATTATGACGTCGTACGTCGATATTTTGAATATAAAGGCTATACGGTTGATTACGTATCTAATTTTACTGATGTAGATGATAAACTCATTAATCGTTCTAAAGAATTAAATGAAAGTGTGCCAGAAATTGCTGATCGATATATCAAGGCATTCTATGAAGATGTAGGGGCACTTAATGTTAAAAGAGCGACATCTAATCCACGAGTAATGAATCATATGGATGAAATCATTGACTTCATTAAACAACTTGTAGATGACGGTTATGCATATGAAAGTAATGGAGATGTGTATTTTAGAACCCGTCAATTTGATGGATATGGTAAATTAAGTCATCAGTCTATTGATGATTTAAAAGTTGGCGCTCGTATAGAAGCAGGTGAACAAAAAGAGGATGCATTGGATTTTACGCTATGGAAAAAAGCAAAACCTGGAGAAATTAGTTGGGAGAGCCCATTTGGACAAGGACGTCCAGGATGGCATATTGAATGCTCTGTAATGGCTTATCATGAATTGGGAAAAACAATTGACATCCATGCAGGAGGATCAGACTTACAATTTCCACATCATGAAAATGAAATAGCGCAATCTGAAGCACACAATCACGCGCCTTTTGCTAATTATTGGATGCATAATGGTTTTATTAATATAGATAATGAAAAAATGAGTAAATCATTAGGTAACTTTATTTTAGTACACGATATTATTAAAGAAATTGATCCAGATGTATTACGTTTCTTCATGATTAGTGTTCACTATAGAAGTCCAATCAACTATAACCTTGAATTAGTGAATGCTGCTAAAAGTGGATTAGAGCGTATACGCAATAGTTATCAATTAATTAAAGAAAGAGAAGCAATCGCAACTGATTTAGAAACACAGACAGACTATATTGATCAAATTAATGATATTTTAAAACAATTTGAAGCTGTAATGGATGATGATTTTAATACAGCAAACGGTGTAACTGCATGGTATGATTTATCAAAATTAGCTAATAAATATGTGTTAGAAAATACAACATCAACTCAAGTGATTCAGCGCTTTAAAGAAGTATATCAAATTTTTAGTGATGTATTAGGTGTGCCATTAGAAGGAAAAGAAAATGATGTATTACTTGATGAAGACATAGAAAAACTTATCGAAGAACGTAATGAAGCACGTAAAAATAAAGATTTTGCTCGAGCTGACGAAATTAGAGATACGCTAAAAGAGCAAAATATTATTCTTGAAGATACGCCTCAAGGTGTAAGATTTAGAAGAGGTTAATATGGATGCAAAGCTATTGAACCCATTAACGTTAGCTTATATGGGAGATGCTGTATTAGACCAGCATGTACGCGAATATATTGTGCTTAAATTACAGAGTAAACCAAATCGCTTACACCAAGTATCGAAACAATATGTGTCTGCAAAAAGCCAGGCACAAACGCTCGAGGTATTAATCACAAAAGAATGGTTTACTGAAGAAGAACGAGATATTGTTAGAAGAGGGCGTAACGCTAAAAGTTATACGAAAGCTAAAAATACAGATATACAAACGTATCGTAAAAGTTCAGGTTTAGAAGCTATTATAGGATTTCTTTATTTAGACCATCGAAATGAACGATTAGATGCGTTACTTGATATGATTGTACAAATTGTTGATGAAAGGTTGTGAACATAGTGGAAGATATCGTTATTGTCGGTAGACACGCTGTTAAAGAAGCAATTGTGTCTGGTCATACAATAAATAAAATTTGGATACAAGAAGGAATAAGAAAGCAGCAAATTAATGATATTTTAAAAAATGCTAAAGCACAGAAATTGATTATACAAACTGTTCCAAAATCCAAATTAGATAATTTAGCAAATGCACCGCATCAAGGTGTAGCTGCACTTATTGCACCATACGAATATGCAGATTTTGATCAGTTTATTCAATCTCAAAAAGAAAAAGAAGGCCTTTCTACAATAATTATTTTAGATGGGTTAGAAGATCCACATAATCTTGGTTCGATCATTAGAACGGCAGATGCAAGCGGAGTAGATGGAGTTGTTATCCCTAAAAGACGTTCTGTTGCGCTCACACAAACTGTTGCAAAAGCGTCAACAGGTGCGATTCAGCATGTCCCAGTGATGCGTGTTACAAATTTATCAAAAATAATTGATGAGTTGAAAGATAATGGATATTGGGTAGCAGGCGCTGAAGCGGATAATGCTACAGATTATCGCAATATGGCTGCTGATATGCCACTGGCTATCGTAATTGGTAGTGAAGGACAAGGTATGAGTAGATTGGTTAAAGATAAATGTGATTTCTATATTAAAATTCCTATGGTAGGCCATGTTAATAGCTTAAATGCTTCTGTAGCTGCTAGTTTAATGATGTATGAAGTATATCGTAAACGACATCAAATTGGAGACACCCAATGAAAGATAGATATCTAATTATTGATGGGTACAATATGATTGGTCAATCAAGGGAATTGAGTAAAGTAGCAAGAGAAAGTTTAGAGGAAGCACGTGAACAACTCTTAGATGTGATTGCCAATTACAATGCAGTTGTCGCTGATAAGATTGTATGTGTATTTGATGCATATGAACAATCTGGTATAGAAAGAGAATACATTTATCATGGTGTTAAAACAGTTTTTACGAAAGAAAAAGAAACTGCAGATAGCTATATTGAGCGTTATGTATACAATTTATACAATAAACATACGACACATATTACAGTAGTGACCAGCGATATGAGCGAGCAACATGCTATTTTTGGAGCAGGTGCATATCGTGTTTCATCTAGAGAAATGTGGCGAGATTTAAAAGAGAATGCAATGACGGTTAGTAAATCAGTAGATGATTTTAATGAACGTAAACCAAGAACTCGAATTTCGTTATCAAAAGATGTACTTGCAGAATTTGAAAAAATACGACGAGGATATGGTAAAAAACATAAATAATACAGTCTTGCCATTTAAAAGATGCGTCTTATACAATGTGCCTAACTTATAAAGAAAGGTTTTGTATATGACTTATCATTTTCGACAACTAGAAGATATATTTAAAGCTTTTCAATATAGCCAAAATACATTGGAGAAAGAACAGTTATTCGCAAATATAATGAATGTGATACGTCCTAAACTTATGATGAAGTTTAGAAGTCTAGGTATAGATCATCAAGAACTAGAAGATTTAATTCAAGATACCTCGTTAAAGATATATTTAGCTTTACACACATTTAATTTTAATACGAATGTTCCATTCGAACATTATTTAAATCGTCTCGTTTATTCTGTAAAAAAAGATTTTTGGAGAAAACGTTATGCGTTTAATCAACGTCAACAATTGTTAATCAATGAATGTGTAGTAGAATATCGTTTGAATCAAATGATAAAAAGGACGGAAGCACTATATTTAACTAGATTAAGTAAAGAAGACTTGATAGATAGTTTTAAGAAGTTAAGTATGTTTGAAAGAGAAGTTGCAAATTTACTTCTACTGGATTATTCCCCATCAGAAATAGCAAAAAGACTAAATGTAAAAGATAAAGTAGTTTACAATAGTATTCAACGTTGTAAAATAAAAATGAAACAATATTTATTGAAATACAAACGTTAAGTATTTTAGTACGAGTTTGACAGTTTATTATAAGTTTATGTATAGTAGACTGGTATTAATATGAGTAAAGGTGAATTGATGTGAGAAAAGTACCTTTAGTTTGTGAAATGTGTGGTAGCAGAAATTATAATGTACCTAAAAAAGAAACATCAGCTAAGAGATTACAACTGAAGAAATATTGTTCCAGATGTAATGAACACACGATGCATAAAGAATCAAAGTAATGAGTTTATAAGTATATACTTTGAAAAGCATGGAGGTAAGGTTATGGCTAAAGATAAAGACGCAAGTAAGAATAAAGAAAGTTTCTTCCAAGGCGTTAAAAGCGAAATGGAAAAAACAAGTTGGCCTACGAAAGAAGAACTTTTTAAATATACTGTCATTGTAGTAGCTACAGTAATTTTCTTTATGGTCTTTTTCTGGGTATTAGACGTAGGTATTGGTAATTTAATTCAATTATTTAGATAAAAGTAAGGAGTGACAACATGTCTGAAGAAGTTGGGGCTAAGCGTTGGTACGCAGTGCATACGTATTCTGGATATGAAAATAAAGTTAAAAAGAATTTAGAAAAAAGAGTAGAATCAATGAATATGACAGAGCAAATTTTTAGAGTTGTCATACCTGAAGAGGAAGAAACACAAGTTAAAGATGGGAAAGCAAAAAAACAGGTTAAAAAGACATTTCCTGGATATGTTTTAGTAGAGCTTATTATGACAGATGAATCATGGTATGTTGTACGTAATACTCCAGGTGTCACAGGATTTGTTGGTTCAGCAGGTGCAGGTTCAAAACCTAATCCATTACTTCCTGAAGAAATGAGATTCATCTTAAAACAAATGGGACTTAAAGAAAAAACAATTGATGTAGAATTAGATGTAGGTGAACAAGTCCGCATCAAATCAGGACCATTTGCAAATCAAGTTGGTGAAGTTCAAGAAATCGAAGCAGATAAATTTAAATTAACTGTATTAGTCGATATGTTTGGTAGAGAAACACCAGTTGAAGTAGAATTCGATCAAATAGAAAAATTATAATCATTTTAAATTATAAAGTATGATTTGCTTAAAAAGATGAAATTTTACTATTGATTTTTAATTAAGTTTAATGTTAAAATAATGTGGTCGCGTTTTTAGAACGCTCATTTCGTCACGAAATGTTTATGAGTGGGAGGGCAAAACTGAGCCCTGTGACCACATCACGATATCAAGGAGGTGCACATCGTGGCTAAAAAAGTAGAAAAAGTAGTTAAATTACAAATTCCTGCAGGTAAAGCGAACCCAGCACCACCAGTTGGTCCAGCATTAGGTCAAGCAGGTGTGAACATCATGGGATTCTGTAAAGAATTCAATGCACGTACACAAGAACAAGCAGGTTTAATCATTCCGGTAGAAATCAGTGTATATGAAGATCGTTCATTTACATTCATTACTAAAACTCCACCGGCTCCAGTACTACTTAAAAAAGCAGCTGGCGTTGAAAAAGGTTCTGGTGAACCAAACAAAACTAAAGTTGCTACAGTAACTAAAGATCAAGTACGTGAAATTGCTCAAACAAAAATGCAAGACTTAAACGCTGCAGACGAAGAAGCAGCTATGCGTATTATCGAAGGTACTGCACGTAGTATGGGTATCACTGTACAATAATTATTAAATGAAAATGAGTTTGAATTTGAAATAAACTGATAGACGATAGCAGGTAACAGAAACGACAACATATATTGTCTATGATTAGTCTTTAGTAAATTAATATTTATTAATGACATCATCTGTTATCTGCTCTTAACTTGTGTAAATCACACAAGTAAGCGTGGGAGGAAATTCCGCTAAAACCACTAAAGGAGGAACAATAAATGGCTAAAAAAGGTAAAAAGTATCAAGAAGCAGCTAATAAAGTTGACCGTACTAAATACTATAGTGTTGAAGAAGCAATTAAATTAGCTAAAGAAACTAGTATCGCTAACTTTGATGCATCAGTTGAAGTAGCATTCCGTTTAGGTATTGATACACGTAAAAATGACCAACAAATCCGTGGTGCAGTAGTGCTACCAAACGGTACTGGTAAATCACAACGTGTATTAGTTTTTGCTAAAGGCGATAAAATTACAGAAGCAGAAGAAGCAGGCGCAGATTACGTGGGTGAATCTGAATATGCTCAAAAAATTCAACAAGGTTGGTTCGACTTTGACGTAGTAGTAGCTACACCTGACATGATGGGTGAAGTTGGTAAATTAGGTCGTGTATTAGGACCTAAAGGTTTAATGCCAAACCCTAAAACTGGTACAGTAACTATGGACGTTAAAAAAGCTGTAGAAGAAATTAAAGCTGGTAAAGTTGAATATCGTGCTGAAAAAGCAGGTATCGTACATGCTACGATTGGTAAAGTATCTTTCGACGAAGAAAAATTAGTTGAAAACTTTAATGCTTTACAAGATGTTTTAGCTAAAGCTAAACCAGCATCTGCTAAAGGTACTTACTTCAAATCTGTTGCTGTAACTACAACAATGGGTCCTGGAGTTAAAGTAGATACTTCATCTTTTAAACTTTAATTTCAAATATATGAATAGATTGTAGACTGGTAGATAATCATTGCTTATTTTGAAAAAGATAAGATCATTTTCTTCCAGTCTTTTTTTAAAAAACAATTGACATATTACAATAAACAAGTTATATTATTTATTGTGATTATTTTACCTAAGACAGTAGGAGTTAATCTTTAACTTAAAACAATATCCTACCGAGGCTAAAATTGACTTGAACGTGATGATTATTATAATGATCTTTCAAGCACTTTTTGCCGTGGGTAGAAAGTGCTTTTTTTATTAAAAAAGCACCAAAAATAAAAATGGAGGTGTCTGAATGTCTGCTATTATTGAAGCTAAAAAACAACAAGTTGACGTTATCGCTGAACAACTTAAAAATTCAGTTTCAACTGTTATCGTGGACTACCGTGGTTTAACTGTTGCGGAAGTAACTGATTTACGTGCTCAATTACGTGAAGCTGGTGTTGAGTATAAAGTATACAAAAACACATTAGTTCGTCGTGCAGCTGAAAAAGCAGGTATCGAAGGCTTAGATGAATTCTTAACTGGTCCTACAGCTATCGCTACAACTACTGATGATGTAGTTGCTCCAGCGAAAGTGATCTCAGGATTTGCTAAAGAACATGAAGCTTTAGAAATTAAAACAGGCGTTATGGAAGGTAACGTTATCTCAGCAGAAGAAGTTAAAACTGTTGGTTCATTACCTTCACACGATGGTCTTGTATCTATGCTTTTATCAGTATTACAAGCTCCAGTACGCAACTTCGCTTATGCGGTTAAAGCTGTTGGAGAACAAAAAGAAGAAAGCGCTGAATAATTGCGCATAAAATTTTAAAATAAATGGAGGAATAATAAAATGGCTAATCAAGAACAAATCATTGAAGCAATTAAAGAAATGTCAGTATTAGAATTAAACGATTTAGTAAAAGCAATTGAAGAAGAATTTGGTGTAACAGCAGCAGCTCCTGTAGCAGCAGCTGGTGCAGCTGGTGGCGGAGATGCTGCCGCAGAAAAAACTGAATTTGACGTTGAATTAACTTCAGCTGGATCTTCAAAAATCAAAGTTGTTAAAGCAGTTAAAGAAGCAACTGGCTTAGGCTTAAAAGATGCTAAAGAATTAGTAGACAACGCTCCTAAAGTAATCAAAGAAGCTGTTGCTAAAGAAGATGCTGAAAAACTTAAAGAACAATTAGAAGAAGTTGGAGCTACTGTAGAATTAAAATAATTCTAGTATCTTAACTTAATATATAAGTAAATCATTTTAACTTAGTCACTTTAGAGTGAAAGCTTTAATGATTACTTGCATTCTTTGAGAAATTAAAACCCCGTTATTGTTGATAACGGGGTTTTAATTCATTTTCTAATCAAATAGATGAACGAATAAAGAGGTGAAATCATGAGTCACTATTATGATGAAAATCCTGAAGTACAAAGTGATGAAAAAACAATTCAATACTTTTATCATAAATCTCCGTTAAAACTAACGACAGATGCGGGCGTTTTTTCAAAAGGAAAAGTAGACTTTGGGTCTGATTTATTAGTACAAACGTTTTTAAATGAACATCCACCAGGTCCAAGTAAACGTATCATTGATGTTGGCTGTGGTTATGGTCCAATTGGTTTAATGATTGCTAAAGTGTCACCACACCATCAAATGACTATGGTGGATGTGAATCATCGAGCTTTACATTTAGCTGAAAAGAACAAAAAGCAAAATCAAATTGATAATGTTATCATTACAGAAAGTGATGGTCTGTCACAAGTTGAGAATGAGTACTTTGACTTTGTATTAACAAATCCACCAATTAGAGCTGGGAAAAATGTTGTTCATCGAATCTTTGAAGAAGCATATCAAAAGCTAAAAAATCAAGGTGAACTCTATGTTGTCATTCAGAAAAAGCAAGGTATGCCTTCTGCTAAAAAGAAAATGGAAGAAATATTTAATAATGTAGAAACTGTGAACAAAAGTAAAGGGTACTATATACTGAAGAGCCAAAAAGGTTGATTTCAAAATGGTATTCTGATATAGTTATAAAATGTAAAAATTTATGTTCAACAAGTGTGTACTTTTACGCAAAATGAGCACGATAAACAAGAATAAGAAAAGAATCGAAAATGGTGTCATCAATTGTGTTGCCGTTTTCTTTTTGTCTTGTTATGTGAAATTTTGTGTATAAGTTCAACACAATATTTGAGGGGTGAATCTGTTTGGCAGGTCAAGTTGTCCAATATGGAAGACATCGTAAACGTAGAAATTATGCGAGAATTTCAGAAGTATTAGAATTACCTAACTTAATAGAAATTCAAACTAAATCTTATGACTGGTTCTTAAAAGAAGGTTTATTAGAAATGTTCCGTGATATTTCACCAATTGAAGATTTCACTGGAAACCTATCTTTAGAATTTGTGGATTATAGATTAGGTGAACCAAAATATGATTTAGAAGAATCAAAAAACCGTGACGCTACTTATGCTGCACCTCTTCGTGTTAAAGTACGTCTCATTATCAAAGAAACTGGTGAAGTTAAAGAACAAGAAGTTTTCATGGGTGACTTCCCATTGATGACAGATACTGGTACGTTCGTAATTAATGGTGCAGAACGTGTTATCGTTTCACAATTAGTACGTTCACCATCAGTGTATTTTAATGAAAAAATAGATAAAAATGGACGTGAAAATTACGACGCAACGATTATTCCAAACCGTGGTGCGTGGTTAGAATATGAAACAGATGCTAAAGACATCGTTTACGTTCGAATTGATAGAACACGTAAATTACCTTTAACAGTATTATTACGTGCTTTAGGATTCTCTAGTGATCAAGAAATTATCGATTTACTAGGAGACAGTGAATACTTACGTAATACGCTTGAAAAAGATAGTACTGAAAATACTGAACAAGCTTTATTAGAAATCTATGAACGTTTACGTCCTGGTGAACCACCAACAGTTGAAAACGCAAAAAGCTTATTATATTCACGTTTCTTCGACCCTAAACGCTATGATTTAGCAAGTGTTGGTCGCTATAAAACAAATAAAAAGTTACACTTAAAACATCGTTTATTTAACCAAAAATTAGCGGAACCAATCGTTGACAGCGAAACAGGTGAAATTGTTGCTGAAGAAGGAACAGTTTTAGATCGTCGTAAATTAGACGAAATTATGAATGTTTTAGAGTCAAATGCAAACAGTGAAGTGTTCGAGTTAGAAGGTAGCGTTATTGATGAACCTGTAGAAATTCAATCAATTAAAGTGTATGTTCCAAATGATGAAGAAGAACGCACTACAACAGTGATTGGTAATGCATTACCTGATTCAGAAGTGAAATGTATTACACCAGCAGATATTATTGCCTCAATGAGTTATTTCTTTAACTTATTGAATGGTATTGGTTATACAGATGATATTGACCATTTAGGTAATCGTCGTTTACGTTCAGTAGGTGAACTGTTACAAAACCAATTCCGAATTGGTTTATCTAGAATGGAACGTGTCGTTCGCGAAAGAATGTCTATTCAAGATACTGATTCAATTACACCACAACAATTAATTAATATTAGACCTGTAATTGCTTCAATTAAAGAATTCTTTGGTAGTTCTCAATTGTCTCAATTCATGGACCAAGCTAACCCATTAGCAGAGTTAACACATAAACGTCGTCTTTCTGCTTTAGGACCTGGTGGTTTAACACGTGAACGTGCACAAATGGAAGTTCGTGACGTACACTATTCTCACTATGGTCGTATGTGTCCAATTGAAACACCAGAGGGACCAAACATTGGTTTAATTAACTCATTATCTAGTTATGCACGTGTAAATGAATTTGGTTTTATCGAAACACCATATCGTAAAGTAGATATTGATACCAATTCAATTACTGATCAAATTGATTATTTAACTGCTGATGAAGAAGATAGCTATGTAGTTGCACAAGCCAATTCTCGTTTAGATGAAAATGGTCGTTTCCTAGATGATGAAGTGGTATGTCGTTTCCGTGGTAACAACACTGTTATGGCAAAAGAAAAAATGGACTACATGGATGTATCTCCTAAACAAGTAGTATCAGCAGCGACAGCTTGTATTCCATTCCTTGAAAACGATGACTCTAACCGTGCGTTAATGGGTGCGAACATGCAACGTCAAGCAGTACCATTGATGAATCCTGAAGCTCCATTTGTGGGTACAGGTATGGAACATGTGGCAGCTCGTGACTCTGGTGCAGCAATTACTGCAAAACATAGAGGTCGTGTTGAACACGTTGAATCTAATGAAATCTTAGTTCGTCGTTTAGTTGAGGAAAATGGAACTGAACATGAAGGCGAATTAGATCGTTACCCATTAGCTAAATTTAAACGTTCAAACTCTGGTACTTGTTATAACCAACGTCCAATCGTTTCTGTAGGTGACGTTGTAGAATACAATGAAATTTTAGCTGATGGTCCTTCAATGGAATTAGGAGAAATGGCATTAGGTCGTAACGTCGTTGTAGGTTTCATGACTTGGGACGGATATAACTATGAGGATGCCGTTATCATGAGTGAACGATTAGTTAAAGACGATGTATATACTTCAATTCATATTGAAGAATACGAATCTGAAGCACGTGATACTAAATTAGGGCCTGAAGAAATTACACGTGATATTCCTAACGTTTCTGAAAATGCACTTAAAAACTTAGACGATCGTGGTATTATATACGTCGGTGCAGAAGTTAAAGATGGAGATATCTTAGTTGGTAAAGTAACGCCAAAAGGTGTCACAGAATTAACTGCAGAAGAACGATTATTACACGCCATCTTTGGTGAAAAAGCAAGAGAAGTTCGTGATACTTCATTACGTGTCCCACATGGTGCAGGTGGTATCGTTCTAGACGTTAAAGTATTTAATCGTGAAGAAGGCGATGATACGTTATCACCAGGTGTGAACCAACTTGTTCGTGTATATATCGTTCAAAAACGTAAAATCCATGTTGGGGACAAAATGTGTGGTCGTCATGGTAACAAAGGGGTTATCTCTAAGATTGTTCCTGAAGAAGATATGCCTTACTTACCAGACGGACGTCCAATCGATATCATGTTAAACCCACTAGGTGTACCATCACGTATGAACATTGGACAAGTTTTAGAGTTACATTTAGGTATGGCTGCTAAAAACTTAGGTATTCATGTTGCTTCTCCAGTATTCGATGGTGCAAACGACGATGATGTATGGTCTACAATCGAAGAGGCTGGTATGGCACGTGATGGTAAAACAGTATTATATGATGGACGTACTGGTGAACCATTTGATAATCGTATTTCTGTTGGAGTAATGTATATGCTTAAACTTGCTCACATGGTTGACGATAAATTGCATGCACGTTCAACTGGACCTTACTCACTTGTTACACAACAACCACTTGGTGGTAAAGCACAATTCGGTGGACAACGTTTCGGTGAGATGGAGGTATGGGCACTTGAAGCTTATGGTGCAGCATACACATTACAAGAAATCTTAACTTATAAATCTGACGATACTGTAGGTCGTGTTAAAACATACGAATCTATCGTTAAAGGTGAAAACATTTCAAGACCAAGTGTTCCTGAATCATTCCGAGTATTGATGAAAGAATTACAAAGTTTAGGTTTAGATGTAAAAGTTATGGATGAACATGATAATGAAATCGAAATGGCCGATGTTGATGATGAAGATGCAACTGAGCGCAAAGTAGATTTACAACAAAAAGATGTTCCAGAAACTCAAAAAGAAACTAACGAATAATAAAATTATAGATTTAAGATGAATAAACATGAGTTGCGTAATTTTAATCTCATCAAGATTTAGATTGCGCACTGATGTGCATCTTATGTATGTGATGTCAGTTTCAGTAAATGTAAATCAATCAAATAGCACAGCTAATCTAAATTGAAGGAGGTAGGCTCCTTGATTGATGTAAATAATTTCCATTATATGAAAATCGGTTTAGCCTCACCTGAAAAAATCCGTTCTTGGTCATATGGTGAAGTGAAAAAACCAGAAACAATAAACTATCGTACTTTGAAACCTGAGAAAGATGGTCTTTTCTGTGAAAGAATTTTTGGACCTACAAAAGACTGGGAGTGTAGTTGTGGTAAGTACAAACGTGTACGCTACAAAGGCATGGTTTGTGACCGTTGTGGTGTAGAAGTCACAAAATCTAAAGTTCGTCGTGAAAGAATGGGGCATATTGAATTAGCAGCACCTGTTTCTCACATTTGGTACTTTAAAGGTATTCCAAGTCGCATGGGTCTTTTATTAGATATGTCTCCAAGATCATTAGAAGAAGTTATTTATTTTGCTTCTTATGTGGTTGTAGATCCAGGTCCAACTGGATTAGAGAAAAAATCATTATTATCTGAAGCTGAATTCAGAGAATATTATGATAAATACCCAGGTCAATTTGTAGCAAAAATGGGTGCAGAAGGTATTAAAGACCTATTAGAAGAAATTGACTTAGATGAAGAATTAAAAGCATTACGTGATGAATTAGAATCAGCAACTGGACAAAGATTAACACGTGCAATTAAACGTTTAGAAGTTGTGGAATCATTTAGAAATTCTGGAAATAATCCTTCATGGATGATTTTAGATGTACTACCAATTATTCCACCAGAAATTCGTCCTATGGTTCAATTAGATGGTGGACGTTTTGCAACAAGTGACTTAAATGATTTATATCGTCGTGTTATCAACCGTAATAATCGTTTGAAACGTTTATTAGATCTTGGTGCTCCTGGTATCATCGTGCAAAACGAAAAACGTATGTTACAAGAAGCAGTAGATGCATTAATCGATAATGGTCGTCGTGGTCGTCCAGTAACTGGTCCAGGTAATAGACCATTGAAATCTTTATCACATATGTTAAAAGGTAAACAAGGTCGTTTCCGTCAAAACTTACTTGGTAAACGTGTTGACTACTCAGGCCGTTCAGTTATCGCGGTAGGACCAAACTTAAAAATGTATCAATGTGGTCTTCCAAAAGAAATGGCACTTGAATTATTTAAACCTTTCGTAATGAAAGAATTAGTGCAACGTGAAATTGCAACAAACATTAAAAATGCGAAAAGTAAAATTGAACGCATGGATGATGAAGTATGGGATGTATTAGAAGATGTCATTAAAGAACACCCAGTATTACTTAACCGTGCCCCAACGCTTCACAGATTAGGTATTCAAGCTTTCGAGCCTACTTTAGTAGAAGGACGTGCAATCCGTTTACATCCACTTGTAACAACAGCTTATAACGCTGACTTTGATGGTGACCAAATGGCGGTACACGTACCATTATCTAAAGAAGCACAAGCTGAAGCACGTATGTTAATGTTAGCAGCACAAAATATCTTGAACCCTAAAGATGGTAAACCAGTTGTTACACCATCACAAGATATGGTATTAGGTAACTATTACTTAACTTTAGAACGTAAAGATGCTGTAAATACTGGTATAATCTTTAATGATACAAATGAAGTACTTAAAGCATATGCAAATGGTTATGTGCATCTACACACTCGTATAGGTTTACATGCACGTTCACTTAATAATCCTACATTTACAGAAGAACAAAATAATAAAATTTTAGCTACTTCTGTAGGTAAAGTGATCTTTAATGAAATCATTCCAGATTCATTTGCATATATTAATGAACCTACTCAAGAAAACTTAGAAGATAAAACACCTGATAAATATTTTGTTGATCCAACACAATTAGGTGAAGGTGGTCTTAAAGCTTACTTCGAAGAGCAAGAACTTACTGCACCTTTCAACAAAAAATTCTTAGGTAATATTATTGCTGAAGTATTTAACAGATTTAGCATCACAGATACATCAATGATGCTTGACCGTATGAAAGATTTAGGATTCAAATTCTCATCTAAAGCTGGTATCACAGTTGGTGTATCTGATATCGTAGTACTTCCAGATAAACAACAAATTTTAGATGAACATGAAAAATTAGTAGAACGTGTATCTAAACAATTTAATCGTGGTTTAATCACTGAAGATGAACGTTACAACGCAGTTGTTGAAATTTGGACAGATGCTAAAGATCAAATTCAAGGCGAATTAATGCAATCACTTGAAAAAACAAACCCAATCTTTATGATGAGTGACTCAGGTGCCCGTGGTAACGCATCTAACTTCACACAATTAGCCGGTATGCGTGGGTTAATGGCTGCGCCATCAGGTAAAATTATTGAGTTACCAATTACTTCATCATTCCGTGAAGGTTTAACAGTATTAGAATACTTCATCTCAACGCATGGTGCGCGTAAAGGTCTTGCCGATACAGCACTTAAAACAGCTGATTCAGGTTATCTTACTCGTCGTCTTGTTGACGTTGCACAAGATGTTATCGTTCGTGAAGAAGATTGTGGTACGGACCGTGGTTTATTAGTTTCTGATATTAAAGAAGGTACAGAAATGATTGAACCATTTGTCGAACGTATTGAAGGACGTTATTCTAAAGAAACAATTCGTCATCCTGAAACGAATGAAATCATTATTCGTCCTGATGAATTAATCACACCTGAAATTGCTAAGAAAATTACAGATGCAGGTATTGAAAAAATGTATATCCGTTCAGCATTTACATGTAATACTCGTCATGGTGTATGTGAAAAATGTTACGGTAAAAACCTTGCTACAGGTGAAAAAGTTGAAGTAGGTGAAGCAGTTGGTACTATTGCCGCTCAATCAATTGGTGAGCCTGGTACTCAACTTACAATGCGTACTTTCCATACAGGTGGGGTAGCAGGAAGCGATATCACTCAAGGTCTTCCTCGTATCCAAGAGATCTTTGAAGCACGTAACCCTAAAGGTCAAGCGGTAATTACTGAAATCGAAGGTGTCGTTGAAGATATTAAATTAGCAAAAGATCGCCAACAAGAAATTGTGATTAAAGGCGCTAATGAAACAAGATCTTATCTTGCTTCAGGTACTTCAAGAATTAAAGTAGAAATTGGCCAATCAGTAGAACGTGGAGAAGTATTAACTGAAGGTTCTATTGAACCTAAGAACTTCTTAGCTGTTGCTGGTTTAAACGCGACTGAAAGCTACTTACTTAAAGAAGTGCAAAAAGTTTATCGTATGCAAGGTGTAGAAATTGACGATAAACACGTTGAAGTAATGGTTAGACAAATGTTACGTAAAGTAAGAATTATTGAAGCTGGTGATACTAAACTTCTACCAGGTTCATTAGTAGATATTCATAACTTTACTGATGCTAATAGAGAAGCGTTTAAAGAACGTAAACGCCCAGCTACTGCAAAACCAGTATTACTTGGTATTACTAAAGCATCTCTTGAAACAGAAAGCTTCTTATCTGCGGCTTCTTTCCAAGAAACTACTCGTGTACTTACTGATGCTGCTATTAAAGGTAAACGCGATGACTTACTTGGACTTAAAGAGAATGTTATTATTGGTAAACTTATCCCAGCTGGTACAGGTATGAGACGTTATAGTGACGTTAAATACGATAAAGTGGGTACTCCAGTTGCTGAAACTGACGAAGCAGAAGTGACTGAGTAATTAATGTGAAAGTAACTTGGAACTTTAATTTGTTCCAAGTTCTTTTCTTTTAATATTTACAGAAAATGATAAAAAATGTTGACTAATTATTATATAAAGTGTTATTATTGTAAAGGTTGATGCAAGCAGAACTTTGGAGGATATTTAATGTCTAATGAAAAAGTTGCACGCTTTAACAAACAACATTTTGTAGTTGGTCTTAAACAAACGTTAAAAGCGTTGAAAAAAGATCAAGTTACATCATTGATTATTGCTAAAGATGTTGAGATATATTTATTAGCTCAAGTATTTAGCCAAATCAATCATAAAAGTATACCGATTACTTATTTCGAAAGCAAATCGGCTTTAGGAAAAGCAGTAGGTATTAATGTTAATGCGACAATTGTTGCGTTATTGAATGAGAATTAGTAAGTTTTTACACTTACTAAATTTTATTTAACCTAAAAATGAACCACCTGGATGTGTGGAATTAAAAAATGAAGAGAGGAGGACATTCAATGCCAACTATTAATCAATTAGTACGTAAACCTAGACAAAGTAAATCTAAAAAATCAGATTCACCAGCGTTAAACAGAGGTTTCAATAGTAAAAAGAAACAATTTACTCACTTAAACTCACCTCAAAAACGTGGTGTTTGTACTCGTGTAGGTACAATGACACCTAAAAAACCTAACTCAGCGTTACGTAAATACGCTCGTGTGCGTTTATCAAATAACATTGAAATCAACGCATACATTCCTGGTATCGGCCATAACTTACAAGAACACAGTGTTGTACTTGTACGTGGTGGACGTGTAAAAGACTTACCTGGTGTGCGTTACCATATTGTACGTGGTGCGCTTGATACTTCAGGTGTAGATGGACGTAGACAAGGACGTTCATTATACGGAACTAAAAAACCTAAAAATTAAGTTTAAGATTGTGTAAATTTTACTATCAATTTTTAAGAATATATTATAATAGGAAGGGAGGACTTTATAATGCCTCGTAAAGGATCAGTACCTAAAAGAGACGTATTACCAGATCCAATTCATAACTCTAAGTTAGTTACAAAATTAATTAACAAAATTATGTTAGACGGTAAACGCGGAACAGCACAAAGAATTCTTTATTCTGCATTTGACCTTGTAGAACAACGCAGTGGTCGTGATGCTTTAGAAGTATTCGAAGAAGCTATTAACAACATTATGCCAGTATTAGAAGTAAAAGCGCGTCGTGTAGGTGGTTCAAACTACCAAGTACCTGTTGAGGTGCGCCCAGAACGTCGTACGACTTTAGGATTACGTTGGTTAGTAAACTACGCTCGTCTTCGTGGTGAAAAAACTATGGAAGATCGTTTAGCTAACGAAATCTTAGATGCTGCTAATAATACAGGTGGTGCAGTCAAAAAACGTGAGGACACTCACAAAATGGCTGAAGCGAACAAAGCATTCGCTCACTATCGTTGGTAAGATTAAAGCTTTAACCCTGAGTGTGTTCCGTCATATTGGTTTACCAAGTAAAATGGTTCATGCTTAGGGCATCGCCATATTCTATAGTACTTATTCAGTAATAACTGGAAGGAGAAAAACAATGGCTAGAGACTTTTCTTTGAAAAACACTCGTAATATCGGTATCATGGCTCACATCGATGCTGGTAAAACTACAACGACTGAACGTATTCTTTATTATACAGGTCGTATCCACAAAATTGGTGAAACACATGAAGGTGCTTCACAAATGGACTGGATGGAACAAGAACAAGATCGTGGTATTACAATCACATCAGCTGCAACAACAGCTTCTTGGAAAGACCACCGCGTTAACATTATCGATACACCAGGGCACGTAGACTTCACTGTAGAAGTTGAACGTTCATTACGTGTACTTGATGGTGCGGTTACTGTACTTGATGCTCAATCAGGTGTAGAACCTCAAACTGAAACTGTTTGGCGTCAAGCTACTACTTATGGTGTTCCTCGTATTGTATTCGTTAACAAAATGGATAAACTTGGTGCAAACTTTGAGTATTCAGTAAGCACATTACATGATCGCTTACAAGCAAATGCAGCACCTATCCAATTACCAATTGGTGCCGAAGATGAATTTGAAGCAATCATCGACTTAGTTGAAATGAAATGTTTCAAATATACAAATGACTTAGGTACAGAAATTGATGAAATTGAAATTCCTGAAGATCACAAAGAAAGAGCAGAAGAAGCTCGTTCTAATTTAATCGAAGCAGTTGCAGAAACTAGCGACGAATTAATGGAAAAATATCTTGGTGACGAAGAAATTTCAGTAGCTGAATTAAAAAATGCTATCCGTCAAGCCACTACTGACGTAGAATTCTACCCAGTACTTTGTGGTACAGCATTCAAAAACAAAGGTGTTCAATTAATGCTTAATGCAGTAATTGATTACTTACCATCACCATTAGATGTTAAACCTATCGTAGGTCATCGTGCTGAAAATCCTGATGAAGAAGTCATTGCAAAAGCTGACGATAATGGCGAATTCGCAGCATTAGCTTTCAAAGTTATGACTGACCCTTATGTTGGTAAGTTAACTTTCTTCCGTGTATATTCAGGTACGTTAACATCTGGTTCATACGTTAAAAACTCAACAAAAAACAAACGTGAACGTGTAGGTCGTTTATTACAAATGCATGCGAACTCTCGTCAAGAAATTGATACTGTTTACTCAGGAGATATCGCTGCAGCTGTAGGTCTTAAAGAAACAGGTACTGGTGACACTTTATGTGGTGAGAAAAATGACATTATCTTGGAATCAATGGAATTCCCAGAACCAGTTATTCACTTATCAGTAGAACCTAAGTCTAAAGCTGACCAAGATAAAATGACTCAAGCTTTAGTTAAATTACAAGAAGAAGACCCTACTTTCCATGCACATACTGACGAAGAAACTGGACAAGTTATTATCGGCGGTATGGGTGAGTTACACTTAGATATCTTAGTAGACCGTATGAAAAAAGAATTCAACGTTGAATGTAACGTAGGTGCACCAATGGTTTCATATCGTGAAACATTTAAACAATCTGCTCAAGTTCAAGGTAAATTCTCTCGTCAATCAGGTGGTCGTGGGCAATATGGTGATGTTCATATTGAATTCACTCCAAATGAAACTGGCGCAGGGTTCGAATTCGAAAACGCTATCGTTGGTGGTGTAGTTCCTCGTGAATACATTCCATCAGTTGAAGCTGGTCTTAAAGATGCTATGGAAAACGGTGTATTAGCTGGTTATCCATTAATTGATGTTAAAGCTAAATTATTTGATGGTTCATACCATGATGTCGATTCATCAGAAATGGCCTTCAAAATTGCTGCATCATTAGCACTTAAAGAAGCTGCTAAAAAATGTGATCCAGTTATCTTAGAACCAATGATGAAAGTTACAATTGAAATGCCTGAAGAATACATGGGCGATATCATGGGTGACGTAACAGCTCGTCGTGGACGTGTTGATGGTATGGAACCACGTGGTAATGCACAAGTTGTTAACGCTTATGTACCACTTTCAGAAATGTTTGGTTATGCAACTTCATTACGTTCTAACACTCAAGGTCGCGGTACTTACACTATGTACTTTGACCATTATGCAGAAGTTCCAAAATCAATTGCTGAAGAAATCATCAAAAAAAATAAAGGTGAATAATATAACTTGTTTTAACTAGTAAATCTAGGTAAAATACAGCTTGAGCTTATTAATTAAGCATTCATCTTTATGAATTGATTTTTTATCCAAAATGCATTATAAAAGAACTATGAATTCTTTTTAGAACAATCATTATGTCTCATGATAGTGAGTAACTATCATGAGAGATAATATTGAAATAACTTAACTAGAATAGGAGAGATTTAATAATGGCAAAAGAAAAATTTGATCGCTCAAAAGAACATGCCAATATTGGTACTATCGGTCACGTTGACCATGGTAAAACTACTTTAACAGCTGCTATCGCAACTGTATTAGCTAAAAATGGTGACACTGTAGCACAATCATATGACATGATTGACAACGCTCCAGAAGAAAAAGAACGTGGTATTACAATCAATACTGCACACATCGAATATCAAACTGACAAACGTCACTATGCTCACGTTGACTGCCCAGGACACGCTGACTATGTTAAAAACATGATCACTGGTGCTGCTCAAATGGACGGCGCTATCTTAGTAGTATCTGCTGCTGATGGTCCAATGCCACAAACTCGTGAACACATTCTTTTATCACGTAACGTTGGTGTACCAGCATTAGTAGTATTCTTAAACAAAGTTGACATGGTTGACGATGAAGAATTATTAGAATTAGTTGAAATGGAAGTACGTGACTTATTATCTGAATACGACTTCCCAGGTGACGACGTACCTGTAATCGCTGGTTCAGCTTTAAAAGCTTTAGAAGGCGATGCTCAATACGAAGAAAAAATCTTAGAATTAATGCAAGCAGTTGATGATTATATTCCAACTCCAGAACGTGACTCTGATAAACCATTCATGATGCCAGTTGAGGACGTATTCTCAATCACTGGTCGTGGTACTGTTGCTACAGGCCGTGTTGAACGTGGTCAAATCAAAGTTGGTGAAGAAGTTGAAATTATTGGTATCAAAGAAACTTCTAAAACAACTGTTACTGGTGTAGAAATGTTCCGTAAATTATTAGACTACGCTGAAGCTGGTGACAACATCGGTGCTTTATTACGTGGTGTTGCTCGTGAAGATGTACAACGTGGTCAAGTATTAGCTGCTCCAGGTTCAATTACACCTCACACAAAATTCAAAGCAGACGTATACGTTTTATCAAAAGATGAAGGTGGACGTCATACTCCATTCTTCTCTAACTATCGTCCACAATTCTATTTCCGTACTACTGACGTAACTGGTGTTGTTAACTTACCAGAAGGTACTGAAATGGTAATGCCTGGTGACAACGTTGAAATGACAGTAGAATTAATCGCTCCTATCGCGATTGAAGACGGTACTCGTTTCTCAATCCGTGAAGGTGGACGTACTGTAGGATCAGGCGTTGTAACTGAAATCTTCGAATAATTTATTATTTGATATGGAAGACTCCCTTAGTGGGGGTCTTTTTTTATTTGAAAATAAGACGTAAGTTCACTTTGCTTTCATTTAGTAAGAAATATTAATAAATCAGCTCATAGATAAATACTATCTATGAGCTGGTTCAATCGTTTATTTTCTAAGATTTACGATACATATTTAACAATGAATTAAAAAACGCTTTCAAGTTCTAAGATTTTAAGAAATTCACTTGCAGCATATTTAAATGCTGCTTCATCAATATCAAAATGAGGATTGTGATGTGGGGCTGTAATACCTTTATCAGCATTGCCACATCCAGTTAAGAAAAATGCACCAGGTCGGACTTTTAGATAGTGTGAAAAGTCTTCACCAATCATCATCAGTTCTGATTTATTAAAACGTAAATGTAACTCATTTGCCGCTTGTTTAACTGTTTCATAAGCTGCTTCATGATTATGAACTGGTAAATACCCTCTAATATACTCCATGTCATAAGTGATATCATTCGCTAATGCAAGACCTTGTAATAACTTATCCATTTTCTCTTGAACATGCGCTTGTAGTTTTGTATCAAAGGTACGTACGGTCCCTTTACAAAATGCTGAATCTGCAATAACACTATCAGAAGAACCTGCTTGTACCATACCAAAGGTTAATACTGCTTCTTTTACAGGATCAATGGTACGAGAAATGATTTTTTGAGCACTTAGTATAAACTCAGCCATAATTACAATTGGATCAATTGTTTCATGAGGTTTAGCCCCATGACCTCCTTTACCTTTAATGGTAATCGAGAATTCATCTGGAGAAGCCATGATTGCACCTGGTCTTGAATAAATTGTACCAGTAGGATAACCACTCCAAAGATGAGTACCATAAATTTTATCAACATCGTTTAAACAGCCATCATCAATCATTTCTTGAGAGCCACCTGGCATAATCTCTTCACCATATTGAAAAATAAATACAACATTTCCTTTTAATAAGTGACGATGTTCGTGAACAATTTCAGCAACACCTAATAAAATAGCAGTATGACCATCGTGTCCACATGCATGCATAAAACCATCGTTTTTAGATTTATATGGAACGTCGTTTAATTCTTGGACTGGTAATGCATCGAAGTCTGCACGAAATGCAATAGTTGGACCATTTTCTTTTCCTTTAAAAGTTGCTTTGATACCATTTCGTCCTACAGGTGACACAATCTCACAGTCTAAATGACTTAACTGATTGAGAATGTAGTTATGTGTCCACGTTTCTTCAAATGAAGGCTCTGGATATTGATGCATATAGCGACGCATTTGAATCATTCTATTTTCTTTTTCACTGGCTAATTGAAACCAATCAAACACATTGACCACTTCTTCCTAATTATTATGAACTTTAGTATAACAAATTCTACTTAAACTCAGTAGTCACTCATTATAATTTTAATAAAAGATACACTATCAGGTATTAAATGAATGAATTATCTTATAATATAAAATGATTATGATGATAATAAATGATGATGAATCAATAATAAAAGAAAATGATGAGACACATGGTTTTGTGATAGATAAAGGTGCAGGAATAGTAAAACATTTAAACTTACAAGACAAAATTGATTTCCAAATCGGTACATTATCTAAAGCTATCGATGTCGTAGGTGATTATGTCGCACGCACTAAAAAATGTTAGATCAAGCACTTAAAGTATTAAAAAGTTGGAAAAGGTTAAATAGTATTAAATAAACATTTAATTAATTTGAGTCATCTATTAGTTTAAATGTATAAATGGATTGTTTTTCATTTTTAGTGGTACACTAATTGTAAAAAAAGAGGTGTATACATGCTTGAATTAAGAAAACTAGAGTATAAAGATAAAGAAAGTTTAATTCGATATTTACAATATTGGTATGACAACAATGAGAAAATTGTTCCATCTAATGTCGATGTCGCACATTATCAATCTTTTCAACAAATGGTCGAACAATTGCATCATCCACCCGTAAATATGAATACCGTTCCTTCTACAACATTATTTTATTTTAAAAATGATGATATTGTTGGTGCAGTAAATATTCGTCATGAACTTAATGATAAATTAAAAAACATTGGAGGACATGTAGGCTATGGCGTCGCCAAACCATACAGAGGAAATGGTTATGCTTCAAGCATGTTAGAAGAAGCACTAAATAGACTAAATAAAATGGGGATACATAAAGTATTGATGACATGTCATCCTTATAATTATGCTTCACAAAAAGTAATAAAAAAACATGGAGGATATGAAATTAATTCGTACATTAAAAAAAACGGCCAGCCAGTAAGTCGATTTGAAATTCCAAATGATGGAAGGTGAAACTGTGAAAGATTTAAAAGTCGTATATGCGCTCATACAAAATCAAGAAAGAAAAGTATTACTTGTTAATAATACAGATGGCGGGGGGTGGTCATTACCAGGAGGAAAGGTAGAAAAGGAAGAAACGCTAATTGAAGCTTTGAAACGTGAAGTAATGGAAGAAACAGGTCTTAATGCTAAGATTGGAGATATCGTAAGTATTAATGAAGGTAAATCAACTCAAATGAATGTACACACATTATTTATTATGTTTAAAGCTACAATTAAAAATGAAGTCATAGATATACAAATGAAAGATGAAATTTCAGAAATAAAATGGATGACCATCGAAGAAGCAGACCAAAAACTTATATACTATAATCACAGTTTAAAAGTATTTTTAGATAATAAAGCTACCTATTATAATGAAGGTGTTATAGATTGAAATACAGCTATTATAGTAATCATTTATAGGAAGATATAAAAAAATCACTTTTCTCATAAGAAAAGTGATGGGTGTCAAAAGTTTATGAATAGTTTCATATTGTTATGAAATCGCAAGGCACTTTATTATATAAACTGTACCTTTTATTTATAATATAAAGACATCATCAATTTTATATCATCACAATAATAAGTTAATAAAATCTATAAAAAATATTAATATTCAGTGGATTAGAATATATAATGATTAAATTGAATGATTGTTACTTCTAATCTATCATTTAACAATATCCAAATAGTGGAGGTTTATGAAATGATCGTTTTAAATGAACAAGATCAACAAAACTTATTAGATATGAAAGAAGTGATTGAAGAAGTCGGTCATGCGTTACAGGTGTTTTCAGAAGGAAAAACTGAAACGCCATTACGTTATGTGTTACCTTTTAATAAAGAAAATAGATATTTAGTGATGCCAGCTTTATCAGATGAATTAAATATTGTCGGTATTAAAACAGTCACTTTCGCACCTAATAATCCTAAACTAGATAAAAAAACAATTACTGGATCAGTCTTGCTGAGCGATTATGATACAGGAGAAACCCTTGCTGTACTTGATGGTAGTTATTTAACTAAGATTCGTACAGGCGCCATTTCTGGTGTAGCTACAAAATATTTAGCGCGTGAAAATGCAAAAACATTGTGTGTGATTGGCGCTGGAGATCAAGCTGAGGGGCTCATTGCAGCAATATTAGCAGTGAGAGATATTGAAATGCTTCATATCTCGAGTCGTACAAGAGCTAAAGCTGAAACATTGGCTGAATTTGTGAAACAAACGTATCACGTGTCAACAAAAGTCTTCGATGAAGCAGATCAAGCCATGGAAAACGCAGATATTGTTGTGACAGCTACAAATTCAAATAAACCGGTGTATTCTCATTCATTACATCCCGGTGTTCATTTAAATGCAGTAGGTTCATTTAAACCTGAAATGCAAGAACTACCTTCAGAAACGATGTTGATTGCTAATAAAATAGTTGTTGAATCTACAGAAACAGCATTGGAAGAAACAGGTGATTTAAAAGTACCATTAGAAGAAGGCATCCTTACTGAGCGATCACTACATGGTGAACTAGGAGATATTGTAAGTGGAAAAATATCTGGACGTGATGATGAAGAAGAAGTGACAGTATTTAAATCAGTAGGTTTAGCTATTGTAGATATAGTGGTGGCACAATACTTTTATAAAAAAGCTCAACAAACTAATTAACCCTATACTGTATAAAACATAGATACCGTATCAGTGATAACGTAGACATGGCTGATACGGTATTTTTATTTAAATATTATGCTGATTTTTTACGTTGACGAAGATATATCAATCCAGCACCTGTTGTTACTAATAAAATCGCAATACCGTGCTCTAAATTAGCCTCTTTTTTACCTGTGCTTGGAAGTTGTACATGATGCTTATTTGTATAATATCCAGTTAATTCTGATGTTGCTTCTGAGTCATTTATTGTCACTACGTGTATAGAATCATGATGAGTATTTGAATCCGTACCATGCTTTAGAGGTAATGTATACGCTCTTGATCCTTTATTCGTATGACATGCTTTAGATGATGTAAGTTCTTGATTAGATTGATATTGATAAGGTCCAATCAAATGTGCAATGTTATGATATTGTGATTCTTGAGTTAACTTATTTTCTAAAGATAGCATTGTTTTGATAGGGTGATGAGCAACATCATAGTGATTGATGTGTGCATGCGTACCAGTATAATTTTTGTGTTTATCAATTGCTATAGCATGAGTATGACATTGTTGAGTATGCGTTGAAGTAAGATGTTTATGGTTTGTATTTGCCATATCATTTGAATGATGTTTTGGTGCTATTGATTTATGATGGTTGATACAAGGATGAGGACTTTCATGAATGGCAACTACTTTGTGATCATTATCTTTTTTATTAGGTTGAGAGACTTTACCTGGATGTTTTGGTTGTGCTCCTTCTAGGTGTGTATTTGATTGAGATGATGTCGTTTGATCATGCGGTTTTGTAGTAGTCGCATCATCAGTTTGTTCATCGATTTCAGGTTGACCATTGATGATTCGTACAGCATCCACTGTATCATAACTACTTAGATCAGCTTCTTTTATATATTGTGAAACAACAGCATCTAAAGAGATTCCTTCCTCACGTTTTCCACCGAACATATCATAACCATCACCTTGATGAGCTGTAAAATCATTTGTCGTTACATAATATGTACGATTAGAATCTAAATTTTCATACTTACCAGTTGATTTGTTTAAGATTTTAATGGCACTGACACGTTGGCCAGATTCTTTATCAAGATTAAAGTATACGCGAATTGAATTTGATACTTGTAAAAAGCCACCACTTGGGGCTAAAACTTTTTTCCCATCTTGAATATCGGTAGTAGAACTTAAACTATGTTCAAATGCTTGTTTAACGTCAGAACCTTTAACTTCAATTTGAGAAATTAAATTTCCAAAAGGTAATACTGTTATAACATCATTTTCAGTTACTTGGCCTGTTTGAATAGAAGCTCTAATACCACCACCATTTGTGACTGCAAAGTCAGGTCGATGTGAGAAATTCTTTTCAGCATAAGCCTCCATAGCATCTGTAATAAGGTTCCCTAAATTAGTTTCTTGTGTACGTACGTGTTCACGTTCGCCATTTAACGTCACTGGATTATTTGGAATAATCACAGTTGAGGTTTCTTTTAAAAATTCGTTATTTGCTTGACGTGTTTGAGCTTCAATTTGAGAGTCAGTTGGAACTTCTTTAGTATCTGCCACATTAATCAGTGAGGCATTTACATTATTAATAGTTCCATTATGTACATCGAAATCAATACGTCCAACATTTGCAAGTGCTGTACCTGTTTGAGTAAGTACATTATTTGCGCCGTAGTCTCTACCATGTTCGATTACGGTATGTGAATGTCCATCTACGACGAAAATGGGGTGTGAAAATAGTTTTGATTGTGTTAATTGATCAATTAAATAATCACTACGCCATATATTTCTTGTAGATTTATCGACACCTAAGTGAGATAAAATAACAAAAACGTCTACATTATCTTTAATATCATTCATTGCTTGTGTCACACTGGGAAGTGGATCTTTAAATTCAATATCATTAACTGCTGTTGGAGAGGTTTTTGTTTTAGTTTCAGGTGTTGTCACACCTACAACCCCATAACGTATATTATTTTTAGTTATGATTGTAGATGGTTTAAATATAAGGTGGCCATCTTTATAAATATTAGATGATAACATTGGGAAATTAAGCTGTTGTTGCAATTTCATTAACTGATCATAACCAAAATCAAATTCATGGTTACCGATTGTCATAGCATCGTAACCTACACTATTCATCGCTTTTGCCATTTCTTCACCTTTTGATTTATTTGAAACAGGCAGTCCTTGGAAAGCGTCTCCCGCATCTAATACTAAATCAGGTTGAATTTGATCTTTAAGACCTTTTACTTTAGCCATGCCAATCACTCTTCCGTCTTCTTCTACAAAGCGACCATGAATATCATTTGTATGTAAAATAGCGTGTGTTGTAGATGATGGTGTAGTTGCTTTAGTATTTGAAGTAGTTTGAGTTGTAATGTTCTTATGATTTAATGTTGTCGTATCTTGAGATTTTGATGTTTGTGTTAGTGTAGCCTTTTGGGTTGATACATTAGTTGATGGGCGAGATGTTTGAACAGAAGAGGTTGATGATGTCTTTTGAGACATTGCTTTTGGTGCAGTAATATTTTCTTTTGAAGTTTGAAGTTGTGCCGATGATGTTTGAGTTGTTTGTGATGCTTTTTCTTGAGTAGGTACTTCAGATGACGTTTGAGATGTTACAGTTGTCGATGATGTTGAGTTCGTCTGTGGTGAAGAAATATGTTGCTCAACTATTTGAGTCTTATTTTGTGTTGATACATTATCTTGAGAGGTTTTAATAGTTGAGACATTTTCCGTAGTCGCTTTTTCAAAAGTTGTTTTTTCTGAAAAAGTAGTTTGATGATTTTGAGATGTTTTCTCTTGTGGTGAAGATGTCATTGCTTTAGATTGGGAAGATATCGCATCATTTTGTAAAGTTGAAGCGGTATCGGGAACTTCTGCTGCATATGATGTTAAAGATAATAATCCAAAAGCAATAAAGAAAATCAATAAGAGTGATACAAAATATTTCTTCATGTTAGCCTCCTTTTAAAAATAATTTACAAGTTTATAGTAGCATATAGGCGCTGAAATATAAGAAGGAAAAAAATAATTTAAGATAATTTTAAAAATAATTAACAAACAAAACGTAAATTAAATCAAATAAGTAATTTATTAGAAGCATAAAATTATTACTTTAACGTACAATCTAATGATATATGTAAATAGTTTTATAATATAGTGGATCTAAGAATATGGGGAGTTCTAAAAAGTCGCTACTAGGATAGATAAGATAAAGGGAGAAATAATAATGAAGAGAATTGTAATTACAGGAGCACTAGGACAAATAGGAACTGAATTGGTACTAAAATGTAGAAAATTATATGGGAAAAATAATGTATTAGCCACTGATATTAAAGAGCTAGAACCACATTCATTGATTAATGATGGTCCATTTGAATTACTTGATGTAACAGATCGTGACGCAATGATGGCTGTAGTAGAAGACTTTAGAGCAGATACACTTATGCATATGGCTGCGTTACTTTCTGCAACAGCTGAAAAAAATCCTTTGCAGGCTTGGGATTTAAATATGGGTGGGTTAATGAATGCTTTAGAAACTGCAAGAATGTATGACTTACATTTCTTTATGCCAAGTTCAATTGGGGCATTTGGTGCGTCTACACCTAAGAAAAACACACCTCAAAATACGATTCAACAACCGACAACAATGTACGGGATAAATAAAGTTACAGGTGAATTATTATGCCAATATTACTTTAAAAAGTTTGGTGTCGACACACGTAGTGTAAGATTTCCAGGGCTCATTTCACATACCAAAGAGCCAGGCGGAGGTACTACAGATTACGCAGTAGAAATATATTTCGAAGCGGTTAGACATGGTCACTACACGAGTTATATCGCTAAACATACGTATATGGATATGATGTATATGGACGATGCCATTGATGCGATTATTCAACTTATGGAAGCGGATAGTAAGACACTTGTAATACGCAATGGTTATAATTTAAGCGCAATGAGTTTTGAACCTGAGATGATTAAGAAAGAAATTCAAAAACATATTCCTGAATTTACATTAGATTATAATGTCGATCCAGTAAGACAAGCGATTGCAGATACGTGGCCAGATAATATTGATACCAGTTATTCTCGAAAAGAATGGGGCTTTAATCCAAAGTATCATTTGGCTAAAATGACAGAAACAATGATACGAACGATTAAAGAAAATGAAGAAAAGACATAAGTTCATAATTAAAAAGGTGGTTTGGAATTTGACTCTCTTTTAAAGAGTATAAAAAAGAAAAGGGTTTCATTTTTTATTTTATTTGAATTTTTAGAAAATTTATTGAATAGACTATATGAGATTGCTATAATTTATATTAAATCTTATTCATGAAATATATTAGGAGGCTTCAACATGTCAGAAAAAGTTAAATTTGAACAACGTGACACACTTAAAGAAAAACCAGAAGGAAATCTTGGGTTTGGGCAATATTTCACTGACTATATGTTAAGTGTAGATTATGATGAAGAAAAAGGCGGTTGGCAAGAATTAAAAATTGTTCCTTATGCACCGTTTGAAATTTCTCCAGCAGCACAAAGTTTACACTATGGTCAAGCTGTATTTGAAGGTTTAAAAGCATATAAACATAATGGTGAGGTCGTATTATTCCGTCCAGATCAAAACTTCAAACGTATCAATGATTCATTAGCGCGTTTAGAGATGCCTAAAGTAGATGAAGAATTATTATTAGAAGGTTTGAAACAACTTGTTGATATCGAACGTGATTGGGTGCCAGAAGGCGAGGGTCAATCTTTATATATTCGTCCATTCGTATTCGCTACAGAAGGCATCTTAGGTGTTCGTGCTTCTAAAAAATACAAATTATTAATTATCTTATCTCCATCAGGCGCTTACTACGGCGGTGATACATTAAAATCAACAAAAATTTATGTTGAAGATGAATATGTACGTGCAGTTCGTGGGGGGGTAGGATTTGCTAAAGTAGCAGGTAACTATGCAGCAAGTTTATTAGCACAAACCAATGCGAATAACTTAGGATATGATCAAGTATTATGGTTGGATGGCGTTGAACAAAAATATGTTGAAGAAGTAGGTAGTATGAACATTTTCTTCGTTGAAAATGGCAAATTAGTAACACCTGCATTAAATGGTAGTATTTTACCTGGTATTACACGTAAATCAATTATCGAATTAGCAAAAGAATTAGGCTATGAAGTCGAAGAACGTAAAGTATCTATTGATGAATTATTTGAAGCTTACGATAAAGGTGAATTAACAGAAGTATTTGGTTCTGGTACGGCAGCAGTCATCTCTCCAGTAGGTACGTTAAAATATGAAGATAGAGAAATTGTGATTAATAATAACGAACCTGGAGAAATCACTAAAAAATTATATGACACATACACTGGTATCCAAAGTGGTAAATTAGAAGATAAACATGGCTGGAGAGTCATTGTGCCGGAATATAAATAACTTGTAAAAACAAGCTAGAAACGTTATAACTACGTGATTTCTAGCTTGTTGTTTTTTATTTTAGAACAACTTTTGGGGGTATATCAAAAAGTGAGTTGGCTTCCTTTTTGTATAAAGAAACCACTCTTAACATAGCTTATGTCGAACTAAGTAAGAGTGGTGATGTAAAATAAATAAAGAGCAAAATATTATAACGAAATATTCTGCTAATTAAATTATACCCTTTACAAATAAAGATAAACAATTTTTTATCATTTTAATAATTAATTAGATTTAAATGTAAAAAATATTATTTTTTTATTTCAATAGTATAGATAATTAAATTTTATTATGTAATAATAAGTAATGAGATTACCTAAATGACAACCCTTGACTTAGTGTTTTTCTTCTATTACAAATACCATATACCTAATACCATTATTACTTAGGTAATCTCAGCATATGAAATTCATTTAAATGATATAGATCTTTAGGGGCATAAAGCCCCTTTTTGTATGTGAAAAAAGCCTCGCTAGTACACGACTAGTAAGACTAAGTTTCAATGAAAGTAATGCTAATTATGATTTTGATCTGTTTGATTATCTGGCTCCAATTTTTATCAGTGATTTGGATAATCTTAGAGTAATTAATACGATATATATTTAATTCAAGTATCATCAAGAGACCAATAATAAAATAAAGTAAATTGAAAAAGTGGAAAGACAACTTTAAATGATGTCTTTCCACTTTGTTGAGAATAGAAAATATAAGGAATTAGATATTTAAATAATGTGAAGAAATAAAATTAATGAGATATCCCATTAATGCTAATATACCAAGTGATACAAATAGTGCAGAAAACCCTCTGCTAATTGTTTTATAAGCGAGTCCTTCATTTTGTGCTAAGAAGAAACTTAATATAAATAATCCAATTCCGATTCCGAATAAAATAAAAATAATGATTAACATGAATATATCCTTTCATTTTTAGTAATGATATGATGAATATCATTGTTAAAATTACTCAATAGCATATCACAAAGATATGTTATGGAATTTGATGAATCAGTTCATTCATTTTTTAAGTGAAGATTGTAATCACTGTATTATCTATTAATTAAACCACTTATAGATATAAAAGCAATAAGGCAAATTTTTTATTATTTTTCAATACATCTCTTTCATTTTTTAGGAACTTGATGAATAATTTGGACTTCTAGGCAACATTTAATATGAAATAATAGGGAAATCAAGACACTTTAGCATGAATCATATCAATTTAGGCAGAAATCCCCTATAAATTAAAATATGTACTAAACTATTAATTGTAAACATATTTAAGGAGATGAAAACCATGTTAGATATCTTTAGTTTCATTAAAAAAGTATATGATTTAGTAAGTGGTATTCTTGTAAATGGTGAACCGAGAAATTAATTAATTGTTCCCCCTAATCGAATTGAATATATATTTTCATTAAATACTAGTAAAGCACGCTTTTTATTTAGATATAGTTACTAAATAAGAAGCGTGTTTCTTAATATATAATTTAAATTATAGCGAATTAACATTTAGGTATTAAAAGTAAACAATTAAGGAATTGTGCACAATTTTTTAATCGTTTATGATAAAGTTGAAACACATTAAATAAGAGGTGATGACAATGACTGAAGTTAAATATTCAAACAAGGAAATTGAAACAATGTCTGATTTTCATAAGAAAAAACATCATGATACATGTTGTATAGCACCTAAAATTAAATATCATGAAGATAAATTTGTATTTTCTCCAGTTTCTGACGATACTGAAACATCAAATATTAAAACATTTATTACAGAATGCAAAAACTGTGGAAAAGTAGAATTTTTTAATATCGCACCTGTAAGGTTATAAATATATAATGAAATAGAATGTTGATACTTATCAACTTGTTGTAGACAATAAAAATGAAGTGATGTATGCTATTCTTAGAGACTATTCCCTTACACATAGTCTCATTCCCGTTGAGGCATGGTAATGCCAAAGTTATTCAAAACTAGTTTTATATATTCTTAGTTGAGTCATACCTAGAGAGGTATGGCTTTTTTTATAAACGTATGCTAAGCAGTTCTTTTACTATACTTAAAAGAACAATGTATATTACAATGAAATACGAAATAAGGAGTGTATATATATGGAATGGATATTATTTGATAAAGATGGTACATTAATTGAATTTGATCATAGTTGGGAAAAAATTGGCGTACGCCTGGTAAATAGTTTCCTAGACACGTTTCCTGTAGCGAATAAAGAAGCAACGCTTCGCAAACTAGGCGTTGTTAAAGATACGATTAGTCCAGATTCTGTTATGGGTTCAGGCTCGTTAGATGAAATTGTTCATGCGTTTAATGACGAATCAGGTAAAGATGTTTCTCAATGGACGCGTGATACAAGTCAAGCATTAGTAGATAGTCGTGAACCAGAAAATAACTGGATAGATGGCGTTTATGATATGATTCAATCATTACGATATGAAGGCTATAAAATTGGTATTGTGACTAGTGACTCTGAAAAAGGAGTGACACAATTTTTAGAAGAAACACATTCTAAAGATGCGTTTGATTTAGTCATTTCTACTGAAGCGCATGCGGCTGAAAAACCCAATCCTGAAGTACTTAAGCCACTTTTTGATCATTACGATGTTAAACCGGAAGATGTAGCCATTGTAGGTGACACAAATAATGATATGAAGACTAAAGTGAATGCAAAATTAGGTCTAGCCATTGGTGTATTAAGTGGTATCGCAAAAAAAGAGGAACTTGTGGATGCTGATTACGTAATTGAAACAGCTGTGAGTGTACCAGAAGTATTAAAAAAATATACACAAAATAATTAAACAAAAAGAGATTAAAGTATCAATGGTTATTTCTATATTTATAACATGTTGGCAGCCAAGGACTAAATTAAACATGTATTTATACCCATGTTTAATTCAATCCTTCTTGCCTAGATGAGACAGTAAAGTCTGTCTCTTTTTTTATCGATGATCTACATTTCGATATGTTTGAATAATATGTGCAATTTTGTCGATAATTGGATCTAAAGAGTCAGGGTTTTCATGAATATCATATTCATTAATATTCACTCTTACGACTGGACAAGCATTAAAATTGTTAATCCAATTTTCATAGCGTTTAAATAACTTTTTCCAATATACCGGATCAGTATTCATTTCCATATCGCGGCCACGTTGATGAATACGGTCGATTACTTCATCATAATCACAATCTAAATAAATTAAAACGTCTGGTTTAGGGAAATAGGGCGTCATAACCATTGCTTCAAATAATTCCGAGTAAGTTTTAAAATCTTCTTTACTCATTGTTCCTTGTTCTTCATGCATTTTTGCGAAAATATCAACATCTTCATAAATAGAACGATCTTGTATAAAGCCTCCTCCGTATTCAAACATGCGTTTTTGTTCTTTAAAACGTTCAGCTAAAAAATAAATTTGCAGGTGGAAACTCCAACGTTCAAAATCATTATAGAATTTATCTAAGTAGGGGTTATGGTCTACATTTTCAAATGAAGTTCTGAAATTGAGTTTATCAGCAAGCGCTTGGGTTAATGTAGATTTTCCTACGCCTACCGTTCCAGCAATTGTAATAATTGCATTTTGAGGGATACCGTAATTATTCATATGTTATATCTCCTATCATGGGTTTAATTTGGTTTAAAATCAATTGATAATCTGATTCATTTTGCACAAAATCTAAATCAGAAGTGTCGATTAAAATCACATTAGCACCTTCATTTTTTAATGTTTCATAAAATGATAAATAATCCTTTTTTAAATTAAGTAAGTAGCTATCTTCAATTTGATGTTCAAAACTACGATTACGTTTAGCAATGCGACGTTTCAGTACATCTAAATCAGCATCTAAAAAGATAATCATATTAGGTAATTCAAGATCTTCAGTTAAAATATTGAAAATACGATTGAATTTATCAAATTCTGATTCGTTAAGTGTATTGCGCGCAAATATTTTATTTTTATAAATATGGTAATCACTTACCACACCTTGATTAATTTTTGCAATATCTTGTGCTTGTTTATAACGATTACAAAGGAAGAACATTTCAGTTTGAAAACTCCATTTTGAAATATCATCATAAAAATCAGAGAGAAAGGGGTTTTCATTAATGATTTCATTTTCTTCATAATAATTAAAGGTTTGGCTAATTTTATGAGTAAGAGACGATTTGCCAACGCCAATCGGACCTTCTATTGCAATAAATGGTTTATTCATAATTACATCTCCAAATGTTAAAATAGACATTGAGTATTTTATCATAAGTAAGGGATGACACATATGACAAATGATGAATTTTACATGAAATGTGCAATTGAAGAAGCGAAAAAAGCTCGACAACTTGGTGAAGTTCCTATCGGAGCAGTGATCGTTAAAGATAACGACATTATTTCACGTGCTCATAATTTAAGAGAAACCCTGCAACAGCCTACTGCTCATGCTGAACACTTAGCAATAGAACGGGCAGCTAAAGTCATAGGAAGTTGGCGTTTAGAAGATTGTACATTATATGTCACATTAGAACCCTGTGTCATGTGTGCTGGAACGGTTGTAATGAGTCGTATACCACGGGTTGTATATGGCGCGATGGATCCTAAAGGAGGATGCAGTGGTAGTTTAATGGATTTACTACAACAACCACAATTTAATCATCGTGCAATTGTTGAACAGGGTGTGTTAGAAGAAGAGTGTAGCAATTTATTGAGACAATTTTTCCGTGATTTAAGAGCTAAAAAAGTTAAAAGAAACACATCATCGTACAAAAGATGGTAAATTTGTTAAAATAGGAACGGTAAAACAAATTTAAATTTTGTAATTGTGTTCACTGAATATGTATGTTCTAAAATATAATAGCTGTAAGTTTAGCTAATGAAATGAGGTAACGGCATGATTAAACTGATTGCAACAGATATGGATGGGACACTGTTAAATGCAGCACATGAAATTTCAGAAGAAAATATTAATGCGATTAAATATGCTCAATCAAAAGGGATTACAGTAGTCATTGCAACGGGTCGTGCGTTTTATGAAGCAAGCACGCCCATGGCTGAAACAGATTTAAAAGTGCCTTATATTTGTTTAAATGGTGCAGAAGTACGTGATGAATCATTCAATATTATGAATACCTCTCATTTAAATCATGAATTAGTAGAACGAATTAAAGCGATTCTTGATCGAGAAGACGTGTACTACCAAGTGTATACGAATAGAGGGATTTATACAGAAGATCCAACACGTGATTTAGATATCTATTTAGATATTGCAAGAAATGCAGGCCAACAAGGTGATGTTGAAAAGATTAAAGCAGGGATTCAAAAACGTATAGATAACGGGACACTCAAAATTGTCGATAATTACAAGGATATTGAAGATATTCCGGGAGAACTGATAATGAAAGTACTGGCGTTTAATCCAGATCTTGAAAAAATTGAACGTATTGGAAAAGAATTATCGACCATATCAAGTCTTGCTGTTTCATCATCATCACGTGGTAATTTAGAAATTACGCATTCAGATGCTCAAAAAGGAATTGCATTAGAAACTATTGCTAATCAACTTCATATTGACTTACAAGATGTCATGGCGTTAGGAGATAATTTAAACGATGTATCCATGCTTGAACGCGTAGGCTATCCAGTTGCGATGGACAATGCGATGCCCGAAGTGAAAGCTATAGCTAAATTGGTTACAGATACCAATGAACATAGTGGTGTAGGTAAAGCAATTATGAAAGTTTTAACTGAAGAGAAATAAATAATATTTAAGAGGTGTTAGAACGAAATGAAAGGACTTATTGTAGTAGGAAGTGCACAAGTAGGTTCACATACCAATGCACTAGCTAAATATTTAACAGGACAATTCGATAATCATGATGTCGACGTAGATATTTTTGATTTAGCTGAAAGACCATTAAATCAACTTGATTTTTCAGGAACAACACATTCAACAGAGGAAATTAAAGCCAATACAAAAGCGTTCCAAGACAAAGCAATGGAAGCGGATTTCCTAATTTTTGGTACGCCAAATTATCATGGTTCATATTCAGGCATTTTAAAAAATGCGTTAGATCACATTAATATGGAATATGTCAAAATGAAACCAGTGGGCTTAATTGGTAACAGTGGCGGTATCGTAAGTTCAGAACCACTCTCACATTTACGTGTCATTGTTCGTAGTTTATTAGGTATTGCTGTACCTACACAAATTGCGACACACGATTCGGATTATGCAAAATTAGAAGATGGCACACTGTATTTAAGTGACGAAGAATTCCAATTACGCGCAAAACTATTTGTCGATCAAATTGTATCATTTGTCAATAACAGTCCGTACGAACATTTAAAATAAATTTTAATAATGTTAAAAAACACACTTATAAAGGAAGAAACGAGTTTAAAGAGCGATAGGTATCGCTCTCTTTTTATTTAACGAGAAAGATTGTATATCATTTGGAGATAATTATAACTTGGTCAAGTGAATTGACTTAAAAAGATTAAAGGTACCTATCTATTGTATGACCTAATATTTATTTTTTTATTGTAAAAAATTTTAAAAGTATTGTGTTAAATGATAAAATGCATTATCCTAGAAGCGTATTTACATATAAAATTGTATGCAGTTTGCTTTTAAAATGTAAATAATTGATTTTATAGGAGGTAATTATGAGTAAAAGAAGACAAGGTCCTATTAACAAGAGATTGGATTTTATTTCCAATAAGTTAAATAAGTACTCTATAAGAAAATTCACAGTAGGAACAGCTTCAATATTAGTTGGTGCTACTTTGATTTTTGGTCACGCTGACGATGAAGCAAAAGCAGCTGAAGAAAATCATATGGAAAATACTTCTCTAAATAGTATTGAGAATGATAACGACAAAAATAATCAAAAAATTGACTCATCTAATGAAACTGCTACAACATCAACAGAAGAAAATACAGAAGATGTAATAACAAAAGAAGCGCCAACAAGTGAAGAAAATACAGAAGATGTAACAACAAAAGAAGCGCCAACAAGTGAAGAAAATACAGAAGATGTAACAACAAAAGAAGCGCCAACAAGTGAAGAAAATACAGAAGATGTAACAACAAAAGAAGCGCCATCAAGTAAAGAAAATACAGAAGATGTAACAACAAAAGAAGCGCCATCAAGTAAAGAAAATACAGAAGATGTAACAACAAAAGAAGCGCCATCAAGTGAAGAAAATACAGAAGATGTAACAACAAAAGAAGCGCCATCAGCAGAAGAAACAAACAAAGTAGCAACAGAAGAAGAAGCACCAGCAGTTGAAGAAACAAATGCTAAGAGCAATTCAAATGCTCAACCAGCAGAAACTGAGAGAACTCACGTTGTAGATACAGTTGCTAAAGATTTATATAAAAAATCTGAAGTTACAGAAGCAGAGAAAGCTGAAATTGAAAAAGTATTACCAAAAGATATTTCAAATTTATCTAATGAAGAAATTAAAAAAATAGCTTTAAGTGAAGCACTTAAAGAAACAGCTAACAAAGAAAACGCACAACCAAGAGCAACATTCCGTTCAGTAAGCAGAAATGCTAGAACAACAAATGTTAACAATTCAGCAACAGCATTAAGAGCAGCTGCACAAGACACAGTTACTAAAAAAGGAACGGGTAACTTTAAAGAATATGGAGATATAATCCATAAAACGTATAAAGAAGAATTCCCTAAAGAAGATGAGCTAACTGCATTCAATACAAACTTCAATCCTAATAAAGGAACTAAAGGCGCATTAGAATATAATGATAAAATAGATTTTAATAAAGACTTTACAATTACTGTTCCAGTAGCAAATAACAACCAAGGTAATACAACAGGAGCAGATGGTTGGGGCTTTACCTTTACTCAAGGAACTGGTCAAGACTTTTTAAACCAAGGTGGTATTTTAAGAGATAAAGGTATGGCAAATGCATCCGGTTTTAAAATTGACACCTCATACAATAATGTTAATGGCAAAGTCGACAAAATCGATGCAGATAAGAAAAAAAATCTAAATCAAATTGGCGCAGCGAAAATTGGTTACGGTACATTTGTTAGAAACGGTGCAGATGGTGTGACTAGCCAAGTAGGAACTGATGCTCTCAATTCAAAAGATGACCCTGTAAATAAAATAATTTATGCAGATAATAGTAATAATCTAAATGATGGAAAATTCCATGGTCAAAGATTAAATGATGTAGTATTAAATTACGACGCAGCCACAAGTACAGTAACTGCTACATATGCAGGTAAGACTTGGACAGCTACTACAAATGATTTAGGAATCGACAAATCTCAAAAATATAATTTCTTAATTACTTCAAGTCATATGCAAAATAGATATTCTGATGGAACTATGAGAACAAATCTTGAAGGTTTAACAATTACAACGCCTCAAGCTGATTTAATTGATGATGTGGAAGTAACGAAACAACCAATTCCTCATAAAACTATTCGTGAATTTGATCCAACTCTAGAACCAGGATCACCTGATGTTATTGTACAAAAAGGTGAAGATGGAGAATCAACAACAACTACACCAACTAAAGTTGACCCTGATACAGGAGATGTAGTTGAACGTGGTGAACCAACAACAGAAGTAACAAAAAATCCAGTTGATGAGATTGTACACTTTGCACCTGAAGCAGTGCCTCAAGGACATAAAGATGAATTTGATCCAAACGCACCGAAAGGTAGCGAAGAAGAAGTTCCAGGTAAACCAGGTATCAAAAATCCAGATACAGGAGAAGTTGTAACACCTCCAGTGGATGACGTAACAAAATACGGTCCAGTTGATGGCGATCCAATCATAGAAAAAGAAGAGATTCCATTTGATAAAAAACGTGAATTTGATCCAAAATTAGAACCTGGTACAGAAGAAGTCGTACAAAAAGGTGAAAATGGAGAGAAAACAATCACAACACCAACTACGAAAAATCCATTAACAGGAGAAAGAGTTGGTAAAGGTGAGCCAACAGAAAAGACCACAAAAGAGCCAGTAGACGAAATCGTACATTATGGCGGTGAGAAAGTACCACAAGGTCATAAAGATGAATTCGATCCAGAAGCACCTAAAGATAGCGTGGAAGAAATTCCTGGAAAACCTGGAGTTAAAAATCCAGATACAGGAGAAGTAGTAACACCTCCGGTGGATGACGTAACAAAATACGGTCCAGTCGATGGCGATCCAATCATAGATAAAAAAGAGATTCCGTATGAAACAAAACGTGAGTTTGATCCAGATTTAGCACCTGGTACAGAAGAAGTCGTACAAAAAGGTGAAAATGGAGAAAAAACAATCACAACACCAACAACGAAAAATCCATTAACAGGAGAAGTAGTTGAAAAAGGTGAACCAACAGAGGAAACTACAAAAGATCCAGTGGATGAAATCGTACATTATGGTGGCGAAGAAGTACCACAAGGCCATAAAGATGAATTCGATCCAGAAGCACCTAAAGATAGCGTGGAAGAAATTCCTGGAAAACCTGGAGTTAAAAATCCAGATACAGGAGAAGTAGTAACACCTCCGGTGGATGACGTAACAAAATACGGTCCAGTCGACGGCGATCCGATTGTAGATAAAGAAGAGATTCCATATGAAACAGAGCGTGAATTCAATCCAGACTTAAAACCAGGCGAAGAACGTGTTAAACAAAAAGGTGAAAATGGAGAAAAAACAATCACAACACCAACTATGGAAAATCCATTAACAGGAGAAAAAGTTGGTGAAGGTGAACCAACAGAAGAAATCACAAAAGATCCAGTGAATGAAATATGGTCCAGACAGCGACAGCGATTCTCAGATAGCGATTCAGACTCAGACTCGATAGCGATTCAGATTCAGACTCAGATAGCGATTCAGATTCAGATTCTGACAGCGATAGCGACTCAGACTCAGACTCGATTCGACTCAGATTCAGACTCAGATAGCGACAGCGATTCAGACTCAGATTCAGACTCAGATAGCGACTCAGACTCAGATTCAGATAGCGATTCAGATTCAGACAGCGATAGCGATTCAGACTCTGACTCAGATAGCGATTCAGACTCTGACTCAGACAGCGACAGATTCAGACTCAGACTCAGATAGCGACTCAGATTCAGACAGCGATAGCGACTCAGATTCAGACAGATAGCGACTCAGATCAGATTCAGATAGCGACAGCGATTCAGACTCAGATTCAGATAGCGACAGACTCAGATTCAGACTCAGACAGCGATAGTGACTCAGACTCAGACTCAGATAGCGACAGCGACTCAGACTCAGAGCTCTGACAGCAGATAGTGACTCAGATTCAGATTCTGACAGCGATAGCGACAGCGATTCAGACTCAGACTCTGAGACTCAGATTCTCAGACAGCGACTAGCAGACTCAGACTCAGATTCAGACTCAGACTCAGACTCAGATTCAGATTCTGACAGCGACAGCGACTCAGACTCTGACTCGACTCAGACTCAGACTCAGACAGCGATAGCAGATTCAGATTCAGCGATTCGACAGCGATTCAGCGATTCAGATTCAGATAGCGATTCAGATTCAGATTCTGACAGCGATAGCGACTCAGATTCTGATCAGATAGCGACAGCGATTCAGACTCAGACTCAGATTCAGATTCAGACTCAGCGATTCAGACTCAGACAGACTCAGATTCAGACTCAGATTAGCGATAGCGACTCAGACTCTCTCAGACTCAGATAGCGACAGCGATTCAGACTCTGACTCAGATAGCGACTCAGACTCAGACAGCGATTCAGACTCAGATAGCGACTCAGATTCTGACAGCGACAGCGATTCAGATTCAGACAGCGACAGCGATTCAGACTCAGACAGCGATAGCGATTCAGACTCAGATTCAGATAGCGACTCAGACTCAGACTCAGACTAGCGACAGCGACTCAGACTCTGATTCAGATAGCGACAGCGATTCAGACTCAGATAGTGACTCAGACTCAGACTCTGACTCAGATAGCGACAGCAGATTCAGACTCTGACTCAGATAGCGACTCAGATTCAGATTCTGACAGCGACTCGATTCAGACTCAGATAGCGACTCAGACTCAGACTCTGACAGCGATAGCGAGCGATTCAGACTCAGATTCGATAGTGACTCAGACTCAGACTCAGATAGCGACAGCGACTCAGACTCTGACTCAGATAGCGACTCAGATTCAGACTCTGACAGCGATAGCGACTCAGACTCAGACTCAGATAGCGACAGCGACTCAGATTCAGACTCTGATTCAGATAGCGACAGCGATTCAGACTCAGACTCAGATAGCGATTCAGACTCAGACTCAGACTCAGACTCAGACTCAGATAGCGACTCAGATTCAGACTCTGACAGCGACAGCGACTCAGATTCAGACAGCGATTCAGACGACAGCGATTCAGACTCAGATTCAGATAGATTCAGACTCAGACTCAGATAGCAGCGACTCAGCGATTCAGACTCTGACTCAGATAGCGACTCAGATTCAGATTCTGACAGCGATAGCGATTCAGATTCAGATTCTGACAGCGACAGCGATTCAGACTCAGATAGCGACTCAGATTCAGATTCAGACAGCGATAGCGACTCAGACTCAGACTCAGATAGCGACAGCGACTCAGATTCAGACTCAGACAGCGACAGCGATTCAGATTCAGACTCAGACAGCGATAGCGATTCAGACTCAGATAGCGATAGTGACTCAGATTCAGACTCAGACAGATAGCGACTCGATTCAGATTCTGACAGCGATAGCGACTCAGACTCTGACTCAGATAGCGACTCGATTCAGACTCTGACTCAGATAGCGACTCAGATTCAGACTCAGACTCAGACTCAGATTCAGATAGCGATAGCGACTCAGATTCAGATTCAGACAGCGACAGCGATTCAGACTCTGACTCAGATAGCGACTCAGATTCAGACTCTGACTCAGATAGCGACTCAGACTCTGACTCAGATTCAGATAGCGATTCAGACTCAGACTCAGATTCAGACAGCGACAGCGATTCAGACTCAGATTCAGATAGCGATTCAGATTCAGATTCAGATTCGACAGCGATTCAGATTCAGCGACAGCGATTCAGACTCTGACAGCGATAGCGATTCAGACTCTGACTCAGATAGCGACTCAGATTCAGACTCTGACTCAGATAGCGACAGCGACTCAGACTCAGATTCAGATCAGCTCTGACAGCGATTCAGACTCAGATAGCGATAGCGACTCAGACTCAGACTCAGACTCAGATAGCGATTCAGACTCAGATTCAGATAGCGACTCAGACTCAGATTCAGACTCAGATTGACAGCGATCAGACTCAGACTCAGACTCAGATAGCGACTCAGACTCAGACTCAGATAGCGATTCAGACTCAGATTCAGATTCTGACAGCGATAGCGACTCAGATTCAGATTCTGACAGCGATAGCGACTCAGACTCTGATTCAGATAGCGACTCAGCGATTCAGACTCAGACAGCGACAGCGATCAGACTCAGACTCAGATAGCGACAGCGACTCAGACTCAGATTCAGATTCAGACTCTGACTCAGATAGCGACTCAGATTCAGATTCTGACAGCGACAGCGACTCAGATTCAGACTCAGACTCAGATAGCGACTCAGATTCAGATTCTGACAGCGATAGACTCTGACTCAGATAGCGAGACTCAGACTCAGATAGCGATTCAGACTCAGACTCAGACAGCGACAGCGACTCAGACTCAGACTCAGACAGCGATTCAGACTCAGACTCAGATAGCGATTCAGACTCAGATTCTGACAGCGACAGCGATTCAGATTCTGACAGCGACAGCGATTCAGACTCTGACAGCGATAGCGATTCAGATTCAGATTCTGACAGCGATAGCGACTCAGACTCTGACTCAGATAGCGACAGCGACTCAGACTCAGACTCTGATTCAGATAGCGACAGCGATTCAGACTCAGATAGATAGTGACTCAGACTCAGACTCTGACTCAGATAGCGACAGCGATTCAGACTCAGACTCAGATAGCGACTCAGATTCAGACTCTGACTCAGATAGACTCTGACTCAGATTCAGACTCAGACTCTGACTCAGATAGCGACTCAGATTCAGACAGCGACAGCGATTCAGACTCTGACTCAGACAGCGACAGCGATTCAGACTCTGACTCAGATAGCGACTCAGATGACTCAGCGATTCAGACTCAGATTCAGATAGCGACTCAGATTCAGATTCTGACAGCGATAGCGACTCAGACTCTGATTCAGATAGCGACTCAGCGATTCAGATTCAGATAGCGATAGTGACTCAGACTCAGACTCTGACTCAGATAGCGACAGCGACTCAGATTCAGACTCTCAGATAGCGACTCAGATTCAGACTCAGATAGCGACTCAGATTCAGACTCAGATAGCGACAGATTCGACTCAGATTCAGACAGCGATAGCGACTCAGATTCAGATTCAGACAGCGATAGCGACTCAGATTCAGATTCAGACAGCGACAGCGATTCAGACTCTGACAGCGACAGCGACTCAGATTCAGCGACAGCAGATTCAGATTCAGACTCTGACTCAGATAGCGACTCAGATTCAGACTCAGACAGCGATTCAGACTCAGATAGCGATAGTGACTCAGACTCAGACTCAGATAGCGACAGCGACTCAGATTCAGACTCTGACTCAGATAGCGACTCAGATTCAGATTCTGACAGCGATAGCGATTCAGACTCAGACTCAGACAGCGACTCAGATTCAGATTCAGATTCTGACAGCGACAGCGACTCAGACTCTGACTCAGACAGCGATAGCGACTCAGATTCTGACAGCGATTCAGACTCTGACTCAGATTCAGATTCAGACAGCGATAGCGACTCAGATTCAGATAGCGATTCAGACTCAGATTCAGATTCTGACAGCGATCAGATTCGACTCAGACAGCGACTCAGACTCTGATCAGACAGCGATAGCGACTCAGACTCTGATTCAGATAGCGACAGCGATTCAGATTCAGATAGCGACTCAGATTCAGATTCTGACAGCGACAGCGATTCAGACTCTCAGATAGCGATTCAGACTCTGACTCAGATTCAGATTCAGACAGCAGATTCAGACTCAGATTCTGACAGCGATTCAGATTCAGACTCAGATAGCGACAGCGACTCAGACTCTGATTCAGATAGACTCGACTCAGACTCAGACAGCGATTCAGATTCAGATTCTGACAGCGATAGCGACTCAGACTCAGATTCAGATAGCGACAGCGATTCAGACTCAGACTCAGATAGCGACTCAGATTCAGACTCAGATAGCGATCAGTGACTCAGATCAGACTCAGACTCAGATTCAGACAGCGACAGCAGATTCAGACTCTGACTCAGACAGCGATTCAGACTCTGACTCAGATCAGCGACTCAGATTCAGATTCAGATAGCGACTCAGATTCAGATTCAGACAGCGATAGCGACTCAGACTCTGATTCAGATAGCGATTCAGACTCAGATTCTGACAGCGATTCAGATTCTCAGATTCAGATTCTGACAGCGACAGCGATTCAGACTCAGACTCAGATAGCGACTCAGACTCAGACTCAGACTCAGACAGCGATTCAGACTCAGACTCAGATAGCGACTCAGATTCAGACTCAGACTCAGATAGCGACAGCGACTCAGACTCTGATTCAGATAGCGACAGCGATTCAGACTCAGATAGCGATAGACTCAGACTCAGACTCAGACTCAGATAGCGACAGATTCAGACTCTCAGATCAGACTCTGATTCAGATAGCGACTCAGATTCAGATTCAGACAGCGATAGCGACTCAGATTCAGATTCAGACTCAGACTCAGACTCAGACTCAGACAGCGATTCAGACTCTGACTCAGACAGCAGATTCAGACTCTGACAGCGATAGCGACTCAGACTCTGACTCAGACAGCGATTCAGACTCAGATAGCGATAGTGACTCAGATTCTCAGACTCAGATAGCGACAGCGATTCAGCGACTCAGAGACTCAGATAGCGACTCAGACTCAGATTCAGACTCAGATAGCGACAGCGACTCTCAGATTCAGACTCTGATTCAGATAGCGACTCAGATTCAGATTCAGACTCAGACAGCGACTCAGACTCAGACTCAGACTCAGAGACTCAGACTCAGACTCAGATAGATTCAGACTTCTGACAGCGATAGCGACTCAGACTCAGACTCAGATAGCGATTCAGACTCAGATTCTGACAGCGACTCAGATTCAGACTCTGACAGCGATAGCGATTCAGATTCAGACAGCGATAGCGACTCAGACTCAGACTCAGATAGCGACTCAGACTCAGACTCAGATAGCGATTCAGACTCAGATTCAGATTCAGACAGCGATAGCGACTCAGATTCAGATTCTGACAGCGATAGCGACTCAGACTCTGATTCAGATAGCGAGCGATTCAGACTCAGACAGCGACAGCGATTCAGACTCAGATAGCGATAGTGACTCAGACTCAGATAGCGACTCAGATTCAGACTCAGATAGCGACAGCGATTCTCAGATTCACTCAGATTCAGATTCAGACTCTGACTCAGATAGCGACTCAGATTCAGATTCTGATTCAGCGACAGCGACTCAGATTCAGACTCAGACTCGATAGCGACTCAGACTCAGATTCTGACAGATAGCGACTCAGACTCAGACTCAGATAGCGATTCAGACTCAGATTCAGACAGCGACAGCGATTCAGACTCAGACTCAGATAGACTCAGACTCAGACTCAGATAGCGACTCGACTCAGACTCAGATAGCGATTCAGACTCAGATTCAGATTCTGACTCACAGCGATAGCGACTCAGATTCAGATTCTTCTGACAGCGACAGCGACTCAGACTCTGACTCAGATAGCGACAGCGACTCAGACTCAGATTCAGACAGCGACTCAGATTCAGACTCAGATAGCGACTCAGATTCAGATTCTGACAGCGACAGCGACTCAGATTCAGACTCAGACTCAGATAGCGACTCAGATTCAGATTGACAGCGACGATTCAGATTCTGACAGCGACAGCGACTCAGACTCAGACTCAGATAGCGATTCAGACTCAGATAGCGACAGCGACTCAGACTCTGATTCAGATTCTGACAGCGACAGCGATTCAGACTCTGACAGCGATAGCGATTCAGATTCAGATTCTGACAGCGATAGCGACTCAGACTCTGACTCAGATAGCGAGCGACTCAGACTCTGATTCAGATAGCGACAGCGATTCAGACTCAGATAGATAGTGACTCAGACTCAGACTCTGACTCAGATAGCGACAGCGATTCAGACTCTGACTCAGATTCAGATTCAGACAGCGACAGCGATTCAGACTCTCAGACTCAGACAGCGACAGCGATTCAGACTCAGACTCAGATAGCGACTCAGACTCTGATTCAGACAGCGATTCAGACTCAGATTCAGATAGCGACAGATTCAGACTCTGACAGACTCTGACTCAGATAGCGACTCAGACTCAGATTCAGATAGCGACAGCGATTCAGACTCAGACTCAGCGACAGCGACTCAGACTCAGACTCTGATTCAGATAGCGACAGCGATTCAGACTCTGACTCGACTCAGATTCAGACTCTGATTCAGACTCAGATTCAGACTCAGACAGCGACTCAGACTCAGACTCAGCGACTCAGATCTCAGACTCAGACAGCGATAGCGACTCAGATTCAGACTCAGATAGCGACTCAGATTCGATAGCGACTCAGATTCAGATTCAGACAGCGATAGCGACTCAGATTCAGATTCAGACAGCGACAGCGATTCAGATTCTGACTCAGACAGCGACAGCGATTCAGACTCTGACTCAGATAGCGACTCAGACTCAGATTCAGACTCAGATAGCGACAGCGATTCAGACTCAGACTCTCAGCTGACAGCGACTCAGACTCTGATTCTCAGATCAGCGATTCAGACTCTCAGACTCGACTCAGATTCAGAGCGACAGCGATTCAGATTCAGACTCAGACAGCGACTCAGACTCAGATACGATTCAGCGATTCAGACTCAGATTCAGATTCTGACAGCGATAGCGACTCAGATTCAGATTCTGACAGCGATAGCGACTCAGACTCTGATTCAGATAGCGACAGCGACTCAGACTCAGATTCAGATTCAGACTCTGACTCAGATAGCGACTCAGATTCAGATTCTGACAGCGACAGCGACTCAGATTCAGACTCAGACTCAGATAGCGACTCAGATTCAGATTCTGACAGCGATAGCGACTCAGACTCAGACTCAGATAGCGATTCAGACTCAGATTCTGACAGCGACAGCGATTCAGATTCTGACAGCGACAGCGACTCAGACTCAGACTCAGATAGCGATTCAGACTCAGATTCTGACAGCGACAGCGATTCAGATTCTGACAGCGACAGCGATTCAGACTCTGACAGCGATAGCGATTCAGATTCAGATTCTGACAGATAGCGACTCAGACTCTGACTCAGATAGCGACAGCGACTCAGACTCTGATTCAGATAGCGACAGCGATTCAGACTCAGATAGCGATAGTGACTCAGACTCAGACTCTGACTCAGATAGCGACAGCGATTCAGACTCAGACTCAGATAGCGACTCAGATTCAGACAGCGACAGCGATTCAGACTCTGACTCAGACAGCGACAGCGATTCAGACTCTGACTCAGATAGCGACTCAGACTCTGACTCAGACAGCTCAGACTCAGATTCAGCGACTCAGATTCAGATTCTGACAGCGATAGCGACTCAGATCTCAGATTCAGATAGCGACAGCGATTCAGACTCAGATAGCGATAGTGACTCAGACTCAGACTCTGACTCAGATAGCGACAGCGACTCAGATTCAGACTCTGATTCAGATAGCGACTCAGATTCAGACTCAGACAGCGACTCAGACTCAGACTCAGATAGACTCAGACTCTGACTCAGACAGCGATAGCGACTCAGATTCAGACTCAGATAGCGACTCAGATTCAGACAGCGATAGCGACTCAGATTCAGATTCAGACAGCGATAGCGACTCAGATTCAGATTCAGACAGCGACAGCGATTCAGACTCTGACTCAGACAGCGACAGCGATTCAGACTCTGACTCAGATAGCGACTCAGACTCTGACTCAGACAGCGATTCAGACTCAGATAGCGATAGTGACTCAGACTCAGACTCAGATAGCGACAGCGACTCAGACTCTGACTCAGATAGCGACTCAGATTCAGACTCTGACAGCGATAGCGACTCAGACTCAGATTCAGATAGCGACAGCGATTCAGATTCAGACTCAGACAGCGACTCAGACTCAGATAGCGATTCAGACTCAGATTCAGATTCTGACAGCGATAGCGACTCAGATTCAGATTCTGACAGCGATAGCGACTCAGATTCTGATTCAGACAGCGACAGACTCAGATTCAGATTCAGACTCTGACTCAGACTCAGATTCTCAGCTCAGATAGTGACTCAGACTCAGACTCAGATAGCGACAGCGACTCAGACTCTGACTCAGATAGCGACTCAGATTCAGACTCTGACAGCGATAGCGACTCAGACTCAGATTCAGATAGCGATTCAGACTCAGATCAGACAGCGATTCAGATAGCGACAGCGATTCAGACTCTCAGATTCTCAGACAGCGACTCAGACTCAGATAGCGACTCAGACTCTGATTCAGACTCAGATTCAGACTCAGATAGCGATAGCGACTCAGATTCAGACTCTGACAGCGATAGCGACTCAGACTCAGATTCAGATTCAGACAGCGATAGCGACTCAGATTCAGACAGCGATAGCGACTCAGACTCAGACAGCGATTCAGACTCAGATTCAGATCGACTCAGATTCAGCGACAGCGATTCAGACTCAGATAGCGACAGCGATTCAGACTCAGATAGCGATCTCAGACTCAGACTCAGATAGCGACAGCAGATTCAGACTCTGACAGCGACTCAGACTCAGACTCAGATAGCGACTCAGATTCAGACTCAGAGCGACAGCGACTCAGACTCAGATTCTCAGCGACTCAGACTCAGATTCAGATAGCGACTCAGATTCAGATTCAGACAGCGACAGCGATTCAGACTCTGACTCAGAGCGATTCAGACTCTGACTCAGATAGCGACTCAGACTCTGACTCAGATTCAGACTCTCAGATAGCGACTCAGACTCTGACTCAGATTCAGACTCAGATTCAGACAGCGACAGCGACTCAGACTCAGATTCAGATAGCGACTCAGATTCAGACTCAGATTCAGATTCAGACAGCGACAGCGACTCAGATTCAGACTCAGACAGCGATAGCGACTCAGATTCAGATTCAGATTCAGACAGCGACAGCGATTCAGACTCAGATAGCGACTCAGATTCAGATTCAGACTCAGATTCAGATTCAGATAGCGACTCAGACTCAGATTCTGATAGCGATTCAGACTCAGATCTCGACAGCGACTCAGATTCAGACTCAGACAGCGACAGCGATTCAGACTCAGACTCGAGATTCAGACTCAGATAGCGACAGCGATTCAGATTCAGACTCAGACAGCGATTCAGACTCAGACTCAGATGACTCAGACTCAGACTCAGATAGCGAGCGACTCAGATTCAGATTCAGAGCTCAGCGACTCAGATTCAGACTCAGATTCAGATTCTCAGCGATAGCGACTCAGACTCAGATAGCGACTCAGATTCAGACTCAGATAGCGACTCAGACTCAGACTCAGATAGCGATAGCGACTCAGACTCAGACAGCGACTCAGATTCAGACTCTGACAGCGATAGCGACTCAGATTCAGATTCAGATAGCGACTCAGATTCAGACTCAGACTCTGACTCAGATTCAGATTCTGACAGCGATAGCGACTCAGATTCAGACTCAGACAGCGACAGCGATTCAGACTCTGACAGCGATAGCGATTCAGACTCTGACAGCGATAGCGATTCAGACTCTGACTCAGATAGATTCGACTCAGATTCTGACAGCGACAGCGATTCAGATTCAGACAGCGATTCAGATGACAGCGATAGCGATTCAGATTCAGATTCTGACAGCGATAGCGACTCAGACTCTGACTCAGATAGCGACAGCGACTCAGACTCTGATTCAGATAGCGACAGCGATTCAGACTCAGATAGCGATAGTGACTCAGACTCAGACTCTGACTCAGATAGCGACAGCGATTCAGACTCTCAGACTCAGATAGCGACTCAGATTCAGATTCTGACAGCGACAGCGATTCAGACTCAGATAGCGACTCAGATTCAGACTCAGCGACTCAGACTCAGCGACTCAGATTCAGACTCAGAGCGACAGCGATTCAGACTCAGACAGCGACAGCGATTCAGACTCAGATCAGCGATAGTGACTCAGACTCAGACTCAGATAGCGACAGCGATTCAGATTCTGACAGCGATAGCGACTCAGACTCAGACTCAGAGCTCAGCGACTCAGACTCTGATTCAGATAGCGACTCAGATTCAGACTCTGACAGCGATAGCGATTCAGATTCAGACTCGATAGCGACTCAGACTCTGACTCAGATAGCGACAGCGACTCAGACTCTGATTCAGACAGCGATTCAGACTCAGATAGCGATAGTGACTCAGACTCAGACTCAGATAGCGACAGCGATTCAGACTCTGACTCAGATAGACTCAGATTCAGACTCAGACTCAGACTCTGACTCAGATAGCGACTCAGATTCAGATTCTGACAGCGACAGCGACTCAGATTCAGACAGCGATTCAGACTCAGATTCAGACTCAGATTCAGATAGCGACTCAGACTCAGATAGCGACAGCGATTCAGACTCTGACTCAGATAGCGACTCAGATTCAGATTCTGACAGCGACAGCGATTCAGACTCAGATAGCGACTCAGATTCAGATTCTGACAGCGATAGCGACTCAGACTCAGACTCAGATAGCGACAGCGACTCAGATTCAGACTCAGACAGCGACAGCGATTCAGACTCTGACTCAGACAGCGATTCAGACTCAGATAGCGATAGTGACTCAGACTCAGACTCAGATAGCGACAGATTCAGATTCTGACAGCGATAGCGACTCAGACTCAGACTCAGATAGCGACTCAGATTCAGACTCTGACTCAGATAGCGACTCAGATTCAGACTCAGACTCAGACTCTGACTCAGATAGCGACTCAGATTCAGATTCAGACAGCGACAGCGATTCAGACTCTGACTCAGACAGCGACAGCGATTCAGACTCTGACTCAGATAGCGACTCAGACTCTGACTCAGACAGCGATTCAGACTCAGATTCAGATAGCGACTCAGATTCAGATTCTGACAGCGATAGCGACTCAGATTCAGATTCAGACAGCGACAGCGATTCAGACTCTGACAGCGATAGCGATTCAGACTCTGACAGCGATAGCGATTCAGACTCTGACTCAGATAGCGACTCAGATTCAGACTCTGACTCAGATAGCGACAGCGACTCAGACTCTGATTCAGATAGCGACAGCGATTCAGACTCAGATAGCGATAGTGACTCAGACTCAGACTCTGACTCAGATAGCGACAGCGACTCAGATTCAGACTCTGATTCAGATAGCGACAGCGATTCAGACTCAGACAGCGACTCAGATTCAGACTCAGATAGCGACTCAGATTCAGACAGCGATAGCGACTCAGATTCAGATTCAGACAGCGATAGCGACTCAGATTCAGATTCAGACAGCGACAGCGATTCAGACTCTGACTCAGACAGCGACAGCGATTCAGACTCTGACTCAGATAGCGACTCAGACTCTGACTCAGACAGCGATTCAGACTCAGATAGCGATAGTGACTCAGACTCAGACTCAGATAGCGACAGCGACTCAGACTCTGACTCAGATAGCGACTCAGATTCAGACTCTGACAGCGATAGCGACTCAGACTCAGATTCAGATAGCGACAGCGACTCAGATTCAGACTCTGATTCAGATAGCGACAGCGATTCAGATTCAGACTCAGACAGCGACTCAGACTCAGATAGCGACTCAGACTCAGACTCAGACTCAGACTCAGATAGCGACAGCGACTCAGATTCAGACTCTGACAGCGATAGCGACTCAGACTCAGACTCAGATAGCGATTCAGACTCAGACTCAGATAGCGACAGCGATTCAGATTCTGACAGCGATAGCGACTCAGACTCAGACTCAGATAGCGACTCAGATTCAGACTCTGACTCAGATAGCGACTCAGATTCAGACTCAGACTCAGACTCTGACTCAGATAGCGACTCAGATTCAGATTCAGACAGCGACAGCGATTCAGACTCTGACTCAGACAGCGACAGCGATTCAGACTCTGACTCAGATAGCGACTCAGACTCTGACTCAGACAGCGATTCAGACTCAGATTCAGATAGCGACTCAGATTCAGATTCTGACAGCGATAGCGACTCAGATTCAGATTCAGACAGCGACAGCGATTCAGACTCTGACAGCGATAGCGATTCAGACTCTGACTCAGATAGCGACTCAGATTCAGACTCTGACTCAGATAGCGACAGCGACTCAGACTCTGATTCAGATAGCGACAGCGATTCAGACTCAGATAGCGATAGTGACTCAGACTCAGACTCAGACTCAGATAGCGATTCAGACTCAGATTCTGACAGCGACAGCGATTCAGATTCTGACAGCGATAGCGACTCAGACTCAGACTCAGATAGCGACTCAGACTCAGACTCAGATAGCGATTCAGACTCAGATTCAGATTCTGACAGCGATAGCGACTCAGATTCAGATTCTGACAGCGATAGCGACTCAGATTCAGATTCTGACAGCGATAGCGACTCAGACTCTGATTCAGATAGCGACAGCGATTCAGACTCAGACAGCGACAGCGATTCAGACTCAGATACGACAGCGACTCAGACTCAGATTCAGATTCAGACTCTGACTCAGATAGCGACTCAGATTCAGATTCTGACAGCGACAGCGATTCAGACTCAGACTCAGATAGCGATAGCGACTCAGATTCTGACTCAGATAGCGATTCAGACTCAGATTCTGACAGCGACTCAGATTCAGATTCTGACAGCGACAGCGACTCAGATTCAGACTCAGACTCAGATAGTGACTCAGATTCAGATTCTGACAGTGATAGCGATTCAGATTCAGACTCTGACTCAGATAGCGACTCAGACTCAGACAGCGACTCAGATTCAGATTCTGACAGCGATAGCGATTCAGACTCAGATAGCGATTCAGATTCAGACTCAGACAGCGATAGCGACGCAGACTCAGACTCAGATAGCGACTCAGATTCAGATAAAAAATTACCAGATACTGGTGAAAATAATTCTAATGGTGTTTTATTTGGATCAATGTTTGCTGGTTTAGGTGCTTTACTATTAGGCAAACGTCGTAAAAGAGAAAACAAAGAAAAATAATTATGCTATTTTAATTAGTTAAAAGTTAAAAGCTAGGTCTAAATGGCCTGGCTTTTAATTTTCTATTAATAAATAAAATAAGTTTTGTAATAGGAGATAAATAAATGGATATTGAAAGTAGAGTAGATAAATTAATTAGTTATATAGAAAATACTACTGAAATTAAAAATAAAATTTTTCTTAGTTTAGGAAATTCTAATATCAAAGCTACTGTCAAATTATTAAAAAAACCAAATTATCTTAAAAGAAATGTTATAAATGAGATACAGAAATTTAGAAAAAAAACTGGAAAATATCCAATTTGGATAAAGTTAGATATTGTTATAAAAAGTGAAAAAATATTATTTGAAAAAGTGAGTAATGAAATAATTAAAACAAGAAGAAATTATGTAGATTTTGGTGTAGCTTTTGATGATTATTGGGATCTATCATTTTTACCAGAGGAAATCAATGCCAATGCATTTGTCAAACCAATAGAAAATAATGGGAAAAAGAAACTGATTTTGTCAGAAAAAAATATTAATAATTATTTAAGAAAATATACAAATCATAAGAAAAGTTTTAATTATGATTTCTATGAAAATAAAGAAGTTATTAAATTTTATACCAAAGGGTTTATGTTAGAGGAAAAGGATGTTTTCGAACTATATAGCGAGGGATACAAAAAAGGCTTAAGAAAAACACAGGATCTATATAAAGAAATAGATAAATTGATAAAAAGCGGCACACATTTTTTAAAAAATATGATTTTAGATAATGGAAGATATATTTATGGTTATTTTCCTCATTTTGATAATGAGATAAACTTTTATAATATATTGAGACATTCTTCTTCTACGTATGCATTAGTTGAAGGATTAGGATATATAGGAGAAAATTTATCACCAGTAGAGCGAGCAATAGATTATATAATAGAAAATAATTTTTATGAAAAGGATAATATAGGATATATATTTGATGATACTGAAGAACTTAATGAAATTAAACTAGGACAAAATGCGGCATTTATATTCGCAATTTGTGAATATTTAAAATATAGAAAAAATGATTATTATCTTAATATTGCTCAAAAAACTGCTCGTGGTATCTTATCTATGATTAACAAATCCACTTATGAAACTACTCATATTTTAAACTATCCAGATTTAACCGTGAAAGAAAAATTTAGAATTATTTATTATGATGGTGAAGCAGCATTAGCTTTGTTACGATTATATCAGCAAGATAATGATGAAGTTTGGTTAAATGTTGTTAAAAAATTGTTAGATCATTTTATAAAAAAGGAGTATTGGCAATATCATGATCATTGGCTAGGTTATTGTACAAATGAATTAGTACAAATCGCTCCTAAAGAAGAATACTTTGAGTTTGGTATTAAGAATGTTAATAATTACTTAGATTATATTGAGCAACGTGAAACAACATTCCCAACATTTTTAGAAATGTTAATGGCAACATATAAATTAATCCAAAAAGCTAAGGAAACAGGTTTTGATTATGTAGTGAATAATTTAGTAGATGAACAAAGACTAGTTGATGTGATTCATACAAGAGCTGATTATCAACGTACTGGTTTCTTTTATCCCGAAGTAGCAATGTATTTTAAAAAGCCTAGTCGAGTTCTTGGTAGCTTCTTTATCAAACATCATGGGTATCGAGTAAGAATAGATGACATTGAACACTATGTCTCTGGATACGTACAATTTCGAAAAATTTTTAAAAAATAAATATATTTCTATATTTAGTAGAATTTGTATGGAACGTTAATCAGTGAATTATTTAAAAATTTTTTCTTGTATTGTATATCAAAAATACTTTTTAACTCTTTATAAGTAGATGAAAAAAATACATCTTGTGATAATTATTAGTACAAGATGTATTTTTAAATAATAATTCGAATTTTTGAGTATTGTTTTAAAATTATTATTTAAAATAATTGGTTATCATATATAATATATTAGAAAAGAATGTTTAAAATTCTAGAATCTTATAAATCAAATTAATAACTATGGCTTATTTCTATTTTTTCATTTATTTAAAGATTTTTAATTTTTAGATGTTTAGTTTTATAGTGCTAAGTAAAATTACATAAATTTTTGATGAACATTTTTTAATTTTATTATTTTATAATTTCTAAATTTTATATTTATTTCTCTTAGTGATAAATCGTTTTATTTAATTAATGTATTTTTTAAGTATATTTTAGTTTTTAAAAAAATAGAATTACATTAAAGGATCCTGGGCATAAAGTTTCTGGATAAGTGATAAAAGACAATTTCTATTGAAATAATATAGAAATTGTCTTTTTTATAATTTTTTTGATTATTTTCAGCTCGTTGAGCTGCTACTTTTCTTATATTAAGTGCCATTAATACAAATCCTAGTTCTCTTTTGGCTTTATTTATCCCTCGAACGGACATTCGAGTGAAACCCAAAATAGCCTTCATAAATCCAAAAACAGGCTCCACGTCAATTTTTCTTTGACTATAGATGGTTTTTGTTTTTGGTTCTGAAAGCTTTTTATTAATTTGGGCTTTAAAATATTCCCAATTATAATTTTTCATTATTTTTTTATTTGTTTTTGAATTGAATTTCATGCACTGGTGTTTCAAAGGACATTCTGAACAATCATCACATTCATATAATTTAAAGTCCCGTTTAAAACCATATTTATCATGACGATAGGCATATCTTTTAAAACCTAATCGTTTATTGTTTGGACAAATGTATTCATCGTTAATTTCGTCATAATCCCAATTTTGAGTATTAAAGATGTCACTTTTATATTTTTTAGTTTTATCTTTTATAAACATACCATAAGTTATAAGCGGTGTTCGATTAAAATCATCTATAATTGGGTTCTCTATCATAACCTGCGTCAGATACAATATATTTAGGTAAATGACCGTAGGTCTCTTGAATTGAATTTAAAAATGGTATCATTGTTCTTGTATCAGTCGGATTTTGATACACATTATAAGATAAAACGAATTGAGAATTTGTCGCTATTTGTAAATTATAACCTGGCTTGAGTTGTCCATTTTTCATATGATCTTCTTTCATTCTCATAAAGGTGGCATCATGATCTGTTTTAGAATAACTATTTCTATCCTTTAAAATAGATTTTTGGACTTCGTATTTATACTTTCGCTCAGAGTAATCATTAATTTGCTTTTTGTATTTTTTAATTTTAGTTCTTTTGAGCCGTATTTGTTTTCTTATTTCAGTCCATTTTTCATTATCGATATGTTGGTTTAAATCTTCGATTTCTTTATCCAAATGACTACCAATCAAATCTATTTCTTCTTTTGTTAAGTTATTATCATGATCTTTTTTAATCTCAGGTATGATTTTATTTGTTACCAATTCATGATAGAGTGCTTTAAAATCTTCATTTATCCTTGACTCATGGTTTTGAATACTCTTTTTCCATACAAATGTATATCGATTGGCATTCACCTCAACTTTCGTACCATTAATAAAAATGCCCTGATCATCTATAAGATGTTGTTTCAAACACTGACTATGAAATTGAATAAATAATGATTCTAATAAAGCATCTACTTTTGGATTGACTCTAAATCGATTAATCGTTTTATAAGAAGGCTTTTGATTTTGTGATAGTCACATCATTGGGATGCTATCATTAAGTAATTTTTCTATCTTACGTCCTTAAAACACAGATTGTGTGTAGGCATATAGAATGACTTTTAACATCATTTTTGGATAGTATGATGTTGCGCCACGATGATGTCTGAATTCATCGAATTCAGTCTTAGGAATTGTTTCTACAATATCATTGACATGTCGTGAAATATTATTTGTGGGGCCATTGGTAGAGTAAGTTGAGTTATATTATAATCTTTATACATAAGGCAAAGGCACCTCGTTAATTTAGTTTATTAGTGTTTATTAAATTATACGAAAGGGCCTTTTTTTAAAAAAGTATTTTGGCGAGACTCTTAAGGGAATAGGACAAGCTGAAGACTACAGGCTGAAGCTGTCTCCTAAGAAAGCGAGCCAACAATACGAAGTATTGTAAATAAAGAAGCCAGTAAATGAATTTATAAAAAATCATTTACTGGCTATTTTGCTAGGAATTATGTCCTAGCCTCTTCTTTTAGTTATTTAATTGTTTATTTAACCATATTAACTTCATGGAATAACTCAGTCAATTAATTTATATATATAATGACTAATCTAAAAGAAGTATTAGTTTAACTATTTATAGTTGTAATTAACCTAAAATAGATTTTAAAAAAAGTTGCCATTTATCAATAACTTTATTTTCATTAAAATTGTTAGCATGTTTTTTACAAGCCTTAGAAAATTCATTTCTCAAATTAACGTTATATAGTAGTTCTTTTACACAATGATATAATTTTTCTTTATCATTTTTACTAATTAAGAAACCATTTTCTTTATTTATAATTAGATCTGAAGGGCCATACTTTGAATCATAGCCAATAGGAGGAATACCTTTAGCTATTGTTTCTAATAGACCTAGATTGAATCCTTCCATTTTACTAGTTATTAAAGACAAATATGCAGTTTCTATTTCTTGATCTAAATCCTGAATAAAGCCACGTAAAAAAACATTATTTTCTAAATTTAAATTCTTAATTAAAGTTTCATATTTTTTCTGTTCATTACCAAAACCATATAGATGTAATTGAATACTAGGAAAATCTTTTACTAGTTTAGAGATAAGTTCAATTTGATGTTCTAATTGTTTTTCTGGAGAATATCGAGCTATAGAAATAATTTTATTTGAATCTGTTAAATTTTTGTTTTCATTATTAAAAGAACTATTTTCAGTATAACCTACTGGAATAGTATAAACAGGAATAACATTATTTATTCTAATAGATACATCGATTTTTTGTTGTTGAGTTGACACTATTATTCCAGAATATCTTGTTAAATTATTAAATAAAGGTTTATACGTGTTTTTAATTTCTGAATCATAAACGTTGTTAATGTTTTTAACATGAGTACTATGCAATATTGCTACAACTGGTATTTTAATGTTACATTTATTAAAAATAGGAGAGGTTTTAATGTTTTTATCACTTAAAAATAAGTCTCCAGATTCGTATAATGTTTCTATCGCAAATGATAATAATGAATTATTATCTTCAAAAAATTTAATTCCATCAGATGCATAGTATATTATAGATTGTACTTTAGGAATTTTATCTTCTGGATTATAATATTTTTCAAATTTAACATTCTTACTAGGTGAATAATATTGTTCCATAACAACTTTCTGATTAGTTGTTAGAACTTTAGTACAACTTAAAAAACCTCTAGTATCATATAAATCTCTACGAATTTTACGTTGTTTTATATCAAAATAATTAATATAATCTAAAATATTATAATTTGAATCTACGAAATGAACGTACATTTTATACAATCCATTTTTATAAATTTTGATATCATTGGTATCTACAACGTATTTAAGAGTATAGTTACAATCATTTTCCCAATAGTTTATCCAATTAAAATATTTTTCTTTAACATTTAAACTGTCTTGAAGTACATCGTATAAACTAAAAACATCATTTTGATTGATTTTTAATAGTTGAGCGTGTAAATAAAGCCTTGGTGACCATGAAACAAATATCAATTTATTTGAAATTGAATTTTTTTTAAATAGATTTAATCTATTAATCATTGCTTTTTCTATACCAGTTAATTTACGACCTAAATTATTTCCTACTGAATATATCACTATTGGTCTCCTTTATTCTTAATATTTAGAGTGAAAAAGTGTCTCAATCGTTTTAACTGAAGGATAAGAAGTAAATATAATCGATTGTTTATCTCCTTTTATTATGCCACTTTTATATTTTCTTCCTATAATAATTTTGTTAGAGAATTTAAATAAATTGTCTTTATATGATTTAAGAATTGAATATAAATCATTAACTGTAAAACTTTGACGTTCTTTTATTGTGTGTCTACCAGTTAAATTGATAGCAACAGAATTAGATAAATCTAGTTTTTTTATTATAGAGTTTATATATTCATCTCTATGTAGCCCATTTTTGAATAAATACTTAGATAATTCATAAGTTGGAGAATACATAGGTGAATTCAACATATCTTTCATCAAATTATAAGTGCTTGTTTCTTTTCCCTCATAATATATATTATTATTAGTTGCCCAATTCCCTATAGTAACTGTTTCATTTTTTATATTATCATCTATACCTTTTAAGTAATTAAAAATTGGGCCTAAACCTTCAATAGTAGAAGAATTCTCAGAATTATATTGTTCAATAATTTTATAGTCATTATTATTAACAATAATATAACTACGACCATTTATAGATTGGCCATCAAACAATGAGCTGTTAGAGTTATCTTTTTGATAAGTAAGTAAGTTATTGGATAAATCTTTAGCAAGCTTAGGGAACTCAGTTCCTCCTGCAGAAGATTTTAATAATGTTATTGAATCATTATTACATAGATATAATAAATCTTGTTCCATCAAAAATCTATTAGAATACCAAGTTATATGTTTGTTTTTAACTCTAGTTACTACTCCTTTTAGATCGTCATCCATACATAAAATATAATCAGCATTACTATTTTCAAGTACATTAACAAGCTGTAAATGTAATTTTCTAGAATGTTTACCTAAATCACTAATTTTTCCAATTGCAATAATTTTATTCCCTTTAAAAAACTTGGTTTGAGTGTCAAAAGCTTTTATTGCATTTATCATAGCTGGTAATGAAGCATTATGTGTGTCATCAATTAAGTTAACACGAAACTTTGAAGTTTTTATTTCTTTTAAATTTAAAACTTTTTCAAATGGTTTAAATGTAATTAAGTTATCTAAAGCTTTTTGTAAAGGTATATTCAATTGAGTTAAAGCAGCAAAACTAGCTAGAGAATTTTCAACCATTCCATTACTTATTGAATTAATTCGATAAGTATATTCATTCCCCTCAAATTCGACAGTTATATCAGTGAATCCTTTATTATATTCAATAGATTTTGGATATATAGTTGCATTTGAATCTGAAGTGCTATATGTTATAACATTTTTAGTGTTTTCTTTAGCACGATTAATTAAAATATCAGAATGTAAAGTATCTTTGTTTATTATTGCAATACCATTAGAATCTAATCCATCAAAAATACTTGCTTTAACTTCTACTATATTTAAAATATCTTTAAAAGTAGACATATGAGCAGCGCCTATACCTGTAACAATAGCAATATTCGGTTTGATTAAATAAGAAGAGTTTCCTACAGCATTTAATGCATTTAATGAGACTTCTAAAACAGCAAAATTTGGTTGTCTAATTAATTTACATAGTAATAAATATACTGCTGAACGAATATTATTATTATATCTATTCTGTAATGGCATATAATCTTTTAAACCAGCGCTAATAAGCATTCTTGTAGAACTTTTACCCATTGATCCAGTGATTGCTATTACTGGATTTTTATATTGTATTCTCATTTTTTCAGCTAAGTTACTTAAGGTTTGTGCAGAATCTTTTACAACAAGTTGTGGAATTTTATAAGACATATTAGAAACGTAATGCTCGGTTATTATTAGTCCAAGATCTTCTTTATCTTTCCTAATATATTCATTTCCTTCTTTAGCATTTGGCGATCTTCCAAAACGGCGCCAAGTTTTTTTGTTTGGAGAGATATATGCTGTGTTTTTATTATGTATAAAAGGAAACCAGTTTTCAAAGTTATTTATTATATTATTTTCTTTATTCTTTGCATCATATAATTCCCCCCCTAATATATCGTGTAATTCTTTAATTGTAAGTGGCATATGCTATTTACTCCTTTATTTATTAATATTTTGCATTCAATTGTAATTTACATATATATTATAGCACAACATAATATTAAAGAGCTTGATATATTTAACGCAATGTAAAAAACAAGTTACAATCTTCCTCGATTGTAACTTGTTTTCATTTATAAATTCTAATGTTATTTTCTATATTTTAGTCTTGCGAAAGCATCATGTTGGTGAATGGATTCTTCGTTTCGACATTCAATGTCAAAGCCATCAATCCAGTCAAAATCTACTAAATCTGCGGCAATTAAACGAATTAAATCTTCAACGAAACGTGGATTTTCATATGCACGTTCTGTTACGCGTTTTTCATCAGGACGTTTTAAAATTGGATAAAGAATAGAGCTTGCATTTGCTTCCATTGCATCTAAAATCTTTTCTTTGTAATCATCTATCATTTCAGAATGTTTATCTAAATACACTTTTACTGTTACAACACCCCGTTGATTATGAGCAGAGTATTCGCTAATTTCTTTAGAGCAAGGACAAAGTGTCGTTACAGTAGCCGTGATGGTAAGTTCTTTACGCGTTACTTGATCTTTATGAATTGCTAAACCGTAAGTAACATCAGCATGACCCACTGCTTTGATATGAGTTACAGGACTATAACGATCAAAGAACCATTTACCTGAAACGTCTACTCCCGCAGCATTCTGTTTCATATTGTCTTGTAATGTACGTAATACTTGATATAGTGTATCGAAATCCAGTTCTAAACCATTATTATAATGTTTCTCAACACTTTCTAAGATACGACTCATGTTAATACCTTTTTCATCTTTATTTAAACTTGTTGAGAAACTAAATGTACCTGCTGTTTGAAATTGATCAATTTTAACAGGATATACTAAATTTTTAATACCCACTTCTTCAATTTCAAATAAGAAGTTTTTATGTGTACTTTGTAAATCAATCATTTCATTTTTAGTTGTAGGTTTTGTACCTTTGATAGGGTCTACTGAACCAAAATGTTTCCAGCGACCTTCTCGAGTAGATAAATCAAATTCAGTCATTCGTTTATTGTACCTCCTCTAATGATTTTAATTATCGAAATGATACGTCCAATAAGGTTCGACTTCTAGAAAACTTTGTGTTTCTCCACCAACTTCAGGGCTTGCTAATTGTTTTAAGAAAGGACCTGTTTGAGATTTATGAGCTTCAAACGCTTTTAATTTAATCTCTTTATATTGACTAATGTTATTTAATATATCAGGTTCACCTAAAATCTCCGGTGCATCATTACTGAATGCTACGAGTTGAAGTCTTGGACGCTCTTCTTTAGGCATACGTCCTACTGTTCTTACGACAGCTTCAGCTGTTGCTTCATGGTCTGGATGTACAGCAAATTTTGGATAAAATGAAATAATCACTGATGGATTTGTCTCCTCAATCAATGTTTTTACCATATCATCCATTTGCTCATGTGGCTCAAATTCTACTGTTTTATCTCTTAAACCCATTTTACGTAAATCAGTAATACCAATCACTTTCATAGCATCTTCTAATTCTTTTTCGCGAATATAAGGTAGTGACTCTCTTGTCGCAAAAGGGGGATTGCCTAAATTACGTCCCATTTGTCCTAATGTGAGACAGGCATAAGTGACAGGCACCCCGTTTTCAATATAACTTGCGATCGTCCCAGCAGATGAGAAGGTTTCATCATCGGGATGTGGAAATATCATTAGTACATGTCTTTCATCTTTCATGAATCTTCCTCCTCTATACTGTGAATGGCTGTTCACTGATTTCAATCGTTGCAGCCAACTGTCCTTCGTAATTAAATCCAGCTATTAAAAATTCATTATTACCATTGATTTCATAGTGCGTCAGGCCTTGCACATATACCCAACCTCCATCACGAAGTTTCAACCCAACACGAAATGGATCTTTATCTCCGCCCTTTAGTTGCGCATGTTCATATGTGACTTGTATATTTCGTAAAAACGTACCTGCATTAAACACACGTTGATCAAAATGATTAGCATATGCACCATTCGTCGTTTCAACATGCAAATAGACAGGTTTGTTTTCAAATGTAGTTAACAATCGTTGTACTTCTTCAGCTTTAATGGGTTCCAACACGTTCACTCCTTACAACCATACAATGTGTGTATCTATCTATTTTACTAAAAAGAACTACCGAATTGTACACCTATGCTCAATTTATTTATAAATGAAAGAAAATAATTTGAAGTGATTTAAAGGTTTAAAAATATTTAACATGGGTATGTATACTACTACGACTATGATATGAAAGGATGTTTGTAATGGAATTACAATTAGCAATCGATTTATTAAATAAAGAAGAAGCAGCAAAATTAGCTAAAAAAGTTGAAGAATATGTGGATATCGTAGAAATTGGTACACCTATCGTTATTAATGAAGGATTACCAGCTGTTCAACATTTAAACGAAAATATTAATAATGCTAAAGTGTTAGCTGATTTAAAAATTATGGATGCAGCAGACTATGAAGTAAGCCAAGCTATTAAATTTGGTGCAGATGTTGTGACTATCTTAGGTGTTGCAGAAGATGCTTCAATTAAAGGTGCTGTTGAAGAAGCACACAAACATGGTAAACAATTGTTAGTTGATATGATTGCTGTACAAGATTTAGAAAAACGTGCGAAAGAATTAGATGAAATGGGCGCTGATTATATCGCTGTTCATACTGGTTATGATTTACAAGCTGAAGGACAATCTCCATTAGAAAGCTTACGTACAGTTAAATCAGTCATTAAAAATTCTAAAGTAGCCGTAGCTGGCGGTATTAAACCTGAAACAATTAAAGAAATTGTAGCAGAAGAACCTGACTTAGTTATTGTTGGTGGCGGTATTGCTAACGCAGATGATCCTGTAGAAGCAGCTAAACAATGTCGTGAAGCGATTGAAGGTAAATAAAATGCCAACTTTTAACAATTATCATTTAATTCTTGAAGAAATAGATAACACGTTATCTCATCTAGAGGATAATGATTATGGACGTTTTGCAAATGAAGTGGTTGGCGCATCTCGTATCTTTACAGCTGGTAAAGGTCGCTCTGGATATGTTGCTAATAGCTTTGCAATGCGTTTGAATCAACTAGGAAAAGATGCATCTGCAATAGGTGAAGCAACAACGCCATCTATTAAAGAGCATGATTTATTAATTATTATTTCCGGTTCTGGATCAACAGAGCACCTAAGATTATTAGCTGAAAAGGCACATTCAGTTGGTGCTCAAATTGCTTTAATAACAACTAAAAAAGAATCTAAAATTGGCGATGTCGCTGATACAGTGATTACTTTACCTGCAGGAACGAAACATGAAGCAGAAGGCTCTGAACAGCCGTTAGGTAGTCTATTTGAACAATCTTCACTTATCTTTTTAGATAGTGTCGTGATTGGATTAATGGATGCCTTTAATATTAATGAAGAAGCAATGCAAGACAATCATGCTAATTTAGAATAAAAACCATCACTCAAATATATTATCGTTCAGATGAATATATTTGAGTGATTTTTTTATGTGTTATTTTTCATATAATGTTAATATAATAATTAATCCAGTTAACATTTGGAGAGGGTTATATGTTAGAAATACTAAATAAATTAAATCACTATTCAATAGAACAACCAGATATGATTGCACTATCGTTCGAAGAAGATGTATTGACATATCAACAACTTTATACAGAAATACAGCAATTAAAATCAGTCTTCATGCATTTACCGAAAGGGTCCCGAGTAGGATTGTTAAGTAAAAGTCCTTTACATAATATGTTGAATTATTTTGCAATATTAGAACAAGGAAGTATTCCATGTTTTCTAGATGATCAATGGTCTGAAGTAACAATTCATCAACTGATTGAAACGTATCATATTGACTATCTTGTTGATGAACAGCATAGACTGATAAAGACAACGTCTTCTGAAACATATCCTACATATTTAAATGAGCAGTCACAAGTCCATCAATTGTTACATATTGGTTTTACATCTGGGACAACAGGGTTACCTAAAGCATATTATCGAAATGAACCATCTTGGCTTGCGTCATATAAAGAAAATGAAAAGCTACTTCGTCATAAAGAAAACATACTTGTAGCACCGGGACCACTTGCACATTCATTGTCTTTATACACTTGTATTTATGCGTTATATACGGGGAGAACATTTATTGGACAAACCCGTTTTAATGCGACTAAGCTCGTTAGCAAAATGAAACAACAAACTACAAATTGTGCATTATTTCTCGTTCCAACAATGCTACATACAATAACAAAAATAAATCACGATCACCTACATTTAACGACTATTTTAAGTAGTGGGGCGAAACTCTCTTCTTCGTTGTTTAAGCGTATAACCGAAACATTTCAGCATGCTAATATTATTGAATTTTTTGGAACGTCAGAAGCAAGTTTTATTAGTTATAACATTAACCGTAAAGCTTCTATTGATTCAGTGGGATACATATTTCAAAATGTAACGATTGGTTTAGAGGAAAAAGACAAGAATCATATAGGGTTATTAAATGTAAAAAGTAATATGATATTCTCTGGGTATGTAAATCAATCTGTCGTATTGCCTGAAACATGGATTAAAACAGGTGATTACGCTTATATTAAAGATAATCAATTATATTTAGTGAGTCGTCAAAATGAACGATTAATTATTGGAGGTAAAAATGTTTATCCTCAAATTATTGAACAAATGATAAAAAATATGGATGGCGTAGAAGAAGCAATTGTTATAGGAGAACCGCATCCACGTTTTGGTGAAATAGCAGTTTTACTATATACAGGATCGATAGAACTTGAGTACCAAACTGTGAGGCAACATATTATGAAAGTTCTATCACGATATGATGTACCTTCCAAATTTATAAAAGTAGACAGGATGCAATATACCCAAAGTGGCAAAGTTGCTCGAAATAAAATGCGTACTGTCTATGTAAAAGGAGACTTTAAATGATGAACCAACCGGTCATTATATGGGCGAAGCGTACACCTTTTGGCAAATATGGTGGGAAATTGAAACATTTAGAACCCGAAACATTACTCATGCCCTTATTTGAAGAAATGAATTCAACTTTTCCTAAAATAATACCTAATGTAGATGATGTAGTGATTGGAAATATCGTAGGTAATGGTGGAAATATTGCTCGTAAAGCCTTATTAGAAGCAGGTCTAGCTGAGAGTATTCCAGGTGTTACAATGGACCGTCAATGTGGGTCAGGGTTAGAAAGTATTATATATGCATGTCGAATGGTTCAAGCGGGTGCAGGTCATATTTATATAGCTGGAGGAGTAGAAAGCACGAGTCGTGCTCCTTGGAAGATTAAACGGCCTCAATCAGTATATGATACACAATTACCAGAATTTTATGAGCGTGCCTCTTTTGCACCAAAAGGTCAAGATCCAAGTATGATAGAAGCTGCTGAAAATGTTGCGCAATATTATCATATTACGCGTCAACAACAAGATGCTTTTGCGATACGTAGTCATCATCTCACGCATCAATATTATGAGAATGGAAGTATAAGTAATGAAATGGTATCTTTAAACATCAAAGGTCATCTATTTGATAAAGATGAAAGTATTAAGCCAACACTTACTGAACAACGATTAAATCGATTACGTCCTTTACTTGCTAACGGAACAGTAACGGTTGGAAATAGTTGTATGAAAAATGACGGCGCTGCGCTTGCACTCGTTATGAATCAAGAAACGGCATTACAATACGGCATATCAGAGGGGATGATGTTTACAGATGCTGTGACAATAGGCGTCAATCCGAAACGACTAGGTATTGGACCAGTACCTGCCGTAACAAAATTACTTAAAAAACAAAATTTAAAAATAAGTGACATTGATACAATAGAACTTAATGAGGCATTTAGTTCACAAGTTTTAGCTTCAATTCAAGAGTTAAAATTAAATATTAATCAAGTCAATCAGTGGGGGGGAGCCATTGCGTCTGGTCATCCTTATAGCGCAAGTGGCGTAGCGTTAATCACTAGGTTATTAAATATGACACATTGGAAGCGGGGAGTTGCTACGATGGGGATTGGAGGAGGAATGGGAAATGCTATACTCTTCGAACGATGGGGCTTATGAGAAAATAGAAATAGATTTTAATGAGCAAGAAGTAAGAGAGTATTGCGAAGTAGTTGAAAGAACGTATAAAGGCGTAGTGCCTCCACTCATGTGTGCAAACGTTTGGCCAAAGTTTAAGTTGTTCCAAAAGTTTCAACAAGAAAATATTCTTCTTGTGCGAACAACATGTGAAGAATTTGAATCATTAAAATGTAGGCTAAAATATGAGGCGTACTTAACACATAAAAGTACGAAAAAGTTTAAAACATATATCCAATATATCTACGATTTAAAAATATATAAAGATAATAGACAATGTATATTTATTAGGCAAACATTTATAAAAAAGGAGGTAAATGATGAGGTTTAGTCATGATAAAGTGAGTCATTACCTTCGCCTTGTTAATGATAAAAATGAGCTTCATTCAACCATTGTTCCTGGTCAACTGGTAGTAGATTGTGTATTAGCGTATTTTCAAATAGAGTGGACACAATTTAACGTTAAGTATAGAAAGATTATAGATATAGACGAAGAAGTTATCTTAAAAAAAGTGAGTCATAATGAAATAAACGTCTTTGGTTTAAATGGTGAAGAAAAAATAGTTATTGTTAGGAAATCTTAATTTTTCTTGATGATAACTATTTTTATTTTAATTATTAGCATATATTTTTTTTAATCATTTATTAATTATGTAACATACAAGAGGAGAACTTATATCCATGAATGTTAATAAAGATAAAATGAACATGGTTAGTGATTAAAAAGCGAGAAAAACTGTTTCATAACAGGTATTGGTAATGCTATGGAGTGGTTTGAATTTAGTGTCTATGCCTATATTACAGCATCAATAAAACGATAGCGTTAATGTTAGTATAACTTAAAGTTTCTCTCTAAGTTTCCAAAAGGGGACATTTTTGGCTAACATTAACGCTATTTTATTAGGGTGAGCTTTTGAATCATTAATGACTTTTTAAAGTTTTGAGTATTAGGGGCATTTTAACTTTAAAAAAAGATTTTGAAATATTCATCTGTGTTCGATTTCAATTAGGAAAAACACTTTTTAATTTTTGAAATGTGATGAATAACTTAATTTCATGTTATCAACATCACTTTCTAGTACAGAGAGCAATTGATAGAGGTCAGTTTTACTAAACGTTTCATCGAATTTTACCGTAATCGTCTTGAAGGTCTTTGTAATAATTTCGTATATTGGGATACCGTTTTCTATATTTTGCTTGTAGATAATCATGTTGTTAATTCCTCCTTTGTCTCTCTACACTTAATATAGTAATGGATTTTATGATAAAAAACATGAGTCTATGGTACTAACTTTTACTGCAACGGACTGTGTAGAGCATACTACGACTAAATACCTAGAAGATAATGAAAATATAAGAAAAGCTTTTAATCCTAGTGTGACCAAACTATCATACACAAGATTAAAAGCTTTAGAAGTGCGTATATTTTTTTAAAAACACAGTACAGACAGTAGCTGATTGAATTGAAAGTGCGCTGATTAGCTTCTTTCAACTCTAATGCTGGGGCCCCAACAAAGAGACTTTCAAAATGAAAGTCAACGATCAACGCGAGTTGGGGTGTCGGGGAAGGACAATGAAATCTAATTAAGGATTACAAAAGACTAGTGTCTTTTGCATAAGAAGTACTAGCATTTTTTTCAAAAATGCAGTACTTCTTTAAACTTCTTTGACGTCGACGTCGATGTGTTCTACGCGGTTGTATGCGCCGTGATCAACTGGGCCTACAAAGTCGTTCATTTTCCAACCATTTTTAATTGCTGATGCTACAAATGCTTTAGCGCTAATAACAGCTTCTTTAGGTGATTTACCATTTGCCAAGTAAGCTGTTGTAGCTGCTGCAAATGTACAACCTGCACCGTGGTTATAACTTTGTTGGAACATATCAGTTGTTAGTTGATAATATGTTTGACCATCATAATATAAGTCATAAGATTTATCTTGATCTAATGCTTTACCACCTTTAATAATAATATGTTGAGCACCTTGATCATAAATGATTTTTGCAGCTTTTTTCATATCTTCAATTGACGTTAATTTACCTAATCCAGATAATTGACCAGCTTCAAATAAATTAGGTGTTACGACTGTTGCTTTAGGTAATAAATATTTAATCATTGCATCTGTATTTCCTGGGTTAAGTACTTCATCTTCCCCTTTACATACCATAACTGGGTCTACTACGAAATATTTTGCACCTGATTGTTCAAATGCTTCGCCAGCACGTTTAATGATTTCCTCAGTTCCAAGCATACCTGTTTTAACAGCATCTGGACCAATTGAAATGACTGTTTCTAATTGTTTTTCGAATACATCCATTGGAAGTGGTGTCACATCGTGGGACCAAGTTTCTTTATCCATTGTTACAACAGCTGTTAAAGCCACCATACCGTAAGTGTTTAGTTCTTGAAATGTTTTAAGGTCGGCTTGCATACCTGCGCCAGCGCTTGTATCAGAACCGGCAATTGTTAATACTTTTTTTAATGCCATGTATTATCACTCCTGTCAATTATTTACATCTTTATTTATCATATCATGTAACTCAACTATTGTTCTAGCATGAAGATAGTAAGGCGATTTATATCACGTTTCAGAGGGGTCCTATGTTAAAATAGAAGTGAGGTGAAAACGATGGAATGGTCAGACATTTTTCATGACATTACAACAAAACATGATTTTAAAGCAATGCATGATTTTTTAGAAAAAGAATATACGACACAAATCGTCTATCCAGATAGAGAAAATATTTATCAAGCTTTTGATTTAACACCATTTGAAGATATTAAAGTTGTTATTTTGGGTCAAGATCCATATCATGGACCTAACCAAGCACATGGGTTAGCATTTTCAGTTCAACCCAATGCTAAATTTCCACCATCTTTAAGAAATATGTATCAAGAATTAGAAGATGATATTGGCTGTCATAGAACTTCTCCACATCTACAGGACTGGGCGCGTGAAGGTGTTCTGTTATTAAATACTGTATTAACTGTACGTAAAGGTGAAGCGCATTCCCATAAGGACATTGGATGGGAAATCTTTACAGATGAAGTCATTAAAGCTATTTCAGATTATCGCGAAGACGTTGTCTTTATCTTATGGGGAAAACCTGCGCAGCAAAAGATAAAATTAATTGATACAGCAAAGCATCATATCATTAAATCTGTTCATCCAAGTCCATTATCTGCTTATCGAGGTTTCTTTGGGTCTAAACCTTACTCTCGTACAAATGATTATTTAAAATCTAAAGGTAAAACACCCATACAATGGTGCGAAAGTGGGGAATCTTAATTGAACAAAGAACAATTAATTCAACTTATAGAACACGAATTAGTGCAAGCAGATGAAGCTCAAGATGAACAGCAGTTTGAAAAGCATATGTATGCGATTCATACCTTAACATCTCTTTATTCCGATGTTTCGAAACGACCTTCTAAAAAATCAACACATGATTTTACTAATAGTGTAACTTCTGAATCTTCGTTTTCAAATAAGTCTTCAAATCATTCAGCGATTACTGCTGCAGAAATTGAAGCGATGGGTGGTAAAGTTCCACAAACAATGAAGCATCAAACTAAATCGTCTAATATGATGGTGACGGATGATGAAATTGGAAATGGTGAATCAATATTTGATTTTTAATTAAAAATAAGTTAGGAGAACTAAAACATTATGATGAAAGTATTTATAATTTTAGGTGCATTGTGTACGATGATGTCTGTTGGTACGGGTGCTTTTGGTGCACATGGACTTGAAGGAAAACTCTCTGATAAATATATGTCAGTATGGGAAAAAGCAGTGAATTATCAAATGTATCATGGTCTAGGATTAATTATGATTGGCATCATTAGTGGTACAACTTCTATTAATGTGAATTGGGCAGGATGGCTTTTGTTCTTTGGTATTGTTCTATTTAGTGGCTCATTATATATTCTTGCATTGACTCAAATTCGTATTTTAGGAGCGATTACACCATTAGGGGGCGTACTCTTTATTGTGGGATGGTTAATGTTAATTATTGCAACATTTAAATTTTCTGGATAATCATATTTTATATTTTGGTTAGTAAACTCACCTTTTTGGGTATGTTAAATACTCGAGGTGAGTTTATTTTATGAATGATAAAAATCGAGAGATAGATAGAGGAGATTTAAAGCAAAACCTCTCTGAAAAATTTGTTTGGGCGATTGCTTATGGCTCGTGTATCGGATGGGGAGCATTCATACTGCCCGGTGATTGGATTAAACAATCAGGTCCGATTGCTTCGGCAATTGGTATTGTTATTGGTGCTTTATTGATGATATTAATTGCTGTAAGTTATGGTGCATTAGTCGAACGTTTTCCTGTGTCAGGCGGTGCATTCGCGTTTAGTTATTTAAGCTTTGGAAGATATGTGAGTTTCTTTTCATCGTGGTTCTTAACATTCGGTTATGTTTGTGTAGTAGCGTTAAATGCGACAGCATTTAGTTTATTAATTAAGTTTTTACTGCCAAACATTTTGAATAGTGGAAGATTATATACGATTGCTGGATGGGATGTTTACATAACAGAAATAGTTATTGCTACGGTATTATTACTAGTATTTATGTTTATTGCAATTCGTGGTGCAAGTGTTTCTGGTACACTCCAATATTATTTTTGTGTAGCAATGGTCATTGTTGTTGTACTTATGTTTGTAGGTTCATTTTTCGGAAATAACTTTTCGTTAAGCAACTTACAACCTTTAGCAAGTAAAGAACTTGGATGGTTTAATTCCATTATTATGATTGTATCTATTGCACCATGGGCTTATGTGGGATTTGATAATATTCCACAAACAGCAGAAGAGTTTAATTTCTCGCCAAACAAAACGTTTAAATTGATTGTATACAGTTTATTAGCGGCAGCTTTAACTTATGTCATTATGATTTTATACACAGGATGGTTGGGTACGAATAATGCGAACTTTAATGGAAATTTATGGTTAACAGGCGCTGAAACACAAACTGCTTTTGGTTATATTGGCTTAGGAATATTAGCGATTGCTATTATTATGGGGATTTTTACTGGATTAAACGGATTCTTAATGAGTTCAAGTCGATTACTATTCTCAATGGGACGTGCTGGTATCATGCCTAAAGCGTTTAGTAAATTACATCCAAAATATAAAACACCCTATGTAGCCATTATCTTTTTAGTAGCTATTACTTTAATTGCGCCATGGTTAGGACGTACCGCATTGACATGGATTGTTGATATGTCTTCAACAGGTGTATCGATTGCTTATTTTATTACTTGTTTATCTGCTGCTAAGCTATTTAGTTACAATAAACAAAGTAACACGTATGGTCCTATTTATAAGACCTTTGCTATTTTAGGTTCTATTGTTTCATTTATCTTTTTACTTTTATTATTAGTTCCAGGATCGCCGGCTTCACTTTCAATGCCTTCATATATTGCATTGGGTAGTTGGTTAGTGATTGGTCTTATTTTCTTTGTAGTTCGATACCCTAAATTAAAAAATATGAATAATGACGAATTAAGTCGTCTGATTTTAAATCAATCAGAACGAGAAGTTAAAGAAATGATAAAAGATAAAAAATAATATACGTAAACGCGAGAGATGAGGGTGAATTACCAACAATCTCTCGCGTTTTATTGTTATATACGTTTACGTCGTCGAGCGAAACCAGAAACGATGATTTTTGAAATTTGGTCTGCAAATAATAATCCTAATGCAATCGCACCAGCGATAAGTGTAACTTCGAGCATTGTGTTGATTGCTTTACCAAATTGTAATAAGACTAGATTTTTAGTTGCATCAAAAGCAAGTCCACCAGGAACTAATGGAATAATACCAGTAACCATGAAAATGATTGCAGGTTCACGTTTTTTACGAGCCATGTAATGACTGATTAAACCCAATGTAAAGCTACCGAAGAAACTTGAATAAATCGTATGTATATTCAAACCTTGGTAGAATAAAATATATACCATCCATCCACAAGCTCCAACAAAACCACACGATAAATACAGCTTTCTAGGAGCGTCAAAGATGACACAGAAAAAGAGAGAAGCTGTATAACTAAATATAAAATTAAATAACCAAAACATGTATGTGTACTCCTAAACTAATATTAATATCGAACCTACACCGGCACCAATACCAAATGCGGTGACAAGTGCTTCTAAAGACTTAGTGGTAAACATCATCATATGACCGCCAAATAAATCTTGTATAGCATTCGTAATCAGTACTCCAGGTACAATAGGCATGACTGCAGCAATAATAATAGTAGCTAAATCACCACTTGGCGCTAACCAATGACCGAATACTGCGATAATACCAATAACTAAGGATCCGACGAATTCTGGAATAAATTGTGCGTGTAATCGGCGATCCAGAATTTCAACAACCAGATACCCAATACTACCTGCAAGTAGAGCAGTAATCACATCAATAAATTGGCCACCTTGCAAATATAGGAAACTAATTGCAATAATGGCAGCAGCAATCCCTTTAAATGTTAAGCTACTATCTCGTTTTGCAATATATATTTTTTCTAATCGCTCTTTTGCATCTTCTAAAGAGATATCCCCTTTTGTGATTAATCGTGATATTTCATTTGCTTGTGAAATTTTAATGAGATTAGTATCACGGGAATTAATTCTAAATATTCGGGGGTAAGATTCGTTATGTAAAGTAAATTGAATGACTGTATTTGTAACGAAGCTATTGCTTTCAGGATATCCTAGTTTTCGGGCAATACGTGTCATCGTATCTTCTACACGTGTTCCTTCCGCACCAGATTCAAGTAATATACGTCCAGCCATCATGACGACGTCTTTGATTAAAGTTTCATCTATATGTTCTTGTTTATTTGTATTTTCCATTTCATCACCATTCGTTAAGATGTAATCATTATTATAGTAGAAGTACATGAAAATAACTACCTTACATTATAAAACTTAACAATCATAATATGATGACCATTCATTTATATCTCAATAGTAGGTAAATATATTTTAATGAAAATAAAATTTAATGTTAAAAACAATTGATTTATAACAATAATGTTTCAGAACATTACAATTCGGTTAAATAATAATAGTTAACAAATCAAAATTGTGCTGGGTAGCGATAGCACTTTTGTGATTTGTTAATGTTCAGAGTAGTAATGAAGTTCTCCTAAACCATACTACTTGAAGTACACTTTGTAAAAAGTGTACTTTATCTCGGAAACTAATTGTCTTATATAAATATATTAATTTATTGAAAAAATGGAGCAAAGACTAGCATAGTAAACGCTAGTCTTTGCTCCATTTATATATTAAATTGCAAAAAATTGATCGAAATGATCAGTAGTTAAAATATGGCCGATATAGAAACTACCAAAGTCGCCATAGCGAGCAGTCGTTTCATCAAAACGCATTTCATAAACAATTTTCTTGAATTGTAGAACATCATCTGAGAATAATGTGACGCCCCATTCAAAATCATCAAAACCTACTGAACCAGTAATAAATTGTTTAATTTTACCAGCGAATTTGCGTCCAATCATACCATGGTTATACATTAGTTTTTTACGATCTTCCATTGGTAACATATACCAGTTATATGTTTCATTACGACGTTTATCCATTGGATAGAAACAAATATATTCTGTTCTAGGCAATTCTGGATATAATCTTGCTTTAATATGTGGATTTTCATAAGGATCTTCGTCTGATTTACCAGCTAAATAGTTACCTAACTCAATCACAGATACATATGAATAAGTTTGAATGAAGAAATCAGCAATTCTTAATTTATTTAATTCATTTTCAATTTCATTCAATTCTTTCATTTCTGGACGTAAATACCATAATAAAATATCTGCTTTTTGACCTGTAATATTATATAAAGCATAATCTCCAGCTTGTTTTTCTCTGGCAGTGGCTTTATTTTCGATAAATACTTTAAATTCATTAATCATTGCTTCGCGCTCATCTTCTGGCACCAATCTAAAAGTTGCCCAATCGACAGCGTAAAATAAATGAAGGCTATACCAACCATCTAATGTTTCAGCTGCTTCACTCATATCTATCGCTCCTTTAAATATATTTTCTATCAATACAGATTAAATTTTATCATAAAGAGAATTGTCACACATACTTAAAAGATTACAAATTAATGAAATAGAAATATTAAAAGAAATAAAGTATAATTAAGGTGAAAATACTATTATTTAAAAAATTTGAGGAGGGCATTATGTCTAGTTTATTAGATGTATTACAAGAAAAACTTTCAGGAAAAAACGTTAGAATTGTATTACCGGAAGGTGAAGATGAACGAGTATTAACAGCGGCTACAAAGTTACAAGCAACTGACTATGTTACACCTTTAGTATTAGGTAATGAAGAAAAAGTAAATACTTTAGCTCAAGATAAAGGATTAGATATCTCTAATATTCAAATTATCGATCCTTCTAAAAGTGATTTGAAACCTGAATTAGTCAAATCTTTCGTAGAACGTCGTAAAGGTAAAGCTACTGAAGAACAAGCTCAAGAATTATTAAACAATGTTAACTATTTTGGAACAATGTTAGTATACGCTGGTCATGCTGAGGGATTAGTAAGTGGTGCTGCACATTCAACTGGAGATACTGTCCGTCCTGCCTTACAAATTATTAAAACAAAACCTGGCGTATCTAGAACATCTGGTATCTTCTTTATGATTAAAGAAGATAAACAATATATATTTGGTGATTGTGCTATCAATCCAACATTAGAATCTTCTGATTTAGCAGAAATTGCCGTAGAAAGTGCAAAATCAGCAAAAAGTTTTGGTATGGACCCACGTGTTGCTATGTTAAGTTTCTCAACTAAAGGTTCAGCTAAATCAGATGATGTAGAAAAAGTCGCTAACGCTGTAAAATTAGCACAAGAAAAAGTGGAATCTGAAGGTTTAGATAATGTAGTGGTTGATGGAGAATTTCAATTTGATGCTGCGATTGTACCTGCAGTTGCAGAGAAAAAAGCACCTGGAGCAAAAATTCAAGGTGACGCAAATGTATTTGTATTCCCAAGTTTAGAAGCAGGTAATATTGGCTACAAAATTGCACAACGTTTAGGTGGATTTGAAGCGATTGGTCCAGTTTTACAAGGTCTTAATTCACCTGTAAATGATTTATCTCGTGGTTGCTCTACTGAAGACGTTTATAACTTATCAATTATTACTGCTGCTCAAACATTACAATAATGGATTTAGCGAGTAAGTATTTTAATGACATTCATTGGCGCTATATAGACCATTCTTCAGGTTTAGCGCCAATGCAGTCATTTGCGTTTGATGACACGTTTTCAGAAAGTGTAGGAAAAGATATATCTTGTAACGTTGTAAGAACATGGATTCACCAACACACTGTCATTTTAGGTATACATGATTCACGTTTGCCATTTTTAAAAGACGGTATTCAATACTTAACTGACGAGATCGGTTATAATGCAATCGTTAGAAATTCTGGTGGTCTTGGGGTTGTATTAGACCAAGGTGTTTTAAATATTTCGCTTATTTTTAAAGGGCAAACTGAGACAACAATTGATGAAGCATTCACAGTGATGTATTTACTTATTTGTAAAATGTTCGAAAATGAAAATGTAGATATAGATACTAAAGAAATAGAGCATTCATATTGTCCTGGAAGATTTGATCTAAGTATTGATGGAAAAAAATTTGCTGGTATTTCACAACGACGTGTACGTGGAGGTATTGCAGTTCAAATTTATTTATGTGTTGAAGGCTCTGGTGAAGAAAGAGCTGAAGTGATGCATGAATTTTATCAACGTGCCTTGAAAGGTGAAGTTACGAAATTTAAATATCCGGATATTAAACCAGAATGTATGGCATCTTTGGAAACATTACTTCATCGGGACATTAAAGTTCAAGATGTGATGTTCCAATTACTTTATGCGATTAAAGACTTAGGTGGCCAGCTAAATATGAATCCAATTACAGAGGATGAGTGGCAACGTTATAAAGGATATTTCGATAAAATGATTGAACGTAATGAGAAAATGAATCGTTCCTTAAATTAAAATAAGATAAAAGGGAGTAAGAAAAATTCTAAGTGAATTTTAGCTTACTCCCTTTTTAACATGCAATAATACAATTAAAGTATATATTTACCTTCAAAAATATAAAAATTGCTACATTCTTATTATTTTTTATAGTAATATAGATGAGGTGGATTCATTTAAGAACGATAATTTAACCATAATTATGTTGATTATAACATTTTTTAGGATATAAATATTTCAAAGTTTTGAACTATTTTTGACAAAGTTTTATACTATTTATTGATGTATTAACACAAATCCAAGATTTGAAGTAAATGAGTATAAACATATGTGTGACATGACATGTACAAATGTATAAATACGTTCAATTTTAAAACAACATCAATGAATGTTGAAATTATTTTAGAAAGAATATTAAAGGTGAGATATCATGGTACGACGTGGCTATGGGGAATCTAACGGAAAAATTATATTGATTGGTGAGCATGCTGTAACTTTTGGCCAGCCAGCAATCGCTATTCCATTTACTTCAGGAAAAGTAAAAGTGCTTATTGAAAGCTTAGAAAAAGGTAATTATTCAGCAATTCAGAGTGATGTTTATGATGGTCCTTTATACGATGCACCTGATCATTTAAAATCACTTATTACACATTTTGTAGAAAACAAACATGTTGAAGAGCCATTGTTGATTAAAATTCAAGCTAATTTACCACCTTCTCGAGGTTTAGGTTCAAGTGCAGCAGTAGCAGTAGCTTTTATAAGAGCAAGTTATGATTATTTAGAATTACCGCTATCTGATAAAGAATTACTAGAAAATGCAGACTGGGCTGAACGCATTGCTCATGGTAAACCAAGTGGTATTGATACAAAAACGATTGTAACGAATCAACCCGTTTGGTATCAAAAAGGAGAAGTTGAAATTTTAAAGTCCCTTGATTTAGATGGCTATATGGTTGTTATTGATACAGGAGTTAAAGGCTCTACAAAACAAGCAGTTGAAGATGTACATCGTTTATGTGATAACGATGAGTCATATATGAATGTCATTGAACATATTGGCGCTCTTGTTTATTTAGCTAGTGATGCAATTAACCATCATAGCTTTGATCAGCTTGCTAATATATTTAATCAATGTCAAGACGATTTAAGAACATTGACAGTCAGTCACGATAAAATCGAAACATTACTCGAAATTGGAAGACAACATGGTGCAGTAGCTGGTAAATTAACTGGTGGCGGACGAGGAGGTAGCATGTTAATTCTAACTAAAGAAGAAGTGACTGCCAAAAATATTGTTGCAGCAGCCGAAAAAGCTGGAGCACAACATACTTGGATTGAAAAGTTAGGAGGATAAATCTTTGAAAAAAAGTGGTAAAGCACGCGCCCATACGAATATTGCTCTAATAAAATATTGGGGAAAAGCAGATGAAAATCTAATTATTCCTATGAATAATAGTTTATCAGTGACATTAGAGCGTTTCTATACAGAAACACGTGTAACGTTTGATGATTCATTAACTGAAGATCAACTTATTTTAAATCAAGAAGCTGTTAATGCTAAAGAAAGTGCTAAAATTCAACGTTATATGGATATGGTTCGAAAAGAAGTTGGTATTTCAACGTATGCACTAATAGAAAGTGATAATTTTGTGCCTACTGCTGCCGGTTTAGCTTCTTCAGCTAGTGCATATGCAGCTTTAGCTGGTGCTTGCAATGAAGCGCTTGATTTAAACCTATCAGATAAAGATTTATCTCGTCTTGCTCGTCGTGGTTCTGGATCAGCATCAAGAAGTATTTATGGCGGTTTTGCTGAATGGGAAAAAGGTTATGATGATAAAACGTCTTACGCCCATCAAATTGAGTCAGATGGCTTCGAGAATGACTTAGCTATGATTTTTGTAGTTATTAACAATAAATCAAAGAAAGTATCAAGTCGTTCAGGTATGTCTTTAACTCGTGATACCTCACGTTTCTATCAATACTGGTTAGATCATGTAGAGGAAGATTTAAAAGTCGTAAAACAAGCGATTGCCCAAAAAGATTTTAAACGAATGGGTGAAGTGATTGAGGCAAACGGTTTGAGAATGCACGCAACAAATTTAGGTGCACAGCCACCATTTACATATCTTGTGCCGGAAAGCTATGAAGCCATGAGAATTGTACATGAATGTAGAGAAGCAGGATTGCCTTGTTATTTTACTATGGATGCAGGACCAAATGTAAAAGTTTTAATAGAAAAGAAACATCAACAAGCGATTGTGAATCAATTTTTAGAAGTATTTAATAAAGATCAAATTATAACAAGTGATATTACACACGCAGGAGTCGAAATAATTAAGTAGGGAAGAGATATAATGATTCAGGCAAAAGCGCCAGGAAAACTTTATATAGCGGGCGAATATGCTGTAACCGAGCCGGGATATAAATCAGTGTTAATTGCAGTAGATCGTTTTGTCACGGCTGCTATTGAAGCTTCAAATGAAATCACTGGTACCATTCATTCTAAAACATTACACTATGAACCTGTCACATTTAATCGTAATGAAGATAAAATAGAAATATCAGATGTACATGCCGCTAATCAACTCAAATATGTAGTTACTGCTATTGAAGTGTTTGAGCAGTATGCGAAAAGTTGTAATATAAAATTAAAACATTTCCATCTTACTATTGATAGTAATCTTGCAGATGCATCAGGACAAAAGTATGGTTTAGGTTCTAGTGCTGCAGTTTTAGTATCTGTGATTAAGGTTCTAAATGAATTTTATGAAATGGAGTTATCAAATCTTTATATTTATAAGCTTGCGGTTATTTCAAATATGAGATTGCAAAGTTTAAGTTCATGTGGAGATATTGCTGTTAGTGTTTATAGTGGTTGGCTTGCCTATAGTACGTTTGATCACGAATGGGTAAAACAACAAATGAAAGAAACATCTGTAGAAGAAGTGTTAGAAAAAAACTGGCCTGGTCTTCATATAGAACCTTTACAAGCGCCTGAAAATATGGAAGTCCTCATAGGATGGACCGGTTCTCCTGCTTCGTCTCCTCACTTAGTAAGCGAAGTCAAGCGTTTAAAATCTGACCCTATTTTTTATGGTGAGTTTCTTGATCAATCAAATACATGTGTTGAAAATTTAATCTATGCTTTTAAAACGAATAATATAAAAGGTGTACAAAAAATGATTCGTCAAAATCGTAGTATAATTCAACAAATGGATAAAGAAGCGACGGTTGATATTGAAACAAAAAAATTAAAATTATTATGTGATATTGGTGAACGTTTTGGCGGTGCAGCAAAAACTTCTGGAGCTGGTGGAGGAGATTGTGGTATTACAATTATCGATAATAAAGTTGATAAGCCCTCTATTTATGAAGTATGGGAAAAAGAAGGCATTAAACCTTTGAAATTTAAAATATATCACGGACAATAAGACTACTATTATGATGAAGCGAGACATTTTATTAAGAAATATATGTCTTGCTTTTTATTTATAGCAAATCTTTTTTAGTGCTTGAATTTTTAATTAAAAAGAGTAAAATAATTAGAGTTGTAATAAATGAATGGAAGTAAATATGAGTGAAAATAATGTAAAGGTGGGTAGCGAAGTGAAGAATAAATTTTTGATTTGTGACGAATGTCAGGCAGTTAACTTAAAATCATTAAAGAAAAAATTAGAAAAATTAGATCCTGATGCTGAAATTGAAATAGGCTGTCAGTCATACTGTGGTCCAGGTCGCCGTAAGACATTTGCTTTTGTTAATAATCGCCCACTTGCTGCATTGACTGAAGATGAACTTATGGAAAAAGTCACTGCACAATTAAAAAAACCACGTGATCCTGAAGAAGAAGAACGTTTGAGAAAACGTAATGAAGAACGTAAGCGTCGTAAAGAAGAACAAGATAGAAAATTAAAAGAAAAATTAGCAAAGCGTAAAGCAAGTAAATAATCTATATCGAGGATAAAGAAGCTCGTAAACTCATTAAAAAATGGGTTTACGAGCTTTTTTATTAAATATTAAATAAGTCATTAAATGATTCAGCTATTGTTGGATGAGTATAAATATTATCGCGTAATACTTGATAAGGAATATGTTGATCAATAGCAAGTTTAATTAAATTAATAATTTCTTCAGAACCTTTACCATATAAAGTAGCACCTAATATTTCATTATTATCTTTGTTGATTACAACTTTGAAAAGACCGCGACCATCGTTATTAATTTTGTGTTTTGGTAAAGTATTAATAAATAAAGTGTTTTCAACGTAATTATAATTTAATTTTTGTGCTTCTGAAGCGGTGATACCAACACGAGAAAGTGGTGGGTCGATAAATACTGTATAAGGGATCATACCACGATTTTCAGTGTGTCGTGAACGGTCACCGAATAATTCAGATTTCAAGATTCTAAAGTCATCTAAAGAAATATAAGTGAATTGTAATCCACCTTTTACATCTCCGGCAGCATAAATATGTGATACAGAGGTTTGTAAATGGTTGTTTACTTTTATTTCTCCGTGAGTGCCTAGCTCAATATCTGTATTGTCTAAAGCTAAATCTGTATTTGGTACACGTCCTGTAGCAAGTAAGATTGCATCACCAGTAAAGTTCCCTTGTGAAGTTTCAACTGTTGTCAAATCACCTTCATTTTTTAATGCTTTTGTTTCAACATTAGTGATTAAACGTACGCCTTTATCTTTAAAATCATTAATCATGTGTGTGACTATTTCTTGATCTTCTCTGGCCATAAATTGTTTATTATATTCTAATACAGTTACGTTTGTACCGAAGCTTTGAAACATTGAGGCAAATTCTAATGCAATATATCCTCCACCAATAATCACTAATTCTTTAGGTTGATAAGAAATATTTAATAGACCTTTTGAATCATATACATTTTGTGCTGAGTCTATACCTTCAATATTTGGAACATTAGATTTTGCGCCTGTATTAATTAAAATTTTATCTGCGGTCAGTGTTTGAACTAACTTACCTTTTTCATCAATTAATTCGACTTCTGTATTAGATTTAAATTGTGCTTTAAAGTTTAACAAGGTAATATTTTCATCATTTTCTAAGTTTAAATAGTTTTTTTGATTTAATGCGTTGACTACTTCTTTTTTTCTTGAAAAGGCAGTTGAAAAATCGACATGTTTAATACCATCGTTAACAAGCACTTTAGACGGAATACAGCCATGGTTTATGCATGTACCGCCATAGCTTTCTGTAAACTGTTCAATTAAAGCAACCTGTTGTCCTTGTGATGATGCATATTTGGCAAGTGTTTTCCCGGCTTTACCAAAACCAATAACGATTAAATTATAATGTGTCATATGTTGTATCCTCCTGAAGTGTATCATTAATTACATCATTAATAGTGAGGGTATCATAAAAATTTAAAATAACACGATGTTCTTTTTGATTATAGTGTGACATGGTCTTTGCTATGTTTCTTGATATTTCACAATCGCTCTGCTCATGACCTGTGAAAATACGCTGTTGGCTGTCTTTTTTGAGCACAAATATACGATATAGTACTGATAGCTTAATGCTAGCAGTTGAATGATTTGCACTATATCCACCATTTTTACCACGGGAAGTCTTAATAAACTGATATTGATTTAAAACAGTAGTCACTCTACGTAATTGAACTGGATTGAGGCAGGTTAATTTTGCTAAAGTTTGACTACTGAATTGTTGGCTGTCGTGTTTTACTAAAAAACAAAGTATGTGAACGGCAATGTTAAATTCTAAATTCAAATGATTCACCTCCTAAATGTAACTTTGTTAGTTACATTTAAATATAAAATAAAGACTATGTCAAATTTAATGTTTTAAACACTATTGAATGCATTTATCATTACTAATCGGGTAAACTATAAACAGAAACTATAGTTTAAGGAGTTGTGAATATCATGGCAGAATTTGTACAATTAGGAAAATCTGATGTTCATGTATTTCCAGTTGCATTAGGCGCAAATGCAGTCGGAGGACATAATTTATATCCCAATTTAGATGAAGAGCAAGGGAAAGATGTCGTTAGAAAAGCTATTGATAATGGTATTACTTTAATTGATACTGCATTTATTTATGGACCTAAACGCTCAGAAGAACTTGTAGGAGAAGTCGTAAAGGAATATCCTCGTGAAAAAGTTCAAATTGCAACTAAAGGTTCACATGTTATTAAAGATAATGGCGATGTTGTTCAAAATAACCAACCTGATTATTTAAAACAACAAGTTGAAGAGAGCTTAGAACGCTTGCAAGTGGATTATATTGACTTGTATTATATTCATTTCCCTGATGAGGATACACCAAAAGATGAAGCTGTGGCAGCATTACAAGAACTTAAAAAAGAAGGGAAAATTAAAGCAATAGGTGTTTCAAACTTTACGTTAGATCAACTTAAAGAGGCGAATAAAGACGGATATGTGGATGTTGTTCAATTAGAATATAATTTACTACATCGTGAAAATGAAGAAGTAATGAAATATGCAGCTGAAAATGATATTACTTTTGTACCATACTTCCCATTAGCTTCAGGTATTTTAGCTGGTAAGTATGAAGAAAATCAAACATTCAATGATCATCGTGCAACTCGTCGTGATTTCCAACCAGAAGTGTTCAATGATAACGTACGTCGAGTAAAAGAATTATCAAGTATTGCTGAAACTCATAATACAAGTATTGCTAATATTGTATTAGCATTCTACTTAACACGTCCATCACTTGATGTTGTTATTCCTGGTGCGAAACGTGCTGATCAAGTTGTAGAAAACATTGAAGCAGCAAATATTGAACTGACTGAAGAAGAAATTAAGAAAATAGATACTTTATTCCCAATTGAATAAAGTATTGTAAATAAAAGTAATAATGACTCCTACACCGTTTATATAGGTGTAGGAGTTTTTATTATAAATAAAAGTAAAAAGATGGGGTACATAATAAGTAAATAGAAAAAACACATTAATAATATAAACTAAAAAAGAGGTAAGATATATGATTACTGTATTATTTGGTGGAAGTCGTCCACAAGGAAATACTGCTCAATTAACACAATATGCTCTAGAAGGAAAACAATATAATTGGATTGATTTAACACAATATCATTTTAAACCTGTAAGAGATTATAGACATGAATCAAAGCAAATTGAGTCATACATAGATGATTATCAATTGATTATTGACCAAGTGCTTGAAAGTGATACAGTTATTTTTGCATCACCTGTGTATTGGTATAGTGTGTCAGCATCTTTAAAGGCATTTATCGATCATTGGTCAGAATCATTAATCGATCCTAAATATCAGGATTTTAAAACTAAAATGTCTAACATTGATTTTAGATTAATCTTAGTTGGGGGAGATTGTCCGAAAGTAAAAGCGAAACCTTGCATTAAACAATTAGAATATAGTTTAGATTTTCTCGGAGCAAAACTAAATGGTTATATTATTGGTACAGCAGAAAGACCTGGAGATGTTATGAAAGATGTATATGCTCTAGAAAGAGCACAGGAATGGAATGCAGTACTGTCTTAATAAGATGCATCTTAAAGTTGAGTGAAAGCGTTTATTAATATACTATGATATAATTTTGTTATTAAATTATAATGAAATGTCAGGAGAATGAAGCATGTATACAATGAGAAAAGCGACAACTAATGACGTTATAACAATAAGAGATGTAGCTACAAAAGCTTGGTATAATACCTATTTAAATATTTATGCAGTATCAACAATCAATGAATTATTAGCAGCTTCGTATAATGAACACCATTTAAAAAAGCGATTAGAAGATCAACTTTTTTTAGTTGTTGAAGAAAATAATGAAATTGTAGGATTTGCTAACTTTATCTATGGTAAAGAATTGTACTTAGCTGCCCATTATGTTCATCCAGGTGTACAACATAAAGGTTATGGCACAAGTTTACTTGAAAAAGGATTACAAGAATTTGAAAATGAATATGATACGGTCTTTTTAGAAGTGGATAATAAGAACAAAGAAGCTATTCATTATTATCAACATCATGGTTTCGAAATAATTCGTTCATATCAACCAGAAATGTATGGTGAACAATTAGATTTAGCGTTAATGAAGAAAGTATTATAAGAATTAATTAACTTAAATTCATATTACTACTGATGAAAGCAAGTATGAAAGAGGAGGAAGAATTTGACACAATCATCTTATGTAACTAAAAAATTAGCTGAAGAAAAAGTATTTAAAGATCCAATTCATAAGTATGTTCATGTTAAAGATCAACTGATATGGGATTTAATTAAAACTAAAGAATTTCAGCGCTTGCGTCGTATTAAGCAATTAGGTACATTATACCTTGCCTTTCATACTGCAGAACACAGTCGTTTTGGACACTCTTTAGGAGTCTATGAAATTGTAAGACGTATGATTGATGAATCATTTGTTGGGCGTGAAGCATGGAATAATAAAGATCGCCCCCTTGCTTTATGTGCAGCTTTATTACATGATTTGGGTCATGGGCCGTTCTCACATAGTTTTGAGAAGATATTTAATACGGATCACGAAGCGTTTACCCAAGAAATTATTACTGGAAACACTGAGGTTAACGAAGTATTAAGTAGAGTGTCTGAGACCTTTCCTCAGGAAGTAGCCGATGTTATTAATAAAACGCATAAAAATAAATTAGTCATTTCCATGATTTCATCTCAAATTGATGCTGATCGTATGGACTATTTGCAACGTGATGCTTATTTCACCGGTGTATCTTATGGTACATTTGATATGGAGCGTATACTTCGATTAATGAGACCATCAAAAGATGAAGTACTTATTAAAGAAAGTGGTATGCATGCTGTAGAAAATTTTATTATGAGTCGTTACCAAATGTATTGGCAAATCTATTTTCATCCCGTAAGTCGTGGTGGAGAAGTACTATTAAATAATTGTCTTAAGCGAGTCAAACAGCTTTATAAGGAAGACTATCAATTTAAAATGTATCCAAAAGAATTTATTCCATTTTTTGAAGGTACAATTACAATTGATCAGTATGTAGAATTAGATGAAGTAACTGTATTATTTTATTTGAAGAAATGGATACATGAAGAAGATGAGATCTTAAGTGATTTAGCGCGTCGATTTATTAATCGTGATCTCTTTAAGTATATTCCATTTGATGGTTCGATTATTACAATTACTGAATTACAGGATTTATTTATTGAAGGTGACATTGACCCGGAATATTATTTTGTTAGTGAAGCATTTTCAGATTTACCATATGATTATGATCGACCTGGTTCTAATCGACAACCTATCCATTTGTTAAGACGAAATGGTAGTATTAAAGAAATTAGTAGCCAATCGTTAGTCATTTCAAGTATTACTGGGATTAATCGAGAAGACTATAAACTATACTATCCTAAAGAAATGATTCTTAATATTAAAGATTCGGAAGTGAAAGGTTCAATTATTAATTTATTGAATGAATTAAATTAAATATTTGATGATAATATACGCTATTAGTTAATAGCGAGTGTGAAAAGGTAAAGAAGTATTGGAGGAATCATCGTGGCAGAAAATAAAGGGTTTAAATTTAATATTATAAAAAATGATCCTCTAGATGGTCATAAAGGTACAAATATAGGAGCGATTAGTTTAGATAATATTGCACCTGTATTTATCGATGTTGCAAATAAAGAAGCATTTGTTGATATTGGCGGTATGCATGCACGTGCGGAAGTAGAAAAAGGCGTAAAGTGGATTACTGATAAAGAATCAGTGGAAGGTCCAGAGGCTAAGGAATATTGGTTATGTTGGGTGACTACTGAACGTGGTGAAAATGGTCCTTATTACGCGGGCGTCACTGCATGTTATTTACTTGTAAATAAAAGTATTCGTCGAGGTTATAAGAGTATGCCAGAACATGTCAATATGATGGATAAGTCTATGAAACATCAATTTATTATTGAACAAATGGGTGAAGAAAATAAAAAAGTATTAAAAGATTTTTTAATATCCCATAATGAAACGATGTGGAATAACTCAAACGAAACGTTATTCAAGGCATTTGATTAGAAAAAACTCGAGACACTCAGCAATGCATATTCAATGACTGAGTATCTCGAGTTTTTATTTTTTTAAAGTATCTCCAACATTATAAAACTGATAAACTGATTTCATTACATGATGATAAATCTGTTGAAAAGATTGTTCAGTTTGTTTACTAATAACTCTTAAATCTTCATATTCAGGTTTTATTTTAAAAATTTTTCCATTTTTTAAAGAAAGTTTAATTGAAACATTTCCATATGGCGTTTGAATATCACGAAATGTTCTATCTAAAATTCGACGATTCACTTTATAACTACGTACGCCAAGTGATGAGGTATGTTTTAATATCAACTCTTCAATACGTAATTTATCTTCAACTTTACAAATAATAGTTAACTGAGTAGCTGGTCGATTCTTTTTCATAATAATAGGAGAATAGTATATGTCTAATACATCGTTTTGTAATGCAGTATCCATAAAATGGCCTAACGTTTCTGGTGTCATATCATCCATTTGACATTCTAACACTTGTACTTGATCATAACTTGTCTCATTATTTGTAAATTGAATCGCTCTAATTACATTTGGAAAATCAAAATTTTTAGTCCCTGCGCCGTATCCGATATGATGTATTGTAGCAGCTGGAAAAGGGCCGAATTCTGTCACTAAACTTTTAGCAATTGCTGCACCTGTCGGTGTAGTCAGTTCGCTGTGAACGTCAAAGTTTGTTAATGGTATACCTTTTAAAATTTCTGCTGTGGCAGGTGCCGGTACTGGATATATACCATGAGCTATTTTAATTTTCCCATTTCCAGTAGGAATGGGTGAACAGTACAAATGATCGATATTAAGTAATTCTAAAGCGATACACCCTCCAACGATGTCAATGATAGAATCCATGGCACCGACTTCATGAAAATGAACGTCTTTAATAGACATGCCATGAATTTTTGCCTCTGCATGACCAATCATTTCAAAAATAGACTTACTTCTCATTTTTACTCTGTCATCTAAATCACTTTCATCAATCATTTTAAATATATCAGATGCTGTTCGATGGTGATGTGACTCATGAAAATCAATGGATAAAGTCATTGCATGAATACCTTGTTTCATTTCTTTTTTAAAATTTAACTTAAAATTATCAATAGGTAATTTTTTAAGTTCATGTTCTATTTCGTTTGGTGAAGCACCTAAGTCTACCAACGCAGATAGGAGCATGTCTCCAGCAATACCTGCATGACAATCTAAGTATAATGCATTACTCATATATTTCTCTCATCCTCATTTTTTTCTAACATATTCATAATCATTGCGGCATTGTACCCTGCGCCAAATCCATTATCAATATTTAAGACACTGGTACCTGGTGCACAGCTATTTACCATAGATAAAAGAGTAGTGACACCATTAAAGTTAGCGCCATAACCTACACTGGTAGGAACAGCGTAAACGGGATGGTCTACGAGTCCGCCTACCACGCTTGCAAGTGCACCTTCCATTCCAGCAATGACTATACTTACTTTACCTTGTCGAATTTCATGAATATGTTCAAACAAACGATGTATCCCCGAAACACCAACATCATAGTAACGTTTCACATTAATGCCCATAAGTTCCGCAGTAATAGCTGCTTCTTCAGAAACCGGTAAGTCTGAAGTTCCGGCACAAAGCACAGAAATATAATGTTTTGATTTTTGAACCGATGCAATCGGAGTACAAACAATGCGAGCTTCAGGATGATATTCTAAATGCGGATGTTTTTCTAATACATAATTTGCTTTTTCTTCATTAATTCGTGTAACAAGAATTACATGGTGATGACGAGATAAACTAGTTATAATAGTATCAATTTGTTCTTTTGTTTTACCTTGTCCAAAGATAACTTCTGGAAAACCTTGACGCTTTGCTCTATGTAAATCAATTTTAGCAAAGCCCAATTCGTCGTAATGACTAAGTTGGGCTTTAGCTTCATCAATTGATATTTGGTTTGATTTTACACCTTCGAGCAGATTTTCAATAAAATGTTGATTATTACTCATAAGTGTACGTCCTTATACTAATTTAGTATTTTTTGTATCAATGACTTCGTTCATACTACCTGTGCGGTAACCTTCTAAGTCTACAGTTACATAATCAAAACCTAATTCTTTTAAACGTAACGTAATATTATCTTTATTTTTAATTACTGTAGCTAAATCTTCTTCTGAAACTTCAATACGTGCAATATTTTGGTGATAACGTACACGAACATTGTTGACACCTAAGTTTAAGATATGTTTTTCAGCTTCGTTTACTTTATTTACTTTAGTGAAACTTAATGCTTCGCCATAAGGGATTCGAGAAGCTAAGCTACACAATGCTGGTTTATTCCAAACAGGTAAATCATATTTTTTACTAAGTTCACGAACTTCAGTTTTATATAATTTAGCTTCTTGAAGTACACTACGTACCTTGAATTCATCTCTTGCTTTTAAACCAGGACGGAAATCTTCTAAATCATCCATAATCATACCATCTAATACATAGTTGAAACCAAGTGTCTCTTTAATGTCTGTTAATTTGCTATACATTAATCGTTTACTATAGTACCAACTTTCAGGTGTATTTCTAACAATATTTTCATCTTGTAATTCCGCCATTTCAGTTTCTACAACGTCAATACCTAGTTCATGCCCCAATTCAATAGCTTTATTAAATTCTTCATTTCTGAAAAGTTCTGATTTTACAACGACGGGTTTAACATTTTCTTTACCTAATACATTGATGGCTTTTTTTAATACTAAACTACTATCTACGCCACCAGAAAATGCAATAACAACACTTTCCATTTCTTTTAATAATGTATCTAAAGTATTTTCTTTATTTAATAATTCAGTCATATTTATCAATCCTTTCAATTAGTCTTCATCTTCTACATAAGGAATTGTCAAGGGTCCTTGTGGCATTACACCAATACTCAATTTACGACCATACTGTTCTTCTAAATCAGCAATTGTTTTTTCAATATTTGAAGTAGGATTTAACATTGAATCTTTTAATTGTTGGTCAGTAAGTTCTGAGTAAACATACACATTTGCGAAGGTTTGAATGCTTGCATGTTTTTGTACTTGCCATTGGTCAACCTCTGAAAAGTTTGGATCATGAATTAAATCTAAGATACCTTGCGGTGTATCAGCCATTTTGAAAATTTCAGCAAATTTACCATGGTCTGGAAAACCATCTGCACATTCTGAAACCATAATAATATTCCCATCTTTTTTAACAACTTTACTTGCCGCACTCATACCTTTAACGGTTTGATATAAATTTTGATCGAGTGGATAACCAGAATTTGAAGCAATGACAACATCAAAGCGATCATCACATTTAAACATGGCATGTTCTTTAACATATGCACACCCTTCTTTATGAGCTTCAAATACATCACCACCAAAAGCTGCAGTGATTTGTTTATCTTTATTTAAAGCGACATTTAACATAAAGTTTGGTTTACACATTTTATTAACTTCACGTGCCATATCTTGAACAGGATTATCTTCTAGGTTTCCCCAAGTCGATCTTGGATCACCAATCATTTTTGCATTATGAAATGTTTGAATGGTTTCAAGACCAGCGATGCCAGGCATGATTCCTTTAGGTCCACCAGAAAAACCTGCAAAGAAGTGAGGTTCGATAAAGCCAGTAACAATTTTAAAATCAGATGCTACATAGTCTTTATTTAAGTAAGCATCGCAACCATATTTACTGTGCCCAACTTTAGTAAGATTTTCTTTTTCATTGCAGTGATTCTGAACGATTTTAACAGAATCAACGATATCTTCTCCTAACATTTGAATTAATTCATCACGTGTTTGATCACGATGTGTTCCTGTGCCATTAATAATGACGAAATTTTCACGAGGAACGTGATTTAATTCTTCAATGAGTAGGGGGACCAGTATATGGTTAGGTGTTGGACGTGTAATATCGCTTATGACTATTGAAACAATATCATCCTTATTTACTAATTCTTTTAATGGTTTTGAGCCAGTAGGATGTCTTAAGACATTTTGAATTGCTGAAGTATAATCTTCAAGGGCCTCGATATTTTGTGGTTCTATGACTGTACTATCATCTGGCACTTCGACTTCAACTTCGGATTTCCCATATAAAACATGTGTTTTCACAGTTTTCCCCTCCAATAAGTCAAGATGATAAATAGTAAATTATATGTTTATTACAATTAAAAGTATAGCATATTTAATGCTCGTTTTTTAATTAAAGGAAATTAATAGAAATATAAGTAATTAAATAATTAATCATAAAAAAGTAAAATATTTCCATTTTTATAAGCATTTACATGTAATGAAGTTAGGTTGTAATTATATTGAATAAGGAGTGGTTTGCCATGAAAGCAGCAGTAGTAACGCATAATCATAAAGTAAATGTGCAAAAGAAAGAATTACGTAACTTAGAACCAGGTGAGGCTTTAGTTCAAACCGAGTATTGTGGTGTATGTCACACAGATTTACACGTTAAAAATGTAGATTTCGGAGATGTAACAGGTCGAATTTTAGGACATGAGGGTATTGGACGTGTAATCAAGATAGCAGATGATGTGATATCTTTAAAAGTAGGTGATCGTGTTTCTATTGCTTGGTTATTTGAAAGCTGTGGTCATTGTGAATATTGCACAACAGGCCGTGAAACTTTATGTCGTAATGTAAAAAATGCAGGTTATACAGTTGATGGTGCAATGGCGGAACAAGTAATTGTTACAGCAGACTATGCAGTTAAAGTACCTAAAAATTTAGATCCAGCAGCAGCGTCTTCAATTACATGTGCAGGCGTAACCACATATAAAGCAGTTAAAGTAAATCAAATTCAACCAGGTCAATGGATTGGAATATTCGGTATTGGCGGTTTAGGTAACTTAGCATTACAATATGCGAAAAATGTATTCAACGCTAAAGTGGTTACTTTTGATATTAGTGACGATAAATTAAATTTTGCGAAAGAACTAGGTGCAGATGCAGTTGTTAACACAAAAAATCAAGATGCTGTTGAAGAAGTTAATAAATTAACAGATGAAAAAGGACTTGATGCAACAGTAATTACAGATGTAGCTAAAACGCCATTTAATCAAGCAGTAGATGTTGTTAAAGCTGGCGCGCGTGTTGTAGCAGTTGGTTTACCTGTTGAAAAAATGGATTTAGAAATTCCTCGTTTAGTTCTCGATGGTATCGAAGTAGTAGGTTCTTTAGTGGGAACACGACAAGACTTAAAAGAAGCATTTCAATTTGCTGCTGAAGGTAAGGTTATACCTAAAGTTCAAACACGTGAATTAGAAGAAATAAATGATATTTTTGAAGAAATGGAAAAAGGAACTATTACAGGTCGAATGGTAATTAAATTCTAATATATTAATAAAAAATATATAAAGGTTTTATTTCATAGATGCGGAGAAGATAGTGAAGCAAAAGTATTTATTTCTGGGAAATAAGGTACAGTTAATCTAATTTAGTTATTAAGAAATGTTATTTAATGATATAATTATTTAAAAGATTATATCTAATTTATGGAGTAAAGAGGACAACAAATGAAAAATATCTTATTATTTGTATCATCAATCGGTTTCGGCATCATTTTCTTCTATAAATATAGAACACTTTTAGAAAAGTATCATTATGATATTGTTGAACTTGAATCAAAAGCAGACATATTAGAAAGAAAAAAGTAATACCATGATACTAATGGTGACATTCAAAACATAATAGCTTGGAAAAATAGAGTCTGAGACTTAAAACATAAGCGTCTTAGACTCTTTTTCATTACATAGAAGTAGATAATTAAATTAAAAACACAGGATATCAAGATTTTTTAATTGTAGCAGGGCCCCAACACAAAGACTTTCAAAGAGAAAGTCAACGGGTAACGTAAGTTGGGGAAAGGACTTAAATGGGACAATGAACGCAAAATGACTTTTGTTTTACTGACGTTGTTATGATAACTATTTCACTAATGTTGATAGAATTTTGTTAACTTCAAGCACTATAGGATTTATGCTATAATGTGGTGTAATATTTTAAAGATTAAGGTGAGTCAGACGTTGGATAAGAATATACACATTCAAACGAAACAAGTCTTAAAACAAAATGGAGAAAAACAAACATTTGAATTTTCTTCTCAAGGGTCATGGCAACAAAAACATGCCGATTATATTCGATATCAAGAACAAATTGAAAGTGCAGTTGTTAGTGTAACAATTAAAATTGAAGACAATGGCGTGAAGTTGATACGTAAAGGTGATATCAATATGAACTTACACTTCGTTGAAGGTAAGGACACTACAACACTTTACACTATACCAGCAGGACGCATTCCATTAATAGTAAGAACTAAGAGTATTTTACATTTTGTAAATGAAAATGGTGGAAAATTAAAAATACAATACGAATTACATCAAAATGACGAAAAAATGGGCTCATATCAATATGAAATTAAGTATAAGGAGATAGGCGAATGAATATTATTGAAAAAGTAAAGAAAACTTTAATACAAGAAATTGAAGCAAGTATTAAAAAAGCAAATCTAGCAGAAGATATTCCTGAAATTAAAGTTGAAATCCCTAAAGATACTAAAAATGGAGACTATTCTACTAATATTGCAATGGTCTTAACTAAAATTGCTAAACGTAATCCACGCGATATTGCTCAAGCTATTGTAGACAATTTAGATACAAGTAAAGCAAATGTAAAACAAGTAGATATCGCTGGTCCAGGATTTATCAATTTTTATTTAGATAATCAATATTTAACAGCTGTCATCTCAGAAGCAATTCAAAAAGGTGATAAATTTGGTTATGCGGAAGAACCAAAAAACAAAAAAATATTATTAGAATATGTATCAGCAAATCCAACTGGTGACTTACATATTGGACATGCTCGAAATGCTGCTGTAGGTGATTCACTAGCAAATATTTTAATTGCAGCTGGTTACGATGTAACACGTGAATATTATATTAATGATGCTGGTAATCAAATTACAAATTTAGCACGTTCAATTGAAACACGTTTCTTTGAGGCATTAGGGGATACAAGCCATGAAATGCCAACAGATGGCTATAATGGTAAAGACATTGTCGAAATTGGTAAAGACTTAGCCAAAAAACATCCGGAAATGAAAGATTACTCTGATGAAGAACGCTTAAAAACATTTAGACAACTGGGTGTTGATTATGAAATGGATAAATTGAAAAAAGATTTATCAGATTTCAATGTTCATTTTGATAATTGGTTTAGTGAAACATCACTATACGAAAATGGTGCGATTGATAATACATTAGAAAAAATGCATGAGTTAGGCTATACGTATGAAGCAGATGGTGCCACTTGGTTACGTACGTCAGACTTTAAGGATGATAAAGATAGAGTACTAATCAAAAAAGATGGTAACTATACGTACTTTACACCTGATACAGCGTATCACTACAATAAAATTAATCGTGGCAATGATATTTTAATTGATTTAATGGGTGCAGATCATCATGGTTATATTAATCGTTTAAAAGCAAGTTTAGAAACATTTGGTGTAGATAGCGATCGTTTAGAAATTCAAATTATGCAAATGGTTCGTTTAATGCAAAATGGCGAAGAAGTTAAAATGAGTAAACGTACAGGTAATGCAATTACGTTACGTGAAATTATGGATGAAGTAGGCATTGATGCGGCGCGCTATTTCTTAACAATGCGTAGTCCTGATTCGCACTTTGATTTTGATTTGGAACTTGCAAAAGAGCAATCTCAAGATAATCCAATTTATTATGCACAATATGCACATGCACGTATTTGTTCAATTTTAAAACAAGCTAAAGAAAAAGGGATTGAAATAGACAAAAACGCTGACTTTAGTACCATTACAAATGAAAAAGCGATTGATTTATTGAAGAAAGTAGCAGAGTTTGAGCCTACAATTGAGAGTGCTGCTGAAAGTCGTGCACCACATCGATTAACTAATTATATTCAAGACCTAGCTTCAGCATTCCATAAATTCTATAATGCTGAAAAGGTATTATCTGATGATATTGAAAAAACAAAAGCACATGTTGCTCTTATTGAAGCTGTTAAAATTACATTACATAATGCATTAGCATTAGTGGGTGTATCAGCACCAGAATCAATGTAATATAAATACTTTTAAATTAAAAGCACCTTTACGAATATTTATTTGTGAAGGTGTTTATTTTTTATAGAAAGGTAAAAAGATGTCAATGATGACTACAGAACAACTTTACAAAGCATTATTAAAACATATGGGTCCTCAAGGATGGTGGCCAGCAGATACACGTGAAGAGATTATATTAGGTGCTATATTAGTTCAAAATACAAACTGGAATAATGCTGCACTTTCTCTTAGACGGCTGAAAGAAGCAACCCATTTTGAACCTCAAAACATATTAGATCTGCCGATAGAAGAACTAAAAATATTAATCCGCTCTAGTGGTTTCTATAACAATAAAGCAAAAGCAATTTCTACATTATTCAACTGGTTAAATCAATATCAGTTTGATTATTGCAAAATTAATGAAGTATATGGAGAACATTTAAGAAATGAATTACTTAAACTACATGGTATTGGAAGTGAAACAGCAGATGTATTGCTAGTCTACATTTTTGAGAGGGTTGAATTTATTCCTGATCATTATACACGTCGGTTATATAGAAAACTCGGTTATGCCAATACTGAGAATTACGATAAATTAAAAAGACATGTTGAATTACCTTCAAACTTTACAAATCAAGATGCAAATGAATTTCATGCTTTACTAGATAATTTTGGGAAAAATTATTTTAATGGCTCCATTGAACAAAGATATCATTTCTTAGATCCATATTTTACAAATATGGATTGACCTTAACGTGACGTCATAGCTTAGTCTCTTTTATAGAAAGTTGAAAAGAGAAGTGAATCAAATAGATTAAGAAAAAGGTAGGATGTCAGAATGGAAAATCAGGTATATTTTACACCCAGTGACGTAAGTCATATTACCGAAGTCACTAAACGCACACTTCATTATTACCATGAAATTGAGTTGCTTGTGCCAACTTATATTGCATCTAATGGTTATCGTTATTATTCTTCTAAGGATATCTCTAAATTACAGACCATTCAATTTCTAAGGGAACTTAATGTATCATTAGCAGATATTCAACTTTATTTTAGTAACAGTATAGAAGAGAAAAATATAATATTAGAAAATAATTATCAGCGTATTGTTGCACAAAGAGATCAATTAAACAAAATGATTCATTTTCTTAATCATCATCTCGTTAATCATAGAAAAGAGGAGATTAATATGAGTAAATGGAATAATGATAATATACAACATCAATATGAGAAAGAAGCTGAAATGAAATATAGCCATACTCCTTATTATCAAGCTTTTAAAGCGAATCAAAAACGATTGAATTCTACAGAAAAACAACAAAATAATAAGAAAACAATGGAGAGGTTACATTCATTCTTTGATAAAATGAATGAATTATTCATTGCAAACTATAAAACAAATCATATACAGGTTAAACAAGCTATTTCTGAACTAAAAGATATTCTTCAAACACAAGTACCTAACGTAGATGAACAATTTTTAGAATATATTGCCTCGATTTATGAAAATGATGAGCGATTTGCTAAAACAATTAATAACAAACGACATGATAATTTAAATCAGTATATTGCTGATGCGATTCGAAATGATATTTAATAAAAGATGTTTTTAAGTTCTATAATATGTAATGATATATGTATAATATATCTGATGAATAGAAGGAGCTTAAACATGATAGAAGCATTCAAATTATTTTGGCAAAATTATTTTAATGTAAAAAGTCGAACTAGAAGACGTCATTATTGGTTTGCTATTTTAGCTAATTGTATTATTTTAGTGATCATTAGTTTACTTTTTAATATCATTACTTTGGGGTTAAATGGAGGACATACATTTTTTGATATTGTGTATGAAATCATTGATATCATTATTTTTATAGGAACGTTTACGATGACGGTGCGTCGTTTACATGATACAGGGCACACATTGGTTCTGCCTCTTATTATTTTAATATTTACATTAATTAGAAAAATTTCAAGTATTGTAGATAGAACATACGGTATTTCAATTGATGGTTTTTTCAACGGAATGATTGCGCTTGAATCAGGAATTATGGTGGCAGCGATGTCTTTAGTCTTACTTATTATTCTTGTGATCACTTTTGCATTTACAATAAAAGATAGTGATGAGGAGACAAATAAGTATGGTCCAAATCCTAAAATAGCTGCTGTATAATATGAAAAAAGGAAGGATACAGAATGTATTTTGAAATCTGTTTCCTTCTTTTTTTATTTTGAAATAGAATTAAATCATTAAGTTTAACCAATAATATAAAATTACACAATAAAAATTTATAGAATTAAATTAATGATATAAATAATTTGGTATGATAAATATATGAAATAAACAAAATTGTGAAAGGAAGGTATGGTTTATAAATGAACAATAAGAAGCTGTGGATTATTTTATTTACATTAGTATTAGTTTTAGCAGCGTGTGGACAAAACCAATCGAGTGAAAAAGGACATCATTCTACGCACTCAACTGAGCAAGAAACAATGGATCACAATGATAATACTCATACATATCATCGTATTATATCTTTGATTCCAAGTAATACTGAAATATTATATAGACTTGGTCTTGGAAAAAATATTATAGGTGTATCAACAGTTGATGATTATCCAAAAAACGTGAAAAAAGGCAAGCAACAATTTGATGCAATGAACTTAAATAAAGAAGCACTTTTAAAAGCTAAACCTGATTTGATTTTAGCTCATGAATCTCAAAAATCATCTGCTAAAAAAACACTTGATAGTTTAGCTGATAGTGGTGTGAAGGTAGTATATGTTAAAGACGCTCAGTCTTTAAATCAAGTCTACGATTCATTTGAGCAAGTAGGTAAAGTGACGCATCATGAAAAAGAGGCGAAACAGTTAGTCAAAGAAACAAAAGATAATGTTCAAAAAGTAATTGAATCAATTCCAGCACATCATAAAAAACAGAGCGTTTTTATAGAAGTGTCTTCAAAACCTGAAATATATACAGCAGGAAAAGAAACCTTTTTCAATGATATGATAGAAAAACTAGATACAAAAAATGTATTTTCAAATGTTAGTGGATGGAAAGCAGTAGATAAAGAAAGTATTATTAGAAAAAATCCTGATATTTTAATTTCAACTGAAGGTATTTCAAAAGAAGAATATTATGAAGTGATTAAAGAACGTGATGGTTTCTCTGAAGTCAACGCAGTAAAAAATGAACGTGTGGAAACAGTCAATGGTGACGAAATTTCACGACCAGGACCTCGTATAGATGAGGGGATGAAAGAATTACGTGATGCAATTTATAAACGTTAAAACGTTAAGATGAGAGACTTTTCAAAAGCCTACAACGATATTGATAATGTTGTAGGCTTTTTATACAACATAGAGTCTTGTAAATTGAGTAAAACAGAGAAAGAATCATTTTGTAATCTTATTTTAATTAGTAGTAAGGATATATTCATTGTAATATAGGAAATAAATAATAATTGAAATGTGAGTGGAAATGAAACGACATCTATATTTAACATTTTCAGTTTGGACATTTTGCTTATGTGTCATCATAGCTATAAGTCTTTTTTGGGATTTAGGGTCATTACATCAAGCATTTAATCAAATGATTTTTTTTAAAGTTAGAGTTCCTAGAACATTTGAGGCGCTTATGGTAGGAGCTATATTAACGTTGACGGGTCAATTATTTCAAACGGTATTAAATAATCCTTTAGCAGATAGCTTTACACTTGGTTTAGCGAGTGGAGCGACTTTTGGATCAAGTTTAGCTATATTTTTAGGCGTATCTTTTCTATTTATTCCAATTTTTTCTATCATTTTTAGTATCACGACACTTTTACTTGTTGTTATAATGACAATCGTATTGTCTAGAAATTTTCCAATTAGAGTACTCATCATATCTGGACTTATGGTAGGCGCTTTTTTTAATGCATTAATATATATACTTACACTCATTAAACCAGAACGTACGAATCGTATGTTAGCCTATTATTTTGGAGGATTTGCGAATGCCGAAATGAATGAGCTCGTTTATATTACAATGGTTTCTTTGCCAATCATTATTGTGATATATAGTTTAGTTACACCAATTAAGCTCTTGCAATTAGGAGAAGCTAAAAGTAAGTCTCTAGGGTTAAATGTGCAATGGATAACATTTATTGTACTTTTGTTAACATCTATTATGACAGCTATAGCAGTAGCGTTTATAGGTGTGATAGGTTTTATTGGCATCATTGTACCTCAATTAATTAGACGATATTATTTTCAATATAGTCTTGCTATACAAATGACATTAAACATATTGATAGGTGCATTAACGATGCTATTCGCTGATGTTATAGGGAAGATGGTTATCAATCCAGTGCAAATTCCAGCAAGTATTATTTTATCACTTGTTGGGATACCCATATTATTTTATATTTTAGTCACTCAATCTAATACAACACGTTAGTGAAGTGAACAAAAATTATTAAAATAAGAATAATTATATTGATAAGAGGTAAATAAAAATGGACTTAAGCCAAATCAAAGCAGTTGTGTTCGATTTAGAAGGAACATTATTGGATAGAACTAAGTCTCGAGATAAATTTATAGAAGAACAATATGAACGTTTTCATGATTATTTTGTACATGTACAACTTGCTGACTTTAAACATAAATTTATAGAATTAGATGATGATGAAGATAACGATAAACCTTATGTATATAAAGAGATAATAAAACAATTTCACATCGATAGATTGAAATGGAAAGATTTATTTCATGATTTCGAAATGCATTTCTATCGATATGTATTTCCATACTACGATACATTATACACACTTGAAAAGTTGTCAGAGCATGATTATTTACTAGGTGTAATTGCAAACGGGAAATCAAAGATTAAACAATTTCGGATTTATTCATTAGGAATAGAACATGTGATTAATTATTTATCAACTTCTGAAACAGTAGGTTACCGCAAACCTCACCCACGTATTTTTGAAGATATGATTGATCAACTTGGCGTCTTACCAGAAGAAATTATGTATGTTGGAGATGATGCCTTAAATGATGTTGCTCCTGCACGTGCTATGGGAATGGTAAGTGTTTGGTATAAACAAGAAAATGCTGAATTAGAACCTTTAGAAGAAGAAGTAGATTATATCATTACAACAATAGAAGAGCTCTTAACGATTTTATCCGTAAATAAACAAAAAAAAGGAGATAATTAAATGGAATTATTTACAAGAAAAGGTGGATTTACATTAAATTACAATACTATGGGACAAGGATACCCAGTAGTGCTTGTACATACTGCGTTTGAAAATGCTTCAATTTTTCAAAATTTAGCTCATGAACTTTCAAAAACATTTCAAGTCGTATTATTGGATTTACGTGGTCATGGATATTCAGATAAACCACGACATATTAAATTCAATGAATTTGCAGATGATATTATTTTATTATTAGATTATCTCTACATAGATCAAGCGGCTTTTATTGGCCATGAAATGGGTGCTACAATTATTGCGCATTTATCAAAGCAATATCCAGAGTATGTATCTTCGTTAACAATGATCAATCCGACATCTATTGAAGGAGAGTTACCAGAAGAACGATTGTTTAGAAAATACGCACATAAAATCCGTAACTGGAATGAAGATAAACAAGAGAAGTTTTTAGATAAACATCGCTATTATAAACATCGTAAAGTGAATAAGTTCTTAAAAAATGTCGAAGATACTAATTCAATTTCTACTAAAGAAGAGACAGAAGCAGTAGATGAAGTATTTAAACAAAGAGGAATTGCAAAAGTATTTGAGTACATCACTAAACCCACATTTATAGTTGCAAGTGCTTATGGAGAAAGAATAACATCTCTTGAATCTAAAGAAGTAGCAGATTTAATAGGAAATGTATATTTCGAAGTGTATTCGAAGTCAAGCATGTATCCTTTTGAAGAAGAACAAGAGAAGTTTATCCATGATGTGACACCTTTTATAAAAAAACATATGCCTCAACACTAAATAGTATTGTTTACCAATATTAATGCATTATAAAAATGAAATATTTTGTAATGTTTTTGTAATGTTTCTGTTATTTTGGTCATAAATAGGGTATACTGTAATTAAGCATAAAAGAAAAAGGAGCGAGTGCTTATGAAAAAGTTAGCAACAGCCCTATTAGTTTCTGGACTAGTAATGACAGGAGTAGGCTATAATCATGCTGAAGCAGCTAGTGGTAATTCGATTCAGACTGTACAACAATTAACTCAAGGTCAAAAAACATTAGAAAATGTGACTATAGGTGAATCAATTAAAAATGTTATTAATCACTATGGCACACCTATTTATTCATATAATCCAAATAATCAAGAAAAATACTATGAATTCCATACAAACAAAGGTGTATTAGTTGTTACTGCAATCGGTAAAAAAAATACTGGTTATGTAACTAGAGTATCAATGACTTATAATCAAGCCAATGGTCCAACTTATCAAAAAGTAGCACAAAGTGTAGGTAAAAAAGCCATTAAACGCGTTCAATATAATAGTGTAAGCGGCAATTTTGCTTATATTCAAAACGGTAAAACAAGCTATCAATTTGGTTCAAGCTCACCTAAAGACAAAGTATTAAAACTATATCGTATTGACATTAATAAATAATGTAATGAAGTAGTTAGTTAAAGTTACGTATCATCGATTTCATTTAAAAGATAATGAAATATACAGAAGTAGGATAACGAATTCCATCTGGAATTCGTTATCCTACTTCTTTTTTACGAAAAGAAATCAATTGAAATCTATGATAAAATGTTGAAATGAATGAATTGAATGTATTTTAAAACTTGCATTCGATAAAGGAGCAACATATGCGATCAAACGATAAATTATTACTTGAAAATGTGAATGATTATTTTACTCATAAAGGCATGCCCCCTAAACTTATCGATGACATTAAAGAAAATATAAGTAACGACTTTAAAAAATCCGAAGAAAAAAAGCAAGATTATCTTGATTTTAGGGGAAAAGCAACGGCTCAAATTATCTTAATTATTCAACGGAATTTATTTGGTTTACAATTGAATCCTATTATATTTTTTATTATCAATTTTATTTTAATTTCATATTTATATGATAAGCAATACGTTCCATTCCAAGCTGCAACCATATTATCTTTGTTTTATTGTATTGTTATTTTCCCGATTACTATTTTTATTCATATACAAATTGCTCGGAAAAAATATTTATATAGTAATCGCACAGAGATAATCATAGGCTATATGATTGCAATTATTGCCTTAATTCTTATTATTATGCGTGCATTTAATCTCACTATAGGCATTGTTCCTATTACTATGTATAGTCATCAATTTATTTTCTTTATGGGACTTATAATGAGTTTATGCGGGGTTATTTTTAAAAGATTAGAATATACAGCAGTAGGTTTATTATTCTCTCAAAAGACGATTGATGCTGTTATTGTAAATTCAAATGTCGCTCAAACTGTTTCACTTATCATTTGGATTATTATCGTCGTATTAATTGTTACATATACTATACGATTATCATCTAGAAGAAGTATTTAATAAAATATATGATTTTAACTCAACCATGATGAATAGGGTTGAGTTTTTTATTTAAATTATATAAAAATTTTTAAATAAAAAAATAATTAATTGTATACATGTTTATAGCGTTAAATATGTTTTAGTGGGTATAGTAAATACTAAGGGAGGTGCCGATATGAAAAAAATTGAAACGTTTAATCAAATAAAGATAGCTTATCAAGATGTAGGTACAGGCATTCCCGTTATTTTAATTCATGGTTTAGATGGTAATTTAGCTGGGTTTTACTCATTAAAAAAAGAGTTGAAAAAACACTATAGAGTCATTGTTTACGATGTGAGAGGTCATGGAAAATCTACACATCCTATGAGTTATAACTTAAATGATCACATTAAAGATTTAACTATGTTAATGCGGCAATTAGGTATTAAAAGCGCACATTTATTAGGGCATGATATGGGTGGAATGATTGCACAAGCTTTTACCGAAAAATATAAAGATAAAGTGCGATCTTTAACAATTATATCTTCTAAATCTGAAGATATTGTTCATGGTTTTACAAAGTTAATGATTGAGCACCAAGATAAAGTAGCGGGGTTTAATAAATCTGAAGCGTTACTTATATTATTTCCATATATTTATAAGAAAAATGATGTTGCAATGAAGTGGTTTCAACGTCAACGCTTATATAGTAAACAAGACGATGAAGATAGTGCAGTAGCATCAAGAGCCTTATTAGATACAGAGAATCAATCAAATACAGTCACACATGAGATCAATGTTCCAACTATGATAGTAGATGGACGTTATGACCCAATTATTATCAATAAAGAGAATCAACAGTTTGAAAATCAATTTAAAAATATAAATTATGTTTTATTTAATGAATCAGGGCATGCACCTCATATAGAAGAAGAAGAGAAATTTTTAACATTATATTTAAATTTTGTAGAAAAAAATGATGTATCTAATACTACAAATCTATTGATATAAAATTGTAAGCATAGAGTCAAAATTATCTATAATCGAATATCTAAGAAAACAGAACAATCTAAAGAGCGGTGTTCTAGATATAAAGAATGATTAAACAATGTTTATAAATATTAGAATGAAGTTATTTTACAGAAAACAACATCATATAATATGAATTATGGCTATAAAAGAGGCCCGTAGACAAATGTTATCTACGGGCTATTATTCTAGGTTTTTTAAGTTCTAGTCTCTTTATGGTTTACTATTATAATTCTGTTTCTTTGTTAGCTTCTTCAATTCGTTTGTTAACTCTATTAAGTAGCTCATCAATTTTTGTACGTTGCGTTGCATTTACAAGAATCAATACTGTTCTTTCATCATGCTCATTACGTTTTTTATCGAAGTAATCTTCTTGAGATAAATTTTTCACTGCTTTTACTACTTGAGGTTGCTTGTAGTTTAAGTGATTAATAATATCTTTTAAATAATATTCTTCTTCTTTACTTTGACTAATATAAGTTAAAACAGCAAATTCTTCAAAGCTGATCGAAAATTCTTTTTTAATAATGCTTTTTAATTTATCTGCATAAGTAATCATTGCTAATAATTCAAAGCAGTCATTGATTTTTGAAATAGCCATTTTAAGACCTCCCCAACTAATATTCTCTCTATTTTTTATGCATCCGTTAAATTTATCTATATATAACGTCATCTATTAGTTTAAAAAAGCTATTAATAATTTAGATTAAATAAATTAATTTAATTCTATGTTATTTAGTTAATTATAACTAAATAAAATTAGAAAGTAAACGAAAATGTACTTAATAAAACAATGTTTTGATTAATTAATACTTTGTTTATAAAAATAAGCAAATTTTATAAAAGATTTAATTAAGAACAATTATTATGATGCCCCATATTATAAAATTAAAGTTTAATATACTAAAACAAAAGATTATTCGGTGCTTTCTAACAAAGATGCAGAAGGATGCGTAATAATTTTATCTCCAATATTTAATCCATTGGATACCATAATATACCCACTTTTTTTACTTTTAATATATTTAATATTTCTTTTTATAATTTTTTTATTATGTATAACTAGAACATAATTTTTATTGTAAATGACTTTATCGGGTAATTCATATTCTGTTGTTCCTAAGTGAAGATCAAAATGGTATCCAATAGGGTAGGAAGGATCTGTAGAAATATCTACATAATAAAAAGAGGAAGAGGTCTCAGTTTTATAAGGAATAGAAGAAATAGATAAAATTTTCCCTTCAAATTGCCTAGTGTTTTTAATAGAAACTTGAACAAGTTGATTATTTTTAAGTTGTTTAAGTTGAGATTCCTTGATTTTAGCATGAATGATTCGTTCATCACTATTAATTTGCATAATTTCAGTATGAGATTTTGAAGGGAAAGGCTGAAGTACAGTGACTCGACCTTTAATAGGAGCATAAATGCGTGTTTGAAGTTGTTGTTGTAAATTGAGTATATCATTAGATAATTGAACTTGTTGGTTGAAGTTATCGGAGGATATTTTATTTGAGTGTTGTATTGAAGATAAAAGTTTCTTTTTTGCAAGAATATGTTTTTCGATGTGTGGATTATAATATTTAAATATGGGTGTATCTTTAGATATAATCTCGTTATTTTTTACTAGAATATCTGAACTAATACCTAATGAGGGCTCATAATAAAGTGTATAACTTTGTTTAGCTTGCTGAACGCCTTGAAAAGAAAGAGGGTAATGAGGTTTTACAGTCATCGTTTCTATTTTGCTTAAATGAGTCGTTTTAGGAATTTTAGAATAAATATAAAATCCAAACAAAATAATAAGGATAAGGAGGAGAGTTAGCATTATTGATAAGGGGGATAAAAACTTTTTCAAATATAATCACCTCTAAACATTAATATGCATTTATTATACAAGTTTAGAGCTAAATACAACATAACGAAATGATGACATCAAAAAAGTCTTCTCAATTATTGCATTAAGAAGACGAAGATTTAGATAAAAGTTTAATTTTAGTAGCCATTAAAATAAACGTAATAAAACAATACCAATTGCTATAGCGATTAATCCTATAAATTTACGGAAAGTCATTTCATTTTTAGGTACACCAATGCCAAAGTGATCAATAATGACGCCCATTATCATTTGGCCAAGCATTGCGACAATAGTTGTAAGAGCAGCACCTAAATAGGGCATTAATATAATATTAGATGTAACGAATACGACGCCTAAAATCCCACCAATAAAATAGAGTGGTTTAATACGACCGAGATGCTGTTGTGATAGTTTAATTTTTAGACTTCTATTAAATATTATTGTTAGAATAAATAACGCAATAGTTCCAATAGTAAAAGAAACTAGTGCAGCGAATAAAGAAGAATCCATTTGCTTTGAAAGCCCGCTATTGATTGTAGTTTGTAGTGGAGGCGCAAATCCGAAAATAAAGCCAATTAACAACCAAATATAAAGTGAGATATTTCTTTTATCTTTAAGTTTATTTTTAGGTAGATGGTTCATAAGAAGAATTCCAAATAATAAAACGAGAATCCCCACACCTTTTAAAAAAGTAAAAGATGTTTGATTGGCCCCAAGTAACCCCAACGTATCAATCATAACACCCATTATGATTTGACCAGCAACTGTCATCACAACCGTAAGTGCTGCACCTAATCTTGGAAGAAGTAATAAGTTACCTGTTAAGAAACATACACCAAGCAAGCCACCAACCCACCAATGATAATCAATAGAGTGACCAGCATAAAATGAGCTTGAGAACATTTGGATATTAAAAATGATATTAAGTATTAATAAAAATAGAGTTCCTACAAAAAAAGAAATCGTAGAGGCATAAAAAGATGACTCTGTAAATCGACCTAATCTAGAATTAATCGATGTTTGAATAGGAACCATCATACCAGCAATAATTCCAAGTACAAATAAAAAAAGCAAACGTAATTCCTCCATTATTTTTACTATCAAATACGATTATTATACGTAAATTTATAAAAAAATTCTATACTAAAAAAAGAGAACGGATAAAACTCTTTTAGAACGCTTTATCCATTCTCAATCTACTATGTCAATTAATTTAATTCAAATAAAACTGTTGTTGTTTTATCTACAATCTGAGCTGAAGCGACTTTGCTTGGAGCGCCACTGGTAAATCTTAAAACATCTAATTTAACGATATTTTCCATTGCTGATTGTACATTAGCCTCTGTTATTGTTGCTGAAATTTGTGGTAATTGTAACTTAGCTGTTTTGTTTAGATTTGTCTTAAATATGAGTTCTAAAGTTTTTGACATTGTTCATACCTCCTTTTTAATAAAATCATTCATTAAACTAATCCTTGGGTTTTTACAACTTCAACTTTATCGAAAGATTCTTCAATCAAATTTGAAATTGTTGTTACAAATGATTTGATGTCTGCTTCAGAAGCACGTGTATTAATGTTATTAAATCGACGTTTAATTTCTTTAGCTTTTCCATTTGTATCATGTGTAACGTGAGTACAAATAACAGATAACTGAGTAATTTCGTTCATCTTACTTTCACCTCCTTACACTTTATATATCGAAAATATTTTTAAAAAAAGTAACTTAAAATCAAAAAAAGTTGAGCGAAATATTTCAATGTTACTAAAATATGATATATCATTAAATAAGAAACTTTTTTGAGGTGGATAAATGAATTATGTAGAACCTATTAAGAAAAAGAATGATATTAAGAAGATGTATCACGTGTTACAAATGAAATCAGACAGAGATTATCTTTTATTTAAACTGGCGATACATACAGGTATGCGACTTACTGACTTATTACATCTTAAAGTTGAAGATATAAAGAATAAGGAAAATAAAGAAATAAAGACAGCTTGGATTCAACAAAGCGCTCCATTTATCAAAATTATGATACCTTCTGATTTAAGAAATGAATTTGATACATATATCTATGAAAATCAGTTGAAAGATCATCATCTTTTATTTCAGTCTCTTCGTACACATAAAGAACTTTCACGTCAGCAAGCTTATCGAATTATTCACCACGCAGCTAAAGAATTAGGCCTTTTACATATTGGTTTAACTACTCTACGTAAAACTTTTGCATATCATGCTTATAAATCGGGTATTTCTATTGCGATTATTCAAAAATATTTAGGACACCAGACTACGCATGAAACTTTGAAATTTATTGGCTTGTCACCTAAAGAAGATCATCATACAATTATTGCTTTAAATTTATAAAAAGGAGGGCTTTGATGAGTTTAATTTATTTACTAGGGGCACTTTTACTAATCATAGGTATGGTTCTAATCACTTTATTTATTAGACCTCTAAGACGCTATGCAGGATATATTTCCCTATTGGCTCCAGTGATTGCTTCTGTTTACTTCTTATCTCAAATTCCTAATGTACTTCATCAGAAAGTGATTTCTTTTAAACTAGCTTGGATGCCAGCCATTGATTTGAATTTAGATTTAAGACTAGATGGACTTGGATTAATGTTTGCTTTAATTATTTCTATTATAGGGATAGCTGTTTTCTTTTACGCTACCCAATATTTAACACCTAATGGTGATAACTTACCTAGATTCTTCATATACTTACTTTTATTTATGTTTAGTATGTTAGGTATAGTAATATCTAATAATACCATCCTTATGTATATCTTCTGGGAACTCACAAGTGTTTCATCTTTCTTACTTATTTCGTATTGGTATAGTAATGCAAATAGTCAGCTAGGTGCAATACAGTCGTTTATGATTACGGTATTTGGCGGCTTAACATTATTAACAGGTTTTATTATGTTGTACATAATGACAGGTACGAATACAATTACTGAAATTTTATCGCAAGGTCATCATATTAGCGAGCATCCTTTATTTATTCCAATGATTATTATGATGCTTATTGGAGCTTTCACAAAATCAGCTCAATTTCCATTTCATATTTGGTTACCTAAAGCTATGGCTGCCCCAACCCCTGTAAGTGCCTATCTACATTCAGCAACAATGGTTAAAGCAGGTATATTTTTACTTTTTAGATTCACACCTGTATTAGGCTTAAGTAATAGTTATATTTATATTGTTACTTTTGTAGGATTAATCACAATGATGTTTGGATCTCTTACTGCTTTAAGACAATACGATTTGAAAGGAATTCTCGCCTATTCTACAGTTAGTCAACTTGGGATGATTATGACAATGGTTGGTTTAGGTGGAGGTATTGCGCAGCATCCAAGCGGACCAATGGCTAAAATTTACACATTAATTTTATTTGCAGGCTTGTTCCATGTCATGAATCATGCATTATTTAAATGTACGTTATTTATGGGTGTAGGTATTATTGATCATGAAGCGGGCACAAGAGATATTAGAAAATTAAATGGCATGAGAAAATTCTTTCCTAAAATGCACGTGAGTATGACGCTTGCAGCATTTTCAATGGCGGGAGTACCATTTTTAAATGGTTTTTTAAGTAAAGAAATGTTTTTTGATTCTTTAGTTAAATCTATTGAATTAGAGCAATTTAGTTTAACTTTAACTATCATAATTGTGGCATTAGGCGTGATTGCAAGTATATTCACGTTTGTCTATGCAGTTTACATGCTAAAAGAAACATATTGGGGAGAATTTAATGAAAAAGAAGTTCCTAAAAAGCATATTCATGAGCCATGGTTGTTCAGTTTACCAGCAATGATCTTTGCTGTAATGCTACCTGTTATCTTCTTTATCCCAAATACCTTTACGCATCCGATTGTTTTACCTGCATTAAGAAATGTCACAAACTTAGGTATCCAAGTCGATAAGATGGCACCACATGTATCCCAGTGGCATGGCATTAATTTACCGCTTATTTTTAGTATCATTGTTATTATTTTAGGAATTATTTTAGCAACAAAAGTAAATTGGAAAGTGTTAACGCATCGCTTAATCAAAACAGCGTCTATTACAAATTCCTATCGTAAAGCTTATAGTGTATTTGAACATTATGCTGGCTGTAGTATTCGTGGTGTAATGACGAACCGATTAAACTACTATAATGTGATTACACTTTTAGTGTTTTCACTATTTGTAGCGTATGGCTTTTTAAGAGTAGGGTTTCCTAAACTACATCTAATGCATGTTACTGACTTTGGACCTTTAGAAGTACTGCTTGCTATTTCAATCAGTGTTGTTGGTATAGCACTTGTCTTTATAAGACAACGTTTAACGATGGTAATATTAAATGGAATTATTGGCTATTCAGTTGCATTATTTTATTTGATCATGAGAGCACCTGATTTAGCTTTAACACAACTTGTGGTAGAGACGATGACTACAATATTATTCATTGTTAGTTTTTCACGCTTACCAAATATTTCACGTAAGAAAGCAGATAAGAAAAAAGAAATTATGAAAATTGTTGTAGCGTTCATTTTTGCAGGCGCAGTGGTAACCCTTGTGTTTATGGCACAACAAGGTGATGGTTTAGAAACAATTTCTAAATATTATATGAATGCAAAAGAACTCACAGGTGGTAAAAATATTGTGAATGCCATTTTAGGTGATTTTAGAGCGCTTGATACTATGTTTGAAGGTTTGGTATTAATTATTGCTGGTTTAGGTATTTATACATTATTAAATTACAAAGATCGGAGGGGTCAAGATGAAAGAAAATGACGTAGTCTTAAAAACAGTAACTAAAATTGTTGTATTCATTTTACTTACTTTTGGTTTTTACATTTATTTAGCGGGTCATAATAATCCAGGAGGAGGATTTATTGGTGGTCTCGTCTTTAGCTCAGCTTTTATCTTGATGTTTTTAGCTTTCGATGTAAAAAAAGTATTGGACAGTTTACCTATCGACTTTAGAAAATTAATGATTATTGGAGCGCTTATTTCTTTAATCACAGCAATTGCGCCTACCTTTTTTGGCCAACCATTTTTATATCAAAGTGAATTTACACTTCATTTACCAATATTTAATGAAATGCATATTACTACAGTGACGATTTTCGAATTAGGCATAGTACTTTCAGTAGTGGGTGTAATTGTCACAATTATGTTGGCATTGAGTGGGGGTAAATCATGAATCTTATTTTATTACTTATCATAGGATTTCTCGTATTCTTAGCGACATACATGATATTATCTTTAAATTTAATTCGGATTATTGTAGGGATTTCGATTTATACGCATGCTGGTAATTTGATTATTATGAGTATGGGTCATTATAGTGACCACGTAACAGAACCACTTATTCGTGGTTCAAATACCAATTATGTCGATCCATTATTACAAGCACTTGTTTTAACTGCAATTGTTATTGGATTTGGTATGACAGCTTTCTTACTTGTATTAGTTTATCGAACATATCGTGTTACAAAAGAATCAGAAATTGATGTGCTTAGGGAGGATGAAGATGATGAACAGTAACTTATTAATCCTTCCGATTCTCTTACCACTTCTTTGTGCATTATTACTTGTATTTACGAAGAATAAAAATAGAGTTTCGAAGATTTTATATATTGGAACAATGACGGTTAATACGCTTATTTCGCTAGCTTTATTGATTTATGTGATGAATCATAAACCAATCACTTTAGATTTTGGTGGTTGGAAAGCACCTTTTGGTATTCAATTTTTAGGTGATACTTTAAGTTTACTCATGGTAACAGTCGCTTCTTTTGTAGTGACTTTAATTATGGCGTATGGATTTGGACCTGCTGAAGAACGTGTGAATCGCTATTATTTACCAACATTTATTTTATTTTTAACTACCGGTGTGATTGGTGCTTTTTTAACTTCTGATTTATTTAACCTCTATGTGATGTTCGAAATTATGTTGCTTGCATCATTTGTGCTTGTAACATTAGGACAATCAATAGAACAATTAAGAGCAGCCATTGTCTATGTTGTTTTAAATATTATTGGTTCTTGGTTATTTTTATTAGGTATTGGCTTACTTTACAAATTAGTAGGGACATTAAACTTTTCTCAAGTTGCATTACGCTTAGATGATATTCACAATAATGAAATGGTAGTGGTCATTGCAATTGTATTTATGATTGCATTTGGCTCAAAAGCATCGTTAGTTTTATTTATGTGGTTACCTAAAGCTTATGCAGTATTAAATACTGAGCTCGCAGCTTTATTTGCAGCTTTAATGACGAAAGTGGGAGCATATGCTTTAATTCGTTTCTTTACTTTATTATTTGATCAACATCCAAATATTACACACCCCATACTTGTATTTATGTCTTGTATTACGATGATTATTGGTGCTTTTGGAGTCATTGCATTTAAAGACATAAAGAAAATTGCAGCATATCAAGTTATTTTATCAATTGGTTTTATTATTTTAGGCTTAGGATCAAATACATTTGCTGGAATTCATGGTGCTATTTTTTATCTAACAAATGATATTGTAGTAAAGACATTATTATTCTTTATTATTGGTAGTTTAGTTTATATGTCTGGTTATAGAGAATATAAGTATTTATATGGTTTGGCAAAGAGAGAGCCTTTCTTTGGCGTAGCATTTATCGTTATGATTTTCGCGATTGGCGGAGTTCCTCCATTTAGTGGGTTCCCTGGTAAAGTGCTTATTTTTCAAGGTGCGGTTCAAAATGGTAATTATATTGGATTAGCGCTCATGATTTTAACAAGTCTTTTAGCAATGTATAGTCTATTTAGAATACTATTTATTATGTACTTTGGAGATGCAGATGGCGAGCAAGTTGATTACAACCCATTGCCTGTTCATCGAAAATGTATGATTGGCATACTAACTGTAGTTGTACTAGTTATGGGTCTTGCGGCACCAATTGTTATGAATGTTACTAAAAATGCAACAGAGTTAAATACAAATGATGCTTACTTCCATCACTTAGTTAATCCACATTTAAAGGAGGAGAATAAATGAGACAAATTGTATTGAATATCTTAATTGCTTTTCTATGGGTACTCTTTCAAGACCAAGGTTCTTTTTTATTCTCTACCTTTGTATCTGGCTATCTTATAGGATTAATTATCATTTATATACTTCATCGATTCTTTGGTCAAGAATTTTATTTAGTAAAAATATGGGTAGCTATTAAGTTTTTAGCCATATATTTGTATCAGTTAATTACTTCAAGTCTTAGTATCATTAAATATATTTTATTTAAAACAAAAGATATGAATCCTGGTCTTCTCACATATGAAACAGAGTTAAAAAGTGATTGGGCCATTACATTTTTAACCATTTTAATTATTATTACGCCTGGATCGACAGTGATTAGAATTTCAAAATTAACCAATAAATTTTTTATTCATAGTATAGACATTTCTGAAAATGAAAAAGCTAATTTGTTAAAAAGTATTAAACAATATGAACGTTTAATTATGGAGGTGTCACGATGATCCAAGCGATGACTAACTTTTTTAGTACAGGAGCTTTAATATTATTTGGTATTGCATTTATTATTGGATTGTTTCGTTTGATTAAAGGTCCTACAACAGCAGACAGAGTCGTAGCATTTGATGCAGCCAGTGCTGTAATTATGTGCATTGTTGGGGTGGTTAGCGTGATTTATGGTACTGATGCGTATTTAGATTCAATTATGTTAATTGCGATTATTTCATTTGTAAGCTCTGTATCTATTTCTAGATTTATTGGAGGAGGTCGGGTATTCAATGGAACTCATAAAAAGCGTCACTGAGTTGATTGCGTCTATCCTTATTTTTCTAGGAAGTATTATTGCAGTGATTAGTGCAATAGGCATTGTAAAATTTCAAGATGTTTTTTTACGTAGTCATGCTTCCACGAAAAGTTCAACGCTTTCTGTATTACTTACTTTAATCGGGGTATTAATATACTTTACAACGGTGCAAGGTTTCTTTAGTGTTCGTTTATTATTATCCATTGTCTTTATTAATTTAACGTCTGCTGTTGGTATGCACCTTGTTGCTAGAGCAGCTTATCGAACTGGAGCATACATGTATAGAAAAGATGATGCACCAAGACAATCTTCCATTTTATTAAGTTCAAAAGAATTTAATACAAGAGAGGAGTTAAAAAGTCGTGCTAAAAAAAGAGAAGAACAACGAGAAAAACTGTATTATGATATTAAAAACCATAGAGCTGAAGAAAGAAAACAACAAGGTGATAAAAATATTGAAGATTTAGAAGAATAATTGTATATCTTAATAATTTTTAAATGAATTATTTTGAAAGTGCAAGTTAGTTAATCTGAATATAGTTTAATGATAAAATTGATATTGAATTGAGAGCATAAAAACGGTAGATAATAACTATATACGTTTAAAATAAATAAGATGATAATGTATCTTATATCTCAAATTAAATATGAAATAATGGGGTGAAAGTTTGGAAATATTTGAAACGATTCTCATATTTCTAGCTGTTGTTATTGTAAGCTCCTTTGTTCATACTTTTATTCCTAAAGTACCTCTTGCATTTATTCAAATCATATTAGGAATGATCCTCTTTATATTGCCTGTACCAGTTGAATTCAATTTTGATTCTGAACTCTTTATGCTAGCGACCATTGCACCTTTATTATTTGTTGAAGGTGTTAATGTATCTAGGGTACATTTACGAAGATATATTAAACCTGTCATGTTAATGGCATTAGGTTTAGTAATTACTACCGTCATAGGTGTAGGGTTATTTATTCACTTAGTATGGCCAGATTTACCAATTGGTGCAGCGTTTGCGATTGCCGCAATTCTCTGTCCTACCGATGCTCCGGCAGTGCAAGCTATTACTCAAGGTAAAGTATTACCAAAAGGTGCAATGACGATTTTAGAAGGTGAGTCTTTATTAAATGATGCTGCAGGTATCATTTCATTTAAAATAGCAGTAGGGATACTTGTTACTGGCGCTTTCTCATTATTTGAAGCGATTCAACAATTCTTAATTGCTTCAATAGGAGGGGCCATTGTAGGATTGTTCATCGGTATATTACTTGTTCGATTCCGTCTAACGTTAACACGACGTGGTATTGAAAATATTAATATGTTTGTATTTCTTCAATTGTTAACACCATTTGTAACCTATCTTGTGGCAGAATTATTCCATGCTTCAGGTATTATTGCTGCTGTAGTAGCCGGACTTGTTCATGGTTTTGAACGTGACCGTATTGCTCAAACACGTACACGCCTTCAACTAAGTTATAACCATACGTGGAATATTTTAGGCTATGCACTAAATGGTTTTGTATTCTCGATACTTGGTTTCTTAGTGCCGGAAGTCATTGTAAAAATTATTAAAAGTGAACCACATAACTTACTTTTCTTAATAGGAATTACTTTATTAGTAGCATTGGCTGTATATGTATTTAGATTTATTTGGGTTTATGTACTATATCCTTTATTTTATCTATCAGTCAGTCCATTCCAAAAATTAATGAATGATGAGGGGACAAATACGAAAGAGAAACCACCTAAACGAAGTATGTATGCGTTAATTATGACATTTTGTGGTGTTCATGGAACAATTTCACTTGCCATCGCATTAACGTTACCTTACTATTTACAAAATCATGAAGCCTTTAAGTATCGTAATGATTTACTTTTTATTTCTTCAGGAATGGTTATCTTAAGCTTGGTCATTGCACAAATCATTTTACCTTTTGTTACGAAAAATGCACCTCAACCTAAAATAGGAAGTATGAATTTTAAAGAAGCAAGAATTTATATTTTAGAACACGTGATTGATTATTTAAACAAACATTCCTCCTTTGAAACAAGCTATCGATATGGAAATGTTATTAAAGAATATCATGATAAATTAACTTTCCTAAAATCAGTAGAAAAAGATGACGAGAATTCAAAAGAGCTTGAACGTTTACAACGCATTGCTTTTAACGTAGAAACAAAAACACTTGAAAAATTAGCAGATGAAGGCGAAATTACGGAAAGCATGCTAGAAAACTATATGCGTTTTGCTGAACGTACACAAGTTTATAGACAAGCTTCACTCATTCGTCGTATTATTGTTGGAATTAGAGGATTACTTTTGAAACGTCATATTCGTACACGTACAAATGCAGCTTCATCATTAAGTGTTACTGAAAACTTAATGGAACTTTCTAAAATCAATAAAAGAGTCCATTATAATGTTGTAAGCCGACTTGTGGAGGAGGCAAATGAAGACAATAAATTAGAAGTGGGTATGATATGTGATGGATATTTAATGAGAATAGACAACTTATCACCATCTAACTTCTTTAACACACGTTCTGAAGATTCAATTACTAAAATTAAGTTGAATGCTTTAAGAGAGCAACGTCGTATTTTAACTGAACTTATTAGTGATGAAGAGATTACAGAAGCGACAGCTTTAAAATTACGTGAGGCAATTAACTATGATGAAATGGTTATTGTAGACAGTTTAACTGACTAATTTAATAATTCAATAATGATTAATACTAAACCTAAGACAACTCGCTATGTCTTAGGTTTTTTTAAGTATAAATGGAAGGTTTAACATTGAAATTTAAGATATATTCCTCTTATTGTAAGATAATATAAGACAATCACATTACGCAACCATTCGTGATACAATAAGATGAAACTGTTTATGAGGTGAAATCATGTTAACTGAAGAAAAAGAGGATTATCTCAAAGCAATTCTAACTAATGGTGGTGATAGCGCTTTCGTTTCAAATAAAATACTATCTCAATATTTAGATATAAAACCACCTTCTGTAAGTGAAATGGTAAGTCGTTTAGAAAAAGCTGGATTTGTTGAAACTAAACATTATAAAGGGGTAAAACTCTCTAAAGAAGGTCTCTCTCATACACTCGATATTATAAAAAGACATCGTTTATTAGAACAATTTTTAATTGAAGTATTAAATTATAATTGGGAAGAAGTACATCAAGAAGCGGAAATTTTAGAGCATAAAATTTCTGACTTATTTTTAGAAAGGATAGATAAACTGTTAAATTATCCTGAAACTTGTCCGCATGGAGGAGTTATTCCAAGAAATTATATTTATAAAGAAAAGTATAATGACTCATTACTTGAATATGATGAAGGAGACATAGTAAACATTAAACGTGTTCGCGATAGAACGGATTTACTTGTTTATCTATCCAGTAAGCACATTTCAATTGGAGATAACATTGAAATAGTATCCAAAGATAAAACCAACAAAGTCATGATTATAAATAATGATACAACTATGACGATTCTAAGTTATGATAATGCAATGAATATATTTGTAGAGAAAAATTAAACAAACGGTCGTCTATTCAATTTGAATATGATGAGCCGTTTTTAAATCATAAATTTGTATATTAAATATAAAGAGAAACCGTTAATCATAATCCAAAATAGACTATAAAATAATGTTGGTAAATGTGTCAATTCAGCTAAAGTATTACCATCCCAATGTGTTTTTACTCTTTGGAAAGTCAATAATATAATTGTCCAACTAGATTGCAAAACTTCTCCTAATAGGACACCTAAGATAAGATGGCATAGGAGGACTACGATATAAAAAATCATAAATTGATTATTGCCTTGCAATAAAAAATACAATAATGAAATTAAAATGATTAAAACGATAATGGGAGACAATTTTCGAGATGTTAAAATAAGGTAATACATAAATATCAAACTATATAAGATTAAAAATAAGCTTGGATAGTTAAAATGAATGGTCCAAAAACCTATCATTAACATGATTGGTGGCATGACATATCCACCTAATGTCGTAATACATTGTCCAGTAACTGATTTAGATTGTGTTATTGCATAGCCTTGTTGTAACGTTTCTTTACGTTCACTAGGGTGTACAACAATGACAAGATCTTTAGCATGCCCCCCACTTAACTTATTAAATAGAATATGACCCATTTCATGAGTCAGTACTGGAATATAATTTAAATAAATATCTAAATATTGATTAAAAGAACAATGTCGATTTTGATGAATAATGATATAAGATATTGCTATAATAATGACTAAATAAATATTTAAGATAACAGTCGTAGTTAAAAATTGTTGCAAATAATCCATAATCAACCTCACGTTAATAGTGTGACTTCTATTATAAATCATTAAGATAAACTGGTCCTTTAGACTTTAGACGTATTTTTGAATACAATGGCAAAAATAATATATGATGAATAAGTTGAGGTTATTATAAATTCATTACAACATATAAAGAGAGTAAGAAAGCAGGGAGTTAACGTAAATGTATAGTTCAAAAAAGAAAAAAAACGATAAAGTAGATATATTAGGCGTACAATTCGATAATGTGACAATGTTGGATATGGTTGAAAATATTAAACATTTTTTTGAAAATAATACAAATGATAACTTGTTTATTGTAACTGCTAATCCTGAAATCGTAGTGTATGCTTCTGAACATGTAACCTATCGAAAGCTTATAAATAGTGCAAGTTATATCATTGCGGATGGTACAGGTGTAGTTAAAGCTTCTAATAGATTAAAACAACCATTAAAGCGACGTGTACCAGGTATTGAACTTATGGAAGAATGTATTAAAGTTGCACACGAGCAAAGTCAAAAGGTATATTTGTTAGGATCAAAAAATGAAATTGTTGCGCAAGCACAACACAAATTACAACAGAAATATCCTAATGTTACTTTTGAGTATCATCATGGGTATATTGACCTATCAGATGAAACTGTAGTGAAAAGAATTCAACGTTTCAATCCTGACTATTTGTTTGTTGGAATGGGTGTTCCAAAACAAGAAGAATGGATTCAAAAAAATGAAAGTAATTTTAAGCATACAGTAATGATGGGCGTAGGTGGCTCATTAGAAGTGTTTAGTGGTACTAAAAAAAGAGCGCCTCGTCTTTTTAGAAATTTAAATATGGAATGGGTCTACCGATTACTTATTGATTGGAAGCGAATAGGTCGTATAAAAAGTATTCCTAAATTTATGTTTAAAGTTTGGAAATTGCAGAATAAGAAGAAAAAATAAAAGAGGATGAGACTTAAGCCTATGAATCACTTAGGTCTCTACCTCTTTTACTTTACAACAAAACGTTTTTCATCAAGTTGTTGTCTAAATGCTTTTTGATCTTTTTTAGATTTTTTCTTAAAATCTTTTAAAAATTGCTCATATTTAGGTAACACTGTATCTAATTCACCAAATTCTTTTAGCTTTCCACCTTCAATCCAAGCGATTTTAGTACAGAATTCACGCACTTGTCTGATATTATGACTTACAAAGAAAATCGTTTTATTTGCTTCTTTAAACTCATATATTTTATCTAAACATTTTTGAGTAAATGTTTGATCGCCAACAGATAGTGCTTCATCGATAACTAAAATGTCAGGATTAATAGTTACATTGATAGAGAAACCGAGTTTCGCACGCATACCGCTTGAATAGTTTTTAACAGGTTGATAAATGAATTCGCCAAGCTCACTAAATTCAATAACTTGAGGCATAAGTCTTTTAATTTCTTTCTTTTTAAACCCCATACAAAGCATTTTAAATTCAATATTTTCAATGCCCGTCAGTTTCCCATTTAAACCGGCATTAATGGCGATGACACTTACTTCACCATGACGATCTATATTTCCAGAACTTGGAGATAATGAACCACCAATCATATTGCTTAACGTGGATTTTCCTGAACCATTTATACCTACTAAACCAATCACATCACCTTCATAAGCAGTAATAGACACATCATTTAAAGCAAAGAAGGTTTTGTTTTTATTTTTAGGAATTAACGCATCTTTGATACGTTCTTTATTATTGCGATATATTCGATATTCTTTTGTCACATGATTTATGTTAACAGATACGCTCATGATTTTTCCTTTCTTATGATTTATTATATAGATTATAATACATCACTCAATAGTTGTTAAATTTATTAACCTAGTGTAAAGTGTATATGAGATTTTGTATCTTTTTTGTAAACAATATATTAATTTTACTTTCTTTTCTGAGTTAAGTCTATCCTAATAAAATTTTCGACTAATGTGTTGCGTAAATATATAATGGATTTATATGAATCATTTTAAACGTTGATTTAGAAATTTTATAATAAAACGATTTTAATCAGTAGTTAAAGAAATTAAAAGCCATTATGAATTTACAATTGAAAGTGTGGTTTAATTCAATGTCGGCAGTAGGAACTGTTTTTAAAGAACATATAAAAAACTTTTATTTAGTGCAACGACTTGCACAATTTCAAATTAAAATAACAAATACAAATAATTACTTAGGTATGGCTTGGGAATTACTTAACCCAGCACTTCAAATTATGGTGTATTGGTTTGTCTTTGGTATGGGAATTCGTAGTAATCAACCGATACATGGCATTCCATTTATTTTATGGTTACTAGTAGGAATTAGCATGTGGTTCTTTGTTAACCAAGGTATTCTTGAAGGTACGAAATCAGTATCTATGAAATTTAACCAAGTAGCGAAAATGAATTTCCCTTTATCAATTATTCCAACTTATATCGTAACAAGTAAATTTTATGGCCATATTGGCTTATTAGCACTTATTATTGCAATTTGTATGGGAAATGGCATTATGCCGTCTATCCATATTGTACAATTGTTAATTTACGTACCACTAACATTTTTCTTTGTGGCTTCTGTAGCACTTTTTACATCAACACTTGGAATCATTGTTCGTGATACACAGATGATTATGCAAGCATTACTAAGAATTTTATTCTATATGTCTCCTATTTTATGGATACCAAAAGATACTGGAATTAGTAGCGTAATTAATGACATTATGAAATTTAACCCTGTATACTTTTTAGCTGAGTCTTATCGCGCAGCAATTTTATTCCATCAATGGTACTTTATTGAACATTGGAGATTACTTCTTTATAATATTGTGATTATTATAGTATTCTTTGTATTAGGGTCTATATTACATCGTAGATATCGAGATCATTTTGCAGATTTTTTATAAAACGTGTGCTAGATAAATCAATACTTACATTTATTAGTAGAGAGCCTGAAATGTATTAGATTGCATTTCAAGCTCTTTAGCATATATATCATAAATAAATATAAAATATAGACGATGTCGATAGAGATGTATGTGAAAATGATAAGGAGTAGAGACAAAATCAATGTATTTCTGTCCTACTCTTTCTTTATAAATTATTTTATTAACGAGTAAGGGGATTAAATGATGACAAGAGTAGTGATAAAAAATATTTATATGACACTTATTACTATCGTAAACCAAATTTTTAGATTTAAACGACTAAAATCGAATCATATTGCGATTTTAATGACATTTCCCGAAGACGTTATGCCAATAATTGAGCAATTAAATCAGAAAGGGTATGAACTAACCGTCATTGCTAAAGAAAAAGAATGGGCTAAGCTAAAGCAATTTAAAAATGTATCTTTTGTTCCTGCCGGAAATAGTCATATAGTGAGACATATCAAGACGATAAGTACAGCAAAAGTGATTGTGATTGATACATATTATCTTATGCTCGGAGGGTATCATAAGAAAAAAGGACAGACCATCATCCAAACATGGCATGCCTCAGGTGCTTTAAAAAATTTTGGTTTAACGGATCATCAAGTAGATTTAAATAATAAAAAAATGATTCAACAATATAAAAGCGTTTATAATGCTACTGATTATTATTTAGTCGGTGGAGAAGAGATGAGTAGATGTTTTGAAAGTGCATTTGATGCTAAGAGCACTCAAATGCTTAAATTGGGTCTACCTCGATTAACCAAATATTTTAAATTAGACCTTAAGACGGAGCAAAAAAATTTAAAAAAATATTATAATGTTCCCAATAAATTAGCATTATATGTGCCTACTTATCGTGAAAATCAAATGGATAATCGTCAAATAGATAAAATATATTTTGAAAAGCAATTACCCAATTATACTCTCATTAATCAACTTCATCCATCAATTCCTAATAGTGAGCATATTGCGACAACGTCAGAACTAATGATGATGGCTGATATTATTATTAGTGATTATAGCTCCCTACCAATAGAAGCTAGCTTACTCAATAAACCTACATTATTTTATGTGTTTGACGAAAAAGAGTATGAAGAGGTGCGTGGATTGAATCAATTTTATCGCGATATTCCAACATTTTATAAAGTGAAACATATAGATGAATTAGTAACTAAGATTAAATATAATGAAAAAGAAATAAAACCATTATTTAAACATTGGCATAAATATAATAGTGAAAAAAGCTTAGAAAACGTATTAAAATTTATTGAAAAGTTGGTGAAAGAATGAAATTAGCGGTTATTATTCCAGTATATAATGCTGAAAATACAATTCGAAAAGCAGTTAAATCGATTGATACAACACATGATGTAGAAATTATTTGTATTAACGATGGATCAACAGATCGTACAAAACAAGTGTTAACTGAATTGCAAAAAGAAGTTAAACATCTCATTGTTTATCATCAAGACAATCAAGGAGCGGCAAAAAGTAGAAATATGGGTCTTTCTGCAATGTCAGATGATATCGATGCTTTTATGTTCTTAGATGCAGATGATCAATTTTTACCTGGAAAAATGGATCAAATGATTCAATATTATGAGAAAAATGATCATCTAGATATTGTGATTGGGCAAATCGGTAGAGGGATGCATGGTGACTGGAAAGTCATTCCAACACACGAAGACATTCATCGTGAAGCAATGGTTTCTTTAGCAGAAGCGCCAGAAATACTTCAATCTATTGGACCAGGTGGCAAGTTATTCAAAGCTAAATTTAATACACTAAGATTTGATGAAGATGTAGTATTTTGTGAAGAACATACATTTGTCACTCGTGCCTATTTAATGTCAAGGGATATCCAGCTAGTTCCTTTTATCGTATATGGATACAATGAGCGAGAAGGTTCTATTACAGATCAACGTGCAGATACATTTATATCTTACTTAGAAGATGCTAGAAAAGTTCGACGTGAAGTCATGGATATGTTATTACTTGTCAAAGAAAAAGCATATTATAGTTATCGAATGGATGACTTAATTGTCAGCTATCTCATTCAAGCTTATTTAATAAAATACAGTAAAGTGACACTTCAAATTATAGACAAAATCACTCAATATATCAGAGATATGCAACATACAAATTATTCTGGAGAAGCATTGTTTAGAATAGTACAAGCCGTAGAGCAAAGTGCGACTCATTGGACACGTGAGACCTATGAGTTATGGAGACATACACTTATTGAGGTAGGAATTGGGCGACCTGGTTTTTTACGTTTTCAAGCCCAAATAATGCCTAAAAAATTAGTATTTAGTGGAAAGCAATCATTGAAACGTATGATGAATAAGTAAATGATGAAAAGTCATGTCAATATAAAATTAATGGTATGTTAAATATATTTATGCTAAATTAAGATTATTAATTAATGTTAAAAATTTGTAAAGGAGAAAGGAAATATGAGAAGAGTCATTACATATGGTACATATGATTTATTACATTATGGTCATATAGAATTACTAAGAAGAGCTCGTGAAATGGGCGATTATTTAATTGTAGCTTTATCAACAGATGAATTTAACCAAATTAAAAATAAAAAATCTTATTATGATTTTGAACAACGTAAAATGATGTTAGAATCTATTCGTTACGTTGATTTAGTGATTCCAGAAGATGGATGGGGTCAAAAAGAAACAGACGTTGATCGTTATGATGTTGATGTTTTTGTTATGGGCCATGACTGGGAAGGTAAATTTGACTTCCTAAAAGACAAATGTGAAGTTGTATATCTAAAACGCACTGAGGGTATTTCAACAACTAAAATTAAACAAGAGCTATACGGAAAAGATGCAAAATAAATAATAATTTATTAAAGACACATATAGACACCTTAGAAGTTTAGCTATGTCTCAATCATTGGTTAAATCAAGTAGATAACAATAATTTTTTGATTTGACCCATCCTTTTGGGAGTGAACAGTGAATTCAAAACGAATTCTAGGGCACTCCTATTTTTATGTGATAAAACATTTTAAATAAAATGCTATACTAAGAACAACCGAATTACCAGTTAAAATACATTTAAATTAGGATAAATACTAAATATAATATCAAAAATACAAATACAAATTGATGACTAAAGAGGTTTATTTATGAAACAACACAATCCATTATTTTTTCTATTTAAACGATTGTCTTGGCCCTATGCTTTAATAATAACTGCTGTTATCATTTCTTCGTTAGGAAGTCTTAGCGGATTATTGATTCCACTGTTTACAGGTCGCTTAGTAGATAAATTTTCTACTAATAATATTAATTGGAATATTGTCGTTCTATTTGCAAGTATCTTTATCATTAATGCATTACTTAGCGGTTTAGGTATTTATCTCTTAAGTAAAATTGGAGAAAAAATGATTTATGGCATTCGTTCATTACTGTGGGAGCATATGATTAAACTGAAAATGCCATTTTTTGACAAAAATGAAAGTGGTCAGTTGATGAGTCGTTTAACTGATGATACTAAGGTCATTAACGATTTTATCTCTCAAAAATTACCACAATTACTACCAGCTATTATCACATTGATTGGTTCCATTATTATGCTGTTTATTATGGACTGGCAAATGACTTTACTGACTTTCATAGCTATTCCAATATTTATGGGTATTATGATTCCACTTGGAAGACGTATGCAAAAAATTTCAAAACATACCCAAGCAGAAATTGCCAATTTTAGTGGATTATTAGGTCGTGTATTGACAGAAATGCGTTTAGTAAAAATTTCTAATACTGAACAAAAAGAATTAAATAATGCACATTATAACTTAAATGAAATATATAAATTAGGTTTAAGACAGGCAAAAATAGTAGCGATTATTCAACCTATTTCAAGTGTGATTATGTTATTAATGATAGCCATTATTTTAGGATTTGGTGCAATTAGAATTGCTACTGGTGCTATTACAGCAGGTGCTTTAATAGCTATGATTTTTTATGTGATGCAGTTATCTATGCCGCTTATGAACTTATCTACACTAGTTACTGATTACAAAAAAGCTGTAGGCGCAAGTCAACGTATTTATGAAATTATGCAAGAACCCGTGGAACCGATGGAACAGTTAAACCCCATTGCTAATATCAACATTGAGAATGGAGCACTTGAATTTAATAACGTAGAATTTAAATATGATGTAAAAACGATTCTTGATCATATATCATTTCGTATACCTCAGGGCGATATTAGTGCGTTTGTTGGTCCTTCAGGTTCTGGGAAAAGCACTATTTTTAATTTAATTGAACGTATGTATGATATCGATAATGGTGATATTACATATGGTAATAAAAGTATTTACGATATTCCAATTACGAATTGGCGTAGCAAAATTGGATATGTCATGCAGTCAAACTCTATGATGACAGGAACAATTCGAGATAATATCTTATATGGTATTAACCGTACTGTCTCTGATGAAGAACTAATTAAATATGCAAAATTAGCGAATTGTCATGACTTTATTATGCAATTTGATGAAGGATACGATACATTAGTGGGCGAACGTGGATTAAAACTGTCTGGGGGTCAACGACAACGTATTGATATCGCTAGAAGTTTTGTGAAAAATCCAGATATACTGTTACTTGATGAAGCTACTGCAAATCTTGATAGTGAAAGTGAACAAAAAATTCAAGAAGCTTTAGAAGTATTGATGAAAGGTAGAACAACGATAGTGATTGCACACCGTCTCTCTACGATTAAAAAAGCAGGTCAAATTATTTTTATTGATCAAGGACGTGTGACGGGAGAAGGTACACATGACGAATTAATGAAATATCATGAGAAATATCATCAATTTGTGACTACACAAAATTTAAATAAATAATGGATATTGAACATCTAAATATCACGATGATAAAGTAATATATAATTTTACAGTGTAGATGAAAAAATCTTAGGCTGATAAGATATAGTTAGTACACAAACCCATTGCTTAAAAATTAATTGAATAAACATAAATAAAATTGGAGAGAATGATATTGAATAAACTATCAATAATTATTACATATTTTAATAGTGAAGAATATATTGAAGATTGTATTAATAGCTTAAAAAATCAAAGGAATCAAGATTTTGAGATTATTATTGTAGATGATGGTTCTACGGATCATTCAACACAAATCTTAAATAAAACGTTAGCATCTTATGATAAAGATGTGACGTTTATTCAACTTGAAACAAATACTGGTCATGCACATGCTAGAAATATTGCTTTGGACTCAGCAGAAGGTCAATACGTGATGTTTTTAGATGCGGATGATCAATTAGCCTCATATGCTATTGAATATTATTTAAATCATATCAATGGTTTAGATACATTAATTGCGCCGATACACAAATTTACAATGCAACGTCCTCAATATGTAGACAAGGATAAGATACGTTTGCAGTATCGATCACACCATTCATATCCTAATTCAATTTTAAGAAAAGAAACTGTATGTAATATTTTATTTAGAAATGCAATTATTAAAGCACATGACATTAAATTTAATGAAGATTTAAGCATTTTTACTGATAATTCATTTGTATTAGAGTATCTGAAATATGCTGAACACTTTGTTAGAATTGTTAATTTTCCGTTTTATTATCGTGGTGAAGTATATGACCCATTTAATGGTAATACACTAAGTGATCAAGATTTTATTGATAAATTTGAAGACTATACAAATAGTTTCTTTGATGCTATGCAAAGAACTACAAATAAAGAAGTTAAGAAATTTTTAGTCCAAAGAATGAAAAATGAAATTAAAAAAGGGTTTGATCCTTCGCTTAGAGATATTAAAGCAAGATATATTGCTTTAGAGGACACTCTAGTTAAAGTCGTAAAAGCACTAAAATGGAATATCATTAAAGATGGTAAATTGTTATATAATCTTGAAATCATGTTTTTATCTATGAATGACATTGAGAATGCAAGATATGTGAATGAATTACGTAAAAAAACACGTTTATTTAAAAGTATTCTTACAAACAGTAAGATGAAAGAACGTGCTAAATATCAACTTACAGATAATGAAAATATAGTAGATCCACATACGATTGTATTTGAGTCATTTGGTGGCAAAAATTACAGTGATAGTCCAAAGTACATATATGAATATATGCAACAACACTATCCACAATATAATTATATTTGGGTCTTTTCTAAGCCTAATAACAATATTATTCCTGGAAATGCAACTAAGGTGAAAAAAGGATCCAAAGAATATTATGAAGCCTATGCTAAAGCGAAATACTGGATTTCAAATGCTCGATTACCATTGTATTTAAATAAAAAAGAGAATCAAGTGTATATTCAAACTTGGCATGGTACACCGTTAAAACGTTTAGCAAATGATATGAAAGTGGTAAGAATGCCAGGAACAACAACAGCAAATTATAAAAAGAATTTTTATACAGAAGCATCTCGTTGGAATTATTTAGTATCTCCAAACCGTTATTCTACGGATATCTTTAAATCTGCTTTTTGGATGGATGAAGAAAGAATTTGGGAAATTGGCTATCCAAGAAATGATGTATTAATTACAAGACAAAATGATACTGAGTATATAGAACAAATTAAAAAAGATTTAAATTTACCGAAAGATAAAAAAGTTATTATGTATGCGCCAACTTGGAGAGATGATGAATTCGTTAAAAAAGGTCAATATTTATTTGATTTGAAAATAAATTTAGCTAATTTAAAAGAGCAAATTGGAGATGACTATGTCATTTTACTAAGAATGCATTATCTTATTGCAAATGCATTAGATCTAACTGGATACGATGATTTTGCTATTGATGTTTCAAATTATAATGATATTTCAGAATTATATTTAATATCTGATGCGCTTATTACTGACTATTCGTCAGTGATGTTTGATTATGGTATTTTGAAACGTCCTCAATTTTTCTTTGCTTATGATATTGAAAAATACGATAAAGGTCTTCGTGGCTTCTATATGAATTATATGGAAGATTTACCAGGAGAAATTATTACAGATGAATTTAAACTTGCTGAAGAATTAAAATATTTAGATACACATAAAGAAAAATATAAAGATAAAATTGAAGCGTTCTATAATGATTTTTGTTCAATTGAAAAAGGTCAATCTTCTCAATTTATAGCAGACTATATTAATAATGATATTCATGAAAATGAATCATAAAATCAAATAATATAAAGAATGGGAAATAGTTACTTTAAATTCGTTTTCCCATTCTTTTTCTATATAACCGGATTAAGTTTAAATGGTGTTTATGATAAATAACAACAAAAAAGAGAAATAGACAACTATTTTATTAAATATGTTATTTTAACGAACATTTTCTCATGGTATAATGTTAAATGTACTTTTTACAGAACGTTAGTTGTCATTTTATGAAAATAGTACGGTTCTATTTAAGGGTAATGTGATACATATTAATTTTAAAATGTGGGTAGGTGTCTTATGTTTTTACTAATAAATATCATTGGATTACTTGTATTTTTAGGAATAGCAGTTTTATTTTCTAGGGATCGCAAACATATTCAATGGAAATCTATATTAATCTTAGCTCTTTTAAATGTATTCTTAGCATGGTTCTTTGTATATTTCCAAATTGGAAGATCGATTGTTGAAGGTTTAGCAGCTGCCATTGCTTGGATTATTCAATCAGCTCATACTGGAACAGGTTTTGCATTCAGTAGTTTTACAAGTGGTAAACAAATGGATATGGCAGTGAGTGCATTATTTCCAATTTTATTAGTTGTTCCACTATTTGATATTCTTATGTATTTTAATATTCTTCCTAAAATTATTGGAGGAATTGGTTTTGTACTTGCGAAAATTACACGTCAACCTAAATTCGAATCATTCTTTGGTATCGAAATGATGTTTTTAGGAAATACAGAGGCGCTTGCAGTCTCTAACGAACAACTTAAGCGTATGAATGAAATGCGTGTATTAACAGTTGCAATGATGTCAATGAGTTCTATTTCTGGAGCTATTGTAGGTGCCTATGTTCAAATGATTCCTGGTGAATTAGTGTTAACGGCAATTCCTTTAAATATTATTAATGCAATTATTGTGGCTTCTATTTTAAATCCTGTCACTGTTGAAGAAAAAGAAGATATTATCTATAGCATTAATAATGATGAAAAAGTTGAACGTCAACCTTTCTTCTCATTTTTAGGAGATTCAGTATTAAATGCGGGTAAATTAGTACTAATTATTATCGCTTTTGTTATTAGTTTTGTAGCGTTGGCTGATTTTTTAGATCGTTTTATTAATTTGATTACTGGATTAGTAGGCAGTTGGATGGGTCTGAAAGGTAGTTTTGGTTTAAACCAAATCTTAGGTGTCTTTATGTATCCATTTGCTTTATTGCTTGGCTTACCATGGGGCGAGGCATGGATAGTGGCACAACAGATGTCCAAAAAAATCGTCACAAACGAATTTGTAGTTATGGGTGAAATTACAAAAGTAATTGATACATATAGCGCACATCGTCGTGCAGTGATATCAACATTCTTAGTTTCATTTGCAAACTTCTCTACAATTGGGATGATTGTTGGTACATTAAAGGGTATAGTTGATAAGAAAACATCAGATTTTGTTTCAAAATATGTACCGATGATGTTATTATCAGGTATTTTAGTTTCACTACTTACTGCAGCATTTGTTGGTTTATTTGCATGGTAAGGTATTAAAAATTAAATCATTTTATAGTCAACCATTAGGAGTGAACATTGAATTCGAAAAGAATTCTATGTCACTCCTATTTTTATTATTCATTTTATTGCATGATAAAAACCAAGCATGCAAAGTGAGGAGACACTTTATATACTTGGTTTTTATGGGAAATGAATATTAATGTACTTGTAACGGTAAGGACTAGGTACTGTCACAGTACTTCGAGCAAAATTTGTTTTGTTACTATAAACAACACAAAGGAGATAACTTCTTATAATTAAGAAGTTATACATAGTATAGCAAACTAATATTTATAAGTAAACGAAAAATTCAGAAAATTTTCACGTATTTATTATTAGTACATTAGATTTAAAGATGACTATGTATCATATTTAAATTAAATATTTATATTTTAAGATATTTAAAATTTATTAATACATTTAATTTTTAAAAGTATATTGTAGGAAATGATGAGACTGTGCTAACATTTTAATCGTTATAGTCGTAAAAGGAGTGGGTGTTTTTGAACAAAAATATAAAAAATATACTTTTAGTTATACTAGGTTCTTTTATCTTTTCAGTAGGGGTCAATGCATTTGTTATATCAGGTAATTTAGGTGAAGGTGGCGTCACAGGTATTGCTATTGTATTATATTACGCTTTTCATATTTCACCAGCGCTCACTAATTTCGTTGCTAATGCAATATTGATTGTTATTGGGTATAAATTTTTAAGTAAAAAAAGTACGATATTAACAATTATTGCTACTGTACTTATTTCTGTTTTTTTAAGTCTTACAGAATCATGGCACGTAGAAACAGGTAATGTCATCATCAATGCGGTATTTGGCGGCACAAGTGTTGGACTAGGTATTGGAATAATCGTTTTAGCAGGTGGCACTACAGCTGGAACAACAATATTAGCAAGAATAGCTAATAAATACTTAGATGTTAGTACAGCATACGCATTATTATTTTTTGATTTAATTGTAGTAGCCATTTCTTTAACAGTGCTACCGTTAAGTAAAGCATTGGTAACTGTGATTTCACTTTATATAGGCACGAAAGTAATGGATTATGTTATTGAAGGACTTAATACAAAAAAAGCAATGACAATTATTTCTAGCAAACCTGAAGAGGTAGCTAAGGCCATTGATGAACAAGTTGGTAGAGGTCTTACTATATTGAATGGACATGGTTATTATAGTAGAGAAGAAAAAGACGTTTTGTATGTTGTTGTAGCTAAAACTCAAGTAACTCGTGCCAAACGAATTATAAAAAAAATAGATAAGAATGCTTTCTTGGTTATTCATGATGTGCGTGATGTTTATGGAAATGGTTTTTTAATCGATGAATAAAAAAAGGACCCTAAAAATTCGAGGTGTTTTATGTATATCTCAGATTTTTAGGGTTATTTTTTATAGTTGTCTCATAGTAAAAAGAATAGTCAAAACTGTGTATAAATGGTATACTAGTAATAATTAATTGAGAACGATTATCAATAGATGTCGTAAATATTTTTTGTACAAAGGTAGGGCCTATATATGAATCGTTTAAATGCATCTCAAGTAGATATAGGATATAGAAATACGACAATTATAAAAGAATTAGATGTTCAAATATGTGATGGTAAAATCACATCAATTATTGGACCGAACGGTTGTGGGAAATCTACATTATTAAAAGCACTTTCAAGACTGATTGAAGTGAAAAATGGAGAAGTATTACTTGATAATCAAAACATTCAACATCAATCTACAAAAGAAGTAGCCAAAAAAATTGCCATTTTACCTCAAACTCCAACAGTGACTGACAGTATAACAGTTGAAGAACTTGTTTCATATGGACGTTTTCCTCATCAAAAAGGATTTGGACGATTATCTAAAAAAGATAAAGATGAAATTGAATGGTCATTAAACGTAACAGGCATTACAGAATTTCGTCATCAATCGATTAATGATTTAAGTGGAGGACAAAGACAACGTGTATGGATAGCAATGGCTTTAGCACAAAAAACAGATATTATTTTTCTTGATGAACCTACAACGTACTTAGATATTTCTCATCAGTTAGAAATTTTACAATTGGTGCAACAGTTGAATAAAGAATTAGGGTGTACGATTGTTATGGTCTTACATGATATCAATCAGGCAATTCGATTTTCGGATTATTTGTTAATCATGAAAGAAGGACAAATTATAGATAATGGACCTACTGACCAAGTCATATCTAAAGAGATATTAGAAAGTGTGTTTAATATAGATGCAGTATTAGGAAAAGATCCTAGAACAGGGAAACCACTTTTAGTCACTTACAATTTACTTGAAAAAAGGTGAGATCCATTATAACTTCAGCAACACAGCTACAATTATTATGATGTTGGATACCTATCTCAGTCATTTTTAATATATGGGCAGTCAATGACTAATATTTTGTTTGATACACAAATATTCGCGCTTTCAGATAAGTTATTTTATAATGAAAATACGCTGATTAAGATACACTTTAATAAAAAATCAATGTCGTTATTTAATTGATTGACTGGAGTTGAAATGATGACAACTATAGTTATTATTAGTCATAGTGAAAATATAGCTAAGGGAACTAAAGATTTATTAAATAAAATGACAAATGACATAAATGTGATTGCTTATGGTGGAGTAAACGGTGAAATTGGAACTTCATATGATGATATTGAACAATTGATTAATCAGTTAGATGATGATGCATTATGTTTTTATGATTTAGGATCATCAGAAATGAATATTGATTTAGCAATTGATATGTATAAAGGTAAGTATCATATTTACAAAGTAAATGCACCCATTGTAGAAGGAAGCTTTACAGCAGCAATGTCTTTAAGTGTTGGTAAAACTGCTAATGAAGCGATTCAAGAAGTGAATCGATCTTCATTTAAGTCTACAGCATTTAAATAAGTAATGATGAATTTTGATGTTTTTTTTATATAAAAAAAAGGTTATAAAATGATTATCCAAAATGAATATGATAAAATAAATAGCATGATATTGATGACGAAAGTAGGTGGACATTACGCTACAAGAAGATATTAAATTTTACGTTCTGAACGGCAAATTTAAAGAAATTAAAAATATAATGTCCAATATTGATTTTATGGAATTCGAAGAAGTATATATATCATGTGCTCATGAACAAGAAAACATTATGTTTTATACTTGTATATTAGATATGATGAAGGATAATGAAACAGCAGAATTACATGATTTAGCATTTTTATTATTAGTCTATCCTTTGAGTGAAGTAGAAGGCGCTTTAGAAGCGGCATATTATCATGCAGATGCTTCTATTCAGTTAACAAATGGTAAGGAAATAAAAAGTTTGCTTCAAATGCTATTATTATATGCTATACCCGACCCAATTATTTCAGATTCTGAAGCGTTTAAAGTAGCTAAACAAATTTTAAAATTAGATCCTAATAATCATGTAGCAAGAAATGTGTTAAAAGATTCAGCTAAACGCATGGATAATGTTATAGTCAATTTTGATGAATTAAAGAAATTTGGAAGTTCAAAATAAAATAATATAGTGAAATAAGAGAGTTAGATAATGAATAGCCATGGTTATTCAGTTTATCTAACTTTTTTTAATAATGTTTTACTTAGTAACTCAAATATAATTTTTGTGACAAATTATTATAAATATTAAAATTTTTAAATTGTTTGTAAGAGTATTAATGCTAGTACTTAGAAGCGATAAGCGTTGTCTCACAACGTTTATGCACTGTTGCATATTATTATTAGTACGTTATAATTTTGAATGTGTCAAAAATAAGGAGGTTAATCAATACATGGGGTTGAATAAAGAATCTATAAAAATAGGTTTTGCTTATGTGGGGATTGTAGTAGGCGCAGGATTCTCTACAGGGCAAGAAGTAATGCAATTCTTCACGCCTTATGGTCTATGGTCATATATTGGCGTGTTAATATCAGGATTAATTTTAGGATTTATAGGGCGACAAGTCGCTAAAATTGGAACGGCTTTTGAAGCAACAAATCATGAATCAACATTACAATATTTATTTGGTGAAAAATTTAGTAAAATCTTTGATTATATTCTAGTCTTTTTCTTATTTGGAATTGCTGTAACAATGATTGCAGGTTCAGGCGCAACGTTCGAAGAAAGTTTTGGTATACCTACATGGCTTGGCGCGTTAATTATGACGGTCGTTATTTATTTAACACTATTATTAGACTTTAATAAGATCGTAAGAGCGTTAGGTTTCGTTACACCATTCTTGATTGTCATGGTAGTTCTTATTGCTATATATTATCTATTTGCTGGAAGTATCTCTATCAGTAAAGTTAATAGTACAGTAGATCACCCAAGTTTATTCTTAGGTATTATTAGAGGATTAATGTACGGTGGATTAGCTTTTGCTGTAGGATTTAGTACGGTTGTAGCGATTGGTGGAGATGCATCTAAACGTCAAGTATCTGGTGCCGGTGCTTTATTTGGCGGTGTAGTGTATACTGTTTTACTTGCACTGATTAACTTTGCACTACAATCAGAATATCCACAAATTAAAAATGAACAAATTCCAACTTTAAAATTGGCGAATGAAATTCATCCATGGCTTGGATTAGTTTTAACAGTGATTATGTTAGCAGTAATGTATAATACTATTTTAGGATTGACTTATTCGTTTGCTGCACGTTTCACTGAGCCATACAGTAAAAAATATCATATATTTATTATTATTATGATGATTGCAGCCTTTATTTTAAGTTTCGTTGGTTTTGCAGACTTAATCAACTTCTTATATAACATTATGGGCGTAGTTGGATTATTTATTGTAGTAGCAGTGCTTATTAAATATTATTTACGTAAAAGTGATAACAAAGATCACATTGCTTAAAATTGATAAAATAAATATTCCATAAAAAAACTGCCTACAAAGTTAAATAACTCATAGACAGTCTAAGGCAATTCGTGTAATTAACACGAATTGCTTTTTTGCATTTTGAACGTAGCGTATAATACATATTGTAATTAAAGTAGTAATTTAGCCATAATATATTTATTAAAATATTGATTGTTGATCAGTAATTTATTTTTAAGTTCGCCTTCAATATTAAATCCAGCGCCTTTAAGTAGCATGATTGCGTGTGTATTTTCAGGAACGACTGAAGCTTGAAGACGTTTAATATTATGGTTAAGAGCCCAAGCTTCAACAGCATTAATTAAAGCAAGTCCAATACCTTTTTTTTGATACAATTTAGTAACGCCAAGTGTAATAACTGCTTCGTGTTGTGTACGCTCGTATTTTTCAGTAGTGACGAATATACATCCAACGAGTTGATCATCTTCTTCAGCTACATAGATGGTATTTCTCGGAGAAGTGATGATGCGCTCTAGAAGGTTACTAATAGAAGACACACTAGGGTTAAATTCTCCAGGATTATAAAGTGTATAATCAGATTCATCATATATTTTAGTTAATAATGTTGTCAAAGCTTCAGTATCTTTTATACTAATTTCACGAATAATATGAGCCATTCGGCTTCCTCCTGAGATAGTAATATAACATACATTATACCAATTATTTAAAAAATATACATATTTAGAATTTTAAAAAGGAGTAACAGAATAATGAAACCTAATGTATTATTAGCGGGTGGTAGTGGATATATAGGTAAGAATATTAGTAGTGCGATAGAAAATGATGCAAATTTGTTTGCTTTATCTAAATATCCAAATACAAAAAAAGAATTTAATCATAATATAAAATGGCTAAAAAAAGATATTTATAATTATGAAGATGTTAAATCAGCAATGTCAGGGATGAATATTGCAGTATTTTATTTAGATCCTAATAAAAATTCTGCCAAGCTTACTCAAGCAACGGCACGTGATTTAAATCTCATTGCAGCCGATAATTTTGCAAGGGCAGCAGCACAACAAGGAATAAATAAAATTTTGTACGTAAGGGGGAGTCGCTTTGATAATGAGACAATACAGTGTTTAAAAAACTATGGTGTTCCTGTAGAAACGACTGAGACCTATATCAAGCGCTCTCATATTAATGTTGAGTTACAAATGTCTAAATATAATGATATACGGACAGCATTAAGAATGATATTACCTAGGAAATGGTCTTTAGAACAATTAGTCGCTTATTTTTTTAAATGGCTGAATGATACACGTGGTACATTTTTACACACGAAATATATAGAAAATCGATATATAATATATGCTCGTAACGAGTTTAAGCCTCTATTAGTAATGAAAAAAGAAGTAAATGATAATCGTTTAATTACATTTAATTTAGTAGGCGGTTCAATTATAAAAAAACGTTCTAAAAAACAAGGGAAATTGGAATTTCGTCAAATTAAAGGAACGCGTTTAGTAATTGTTCAACTATATGATTATATTCCTAAATTGTTATGGCCACTCTATTATTTTTTTCAAGCTCCCGTACAAGGTTTAATTATGAGAGGGTTTGAAATTGATTGTCGTATTAGGCATTTCAATGGACGTGTGCAATCAGGAGAAAAAATGAAATATACAAAGTGATAGGATGAAAACATATGCAAATATTATTAGTAGAAGATGATCAGACGCTTTTTCAACAACTAAAGAAAGAATTAGAAAATTGGGATTTTTTTGTTTATGGTGTCAATGATTTTAGTAACGTAATGGAAACATATCATAATGTTCAGCCAGAAATTGTTATAATGGATGTGCAATTACCTAAATATGACGGATTCTATTGGTGTCGTCAAATTAGACAAGTGTCTAATGTGCCTATTTTATTTTTATCGTCACGTGATAATCCTATGGATCAAGTGATGAGTATGGAATTAGGTGCAGATGATTATATGCAAAAGCCTTTTCATACCAACGTACTAATTGCGAAGTTACAAGCAGTTTATCGACGCGTATATCAATTTGGCGCAGAAGAAAGACGTACATTAAATTGGCAAGATGCACTAGTCGATCTTTCAAAAGATAGTATTCAAAAAGGCGATAAAATCATTTATTTATCTAAAACTGAAATGATTATTTTAGAAATGTTAATTCAAAAACAAAATCAAATTGTGACTAGAGATACATTAATTACAGCGTTATGGGATGACGAAGCGTTTGTTAGTGATAACACATTAACAGTCAATGTAAATCGATTACGAAAAAAATTATCTGAGATCGGTATGGAAACAGAAATTGAAACAAAAGTAGGTAAAGGATATATGGCACATGAGTAATGTGAAATGGTTTTGGCTATTTCTTAAAACACGAAGTAATTGGATATTTTGGATTATATTTTTACAGTTTGTATTTTTAGGGATGGCATATATAGACTATGATATGGCAATTGAAAGTGTAGTGTACATTGTCCTATTAAATATAGGTTTAACTTGTATATTTCTTGTTTTTACTTTTTTAAGAGAAGTAAAATTATATCAACATTTTTATAATAATAAGGAAATCGAAGAAATTAAACACAAAGAATTAGCTGAGAATCCATTTCAACAAGAAATGGTGGACTATTTATATCGTAAATTATTGTTTCACAAAGAAAGAGCTACTGAACAACAAATTCATATACAAGCGTCGGAACAATCGTTAACTGAATTTGTTCACGATATTAAAACACCTGTTACAGCAATGAAATTATTAATTGATCAAGCTGAAGATATGGAACGTAAGAAAGCCTTACTTTATGAATGGTCAAGAGTGAATGAATTATTAGATAAGCAACTTTATTTAACACGTCTTGAATCTAAAAATAGAGATATGTATTTCGAAAAAGTACCATTAAAACGTTTAGTGATAGAAGAAATTCAACTTACTCGTCATATCAGTCAAGTTAAAGGTATTGGCTATGTATTAGAATTTGATACGAATCCAGAAGTATTTACAGATGTAAAATGGTGTCGCATGATGATTAGACAGATTTTATCTAATTCTTTGAAATATTCTCAAGGAAAAGATATTGTTATTCGATCGTTAGCTAAAAAAGACCATATCGCTTTAGAAATTACTGATTATGGACGTGGGATTAGCGCTAAAGATTTACCACGTATCTTTGAAAGAGGTTATACTTCTACCGCAAATCGTAATGAAACAACTTCTTCTGGAATTGGTTTATACTTAGTAGAAAGTGTAAGACATCCATTAGGTATTGAAGTAGAGGTCGAGTCGACGGTGGGAGAAGGAACAACATTTATTTTAACGTTCCCTATGCAAAACGAAGTCATAGAAAGAATGTCACAAGAGAAATTAAGTTTATCATAATGGTGTTGTTAAAATAGTGTATAAATGTAATTGTTCGTTTTATAGAAAGAAGATATTGGACTTTACTATAAAAAGTTTGAACTAAAACTTATATAATATTTAAAGTAAATACATAAATTAAGCTTATGGAAATAACATTTTAGTATAACAAGTGAGCAGAACATTGGGTAAAGCCTGAGACTTTATAATGACGTCTCAGGTTCATCTATATCATTCAATAGTTAAAATATATGATAGTGAGGGACATTCTAAATTGACAATATTACAAGCAAAGCAAATTGTTAAAACATATGGGACAAAACAAACGATACAAGAAGTGTTAAGAGGTATTGATTTAAACATTGAAACAGGAGAGTTTGTTTCAATTATGGGACCTTCTGGCTCTGGTAAAACAACATTACTTAATGTTTTAAGTTCAATAGATTATTTATCACAAGGATCTGTCATACTAAATGGAAAACAATTGGAAAAGTTATCAAATAGGGAACTATCAGAAATTAGAAAAAAAGATATTGGATTTATTTTTCAAGAATATAATTTATTACACACACTTACTGTAAAAGAAAATATTATGTTGCCTTTATCAGTACTTAAATTAAATAAGGAAGAAATGAATAAACGTTATAGACAAATTACTGAAGCGCTTAATATATATGATATTAGTGATAAATATCCGTCTGAAATCTCAGGGGGACAACGTCAACGAACATCTGCAGCGCGTGCATTTATTACATATCCTAAAATTATTTTTGCGGATGAACCAACAGGGGCTTTAGACTCTAAGAACACTAGAGATTTACTCATACGTTTTGAAAAAATAAATAAAATCTATGATGTAACTATTATCATGGTTACACACGATCCACTTGCAGCAAGTTTTTCTAATCGTGTTGTAATGTTGAAAGATGGCTTAATATTTACTGAAATTTATCAAGGACAAGATAATAAACAATTATTTTATGAAGAAATATTAAGAGCCCAAAGTATATTAGGTGGCAAGGTTTATGAGTTTTAGCTATATTATTTGGAGAAATTTCCTAAGAAATATTAAGCACTATGCTATTTATATGTTTTCATTAGTCATTAGTACTGTTTTATATTTTAGTTTTATTACGATTAAATATGTTCATCATCTCCATATACATGAGTCTTTATCTATTATTAGAGAGGGTTCTAAAATAGGAAGTTATTTTCTATTTATAATCATCGTTGTCTTTATTATGTATACCAATATTCTTTTTATTAAAAGACGAAGTTACGAATTGGGACTATTACAGATTATGGGGTTAAATAAAGTAAGTATTATTTATATGTTTATGTTAGAACAATTGTTTATTTTCTTGATCACTGCAGTTTTAGGTATGATTATAGGGAGTGTTGGGTCTAAAATTTTACTTATGATTATATTGAAATTATTAGGTATACATACTTCGGTATCGCTTATTTTTAGTGTAGACGCTATAATTCAAACCTTATTTATTTTAATCGTTGCATATATTTTAATTATTCTTCAAGCTATCATTTTCTTAAATAAATATTCTGTTACACAATTAATGGAGTCTGAAGAATATATAGATGAAACAGGTAAACATATTACATTTGGAGAAATTATTCTAGGAATTTTAGGTATTGTTTTCATTTTGGCAGGATATTATTTATCCACACGATTTGTTGAATTATTAGATGATATCGTATTACCTTTCATTATTTTATTTTTAACTGTGATCGGAGCCTATTTCTTTTTTAGAAGTTCAGTGTCTCTAATATTAAAAATAATTAAATCATTTAAAAGTGGAAATGTAACTGTAAATGATGTTATTTTCACTTCTTCATTAATGTTTAGGATTAGAAAGAATGCTTTTTCTTTAACAATCATTTCTATTATTTCTGCTATTACTGTATCTGTCCTATGTTTTGCAGCAATTAGTCGAGGATCTTTAAGTAAAGAAATTTTATTAGAATCACCGTATGAAGTAACAACGAACAACGACACCTTGTCCGAGAAGTTAAAATATCAATTAGAGCAACAGCATATTGCATATAACTATAATTATAAGCAAGTAGTGTACACGCATTTATATAAAGATCATCTATTTGATGTAAATGCAGCTAGACCTTATTCGGTGACTATAACAAGTGAAGATTACTTTTCAAATATTTCTTTGAAAAAAGGACAAGCAGATTTAATTATCCCAGAAGATGTTATTCCTGAATTAACTAAACATCGGCCACACGGAACAACAATGATTGGTACGAAGCGACATCATACTAAAGTTCAACTTCAAAAAGTGATTCATAAAGTTTATTTTAAAGAGAGTGTAGATTTAGGTGGACCGACACTCGTGCTTAATAACGGGGATTATCAATTTATAAAACAACATGTTAAAAATAAGGACATCATTTCTCAACATGGTTTTGATTTAAAACATACAAAAGATATACCTAAATTAGAAAAGACTATCAATCACATGAATCAGAATTTAAAAACTAGAAGTCAGATAGCAAGCGAAATTTCAAGTTTAACAGGAATTTTATTATTTGTAAGTTCTTTTTTAGGTATTGCATTTCTTATAGCAACTGGATGTATTATCTATATTAAACAAATTGATGAAACTGAAGATGAATTAGAAAATTATTCAATATTACGTAAATTAGGTTTTACTCAAAAAGACATGGCTAGAGGTCTAAAATTGAAAGTGGCGTTTAACTTTGGACTACCTTTGGCTATTGCTTTGCTGCATGCATATTTTGCAGCACTTGTATTTATGAAATTTATAGGATTTACAAATCAAATGTCCATTTTTATAGTTATGATTATTTATACAATAGTATATAGTATGTTTGCATTTATTGCTTATAATCATTCTAAGCGAACAATCAATCACTCAATTTAAGAGAGAATATTTCGAGTTTGTAAAGAATTTGTAAATTTATTGTAGAGATGAAAAAATTATGATATTTTCAATTAGAGACAAATTAGGTGTTAAGTAGAAGTGTATCGTAATTGGTATAACATTATATTTACATAAACTTTACAAAAGCTTTCTAAATAATGTTTTAAAATAAGCTATTGTAAATGTAGCTCATTTTTAAATTGTCTTAAATTAAATAATAAACGTGTGATTGATAGCAATCGCTAAAATGGAGGCATTATAATGTTCACTAAGAAAAAGGATAAGTTTATGGTTCAATTAGAAGAAATGGTATTTAATCTGGACCGTGCAGCTGTAGAATTCGGGAAAATGGATTTTAATACCCATTTAGATTTAAAAGCTTATTCTGATAACATTAAAACGTACGAGTCACATGGTGACGAACTTATGCACAAGGTCATTAGCGACTTAAATCAAACATTTATCACTCCTATTGAACGAGAAGACATTCTATCATTGTGTAATGCAATCGATGATGTACTTGATGCAATGGAAGAAACATCTGGAATGTTTGAAATGTATTCAATTGAATATACTGATGAATATATGGCTGAATTTGTTGACAATATTCAAAAAGCTGTCGCTGAAATGAAATTAGCAGTTGGTTTACTTGTTGATAAAAAATTATCTCACATGAGAATTCATTCAATTAATATTAAAGAGTTTGAAACAAATTGTGATGGTATATTAAGACAATCAATTAAACATATCTTTAATAGTGAAACAGATCCAATCACTTTAATTAAAATTAAAGATATTTACGAAAGCTTAGAAAATATCGCTGATAAATGTCAAGCTGTTGCTAACAACTTTGAAACAATTATCATGAAAAATAGCTAAGGGAGTTTTAAATTATGGAATATGTATTAGTCATCACTATAGCTATCGTTGTATTTTCTCTAGTCTTTGACTTTATCAATGGCTTTCATGATACAGCAAATGCAATTGCTACTGCGGTTTCTACGCGTGCATTGACACCAAGAACAGCTATTTTTCTAGCTGCAGTTATGAACTTTATAGGGGCACTTACTTTTACAGGGGTAGCTGGAACAATTACTAAAGATATCGTAGATCCATTTAAATTACAAAATGGTCTAGTAGTAGTATTAGCGGCTATTATCGCTGCTATTGTTTGGAATTTGGTGACTTGGTTATATGGTATACCAAGTTCTTCATCGCATGCCTTAATCGGTGCTATTGCTGGAGCTGCAATAGCTGCACAGGGATTTACAGTATTACATTATCAAGGTTTTACTAAGATTATCATTGTATTAATTATTTCACCAATTATCGCATTTTGTGTTGGTTTTATCATGTATACAATTGTTAAAATTGTTTTTAAAAATGCGAATCTTACGAGAGCAAATCGTAATTTCCGCTTTTTCCAAATGTTTACTGCAGCGCTTCAATCGTTTTCACATGGTACAAATGATGCTCAAAAATCAATGGGTATTATTACTCTTGCCTTGATTGTAGCGAATTTACAAGATCCAACGAATGTGGAACCGGCATTATGGGTTAAAATTGCTTGTGCCACAGCAATGGGTCTAGGAACTGCAATTGGTGGTTGGAAAATTATTAAAACAGTAGGCGGAAATATAATGAAAATACGACCTGCTAATGGAGCAGCTGCTGATTTATCTTCAGCATTAACGATTTTCGTTGCTTCATCATTACACTTCCCATTATCTACAACACACGTTGTATCGTCATCAATTTTAGGTGTAGGTGCATCAAATCGTGCAAAAGGTGTAAAGTGGAATACAGCTCAACGTATGATTATTACATGGATTATTACGTTGCCAATTTCTGCTATTTTAGCAGCAATTATATTTTGGATTTTAAATATTTTTCTTTAAGGTAAATTAACCACAAAATAAGCTTGAGACATAAACATGTCTCAAGCTTATTTTGTGGTTTGAATCATATTAATGAATATAGTTATAGCTAGAAACTAATGAAGCAGGAATCACACGAGTATCTGTATTATAAGGCCCATATGTATAATTCATTTCTGAAATTAGAATACTACCATCTGGATTCACACGCTCCACATATGCTACATGGCCATAATACCCAGCAGTCGATTGCATAATTGATCCAACAGTAGGGGTATGATTAACAATATAACCATCTGAAGCAGCATTATAAGTCCAATACTTAGCATCAGACCAATATGTACTAATGGGTGATCCAGCTTGAGCGCGACGATTAAATACATACCACGTACATTGACCAGCAGTGTAAAAATTTTGATGGTTAAAGGTTGGTGAAGAATAACCAGTGCTTTGAGAAGCAGTAGTAGACGATGAGTTTGTAGTACTTGAACTACTTGGAATTTTTAATATTTGACCAGGGTAAATTAAATAATTTGAAAAATTATTTGTATTCATTAAGTCAGTAACTGAAGTTCCATATTTATTAGCGATACGAGAAAGTGAATCACCAGATTGAACAGTATAAGTAGTAGAAGACTTACTTGATAAACTACTTGATGTAGTAGTAGATGATCCATTAATAGTTAGTACTTGTCCTGGAAAAATTAAATTACCATTTAAGTGATTATTTCGTTTAAGCTCATCAACAGGCGTATTGTATTTGTTTGCAATACTCCATAAGGAATCTCCAGGTTGAACAGTATATTGTGTTGATGCTTCAGCATGATGAGAGAAAAATGCTACAGCGCCTGACGCAATAGACAACGTAAAAGCTAACTTTTTCAAACTACGTATCCTCCTTGAATTTTAAAATTTATTTTTAGAATTTAATATTGTTAAATTTGTATAATTCATCTTTTTATATCACATGCATATACTATCAAAAAAATATAAGAATATGTGGGTTGTTATTATCTTGTAATATTATTAAAAGTAATACTATTTTTTGTAAATAGATAAAAACCTTGATACAGTAGTCTTTAACAGTTTTATTTAGATAAAATTAAATTTTTTTAAAAAGAAATTTGTAATATTTCTTATAGTAAAATTGAAGCAAGTACGTATCATGTAAGAAGTAGGTTGAATTGTGTTTAATGATTTAAACTTGTAATAATTTTTATATTTTCTTGATAGGATGCTTACTTAAAAGTAAATAAATTATACTATTTTTGTATTCCCAACAAATATTGTACAATATTTGTAAGACACTATTTAAAAGAGGAGTATAAGATGTCAAGTTCTTCAAATTTAGTAAATCATCAACATCAGAGCGTACGTTCAAAAGATAATACTCGACAAAACCATGCATATCGTAAAGTTTGGCTATTTTTTACATATTATTGGCTTATTTTTGGGATTGGCTGTTATTTAGGTCAATATTTGCCTGTAGAATGGCGACGTCCTTTATCAATTACATTATTTGTCATTGTATTAGCGACGTTATTTATTAAAAGAGCACGTAAATATGGTCTTATTATTTCGCATATCTATGCTATTATTATTGGTTTATTATCGTATGCAACATTTTCAATGTATATGCAAAATTTAGGAGCAGAGGTTTTTTATAAAAATATATTGTTAGCCATTATAGCATTCATTGTATTTGGAATATTGGGGTATTTTGTTATTCATGATGCTTCTAGCTTAGGTAAATATTTATTTGTAACGTTAATTGCCCTTATTATTGCTAGTCTAGTTGGCTTATTTATTCATAATTCAATATTCCATATCGTTATTACAATGGTTAGTTTAGTCTTGTTTTTACTATATACATTATTTGATTTTAATCGCATGAAACATGGTAGATTTACGCCAAGAGAAATGGGGTTTAATTTATTTCTTAATTTATTAAACATCATTAAAGATATATTGAATTTAGCAAACCGCTTTAAAAACTAGTCATTCATATTTATAATAAGTTGAATATTTAGAAAAGATGTTCTCACATTGTTTTCAAAACATTTTAAATAAAGAGTAGTCTAAGCTGTTTATTTTATTAAAGTAAGAAGGCAATTATAGAGCATCTTTTTTAAATAATTATGAAATGTATTTAATATAAAATCAGACTTAATTTAATTTTATACATATTTTTGATTTAGTATTAATGTTGTGATAGATTTACATTTAAACACTTATAAATTAGCATTTTTATATAAACACATTAAAAGAAGGACTACCAAGATTAGAAAGAGGTTAGTATATGTCTAATGGGTATTTTCAGGTACTTACTAAGCATGAATATCAAATGACACGTTGTCAAGATGGTATCATATTGCTGTTCCCAATAGAAGGTTCATTAGAAATTCAACATTTTGCCAAAAAAGTGACGATTAATAATGATCTCTACGTTATAAACAATAAAGATATTTTTTCAATTAATAAGAATGAGAAAACATTAATGATTTATATTGCAAGTGATTGGTTTAAAGAAGAAGGATTTAATTTCTTTGATTATAAATATTCAATTAATTTAGTTAAATCTATTAATGCAATAAAAAAAGCATTATTACAGATAACAATGAATCATATTAATCATAAATCTGTTTCAGAAGATAACAAATACATAGTTGACATTGTTCAAATTATTGGAAGACAAGGTAGTGTTGAAATAGATATTGCTAATGATCAATATAATTATGCTTATTATGGGGAGTTAAGTGAAGTATTAGACTATATTAATGAAAATATTGAAAAGAAATTAACATTAAAAGACGTTTCATCTAATCTATTTACATCTAAATCTAATTTATCATCACAATTTACACAGTTGTTAAATATTAGTTTTAAAACTTATGTAGACACTTTGAAAATTGCAAATTCATTTGAATTATTATTGAAAACAGACGATACGATTAGTTTAATTAGTGAAAAAGTAGGGTTTAGTAATGCATCAAGTTATTCTAAAACGTTCAAAAGTTATATGGGGATGACACCAAATGAATATAGATCATGTAATAAATATGAAAAAATGATTTTTATGGATTATGAAACTCATATTGATGATAGTCTACAAAATATAAGAGATATAATTCTGTCACAACAATATTATTATCAAAAGAAAACAGAACATAAAATATATCTCGATTCAAAATTAGATATGTTTATTAAACCTTATCAATGTGTAGTACAAATCAATACGATTGAAGAAATAAAACTGTTATTTTTAGAAAAATATATCGATTATCTTGACGAGAGTCCATCATTAATGATTTATGTAAGAGTGGATATGAAGGAAATAAAAGAACACTTCACTGTTAAAGAACTTCAGCGAATATTTGAATATATTATTAGAAAAAATCTAAATATAAGTTTTAAACTTGAGGATTTAAACCTAATTAATTTTCTTGAAATAACATATGAAAATGTACTAGATTATCTTGAAATACACCAAGTTGAAGTAAATGTAAATCACGAATTAGGTATTGTTTTTGATTTAGAAAAGATTGATTTAAAAGCCATTTATCGTATGATATTAAAAATACAACATAAAACAAATCGGTTTTCTTTTGGATTAGAAATTAGCAACCTGCTAAATAATCCAGTTTTATTTAAAACTTTAGAATCGCAAATTAAAAGAGTGAATTTCCAATTTCTGTTTATTGATAATTCAAAACTAAATCAACCCTATTTAATAGAAGGTAATAATCGTTTATTAGTAAAGAATATATTACATTATCAAAATATACGTGAAATTTTAAATCACATTGATTTAGAAAATCAAAGAATCATATTTTTAAACGTTGAAAATCATGTGTTTTTAAATAGTGAATATAATGACTTAAATAGTAGTGCCCCGTTAATTGTAGAAACAAATATTAAATCAGCTCAACACTTTGACGGTATTGGTTTCAATTTTAGACAGGATAGTCATCAATTTAATGCTTTACATCTTTTTGATGAAAAAGGTTTTAAAACAATATTAGGAACAATGATGGCCCATATCATGACGCTTAGTCAGGAACCAAAATACATTAAAGATCATTATATAGTAATTGAAAAAGAAAATAAATTCATACTATTTATATATGATTGGCGTGTTCTAGAAAGTGAATCACGAAATGCTAATTATGAAAAAACTGATATATATGTAGATTTTAAACATAAGACAAATAAAAATCATCTTATAAAAATTCAACAGATTGATGATTATAACGGCAATATTAATCATATTATTACTGAAGACATACGTAATCGTTATCAATGGTCTAAAACATTCTTGAAGAAAGTAAATCGTTTATTACATCCTTCTTTTAAAATTAGAGAACACAACTTTAATAAAGAGGCATTACAAATTAAACTTGATTATAACGGGCTTTATATAATTGAGATATATAAATAATAAATTTCATCTCAAAAAAGTTTTTCACAACAATATTTGAGTTTGTTGGTAAATTTAACAAAAAATTCAAAACAAATGCAAAAGACAGAACTCCAAAATTAAAGGATAATATATGTTGAATTGTTCGCTTTTATTGGAGGTGCAAATGCTTGAGTAACGATGAATTAAATCGCTTGCTGAAAATCTATAAACAATATAAAGCGTTGTCTGAATATATAGAGAAAGAATACAAACTAACCTTAAATGATTTAGCTTTATTAAAATTAGCTTATGAATACACAGCAGACGATCAAATTTTAATGCAAACATTCTTAAAAGTTGCAATTGAAGAACTAGAATTAAGTAGAACAAAATTACTTGTTTCTATACGCAGATTAATAGAAAAAGAGAAATTAAGTAAAGTTCGATCAACAGAAGATGAACGTAAAATTTTTATCTATATGAACAAATCTAATATTGATCAATTTAATGCTTTATTTAATGATGTAGAAAGATTTTTAGATAATTAACTAAATGAATTGGGAGAGTACTGACAAGGGGATGCTTTGTCAGTATTTTATTTTTTATAAGGAAGTAACGTTTTTTTCAATTTAGACAATAAATTATTAATACTATATAATAAGTATTATTGAGTAAGAAAGCGAGATGACAATATGGGACGTAAATGGAATAATATTAAAGAAAAAAAAGCCCAAAAAGATAAAAATACTAGTAGAATATATGCAAAATTTGGTAAAGAAATTTATGTAGCAGCTAAATCAGGAGAGCCAGATCCTGAATCAAATCAAGCATTAAGACTTGTGCTAGAAAGAGCAAAAACATATTCTGTTCCAAATCATATTATAGATAGAGCCATCGATAAGGCTAAAGGCGGTGGAGATGAAAATTATGACCATCTACGTTATGAAGGATTTGGTCCAAGTGGTTCTATGCTTATTGTAGATGCCTTAACTAATAACGTGAATCGTACAGCATCAGATGTTAGAGCAGCATTTGGAAAAAATGGTGGTAATATGGGTGTATCTGGTTCAGTGGCTTATATGTTTGACCATACTGCAACGTTTGGTGTCGAAGGAAAATCTGCCGATGACGTCCTAGAAACATTGATGGAACAAGATGTAGATGTAAGAGACGTTATTGAAGAAGATGGCTTGACGATTGTGTATGCAGAACCTGATCAATTTGCACAAGTACAAGAGGCACTACGTCAATCAGGTGTAGAAGACTTTAAAATTGCAGAGTTTGAAATGTTACCTCAGACTGATATTGAACTTTCAGCAGATGATCAAGCAACACTTGAAAAACTTATTGATGCACTTGAAGATTTAGAAGATGTTCAAAATGTTTTCCATAATGTGGACTTAAAATAGTGAAACACACGGCTTCGTTTTGGATACAATCGTTAGACTTGGAATCTCATCCAGAAGGTGGATATTATAAAGAAACTATTCGACCGGAGGGTGTAAAGAAAGATGAAAGGGCATCTTTTAGTAGTATACTTTTCTTATTAAAAGCAGATGATATTTCGCATTTTCATCGTATAGATGCTGATGAAGTATGGTATTATCATGCTGGTGTATCACTAGAGATACATATGTTAACTGAAGATGGCCAATATCGTAGTGTCTTGTTAGGTCCAAATGTAGACCATGGAGAAGTACTACAATATGTTGTTCCCAAAGGAACCATTTTTGCTTCGAGTGTACCTCATTCGGAAGGTTATAGTTTAGTAGGCTGTATGTGTCAACCTGCATTTGAATTTAAGTATTTTGAATTATTCACACAAGATGAGTTGACAGAAGCATATCCACAATATCGCCGAATGATTCAAAAATATGCATTGAAAAACATTGAGTATTAATAATTAGACACTTCATTAATCGAGTTAAGTATAACTACATTAATGAAGTGTCTTTTTTAAAAAGATTTATTTTAAAAAGAGATAGAGGACAACATTTCTGACCATTTTCTATTCAGCAGTGCCAAAAAGTTCATTAGCTAATTCTACAACATAGGCTAATTTGTTCCATTGTTCTTGTTCAGTTAGAGCGTTGCCTTCTTCTGTAGAAGCAAAACCACATTGTGGACTAATACAGATATGGTCAATATTTACATATTGTTCTGCTTCTTTAATTCTTTTTTTAATTGTTTCTTTATTTTCCAATTCACCTGTTTTAGAGGTGATCAGTCCTAGAACTGCATAAGCATTGTCATTAAAGAAACGAAGCGGTTCGAAATCACCTGAACGTTCATCATCATACTCTAAAAAGAAACCATTTAAATTTTCTTTAAATAGATAAGGGGCGATGGCTTCATATCCTCCAGAAATTGCCCAAGTTGATTTATAGTTACCACGACAAATATGAGTAGTCAGAATTAAATCATTTGGTAGTCCTTCGATAGCTTTATTAATCACTTTATAGGCTAAATCACGTGCTTTTAGTTTTTCATCTTCAGAGCGTTGACGACCTCTCACTTTTTGAGTACCGTCAGTTAAACCAGCCCAGTATACGTCATCTAATTGAATATAGCGTGCTCCTAAGTCATAAAATGCTTGTAACGTCTCATGATAAACTTTTGCAATATCATTTGCAAAATCTTCTATATTAGGATAAATCGTTTCGTTTAAAATATTAGGATGGAACAATTGATTTGGACTAGGTATTGATACTTTAGCAGTTGCGCGACCAGCCACTTTTTTATATAAAAACTTAAAGTGTTCAAAGTGTGGGTGATTTGGATTAAATGATACTTTGTCCACAATTCTCACATTATGTGCACGTGTTTCTACACCTTCGAATTCTAATCCATGATCAGGAGTATATCCTTCAACGCCATTAATATTCTCTAGAAAATCAAAGTGCCACCAACTTCTACGAAATTCTCCATCTGTAATGCTATGTAAACCAATCTCAATTTGTTTTTCAATAATACGTTCGATTTCTTCATCTTCAATACGTGTTAATTCATCTAAAGATAATTCGTTATTATTAAATTTAAATCGTGCTTCTTTTAGGCGCTTAGGACGTAATAAACTTCCCACGTGATCTGCTCGAAAAGGTCTAACTGTCATAATTAAAAATGCTCCTTTTATTTAGAATTTTCAGATAATATAGAATAAAACTATCAAAACTTAGTGTTTTTGTCAATTTTACCTAAAAATTTAATAGTTATAGTAAAATGAAATTGAAAATTTAAATAATTTATATGTTAAAAGTAATAAAACATGCCATAAGATGACATGGTTTACTTAGTTTAATATAATAATGACAAGGAGTTGGTGGCTTTGTGAAAATTAAATACATAGATAAACGTCACTGGCGTCGCCTAATTGAACGTGATTACATAGAAGTTAAGGTAAATAATAATAGGTTTAAAGGTATTATTGGCTTGGTCACGATGAAAAAGGTGCGTGAGCCTTTAGAGGTGACGGTGGTCGATCAAAATGTAGTTGTAGTAGATAATAACTATAAATGGTTACAAATTCTGCCGGAAAAAAAACGCTATAGTATTACTGCAATGTTTGATGATAAGGGGAATCCATTAGAGTACTATTTTGATATTAACATTAAAAATATTACTCAAAAAGGGAACGCGAGAACATTAGATTTATTTTTAGATGTGCTGGTTTTACCATCTACTGGTGAATATGAGTTAGTAGATGAACATGATTTAGAACTAGCTTTGAAAAATGGACAAATTACGAAGAAACAATTCCATGAAGCCTATATTATCGCGCATCAATTGATGATTGAGATTGATGACAATTTTGCAGAGATACATCATCGAATTATGCATTGTTATAAAAAGATGATAGGTAAATTAAATAAGCATAAGAAAGCGTAATTATATTTCTTTAGTACTAAAACAATAATGAAATAGTATCAATTTTATTTACCATCATAGCCGTATTCGTGGATAAACATAAGGGGGAAGCTATGAAAATTGAAGATTATCAATTATTAATTACATTAGATGAAACGAAAACGTTAAGAAAAGCTGCTGAAATTTTATATATATCACAACCAGCAGTCACACAACGCTTAAAAACAATTGAACATGCGTTTGGAGTAGAAATATTTATTCGTACTAAAAAACAATTGATTACTACTACAGAAGGTGCAATGATCATCGAACATGCACGTGATATGTTGAATCGAGAAAAAATGTTTTTCGACAAAATACAAGCACATATAGGGGAAGTAAATGGAACCATATCTATAGGATGTTCATCTTTAATTGGACAAACAATATTGCCCCGTGTATTGAGTTTGTATAATACACAATTTCCTAATGTAGAAATACAGGTTCAAGTGGGTTCAACAGAGCAAATTAGGTCTAATCATAGAGATTATCACCTTTTAATTACTAGAGGGAATAAAGTAATGAATTTAAAAAATATCCATTTATTTGATGATGAACATTATTTTATTTATCCAAAAGAACGTCATGAAGATGTTTCAAAATTACCATTTATTGAATTTCAAGCAGATCCAATATATATAAATCAAATTAATCATTGGTATAGTGAAAAATTTGGACAAGATTATCATGCTACCATTACAGTAGATCAAGTGGCAACATGTAAAGAAATGCTAATAAGTGGTGTAGGCGTAACTATTCTTCCAGAAATAATGATGAAGAATATTGATCATCACGTATTTGAATTTGAAAAAGTCAACATTGATGGTCTTCCGTTAATCCGCTCAACGTATATGAGTTATGATAGTAGTATATTGCAACTACCACAAGTTGATACTTTTGTATCTTTAATGCTTAATTTTACTAAATAATAGTTAATCAATATTGCAATTTAAAAGAAGAATAGAGGTATAGTATATGTTTTCAGCACTATTGCATATTAAAAACTATAAATTATTTCTTATTAATATGATGCTCTTAGGAATGGGTATTGCCATTACAGTGCCATACTTTGTTTTATTCGCAACAAAAGAACTAGGAATGTCGACAAATCAGTTTGGTGTGCTTTTGGCTTTGGCTGCAGTAAGTCAATTTACTGTAAATGCGATTGTTGCTAGATTTTCAGATACACATCATCTTAATCGGAAAATACTTATTATTTGCGCACTATTTATGGGGGCACTTAGTTTTTCTATATATTTTTACATACATCATATATGGCTATTTATTATAGTATATGCGATATTTCAAGGATTATTCGCCCCTGCAATGCCCCAATTATATGCATCCGCTAGAGAATCTATTAATGCCTCTTCATCAAGAAATAATGCGAAATTTGCTAATACTGTATTAAGATCAATGTTCTCTTTTGGCTTTTTATTTGGTCCACTCATTGGTGCATACCTCATTCAATTTATGGGTTATGCAGGGCTATTTGGCGGCACGGTTATCATTTTATTATTTACACTGTTGTTACAAATATTCTTTTATAAGGATTTAAATCTGACTATAAACGACCAAGTTAAAGATACTGCTAGTATTGAAATAACTGCACCTAATATGTTAAAAGATAAAACTTTATTTATTCCATTTATTGCTTTTATACTTCTACATATTGGTCAGTGGATGTATACAATGAATATGCCATTATTCGTTACAGAATATTTGAAAGAACGAGAAGGTTATGTAGGTACTTTAGCAAGTTTATGTGCCGGCTTAGAGGTTCCTTTTATGGTTATATTGGGGATTTTAGCATCCAAATTATCTACACGCACTTTGCTTATACTAGGAGCCATAAGTGGTGGTCTATTCTATTTTAGTATTGGTATATTTGAAAATATATATATGATGATGATAGGACAAGTATTTTTAGCATTTTATTTAGCGATTTTATTAGGACTGGGTATTAGTTATTTCCAAGATATATTACCTGACTTTCCTGGTTATGCTTCGACTTTATTTGCTAATGCAATGGTAATAGGACAATTATGTGGAAACTTATTAGGGGGCGTAATGAGTCATTGGGTCGGATTAGAAAACGTTTTTTATGTTTCTGCCTTATCTATTTTTATTGGGATGATTTTAATATGGTTCACTAAAGATCAAACGTTTACATCTTCAAGTATGAATATACAATAATTAATAGAAATGATGATGTATGAAAATAAAAGTCTAGGACATTAAATACTTCGACAAATGAAAGAGACCACTTCTTCTATTGAAATAATAGGAAAAGGGTCTTTTTTATAATTATTTTGTTTATATATAGCTCAATGAGTTGTTATTTTTCTGAAAATAATATTCTAGGCTCTTATTTAATATTTTTATAACACAGTATTTGAATCTTCATCAACAAAATGATGTTCTATATAGAAAGCAATAGGTGTAATAATTAAAGAGATGATAATAAATGCCCAATTATTAATTCGAATACTAGGTCCATATGCCAAAAATGACTGTGGAATAAAAAACACATAAAACAGTGCTACTACTAGTAATGCGATAATACAGTAATTAAACCACCAAATCCAATGCGAATTATTAAAACACTGTAATTGAACAGTTTTAAAAACGACTAAAATAAAGAGAAATATAATAGCTAAACCAATGAAGAGCGTAATGGGAAAGGTATATAAATATACTTCATTATGATTATCAGGAATAAAAAAACCGATAAACCCTTTAAAGAAAAAGAATATACCCACTAAAAAGATAAAATTTCTAAAAATAGATTTAACAATATTTTTAATTGTTTCATTTGGTAGGGATTTAAGTTGTTTTTTAGCATGTGCTTTTGGATCATGATCGAAAAATTCAAGAGCTAAAGTTCCATCCTTCTCTGCGGCAAGTAACTCCTTCAAAATACGATTGAGCATGAGTTCACTATCATGTGGATTTACACGTAAATCTGCTCTAATATAAGTCATATAGTTTTCAAAAATTTCTCGATCCGTATTATTTAAACGCATTGATTTTACGTTGTTTTCACGGGCTAATGTTGCAGTCGATTTCATTTATTATCCCCTTAAAAATAAAAATATTTAAAAATTTTAAAAGTTGATTATTACATATTAAATATGAATAATCATATCATAGTTATGTAAAGAATATAATGTATAAATAGGGAGAATATAAAATGAGAATTCTTTCAATGACTGATTATCAATTAATTGAGAATATTGCACGTATTCATGAATATTACTTAGAAAAAAGTGAATTAAATTATCATGCTACAACACTTTCTATAGCATTAAGACAAGAAATATTTGAGAGAAGATTAAAAAACGAACCAAGATATTATTTATGTTATTGAGTCAAACCATGATTTTAGAGAACCTTTTGCTTTCACTTGAGATCAATTTGAAACGAGTACGAAAGTGGTAACGATTGAAATGTTATATACACACCCTCGTTTTCTAAACAGTGGGATAGCTACTAATTTAAAACTGACATTAGAACAATGGGCGATAGAAAAAATGCTCATTCTATCGAAAGTACAGTGGAGGCGAATAATAATCAAATGAGTCATATCAATCGTAAACAAGAATATGATATGGCTCATGTTAAAATGCGAAAAAACTTAAAATAATAAAATGAATCAAGCCACATTTCATGTTAAAATAAGTGTTATTGATATATATTTAAAGGAGAAATATATGAAGAAGTGGATTGTACTTTTACTATTAGCGACTTTAATATTGTCAGCATGTGGTAAAAGTGAAGAAAAAGTATCTTTAGAAAATGATATTAAACAGCTAGAAAAAGAAAATAAAGATTTAAAAAATGAAAAAAATAATCTAGAGAAACAAAAAGAAAAGCTCAATGCGCAACGAGAAAAGTTACAAAAAGAAGTAGATAGTTCTGTTGCCAAAGAATCAGTTAAACAAGAAACTGAAAAATCCAAAAAGGATAACTCAAATCAAACGAATCTATCAAATGAAAGTTCTAGTAGTACTGAAGAACAAAGTAGTGACTCAAATAGTGAACAATCAAATAATAATACAAGTTCTAGTTCGTCTACAAAGAGTAACTAATATAGGTTTTAAAAGGCTGCAGGTTTGACGATAGAATAAGAAGGGTAATAGTATTTAAATACATTTTGAATATAATATTCATATATTTGAAAATAAAGTTTAAAAATATAATAATAAAATTCAGTACATAATTTATAGTATGGGAGAGATAACTATGCATGAACATGATTTTCAAATCTTAGAGGGACGTGACATTACACTTCCAGAATTAGGTAAAGAGATTGAAAATATTACTGGACGTACAGTAACTCATTCAACTGGAGACATTAAACGTGTTGTGGCACACTTGCCAAATTTTGAATCAGAAAGTGATACATTTGTAGCTACTTTCAAACTTAATCATCGTAATGATTATATCGATGCAACATTTGTAGCACCTAAAAATCAACGTAATAAGTTAAAAGAGATTCCAGTACATATCGAATTAATAAGTTATATTTCAAAAAATTAATAATCTTTTAATCAAAATGAACGAAACGAAGTGTGTTATGGTTATATACTCCATGTCACACTTTTTTCATAATTGTATTTGGGTAATGGAGTGTGGATAAATGGTTGTTTATATAGAAACAGAAAGATTGAGATTGCGTGATTGGGAAGAAAAAGATTTATTATCTTTTCAAAAAATGAATGCAAATCCTCAGGTAAGACGCTATTTTCCAAGTCTATTAAGTTATAGACGTTCAGAATTAGATATGCAACAAATGGATGACATTTTAAAGGAAAAAGGAATTGGGCTGTTTGCTGTTGAGCTTAAAGAGACAGGAGCATGGTTAGGGTATATAGGGTTAAACTACTTACCAAAAGATAGTAAATATCCTTTTGAAAATTTACCTATATATGAAATTGGATGGCGACTTATCCCTGAAGTATGGGGGAATGGTATTGCTACTGAAGGTGCTATGGCTGTTTTAGAGTATGCAAAAGAAAAAGGCATAGAAGAAGTATTTAGTCTTACAGCTGAGGGGAATTTGGCCTCTCGAAAAGTAATGGAAAAAATTGGAATGTCATTATTTGATTATTTTGAACTACCTGAACTAAGTAAATATCATCCACTTAAAAGACATGTAAGATATCAAAAAAAGTTAAACATATAAATATTAATAAAGACTAGAAAATAGATAGAAACCCCAGAGGTTTTTTAGCATATTAAAAGTCATGGGCTACATAAAAAATGTGACGATAAAAAACAAATTTATTGCTAATCCTAAACCTAAATATAGAAACACTCAACACGAAAGTCTCTACATTTGGGTGCCGAAACCAGGATGAGCCAACGAATTCAAAAAGAATTCGTTGGCCCATCTTTTTTATAGTATTAATCAATCATAGGTTCTAACACCAAGAGATTTATAATTAAGTAATCCATCAATTAGAGCCTCTTTAGTGTCATATAAAGGTGCTAACGCTTTATATTTTTTATCGATAAAACCTTCTTCAATCATATGATCAATCAAAGTTTGAAGCGGATTAAAGAATCCATTTAAATTAAAGATGCCGATTGGTTTTTGATGTATACCAATTTGTGCCCAGCTATACATTTCGAAAAATTCTTCAAGAGAACCAGCTCCTCCTGGTGCCATAACAAAAGCATCTGCTAATTCAGTCATTTTTTCTTTGCGTTCGTGCATTGAGTCTACAAGAATGAGCTCACTTACTTTTTGACTAGTAATTTCACGTTCATCTAACATTTTAGGCATGACTCCAATTGCATGGCCTCCGTAATCTAGTACGCCGTCTTGAATAGCGCCCATGATACCTACTGAACCAGCTCCAAAAATGAGTTCATAACCTTGTTCAGCCATATATTTTCCTAATTGATACGCTTCTTTAATATAAATGGGATTATTCCCTTTACTTGCTCCACAATATACTGCTATACGTTTCATTTTGTATCCTCCATTAATTGATTAAGTAAGGTTTGAAAAACATCACAAAAATGCTGTCGGTCTGCTTTTGAAAAAGGGGAGGGTCCTTTATGACGTCCACCTTGTTTTCTAATTTGTGCATTATTATAACGCTGTTGAAGTAATATATCCATATTATTTTCGTTATAGATAAATCCTTTATGATGCATTATAATTCTAGCTTTCTTTAGTAATAAACTAGCTAATCCATAGTCTTGAGTAATCACAATATCACTCGTTGTTACAAGTTGTATAATTTTGTAATCAACTGCATCTGGTCCATCGTCAACGTATAGTATATTTACATGACTTGGATAATGAGAATGAGAAAAATGACTAAAGCTCCGTAAAATCGTAACAAAAAAGCCTGTCTCAGCTGTTAAATCAATAATTTCATTAACGACTGGACAAGCATCACCATCAACAAATATGGTTGTCATTATTTATTTGTAACCTTTTCTGAATGTAACGCTTTATCTTGAGTAATAATACTGTCAGCATTATAGTTATCATATTTCTTCATTTCTTTAATTCGCTGTTTTTCATTATGTTTTTGAATTTTTTCTTCTTCTTTATGACGTTTATCAATATTTTTTTGAAGTTTTTTCTCTAATTTAGAAGATTGTTTATGGTTCTTTTTAGCTAATTTTGATCCTTTTTTCTTAATATATTTAGGATCATTTTCTTTAGCAATTTTTTTGAGTTCACGCTTATTATCGAACTCTTGTTTTTTATCACCAAAGTAATCTTTAACACTAGATGCCTTATTTGCTACCGTATGTGTAGCATGTGAAGTTGCATGCGAAGCTTTTTGAACATCTGGATGAGACTTAATTTTTTTACGTTCTACAACTAGTGGTACGATAAATATCGGTAACACGTTAATTGCTGTTTTAATAACTTGTTTTTTGTCCATACTCGTTGCCCCCATAAAATTTTCTTTCTCTTTCATTACCCTATGATACAGGAATTCAAACGATTGCACTAGATTAAAATAGTTATCTAAAATTTTTATAAAAAAACACTAAAATTCAAAAAGAATTTTAGTGTGATATCATTAAATACCTTTACCAATACCGAATCCGAAATAAAGAATAGCAATAAAAATAACTAGTACGATTCGATAAATCGCAAATGGTACTAACTTCACTTTATTAATTAAATGTAAGAACGTTTTAATTGCAATTAAACCGACAATAAATGCTGCTAAGAATCCAATAATATAAAATGGGACATGTGCAAGATCAATATATTGATAATTTTTAAGTAATGATAATGCACTTGCAGCTAACATAATTGGGACTGCCATAATAAACGTGAAATCAGAAGCAGATTTATGATTGAGTTTCATTAATACCCCAGTAGAAATTGTTGATCCAGATCTACTGAAACCAGGCCACATTGCAACTGCTTGAGAAATACCAATGACAAATGCTTGGAAATAATTAATTTGATCGACTGTTTGCGGGTGCTTTACTTTAGTACTGTATTTATCAGCAATAATCATATAAATAGCACCAATGAATAAACCAATCATTACAGTGGGTACACTAAATAAATGCGCTTCAATAAAGTCATCAAAAAGAACACCTAAAATTCCAGCTGGAATCATACCTACTAATACATGGAGTAAGTTCAATCGGCGAGGTTTAGAACGCATTCCCTCACTATGAGCAACATGTTTGTATTTTCCGATATGTAACATTTCGAAGTAACGTTCACGGAACACCCATGCAGCAGCAAACACAGAACCGAGTTGAATGACAATTTTAAAAGTAAAAGCTGAATGAGAACCTAAAAATTGAGACGATTGTAACCACATATCATCTACAAGAATCATATGTCCTGTAGATGAAACAGGAGCAAATTCAGTAAGACCTTCTACAATACCTAAAATTAACGCCTTAATAAATTCAATAATTATCATAAGTAACCTCTTTCTTTTATGTAAAAAATGAACTTTCATTTATGCTAAATGTTTTATTTTAAAAAATTCACTTTATTATCATAGCATATTGAAATAATAATTTACTAATAATTACCGGTGGATATGATAATAATATCATGTTGTTTTGAAATAAAAAAACTATTTTGTTGTATTGTGTGAAAGATAATTAATTCAAAGAAATGACATAATATTGTCACTTAACTTTGAAATCAATTAAATGATTATTTGTGATCAAGCTTCTATAATAAAGCATTAGGTGAAGAAATTTGAAAAATTTAATGAGTTTAGTCTTTAAATATAAATTATTTCCAATTTTTATGGGGATGACTAGTGTATTGTTAGCCATATGTGTAGTGATTCAAAATATTGGAATTGCTGGGTTTTTGAATCAAGTCTTGTACCACAAGGTTTCAGCTATTTATCCATTGTTATTTACTATTTTAATCGTATTAATTTTGAGAGTAACGTTTAATATGTTGAATCAACGATTAGGTGATATTTTAGCTTACAAAGTTAAACATGACCTTCGTCAAAAAATAGTAACAAGTAAGTCTAAAGCTTCAATTGGCGTACAAACAAACATTTTAACTGAAGTTATAGATGGAATTACACCCTTTTTTAATAATTACTTGCCACAAGTGTTTAAATCTATGTGCATACCTTTCGTCATTATTATTGTAATGTGTTTTATACATCTTAATACTGCTATTATTATGGCGGTTACTGCACCATTTATTCCATTATTTTATATTATTTTTGGCTTGAAAACACGAGACGAATCTAAAGAACAAATGACGTATTTAAATCAATTTAGCCAACGCTTTTTAAATATAGCTAAAGGTTTGATTACTTTAAGACTATTTAGACGAACAACGGAGACGGAAAATCGCATATATAAAGAGAGCACACGCTTTAGGGATTTAACGATGAAAATTTTGAAAAGTGCATTTCTATCTGGCCTTATGCTTGAGTTTATAAGTATGTTAGGTATTGGTTTAATTGCACTAGAAGCGACGTTAAGTTTAGTCGTGTTTCACCATATCAACTTTAAAATTGCTGTAATTGCGATTATTTTAGCGCCAGAATTTTACAATGCAATTAAAGATTTAGGTCAAGCCTTCCATACTGGTAAACAAAGTGAAGGAGCAAGTGATATTATTTTTGATTTTTTAAATAATGTTGAAGAATCAAATATCAACACGCCTACCATAAATCAGAATCAGCAAAATCAAATTTATTTCGATAAAGTAAGTTATCAATATCCTAATACGACTCTATATGCCTTAAAAGATATAACTTTTTCGATCAATCAAGGAGAAAAAATTGCAATTGTTGGTCCAAGTGGCGCTGGAAAATCCACATTAGCGAATCTTATTCAGCAAATGATAACACCTACAAAAGGTCGCATTATATTTAATTCTGAAGTTACAGATATAGGTATGTTAAACCAACGGCCATATATTTTTTCAGCGTCTGTTAAAGATAATATTACAATGTTTAATGAGGTTTCAGATGAAAAAATTTTACAAACTTTAGAAACAGTAGGACTTAAAGAAAAGATTTTAAGCTTAAATAAAGGAATTCACACTGTAATTGGTGAAGGTGGGGAAATGTTATCTGGTGGTCAAATGAGAAGAATAGAACTTTGTAGAGTACTATTACTACGTCCAAGTATTCTAATATTTGACGAGCCTACTACAGGTTTAGATATTGAAACTGAACGTGTTGTTCAACAAACATTAGAGCATAACTTTAAGCATGCTACCACAATTACAATCGCACATCGTAATTCGACTATACGTCGTGCAACCCGACGTTTATATGTAAAAGAAGGTCATCTTATTAAAGATGATAATCGAATTTCTACGCAATTAAATAAGGTGGTGAATAAAGATGAAACCACATATTAAATTTCATTTAGATAAAGATTTATTTTTAGCAATATTAGTAAGCATTACCGGAAGCCTAATAGCACTTACAATGTTCTTTTTAAGTGGATATATGGTAACTCAAAGTGCACTAGGCATGCCTATTTATGCATTGATGATACTTGTCGTTTCTGTAAAATTATTTGGATTTTTACGTGCTATGACGCGATATGTTGAAAGGTTATTATCCCATCGAACTACATTTACAATGTTAAGGAATATAAGAGTACAGTTTGTAAAGCAACTTTTTCCAAGAGTGCCTAATATTTATCGTAAATTTAGATCGAGCGATTTAATCTCAAGAATGGTCAATAAAGTAGAGTCACTACAAAATATATATTTACGTGTATATTATCCTCCTTTTGTAATAGGTTTAACTGCGCTAATTGCTGCTGTTGCATTAATTTATTTTAGTATTGCTCATGCTATTTTAATTGTCATAAGTATGCTATTTTATTTATGGATTATACCATGGCTAAGTGCTAAGCGTGTACGCATACTTAAACAACAAGTTACTACTCATGAACAAAAAATGTTAGGTGAGTTTTATGATTATAAAGCGGGTTATCAAGAGTTAATTACTTTTAATCAACAAGATGCATATAAAAAGAAAGTCGTTAAGTCATTAGAATACTATGATAGATTACAAGCTAAAGAAAATCGTTTTTTAACATTTTATGATTATATATTGAATCTCATTTCTATTATAACGATTTTTTTAAGTTTAGCTTTAGCCGTGGTACAAATTGAACATGGATATTTAGATGTTATATATGTAACGAGTATGATATTAATGATTTTAACTTTGTTCGAACAGGCTATTCCAATGAGTAATTTTGCTTATTATAAAGCAGATACAGATCAAGCGTTAACAGATATTAATGAGGTGTTTCATTCTTCGATCACTACACCTAAGTTAACTGTACAGACGAAACAAGAACCTGTATTTAGTATTTCTAATCTAAAATTTAAATATTTTAATCAAGAAACATTAGTATTAAACGATATTAATTTAACCATCCATAAAGGTGAAAAAGTAGCTATCATTGGACCTTCTGGTTCAGGGAAAAGTACGTTAATGCAACTGCTATGTGGATTATATGAAATAGAAGAAGGTCGTGTTGAGTTATACGGACAATCTATTACTCAAATTAATGAAAACGATAGATATAATGAAATCAATGCGTTATTACAATCCCAACAAATATTTGATGGTACTGTTAGAGAAAATTTATTATCTAATCAAAAAGATGAAAACTTAATCGATGTTTTAAATATGTTGAATTTAAGTTACTTAAATTTGAACACGCAATTGACTTTAGATGGAACTTCTTTATCTGGCGGTGAAATTCAACGTTTATCTTTAGCACGTTTATTTTTAAAATCATCTAACATTTGGCTATTAGATGAGCCAACTACAGCGCTTGATGAAGATAATACGACCAATGTAATGAAAGAAATTAACAAGCAAGCAGAAACATTAGTTGTTGCTACACATGATTTAGACTTACTTCCATATTTCGATACCATTATCGTAATGGTTGAAGGTGAGGTTGTTGAGTACGGAGATTATGTATCATTAAGTCAAAATAAGGGTTATTTAAATCGCATGATTCATATTAATAAATTATAAAATAAAAAACCTGAGATAGCTTTAAAAAATGATCTCAGGTTTTCTACTATTGATAAATATATAAATTACATTTTGAAATGAATAACTTTAATTAGTTTAGTACTAGCATGTCACATTATTTGTTTTCGGTAAAAGCAGTAATAATTTTACCTAATAGACGATTAAGTTCATGGACTTCATCGTTACTCAAAGAAGAAGCGATGGCAACTTTTTGAGATGCATCACTTAATTCGGGTTTAATATTTTCACTTTTTTCAGTAAGATGAATAAATACTTCACGTTGGTCAATTTCAGAACGTTCCCGTTTAATTAAATCAACGTTCTCCATTCTTTTTAGTAAGGGTGATACTGTACCTGTATCTAAAGCTAATTCAGTGACTACTTTCTTAACATTTACAGGGGATTCTTCCCATAAAATACTTAAAACTAAGAATTGTGGGTAAGTAAGATTGTACTTTTTAAAGACTTTGTTTGAATAGTAGCGATTTACTTGTCTTTGTGCATTGTACAAACTAAAACAAAGTTGCTCTTTTAAATTGTGTTGTTCAGACATTAAAGTTCTCCTCCAGACATTTATCCGTTTCTCTTTATTTCGGATTAAAGTTCGTCTATGTTGTGTAAAATATAAATTATCACACACTTCATTTCAATGCCATGCTAAAATTAAAGTATGCTTAAATTTTAGAAGAAAACACTATTTTAATCAAGTGTAATCTAACGTACATTTTTATAATATTAATTTCAAATACATTTTATATAGAAATGAGTTTTTAAAATGATAAATAATAAAAAACAAAAAATATCTATTACAATAATTAGTGGCTTTTTAGGAAGTGGTAAAACTACACTTTTGAATAATTATATAAGCCAATTATTAAAAAAAGATGAGAAAATAACAATTATTATGAATGAATTCGGTTCTTTTGACGTTGATAGTTTACTTATCGAAGAAGATATTACTGTAAAATCATTAATCAATGGATGCGTATGTTGTGACTTAAATAATGATTTAGTATTACAATTACAATCACTTATTAAAGAAGGTGAAAGTCAACACATTCTTATTGAATCGACTGGAATTGCACATCCTTTAGAAGTCTTTGCAGCGTGTCAAGATCTAACAATAGTTAATGACGTGGAAATTCCTAAAATAATAGGCCTTGTTGATGCGTTAAGATTTAATAATAGAATGAAATATACGGTAGAGACGAATGAGTTAATGAAAGAGCAAATTAAATATAGTGATATAATTATTCTTAATAAAATGGATTTAGTGACCCAAGTAGAATTAGAAAATATAAAAAAACAATTGGTTTCTATTAATAATAAAGCAACGATTTACGTGACTACATATAGTAAATTAGATGATGTAGTAGTGAAAAATAAAGCTGCTGATATTAATAGGCATGTTCATGTCCACCATCATAATGTACAATCTATGAAATATACGTTTAGTTCTCCTATTGATCGACAATTATTTTACCAATTTATAATGCGTTTGCCAGATGAAGTATTCAGATTAAAAGGATTTGTAAAATTTAAAGATCAGTCGGATTCAACATACGAATTTCAATTTTCAATGGGATTACCTACTTATGGAATAACTGATAGAGAAGTTCCATTAACTATTGTTATTATTGGTGAAATGCTTGATACAACACGTTTGAAAAACCAGTTAGAAATGATTCAATTTACTTAAAATGACTCCTTAATTGTTATGGGAGTGGTTATGAGTATTCTAAATTTCTAATAAATATGTCATAGTCTTGTCATGAGAATAAAAAAATATATCATTTATAATAGAATAAGGAGGATATATTAATGAATCATAATGAAGATAAACGCACTAAACAAATTCGCTTTGAGTTTAAGTGGATTACAATCCCATATTTAATTTTTGCAATTATTATTCTATTGTTAAATATCTTTTTTACAAATATAAAAATCACAATGGCACTATTTGGATTGTTCTTTGGTTATAATTTAGGAATATTGTTTATCGCATTTATTAATAAGTACAAACGTACACTCATATTAACGCTAATTTTAACTATTTTAAGTGCAGCAACTTTCTTTACTTTACTATACGTTTTTGGACTTAATAGAGAAATATTTGGTTAATAAAAGTATTAATCACATTATATAAATTAAGTGAAAGGAGTCACTTTAGAATTTGTATTGAATTCTATAGTCACTCCTTTTAATTTTAAGATAAATAGGGTAGTTAAATTATTAACAAACATCAGTCTAGGAGTGAAAATATGAATATTGGCGTCATTCTCAATAGAGTATTTAGAATAAATAATAATCCATTATTCGAATATATTAATCAACAAAAAGATGCATTTGATAAATGCTATCTTATAATTCCTAAGGAAACATTTGAAGAGAAAGGTACAGATAAAAAAGCAAACTATTATTATGGCACTTTAGAAAAATTTTTATATAAGTTGAAAGAACATCATATAGAGCCATATGTCATCGATTACAGTGAACTAGGTATGTTTTGTACTGAACATGATATTAAAGAAATAGTTATGGCTGGCGATATCATGAGTTATCATCAAGAAAGATATGATATTCGCCACTTAAAACAAGCGTTTAAAAATCACGATATACCCGTAATAACTATTAACGTTAATCATTATTTTAAGCCAAGTAACACTATGAATCAGCAAGGACAACCATATAAAGTATTTACAAGTTTTTATAAAGCACACCGTTCAAAACTTAGACAGCATTCTCCGTATCAATATCAATTAAGTGATATCGCTAATAAATGTAGCCAATCACAACAAACGATAACTAATGATTATCATCATGATGGACAATCAGAAGATCAAGCGTTAAACAATTGGAAAGATTATTTAAATCATAGTATTCAAAACTATAAAAAGGATAGAGAGTATCTTCCGGAAATACTCACTAGTCAATTAAGTATTGTTCTAGCATATGGTCTAATAGATATTAAACAAATTATTACAGATTTATTAGAACGATATGAGGAAAATGAAAGTAATTACGAAAGTTTTATTAGAGAAGTAATGTTTCGTGAGTTTTATTATGTTCTTATGGCCCAATATCCTCATATTGCACATGAAGCATTTAATGAAAAATATCGTACTATACAATGGTCATATAACAAAGAAGAGTTTAATCGCTGGTGTGAAGGTCAAACTGGTTTTCCTATTATTGATGCTGCCATGAATGAATTAAATGAGACAGGATTTATGCATAATCGCATGCGAATGGTAGTCTCTCAATTTTTAACTAAAGATTTGTTTATTGATTGGGCTTGGGGCGAAGATTATTTTAGAAAAAAATTAATCGATTATGATGCAGCTTCAAATATACATGGTTGGCAATGGTCAGCTTCAATTGGGACAGATGCTGTGCCGTATTTTAGGATGTTTAATCCTATTAGACAAAGTGAACGTTTTGATAAAGACGCTTTATATATCAAAAAATATATTCCTATATTCGATCATGTGCCCGCAAAATTATTACATCACCCATTTCAACATCAAACACAATTAGTAAAAAAAGGAATACAATTAGGTAAAGATTATCCTGAACCAATTGTAGATCATAAAGTTGCGCGCGAACATGTGATGACAATATTTAAAAATATATAAAAAAAGAGCTGGGAAAAGGAAACAGAGTTCAAATTGAGTTCATGCTTCCACCCCTAGCTTTTTTAAATACATAACTAAACGTCTTATAAAATTTTTCTACATGAATAGACTGTATTAAATAGAAATATATCAATGTGCCATTCTTATCCCTTTAATGAATAATAAAATGACAAATTGAAGTAGCATCATTAATGAAATAAATATTAAACTACTACCATTTAAGGCACTAATGACTTCTATGATAATAGTAAATGGACGGGTAATTAAATGAACAGTATGAAATCTCAAAAATCTACCCATAAATATTCCTAAACCATTTAAAAACATAAGTGCTATTAATAAACATCGATTTAACCATAGCTTTGAAGTGAAATGAGATAAATGAACAAATATGAGAGCCATGCAATAAATCGCAAAAAATACACTTAGCAGTAAGAAAGTAAAGTATAACCATTCTATTAAATTAAGTTGGACGTAAAAATCAAATGTAAACTGATTGAGATGAATAAGATCAGTAACCATGTAAAATGTATTGGGCACTAATAAAATAAAAATAAGAGCAAAAATAATAAATATAGGCCATTCAAACTTTTTTCTAGGTTTAAATAAATCTAATAAGAAACATAATTCAAGTGGAATGTAAGCTAAAAATAAATTTAAGCTTACAAAGTTAAATACACGCGTTTCAAATAATGATATTACAAAAAGAATAATAAAATAGATTCTTGCAATATAACGTGAAGTCATAATATGCACTACTTTCTAACGATTTAGTTGAATTATTATAGTAAAGGTTAAAGTCGAAGTAATCAAGAAAAAAGAAGGTAGAATAATTAAAGTTAGAGAAGCATTAATAATTGTAAAATAGATGTGTAATCTGTAAGAAAAGAATCTCAATGATGTTAAATAAAAGTGATAACATATTGTAATGAAGCGGTTGAATTGAGGTTTCTAATCTTGATTGAAAAAGAAATTTTACGATTTTAATCAGTTGAGTCTAGTCTACGAGTCAAATGTTCGATTGATATCACAATCAGTCATCGTAATGAAAATTTCACTTGTTGTTGAAACCACAGCTTTTGTTAAATGTCCACTTAACGTCTCAAAATATTGAGAACCAATGTACCATGTAAATGTGCAAATGGTTAATTATCAATACGAGAAATATTCCCTAATAAACTTGTTCATTCTAATGTTTCATTTATTTCTTTTTTTCATATTCATTTGTTTCCAAATTATAATAGTTTAACACGACCTCATCACAAGCTCCGATACCACTCACTGAATCAAATTTAATATGTTAATTTTGAGCAAAGTGAGTAACCTCTTTTATAATATCTTCTCCATGTTCTAAAACAAGAAGAGAGTGTTGTCCGTTTTTGGGCATCTTATTGTCTTCATTTTTATAATTAGGATAATTTAATTATATATAACATAAATTTAAAATACTTTGAATAAACTATTAAGTAAGATAGTATATTTTAAAATAAAAAATAATATATAATAGTATCTAAATGAAAGATGAAAAATTTAGAATTTTTAACTTTTCTCAGAATATGAATTAGATGAATTTCATTAAGCGTATTTAATTATAGATAAAAGAGAGGTGGTCTTCATGAAAAAACAATTATTTACATTATATTTTAATATATTTTTAATATTCGTTGGAATTGGCCTTGTTATTCCTGTTCTTCCAGTATATTTGAAAGATTTAGGGTTAAAAGGAAGCGATTTAGGAATTTTAGTAGCTATTTTCTCATTGTCTCAAATGATTATTTCTCCTTTTGGAGGAAGTTTAGCTGATAAATTGGGTAAAAAATTAATTATTTGTTTAGGATTAGTATTTTTTACAATCTCTGAATTCTTATTTGCTATGAGTCATTCTTTTATACTTCTAATAGTATCAAGAATACTTGGTGGTTTTAGTGCAGGGATGGTAATGCCTGGTGTAACAGGAATGATTGCAGATATTTCTATAGCTAAAGATAAAGCGAAAAATTTTGGTTATATGTCTGCAATTATTAACTCTGGTTTTATTTTAGGACCAGGAATTGGTGGTTTTTTAGCAGAAGTATCACATCGTCTTCCATTTTATTTTGCAGGTGCATTAGGTATTATTGCGTTTGTTATATCTGTAATATTGATTCGCCAACCGCAAAATACAGCGGAAAGTCATCATATTCACTTTGAAACTAAAGAACTTTCTAAAATCCAATGGGGTGTTTTTATTACTCCAATTATCTTAACATTTGTACTTGCTTTTGGTTTGTCTTCTTTTGAGACGTTATTTTCTCTGTATACTTCAGCGAAAGCAAACTACGCACCTGGCGATATTTCAATTGCTATTGTAGGTGGTGGTGTTGCAGGAGCAGTATTCCAAATTTTCTTTTTTGATAAATTTATGAGATATACCACTGAACTTACATTTATTACTTGGGCATTATTATATTCTGTCATTGTTATATTTAGTCTTATAATCGCTCATAGTTACTGGTCAATTATGTTAATTAGTTTTATTGTCTTTATTGGATTTGATTTAATTCGTCCAGCGCTAACTAATTATTATTCAAATATAGCAGGTAATCGACAAGGTTTTGCTGGAGGACTTAATTCTACATTTACAAGTATGGGTAATTTTGTAGGCCCATTGGTAGCAGGCTCGTTATTTGATGTTAATATTGAATTTCCTTTATATATGTCTATTATTGTAATGTTATTTGGGGTAGTAATTATTTTCATAGAGAAAAAGTTACAGTTAAATCGTAGCAGATGTGATTAAATAAGTTTTATATAATAGAAATGTAACAATAAAAAGTCGTTAGGTAATATAACTGTTACAAAGATTACAATTATTTTAAATTGCCTTCTACTGAATTATTTTATCTATATTTGTATGTTAAGATATAAAAAAATTCAAAGAGAAGTGTGGGTAAGGAGATGAATTTAAAAAATATATTGTTAAGTGTGGTAGCTATCATTTTATCAATTTGTTTGGCATTTCTATTATTTATCGCAACGAATCAAAATGCCTTAGCTAAGGTACATCGAACAATTTCTACTTTTTCAAAAGTCGGAAGTATTGTCGAAACTAAAAATATATTAAATATAAACAGCAATCACACCGCCGAAGCTTCTGAGAAAAATCAAACGCAATACAAAGCAGATATTCGTCAAAATCAAAACGTTAATTATAGGTTGACTGAGAAAGCTCAAGAAAAATATTTATACTCAACAGAGGAATGTAAAACGATAGTTGAAAATTATATGCAACAAAATTATAAACAGCCTGTAAAGTTAGAGGGTTTGAATGAAACTAATCAAGCCATCACTTTTGAAGCGTATCCAGAAAACAAAAAAGCTGAAGATATAACAATTAATAAAGTGGGTAAAGTTGAGATAATTTCTGCAAATTAAGTTAAATAAAAATGTAATGTAAAATCAGAGTAAGAAAGTGAAATCTAAAGGTTTCTATCTTACTCTATTTTTTATTTGTCACAAAGAGTAGTAAAATTAGATATATAAAGAAGATAAATGAGGTGTTACATTGAAACATAAGAAAACCAATGCAATGAGAATGCTTGATAGAGCTAAGATTAATTATTCAGTAAATACATTTGAAATAGGTGAAGAACATTTAGATGGAGAAACAATTGCGGAATTAGTGCATGCGAATGTGAAAGACGTTTATAAAACATTAGTGTTAGAAAATGCTAATCATGATCATTTTGTATGTGTTATACCAGTTAGTGAAACATTAGACTTAAAAGAAGCGGCACATGTCATAGGTGAAAAGAAACTTAATTTGATGCCGATGGATGATTTAAAAAAAGTTACTGGCTATATAAGAGGAGGGTGTTCTCCAATAGGAATGAAACATTCGTTTCCAACGATTATTGATGAGTCAGCTTTATCACGAGACAAAATCAATGTGAGTGGTGGTCAACGAGGCATGCAAATTATACTTGAACCTAATGATTTAATTGCAGTTACACAGGCACAAACAGCACGTATTACTCAACATTAAATGTATTAGCAGAGTGAGCAATGATATACATTGTGAACACTCTGTTAATTTTTCGGTTTTTTTGAACGTTTTTGAACGTTTTTGATAATTTTTGATTGAAATATGTAAGCGTGAACACTATAATAAAAGTTGTAAAGGAGTGTTAAAGATGATTTCTGAAAAACGACAAAGTTTAATTTTACAAGAACTTAAGAAAAAAGATTTTTTATCACTCCAAGAGTTAATTGAACGAACAGGTTGTAGTGCTTCAACTATAAGAAGAGATTTATCAAAGTTACAACAACTTGGACGTCTTCAACGTGTTCATGGTGGTGCAACACTTAATAGTCATAGAAACCAAGAACCTATTTTATCTGAAAAACTGTCTACAAATCTAAAAGAAAAAAGAGAAATTGGAAGAAAGGCAGCTCAGCTCATTGAAGATAATGATTATATTTTTATGGATGCAGGTTCATCTACAATTGAGATGATTCCATTTATAAAAGCACAAGATATCGTAGTGGTTACAAACGGATTGTCTCACGTTGAAAGATTACTTCATCGAGGTATTAAAACCTTGATGATTGGTGGAGAAGTAAAAGCTACCACTTTTGCTACTGTCGGAGCAAGTGCCCTTGAAGTTTTAAGACGTTATTGTTTTGATAAAGCTTTCATAGGTATGAATGGCTTAGATTTGAATCATGGATTAACCACACCAGATGAAAAAGAAGCATTAATTAAAGAAAGAGCAATACATCAAGCAACCACATCTTATGTTTTATTAGACCATTCAAAATTAGATGAAACATATTTTGCGCATGTCTCAACCAAAGCATGCCATGTTGAGTACATCGTATCTGAGCAATTACGTCATCATAATCGCTACAACGAATACAAAGAGAAATACCACTTTTTAGGAGGTTAATTATGATATATACAGTGACATTTAATCCATCTATTGATTACATCATGTTTACTGATGGATTTGAGCTAAAAGGGCTTAATAGAGCTAGAGAAACATACAAATTTGCTGGTGGAAAAGGTATTAATGTTTCTCGCGTCTTGAAAACCTTAGATGTTTCATCTACGGCATTAGGATTTGCTGGAGGTTTTCCTGGGGAATTTATTTCTAGCATTTTGGAACAAAGCGATATTAATACGGAGTTTATTAAAGTAAATGAAGATACTCGTATTAATGTTAAATTAAAATCCGGCGATGAAACTGAAATTAATGCACCTGGTCCGAATGTGACGTCTGAGCAGTTTGAAGCATTATTAAATCAGATTAGACATACTTCTAAGGAGGACACTGTCATTGTAGCAGGAAGTGTTCCAAAAAGTATTCCGAGTGATGCTTATGCTCAAATTGCAAAAATCACTCAAGAAACAGGTGCAAAATTAGTAGTGGATGCTGAAAGAGATTTAGTTAATACAGTGTTAGAATATCATCCTTTATTTATTAAACCGAATAAAGATGAATTAGAAGAAATGTTTGATGTCACAATTAAATCAGATCAAGATGTCGTTAAGTATGGTAGAGAAATAGTAAAAAATGGAGCTCAATCTGTCATTATTTCTTTAGGTGGAGATGGTGCCATATATGTTGACGAGACAAGAAGTATTAAAGCCCAAAATCCTAAAGGTGAAGTTGTAAATACAGTAGGATCTGGTGACAGTACAGTTGCAGGTATGGTAGCGGGTCTTGAGTTGGGACTATCACTTGAAGAAGCATTTTGCCAAGCAGTAGCTTCAGGTACGGCTACGGCATTTAATGATGACTTAGCATTAAGAGAAGATATAGAAAAAATCAAGTCACAAGTTACAATTTCTGTACTTGATGGGGAGTGATAGAGTTGAGAATAACAGAATTACTTACAAAAGAAACTATTGCTATGGATTTATCAGCTAGTGAGAAAAATGGCGTCATTGATGAATTAGTTAATCAATTAGATTCAGCTGGTAAATTAAGCGATATAGCTCAATTTAAGGAAGCGATTCATAATCGTGAGTCACAAAGTACAACGGGAATTGGTGAAGGAATAGCCATTCCACATGCTAAAGTAGCAGCAGTGACATCACCTGCGATTGCTTTTGGTAAATCAAAAGAAGGTGTGGACTATCAAAGTTTAGATGGTCAACCTGCGCATTTATTCTTTATGATTGCAGCACCAGAGGGTGGCGCACAAACACATTTAGATGCATTAGCTAAATTGTCAGGCATTTTAATGGACGATACAGTAAGAGAAAATCTATTACAGGCTAATTCGAAAGAAGAAATACTTCGTATTATTGATGATGCTGATGATGAAGCAACTAAAGAAGAAGAAAAAGAAGCTCAAGAACAAGAGGCTGAAGCACAAGCAACAACTGGCGCATCAGCGAATGATAATGCTAACGAACCTTATGTTTTAGCTGTAACAGCGTGTCCAACAGGTATTGCACATACGTATATGGCCCGTGATGCTTTGAAAAAACAAGCAGAAAAAATGGGAGTGAAAATAAAAGTTGAAACAAATGGTTCAAGTGGTATTAAAAACCATTTAACTCAACAAGATATTGAACGTGCAACTGGGATTATTGTAGCTGCCGATGTTCATGTAGAAACAGATCGTTTCGATGGTAAAAATGTAGTTGAGGTTCCAGTAGCAGACGGGATTAAACGTCCTGAAGAGTTAATTAATACAGTACTTGATACAAGTAGAAAACCATTTAAAGCACATGGTGGACAAAAAAATACAGATAAAGATAGTAATGATGAAAAATTAAGTCCAGGTAAAGCATTTTATAAACACTTAATGAATGGTGTTTCTAATATGTTACCACTTGTTATTGCTGGTGGTATATTAATGGCGATTGTATTCTTATTTGGCGCCAACTCATTTGATCCAAAAAGTCCTGAACACAATGCGTTTGCAGAACAATTGTGGAATATTGGTAATAAGAGTGCCTTTGCATTAATTATTCCAATCTTAGCTGGTTTTATTTCTCGTAGTATTGCAGATAAACCAGGTTTTGCAGCTGGCCTAGTTGGCGGTATGTTAGCAATTTCTGGTGGCTCTGGGTTTATCGGTGGTATTATTGCTGGTTTCTTAGCGGGTTATTTAACACAAGGTATCAAATATATTACTCGTAATTTACCTCAAGCAGTTGAAGGTTTAAAACCAACATTAATTTATCCACTATTAAGTGTGACAATTACTGGATTATTAATGATTTATGTATTTAATCCACCTGCAGCATGGTTAAACAATCTATTATTAAATGGTTTAAATAGTTTATCTGGTTCTAACATTATGCTATTAGGACTAGTTATTGGAGCTATGATGGCAATTGATATGGGAGGTCCATTCAATAAAGCAGCTTATGTATTTGCGACAGCAGCTTTAACTGAAGGTAATGCTGCACCAATTAACAGCAGCAATGGTTGGTGGTATGATTCCACCATTAGCAATTGCCACAGCAATGTTTATCTTTAAACGTAAATTTACAAAAGAGCAACGTGGCTCAATCGTACCTAACTATGTTATGGGTCTATCATTCATCACAGAAGGTGCTATACCTTTTGCAGCTGCTGACCCATTACGTGTGATTCCATCAATGATGGTCGGTTCAGGTGTTGCTGGAGCGATTGCATTAGGACTTGGTTCAAGAATTAATGCACCTCATGGTGGTATCATCGTTATAGCAGCCACAGACTTTAGTCATATTATCCAAACTATCATTGCTTTAATTATAGGTACACTTGTTTCAGCAGTACTTTATGGTTTACTGAAACCAAAATTAACAGAACAAGAAATTAAAGCTTCAGAATCTATGGATGAATAATAAACATTAATTTAATGAGCCTGAGACATAATGAGTTGTCTCAGGCATTTTTTTATATATTGATATTTGGTCATTGAATTGAAAACGTGTTGCATCAAGATTATTTCAAGGAGTACTAGCATCGAAATCTTTGTAAAAAAGCAATGTTCAAAGAAATTTGGGGTGGAGTGCCAACAAAAAGGGTTTCCTGGGAAACCCAACGTTCAACGAAAGCTGGGGTTGGGGCCTCAGCAAAGAGGGTTTCTTGGGAAACCCAATGTTCAACGAAAAGTGGGGTTGGGGCCTCAGCAAAAAGGGTTTCCTGGGAAACCCAACGTTCAACGAAAGCTGGGGTTGGGGCCTCAGCAAAAAGGGTTTCCTGGGAAACCCAACGTTCAACGAAAGCTGGGGTTGGGGCCTCAGCAAAAAGGGTTTCCTGGGAAACCCAACGTTCAACGAAAGCTGGGGTTACATTATCGAAGGGATTAACGAATTCTGTCCAATCTTTTATTATATAGTTAGTATATAATTAAAAAGACATAGATATATATGTACTTGACTATTACTACAGATTAGGTTTAAATGGGAATTTGAGTTTAAGAAACAAATAACCATCCTGGAGTATTATTGTACTTTTATAGCATTTAATTAAAAATTCCTCACATATCATTTCTCTGATTTTCTTAAAAATTTATTACAAGGACTATTGAAGTATATATGAAATAGTAGTAAGAAAATCATTATATAATGCTTTTTAAATGATTTTAAATGTTAAAAGCTTTCTTATTCTTATTTAACCATTTAGTATAGAAATATGGTATTATTAAAGTAATACATTTTTTTTGGGGGTGTCTTAATGGGAAGGTCTTAACATGCGTTTATAACGGTGATAAGTATGACGTATTAAATTCGTGTTACTCATTAGAGACACATAATATTTGGAGGTGAATCCCTAGAAATAGGGAACTAATTGGAAACAGTGACCATAATTAATTTAGTAATATTTTTTCTATTAATCGCTTTAACAACCGTATTCGTTGGATCTGAATTTGCATTAGTAAAAGTACGTTCAACAAGAATTGAACAACTTGCTGATGAAGGTAATGGAAGTGCAAAAATTGTTAAAAAGATGATTGCTAATCTTGATTATTATTTATCAGCATGTCAACTTGGTATTACAGTTACATCTTTAGGTTTAGGTTGGTTAGGTGAACCGACATTCGAAAAACTATTACATCCACTTTTTAATCTATTACATTTGCCAAGTGCAGTGACTACAACCATTTCATTTGTGATTTCGTTTATTGTTGTAACTTATTTACATGTAGTGTTAGGTGAGTTAGCACCTAAATCAATAGCAATACAACATACTGAAAAACTAGCATTAACTTATGCTAGACCATTATATTATTTTGGTAATGTCATGAAGCCATTAATATGGTTAATGAATGGTTCGGCACGAGTAATTATTAGAATGCTTGGTGTTGACCCTGATGCGCAAGCAGATGCAATGTCTGAGGAAGAAATTAAAATCATTATTAATAATAGTTATAATGGTGGAGAAATTAATCAAACAGAACTGAATTACATGCAAAATATCTTTTCATTTGACGAAAGACATGCGAAAGATATCATGGTTCCACGTACACAAATGGTAACGTTAAACGAACCATTTAATGTTGACGAATTACTTGACACGATTAAAGAACATCAATTTACACGTTATCCAATTACTGAAGATGGGGATAAAGACCATATAAAAGGTTTTATTAATGTAAAAGAATTTTTAACAGAATATGCTTCAGGTAGAACAATTAAAATCTCTAATTATATTCATGAATTACCTATGATTTCAGAAACAACTCGTATTAGCGATGCATTAGTTTCAATGCAACGTGAACATGTTCATATTAGTCTTATTATTGACGAATATGGTGGTACTGCCGGTATTCTAACAATGGAAGATATTCTTGAAGAGATTGTCGGTGAAATCAGAGATGAATTTGATGATGATGAAATAAATGATATTGTTAAATTAGAGGAAGATATATATCAAATTAACGGACGTGTCTTACTTGATGATTTACATGAAAAATTTGATATCACTTTTGAAGATTCTGAAGATATCGATACAATAGGTGGATGGTTACAAGCACACAATACTAATCTTCAAGTTGAAGACTATATAGATACAAAATACGATCGATGGATTGTTTCTGAAATGGATAATCACCAATTGGTATGGGTTGTACTTAAATACCAATTTAATGAAACAAGACCTGTGATTAGTGATGAAGAGGAAGAAGACAATCACGATCATAAACATGAATCGGATGAATAAAAATAAAGGCACTTGGGTATGTAAACCTAAGTGTCTTTATTTGTATGCGTAAAAGAAATTAAGTTATGCTAATTTTTAGTTGAAAAAATACATTGAATAGGATGTGGCATAAATGATAAATGATACACAAGTGTTAAATAATGGTTACCCAATGCCTAAAGTAGGACTAGGCGTTTATAAAATGGAAGATGATGAGATGGAAACCGCAGTACAAACCGCATTAGAAGCGGGATATCGTGCATTTGATACTGCTTATTTTTACGGTAATGAACAAGCACTAGGTAAAGCTTTAAACAACAGTGATATTGCGAGAGAAGACGTATTTATTACTTCTAAATTATGGAATGATTATCAAGGATATGATAATACATTAGAATATTTTAATAAATCTTTAGAAAACTTAGGATTGGATTACTTAGATTTATATTTAATTCATTGGCCATGTGAAAAAGATGGCTTATATATTGAATCTTATAAAGCATTAGAAAAATTATATAATGAAGGTAAAATTAAAGCGATTGGTGTATGTAACTTTAAACCCCATCACTTAGAAACATTGATGAAAGAGACAACTATTGTACCTCAAATTAATCAAATAGAAGTTCATCCTTATTTTAATCAACAAGATGTACAAGATTATTGTGATAAACATGATATTACTGTCACAGCTTGGATGCCACTTATGAGAAATCGAGGATTATTAGATGATCCAGTAATTACAAAATTAGCAGAACAATATGACAAAACACCAGCACAAATTGTATTACGTTGGCATCTAGCCCATGACAGAATTATTATTCCTAAATCAAAAACCCCATCTCGTATTCGTGAAAATTATGATATTTTTGACTTTAATTTAGAACTTACTGAGATTGCGGAAATTGATAGTTTAAATAGAAATGCACGTCAAGGTAAAGATCCAGATGATGTAGCAATAGGTGATTTAAAATAATATAGTTTAATTATTACAAAAGCTAGAGTTAATATTAATTATTTGTTAATTACATGGTTATTAGTAGAATATTTATTGATTTTATTGATACAATATTAGAAAGAATGTAGAAAAGGATGTAATTAGATGAAAATCAGAGTCATTATACCTTGCTTCAATGAAGGTAAAGTCGTAAAAAAAACTTACGATAGATTGACTGAAATTTTGACGGAGAATAGTAACACTCGTCGTTATTATTATGACTTGTTATTTATTGATGATGGTAGTAAAGATAATACGATTGAGCATATACAAAATTTAGCGAAATACGATGAACATGTTAAATATATTTCTTTCAGTCGAAATTTTGGTAAAGAAGCAGCAATGATTGCTGGTTTTCAACACAGTGTGAATGTTGATGCAGTCGTAATGATTGATGGAGATTTACAACATCCTCCGGAATTTATACCTAAAATGATTGAAATGTATCAACAAGGTTTTGATCAAGTTGTCGCTAAACGAGATCGTAGTGGTGAAAATGTTGCACGTAAAACAATGTCAAAGTTGTACTATAAGCTCATTAATAGCTTTGTCGAAGATATTAAATTTAGTGATGGTGTAGGCGATTTTCGATTATTAAGTCAACGTGCAGTTAAATCGATTGTTTCATTAAATGAATATAATCGATTTTCTAAAGGATTATTTGAATGGATAGGGTATAATACAAAGATCTTTACTTATAAAAATGTAGAACGAGAAGCTGGAGAATCTAAATGGACATTTACCAAGTTATTAAATTATGGGATTGATGGATTAATATCATTTAATAATAAACCACTGAGAGCAATGATATATCTTGGAATGTTTATCTTTGGATTAAGCATCATTTATATTATTTATTTGTTAATAGGTATTTTAATGAATGGAATTAATCATCCAGGTTATTTTACAACAATAGCAGCTGTATTGTTATTAGGTGGCATTCAGTTAATGTCTATTGGGGTCGTTGGCGAATATATTGGGCGAATTTATTACGAAGTAAAACAAAGACCAAAATATATTGTGGAAGCTTCCAATTTAAAAACACCTATTGAAAAAGTAGTTGCAGAAAAGGAAAAAATTTATTAATAAAAAAATAAACATGTAAAAGCTCTTACATCATAGCTTCTTACATGTTTATTTTTTTAAGTCATTTTCAAAATTATTATGTTTTAGTTGCCATAATAAATATATATCAAATAAAGCATAAATAATTATGAAGATATACCAAAATGATGTTAATAAAGTCAAAAGTATAATTGAAATAATAATAATTGTATGACCAATCATAATAGGGTGTTGTAGCTTACTCAAAAATTTAAGATGATTCATTTCATTTTTTGAAAAAGTACTTATGAAATCAATGCTTAAGCCTATGATAAATATAGCTGGAGCTAAATAAGGAATAGACATATAGACTGATTGGTCGCTAGATTCAAAAGTGATAAATAATGAGCAACTAATCATAATTGCAAAAATGAATGCAAGAGATTTATACTCTGAAATCATTAAGTATATATGTTTACGATTTAAATAATATTGTAAGATTGTCCAACTTAAGAAAAATATAATTGAAGCAAATGTTATAAAATTGAACTTTTCAATCACAACACTATTAATAATAGCATTGATAACAATGGATAATAGAACGGAGTTAAACGTTAGTTGTTTGAAATGATGCCGATATAAATCAAAGCCCAGAACACATATGGTAATGGCTATATTAATAAATACATATATAATCATGTTGTACTCCTATCACGTATGTGTAGTTCATTAAAATATTATAGCAATTAAAATAAACTTAATCATTTCAAAACACTTAATAAATATTATTCTATTATAATTTACTAATTATACACCTTTCTTATTACTCCATAACAATGTATGTAACTGAGGTAAAACATACACATGATTCATATCACTGCTATTCATTACTGTGTCTACAAGAGTTTCATAGCGACCAAGTAATTTTTCGGTATGATATTCAACATCATCATCTAAATAGGGATTTCCTACTTGCAAATAAAATGGAATATTAGGATAACGATGATGAATCATTTTAGCAAATTGATAATCTTCTTTATCAAAAACAACTACTTTCAAGTTCAATGTTGATGGTATACATTGTTCTATGACACTATCTAATATTTCTAAATTAGGCACCATATTAGAGCTTGGCGGTTTAGGACTAATTGTTAAATCGTTAATTTGTCGCATCCAAGTTTGAAATTTACTGCCTTGGGTTTCTAATGCCGTAAAAATATTTTTTTCTTCAAATAAATCTACTAAATCTTGAATCCCTTTGATTAATGCAGGGTTACCTCCAGAAATAGTGACATGATCAAATTGATTACCGCCAATTTCTTTTAAACGATCATAAATGTCTTGAGCAGTTAATAACTCTATATCATCTTTAGCGCTACCATCCCACGTAAAGGCGGAATCGCACCAACTACAACGATAATCGCATCCTGCTGTGCGGACAAACATTGTTTTTCGTCCTATAACTCGTCCTTCTCCTTGAATAGTAGGTCCGAAAATTTCTAAAACTGGTATTTTTGAAGGCATTATTTAATCTCCTTTGGACGATAGACAACATAACTTGATGGTGTTTCACGTAAATAAACTTGTACACATTTAGGTTTATTGTCATACTCGTTAAGATGAGCTTGTACGATTTCAAAAATTGTCTGTGCCACAATTTCAGTAGAAGGACTTTTATCTTTAAATTGAGGTAACTCATTTAATAAATAGTGATCAAATTGGTCATGGACCAATCGTTTTAATTCCCTAAAATTAATTAAAAATCCATTATGGTCGAGTGCATCTCCAACAATAGTTAAGTTAACAAAATAAGTATGTCCATGTGTTCTCATGCATTTTCCAGCATCTTCACTAGGAATAAAATGTGCTGCTGAAAAATTGAAATCTTTATTTAATTCAAATGTATAAGGGTGATTCACTGTAGGATAAACTTGTTGTATCATAATGACGCATCTCCTTTTTGTTCTAAATATTGATGAAGTCCACGTTGTCTTAATTTACAAGCTGGACATTTTCCGCATCCATCTCCAATAATACCGTTGTAGCATGTAAGCGTATTGTGACGCACATAATTGAGAACACCTAATTCATCACTGAGTTCCCAAGTTTGCGCTTTATCTAACCACATTAAGGGTGTATGAATAACAAAATCTCTATCCATAGATAAACTAAGTGTGACATTCATAGATTTAATAAAACTATCTCGGCAATCTGGGTAACCAGAGAAGTCTGTTTCACATACACCAGTAATGATGTGTTTCGCATTCACTTGATAGGCAAGAGCCCCAGCAAATGATAAAAATAATAAATTACGAGCAGGTACAAAAGTATTTGGTATACCATCTTCCCCTGTCTCAATTGTCATGTCATGTTTTGTTAATGCATTTGGAGTAAGTTGGGATAGTAAAGACATGTCTAAAATATGATGTTTTAACCCTTGATCTTTTGCTATTTTAGAAGCTACTTCGATTTCTGTATTATGTCTTTGCCCATAATTGAATGTGACAAGTTCAACTTCTTTAAAATGTCTTTTGGCATAGAAAAGACAGGTTGTACTATCTTGACCACCACTAAACACAACAATTGCTTTTTCAGAATTCAAAACACTGTTTGGCATAACGTTTCTCCTTTAAAAGTTAATATTTTTAATTTATGATGAAATAGAATGAAAACATTTGATATAAAATATAAAAAAAGCCTATCTCTATAAAAAGATAGACTTAAAATATGTAGAACATATGTACATTAAAAAGTATGTATAAATATTTCTACAAAGGTCTAGTTTTTTATAGAGGGTTTCAGCTAGGAACCTCTTTATATTCGAATTATACGATAGATAGCTTAATATATTCATATCTTAAAATCAAGTGCTAGTTTATAGAATATTAAAGTAAGCGCTTATATAAAAATTGTATTTTAAATATATTATTTTGAAGGTTGGAAATAATTATGATTATAGTCATAGATAATAATGATTCATTTACATATAACTTGATTGATTACATAAAAATAGAAACCTCTCATTGTGTAGAGGTATTAAAGGTAACAGAAGTGACTGTAGCATTACTTGAAGAATTAACAATTGAGGCTATTGTCATCTCTCCAGGTCCGGGAAAACCAAGTGACTATCCAATTTTAAAAAGCGTTTTAGATAGATATGCCTCATCGGTACCTATATTAGGTATCTGTTTAGGGTTTCAACTCATCTATGAATATTATGGAGGAGAAATTATTCATGGACCAAAGCCTGTTCATGGTCATACAACACCTATAATCCATACAGGCAAAGGACTTTTCAAACATTTACCTCAAAATTTTAATGTCATGCGTTATCATTCCTTAATTGCTAATAGGCAACAATTACCTTCTCAATTAAATACTACAGCTACAAATAATGAAGGTATTATGATGGCATTTGAACATGATACCCTACCTATTTTTGCAGTACAGTATCATCCTGAATCTATATTAAGTGAATATGGTCATCAGCAGATTCAATACTTTATAGAGAAAGTAGGAAAAATACATGAATATTACGTTTAATTACCGTTATTATACTAACGAAGATGACTACATCGATTATCAATTGCGATTTGATCAATATATTTCAAAATCAATTGCCTATTCTTTAGAAGAAGTAGGTGAAGTTATTCAATTTGCTGAAGAACAACAGACAAAGGGGCATTATGTAGCGTTATATTTAACTTATGAATCAGCGCCATTTTTTAATAATCAATTAGAAACGTATCACTTAATAGAAAAAGAAGTATATGCTGCTGCATACGCTTTTAATCAACCCTTAAACTCTGATAATAATAAGGACAATATACAATATCATTCAGTACATCACTTTCAATTCCAAGAAAGTGACGAACAAATGAGAAGAAAAATTATTAAAATACAAGAAGCTATTACAGAAGGAGATACTTATCAAGTTAACTATACTACTCGTTTATCCAGTAAAGTGCATTATCCTATTTCAATGTTATATACCTATTTGACTCACAACAATAACGGTGGCTATACAGCTTTATTAGATACTGAAGAAGTAAAAGTTGCGTCAATTTCTCCAGAGTTATTTTTTCAAAAAGGTACATTTAACGATAAAGCAAACGTGATTGTTAGTAAGCCGATGAAAGGAACAATGCCACGTGGGAAAACTAGTGTAGAAGATCAGTTGAATTATGAAAAATTAATGTATTCTCATAAAGATAGAGCAGAAAATGTAATGATTGTTGATTTATTACGTAATGATATGTCAAGGATTTCAAAAACTGGAACCATCGAGGTTTATAAATTGTTCTTTATTGAAACGTATCAAACCGTATATCAAATGACAAGTATGGTAACAGGGCAACTAGAAGATGCTATATCTCTTCATTCGATTTTAACAGCAATGTTTCCATGTGGATCGATCACTGGTGCGCCTAAACAAAGTACAATGACTTATATCAAACACTTAGAAACCAGTCCAAGATATATTTATTGCGGCACAATAGGTTTATTGTTACCAGATGATAAAATGATTTTTAACATTCCAATTAGAACAGTAGAATATCGAAATAATATGGCTCTTTACGGTGTAGGTGCGGGAATTACCATTGATTCTGTTCCATTAAATGAAATTCAAGAATTTCGAGACAAAACCAAAATATTGGAGGAGTTATGATTGAAATTATTTGAAACAATGCAACTTAATCATGGTCATATACCAAGGTTAAACTATCATACGCGTCGACTATGTCATTCTTGTTCACAATTAGGTTTTCAGTTTTCAGAGAATGCTTGGTATAGTTATATTGAAAATTTAAAACAAAATTATAATGACCGCTTATATCGTTTGAAAGTAGAAATTGATAAAGATGGACAATTCACTCACGTTATTCAGCCATTATCTTCTAAAGACATTTTTACTGCACGTTTTAAAAAATCTAACAGTGATTATCCACAAAAATTCATTATAAATAAAACAACAGAAAGAGCATATTTAACGCATAATCATGAAACAGATTTGATACTACTGTATGATGATAGTGGCAAAATTTTAGAATTTGATATTGGAAATATTATGATTAAAGAAAATGGAAACTATTATACGCCACGATATAATAAAGATTTTTTACGAGGATGTATGAGAGAAAGTTTATTAGAAAATCATAAACTTAAGGTGAAAGATTATACTAAAGATGAATTAATGATCAAACTGGAAAATGAAGAAGTAGAAGTTTATTTACTGAATAGTCTACGTGAAGTTGCTCAGGTATCTATTTATATATAAAATACAATTGATAGATATTGTGAAATTTAATTTAGTTAATAATGGAGAAGGTTATGACATTATTATGGTTAATACTTATCGTATTACTCAATAGTTTAAGTAAATATATAATCAATCGATATTTGAAGCATAATCTAATTATGCTACCGCGTATTGTAGGAACAATGACTGTGTTGTTTCAATTTGTACTAGTATATCTTTTAATTCAATCCATCATGCCATATGCTACGCATTTATTAAATTTATTTTATCATCAATAAGATAGATTCAAATAATTTAGAATGTAATAAGAGGTGCAATAATGAAAATTTATAGTCAAGGAGACCAAGCGATTATTATAGATATTGAACAAGAAGTCGCTGAAGATGTAACTAAAAATTTAGTTGCTGTACGTACACATTTATTAAATAAAGACTTACCTTTCATCACTGATATTGTACCTACAGAGTCTAGTATGATGATTTGTTATGATGCTCGAGATATGATTAAGCATTATAATATTTCATCGCCATTTCAATATATGAAGGCACTTGTAAATTCAATTCAAATTGAATTAGAACATATCGAAAATAAACAAACAGCGTGTCATTTTCATAATATTCCTGTGGTTTATGGTGATCAATTTGGACCTGATTTAGAGGCTCTATTAAAATACTATCGTCTATCTAAAGAGGAATTTATTCAACTTCATTCAAAATCACATTACTTTGTCTCTATGATGGGATACTCCCCAGGCTTTCCTTATTTAACAGGAATGAATGAAAAATTATATGTTAATCATACAAGTCAGAAGAAAAAAAGAGTGCCTGCAGGTTCTGTCATTATTGAAGGGAAAAAATGTGGCATTGTAACGACAGATACTTATAACGATTGGTTAGTCATTGGCTATACCCCAATTAAATTATTTTCACCAGAGCGCGATCACTTTAATTTATTAAAATTAGGAGATAATGTCTTATTTCATCCTAAAAACCCAAATGATACTGAATTAGGAGATTTTAAATAATGTCAATCATAATAGAAAAACCTGGACTTTTTAGCACGTTCCAAGACTTTGGACGCCAAGGGTATGAATATGAGGGAGTCATCCCTGGCGGTGCATTAGATACATTAGGACATGAAATTGCGAATCGTCTTGTAGCAAATGATAAAAACGAAGCAACTTTAGAAATGACACATATTATGGCGAAAATTAGATTCACAGAGCCTACTTTAATTGCCTTAACAGGTCATCACTTTGAAGCGTGTACAGAAAATATGAAAATTAAACCTTATAAATTGTATTTAGTAGAAAAAGGAGAAGTATTGTCTTTCAAAGAAACGAGTACAACATCCCGTGTTTATTTAGCTATTGGAGGAGGATTTAAATTAGATTCTTGGTTAAATTCAACTTCAACAGATTTAAATATTGGTGTTGGAGGATTTCAGGGGAGAACAATTCAAGAAGGCGATGAAATTGAAATGAAACGTGATTATACATCACGACATCGTAAACTTTTTGAAAATTTAGCACATCAGCGAACAACAAGTTGGGGAATTGATGGTTATGCTTTATCGTTTAATTACGTTTCTGATGTATTTCATGTCATTGCTAATAAAGGAACAAATGATTTTGATACTGATACACAACAAACATTTGTACATGGAGAGTACAAAGTAACGAATAAGTCTAATCGTGTAGGGATGTTACTAGAGGGTCCTAGTATCAAAGCCTATTATGAAGATATGCCTGAGTATCAACCAGTAAAAAAGGGCACTATTCAAGTAAAACGTGATGGTACACCTATTATTTTATTAAATGATCATTATACTATTGGAAGTTATCCACAAATAGGTACTATAGCAAGCTATCATTTGACTAAACTAGCTCAAAAACCACAAGGATCTCGTTTGAAATTTCAATTTATAGATATTGAAACGGCTGAAAAAAATACTGTGAAGTTTAGTAATTGGACGAATCAATTATTTCATGGTATCGAATTTCGAATGCAATTAGAAATGTTAAAATAAAAATATCATCAAAATATTGAACATTAATATTTTAATGATATTTTTTAATGTAAAGGTATAGGACTATAGTCTGATTAAATTGAATAGATTAGGCGTTATAATATATCAATCAGTTTAACAGTTTAGAAATGATTAGGTATATAAATGGGAAGGCTGAACTTGAGCTTTTTCTTGATAAATAAGTAAAAATACTTTATATTTATATATTGAACTATGAAGTATTATTACAAAAATATTACAAAATTCGTATTTTTTTAATAAATAGTTAACAATTAAATGTAGTGATAAAAAATGTTCTTTTATTAAATGATAATTAAAAATTTTATTGTTTTTAAAATATATTAAATTTTAAAAATAGCATTTGTAAATGGCCGTATTTGAATAACTATAAACGGAGGAAACATTCATGAGTTTACACAAAAGAAAAATAAGTCTTTTTGCGTTTTTCTTAATGACTGTATTTACAGTAACCTTGAAAACGTATTTCTCATACTATGTAGATTTTTCTTTAGGTGTTAAAGGATTAGTTCAAAATTTAATACTATTGATGAATCCATATAGTTTAATCGCGCTTATTTTAAGTATCTTTTTGTTCTTTAAAGGTAAGAAAGCATATTGGTTTATTTTTATTGGAGGATTCTTATTAACATTTTTACTCTATGCTAATGTTGTTTATTTTAGGTTCTTCTCAGACTTTTTAACGTTTAGTACATTAAATCAAGCGAGTAACGTTGAATCGATGGGGGGCGCAGTAAGTGCCTCTTTTAAATGGTATGACTTTGTGTATTTCTTAGATACGATTGTATATCTGTTTATTTTAATTTTTAAACGAAGTTGGTTAGACAAACGTGTATTTAGTAAAAAGTTTGTACCAGTAGTGATGGCAGCATCAATTGCATTGTTCTTTTTAAACTTAGCTTTTGCTGAAACTGATCGACCTGAATTATTAACTCGTACATTTGATCACAAATATTTAGTTAAATATTTAGGACCATATAATTTTACTGTATATGATGGTGTTAAAACGATTCAAAACAATCAACAAAAAGCATTGGCTTCTGAAGATGATTTAACTCGTGTTTTAAATTATACGAAACAAAAAAATACGGAACCAAACCCTGAATATTATGGTATTGCTAAGAAGAAAAATATCATAAAAATACATTTGGAAAGTTTTCAAACATTTTTAATTAATAAAAAAGTAAATGGTAAGGAAGTTACACCTTTCTTAAATAAATTATCGACTGGTAACGATGACTTTAGATATTATCCAAACTTCTTCCATCAAACAGGACAAGGTAAAACTTCTGATTCAGAATTTACAATGGATAATAGTTTATATGGTTTACCTCAAGGATCTGCGTATTCATTAAAAGGAGATAACACATATCAATCTTTACCAGCAATTTTAGATCAAAAAGAAGGTTACACTTCTGATGTTATGCACGGGGATTACAAAACATTTTGGAACCGTGATCAAATTTATAAACATTTTGGTATAGATAAATTTTACGATGCAACATATTACGATATGTCGGATGAAAATGTCGTGAACTTAGGGTTAAAAGATAAACCTTTCTTTAAAGCATCAGCAGAATATCAATCTAAAATGAAACAACCTTTTTATTCCCATTTAATTACATTAACTAACCATTATCCATTTACTTTAAATTCAGAAGATGCAAGTATTGATAAGCCGAATACAGGCGATTCTACTGTAGATGGATATATTCAAACGGCGCATTACTTAGATCAAGCTTTAGAACAGTATATTAATGATTTGAAAACTAAAGGATTATATGATGATTCAGTTATTATGATTTACGGTGACCATTATGGTATTTCTGAAAACCATAACAATGCAATGGAAAAATTACTGGGTGAGCAAATTACACCAGCTAAATTCACAGATTTAAATCGTACTGGCTTCTGGTTAAAAATTCCTGGTAAAAATGGGACTGTAGATGAAACATATGCTGGACAAGTGGATGTTATGCCTACTATTTTACATTTAGTTGGTATTGACTCGAAGAATTATTTAATGTTGGGTACAGATATGTTATCTAAAGATCATAATGATGTGATTCCATTCCGTAATGGTGATTTCATCACAAAAGATTATAAATTTGTGAATGGTAAAGTATATTCAAATAAAAATAATGAATTAATAACAACGCCACCTAAAGATTTAGAAAAAAATAAGAAACAGGTGGAAAAAGATTTAGAAATGAGTGACGACGTATTAAATGGTGACCTATTCAGATTCTACAATAATCCAGATTTCAAAAAAATTAATCCGTCAAAATATGACTACAAAATAGGTCCTTATGGAAATCAAAAATAATTCAATATTAGAGAGTGTGTAAAATAAACATTCTATATTAAATGCCCGTAGATAAGTTTTATCTACGGGTTTTTTATAGTTGCATTAAAAATAAACAAAAAAGAAAGGGAGTGTGACAGAATTCATTTTGAATTCGTCGTTTTATTGTGGCAACGTATTCTTAACTTGCGTTAGACGTAGACTTTCTTATTGAAAATTTTTATGTTGGAGTTCCGAGACTAGAATTGACTGCCAATATATAAAAAACGCCTAAAACAATTTATTATGTCTCAGGCTTATTCTTTAATTTAATTATCCTAATGATACGTCTAATATCATCATTATTACAAAACCAAGCATTAAGCTTAATGTAGCTAAATCTGTATTATTACCCGATTGAGAATCAGGAATAAGCTCTTCTACAACTACAAAAATCATTGCTCCTGCTGCAAAAGCTAATGCATAAGGTAGTACTGGAGTGATAAAAATAATTGCAATGGCACCTATAGTTGCAAAAATAGGTTCTACTATTGCTGATGCTTGACCATAATTAAATGCTTTAAAACGTGTTGCACCAGCGGCTCTAATCGGCATGGACAAAGCAGCTCCTTCTGGAATATTCTGAATACCAATACCAATTGCTAAACCAAGGGCTCCAAAAAAGGTAGCTTGTCCATTTCCAGTTGCAATTCCACCAAATGCTACACCAATTGATAAACCTTCAGGAATATTGTGTAAAGTGATAGCTAATACTAGTAAAGCATTTTTACTTAAAGAAGTTTTAACGCCTTCTCGATATTGACTTTTATCACCGATTTTTTGGTGTATATGTGGAATGACTGCATCAAGTCCTCTAATAAACACACCACCTAGAATAAAACCAATCGCAGCAGGTAACCAAGCAGGTAAATGACCATTTTTACCATAATCAAGGGAAGGTTGTAATAAAGACCAAAAACTTGCAGCAATCATAATTCCAGCGGCAAAACCTTGCATAGAAGTTAGAATTTTTTTGTTTACAGTCTTAAAAATAAAGACTGATGCAGCACCTAAAGCGGTTAATAACCAAGTAATAATACCGGCAATAAGTGCTTGAAGATAAGGTGGTAAATTTTCGAAAAAGTCTATCATATCTATTTTCTCCTTATATCATTTAGCATTAAAAAGGTGTATAATATATAGAACTGAATTAAGCTTATCAGAAATATATTGAAATTTCGATATTAAAAAGGAAGTAAAAATATGGAAGCGTATAAAATAGAACAACTAAATAAATCATATGCTGATAAAGTTATTTTTGATGACTTAAATCTCTCTATTTCTGAACATGAAAAAATTGGACTTGTAGGTATAAATGGTACTGGTAAAAGTACTTTATTAAAAGTCATTGGTAGTTTAGATGAAGATTTTTCAGCCGATATAACTCATCCTAATCAGTATCGCATTCGTTATTCTTCACAGAAGCAACATTTAAATGGTGATATGACAGTATTTCAAGCTGTTCTAAGTTCCGATACAGATACTTTACGTATTATTAAAACATATGAAGAAGCTGTGACTATATATACAGAACATCAAAACGATGCGAATTTTAAAAAAATGATGGAAGCTCAAGAACTTATGGATCAACACCATGCATGGGATTACAATGCTGAAATTAAAACTATTTTATCAAAATTAGGTATTAATAATACGACTAAAAAAGTTAAAGAATTATCAGGGGGACAACAAAAACGTGTTGTCTTAGCTAAGACGCTTATTGAACAACCTGATTTGTTATTGTTAGATGAGCCTACAAACCATTTAGACTTTGAATCAATTAATTGGTTAATTAACTATGTTAAGCAATATCCACATACAGTTTTATTTGTGACACATGATCGCTATTTTTTAAATGAGATTGCTACACGTATTGTGGAATTAGATAGAGGAAAACTTAAATCTTATCCAGGAAACTATGAAGATTACATTGCAATGAGAGCTGAAAATGAAGTGATTGAACAAAAACAACAAGAAAAGCAAAAAGCACTTTATAAACAAGAACTTGCGTGGATGCGTACAGGCGCAAAAGCAAGAACGACAAAACAACAAGCTCGAATTAATCGATTTAATGATTTAGAGACAGAAGTTCAATCTCATCATCAAAAAGATAAAGGTCAACTCAATCTTGCTTATTCTAGATTAGGCAAACAAGTATTTGAGTTAGATCATTTAACGAAAAAGATTCAAAATAAAATATTATTCAAAGATGTAACTGAAATTATTCAAAGTGGTCAAAGAATTGGTATTGTTGGCCCAAATGGTGCAGGGAAAACGACAATGTTAAATATTTTAAATCAAGATGATACTGATTATTCTGGAGAATTAAAAGTTGGCCAAACTGTAAAAATAGCTTATTTTAAACAAACAGAAGAAACTTTGGATAGAGACATACGTATGATTGACTATTTGAGAGAAGAAAGTGAAGTGGCAAAAGAAAAAGATGGTACTTCAGTTTCAGTTACTCAATTGTTAGAGCGATTTCTATTTCCGAGTGCTACTCATGGTAAAAAGATTTATAAATTATCAGGTGGAGAGCAAAAACGATTATATTTGTTAAGATTGCTTGTTCATCAACCTAATGTTCTGTTACTTGATGAGCCAACCAATGATCTTGATACTGAAACATTAACAATTTTAGAAGACTACATTAGTACATTCGGAGGGGCAGTAGTTACAGTAAGTCATGATCGTTATTTTTTAAATAAAGTAGCACAAGAATATTGGTATATTCACGATGGCCAATTAGAACGTATTATTGGAACATTCGAAGATTATGAGGCCTATAAAAAAGAAAAAGATCGACAGGATATACTTGAAAAACAAGCTCAACAACCTAAAACTAAATCAAACGTTCGTAAAAAGACGGGACTGTCTTATAAAGAAAAACGTGAATATGAAGCCCTAATGGAACGTATTGAAACGACAGAACATAGACTAGAGCAGATTGATACTGAAATGGTAGAAGCGAGCGCTGACTACGCTAAAATAAAAGAATTAAATGAAGAAAAAGAACATCTAGAGCAATCATATGATGTAGACATCACGAGATGGAGTGAATTAGAAGAAATAAAAGAGCAATAAGGGGAATGTAAGTATGGAAGCAACTTTGTCACATTATTTTGGTTATGATACGTTTAGACCAGGTCAAAAAGAGATAATTTCTAAAATATTAAATCATCATAATGTATTAGGTGTCTTGCCTACAGGTGGTGGTAAATCAATATGTTATCAAGTGCCTGGTTTAATGTTAGGTGGTACAACGATAGTAATAAGTCCATTGATTTCTTTAATGAAAGACCAAGTGGATCAGTTAAAAGCAATGGGTATCGAAGCAGCCTATCTAAATAGTAGTTTAAATAAAAAACAACAATCTGAGATTGAAAATAAGTTAATCACTGAAGGCATTCAATTTTTATATGTGGCACCTGAACGTTTTGAAAGTAACTATTTTTTAAAGTTGCTTAGTCAAATTGATATTAACTTAATTGCATTTGATGAGGCTCACTGTATTTCAAAATGGGGACATGATTTTAGACCTAGTTATCAAAGCGTCATAAACAAAGTGTTTACACTACCTCAAGATTTTACGATTGTAGCTCTTACAGCTACAGCTACGGCCGAAGTTCAACAAGATATTATGGAAAAATTAAATATCCGAAAAGAAGATGAAATTAAAACAAGTACCAAAAGACGTAATCTCATTTTTAAAGTAAATCCGACATATCAAAGACAAAAATTTGTTATTGAATATGCTAAAGCTCATAAAGATCAAGCAGGTATTATTTATTGTTCTACGCGTAAACAAGTAGAAGAATTACAAGAATCTCTAGAATCTATAAATATTGCTTCTGTTATTTATCATGCAGGTTTAACAAATAAAGAAAGAGAAGAAGCTCAAAATGACTTTGTATACGATCGTATTAAAGTTGTTATCGCAACAAATGCATTTGGAATGGGTATTGATAAATCTAATGTTCGTTATGTTATTCATTACAACATGCCTGGAGATCTTGAATCATACTATCAAGAAGCGGGTCGTGCAGGACGAGATGGCTTAAAAAGTGAATGTATTTTATTATTTAGTGAAAGAGATAAAGGATTACATGAATATTTTATTACTGTTTCGCAAGCAGATGATGATTATAAAGATAAAATGGGCGAGAAACTAACTAAAATGATTCAGTATACTAAAACGAAAAAGTGCTTAGAAGCGACAATTGTACATTATTTTGAACCGAATGCGCGTCTAGAGGAATGCGGTCAATGTAGTAATTGCATTCAACAAAATAAAACTTATGACATGACCAATGAAGCAAAAATGATTATTAGTTGTATCGCACGCATGCGTCAACAAGAAAACTATCATGTTATTATTCAAGTGTTACGTGGAGAATTAAGTGATTATATTAAATACAATCATTATCATCAACTTACAACACATGGATTGATGAAAGACTATACTACTTCAGAGTTAAGTCATTTAATTGATGAGTTACGGTTTAAAGGCTTTTTAAATGAATATAATGAAATTCTAACGTGTGATGAAAGTGTGAAAGAATTATTGAATAATGATGTCACAGTGTATACGACGCCATTTAAACATAAAAGTAAGGAAAAAGTTTTCATTAATACAATAGAAGGCGTTGATCGTGCTTTATATAGTGAATTAGTAGAAGTTCGCCGTCAATTAAGTGAAAAGTTGAATATTGCGCCTGTGAGTATTTTTTCTGACTATACATTAGAAGAGTTTGCTAAACGTAAACCAGAATCTAAACAAGAAATGATTGCGATAGATGGTGTAGGAAGCTATAAGTTAAAACATTATTGTCCTAAATTTCTTGAAACAATCCAATCATATAAAACGAATATCTAACAAAAAATTAAATATGACTTAATAAAACAACTTAGAAGCTAGAAAAATGTTTTAAGTTGTTTTATTTTTTATTGTTAAAAAATAATTAGTATTTAAATCTATTAAGTATGAATTTATCAATAAACATGATTTAATAGAAAATAAGCAATATAAATTTTATAGTGATGTGAAGGAAATGAAGGTGACAAGATGATAGAGTTTAAAAATGTAACAAAACGTTATGGAACGAATGTTGCAGTTGATGATGTGAGTTTTAAAATTAATGAAGGAGAATTTTTTATTTTAATCGGACCTTCAGGTTGTGGAAAAACAACTACTTTAAAAATGATTAATCGATTAATACCGTTAAGTGAAGGATACATTTATTTTAAAGATAAGCCAGTGAGTGATTATCCAGTTTATGAGATGCGTTGGGATATTGGATATGTACTACAACAAATCGCATTATTTCCGCATATGACGATTAAAGAAAATATCGCACAAGTTCCTCAAATGAAAAAGTGGAAAGACAAAGATATTCATCGACGTGTAGATGAATTATTAGATATGGTTAGATTAGATCCAAATACATACCGAGATCGTAAACCAGATGAATTATCGGGAGGACAACGTCAACGTGTAGGCGTGGTAAGAGCATTAGCAGCTGATCCTCCAGTAATATTAATGGACGAACCTTTTAGTGCGTTAGACCCCATTAGTAGAGAAAAATTACAAGATGATTTATTAGAATTACAAACGAAAATTAAAAAGACAATTATTTTTGTAACACACGATATACAAGAAGCAATGAAATTAGGAGATCGTATTTGTTTATTAAATGATGGTCGTGTTGAACAAATTGACACACCTGAAGGATTCCAAGAGCATCCTAGAAATCAATTTGTTCGAGAGTTTATGGGCGATCACTTGCATAAAGATATCAATAATTCAAAAATCTCCGATCTAAATCTTACAAGAACACTTACTGAATATGACGAAAAACAAGGATACCCAATTATAAAAGATAGTATGAAACTTCAAGATATTTACGAGATACTTGCTAAACATGAAGCAGTCATTGTAGAAAATAATCATGCTTTAACACAGTCATTATTAAGAAGAGAAGATGTTTTTGACTATCTATCTAAAAATGATAAGGAGGGTTAAAACATGAACGAATTTTTAACAACGCTCAATGATCGTAGAGGAGAATTACTAAGAACAATTTTTGAGCACATACAAATTTCTTTTATTGCTTTATTTATCGCAATTTTAATTGCAGTACCACTTGGTATTGCTTTAACTAAAACAAAGCGTTTATCTGAAGTTGTAATGAATATCGCAGCGGTATTACAAACTATTCCATCCCTTGCTTTACTTGGATTAATGATTCCAATTTTTGGTATAGGAAAAGTTCCAGCAATTATTGCATTAGTAGTATATGCGCTATTACCTATTTTAAGAAATACATATACAGGTATTAAAGAAGTAGAGCCTTCTCTAACAGAAGCAGCCAAAGGTATCGGTATGAAACCAATGCGACGTTTAACTAAAGTCGAGTTACCTATTGCAATGCCAGTCATTATGGCAGGTATACGTACAGCTATGGTGCTTATTATTGGTACTGCTACATTAGCTGCATTAATTGGAGCAGGTGGATTAGGGGATTTGATCTTATTAGGCATTGATCGTAACAATACAGCACTTATATTGATTGGCGCTATTCCAGCTGCATTATTAGCTATTTTATTTGATTTTATATTGCGTTATATGGCGAAATTATCTTATAAAAAACTTCTTATTACACTAGGTATTATTCTATTAATTATCTTACTTGTTATTGTTGTTCCACTCTTTGGTAAAAAAAGTGCAACGATTACTATGGCAGGAAAATTAGGTTCTGAACCTTCAATTATTACGAATATGTATAAAATATTAATTGAAGAGGAAACACATGATACAGTTAACGTTAAAAGTGGTATGGGTAAAACCTCATTCTTATTTAATGCGTTAAAATCAGACGATATAGATGGGTACTTAGAATTTACAGGTACAGTACTAGGAGAACTTACTAAAGAGGATCTAAAATCTAAAAAAGAAGCTGATGTATATCACCAAGCTAAAGCAAGTTTAGAGAAAAAATATGATATGACGATGCTTAAACCAATGAAATATAATAATACCTATGCTTTAGCTGTTAAAAGAGATTTTGCTAAACAATATAATTTACAATCAATTGGTGATTTACGTAAAGTACAAGGTCAACTTAAACCAGGATTTACTATGGAATTTAAAGATAGAGATGATGGTTATAAAGCAGTAGCTAAAAAATATAACTTGAATCTTTCTAATATTAAACAAATGGAACCTAAACTACGTTATACGGCAGTAGAGAAAGGCGACATTAATCTTATTGATGCGTATTCTACAGATGCTGAATTAAAACAATATGATATGGTAGTACTTAAAGATGATAAACATGTTTTCCCACCTTATCAAGGTGCTCCAATGTTTAAAGAAAAGTTTCTAAAAGAACATCCGGAAATTAAAAAAGCTTTAAATCAATTATCAAATAAAATTACGGATGAACAAATGCAAGAAATGAATTATAAAGTGACAGTGAAAAATGAAGATCCATATAAAGTTGCTAAACAATATTTAGAAAAAGAAGGATTGGCACATTAAATTTGTAAAAAGCTCATAGATACATTTTATCTATGAGCTTTTTAACACATAAAGTATAAATCGATAATTTATGGTACTATTTTAATTAATAAGTGAAAAAGGAAAGTAACTTAATTTATATAGGAGTGATCATAAATGAAAAAACAACTACAACAATTATCGGCATATCAACCTGGGTTATCACCGCAAGCACTTAAAGAAAAATTTGGTATAGAAGGTGAGTTATATAAACTAGCATCGAATGAAAATTTATATGGACCATCACCTCGTGTAAAAGAAGCAATTGAAGCGCACTTAGATGAGTTATTCTACTATCCGGAAACAGGCTCTCCATCATTACGAAAAGCAATTAGTAAGCATTTAAATGTTGATGAATCTCGAATTTTATTTGGCGCAGGTTTAGATGAAGTAATACTTATGATTTCTAGAGCAGTTTTAACACCAGGAGATAAAATTGTGACAAGTGAAGCTACTTTTGGACAATATTATCATAATGCGATTGTTGAATCAGCTGAAGTTGTAAAAGTACCGTTAAAAAATGGCGGATTTGATTTGGAAGGCATTTTAAAAGAGGTTAATTCTGATACCTCATTAGTATGGTTATGTAATCCTAATAATCCTACAGGTACATATTTTAGTCATGATGAATTAGAGTCATTTTTGGAACGTGTTCCAAGTCATGTGCCAGTCTTAATTGATGAAGCGTATTTCGAATTCGTCACTGCTGAAGATTATCCTGATACATTAAAACTACAAGAACGCTTTGATAATGCATTTTTATTAAGAACATTTTCTAAAGCATATGGATTAGCAGGTTTACGTGTAGGATATGTTGTGGCAACAAATGAAGCTATTGAAAAATGGAATATCATTCGTCCACCATTTAATGTGACACGAATTTCAGAATATGCAGCGATTGCAGCATTAGAGGATCAAGATTATTTAAAAGAGATTACTAAAAAAAATGCAAAAGAACGTGAAAAGTTTTATGACATTGAACAAAGTAAACACTTTTTACCTAGTCAAACGAACTTTGTATTTGTAGTAACAGATAAGCCACAAGCATTGTATAATGAATTACTAAACGTTGGCTGTATCACTAGACCATTTCCTAATGGAGTACGTATTACAATTGGATTTGAAGAACAAAATAATAAAATGATTGAAGTATTAAAACAATTTAATTATTAAACTAATGAAAAACCTTTAATTACGATTCATGACGAATTAAAGGTTTTTTGCTATACTTTGAAAATGTGCAAAAGATAACTAAGGAAGTGATAGCATGGCACGTAAATCTATAGCAATAGATATGGATGAAGTATTAGCAGATACTTTAGGTGCAATTATTGAAGCAGTTAATATTGAAACTAAATTAGGAATTACAATGGAATCATTAAATGGTCACAAATTAAACCATGTGATTCCTGAACATGATGGGTTAGTAAGAGATATTTTAAGAGCGCCAGAGTTTTTTAGACATCTTAAAGTGATACCACATGCTCAAGAGGCAGTAGAAAAACTTAATGAGCATTATGATGTATACATCGCTACAGCGGCAATGGACGTACCCACTTCATTTCATGATAAATATGAATGGTTATTAGAATATTTTCCATTTTTAGATCCACAGCATTTTATTTTTTGTGGAAGAAAAAATATTGTTAAAACAGATTATTTAATAGATGATAATCCTCGTCAGCTTCAAATTTTCGAAGGAGAACCTATTATCTTTACGGCTGCACATAATATAAATGAAACACGTTTTAAACGAGTGAATGGCTGGAAAGATGTAGAAGCAATGTTTTTAAATAACAATTAAAGTAAAAAGGTATGTATGAAGCTTGAAGCAATCATACATACCTTTTGATTATGATATAGTTGTTATTTCTCATCATTCGAAAAAGTAAGGATATTGATTGCTTTAGGTAACACATCAATAGTGATAGGTGTTTCTAAATTAATTTCTCCATCAATATCTACTTTCATAGTTGGTTCAGTGCGTAATGTTATGTGAGAACCTGGAATATGATTAATTCCTTCGGTAATTTCATTCCAATTCATGCTATCTCTTTTTTTGAAAATATCGTTTAAAATACTAAAACTTTGTTGTTCAAATATAAAACTATTTAATTTTCCATCTTGTGGAGAAAGATCTGTAAGTGGAATGCGACTGCCACCAATATTAGGTCCATTTGCTATAACTAGCATAGACGTATTTCCTTTATATTCTTTGTCGTCTACTGTCATTGTATAGTCAAAATGGTCGGGATTCATGAGTGTTTTTACAGTGGAACCAACATAGCTTAATTTTCCAAAGATATCTTTGCGTCCTTCTTGAACATTTTCAGCATTTTGCACCATAAGTCCTAGCCCGACAAAGTTAAGTACATAATTATCATTTACTTTCATAACATCATATGACTCAACATGTGAAGACAACAATTGTTCACTAGCTTTTTTGAAGTCAGGATTTAAGTTTAATGTTTTAGTAAAATCGTTAAATGTTCCACCTGGAATGATACCTATAGGAAGGTTTAGATCATATTTCATTACACCATTAATCAATTCGTTAACTGTACCGTCTCCTCCCAATATAAAAACGATATCGATATCATTACTATAAGTATGGTCTTTTATTTCTTTACAATATCTTTCAATGTTACCTTCATTTTCACTTAATTGTATTGAAAGATGCTTACATAACTGAGTTAGTGATTTAGCGACTTCTCCCAATCCATCATAGATATCTTTAAGTCCGCTATGTTCATGGTAAAATAACACCCCATGATTATACTGTTGCTCCATAGTTCAACCTACTTTCATTTAAAATTATATTATAAATAATTACCCTGAATTTTATAATTTTAAATATATAAGTAAAAAATACTTCTATATGTTATAACTAGAAGTATTTTTTACTATTTTGTATTTAATTAGTGAATACCTTTCATAGCTTTCGTAATCTTAGGTGAGAAAACTAAAATGATAAGAGTAATAACAATAGCAACTGTGCCTAAGAAAATAAAATAATTAGTTTGACCAAGTGGTTTAATTAATTTTACTAATGTACCGTTAATTGCTTGTGCTGAAGCATTTGTTAATAGCCATACACTCATCATTTGAGCATTAAATGCTTTAGGTGCAAGTTTAACAGCAGCACTATTACCTGTAGGTGATAAACAAAGTTCCCCAATAACACAGATTACATATGATAAAATAACCCAGTTAACTGAGAATTGTGTATGTCCATAACCTAAACCAACTAATCCAATTAGAATGTATGATAAACCTGCTAGTAATGTACCAATACTAAATTTAATAGCTAAAGAAGGTTGCTTTTTACCCATTTTTAACCAAATCATAGAAATAACTGGTGCAAATAATAAAATAAATAATGGATTGATAGATTGGAACAAAGCTTCTCCAAATCGAGTTGTCCAACCAAATAAGTTGAGTTGCATGTCAGAACGTTCCAAACCATAAATATTTAAAACGTTAGAACCTTGTTCTTGAATTGACCAGAATAACATACCTAAAATAAATAAAGGTATAAATGCTTTTACTCGAGAACGTTCTCCATCGGTAACGTCTTTACTACGAAGCATAGTTGTAAAGTAAATGATTGGTAAAGCTACTCCTAGAACTAATACAGTATTACTAATTAAATCGAAGGAAAGTGTATGGGTATAATATGTAACTAATAATACGACAATCACAATTGCTACTATGATACCGATAATCATTCCATATTTACGCTTTTCTTCTTTAGATAGTGGATTCGTAGGTTTCATTCCAACACTACCTAAATTTTTTCTATTAAATAATAAATACCAAACAAGACCTAATGCCATACCAATAGCTGCAAGAAGGAAGCCACCATGGAAATTACGTATATCTACAAAATGTTGCAGTATGATAGGTGAAATTAATGCACCTAAGTTAACAGACATATAGAAAATAACGAAACCTGCATCAATACGTGTATCATTTTCAGGATATAAACGACCTACAATATTTGAAATATTAGGTTTCATTAAACCTGATCCGATAATAATAAAGAACATTGATGAGAATAAACCAAATAAGGCGAATGGTAAACTTAAACAGATATGTCCAATAATAATAAGTACAGCACCTAATAAAGTAGCACCACGTGTGCCTGTAATTCTATCAGCAATCCATGCGCCAGGAATAGAAGACATGTAAATCAGTGCTCCATATACTGACATAATTGACATTGCTGTAGTTTTATCAATACCTAATCCATTCTGGTGTATTGCGAAATACATATAAAATATGAGCATCGCACGCATACCGTAGTAACTGAATCTTTCCCAAAACTCTACGAAAAAGAGCACACCTAATCCCCTAGGATGACCGAAAAATCCTTTCTGTGGTATTGATTGAATTGTTTGTTCATGGGAGTTATTTGTTGCCATTAACATCCCACTCCTTTCTTTCCTAATATGACTGATTACTATGTAAATAAGATTGTACAATTAAGTTTTACAAAAATTTCTTAAAAATATAAATTTTTAGAATTTTCAGTCAAATAAAATATAATAACTTATAAAAATAAAAGACCTATATCTTTATAAATTTCAACGATAATATTAAAATACGCTTTAATTTAATAAATCGCAATAGTTTATTAAAAAAAACTAGAATAAAAATGACTCCTTTTATATTACATTAGTAAAAATAAAAGGAGTTAAAAACATTTTATCGATTGTCTATTTTTTCAGGATACATATCGTGATTCATTAAACGATGTTCGGCCATCTTTTCATATTTAGAGTTTGGACGACCATAATTTGTATATGGATCTATTGAAATGCCTCCACGTGGCGTGAACTTACCCCATACTTCTATATAATGAGGATCCATTAAGTCAATTAAGTCATTCATGATAATATTCATACAATCTTCGTGAAAATCACCATGATTTCTAAAACTAAATAAATATAATTTTAGTGATTTTGATTCTACCATTTTTATATTTGGTATATATGAAATATAAATTGTAGCAAAATCGGGTTGTCCAGTGATGGGGCAAAGAGAAGTGAATTCTGGACAATTAAACTTTACAAAATAATCTCTTCCTTGATGTTTATTATCAAAAGTTTCGAGTACTTGGGGTGTATAGTCAAATTCATATTTATTATTTTGATTGCCTAATAATGTAATATCTTGTAATTCTTCTTTATTGCGACCTTGTGTCATAATTTGCCTCCTAATTGTTAGATGTATTAGATTGTCTACGTGCTTTTTCAAACATAAAGTAACTAGCGCCAATAATGATGATATAACCTATAAATGCATAGAAATCTGGTGTTTCTCCGAATAATATAAAGCCAAATAATGCAGTAAATAATATAGAAGCATACGTAAAAATAGAAATGTCTTTTGCTGGAGCAAAACTATATGCTAATGTAATACCAATTTGTCCTACTGCCGCTGATAATCCAGCTCCTAATAAATATATAATTTGTAACTTTGTCATCGGTTCATATGTTGCAATAGAAAATGGAATAAGAACGATGACTGAAAATAATGAAAAATAAAATACAATAGTATAAGGTGCTTCACGTTTACTTAATGCTCGTACACAAGTATATGCAGATGCAGCGAAGATACCTGAGAATAAACCGGCTAAAGAAGAGAACATAGTTGAAGAAAATTCTGGTTTAACAATGAATAACATACCAAAAATAGCAATTAACATAGCTATAATTTGATACCTTTTAATATTCTCTTTTAAAAATATTAAACTTAATAAAATAGTCCAAAAAGGGTTAAGCTTCATTAAAGTATCAGCATCACTTAACACCATGTGATCAATAGCGTAAATATTTAATAATACCCCTATAAGACCTAACGTCGATCTAGTCATTAAAAGGGGTTGACTACTCATTTTACCCAATATAGGTTGCCTATATTTTATTATGAAAAATAATGGAATAAACATGGCTACCAAATTTCTTGCTAAAGATTTTTGAAATACGGGTAAGTCTCCGGCTAGTCTAAAAAAAACAGACATAAAACTAAAACCAATAGCAGAAATTAAAATAGCAATGATACCTTTTACCTTAGGATTCAAAGTATATCTCCTCATTTATAAAAATTTAACGTCTATATATTAGCATAATTTATTTGTGGATGCATAAGTACTTGCAAAGATAAAAAAGAAAAATTATAATGATAACGAACATATGTTCTTAATATGGTTAGATATACTCTAAATTTTTAATTCGTAAAATAGAAATTTATTCGGCTTTTAATATAAAAAATGAGTTATTTTTTTTAATAAATGGTTAACAATATATTACGATTTACATTCTTATGTATTGGAAATCCCGAATAAATAAGGTTTAGTAATGGTAGGCAAAAAATCAAGTGAAATACCTTAAAAAAACTAAAATAAAATTTTCTTAGTTTTTAATATAGCTATGATGCACCTTTAACCGATTTCACGAACATTTGACATCAAATATTAACTTTTAATTAGGGTACCATTTATGTATAATGAAACACAGAATATAGTGTTGGGTTTTGAATTGAGACACAATATGTTGTGTTTGAGGAAAATAGAAAGATTGTATGAATAATTCATTTTAGTAGCAATTTCACACTTATTTGGGTTGATTTTTTCGGAATCTACACTATTTACATGAACGATTTACAAATAATGATTTTTAAAGATTAATAATTAGAAACACAATATGTAGTATTAGCTTGATTAAGTTAACGAAATGATATTCGTTCTAAAAGTAAGTTTTCTTATAAGACTAAGAGAACTTCTTTTTAATTAATAAGATTGTCGAAAGAGGGCGTTCCTATGAAAGTAGTTTATTTCTCTTTTTCAGGAAATGTACGAAGATTTATAAAACGTAGTGAAATTAAAAATGTATTAGAAATCAATAAAGACAATTGTAAGGATAGTATAGAAGAACCTTATATTTTAGTTACAGGTACAATTGGTTTTGGTGAAGTTCCTAAGGAAGTACAGTCTTTTCTAGAAGTTAATCATGCCTATATACGTGCTGTTGCTGCTAGTGGTAATCGTAACTGGGGACAAAACTTTGCGAAAGCAGGTCGAACAATTTCTGAAACATACCATGTGCCTTTATTAATGAAATTTGAGGTTCAAGGTACAAATAAAGATGTTATCGAATTTAGAGATAAGGTGGGGCATTTCAATGAAGATTATGGACGAGAAAAAGTACAATCATATTGAATTAAACAATGAAGTAACTAAACGTAAAGACAATGGCTTTTTTAATCTTGAGAAAGATCAAGAAGCTTTAAACGTTTACTTAGAAGAAATTAGCGATAAAACAATTTATTTTGATAGCGAAATTGAACGTTTACATTACTTAGTAGATAATCATTTTTATTTTAATGTATTTAAGAAATATAGCGAAGAAGATTTAATAGAAATTATCGAATTCGCAAAATCTATTAATTTTGAATTTGCTAGTTATATGTCTGCAAGCAAATTTTATAAAGATTATGCTTTAAAAACAAATGATAAATCTAAGTACTTAGAAGACTATAATCAACATGTTGCTATAGTTGCTCTATATTTAGCAGATGGTAATAAAGAACAAGCTAAACAATTTATTTTAGCGATGATTGAACAACGTTATCAACCTGCTACACCTACATTTTTAAATGCAGGACGCGCACGTCGTGGAGAGCTTGTTTCATGTTTTTTACTAGAAGTTGATGATAGTCTAAACTCAATTAATTTCATAGATTCTACTGCTAAACAATTAAGTAAAATTGGTGGTGGCGTGGCTATCAATTTATCTAAATTACGTGCACGTGGTGAAGCAATTAAAGGTATTAAAGGCGTAGCTAAAGGTGTATTACCTGTAGCAAAAGCATTAGAGGGTGGATTTAGTTATGCTGATCAATTAGGTCAACGTCCTGGAGCTGGAGCAGTATATTTAAACATTTTCCATTATGATGTTGAAGAATTCTTAGATACTAAAAAAGTAAATGCCGATGAAGACTTACGTCTATCAACAATTTCCACTGGTCTTATTGTTCCATCTAAATTCTTTGATTTAGCTAAAGAAGGTAAAGACTTTTATATGTTTGCACCTCATACTGTAAAACAAGAATATGGAGTGACATTAGACGATATTGATATTGAAAAATATTATGATGAACTTGTAGCTAATCCTAATGTTCTTAAAAAGAAAAAAGATGCACGAGAAATGTTGAATATGATTGCTCAAACACAACTGCAATCAGGCTATCCATATTTAATGTTTAAAGATAATGCGAATAAAGTACATGCGAATTCAAATATTGGTCAAATTAAAATGAGTAATTTATGTACTGAAATTTTCCAATTACAGGAAACGTCTATTATTAATGACTATGGAATTGAAGATGAAATTAAACGTGATATTTCATGTAATTTAGGTTCATTGAACATAGTGAATGTAATGGAAACGGGTAAATTCAGAGATTCAGTACATACTGGAATGGATGCATTAACAGTAGTAAGTGACGAAGCAAATATTCAAAATGCACCAGGTGTGAAAAAAGCAAATAATGAGTTACATTCTGTAGGTTTAGGTGTAATGAACTTACATGGCTATTTAGCGAAAAATAAAATTGGCTATGAATCTGAAGAAGCCAAAGATTTTGCTAATATTTTCTTTATGATGATGAACTATTATTCAATTGAACGTTCTATGGAAATTGCTAAAGAACGTGGAGAAGCATATCAAGATTTTGATAAATCAGATTATGCAAGTGGCAAATATTTTGATTTTTATACATCACAAGAGTTCGTGCCACAATTTGAAAAAGTAAAAGAATTATTTGCTAATATGCAAATTCCTACATCAGAAGACTGGAAATCATTACAACAACAAGTACAAGAATATGGTTTATATCATGCTTATCGATTAGCTATTGCACCAACTCAAAGTATTTCATATGTTCAGAATGCAACTAGTTCGGTCATGCCAATCGTAGATCAAATTGAACGACGTACGTATGGAAATGCTGAAACATTTTATCCAATGCCTTTCTTATCACCTGAAACAATGTGGTACTATAAATCAGCATTTAATACTGATCAAATGAAACTTATAGATTTAATTTCAACAATTCAAACACATGTGGACCAAGGGATTTCAACAATTTTATATGTTAATTCTGAAATTTCAACACGTGAATTGTCACGATTATACGTATACGCACATCACAAAGGATTGAAATCTTTATACTATACACGTAATAAATTATTAAGTGTTGAAGAATGTACAAGTTGTGCAATTTAATTAATAGTGAAATAAATATTTAGAGGAAAGATTAAATTATTCTCATAGAGAAGCATTTTAATCTTATCCTCTTAAATAATGTAATGGTTAATAAATAGAGGAGGATTTTATTAATGAAGGCCGTCAATTGGAATACTCAAGAAGATATGACAAATATGTTTTGGCGTCAAAACATTTCACAAATGTGGGTAGAAACAGAATTTAAAGTTTCAAAGGATATAGCAAGTTGGAAGACACTAACAGAGGATGAAAAAAATACGTTTAAACGTGCTTTAGCAGGTTTAACTGGATTAGATACACATCAAGCGGATGATGGTATGCCATTAATTATGCTACATACAACGGATTTACGTAAAAAAGCAGTTTATTCATTTATGCAAATGATGGAACAAATTCATGCTAAAAGTTATTCACATATTTTTACAACGTTACTTCCATCTAGTGAAACAAATTATCTATTAGATACTTGGGTAATTGAAGAGCCTCATTTAAAATATAAATCTGATAAAATTATCTCTAATTATCATAAACTTTGGGGAAAAGAAGCCTCTATTTTTGATCAATATATGGCAAGAGTTTCAAGTGTTTTCTTAGAAACGTTCTTGTTCTATTCTGGTTTCTATTATCCACTTTATCTTGCGGGTCAAGGAAAAATGACAACTTCTGGTGAAATTATTAGAAAAATTTTACTTGATGAATCAATTCATGGAGTTTTTACCGGTTTAGATGCTCAAAGTTTACGTAATGAGCTATCAGAAAATGAAAAACAAAAAGCTGATAAAGAAATGTATAAGTTGTTAGAAGAACTATATAAAAATGAGGTATCGTATACACATATGTTATATGATGATATCGGTTTAACTGAAGATGTTTTAAATTATGTACAATATAATGGGAATAAAGCTTTATCAAACTTAGGATTTGAACCTTATTTTGAAGAAAAAGAGTTTAATCCTATTATTGAAAATGCATTAGATACATCAACAAAAAATCATGACTTTTTCTCAGTAAAAGGAGACGGCTATACATTAGCACTTAACGTGGAAGCTTTACAAGACGAAGATTTTATTTTTGAAGATTAGAATAATAACTAATTTTAGAAAAACTAATTGTAGAATCATCACTGCAATTAGTTTTTTTAATTTCTCTATAAAAAATAAAAGAATATTAGTATTACTATTGAAAAATTTATTATGACAATTTAATATATAGTTAAATGATAATCATTTTCAATGGAAATGGTATATATACTAAGGAGCATTACGAATGAAGTTTCTATTCAAAGGTTATACATTATTAATCATTTTAGTGATATTAAGTATACTTTCTTTATTTATTGGCGTAAGTCAATTATCAATAACTGATCTTTTTCATTTGTCAGATAATCAGAAAAATATTTTATTTTCTAGTCGTATTCCTAGAACTATAAGTATTCTTTTATCTGGAAGTTCTCTTGCTTTAGCAGGACTAGTTATGCAACAGATGATGCAAAATAAATTTGTAAGTCCTACTACAGCTGGAACAATGGAATGGGCAAAATTAGGAATATTACTTTCACTCATGTTTTTCCCAAAAGGTCATATATTGATCAAATTGACTTTTGCAGTAGCATTAAGCCTAGGAGGAACATTTTTATTCGTTAAACTAATCAATTTTATAAAAGTGAAAGAAGTTATTTTTGTCCCGCTCTTAGGTATTATGATTGGTGGCATTGTTTCAAGTTTTACCACTTTTATAGCATTAAGAACGAATGCACTACAAAGTATTAATAATTGGTTGAATGGGAATTTTGCTGTTATTACAAGCGGCCGTTATGAAATTTTATATTTAGCTATTCCTTTATTAATTATCGCTTATATATTTGCCAATCACTTTACGATTGCTGGAATGGGCAAAGATTTTAGTCATAATTTAGGTGTTAAATATGAACAAATTATAAATATTGCGCTTTTAATCACTGCAACATTGACAGCATTAGTTGTCGTGACAGTTGGAACATTACCATTTTTAGGTTTAATTGTTCCTAATATTATTTCAATGTATAGAGGCGACCACTTGAAAAATGCATTACCTCATACATTAATGCTAGGTTCTATATTTGTATTGTTTTCCGATATTATTGGTAGATTAATTGTTTACCCTTATGAAATAAATATTGGTTTAACAATAGGAGTATTTGGAACGATTATTTTCTTAGTTTTATTGATGAAAGGTAGAAATAATTATGCAAATTAGTGCTAATAAAAAAATATTAATTCTCTTTCTTTTTACAATTTGCATGGCTGCTTTCTACTTACTAGTAGGTTTGGATTTTGAAATTTTTCAATATCAGTTTGAAAGTCGAATAAGAAAATTAGTTTTAATTTTACTTGTTGGTGGATCTATTAGTACGGCAGTTGTTATTTTCCAATCTATCACTGCGAATAGATTACTTACTCCTTCAATTATGGGATTAGACTCAGTCTATTTATTTATTAAAGTCTTGCCTGTGTTCTTATTAGGTACACAAGCCAGTGTAGTGACAAATACTTATTTGAATTTTCTTCTAACTCTCGTAGTGATGGTTCTTTTTTCTTTAGTATTATTTCAAGGCATGTTTAAATTAGGACATTTTTCGGTTTATTTTATTTTACTTGTTGGGGTAGTATTAGGAACATTTTTCCGTAGTATCACTGGATTTATTCAACTTATTATGAATCCAGATGACTTTTTAACCGTTCAAAGTGCGATGTTTGCAAGTTTTGACGCTTCTAATTCTAAACTTGTTCTTATTTCAAGTATACTTTTAATTATTTTAATTGTAATTGCTTTTATATTAAGACCTTATTTAGATGTGTTATTACTAGGGAAAGATCAGTCTATTAACTTAGGTGTATCATATGAAAAAATGACAAAACTTTTATTAATTTTAGTGGCTTTATTAGTATCAATATCTACTGCTTTAGTAGGTCCTGTTACATTTTTAGGATTATTAACAGTCAATTTAGCGCATGAATTCATGAAAACATATGAACATAAATATATTTTACCCGCAACGATTCTTATAAGTTGGATTAGTTTATTTATAGCTCAGTGGATTATAGAAAATATGTTTAAAGCTACCACTGAATTTAGTCTTATTATAGATTTAGTTGGAGGTATTTACTTCATATACTTACTTATTAAAAGGAGGAATGAAGATTGATTCAGATTAGAAATTTAGATAAAAAAATTCAGAGTAAATCTATTTTGAAAGATATAAATGTTGATATACAAAAGGGTAAGTTAACCTCTTTGATAGGTCCAAATGGAGCAGGAAAAAGTACACTTCTATCAGCAGTAAGTCGATTATTTGAATATCAGAACGGTACAATTAATATTGAAAATAAATTAATTGATGATTATAAAAGTGATGAATTAGCAAAAAAGTTAAGTATTTTAAAACAAACAAATCATACTGATATGAATATCACTGTAGAACAGCTTGTAAATTTTGGGCGTTTTCCTTATTCAAAAGGTCGAATGAAAAAAGAAGATTATGAGAAAGTGGCATATGCCATTGATTTACTACATCTAAGGGAAATCAAAGATAGAAATATAAAAACACTATCTGGAGGACAAAGACAACGTGCGTATATTGCTATGACAATTGCTCAAGATACAGAATACATTTTGTTAGATGAACCGTTAAATAATTTAGATATGAAACATTCAGTTCAAATTATGCAGATACTTCGAACATTGTGTCGCGATTTAAATAAAACGATTGTTATTGTACTCCACGATATTAATTTTGCATCTTGTTATTCAGATTACATTGTTGCACTAAAGAAAGGTGAAATTGTTAAATCTGGCCCAAAAGATAGTGTAATTGAAACAAATGTGTTAAGAGATTTATATGAAATGAATGTTCATGTAGAAGAAATTAGAGGCCAACGTATTTGTTTATACTATGATGAGGTTATCTTTTAAAATGAGATAAATGTTTTTATATTTAAAGGGGTGATGCTTAGAAAATATAAAAGTAAATACTTGAAAAATTGAGTGCCAAAGTTAACTTATAAAAGGAGAAATACATATGAAGAAAACAGTCTTATTTTTAGTCTTAACTTTAGCTTTAGTATTATCAGCGTGTAGTAATAATTCTGGTAATAAATCAAATAATGAAAATGATTCAAAAGATACAGTTTCAATTAAAAATAGCTTTTCAGCAAGTGGAAATGACGAAAGTAGTAATGAGGGTAAAAAAATTAGTAACACTGTGAAAGTGCCTAAAAATCCTAAGAACGCGGTTATTCTAGATTATGGAGCACTAGATGTTTTAAAAGAAATGGGTGTAGCTGATAAAGTGAAAGGCTTACCAAAAGGTGAAAATAATGAATCTTTACCAAGTTTTCTAAGTGAATTTAAAAAGGATAAATATATTAATACTGGTAATTTAAAAGAAATAAATTTCAATAAAATAGCTGAAGCTAAACCGGATGTTATTTATATTTCAAGTAGAGCAGCCACTCAGAAAAATCTAAATGAGTTTAAAAAGGCAGCGCCTAAAGCTAAAGTTGTCTATGTAGGTGCAAGTGAAGATCATTATATTAAAGATATGAAAAAGAATACAGAAAATCTAGGTAAAATTTATAACAAAGAAGATAAAGCAAAAGATATGAATACAAAATTAGATCAAAAAATTTCAGATATGAAAAAACAAACTAAGGATTTAGATAAATCTGTAATGTATCTTTTAGTTAATGAAGGAGAACTTTCTACATTCGGACCAGGCGGAAGATTTGGTGATTTAGTATTTAATACGCTAGGCTTTAAACCAGCGGATAAACACGTTAAAATAAGTCCACATGGTCAAAATATTAATAATGAATATATCAGTAATCATAATCCAGATATCATTTTAGCAATGGATCGTGGATCAGTTGTGGGTGGAAAATCGACAGCTAAACAAGTGTTAAAAAATGATGTTATTAAAGATGTAACAGCAGTTAAAAATAACAATGTTTATGAATTAGACCCTAAACTATGGTACTTTGCTTCAGGTTCAACAACAACAACAGTAAAACAAATTGATGAGTTAGAAAAAGTAATTGATAAAACTAAAAAATAAATCTAGGATACTAAGTGTAGAATGAATAAAAGAGTGGGACATACATCCTAGAAAAATAGCCAGTAAATGATTTTATTATAAATTCATTTACTGGCTTCTTTATTCACAATACTTCGTACTGTTGGCTTACTTTGTTAGGGGACAACTTTAGTCTGTAGTCTTTAGTTTGTCCTGTTCCCTCAAGAGTCTTGCCAAAATACTTTGTCTTTATATGTTATTCTATATATCATTTAATTTAAGTATTAAATTTCAAAATAGAAATGATAGTGAAATTTACAACGTGAATTAAAATGTGCTTGGCAACTTGGACAAGTTTCAGTCATCATATATTCATGAATAGAGAGTTCATTTTGACAAACTCCACAAAGTATCGCCTTTTTATGAAATTCCTCTGCTGACCAACGCTGAATATTATGAGATTCATGTTCGTTATGACATTGATAACAAGGATAATACTTTTCACAACATTTAAATTTAATCGCTATAATGTCAAGCAATGTATGATAGTGAATACAACGTGTTTCATTGTCTACGAGAGAACCATAAACTTTTGACATTGTTTCACATCTCCTAACATTGAGAATTTACTCTGACTTTGGATATTCGCCAATGATTCGAACTTCACGATGTAATTCAACATCAAATTTTTCTTTCACGACTTTTTGTACGTGATGAATTAAATTCTCGTAATCTGTTGCTGTACCATTATCGACATTTACCATAAACCCAGCATGTTTAGTTGAGACTTCTACGCCACCAATACGATGACCTTGAAGATTTGAATCTTGAATTAATTTTCCAGCAAAATGACCTGGAGGCCGTTGGAATACACTACCGCATGACGGGTATTCAAGTGGTTGTTTAGATTCACGACGTTCTGTAAGATCATCCATTTTAGCTTGAATCTCGTTCAAGTTACCTGGTTCTAAAGTAAATGCTGCTTCAAGAACTACTAAATGTTGTTTTTGAACGACACTGTTTCTATAGTCTAAATGTAATTGTTCTTTAGTCAGTTGTATCAAATCGCCGTGTTCATTTACACATAAAGCATAATCGATGCAATCTTTAATTTCTCCTCCATAGGCGCCTGCATTCATATAAACAGCACCACCAACAGAACCAGGAATGCCACAAGCAAATTCTAAGCCGGTAAGAACGTGATCTCTTGCCGCTCTCGATACATCTATAATTGCTGCACCGCTTCCTGCTATAATTGCATCATCTGAGACATTAATATGATTAAGGGATAATAGACTAATCACAATACCTCTGATACCGCCTTCGCGAATAATAATATTTGAACCATTCCCTAAATATGTAACAGGCAATTGATGTTCTTGAGCATAACGTACGATAGTTTGTACTTGTTCATTTTCGATAGGTGAAAGGTAAAAATCTGCATTTCCACCAGTTTTCGTGTATGTATAACGTTTTAACGGTTCATTAACTTTAATAATATTGTCAGGTACTAAAGATTTTAAATCTTTTAAGATGTCTTCTTGTTCTAACATAAGTACATCCTTTCTTCTCTTCTATAATCTAAACTTTATTATAGCAACTTTACATATGTTTTGCTAAAAGAGTTTAAAACAATTTGTATATCATTAAAGTGTATGATACAAATTATCAAAAAATTTCTGTTTTTGGTTTTCGTAGTATCGGATTGTTGAATTTAAATTGATAAATTCATTTTTCTGATTAGAAAACATCTGTGCTACGTGTTTTTGTGTAGACAGTACGTGATCTATAGCTAAATATTGAGTGAATAAGGGCGTATCTATTTGAATAATGTGTAATCGTATTATTTGCTTAAGATTGATCATATTATCAAATTTTGCCATCATCACTTTCTTTTTATAAGGATGGTGTAATCGATAAAAGCCTACATAATTCAATCTCTTTTCATCAAGAGAGGTAATATCATGGAGATTATTGACTCCAACTAAAACATCTAAAATCGGTTCTGTGGGATAAGAAAAATGTTTTGTTCCCCCGATATGTTGTGTGAATTTTACTGGAGAATCTAACAAGTTAAATAACAGAGCTTTAGTGTTTTCATACAACTGATGATAATCATTGACGTTGGGACAATTTATAAATGATTGAACAGATGCATACATATGTAACTCCTTCAATTAAATAATTATACAAATTCTGAAATACTATAACATAATTTATTTTCAATATAAATAACTTTATGTATAATACGGGTGTTAGGAGTGCAAAAATGAAAAAATTAATAATACTTTCATTATGTTCACTATACTGTTTGATACTTTCTGGTTGTGGTCAGAATAATAACGAAGATTTAAATCGCTTCAAACAACACCTATCTAAAGTAGAGACCAAGCAAAAAAGCGTGGAAAAAGTGATGAATCAATTAGAGCTGAACCGTTTAAATGATATAAGTAAAACCGATACAACAGATAAAAATAAAAAGTCATTTGAACGACTACAGAAAAATATAAATCACCGTTTAGTGCTTGAGTTTAAAGAGTATGAAAAAGAAGCTAAACATCTTCCGGCTAAGACAAATAAAACTCGTCAATTAAAGAAAGATTATTTAAATCATGTGAGTAAGCAACATCAATCTATAAATGAAATTAAATCATTTGTAGATTTATATAATCAATCAGTTGTGGAAAATGAAAAAATTCTAAATTATACACATTCATTTGAAATAAATAGAGCACTAGTAGAAAAAGATATACGTAAAACAAATAATCAAGAAAATGCACATCTATTAAAATCTAAAATTGAAAACAATAATCGTAATTTACGAAAAACTGCTCAAAAATATTTAGAAAAAGATAATTATCCTACTTCAAAAGCAATTAATGAGCATATAAAACCACTGATACAAAAACAGATTAAAGATTTAAATCAGACTAATATTACAGATTCACATGTAAACAATGCTCGTAAAAATGCGATAGAAATGTACTATAATTTACTTAATTATTATGAGACACGTGAAACAACTATTAAGATTGAAGATCAACTTTCAAAAATTAATGTTGAGAAACTGCCTAAAACGGGTAAAGATTTAAGTAAGGGAAATCACAACTTTAAAACAAAATTAGAAAAAGTATAGCAAAACGAATAAAACCTAAATTTAAATTTTTGGTTAACATTATATGATGAAATGTGTATAATTGTAGCCATTGAGAAGTTTAATTTAAAAAAAGGGACAAAGTTAAAAAATTTAGAGGTGAATAGAATGGCTATAAAGCTGAGTTCGATTGACCAGTTTGAACAAGTATTAGAAGAACATAACGATGTATTTGTATTAAAACATAGTGACACATGTCCAATTTCAGCTGCAGCATTTGATCAATTTAATAAGTTTTTATATGAAAGAGACATAGATGGATATTATCTAGTAGTTCAAGAAGAAAGAAAACTTTCTGATTATATTGCTGAAAAGACAAATGTGAAACATGAATCACCACAAGCTTTTTATTTTGTAGATGGAAAAGCTGTATGGAATGCTAGTCATAGTGATATTAATGTATCTACATTAGCACAAGCTGAAGAATAAGAAAGATAATATATCGATTTAAGAGTCTGGTACATTTTTTGTTACCAGCTCTTTATTATATCTACATTTTTATCATTTTAAATGACTTTTATATTTATAAAATGTAAAAAATGAAATATGCGATGAACCTATGTATAATGTGAAAGTGAAGTTATAACGTATGAATTTAAGAAAGATAGAAAGTGGCATGAGGTGAAAATAGAATGAAAATTTTAGTAGCCATGGATGAATTTAACGGTATTATTTCGAGTTATCAAGCGAATCGTTATGTGGAAGAGGCAATAGCAAGTCAAATTGATCATGCAGATATTGTACAGGTACCTTTATTTAACGGACGTCATGAATTATTAAATTCAGTATTTCTTTGGCACTCAGGTACAAAATATAAAGTGAATGTTCATGATGCCGATATGAATGAGATTGAAACGATATATGGACAAACTGAAGAAGGTACTGTAATTATTGAAAGTAATTTATTTTCAAAAGGTCATAAAGCAATTGAACAACGTACTAGTTTTGGGTTAGGAGAAGTTATTTTAGATGCATTAAACAAGGACACAGATCATATTATTATATCTTTAGGTGGTATGGATAGTTTTGATGGTGGCGTAGGGATGCTACAAGCTTTAGGAGCTAAATTTTATGATGATGAAAATAGAGAACTTGACGCACGAGAAGGCGCACAAATGATTAAGTTCATTCGTCATATTGACATTTCTGGACTGCCTAGTACATTGGAAAATGTCAGACTACAAGTGATGACGGATTTTTCTAGTAAGTTGTATGGAAAAAATAGTGAAATTATGAAATTAAGCTATAACCATCAAATTCCACACAAAAAAGCAGTGGAAATTGATAATTTAATTTGGTACTTAAATGAGATTATGAAAAATGAATTACATATTGCTTTAGGACCTATTGAACGTGGCGGAGCCGGTGGCGGTATAGCTGCGGTGTTGAAAGCATTATACAACACAGAAATTTTAACGAGTCATGAACTAGTAAATCAAATTACACATTTAGATGAGTTAGTATCTCAGGCAGATTTAATTATCTTTGGAGAGGGTTTAAAAGAAGAAGATCATATGCTTGAAACAACCACATTGACTATTGCGGAACTTACAGAAAAATATCACAAACCATCTATTGCAATTTGTGCGACTAATGATAAGTTTGATATATTTAATCATCATCGCGTAACAGCCATGTTTAACACATTTATTGAAATGCCGAAAACATACACAGATTTTAAAATGGGTCTTCAAATTAGACATTATACAGTTCAAGCTTTACGATTATTAAAAACTACAGCTAAGGGAATAAAATAAATAAAAAAGTTTAGTTCAAAGAATGAACTAAACTTTTTTTATTTATTATTTTTCATATTGTGTTACTTCTTGAGCAATACCAATAATCACTTGTACTGCTTTTTCCATTACATCGATAGAAGCATATTCAAATGGACCATGGAAGTTTCCACATCCTGTAAAAATATTAGGTGTAGGTAAACCTTTAAATGAAAGCTGAGAACCATCAGTACCACCACGTATAGGCGCAGTATTTGGTTTTATCTCTAAATCTGCAAATACTTTTTTAGGAATATCAATAATATACGGATGTGGCTTAATTTGTTCAGCCATATTGTAGTATTGGTCTTCGATATCTACTTTTACTGGATAATCTTCATAATGAATATTAATATCATCACGAATTTCTAAAAGTTTTTTCTTTTTGAGTTCAAAAGATTTTCTATCGTGATCTCTTATAATATATTGTAAAGAAGCTTTTTCAACTGTTCCTTCTATTTTCATTAAATGATAGAATCCTTCATAACCTTCTGTACGTTCTGGTACTTCATTAGCAGGTAGTAGACTATGGAATTGATGTACTAATCCAATAGCATTAACCATTACGTTTTTTGCAGAACCAGGATGAACGTTTACACCATGGGCAGTGATTGTTGCTTCTGCTGCATTAAAACTTTCGAATTGTAATTCTCCAAATTCACTGCCATCCATAGTATAGGCAAAATCGGCATTAAAGCGTTCCACATTAAACTTGTGAGGACCACGACCTATTTCTTCATCAGGTGTAAAAGCTATACGTATGCGACCATGTTTAATTTCTGGATGAGTCTGCAAGTATTTTACTGCTTCCATAATTTCTACAACACCTGCTTTATCATCGGCACCGAGTAAAGATGTACCATCTGTAATCATTAGAGTGTGACCTTCTAATTTTTTAAGTTCTGGAAATACATCTTGACTTAATACTCGATTTGTTTGACCTAATTTAATAGGTTGACCATTATAATCTTCTATAATCTGAGGATTAACATTTGTCGCATTAAAATCTGGTGAGGTATCTACATGTGCTAAGAAACCGACCGTAGGAACTTCTTTTTCTATGTTACTTTCTAAAGTGGCAAACAGATAACCATTATTATCCAATTCTGTTTCTAATCCAAAGTCTTGCAGTTCTTTTTGTAATAAATGTAATAAATCCCATTGTTTTTCAGTAGAAGGCGTCGATTTCGATTCGGGATTTGATTGTGTATCTATTTTTACATATCTTGATAATCTATCTATAATCTGTACTTTCATAACGAAACATCCCCTTAGACTCTATTGTTCATATTGTAAGATTTTCTATACGTTTTTCCTTTGATTTTACCATAAAATTGCTTAATACGTGTGTAAATATAGTAGAGAATTTCTGCTACCAATATCCCAAAAGCAATTGAACCAGAAATTAATGTGACCTCTAGAAATGTATTCACAGCATGAGTATAGTCATTAGATACTAAAAATCGTGTTGCTTCATATGCTGTACCACCAGGAACAAGAGGGATTATACCTGGCACAATGAAGATAATCACGGGTCTTTTATAGCGTCGACTCATCACATGACTTAATAAACCAAGAATTAAACTACCTAAAAACGCAGCGCCAACTTTTCCTAAATCCATATCTACAGTATATTGATAAATTGTCCAAGCTAAGGCGCCGACAAATCCACAAGCAAGCAAAAGTCGTTTAGGAGCATTAAATATAATAGAAAAAAGTACTGTTGAAATAAAACTGATAACAAAATGAAATAGATAAAATAACATACATAAACAGCCTTTCTTAAAGAATTAATAAAACAATCGCTACGCCTGCACCAATAGCGAATGATGTTAGTGCAGCTTCTACACCACGAGACATTCCAGCAAGTAGCTCGCCAGCCATTAAATCTCTAATAGCGTTACAAATTAAAATTCCAGGTACTAAGGGCATAACACTAGAAATTGTTATAATATTTTGATTTGTAGCAATGCCTAGTTTAGTAAATGTAACAGCAATTGTAATGACTACTGCTGATGCTACAAATTCAGAAAAGAATTTAATTTGAATGAAACGCTGGACAAAGCTAAAAGTTAAGAACGCAGCGCCGCCAGCTAAAATAGCAATCCAGCAATCAGAAACAACACCGCCAAACATGAGTAAGAAAAAGCCACATGCAATTGCCGCAGCAAAAAAATTCAATAAAAAAGAATATTGTAATGAAGCTTTACTTAAATGAATCAGTTCTGATTTAGCTTCATCAATGGTTAGCTCATTTTTAGCAATCTTTCTAGAAAGACTATTTGTAAGAGCAATTTTTTCTAAATCTGTAGTACGATCTCTAATTCTTATAAGCCTTGTATTTGTTCGATCATTAAGTGAGAAAATGATAGCGGTCGATGTGACAAAGCTATATGTATCATTTAAACCATAACTATGAGCAATTCGATTCATAGTGTCTTCAACGCGGTAAGTTTCAGCTCCAGATTCTAAGAGAATGCGACCAGCTATTAATACAACATCAATCACCTTATTTTCATCGATAATAGTGATTGAATTATTCATAAAAGCACCTCCACAATAATTAAAATATATAATGATTTTCGTGTATATCTATAATATTCTTCGCTTGTATTAATACTTTATTACTAAATCAGTCATTTTAAAAGTAGAATAACAAATAAATAATATAGATGTTAAAAGAGTATAAAAAAGAGATGCAACAGAATTCATTTCGAATTCCACGTTCCATCTCAAATTAAATCGTAACGTCTATAATTTAATTATAGGATTAAACATTACTTGATTACGACCTTCTTTTTTAGCTACATGGACCATATCATCGGCGTCTTTAAATACTTTACGTTGAGATTTATATTCATCTGGAGATAAATAACCAACGCCAATAGATACAGATAGTTTTATAACTTCTTTATTAGGTAAATGGAACGAAGATTTTTCGACTGCCATCCTAATATTTTCAGCAAGTTTCACACTTTGATCTAAAGAATAATCGAAGATGACAATAGAAAATTCTTCACCGCCATTACGGAAGATTTTAAATTGATGTGGTACATAATTTTTAAGCAATTGAGACATTTGTTTTAGTACAGCGTCTCCTGCTTTATGAGTATATGTATCATTAACATCTTTAAATCCGTCAATGTCAACGAGTAAAAGTGCGAGACTAGTATGTTCTATTTCGGCTTTTTGAGAAATCTTATTTAAATGTCTATCAAATTCTTTTACATTACCTAAACCTGTTAAATAATCATACTTATCCTCATTTTCGTACCGTGTAACAAGCGAAAAGAAATGCCAGATATCAACAAAGGTAACAGCAGAAGTAATCGTTAGTACGAATGAAATAGGTATAAGTATAATTAATTCAGTTAAATCATATAAAGTTGTGAAGATAGATAAAACAAAAATAATAACAATACTGATAGCATTTAAAATAATTAAAGCAATAATATCATTTTTTTTAAGAAACGGCCCAATTAAACTAACAATAATACCTATTATAATAAGAACGACGCTATAAAAAAATGAATTTCCGAATAAAAATATATCCACTAGACTTATGATAAGTGAGGCAATAAAAGTGTAACCGACGTTTGTATAGCGACCAAGGAATAGTAACGGAACAAAAGTTAGACGAATAAGATATTGATGATGAAAAGGAATAGGGTAAGCTGTTATTAGTAATGCCACCAAAGTCATTAAAATTGTGACATAACCTTTAGAAAATATCATGATTTTATTTTCTGAATATTGTAATCGATGGAATAAATAAATTCCAGCTACCATAACGGCAATATTGTAAATAGTTGCTTCAAACATATTGGGATCGACTCCTTTAAATTAACCATTAGTAATTGTAAGTGAAAACTTACTATTTGTCATTAAGTTGTTTGTTATAAAATATATATTATGAATTTCAGATAGACTTTCATGTTCAAATTTATAACAAAATGATATGATATAAAAAATACGTATCTTTACAAAAAATTTACAATTAATTTTAATTAGTTTATGATACATGATTAAAAGTGGTCTGTTTAATGAATAGATTATTACGAAGAAAATAAACAGACTAATAATATATAAAATTGAAAAAGTATATATACTACTATAGTCTAATTTAAAAAATTGATAATAATTGTTTAAATAGTATAGATGAAAAAATAACAGGAATATATTGAAGGTGAACTGATGTATACTTTATTACTTATTGTTGTAACATTGGTAATCAGTTTAATAATAACGCCTATTATAATAAAGGTTTCTTTTAAATTTAATTTAGTAGATCGACCTAACTATAGAAAAGTACATACAAAACCAGTATCAGTCATGGGAGGTACTGTCATACTACTTTCATTTCTTATTGGTTTATGGTTAGGCCATCCCATAGAGAGGGCAGTTAAACCTTTGGTAATTGGTTTAATTATTATGTATTTTGTAGGCATCATTGATGATATTTATGATTTGAAGCCAATTTTAAAGTTAATTGGACAAATTATAGCGGCATCAGTTGTTGTTTTTTACGGGATTACCATAGATTTTATTTCTTTTCCAATTGGTCCAACCATTCATTTTGGTATTTTAAGTATACCGATTACAATTATATGGATTGTAGCAATAACAAATGCAATAAATTTAATAGATGGTTTAGATGGTTTGGCATCAGGTGTGTCAGTTATTGGTTTAACTACCATTGGTTTCATAGCTATATTACAAGGAAATGTATTTATCATTATGATTTGTAGTTTGCTGATTGGCGCATTACTTGGTTTCTTATTCTTTAATTTCCATCCTGCTACAATCTTTTTAGGCGATAGTGGAGCATTAATGATTGGATTTATTATTGGCTTTTTATCCTTACTAGGTTTTAAAAATATCACATTTATTTCTTTATTCTTCCCAATTGTTATTTTAGCGGTACCATTTATTGATACCTTATTTGCAATGATTAGAAGAGTGAGAAATGGTCAACACATTATGCAAGCAGATAAATCACATTTACATCATAAACTTCTTGCATTAGGATATACACATCGTCAAACAGTATTACTGATATACTCTATTGCGATTATGTTTAGTTTATCGAGTATTATATTGTATTTATCTCAACCATTAGGTGTATTACTAATGTTTATCTTAATCGTCATCACAATTGAACTCATCGTTGAATTTACTGGTTTAATAGATGATAGTTATCGTCCTATTCTTAATTTAATTTCTAAAAAAAATGACGATGCATCTCGTCATAAGACAAACCACAAATAATATTTTTATTCACTTATTTACAAAAGCCAGCAATCTTAAGCGTTTGCTGGCTTTTGTAATTTAATTAATTTGTTTCAATATCAAAAGGTAATTGCTTAGGTGTATCTTTTTCTAAATCATATTGACTTGCTGTATTACGGTTTAAAAATTCGATAAATGAATCGTATTCTGTTTCTACAACATCAATCTTATAACTCACTTTATCAGTGTAAACTTTGTCTCTTAGAAAAAAAGAAGTTGAAGCAAGTTCATACTCAAATTTACCTGTTAAGTCATAATTAATGGTAACAGTAGTGGGAATAGCATTTCTTAATTCTACACGGCCGATATCGTAAATCACATCTCGTACTGCACCACTATATGCACGAATTAATCCGCCACCGCCAAGTTTAATACCACCAAAATACCGAGTAACTACCACACAAGCATTGTGAATATCCAGTTTTTTTAATATTTCAAGCATAGGAATACCTGCTGTTCCTGTTGGTTCTCCATCATCGTTGGCTTTTTGTATATTCATTTGATTGCCAACAGTGTATGCAGAACAATTATGTGTTGCTTCTTTATGAGTTTGTTTTACTTCTTCTATAAACATCTTAGCCTCATCTTCTGAGGAAATAGGTTTGATATGAGCAATAAATCGAGATTTATTAATTGTATTTTCAATAATATGTTCTTTTTTTATAGTAATAACACGATCACTCAATTGATAAATACCTCCACGATATGATTAATATGAATTTTATTATACACGTTTGTTTTCTTTTAGATAAATAATTGATTATGAATTTCCTTTTTTATTAAAATAATTTATAATACTGGTGAGTATAATTGAGGAGGACGATTATGAAAATTGCAGTAATGACAGACTCTACTGCGAATCTGCCAAAACATATTATTGAAAAATATCAGATACCAGTTGCACCACTGAGTGTAACATTTGATGATGGAGAAACATTTACTGAACATCCAGATCTTTCAAAAGAATCTTTTTATAAAAAAATGGCCGCATCTAAAACAATTCCTACAACAAGTCAACCAGCTATTGGTGAATGGATAAAGAACTACGAGGAATTGAGAGATAAAGGTTATACAGATGTTATCGTCTTTAATTTATCAAGTGGTATTAGTGGGAGTTATCAATCAGCAACACAAGCAGGTGAAATGGTAGATGGCATTCAAGTCCACACATTTGATACAAGATTAGCTTCTATGGTTGAAGGCAGCTATGTGATTTATACATTAAAATTGATTGAAGACGGAGCAACCCCTAACGAAATTATTGAGGAATTAACGTCTATTCGTAAAGATACAGGTGCATACTTATTTGTTGATGATTTAAAAAATTTACAAAAAAGTGGTCGTATTACTGGTGCCCAAGCATGGATTGGAACACTTTTACAAATGAAGCCAGTGCTTAAGTTTGAAGAAGATGGAAAAATTCATCCTTTAGAAAAAGTACGTACACGTAAGCGAGCTTATAATTCTATAGAACAACATGCACTTGATATTGCGAAAAATATTAATGATGTAACAGTGTTTGTGATTAATGGAGATAAAACAAAAGAGGGTAAAGATTTTTGTGCTAAATTAAAAGAGAAATATTCAAACATTAATATTCAATATTGTGAATATGGACCAGTCATTGCATCTCATTTAGGTTCAGGTGGAATCGGAGTTGGATATTTCCCAAGAAAAATTGTAATCGAATAAGATGAAGGTCTAATCGTTAAAAGTGAGAACATGGAGGGCTAAGGTACCCATCTCCTTTTCGATTAGACTTTTTTTATTTTAATAAGGAAGTGATGAAATATTAAATATTATGGAAGATTAGTATCTTCAGAAATAGAATTAAAAGATGAAATAATCAGTGAGAAAACGTTAGGTATCGTAAAGAGTTCAAAAGGATATCGATGTATTCAATGTGGTAATGAAGATAGTGCTCATTTCTATCAATATTTTTCCTCTATTCTTAATAAAGAAGTAATATATTGTCGACAATGTATACATCTAGGAAGAATGGATAATATTACTGAATATAAAATCATTAAAAGTAAAAATGTTAAATCAGAGGGATTATATACATTATCTTTTAAATTATCTGAACAGCAATGTTATGCATCAGAAAAAATCTTATCTGCTATAGAAAACTGTGAAAACTTACTATTATATGCGGTAACTGGTGCAGGAAAAACAGAGATGATATATGAGGGTATTAGCTTATCACGTAAAAGAGGATTTAATGTAGCAGTCATCTCTCCAAGAGTAGATGTAGTAATAGAGATTAGCCAGCGTATTAAAGAAGTTTTTTTGAAAGAAAATATTGACGTATTGCATCAATCAAGTAAACAACAATATAACGGACATTTTGTAATTTGTACTATCCATCAACTATATCGATTTAAAAATCACTTTGAAGTTATTTTTGTCGATGAAGTTGATGCATTTCCGCTTCCTATGGATCATCATCTACAAAATGCTATTAAACAAGCGGCTAAACCGCTATCTACATTGATTTATATGACTGCAACGCCACCTAGACATTTACTGCATCATATACCAAAACATCGCATTATACAGTTACCTGCTCGCTTTCATAGACACCCATTACCAGTTCCAAAATTTAAATATTTTAAATTAAATATGAATCGTACTCAAAGTTTTTTAAAGTACATGTTATTAAATCAGATTGAACATAAAAGATTTACGTTAGTATTTTTTAATAATATAGAAAATATGATTAAGATATCCGAATACTATAAAAAAATATTTTCAGATTTGATATGTATTTCAAGTGAAGATGCTTTACGTTTTGAAAAAGTGAAAGCACTTCGTGAAGGAAAACATCGAATTGTTTTTACAACAACAATTTTAGAACGTGGATTTACTATGGCTCAATTAGACGTTATCGTAATTAATGCAGATACATTTGAAAAGGCTGCATTAGTACAAATTGCTGGAAGAGTTGGACGTAAACAAGAAGCTCCCACAGGAAAGGTATTATTTCTTCATGAAGGTGTGAGTATATCAATGTTGATGGCTAAAAAAGATATTACAAAAATGAATAAATTAGGGATTCAAAGAGGGTGGATTGATGAATAAATGTATTCAGTGTGCTACTCCTATTCACGAAGAACTATCTATATTTAATTTTTATAAATCACCACAACAATTTTGTGAAACATGCACAAAACAATGGCAAGCCATTAAACTTGATATCAATGATAAAAAAAGATGTACAAGATGTCTTAATTATAAAATAAAAGCAAGTGATGAATGTTTAGACTGTAAATGTCTCAATCAACAATTTACTCTAATGTCACAACTGTATTGTGAATATAAATATGATGGAATAATGAAAGAAACGATTCATCATTACAAATTTATGAAGGATTACTATTTAGCTGAGGTTTTAGCTTCAAAGTTAACATTGCCTAAAACGTCATATGACTATATTGTCCCTATCCCATCCCCTTATAAAAGAGATGAACATCGAACGTTTAATCCAGTAACCACTGTTTTGGACAAAATGGGGATAAGCTATATAGAATTATTAGGGACACGTTCACGACCTAAGCAATCAAGACTTGGAAAAAAAGAGCGATTTAAAGCTGACAATCCGTTCTATCTTAAAGAAAATATAGATATTACGAATAAAAATATTTTACTGATTGATGATATCTATACTACCGGTTTGACAGTTCATTATGCGGGGAGTGTATTATGTAATAAAAAAGTCAGAAAATTCAAAGTGTTTGCGTTTTCAAGATGACTTAAACATGATATTATAATAGTAAGAATACCAATATTAGAGGTTAAAGGAGAGATAACTATGATTAGATTTGAAATTCATGGAGATAACCTCACTATTACAGATGCTATCCGCAACTATATTGAGGAAAAAATTGGTAAACTTGAACGTTATTTTAATAATGTGCCAAATGCAGTTGCACATGTAAAAGTTAAAACGTATCAAAATTCAGCTACTAAAATCGAGGTAACAATTCCTTTGAAAAATGTTACATTGAGAGCTGAAGAACGACACGACGATTTATACGCAGGCATTGATTTAGTTACAAGCAAATTAGAACGTCAAGTTCGTAAATATAAAACGCGTGTGAATCGTAAGAATAGAGATAATGGAGAACCAGAACCATTTATTGCTGAGCAACAAACAGTAGTGAATGAGGATGTGGAAGCGACTTCTGAATCATCAAATGAGAATGAAATAGAAATTATTCGTTCTAAACAGTTTAGCTTAAAACCAATGGATTCTGAAGAAGCAGTATTACAAATGGATTTATTAGGGCATGATTTTTACATTTTTACAGATCGTGAAACAGATGGTACAAGTATTGTGTATCGACGTAAAGATGGTAAATATGGTCTGATTGAAACAATTGAATAGTTGAATGTAGACGTTCTTTACGAAAGTTTAAGTATGAGAGGAGCTATGACTAGAATTGAAAATGCATGACATAGGCACGTATTCAATTCAGTCAATGACTACTCCCTTGTTTAAAGGTACCTGAGACAAGTTGATGTCCCAGGTACTTTTATTATTTAGAAGAGAATAATAAATATTATATGTATCGTACAATGTGAAGAATGAGTATGAAGCTACTATCAACTAGCTATTTTACACTTATTCATGGACGGTATAATCATGCTATGCTAATGTAATGAGGTAATTAAAAATTAAAAGATAGTAAGTTTTTTGAAATAGAAAGAAAGTTTAAATATAAAAGTAATTATTGTACACAATTAAGCATATCGTTTATATGAGTATTTAAGTATAAATTTGAACTTATAAATGATATTATAAATTGTTGTAGGCCAAACAGTTTTTTTAGCTAAAGGAGCGAACATAATGGGATTTTTATCAAAAATTGTTGACGGCAATAAGAAAGAAGTGAAACGTTTAAGTAAAAAAGCTGATGAAGTACTTGCTTTAGAGGAAAAAATGGCGATTTTAACTGACGAAGAAATCAGAAATAAAACAAAGCAATTTCAAGAAGAAGCACAAGCAATTGAAGATGTAAAAAAACAAAATGACTATTTAGATAAAATTTTACCACAAGCATTTGCATTAGTACGTGAAGGTGCAAAACGTGTATTTAACATGTCACCTTATAAAGTCCAAGTTATGGGTGGTATTGCTATTCATAAAGGCGATATTGCAGAAATGAGAACTGGTGAAGGTAAAACATTAACTGCGACAATGCCAACGTATTTAAATGCTTTAGCAGGACGAGGCGTTCATGTTATTACAGTCAATGAATACTTATCTAGTGTTCAAAGTGAAGAAATGGCTGAATTATATGAGTTTTTAGGTTTAACAGTTGGTTTAAATCTAAATAGCAAATCTACTGAAGAAAAACGTGAAGCATACGCAAAAGACATTACTTATAGTACAAATAATGAATTAGGCTTTGATTACTTAAGAGATAATATGGTGAATTATGCGGAAGAACGCGTAATGAGACCATTACATTTTGCTATTATTGATGAGGTTGACTCTATTTTAATAGATGAGGCAAGAACACCGCTAATTATTTCAGGTGAAGCTGAAAAGTCAACGTCTCTTTATACTCAAGCGAATGTTTTTGCTAAGATGTTAAAAGCGGATGAAGATTATAAATATGATGAAAAAACAAAAGCTGTTCATTTAACAGAACAAGGTGCAGATAAAGCAGAACGAATGTTTAAAATTGATAATTTATATGATGTTCAAAATGTAGATATTATTAGTCATATTAATACTGCTTTAAGAGCACATGTGACTTTACAACGCGATGTCGATTACATGGTCGTAGATGGAGAAGTATTAATTGTAGATCAATTCACTGGTCGTACAATGCCTGGACGTCGTTTTTCTGAAGGATTGCATCAAGCTATTGAAGCTAAAGAAGGCGTGAAAATTCAAAATGAATCTAAAACAATGGCTTCAATTACTTTCCAAAACTACTTCCGTATGTATAATAAATTAGCTGGAATGACTGGGACTGCTAAAACTGAAGAGGAAGAGTTCCGTAATATCTATAATATGACAGTAACTCAAATTCCAACGAACAAACCTGTTCAACGTCAAGATAAGTCTGATTTAATTTATATTAGTCAAAAAGGAAAGTTTGATGCAGTTGTAGACGATGTGGTTGAAAAACATAAACAAGGACAACCAGTTTTATTAGGTACTGTTGCAGTAGAAACAAGTGAATACATTTCAAATTTATTGAAAAAACGCGGTATACGTCATGATGTATTAAATGCGAAGAATCATGAAAGAGAAGCTGAAATTGTAGCCAATGCAGGACAAAAAGGTGCAGTTACTATTGCTACTAATATGGCTGGACGTGGAACAGACATTAAATTAGGTGAAGGCGTAGAAGAAATAGGTGGCCTTGCAGTAATAGGCACTGAAAGACATGAATCTCGTCGTATTGATGATCAATTACGTGGTCGTTCAGGTCGTCAAGGAGATAAAGGGGATAGTCGTTTCTACTTATCATTACAAGATGAATTAATGGTTCGTTTTGGTTCTGAAAGACTTCAAAAAATGATGAATCGTTTAGGTATGGATGATTCAACGCCAATAGAATCTAAAATGGTTTCACGCGCAGTTGAATCAGCTCAAAAACGTGTTGAAGGAAATAACTTTGATGCACGTAAACGTATTCTCGAGTATGATGAAGTATTACGTAAACAACGTGAAATTATTTATAATGAACGTAATAGCATTATAGATTCAGAAGATAGTTCAGAAATTGTTATTGCGATGATGCGTACTACTTTACAGAGAGCGATTAACTACTATATTAACAACGATGAAGATGATAATCCTGATTATGGACCATTTATAAATTATGTTAATGATGTGTTTATTCAAGAAGGAGAATTAACTGAAGAAGAAATTAAAGGTAAAGATTCTGAAGACATTTTTGAAGTGGTATGGACTAAAATTGAAAAAGGTTATGAAAGCCAAAAAGAAAAAATTGGAGATCAAATGCCTGAATTTGAACGTATGATTTTATTACGTTCTATTGATACTCATTGGACTGACCATATTGATACAATGGATCAGTTACGCCAAGGTATACACTTACGTTCATATGCACAACAAAATCCACTTCGTGATTACCAAAATGAAGGACACGAGTTATTTGACTTAATGATGCAAGCTATTGAAGAAGATACGTCTAAATATATATTAAAATCTGTTATTCAAGTAGACGAACAAGTTGAACGTGAAAAAACAACAGATTTTGGCAAGGCACAACACGTATCTGCTGAAGATGGCAAAGAAAAAGCAAAAAAACAACCTATTGTAAAAGGTGAAAAAATCGGACGTAATGATCCTTGTCCTTGTGGTAGTGGTAAAAAATATAAAAATTGCCATGGTAAAGAAGATTAATATCAAGTAATTATAATTAGGCGAGATCGAGACGTATATTGCTTATCATTTAAAAGCTTTTGTCGCGATCTCGTATTTTATTTAAAGAATTTATAAATAAAGGAGACATATATAGTGGAATTATCAGAAATCAAACGTAATATTGATGAATATAATAATGATTTAGAACAAATTAGGGGGTCTCTTTGACTTAGAAAATAAAGAAACAAATATTCAAGAATATGAAGAAATGATGACAGAACCAGACTTTTGGGATAACCAAAATAAAGCTCAAGATGTTATTGATAAAAATAATGCATTAAAATCGATAGTTAATGGTTACTATGAGCTCAATCATAAATTAGAAGATATGGATGCAACATGGGAATTACTTCAAGAGGAATATGATGATGAAATCAAAGAAGATTTAGAACAAGATATTGTATCATTCAGAGAACAAATCGATCAGTTTGAATTACAATTATTATTAGATGGTCCACATGATGCAAATAATGCTATTTTAGAGTTGCATCCTGGTGCTGGAGGGACCGAATCTCAAGACTGGGCTAGCATGTTATTAAGAATGTACCAAAGATATGGTGAACAACAAGGCTTTAAAATAGAAACCATCGATTATTTACCAGGTGATGAAGCGGGAGTAAAAAGCGTTACATTATTGATTAAAGGTCATAACGCCTACGGTTACTTAAAAGCAGAAAAAGGAGTACACCGACTTGTAAGAATTTCACCTTTTGATTCATCTGGAAGACGTCATACGTCATTTGCTTCTTGTGATGTTATACCAGAATTTGATAATGATGAGATAGAAATAGAAATTAATCCTGATGATATTACAGTAGATACATTTAGAGCATCAGGTGCAGGTGGACAACATATCAATAAAACAGAGTCTGCAATCCGTATTACTCACCATCCAACTGGAATTGTAGTGAATAACCAAAATGAACGTTCTCAAATCAAGAACCGTGAAGCTGCAATGAAAATGTTGAAATCTAAATTATATCAATTGAAGTTAGAAGAGCAAGAACGTGAAATGGCAGAAATTCGTGGTGAACAAAAAGAAATAGGATGGGGTAGTCAAATTCGTTCGTATGTATTCCATCCATATTCTATGGTAAAAGATCATCGTACAAATGAAGAGACTGCTAAGGTAGATGCAGTAATGGATGGAGATATTGCGCCATTTATAGAAGCTTATTTACGACAAACGATGTCACAAAATGATTGATTGAGTTGTTTATTAATAAAAAATAAAATTTTAAAATCTAAATAAATCTAACTTTAAAATGTAATTCGTGACTTGTAATATTACTAATTTAATCAATTTAAACTAATTTAGGAGTGTTATTTAACCTTTATATTACAAGGTTTTAACATTCCTCTTTTTTAATGTTGTTTATGCTAAAGTATTAATGAACAAGCATACACTACAGCAAAGGAATGACAACATGTTAAAAAAATCAATGACTGTAACATTTGCTTCAATTGCAGCAATTACAGGTTTAAATACGTTAGCACATGCACAACAAACACACATTGTTAAAGAAAAAACAAATGTAGAAGCATTGGCACAACAATTTTCTACAACTGCAGATGAGATAAAAAAATTAAATCATATAGGTAATGAGGAAGTTGAAAAAGATATTTCAATAGTTGTACCTGATAAAGATATTGTTGAAGTTAAATCGGGTGATACATTAAACAACATTGCGAATGCTCATCATTTAACATTAGATGAATTATATGCATTTAATCCAGGAGTAAAACCGCTAATTCATCCTGGTGATTTAATCGCAGTAAGTGACAAAGGTTCAGCAACATTAGAAAGTCAATTGATAAGTGATAGTAGTGTATATGCTACGCCTTATTCAAGTGAAACTGAAACTGCACCATTAAGTTATAATAGCGCTGAAACTGCGTCATATGTAGCGTCTCCATCATATGTTACTAGTAATAATTACAATACTGAAACAGTAAGTGCACCAGTATATTATAATAATAGTGCTTTAAATAACCAAGGTAATCATTATTATTTTGGTAACTGCACATATTATGCATTTGATCGTAGACAACAATTAGGACGTTCAGTAGGGAGCTATTGGGGAAATGCGAATAATTGGGCAAGCTCAGCTAGAAATGCTGGTTTAGTGGTCGATCATCGTCCTGAAGTAGGTGCTGTTTTCCAAACACCAGCGGGTTATTATGGTCACGTGGGCATCGTAGAACGTGTGAACAATGATGGTTCATTTTATGTTTCAGAAATGAATTGGAATGGTCATTTCAATGATGTTACAAATAGAACAATTTATAATTCGTCTAGTTATAATTTTATACATTAAATTTTCAAAGGATTTATAATGTTAAAGCATCAACAAAGCTTATGTTTTGTTGATGTTTTTTTAGTTATTAATAATGCAATGTATTATTTAAAAAAAGAAATAAAAGTTATGAAATTATCACAATTAAAACTTTTTACTAAACGATTGATTGATATAATAAATACAAGTATAATTTCTATTTAATAATATAAGGAGGTATAACCGCATTATGGGGGTTCATCAATACTTTAAACGTTTATCTGATCTTGAAAAATTAATAAGATTACCAGGAAAATTCAAATATTTTGAGCATAATGTTGCAGCACATTCATTTAAAGTTACTAAAATAGCTCAATACTTAGCAACAGTTGAAGAATATCATGGTAATTCAATTGATTGGAAAAGCTTGTATGAAAAAGCCCTTAACCATGATTTTGCAGAAGTATTTACAGGGGATATTAAGACACCAGTTAAATATGCAAGTAGAGAATTAAAAATGTTATTTTCTCAAGTCGAAGAAGAAATGGTAGATACGTTCATTAATGAAGAAATTCCGAAGCCATACCAAGATATTTATCGTAAAAGACTTCAAGAGGGAAAAGATGATTCTTTAGAAGGCCAAATTTTATCAGTAGCTGATAAAATTGACTTATTATATGAAACGTTTGGTGAAATTCAAAAACGTAATCCGGAAGATCTGTTTTTTGAAATTTATGAACATAGCCTAGAAACAATAATGCAATTTGATCATTTAAGTTCAGTACAAGATTTTATTGATCACGTTATACCGGAAATGCTTACGGAAAACTTTATTCCTCGTGCTGAACTACGTGAAACAACAATGACAATCTTAGAACGACGAAGAAGAAATGAGTGAATAGAATGGTATGGTATACTTTAGCTGCTTTCTTTCCTTGTATCTTAGTTATTTTATTTAGTGTAATTACCAGAAGTAAATGGGTGGGCGTTATTGTAACATTGATATTAATTGCCGCTTCAGTGTATAAAGGATTTTTTCATAATGAATGGATTATATTTTTAGATGTAGTATCTATCCTAGCTGGTTATGTGATAATTGATAATTTAGAATTTCACAAACATCAAGACTAAGCCAAAAAAATTGCAGTACTATACCATTTGTTTTATATTATTAATACATATCTAATAAAAATACGTCAACATATTAAGATGAGGCATAAATATAGAAATGAATTTATATTTGTGTCTCATCTTTTATATATGTATAAAAAATGATGGCAAACGTAAGCGAACAAACGTTTGTTTTTTTATTCGCTTTTTTGTTAAAATAAGTATAAATAATATTATTTTTACTGAAATAAACAATTAATAAAATAAACTGAGGAGGCGCTTGAAAGAATGGTAGAACATCATCCTTTTAAATTAAATTCTGAATTTGAACCACAAGGGGACCAGCCTCAAGCCATAAAAAAAATCGTTGAAGGTGTTAAAGCTGGTAAACGTCATCAAACATTACTTGGTGCAACGGGTACTGGTAAAACATTTACCATGAGTAATGTTATTAAAGAAGTTGGAAAACCTACATTAATTATAGCGCATAATAAAACGTTAGCAGGTCAATTGTATAGTGAATTTAAAGAGTTCTTTCCTGAAAATAGGGTAGAATATTTCGTGAGTTACTACGATTATTATCAACCTGAAGCATATGTACCATCAACGGATACATTTATCGAAAAAGACGCCTCAATTAACGATGAAATTGATCAGTTACGACATTCAGCTACAAGTGCTTTATTCGAACGTGATGATGTGATTATTATTGCAAGTGTAAGTTGTATTTATGGTTTAGGTAATCCAGAAGAATACAAAGACTTAGTTGTTAGCGTTCGAGTAGGAATGGAAATGGATAGAAGTGAGCTTCTTCGAAAATTAGTCGATGTTCAGTATTCAAGGAACGACATCGATTTTCAACGTGGTACATTTAGAGTAAGAGGAGATGTTGTAGAAATCTTTCCTGCTTCAAGAGAAGAAATGTGTATCCGAGTGGAATTCTTTGGCGATGAAGTTGATAGAATCAGAGAAGTAAATTATCTAACTGGTGAAGTGATACGTGAAAGAGAACATTTTGCCATATTCCCTGCTTCCCACTTTGTTACTAGAGAAGAAAAAATGAAAGTCGCTATTGAACGTATTGAAAAAGAACTTGAAGAGCGATTAAAAGAATTGAAAGCTGAAAATAAATTATTAGAAGCACAACGTCTAGAACAACGTACAAATTATGACTTAGAAATGATGAGAGAGATGGGCTTTTGTTCTGGAATAGAGAATTATTCTGTTCATTTAACATTAAGACCACTTGGTTCCACACCTTATACTTTACTTGATTATTTTGGTGATGATTGGCTTGTAATGATAGATGAGTCGCACGTGACGTTACCACAAATTAGAGGTATGTTTAATGGAGACCAAGCACGTAAAAAAGTACTCGTAGATCATGGTTTCCGTTTACCAAGTGCTATGGATAACCGTCCGCTTAAATTTGAAGAATTTGAACAAAAAACTAAACAGCTCGTTTATGTTTCAGCAACACCTGGTCCATATGAAATTGAACATACTGATAAAATGGTAGAACAAATTATTCGACCAACTGGTTTATTAGATCCTAAAATTGATGTTCGACCTACGAAGAATCAAATTGATGATTTACTCAGTGAAATTCAAGAAAGAATTGATAGGAATGAACGTGTACTTGTCACAACCTTAACTAAAAAAATGAGTGAAGATTTGACAACATATATGAAAGAGGCAGGAATTAAAGTGAATTATCTTCATTCTGAAATCAAAACACTTGAACGTATAGAAATTATACGTGATTTAAGAATGGGCACATATGATGCTGTAGTAGGTATCAATTTGCTTAGAGAGGGTATTGATATACCTGAAGTGTCGTTAGTAGTTATTTTAGATGCAGATAAAGAAGGATTTTTACGTTCAAATCGTTCACTTATTCAAACTATCGGACGTGCTGCACGTAACGATAAAGGAGAAGTTATCATGTATGCCGATAAGATAACAGACTCTATGCAGTACGCAATTGATGAAACACAGCGTCGTCGAGAAATACAAATGACACATAACGAAAAATATGGTATTACTCCTAAAACAATCAATAAAAAAATACATGATGTCATTAGTGCTACAGTGGATAATGATGAAACAAATGAAAAGCAACAAACTGAAGTACCTAAGAAAATGACAAAGAAAGAACGTCAGAAAACAATTGAAAATATTGAAAAAGAAATGAAAAAAGCAGCTAAAGATTTAGACTTTGAAAGAGCAACAGAATTGAGAGATATGTTATTTGAACTAAAAGCAGAAGGGTGATTATTACATGAAAGGTCCAAGTATCGTAGTTAAAGGTGCAAGAGCACATAACTTAAAAGATATCGATATTGAGTTACCAAAGAACAAACTTATAGTGATGACTGGTCTCTCTGGGTCGGGAAAATCATCACTTGCATTTGACACAATATATGCTGAAGGACAACGTCGCTATGTAGAATCGTTAAGTGCCTACGCACGACAATTTTTAGGACAAATGGATAAGCCAGATGTTGATACCATTGAGGGACTATCACCTGCAATTTCAATTGACCAAAAAACGACAAGTAAAAACCCGCGTTCTACAGTAGCTACTGTGACTGAAATATATGATTACATTCGATTATTATATGCACGTGTGGGGAAAGCATTTTGTCCATATCATGGAATCGAAATTGAATCGCAAACCGTGCAGCAAATGGTAGATCGTATATTAGAATTAGAAGAAAGAACTAAAATTCAAATTTTAGCTCCTTTAGTTTCACATAGAAAAGGGAGCCATGAAAAATTAATTGAAGATATTGGCAAAAAGGGATATGTCAGATTACGTGTGGATGGTGAAGTGGTCGATGTAAACGACGTTCCTGCACTAGATAAAAATAAAAATCATACTATTGAAGTAGTTGTAGATCGTTTAGTTGTAAAATCAGGAATAGAAACAAGATTAGCAGATTCAATAGAAACAAGTTTAGAGCTGGGTGAAGGAAACCTTACTGTTGATATCATTGGTGGAGAAGATCTCAAATTCTCTGAAAATCATGCTTGTCCAATTTGTGGATTTTCTATAGGTGAATTAGAACCTAGAATGTTTAGTTTTAATAGTCCGTTCGGCGCTTGTCCGACATGTGATGGATTAGGTCAAAGACTTACAGTAGATCTAGATTTGGTTGTTCCTGATACTAATAAAACTTTAAATGAAGGCGCGATTGAACCCTGGGAGCCCACAAGTTCCGACTTTTATCCAACATTATTAAAACGAGTATGTGAAGTTTATAAAATTAATATGGATAAGCCATATAAAAAATTGACTGATAGACAAAAAGATATTCTTATGAATGGGTCAGGTGATAAAGAAATTGAGTTTTCATTTCATAGTCGAAATGGAGGCACACGTCGTAGAAAAATGAAATTTGAAGGCGTAGTCCCTAATATAGATCGACGTTATCACGAATCACCATCAGAATATACACGTGAAATGATGAGTAGATATATGACTGAACTTCCATGTGAAACATGTCACGGTAAACGTTTAAGTAAAGAAGCACTTTCAGTATATGTTGGTGGATATAATATTGGAGAAGTTGTAGAATATTCCATTAAAAATGCACTCAAATTTTATGAGAATATAGAGTTATCAGAGCAAGACAAAGCGATTGCTAAACAAATTTTAATTGAGATTATTTCAAGATTAACATTCTTAAATAATGTAGGGCTTGATTATTTAACACTGAATCGTTCTTCAGGAACATTATCAGGTGGAGAAGCACAACGTATTCGTCTTGCTACTCAAATTGGATCACGATTGACAGGCGTGCTTTATGTATTAGACGAACCTTCTATCGGGTTACATCAACGCGATAATGATCGTTTAATCAATACATTAAAAGAGATGAGAGATTTAGGTAACACACTCATTGTAGTTGAACATGATGACGATACGATGAGAGCAGCCGATTACCTTGTTGATGTCGGACCTGGTGCAGGTAATCATGGCGGTGAAATTGTCTCAAGTGGGACTCCTAAAAAGGTAATGAAAGACAAGAAATCCTTAACTGGTCAATATTTGAGCGGTAAAAAACGTATTGACGTCCCGGAACATCGCAGAGAAATTACGAATCGTAAAATATCAATTAAAGGTGCAAAAAGTAATAATTTAAAAGATGTTGATGTAGATATTCCATTGTCAGTAATGACGGTTGTAACAGGTGTTTCTGGATCAGGTAAAAGTTCATTAGTTAATGAAGTGTTATATAAATCATTAGCTCAAACAATTAATAATTCTAAAGTTAAACCTGGAGAGCATGATGAGATCAAAGGTATTGATCAATTGGATAAGATTATAGATATTGATCAATCACCTATAGGAAGAACACCACGTTCTAACCCGGCGACATATACAGGTGTATTTGATGACATTAGAGATGTTTTTGCTCAAACGAATGAAGCTAAAATTAGAGGATATCAAAAAGGACGCTTTAGTTTTAATGTTAAAGGTGGTCGTTGTGAAGCTTGTAAAGGCGATGGCATTATTAAAATAGAAATGCACTTCTTACCAGATGTATATGTGCCATGCGAAGTGTGCGATGGCAAACGATATAATAGAGAAACTTTAGAAGTCACATATAAAGGAAAAAATATTGCAGATGTATTAGCAATGACAGTAGAAGAAGCGACTTATTTCTTTGAAAATATTCCTAAAATTCATAGAAAATTACAAACACTTGTAGATGTAGGATTAGGCTATATTACTCTAGGGCAACAAGCAACCACACTTTCTGGTGGGGAAGCACAACGTGTGAAACTGGCTTCAGAATTACACAAACGTTCTACAGGACGATCAATTTATATCTTAGATGAACCTACTACAGGCCTTCATGTTGACGATATCAGTCGATTATTAAAAGTATTAAATCGTCTTGTGGAAAATGGAGATACAGTGGTTATTATTGAACATAATTTAGATGTTATTAAAACAGCAGATTATATTATAGATTTAGGACCAGAAGGCGGAGAAGGTGGCGGTACTATCGTTGCAACTGGAACGCCAGAAGAGATTGCAAGTGTGGAAGCTTCTTATACAGGTAAGTACTTAAAAACAGTGTTAGAACGTGATAAAGTGCGAGATGAATAAAATAGAATTTAATGTGCGATAGTGCTTTTTTAGAGTATAAATGAAGTAGAATATCATTTTAATGGTTTTGAAAAAAGGAGTAGAAAAATAATTTTCTACTCCTTTTTTATATAACATATTGTTATATTTTTGATATGATAAGAGATGAATTAATTCAAGGGAATTTTGAGGTGAACTCATGTTAACGACAGAGAGATTGGTTAAAGTATTAAAACTGAAGCTATTTACTGGAGAAAAAGGATTAAATAAAACAATTAAAAATATTGATATTTCTAGACCTGGTTTAGAAATGGCAGGTTATTTTTCTCATTATGCAGCAAATCGTATTCAATTATTAGGTACCACTGAATTATCATTTTACAATTTATTACCAGATGAAGAAAGACGAGGACGAATGAGAAAATTATGTCGTCCTGAAACCCCAGCAATTATTGTGACAAGAGGATTAGAACCCCCTCAGGAACTGATTGAAGCGGCTCGAGAAATGGAGACACCTTTGATTGTTTCTAAAGATGCTACGACAAGTTTAATGAGTCGATTAACGACATTTTTAGAACATGAGTTAGCTAAAACGACCTCTCTACACGGCGTTTTAGTAGACGTATATGGTGTAGGCGTATTGATTACAGGAGACTCTGGCATCGGAAAAAGTGAAACAGCATTAGAATTAGTAAAACGAGGTCATCGTTTAGTAGCAGATGATAATGTTGAAATTCGCGAAATTACGAAAGATGAATTGATTGGTACACCACCTAAGTTAATTGAACATTTATTAGAAATACGTGGACTAGGAATTATCAATGTCATGACTTTATTTGGAGCGGGGTCAATTCTAACCCAAAAACAAATACGGTTAAATATAAATCTTGAAAATTGGGATAAGAATAAATTATATGATCGCGTTGGCTTAAATGAAGAAACGTTAAAGATTTTAGATACGGAAATAACTAAAAAAACAATCCCTGTAAGACCAGGAAGAAACGTTGCTGTTATTATAGAAGTAGCTGCAATGAATTATCGTTTAAATATCATGGGTATTAATACAGCTGAAGAATTTAATCAACGTTTAAATGAAGAAATTCTCAAGAATGGGAATCAGAATGAAGGGATATAGTATATGCTTTTTAATTTGAATTATATCAATCCTACTGCTATCGATATAGGTCCTTTATCGATAAAATGGTATGGAATTATTATTGCAGTAGGAATATTGATTGGATATTTTATTGCTCAAGAAAGCTTGAAATCTATAGGACTACATAAAGATACATTAGTAGATATTATTTTTTATTGTGCAATTTTCGGATTTCTAGTTGCAAGAATTTATTTTGTTATATTTCAATGGCCTTATTATATGGAAAATCCATCAGAAATACCTAAAATTTGGCATGGCGGGATAGCTATTCACGGTGGATTAATAGGTGGCTTTATTACTGGAATTATTCTATGTAAATTGAAAAATCTTAATCCTTTTCAAATTGGAGATATTGTTGCACCAAGCATTATATTAGCTCAAGGTATAGGGCGATGGGGCAATTTTATGAATCATGAAGCTCATGGCGGACCAGTATCAAGAACATTTCTAGAAAATATGCATATTCCAGAATTTATTATTCGAAATATGTATATTGAAGGTGTATACTATCATCCTACTTTTTTATATGAATCTATTTGGGATATACTTGGTTTTATTATATTAATTACTCTTAGAAAGTATCTACGCGTTGGAGAAACATTTTCATTATATCTCATTTGGTATTCACTAGGGCGCTTCTTCGTTGAAGGATTACGAACAGACAGTTTAATGTTAACAAGTCATATTCGCGTAGCTCAACTTGTTTCAATTATTTTAATTATTATTGGTATGACTTTGATTATCTATCGTCGAATAAAATATCAACCAGCTATTTATAAAAATGCTGGACCATTAACTTGGAATTCAAGAGGGAAAGTAAAATAATGAGACGATTAACTATTATTAATACACAGTCGATGAATCCCTTATGGCGCATTTACCAATTTGTTCGTTTTTCTAAAGTGTTAAAAAATACAGTAATAATAGAAATAAGTCGATTTATTCCTTTTTTAAATGTGAAACGATATGTTTATATTCATTTCTTGAAGATGTCAATTGGGGAACGAACTGCATTTGCCTATAAGGTAATGCCTGATATTTTTCATCCCCAGTTAATATCTATTGGCAGTAATACTGTTATTGGTTATAATACAACAATATTAACGCATGAAATTTTAGTAAATGAGTATCGTTATGGACGAGTGGACATTGGTTCTCATACTTTAATTGGAGCAAATGTGACCATTTTACCTGGAGTGAAAATCGGTCATAACGTTATGATTAAAGCAGGTACTATCGTCTCTAAAGATGTTCCCAATGATACTATTGCTTTTGGAAACCCCATGCAAATTCATAATAAATAAGAAAGTGGTGACAAAGCATGGCACGAAAGGAACAAAAAATTATTCCAATGACTTTTGATGAGAATTTTTATCGAAAGATGGCAGATCAAAAATATAAACAGAGAAATTATAGAAAAGCAGCTGAATATTATGGAAATGTGCTAGATTTGTCACCTGAAGATTTTGATATAAAACTTAAGTATGCCGATTGTTTAAATGAATTGAATTTGAATAAAAAAGCAGAAAAAATGTTTTATGAAAGCATTATAAATGATCATAATGTATCAGAAAGTTATTATCAATTGAGTCAACTGAATATTAAACTTAATGAGCCAAACAAGGCCTTCTTGTTTGGTATTAATTATGTAGTTTTATCAAATGATGATTCTTTTAGAGAAGAATTAGAAAACATGTTCGAAGTTTCTTATATTGAAGAAAATAAAATTGAAATGGAAGCACAATTATTTGCAGTTCAATTATTATTTCAATATTTATTCGCTCAAGGACGGTTACAAGAAGCACGAACGTATATTTTAAAACAAAACGATGATATTCAGTCGCATCGCGTTATTAGAAATTTACTAGCAATGTGTTATCTTTATTTGAGTGAATATGAGATTGCTAAAGAATTATTCGAAACATTGCTTGCTGAAGATAACTCGGATGTTCATGCACTATGTCATTATACATTGCTATTATATAATACTAATGAAACAGAGAAGTATCACAAATATATAAAAATATTAAATAAAGTGATGCCGATGAATGAAGATGAAAGTTTTAAGTTAGGTATTGTACTAAGTTATCTTAAACAGTACAAAGCGTCTCAACAACTTTTATTACCTTTATATAAAAAGGGTAAGTTTGTTTCAGTTCAAATGTTTAATGCTTTAAGTTATAACTATTATTACTTAGGAAATAAAGAACAAAGTAAACTATTTTGGGATAAATTATTGCAAATTTCTGAAGTAAATGTGGGGTATGCCCCATGGGTATTAGAAGAAAGTAAATACACATTTGAACAAAAAATATTACCTTTATTATTAGATGATGACAGTCATTATCGATTATATGGCGTATTTTTATTAAATCAGTTAAATGGAAAAGAAATACTAATGACTGAAGACATTTGGTCAGTATTGGAAAACATGAATGACTATGAAAAGTTATATTTAACTTACTTAGTTCAAGGATTACATTTAAATAAGCTTGATTTTATTCATAAAGGCTTAAAGAAAATATATGACGTTGAAGAACTATCGTTTGATACAGAATTATTTGTCAGTTGGATTGATAAAGGAGAAGCTTTAATCGTTGAAGGCGTTAATTTTAAAGAGTTAAATAGATATATTGCGGCACATGTTTATTTATATTACCGTTATCATAAAAAGCATATAACTAAAAAGAAAATTATTGAAATTTTTAATACTACAAGATATAAATTAGATAACGCAATTGATAAATTATTGAGCATATAAATTTATGAAAAGCAAATAATACTATATAATGCGCGTATTAATATAAACGTAGGAGGTATAAAAATGAACGAAGTAGATTTTGATGTTGCGATAATTGGGGCTGGACCAGCTGGAATGACTGCTGCAGTTTATGCATCACGTGCAAATCTAAATACAGTGATGATTGAACGCGGTATGCCTGGAGGACAAATGGCAAATACGGAAGAAGTTGAAAATTTTCCAGGCTTTGAAATGATTACAGGTCCAGATTTATCAACAAAAATGTTTGAACATGCGAAAAAATTTGGTGCTTCTTATCAATATGGAGATATCAAATCAATTGAAGATAATGGCGATCACAAAGTGATTAATCTAGGAAATAAAACAATAACAGCTAGAGCAGTGATTATTTCAACAGGTGCAGAATATAAAAAAATTGGTGTCCCTGGTGAACAAGAATTAGGTGGTCGTGGTGTAAGTTATTGTGCAGTATGTGATGGCGCATTCTTTAAAAACAAAAATATATTTGTTATTGGTGGCGGCGACTCAGCGGTAGAAGAGGGTGCATTCCTTACTAAATTCGCTGATAAAGTAACAATTGTTCATCGAAGAGACGAATTAAGAGCCCAAAAAATTCTACAAGATCGTGCATTTAAAAATGAAAAAATTGATTTTATTTGGAGTCACACTTTGAAATCAATTAATGAAAAAGATGGAAAAGTAGGATCTGTAACGTTAGTTTCAACAAAAGATGCGTCTGAGCAAACGTTAGATGCAGACGGTGTCTTTATTTATATTGGTATGAAACCTCTAACAGCACCATTTAATAATTTAGGTATTACAAATGATATGGGCTATATTATTACAAAAGATGATATGACTACTTCTGTACCAGGGATTTTTGCAGCTGGAGACGTGAGAGATAAAGGATTACGTCAAATCGTAACTGCTACAGGTGATGGTAGTATTGCTGCACAAAGTGCAATTGATTATATCGAAGAATTAAATGATAAAGAAGAAGCTTAAGATATTAATTAAAGCTAGAATAATCACTTCTGATAGAAGTATTATTACTAGCTTTTTTCTTAGCAGTAAAGTCGATATAAATTGTTAGCAATGTAAAAATATATGCTATGATGTTATATAAATATATGTATGCTTAAATGGATGGTGCTTAGAATGGTTAATCAAATAAATGATGAAATGAGCAAAAGTGAACTATTAGTTATTACGGGATTGTCTGGCGCTGGTAAATCATTAGTTATTCAATGTTTAGAAGATATTGGCTTTTTCTGTGTAGATAATTTACCGCCTATATTACTACCTAAACTTGTGGAGTTAATGGAGCAAGGTAATCCTTCACTTCAAAAAGTAGCAATTGCAATTGATTTAAGAGGAAAAGAGTTATTTAAATCACTTGTAGATGAAATTGATGCAATTAAAACGCGAAATGATGTTATTGTAGATATTATGTTTTTAGAAGCTACAACTGAAAAATTAATTTCTAGATATAAAGAATCACGTAGAGCGCACCCTTTAAATCAAAATGGTCAAATGTCTTTAATTGATTCAATTCTAGAAGAACAACAATTGCTTTCAAATATTAGGTCAATAGCGAATTACATTATTGATACTACAGAGTTAAAGCCTAAAGAATTAAAAGAAAGAATCAAACGTCGTTTCGCCAATGAAAAAATGAATTCATTTAGTATTAATGTAACTAGTTTTGGATTTAAACATGGTATTCAGAAAGATGCTGATTTAGTATTCGATGTACGCTTTTTACCTAATCCATATTATGTTGAAGACTTGAGACCGATGACTGGAGAAGATGAAGCAGTTTATAATTATGTGATGAAATGGAAAGAAACTAAAACTTTCTTTGAAAAACTAATGGATTTACTTATTTTTATGATTCCAGGTTATAAAAAAGAGGGTAAATCGCAACTGGTTATAGCAATAGGGTGTACCGGCGGACAACATCGCTCTGTAGCCTTAGCTAAGCGTATCGGAGAAGAGTTAAATGATATATTTGATTATAATGTGTATGTTCATCATAGAGATGCACATATTGAAAGTGGCGTGAAGAAATGAAACAGTTGAAAGTAGTACTAATCGGAGGAGGTACGGGACTCTCAGTACTAGCTAGAGGATTACGAGAATATCCAATAGATATCACTGCTATTGTTACAGTCGCAGATGATGGTGGTAGTACAGGTAAAATTAGGGATGAAATGTCTATTCCTGCTCCAGGAGATATTAGAAATGTCATTGCAGCGCTAAGTGATGCGGAACCTATTCTAGAAGAATTATTTCAGTATCGTTTTGAAGAACATCAAATTGAAGGTCACTCATTAGGTAATTTATTACTTGCAGCACTCACAAATATAAAAAATGACTTTGGTCATGCAGTGAAAGAATTAAGTAAAATTTTAAACATTAAAGGAAAAGTGATTCCATCTACTAATACTAATGTTATGTTAAATGCTGTATTAGAAGATGGTGAGATTGTTGAAGGTGAATCTAAAATACCTAAAAAAAATAAAAAAATTCGACGTGTCTATTTAGAACCATCTAATGTAGAACCCATGCAGGAAGCTGTTGATGCTTTACAAGAAGCGGATTTAATTGTTCTAGGTCCTGGTTCACTGTATACGAGTGTAATTTCAAATTTGTGTATTGAAGGTATTTCTAAAGCAATAATAAGTTCACAAGCACCGAAATTATACATATCTAATATTATGACTCAACCAGGAGAAACAAATGATTATGATGTCTACGATCATATTAAAGCTATTCATCAACATGCTGGAGAACCATTTATTGATTATGTTATTTGTAGTAATGATGCATTTGATGAACAGATTCTTCAACGATATAAAGAACGTAATGCTCATCCTGTTAATATGAATAAAATAAAATTAACAGAAAATCATATTAAAATGATTACTTCTAAAAATCTTGTAGAAGTTTATGACCACGTCCTCGTTCGTCATAATACAAAGGTGCTTGCTAACCTTATATATGATTTAGCACTTGAATTAACAAGTACAATTCAATTTAAACCTAAAAAATAAATTTTAATGAATTTAAAAATAATTTGATATAGAGTGTTATATATTTTGAGATGTTAATTACATATAATAATGATGATGAGAAAAGGAGGGAGCATCAATGAGTTTTGCATCAGATATGAAAAGTGAATTGACCCGTATTGAAGTCGATGAAAGTAATGCTAAAGCTGAACTTAGCGCTTTGATTCGGATGAACGGTGCACTCAGTTTATCTAATCAACAATTTGTAATTAATGTTCAAACTGAAAATGCGACTACGGCTCGAAGAATATATTCATTAATTAAGCGTATTTTTAATGTGGAAGTAGAAATTTTAGTACGAAAAAAAATGAAATTAAAAAAGAATAATATCTATATTTGTCGAACTAAAGTACGTGTTAAAGAAATACTTGATGAATTAGGTATTTTAAAAAATGGTATTTTTGTTCATGATATTGATGCGAGTATGATTAAAGATGATGAAATGCGTAGAAGCTATTTAAGGGGAGCATTTTTAGCGGGTGGATCAGTAAACAACCCAGAAACCTCTTCCTACCATTTAGAAATTTTTTCTCAATATGAAGGGCATGCTGAGGGATTAACTAAACTAATGAACAGTTATGGATTAAATGCTAAGCATTTAGAACGAAAAAAAGGAAGTATCTCTTATTTGAAAGAAGCGGAGAAAATTTCTGAGTTTTTAAGTTTGATAGGGGGGTACCAAGCACTATTAAAATTTGAAGATGTAAGAATAGTGAGAGATATGAGAAACTCTGTCAATAGACTAGTAAATTGTGAAACAGCTAATTTAAATAAAACTGTGAGTGCAGCTATGAAACAAGTACAAAGCATTCAATTAATTGATGAAGAAATAGGTTTAGATAATTTGCCTGATCGTTTAAGAGAGATTGCAAAATTACGAGTAGAACATCAAGAAATTTCTTTGAAAGAATTAGGAGAAATGATATCAAATGGGCCTATTTCTAAATCAGGAGTAAATCATCGCTTACGAAAATTAAATGAACTCGCTGATAAAATTAGAAATGGAGAAAAAGTCGAATTATAAAATAAAATGTGTTTTAAAAAATAGGATGAAACATTAATATAACGTTTCATCCTATTTTTAATAATAGCCCCCTCGAGAGGAATCGAACCTCTATCTTAAGAACCGGAATCTTACGTGCTATCCATTACACTACGAGGAGTATAATATAAAAACTAATTTCTGTACTAAATATATAATTAACAGTACAATTTGAATATATGAATAGTGTATAAAATTATAAAACGCAACGTCAAATAAATGTAAAGGTATTATTTTTGACCATTTTTGACTTTTATTGTAAAATAAATATAACAGTTAATTACAAGGAGGAAATATAATGAATTTAATTCCTACAGTTATTGAAACAACAAATCGTGGTGAACGCGCATATGATATTTATTCTCGTCTATTAAAAGACCGCATTATTATGTTAGGCTCAGCAATTGATGATAATGTTGCAAATTCAATTGTATCACAATTATTATTCTTACAAGCTCAAGATTCTGAAAAAGATATTTATTTATACATCAATTCTCCAGGTGGTAGTGTAACAGCAGGATTTGCTATTTACGATACAATTCAACACATTAAACCAGATGTACAAACAATTTGTATTGGTATGGCTGCGTCAATGGGATCATTCTTATTAGCAGCTGGTACAAAAGGTAAACGTTTTGCCTTACCAAACGCTGAAGTTATGATTCATCAACCATTAGGTGGCGCTCAAGGTCAAGCGACAGAAATTGAAATTGCTGCTAACCATATCTTAAAAACACGTGAAAAATTAAATCGTATTTTAGCTGAACGTACAGGTCAAAATATTGAAACAATTCAAAAAGATACTGATCGTGATAACTTCTTAACTGCTGATGAAGCAAAAGAATATGGTTTAATTGATCATGTAATGCAACCTGAAGATATGTAAATAGAATTGTTTAACATGTAAAAAAGGAAGAGCATTGATGCTCTTCCTTTTTTTATGGTTTTTTAGTTTTTAATAAATAATGTATAGCTACAAACCCTAATAATAATCCTATAATAATAAAGAAGAAAGATAAAAGTACCATAATAATACTCTTTTCGAAAGCAAAGATACCATTTAAAATTAAAAATACACTAGCGATAAGTAGTAAGATATACGTTAACTTGTTGTCATTCATTACTAAATCTCCAAATACTATTCGTTAATTAAGTCTTCAAGTGCAACTTTTAAATTATTATATCTAAAATTAAACCCTAATGCTTCTAATTTATTAGGTAAGACTTTTTGAGTATCGAGAACTACTGTCGACATTTCTCCTAGTACAGCACGCATAATTAATGATGGCACCCACGTTTCATGTGGTTTATGCATCGTACGTCCAAGTGTATAACCAAATAAATTTTGACGTTCAGGAATTGGAGAAGCCATATTAAATGGACCTTTTGCATTTGATTCGTCAATTGTAAATAAAATCGCACGCACTAAGTCATCTATGTGAATCCAAGAATACCATTGACGGCCAGAACCTAATTTGCCGCCTACGTAGAATTTATATGGTAGTTTCATCGTTTGAAGTGCGCCACCTTCAGAAGACAAAATCATACTAAATCTTCCCAATATAACACGTGTACCAAAATTTTCGAAACGACGAGCAAATCGTTCCCATTGATAAACGACATCTGACAGGAAATCAAAAGGAAGTGTTTGATATTGTTCTGTATAAGTTCGATGTAAACTTGGAGGATAATAACCCATAGCACTTGCATTAAAAAGCACTTCAGGTTTATGTTGACGTTGCTCAAATAAATGAACTAAAGATTCAGTCGATTGAATACGACTTGTCATAATCGTTTGTTTGTAAGAGGATGTCCAACGTTTATTTAATGTAGCTCCTGCTAAATTAATGACTACATCAATATCTGGTACTTGATTTTCCCATCCTTTTTTAGACCAGTTAACATACGTTATCTTAGACTCATCACTTTGTTTATCACTACGAGTTAAAATTGTAATATGAGCCTCTCTTTTTTTAATTTCATTTACTAAATGACTACCTACCATTCCAGTTCCACCAGTAATTAAAAATTGTTTCATTTACTAACACCTCATTTTTTATAAAGAAAATAAATTTTTTAATGACAATGTAGAGAAAGATGCTCAAAAAGCATTCAAGATTATGTCATTAACTTTAGAAAATACGGTCATTAAATTACCTAAATTTAGCTATAATATAAGTATAGCTTTGCTATAGAGAATAGTAGAATATTTAAAAAGTATGTTTATACTTTTAATATACTAATTTACAAAACAAAAGTCATTTTAATTTCTTTCTATTCTCTTCTCTTTCAAGTTTCTATTATATTACTTTATAAATAAGATTAAGAATAATATGATTATAGGAATTAAAATGCCAATAAATATATCAAATTTTGAGTTTTTACTTTCATCAAAATCATCATTACTTAACATCATAGATTTAATTTTATTGCTTGAATGATGTTTGAATAATGTGTCAAAAGTATCTTTTTTCATTTTGTCACTCCAAAATTTACATTATATTGATAGTGTAGTTATTTATATATGATGTTATCATATATAATTGAATGAGTATTCCATTTATATATGTACTTAAGTATTTTTAATATTTTTTTAAAAGGAAATAATGTAAAATAGATTGCTATATTAAAGGATGAATAGATAATTAAGAAGTGAGGGAGTCCATGTCAAAAAAAAATAGAAATCTTAAAGACTATGAAGCACATGAAAAGAAAAAGATGAGTGGTATTTCTAAAATAATTAGTACACTTATTGTGCTTCTATTACTTGGTGGATTGGTGTTTGCAGTTTTTGCTTTTGTGGATAATTCAAACAGAGTCAATGAACGTTTAAATAATCAGTCAACGGAAGAACATAAAGATAAGAAAGATAAAGATACTAAAAGTAATAAAAAGAATGAAGAAAGTACGCAAGAAAATACAACAAGTGAAAACAATACAAATAATAGTAAAGAAAATAAATTAGATAACGTAAAAAATCCAAATGTAACTGATAACTATTCTAATGAGCAAAATAATTCAATAAAAGTACAACCTACTAATCAAGGTAAAACAGCACAAACGCAGCAATCTTCTAAAGAAACATCTACAAAACAACCTAATACAAATCAAATTCAAAGTACTCAACAAAAAGAAAACGCACCAACTCAAGAAAAAGCAACGCAAGAAGAAACAGATAAATCAACTAAAAACACTCAGTCAAGTCAATCTTCTCGTTCTAATGCTTCAACTGAAACATCACAACATAAGTCAAGTAACAATGACACAACTACTACACAAGAACGAGCTAATACAAATCAATCATCCCAAACACAAAAATCAACGATGCAACCATCTACTACCGAACCTAAAACACAATCATCTAGTTCAACTACTTCAGAATCAAAAAGTAATACCCAACAATCTCAAAGATCTTCAAACGAAGAATAAAAAAAGACCTAGGTATATACACATTTTACCATGTGTGTATCTCTAGGTTTTTTTAAAATATCCAGTTAAGCAAGAATGTTAAGATAATTGAAAGAACAATCGATATAAAAATAGAAGAGAAACAACCAAAAGGACAACCACAACCATAGTGATATCGTATTGTATTGTGATGTTCAGAAATATCTCGATATTCTTGTTCTCTTTTAAAATAGTCATCATCTTTATATCTATTATCAGAAGGATCTAAAACTTCTACATCCTTATTGTCTTTATATTTCAAAGTGATTCCTCCTATCTAGTTAATGTTTAAATTATAATTCATCATTTTTGAAAAACCTATAAGGTTAACTCTATTGCATTTACTATACCCTATTTTAAATATTTAACAGATTATTTAAAATAATAAAGGTTTTCACTTGCTTTTTTATAACGACAATAGTAGTATTGCAATTGTAAAGAGGTTGAATTTTGTCCCACCTGGGACAAAAAAAGTCAAACCCCCTCTAACTCTCGATTACCTTTTGAGAAAAATAGGAGGAAGGTAGTAGTGAAAGACCTGATTAAACTACAACAAAAGTTGGTTCCTGACTTAGTTGATAAAATGTATCGACGTTTCTCTATCTTAACGACAATTTCAAATAATGAACCTGTTGGGCGTAGAAGTTTAAGCGAACATATGGATATTACAGAAAGAGTCTTAAGAACAGAAACAGACATATTAAAAAAGCAAAATCTTATACAAGTAAAATCAACTGGTATGGAAATCACTGAAGAAGGTACAAAAGTACTTAATCAATTAAGTGATTACTTTAAAGTATATAAAGATGATAATCATTATGCTAAACATATTAAGTCCAACTTTGGAATTAAAGAAGTATATGTCATACCTGGAAATGCTGACATGCATGAAGAAGTTAAGTCTGAGATGGGGAGACAAGCAGGTCATTTACTAGAAGATATATTGTATGAAGATGCAATTGTATCAGTGACAGGTGGATCAACAATGGCTAATGTTAGCCGAGCAATGCATTTATTACCATTTAATGTGTTTTTTGTTCCTGCACGTGGTGGTCTTGGTGAAAATATGGTTTATCAAGCAAATACAATTGCAGCAAGTATGGCACAACAAAGTGGTGGTTATTATACCACGCTATATGTACCAGATAATGTTAGCGAATCAACATATAATACATTACTGATGGAACCATCAGTTGTGCATACATTAGAAAAGATTAAACAAGCAAATATAACAATACACGGTATTGGTGATGCGCTGAAGATGGCGCACCGTAGACAATCATCTGATGAGGTGATTGAAAGACTTCAACATCATCAAGCCGTTGGAGAAGCTTTCGGATATTATTTTGACGCTCAAGGTCATGTAGTTCAAAAAGTAAAAACTATTGGATTACAACTTGAAGATTTAGAAAGCAAAGATTTTATATATGCTGTTGCTGGTGGCATGTCTAAGGGAGAAGCTATCAAAGCATATCTCAGTATTGCCCCAAAAAATACAATATTAATTACTGATGAAGCAGCAGCTAAAGTAATATTAAATAAGGAATAAAAAGTTATTTAACTTTTTAAATATCATTTTAAAGGAGGCCATTATAATGGCAGTAAAAGTAGCAATTAATGGTTTTGGTAGAATTGGTCGTTTAGCATTCAGAAGAATTCAAGACGTAGAAGGTATTGAAGTAGTTGCAGTAAACGACTTAACAGACGACGAAATGTTAGCTCATTTATTAAAATATGACACTATGCAAGGTCGCTTTAACGGAGACGTAGAAGTAGTTGAAGGTGGTTTCCGTGTAAATGGTAAAGAAGTTAAATCTTTTGAAGAACCAGATGCAAGTAAATTACCATGGGGCGATTTAGATATCGACGTAGTATTAGAATGTACTGGTTTCTATACAGAAAAAGAAAAAGCTGAAGCACACATTAATGCAGGAGCTAAAAAAGTATTAATTTCTGCTCCAGCCAAAGGTGATGTTAAAACTATCGTATTTAACACAAACCACAAAGACTTAGATGGATCTGAAACAGTAGTATCAGGTGCTTCATGTACTACAAACTCATTAGCACCAGTTGCTAAAGTTTTAAATGATGAATTTGGTATTGTTGAAGGTTTAATGACAACTATCCATGCTTACACTGGTGACCAAATGACTCAAGATGGTCCACACAGAAAAGGTGACAAACGTCGTGCACGTGCAGCAGCACAAAACATCGTACCTAACTCAACAGGTGCAGCTAAAGCTATCGGTAAAGTAATTCCTGAAATCGATGGTAAATTAGATGGTGGAGCACAACGTGTACCAGTAGCTACTGGTTCATTAACTGAAGTAACAGTTGTATTAGAAAAAGAAGTAACAGTTGAAGATGTTAACAAAGCAATGAAAAATGCTGCTGACGAATCATTCGGTTACACTGAAGATGAAATCGTATCATCAGATATTGTTGGTATGAACTTTGGTTCATTATTCGATGCAACTCAAACTCGTGTCATCTCAGTTGGCGACAAACAATTAGTTAAAGTAGCTGCTTGGTATGACAACGAAATGTCTTATACTTCTCAATTAGTACGTACTTTAGAATATTTAGCTGAATTAACTAAATAATTTCGTAGCCTAGTTTAATAAAACTTGTGCTCAGTACACTTATATAAAATGTTGAATTAAGTTAGCTTATGAGTAAGCGGGGAGCACTAACGCTTCTCCGCTTATTTTTATATTAATAATTCCTATTTAAAGGAGGAAATTATAATGGCAAAAAAAATTGTTTCTGATTTAGACTTAAAAGGAAAAGTTGTACTTGAACGTGCTGACTTTAACGTACCTTTAAAAAATGGTGAAATTACAAATGATAACCGTATTGTTCAAGCCTTACCAACAATTAAATATATTTTAGAACAAGGCGGTAAATTGGTATTATTCTCTCACTTAGGTAAAGTTAAAGAAGAAAGTGATAAAAAAGAGTTAACTTTAAAACCAGTAGCAGATTCATTAACTGAAAAATTAGGCAAAGAAGTTGTGTTTGTTCCAGAAACACGCGGTGAAAAATTAGAATCTGCAATTAAAAATTTAAATGAAGGCGATGTATTATTAGTTGAAAATACTCGTTTTGAAGATTTAGACGGTAAAAAAGAATCTAAAAATGATCCTGAATTAGGTAAGTATTGGGCATCATTAGGTGATGTGTTTGTAAATGATGCATTTGGTACTGCACACCGTGAACATGCTTCAAATGTTGGTATTTCTACTCATCTAGAAACAGCTGCAGGTTACCTAATGGAAAAAGAAATTAAATTTATTGGTGGTGTGGTAAATGACCCGCATAAACCAGTTGTGGCTATTTTAGGTGGTGCTAAAGTATCTGACAAAATTGGTGTTATTAAAAATTTAGTGAATATCGCTGATAAAATCATTATTGGTGGCGGTATGGCATATACATTTTTAAAAGCACAAGGTAAAGAAATTGGTCTATCTTTATTAGAAGAAGATAAAATTGACTTTGCTAAAGAACTTTTAGAAAAAAATGGCGATCAAATTGTATTACCTGTTGATTGTAAAGTAGCTAAAGAATTTTCAAACGATGCTAAAATCACTGAAGTATCTATTGATGAAATTCCAAGTGATCAAGAAGCAATGGATATTGGACCAAAAACAATAGAGTTATTTACTAAAGAATTACAAGGTGCTCATACAGTAGTATGGAACGGACCTATGGGTGTATTTGAATTTAGTAATTTTGCTAAAGGTACAATTGGTGTATGTAAAGCAATTGCTAACTTAGAAGATGCAATCACAATTATCGGTGGCGGTGATTCAGCAGCGGCTGCAATTTCACTAGGATTTGAAGAGGATTTCACTCATATTTCAACTGGTGGCGGTGCTTCATTAGAATACCTTGAAGGTAAAGAATTACCTGGTATCAAAGCAATTAACGATAAATAATATTTATTTAAATAATAAAAATGTTTCTTTTATGATTTTCATGGGAAAACAATAAAAGAACGTAAATATTTATAATTAATTTTAAATTTATTAATAATAGGAGTGTCAATAATGAGAAAACCAATCATAGCTGGTAACTGGAAAATGAATAAAACAGTTCAAGAAGCTAAAGACTTTGTAAACAATTTACCTACATTACCTGATGAAAAGGAAGTTGAATCAGTAATTTGTGCGCCAACAATTCAATTAGATGCATTAATCTCTCTAGTGAATGATGGCAAAGCAAAAGGATTAAAAATTGGTGCTCAAAACACTTATTTTGAAGATAATGGTGCATATACAGGAGAAACTTCTCCAGTGGCATTAGCTGATTTAGGTGTTAAATATGTCGTTATTGGACATTCAGAACGTCGTGAATTATTCCATGAAACAGATGAAGATGTAAATAAAAAAGCACATGCAGTATTTAATCATGGAATGACACCAATTATTTGTGTTGGTGAAACAGATGAAGAAAGAGAAAATGGCAAAGCTAACCAAGTAGTAAGCAACCAAGTAAAAGAAGCAGTAAAAGGCTTGTCAGAAGATCAACTTAAAGAAGTTGTCATTGCTTACGAACCAATTTGGGCAATCGGTACTGGTAAATCAGCTACTTCAGAAGATGCAAATGAAATGTGTGCACAAGTACGTAAAACAGTAGCAGACGTGTCTAGTCAAGATGTAGCTGATGCGACTCGTATTCAATATGGTGGTAGTGTGAAACCAAATAATGTTAAAGAATATATGGCTCAATCAGATATCGATGGTGCATTAGTTGGTGGCGCATCACTTAAAGTAGATGATTTTGTACAATTGTTAGAAGGTGCTAAATAATTATGGCTAAACAACCAACAGCATTAATTATTTTAGACGGTTTTGCTAACCGTGAAAGTGAACATGGTAATGCAGTAAAACAAGCGCATAAACCCAATTTCGATCGTTATTACAACACATATCCTACGACTCAAATTGAAGCAAGTGGTTTAGATGTTGGCCTTCCCGAAGGTCAAATGGGTAACTCTGAAGTAGGTCATATGAATATAGGTGCAGGTCGTATTGTCTATCAAAGTTTAACTCGTATTAATAAATCCATTGAAGATGGTGATTTCTACGAAAATGAAGTGTTAGGTAAAGCAGCTCAACACGTTAAAGATCACGATTCAGCATTACATGTATTTGGTTTACTTTCAGATGGCGGTGTTCACAGTCATTACAAACATTTATTTGCATTATTAGAACTTGCTAGACAAAAAGGTTTAGATAAAGTGTATGTACATGCATTTTTAGATGGTCGTGATGTAGATCAAAAATCAGCAATTAAATATATTGAAGAAACAGAAGCTAAATTTAAAGAACTTGGTGTAGGTCAATTTGCATCGATTTCAGGTCGTTATTACGCTATGGATCGTGATAAACGTTGGGATCGTGAAGAAAAAGCTTATAATGCTATTCGCAATTTCGAAGGACCTTCTTATGCGAGCGCTAAAGAAGGTGTAGAAGCGAATTATGAAAATGACGTTACAGACGAATTTGTTGAACCTTTCATAATTGAAGGACAAAATGAAGGTGTTCAAGATGGTGATGCTGTTATCTTCTTCAATTTCCGTCCTGATAGAGCAGCACAATTATCTGAAATATTTACAAATAAAGCATTTGACGGCTTTAAAGTTGAGCGTGTAAATGATTTATTCTATGCAACATTTACTAAATATAATGATAATGTTGATGCAGAAGTCGTATTTGAAAAAGTTGATTTAACTAATACAATTGGTGAAGTTGCTCAAAATAATAATTTAAAACAATTACGTATTGCAGAAACTGAAAAATACCCACATGTTACTTATTTCATGAGTGGTGGACGTAATGAAGAATTTGAAGGTGAACGTCGTCGCTTAATCGATTCACCTAAAGTTGCTACGTATGATTTAAAACCTGAAATGAGTGCATACGAAGTTAAAGATACATTGTTAGAAGAGTTAGACAAAGGTGATTTAGATTTAATTATTTTAAACTTTGCTAACCCTGACATGGTAGGTCATAGTGGTATGCTTGAACCAACAATCAAAGCAATTGAAGCAGTAGATGAATGTTTAGGTGAAGTGGTTGATAAAATTTTAGATATGAATGGCTATGCAATAATTACAGCTGACCATGGTAACTCAGATCAAGTTTTAACTGATGATGATCAACCTATGACTACTCATACTACAAACCCAGTTCCAGTAATTGTTACTAAAGAAGATGTAACATTACGTGAAACTGGTCGTTTAGGTGACTTAGCACCTACATTACTAGACTTATTAAATGTTGAACAACCGTCAGACATGACAGGTGAATCTTTAATTAAGCATTAGTAAAGTTGTAAATACTAAGATGATTTAATATTATTCTTTAATATTAAGTCATCTTAGTATAAATATTTTATTAAATAACAAAAAATAGTTATAATAATTAAGGAATCTAAATTTAAAGGAGATTATTTATTATGCCAATTATTACAGATGTTTATGCTCGCGAAGTATTAGACTCACGTGGTAACCCAACAGTTGAAGTTGAAGTATTAACTGAAAGTGGTGCTTTTGGTCGTGCTTTAGTACCTTCAGGTGCTTCTACTGGTGAACACGAAGCAGTTGAATTACGTGATGGAGATAAATCACGTTATAGCGGTAAAGGTGTTACAAAAGCTGTTGAAAATGTAAACGAAATTATCGCTCCAGAAATCGTTGAAGGTGAATTTTCAGTTTTAGATCAAGTATCAATTGATAAAATGATGATTCAATTAGACGGAACACCTAACAAAGGTAAATTAGGTGCAAACGCTATTTTAGGTGTGTCTATTGCCGTTGCACGTGCAGCTGCTGACTTATTAGGTCAACCATTATACAAATATTTCGGTGGATTTAACGGTAAACAATTACCAGTGCCAATGATGAATATTGTTAACGGTGGTTCTCACTCAGATGCACCAATTGCATTCCAAGAATTCATGATTTTACCAACTGGTGCTGAGTCATTTAAAGAAGCATTACGTTGGGGTGCTGAAATTTTCCATAACTTAAAATCAATTTTAAGTGAACGCGGATTAGAAACTGCTGTAGGTGACGAAGGTGGTTTTGCTCCAAGATTTGACGGTACTGAAGATGCAGTTGAAACAATCATTAAAGCGATTGAAAAAGCTGGTTACAAACCAGGCGAAGATGTATTCTTAGGATTTGACTGTGCGTCATCTGAATTCTATGAAAATGGTGTATATGACTACACTAAATTCGAAGGTGAACATGGTGCGAAACGTAGTGCAGCTGAACAAGTTGACTACTTAGAAGAATTAATTAGTAAATATCCAATCATTACAATTGAAGATGGTATGGATGAAAATGACTGGGACGGTTGGAAACAATTAACTGATCGTATCGGTGACAAAGTTCAATTAGTAGGTGACGATTTATTCGTAACTAATACTGAAATTCTTTCTAGAGGTATTGAACAAGGTATTGGTAACTCAATCTTAATCAAAGTAAACCAAATTGGTACATTAACTGAAACATTTGATGCTATTGAAATGGCTCAAAAAGCTGGTTACACTGCGGTAGTATCTCACCGTTCTGGTGAAACTGAAGATACAACAATTGCTGATATCGCAGTAGCAACAAATGCTGGTCAAATTAAAACTGGTTCATTATCAAGAACAGATCGTATTGCGAAATATAATCAATTACTACGTATTGAAGATGAATTATTTGAAACAGCAAAATTTGACGGAATTAAATCTTTCTACAATTTAGATAAATAATTTTAGTGACATACTAAAATTAATAGAGTTCACGCGTTTGCCTGTCATAGAGTTGAGACTATGACAGGCTTTTTTTAATATAAAATTTTAAATAATAGCCTCGAAGTGTAAGATTTAACTTCATTGATGAAACTGATATAATAATCCTGTAATTGAAAGAAGGAGAATTGAAGATGGATCAACAACTTAATCAGTCAAATAAAAGAGAACGTATTGCCGGTCAATGGATTGGATATAGTTCGCTTGTATTTTGTATATTATTAATTATCCATAATTTTATTGCTTTAGATGCTCACACTGCTAAAACACTGTTAACACTAGCACATCAAGAAGCATCAAGCAGTGCAGTAGATAACATTTTAAATAGTTTTAGATATACAGGTATTATGTATATTCTCGCATATTTAGCTGGAGTAATTGCTTTATGGAATCGACATAAATATCTTTGGTGGTTTATGTTTGCCGTATATGTATCAAATGTATTATTTACACTTGTCAACTTAACGATGGTGTTAAATGCTATTATTGAAACAAAATCTATTTTATTTATTTTACCTATTTTAATCGTCGTGATTGGTTCAACAATATTAGCAATATATATGTTAATTATTTCAATTGTACGTAAAAGTACATTTAATCGATAGTATTTGATAACTATATTAAGAATATGTTATAATTCGGAACGTATATAATGAACGGAGGACAATTTTCATGCATACATTATTTATGGTCTTATTAATTATTGATTGTATTGCATTAATTACTGTTGTATTACTCCAAGAAAGTAAAAGTAATGGACTTTCGGGTGCGATTAGTGGGGGCGCTGAACAGTTATTTGGTAAGCAAAAACAACGTGGCGTCGATTTATTCTTGCATAGATTAACAATTGTGTTAGCCATCATTTTCTTTTTAATAATGATTGGAATAAGTTATTTTGGTTTATAAGGTCCGACGATATCAATGTCGGGCTTTTTTATTTATAATAGAGTTAACACATTTTATAATGAAATCATTATTTTAATATGATCATCAATGCATATTTTTAAGCTATTAAGGGAATAAAATAGATTGATTATATAATGAATACAATCTATTAGTACAAAATAAAAAAGTAATCATATTATAATTTTTGTTAGAGAGGGATAAAAAATGCAAATTAAGTTACCTCAACCTTTCTTTTTCCAAGAAGGTAAAAGAGCAGTCTTACTCTTACATGGATTCACCGGTAATTCATCTGATGTAAGACAACTTGGTAGATTTTTACAAAAAAAGGGTTATACTTCCTATGCACCACAGTATGAAGGGCATGCTGCGCCACCAGAAGAGATATTAAAATCTAGTCCATATGTATGGTTTAAAGATGTACTTGATGGCTATGATTATCTTGTAGAACAAGGTTATGAAGATATAGCGGTAGCTGGATTGTCATTAGGCGGTGTATTTGCATTGAAGTTAAGTTTAAACCGTCCTGTAAAAGGTATCATAACAATGTGTGCACCTGCCGAAGTAAAAACAGAAGGTACAATCTATGAAGGTTTTTTAGAATATGCACGTAATTTTAAAAAATATGAAGGTAAAGACCAAGCAACGATTGATAAAGAAATGGAAGATTTTCATCCTACTGAAACACTCAAAGAACTTAGTGATACGTTAAGTGGTGTGCGTAATGATGTAGATGAAGTTTTAGATCCTATTTTAGTAGTTCAAGCTGAAAAAGATGAAATGATTGATCCTCAGTCAGCAAATTATATATATGAAAATGTAGATTCAGATGAAAAACAAATTAAATGGTATGCAAATTCAGGACATGTCATTACAATTGATAAAGAAAAAGAACAAGTGTTTGAAGATGTATATGAGTTTTTAGAAGGATTAGACTGGTCTGAATAAATCATAAAAATAATTGATTAAAGAAAGGAGGGGCATGATGAATTTAAAGCAATCCATTGAAGAAATTGTAAAACAACCTGATTATGAACCGATGTCTGTATCAGACTTTCAAGATGCTTTAGGTCTTAGTAGTGCCGACTCATTTAGAGAATTAATAAAGGTGCTCGTTGAACTTGAACAAGTAGGATTGGTAGAGCGAACAAAGACAGATCGCTATCAACGTAAAGCATCAAATAAGAATTTAAGTTCAAAATTAATAAGAGGTACTTTAAGTCAAAATAAAAAAGGCTTTGCTTTTTTACGCCCAGAAAACGAAGAATTTGAAGATATTTTTATTCCACCAACAAAGATTAACCGTGCTTTAGATGGAGATACAGTAATAGTTGAATTACAAAAATCCAGAGGAGAGCATCGTGGAAAAGTTGAAGGTGAAGTAAAATCTATAGAAAAACATTCTGTCACACAAGTGGTAGGTACGTATAGTGAAGCAAAACATTTTGGTTTTGTCATTCCTGATGATAAACGTATTATGCAAGATATATTTATACCTAAAGGACAGAGTCTTGGAGCCGTAGATGGTCATAAAGTACTTGTCCAAATCACAAAATATGCTGATGGCACAGATAATCCAGAAGGACATGTTTCTGCTATTCTAGGTCATAAAAATGATCCAGGAGTAGATATTCTTTCAATTATATATCAGCATGGAATTGAGATTGAATTTCCTGATGAGGTATTAAAAGAAGCGGAATCAGTCCCTGAAGAAATAAAACCCGAAGAAATTAAAGGACGAAGAGATTTAAGAAACGATCTTACAATTACAATAGATGGTGCAGATGCTAAAGATTTAGACGATGCAATTAGCGTTAAACGTCTAGATAATGGACATACGGAATTGACAGTAAGTATTGCAGACGTAAGTTATTACGTAAAAGAAGGCTCTGCGCTAGATAAAGAAGCTTATGATAGAGCAACGAGTGTATATTTAGTAGACCGTGTTATTCCAATGATTCCACACCGTTTAAGTAATGGTATCTGTTCATTAAATCCTGAAGTAGATCGTTTAACATTAAGTTGTCGTATGGAAATAAATGAGCGTGGCGAAGTGGTGAATCATGACATATTTGATAGTGTTATTCATTCAAACTATCGTATGACGTATGATGCAGTGAATCAAATTATTACCGAAAAAAATACAGAAGTGCGTCAACAATACAGTGAAATTGTTCCAATGTTAGATTTGGCACAAGATTTATCTAATCGACTTGTCCGTATGCGTAAACGTCGTGGTGAAATTGATTTTGATATTAATGAAGCTAAAGTATTGGTCAATCAAGAAGGCCTACCTACAGATGTAATATTGCGAGAACGTGGTGAAGGAGAGCGTTTAATTGAATCATTTATGTTAGCAGCCAATGAAACAGTTGCTGAACATTTTAACAAATTAGAAGTGCCATTTATTTATCGTGTTCATGAACAACCAAAATCAGATCGATTACGCCAGTTCTTCGACTTTATTACTAATTTTGGTATTATGGTTAAAGGCACAGGCGAAGATATTCATCCTTCAACATTACAATCTATCCAAGAAGAAGTTGAAGGTCGTTCTGAGCAAATGGTTATTTCAACAATGATGTTACGTTCAATGCAACAAGCACATTATGATGATACGAATTTAGGTCATTTTGGCTTGTCAGCAGAATATTATACACATTTTACTTCTCCGATTCGTCGTTATCCAGATTTAACTGTCCATCGCTTAATTCGTAAGTATCTTGTCGATCACTCTATGAATCATAAAGAGATGCATCAATGGGAAGAAACATTACCAGAATTAGCAGAACATACATCTCAACGTGAACGTCGTGCAATTGAAGCAGAAAGAGATACAGATGAGTTGAAGAAAGCAGAGTATATGATTCAACATATTGGCGATGAATTTGAAGGTATTGTAAGCTCTGTTGCCAATTTTGGTATGTTCATTGAATTACCAAATACGATAGAAGGTATGGTTCATATTTCTAATATGACAGATGATTATTATCAATTTGATGAACGACAAATGGCATTGATAGGTGAACGACATGCTAAAGTGTTTAGAATTGGTGATGAGGTAACAGTTAAAGTTACTCATGTAGACGTAGATGAACGCATGATAGATTTTCAAATTGTTGGCATGCCATTACCTAAAAAGGATAAATCACAGCGTCCTGCTCGTGGAAAAACGATTCAAGCTAAAACACGTGGTAAATCTTTAGATAAATCTAAAGACAATCATCAAAAAAACAAAAAGAAAAAGCGTAAACAACGTAAGGGTAAAAATCAACGTCAACTTGATAAACAAAGCTCAACTAAGCATAAACCTTTTTATAAAGATAAACATATTAAGAAAAAAGCGCGTCGTAAGAAAAAATAATCAGCAAAGAGGTGACATACATTAATGGCCAAGAAAAAAACAAAATCACCAGGTACGTTGGCTGAAAACCGTAAAGCAAGACATGATTATAATATTGAAGATACCATTGAAGCAGGCATTGTGCTTCAAGGTACAGAAATTAAATCGATTCGACGTGGTAGTGCGAACTTAAAAGATAGTTATGCACAAGTGAAGCGTGGAGAAATGTACATTAATAATATGCATATTGCTCCATACGAAGAAGGAAATCGTTTTAATCATGATCCATTACGGTCAAGAAAGTTGTTATTGCATAAAAAAGAGATTATCAAACTAGGCGAACGTACAAGAGAAATTGGATATTCGATTATTCCTTTAAAATTGTATTTAAAACATGGACAATGTAAAGTTTTATTAGGCATAGCTCGTGGTAAAAAACTGCATGATAAACGTCAAGCATTGAAAGATAAAGCAATGAAACGAGACGTTGATCGTGCAATGAAAGCCCGTTATTAAGCATAATTGTTGCTTAATCGGGCTCTATTTGTTATGATAAGTAAAGTTGTTTAAATTAAACTGTATCTTATATTTTATGATATTGCGGGGGCGTTTTTGGATTCGACAGGGGTCCCCCGAGCTTATTAAGCGTGTCGGAGGGTTGTCTCCGTCATCAACACATTCGGTTAAATATAACTGACAAATCAAACAATAATTTAGCAGTAGCTGCGTAATAGCGCTCTGCATCGCCTAACAGCATTTCCTATGTGCTGTTAACGCGATTCAACCCTAATAGGATATGCTAAACACTGCCGTTTGAAGTCTGTTTAGATGAAATTTAATCAAACTAGCATATTGTTGGTTGTCTGTTGCTTACCAATATGCGAAATGAATCAATAGACTACACACGTAGAAAGATTTGTATCAGGACCTCTGGACGCGGGTTCGAATCCCGCCGCCTCCATCTTATAGCTTGTAACCTTATTGGTTGCAGGTTTTTTTAATATATATTAGGGTAGTTTTAAAGAAAATAGTTTATAATTTAATTGTTTGGAGAGAAGTAATGAACAATCAATCAAAATATTTTCATCATGTAGAACATAGGAAATTTCAAAGTAGTTCAAAAGCAACGCTTTGGTCTTCTTTGATTATTACGCTGATTTTTACAATTGTAGAGTTTGTAGGTGGATTATATGCTAATTCACTTGCTTTATTATCAGATTCATTCCATATGTTAAGTGATGTTTTGGCACTAGGATTGTCTATGCTTGCTATTTATTTTGCAAGTAAGCCTCCAACGAAACATTATACGTATGGATTTTTAAGATTAGAAATTATTGTAGCTTTCTTAAATGGTTTAGCATTAATTGTTATTTCGTTAAGTATTATGTACGAAGGCATTTTGAGAATCATACATCCTGAACCGGTAGCAAGTGGTATTATGATATTTGTAGCTGTATTAGGTCTTATTATAAATATCATTTTAACACTTATTTTATTTAGATCTTTAAGAAAAGAAGATAATGTCAATATTCAAAGTGCATTATGGCATTTTTTCGGAGATTTATTAAATTCAATTGGCGTTATCGTAGCAGTAGTACTTATTCATTTTACTGGATGGGCAATTATTGATCCAATCATTAGTATCATCATTTCTCTTATCATTTTAAATGGTGGTTATAAAATAATTAAAAATGCTTGGAAAGTATTAATGGAGCGTATTCCAGATGGATATGATTCAGATGAAATTATTAATGCAATGAAAAGCGTTGAAGGCGTTATAGATGTGCATGAGTTTCATTTATGGAGCATCACTACAAACCATAGTTCATTGAGTGCTCATGTTGTTTTAAGTGATGAATATACTAAATGGCCGTATTCAACGGTTAATAAAGTTTCTGAATTGTTGAAAGAAAAATATAATTTAGAACATGTTACACTACAAATTGAAAATATTCATCTTAACCATTTAGACGAAGATTACTTTAAACAATACGAAGAATGATAATTAAATAGGAGTAGAAGCGATGGATAGTAAGAGCGCTTCTACTCCTTATTTTTAGTTTTTATTTATTTTTTTACTATCTATGCGTTCAGAATTGCCTTTGGATTTGTGTGCTTTTGGATTATTCTTTTTATGTGCACTTTCGTTTACATCTTTGACTGTATCATTACTATGACTACATGCACCTAATATTAGAAAGCTTGAAAGCGTTAGTAAGGCTAATTTTTTCATTGTCTCATCCCTTTGTTTTAAGTCGTATCATATTTTAGTATGGCATATTAAATGTAATATTCAATAAATATTTATAAATTTTAAAATGATGTCAAAAATAAAAGATAGAGCCTCAAAGCTCTACCTTTTTTATTATTAATTGTTTATTTGGTTTATATTATTATTCGTATTATTACTTTGTGTATTTTGAGTTGTATTTAATGTGCTATTTTGATTTACATTATTAGTGTTGTCTTTTGTTGTATTAGATTCATTTGTATGATTATATTGAGTACTATTTTGACTATTCTGGTTGTGAGTAGAATGAATTTGTTTTGAATCATTATTTGCTGAATTCGTCTGATATTGAGATGTGTCTTGTTGTTGTGTTGAAGGTTCTTGCTGTCGTTGTGTAGAATTTTGATTATTTGTAGTCGCATTATTTTGTTCAGTAGTTGGGTTTTCTTGTTGTATTGATTGTTGTGTAGTTGGTGATTCTGATGACTGAATTGAATTTTCTTCTGTGGCGGGTGTGTTTTCTTGAGTGGAAGGAGTATCCTGAATAGACTCATGTGATGTATCCTTATTATTTTTCTTAGAATTATTTTCTTTTTTATTGTTATTTTCTTTATTTGTTTTATTATCTTTAGGCTTTTCTTTTTTTATAGGAGTGATGTCACTTTTAGAGGGATTATTACTCTCAATGACTTTATGAATACCCAGTGCAAGCATACTTAATAAGATAATAATAATAGCCATAGCAAGCATTTTTAAGTAATTTTTATTTTTAAAAATAGCAATAATACCAAAAATAATGACTATACAAGCGATTAAAAATAAAGTAATGCCTAGATAGAATATAATTTTATCCATAACTGACCTCCATCATTATAATATGTCAATCAAATTTCACCATAAATATTACATAATAAATATTAATATTTATTTAACATTTTATTATTTTTTTAAAACAATTTAGTTGATAAAATTATTAATATAATAGTGTTATTCATTCGATTTATTGTAAATATTAATTTCTTCATTTTTAAAATTGATTGAAACATATAAATGTTCATCATATGTATTAATAGGAAGAGAGGGTGTATTCAGTTTAAACTCTGATAGAATTTTAAATGAACTGTTATTTAAAGGTTCAACTATAGATACATCATTTTCGTTTTGTTGTATAAGTAGATTTCTATTCGTCATATTATTAATTTTCCAATGATTCATGTAAACTCACCTCTATTAAAAATAAAAAGCCTGAAACATACTCAATACATATGTGCAGGCTTTAAAAGTTATATTCATAATTAAATAAATATATTTATTTAAGACTTTTAAGCAAATATTCTTGAATAGAAATAACTTGAAAAAATTAGATATTCTTAATTAAAGCTTTGTTCAATTTCAGTAAAAGCTTTATTTGTAACTTTAATATTATCAATTCTATCAGACATAATATTTCCATCTAGATAGCCATGATCAATAAGAACTTTGCAATTTTCTAAGAAATCACTATATTTTCTATCGCAAAAATAATCATCTTGAGCTGTAATACTATCTTTAAAATTATTTGCTTCTTCCTCTGTTTGTCCACTATTTGAACGTTCCATATATAGCTTATAAAATTTTGCTACTGTATATTTTTGTTCTTTAGTTAACTCGTCCATAGAAACGCCTCCTAAACTCATTACTTATATATACCCAAATTAATTTAATTAAAAAACTAAAAAAACGATATTACATTTATTGCGCTTTTTTAATACCTTGATCTACTGCTTCGGCAAATTTATAAAATGTTCTCGTATAATTTTTTGAATATCGTCTATTATTTTTATCTAATTTATTATGTTTAAAAAACAAAGCTCGCTGGCGGGTCGTCAATTCCAGTTGCACTCCTGTATCTTTTTTATCTCTATTAATAATATTATTATAGGAAAGGGCCTCAATTCCTTTAGGCGTTTTTTGTACTGTAAATCCATGATGAGTTAATGAATGACGTAATGTTTGAACTAATTTTTTATCTTTACCACCTACGTAAACAATGGGTTCATCGCCTGCATATCCGTGAATAGATATTGTTTTTGACGAATGGTTGAGCATATCTAATAATTGAGGTTCATCAAAAACAGTAGAAGTAATATGTAGTTGAGCATTATTATCTGAACGTAGACCTTCAAATGAATAAAAATTATATTGACCAATATTTGAAATACGGCGAGCGAGTTCAGTGGTTCCAGGTTCAATACTTCCACCATGAATAGCTGTAATTAAGGTATCGCTGTGCTTACGGTGTTTTGTGATTATTTTCCAATCTTTATTTTTTGTTGTATGTTGTTTTAAATCATTAAAGTTAGCATAGTAATCTAAGGATTGATGTTGTTTTAACTCAAAATGTTTATAAAAGTAAAGAAAGAGAAGAATAAATAATATAATAATAAGAGTTAAAAACATATAATAAAAGAATCGATAATGTAATTTTTTGTTTTTCATAAAAATAAGTTGTTCCTTTATATATCATTTCTTAGTATAGAAAAGTATAGTGTAACGCCATATTCTTTAACTATTAGTATTTTTTTACTAGCTTAAGACGATAGTCATTATTAAAATTATCAACTAAAGCATATGGAGAGATAATTAGTAAACCATGATCATTTATCGTATCTTTACTTACACCATATTTGTATGCTTGATAGATAATTTTAGTACAATAAGTAAAGCGTTCACTTTTTAAATTAAGTGTAACTAAATAAGTTTTATCACTATTTTTATAATGAGCTTTTGCCCAATTAGCTGCTTTTTGACCTGCATTAGGATACTCACAACGATATATTTTAATCCAATCATTTTTTTTAACGCCAAATCGCTGTTTAAATGATTCGAAAGATTCAATAATAGGCTTATCGCCGGGTCCTTCAATTTGTAAAACTGTATCATGATCTAAAGCAATACTTGAATGTCCAAAGAAACCAAATAATACCGGACCTTTTGTAAGAATAATATCACCAGGTTGTAATTTGAAATCATTTCCTTTTTCTGAAGATGAAGAAGTGGAACTTATAGATGCATAAGTATGAGAAGAGAACGCGAAAAATAGTAATAAAATGAAAATCACAAATATAATACGTTTCAATTGAATAATCTTCAATTTATATCTCCTTAATCGTTTTATAGAGAAACATATAAAAAAGAACAAAATAAAATCGTATTTTGTTCTTTTAAACCCTATTTATAAAATACCAAATAATAGTATATATATCAGTAAAGCAAAACCAAAAATATAGAAGATGACTGTAAAGCCTAAATATGATTCTTTACGTTCTTCTTTTTTAGATTTTAGCAATAACCCTAATATAATTGAAGCAGCAACAACAAATATAATACCCAGCCAAAGTAAAATCGTTAAATGTGTACTCATTTGTAAACCTCCCACATTTTAATTAAAAAAAGTTATATATCAGTGGATATATATAATATAAAAAAATGATTAGATTAGTTAAAAAAATTATTTCGCTTATAAGGTTTTTATCCAAGATAGCGGCAATTAAACTGAATGAAATAGTGAGGCCACATATGATTAAACCAGGTATGAGCCAGAAATAATCATCTAACTTAGGAAAATAGGTGACAATAATGTTAAAACCTAGAAATAAAAGGGTAATCATAATATTAATCCAAAATAATTTATTAATATTCATAGGTAGTGTCACCTCTATAACAATGATGTCTTTTTTATCATCATATCACTTCTTTAAAAGAAAGGTAAAACTTTAATTCTTATTAAAAGAATGACTTCGTAAATTTACATAAAAAAACTGGCGATTAAACTAAAATGTACTCATCGGCAGTCATAAATATGTATGATTAACTAATAAACGTATCAATTAAAAGGGGAAATCAAAAAAGTAAATAAAAGAGTATAAAAATTCGAAAAATCGTCACATTTACAGAAAATTAATATTCGCATAGAATGTTTTTAGTGAATAATTAGAAATAAAGTGTTTTAATTATTTTAATAAAATCAATTAAAACATTACAACTCTTATAAAAAATATAACTTACTGATGTGATTATATATAAATAAACATCATTCATTTAGAAACAATAAGATGATAGGAGATACTGAAATGTTGTAATGTGAGGAGGAAAAAAATGACATTTTATGATTTTGTTATTGGATTTATTAATGATGATACACCACTAGGAAGTTTAGCAAACTACATTGTAAATGATCATAAATTTCCCAAAAACGAACGCAATAATAAAGAAATTAGAGCATATGTGATGTCAAATTACGTTGATCACCAACTAATTGAAAGCGCTAATCGAGCAATGAGTCTCTATAAATTAATTTGAATTAGGATAGTACCAATTTTGTTGCTTTAACGCATTCCATATATCTTTAGTTTTAAAGTTTAATTCATTATCTCTAATTGAAAAAGGTTCTATAATTTCTCTATCTAACCACGAATGAATAAGTTCACTAGGAACTCCATCAAGTAACATTTCTGATTTACTTATTACAAAACATTCCCAATCTAATGAGAGCTTATTAGGATTGACATAATTGTATTGATGATGATCATTCACAATGAACGCTCCTTTATTTGTAAAACTTATAATTCATTATACCCATCACAATGAGAACCAAACGTGTATTAATTAATTTTTTACCTTTATTTATTTTTAAGTATAAAAAAATTAAGATATACTATGTATGGATTATAAAGTGGTGTAAAAGAAAGTTGCCTATATTATTTAAAAAATATATTGAGGTGAATGTAATGAGTAAAATACTCTATTTAATGAGACATGGACAAACTATGTTTAATTTAAGAGGGAAAGTACAAGGTGCAAGTGATTCTCCACTTACTGAATTAGGAATATCTCAAGCGAAGCAAGCAGGTCATTACTTTAAACATAATCATATTACTTTTGACGAAGCATATTCATCTAGTTCGGAACGGGCATGTGATACGTTAGAAAATGTTTTACCTGAACAAGCATATCAACGTAATAAAGGATTAAAAGAATGGAGTTTTGGACTATTTGAAGGGGATAGTGTTCAATTATTGGATGCAGTTTGGGATAAACACGACATTTTTGGAACTAGACTACGCTCTTTCGGAGGAGAAACGAAACATGAAGTTGAACATCGTATCGTTACGACATTAAGTAATTTATTAGAGTCCTCTAATGGAAAAACATTCTTAGCGGTAAGCCATGGTACATCCATTCAGGTTTTTTTAAGAAAATGGATAGGTGATGATATGGCAAATCAATATATCATTGGAAATTGTTGTATTTTAAAATTTATTTATACACATGGAAAGTTTGAATTTCTCGATATGGTGGATCCTACAATCGATGATGCCAATAAGTAAAATCATTATCCTGACTATTTAATATCATAGAGTAGCCAATGAACATCAAAATAAGTATCATCTACTTTAAATGAGTTTTTTTCAATCCCTAAAGTTTCAAAACCAAGTGCAGTGAAAAAAATCTTTGCACCAATATGATTTGAGGTAATACAAGTCATTAGTTTTTCAATATGACGAGACTTTGCATAATTAATCACTTCACAGATTAAATTTTGCAAAGTAATCTCGTCTTTTTTGTCTTTTAAAAAGAGATTTTCTAACATTGCTTTATGTTGTGTGCCCACTTGTTTGAGTTGTCGCAATGTAACACCAGCCACAAGTTTTTCATTTTTAAAATTGCCAAAAATATTACAATACTCTTCTTCTTTAGATAGAATGTGTTTTAAGTAATTTGGAGACACATGTTGAAAATAAAGTTTATCCCATGAATAAGTATGTGAATCATTTGATATTAAAGTAATATATTGATTTAAATCGTTGTTAGTAAGAATTCTAACTTCTGACATTATACTCACCTCAAATTATTATTAGCATTTAAAAATCTATTTATACAAATTAATTGAATTATAAAAATTTTATAAAGTTTAATTAATAACTATATCCATAGAATAGCCTATTTTTAAAAATTATACAAAAAGTGTGAGAATACATAGATGTTAGAATATTATCTATCATACATCGATATCTTCAAACTTAATTGTTAGATAGGAAATGAAATGGAGTGGAACGGAATTCAATTTGAATTTGTCGTTCAATTCTAGCAATACATCCCCAAGGACGTAAATGTTCTTATTGAAAGTCATTATGTTAACTTTCATACTACTATTGAAATAACTTGATATCAGCTCTTTTTAATTCAGTCTTTATCTATCAACACATAAAAAAATCCTGAGACATAATGAGGTGTCTCAGGGTTTTTTAAAATTATAAAATTTTGATTTTAAAGAGTAATGCTAATTAGTCAACAACTTGAACATTTAAATCTACATCGATGTTGCCACGAGTTGCTTTTGAATATGGACAGAATTCGTGAGCATCTTGTAGATATTTTTCAGCGTCTTCTTGAGATAATACATTTTTAACTTTTGCATCAATAGATACGCTTAATTTTGGACTTTCAGCATTTGGATCATCTTCTAAGCGTACAGTTAAAGTTACCTCAGGTTCTGCTCCGCGAACTTTGTTTTGTTTTAAAATAAGGTCATATGCACCATTGAAGCATGAAGCATAGCCAGCTGCGAATAATTGTTCAGGGTTAGTTGCGTTTCCATCTGCTTGTTGTGGTGGTAATACATCTACATTTATTGCATTATCGTCTGTGTGTACGTGTCCTTTACGTCCACCAACGTTTGTTGCTTTAGTTTCATATTGAACTGCCATTATTATTACCTCCTAAATTCGAATACAATTATTATATACCCAACTAAAAAGTTTTAAATCATGATCTGTAAAAATTAAAAAGAATTTTAAACATTGGCGAGTGTGACATAAATAGTTTAAAATAATATAAAATTGTAAATGGCAAGAAAAGAAGGGATTATATGGCAGAAGTAAAGGTAGCTGCAACCATAGCACCTCAAGATATAATAGATAATGAAACGTTAAATAGTATCAATGATAATCATGCATATATAGATATCATTGAGTTGCGTATAGATCAGTGGGAGAGTCATCATCACGAACTTTTAATGAAAAACCTTTCACTTCTAAATGAAATAAAGAATCATTTCAAAATATTGGTGACATATCGCACAATTTCTCAAGGTGGAAAAGGTCAGTTAACTAATAAAGAATATTTACAGTTAATTGAAACAATTTCCTCAATAGATGAATGTCAAATGATAGATATAGAATGGGAGTCAAATATTGAGGTTGAGACGCATAAGCGTATTATAGAAAATGCACATCGTCATCAGAAACAAATAATTGTGTCCTATCATAATTTTTTAGAAACGCCACCGTTAGAAGAATTAAAATTCACATATTATAAAATGCAAAAATTAAATCCTGAGTATGTAAAAATTGCAGTAATGCCTAAGGAAAAACAGGACGTAGCAATGCTATTAGAAGCAGTAGCTTATACATCTAAAGCGATTTCTCAACAAGTTATTGGAATATCTATGTCTCATTTAGGATTAGTGAGCCGAACTGCTCAAGGTGTTTTTGGGGGTACAGTGTCATATGGTTGCTTAGGTGAACCTCAAGCACCAGGGCAGATTCATGTTAAAGAACTAAAAAAACAATTATTATTTTACGAAAGCATGTAGTATACATTGAAATGTCATCGATATCCGCGTATAATTGATAATAGTTATCAATATAGAGGAGCGATAATTGTGGAATTACAAGAAGTAATTTCTTTAAGAAGAAGTATAAAGAAATTTAAACATGATATGGTGATTAATGATGAAGATGTATTTAAAGCCATAGAACAAGCTACTGACGCTCCTAATCATGGTATGAGAGAACCGTGGAGAGTTATTCATGTTTCTAAAGATAGATTAGGAGATATGAGTAGAGATATTACACGTTTTGCCTTTCCAAATAGTCCAGAAAAACAAGAAGATCATTATAACGCGGTGACAAATTTAGGAGGTATGTTAGTTTTAGTACTTAAAACTGACCCACGACAACGACAAAATCGCGAAAACTTTTTTGCGATGGGTGCATACACTCAGAATCTAATGTTATTACTTTATGAAAAAGGTATTGGTACATGTTGGAAAACGCCATTGTACATCTTTGAACCAAAAGTAAGAAAAGCGTTTGGTATTGCTAAAGATGAAGCTATTGCAGGTTTATTGTATCTTACTGATTTAGAAGAGGTACCACCTAAAGCAAAACGTAAAAATAAACATTTAATCTCAGAATACTAAAGAAACCACACTCAAAATAACGAGTGTGGTTCTTTAATTATTTATTAAATGTTTCTTTTAAGAATGATTCAACTTGTTCAGGTGATTTTGCATTAGCAGAATGCAAATGAGCTTGTTTTTGACCATTTTCAAATATAAGTAAACTTGGGATACCCATGACTTCATTGTCTGATGCTACATCTTCTAATTCATCACGATTTACAGAATACCATTTATAGTCGTTATACTTGTCAACGATTGGATCAATCCACATATCCATTGCTTTACAATCAGGACACCAACCAGCTTCAAATTTTACAATTACAGGTTGTTCACTTTGAATAACTGAATTAAATTCTTCAGTAGTAGTAATATTTTTCATACTTTACACTCCTTTTAGCTTGTTTTATATATTATAACTAATTACTAATATTTAGAAAAAAATAAAGCTTAAAAAGTAGAGCGTTTATTTAAATAATTTGATATATTTATAATAAGTTTAAATAGGAGGATAATACTGAATGATTAAATTTTATCAATATCCAAAATGCACAACTTGTAAAAAAGCTGCTCGATTTTTAGATGAGCATGGAGTGAGTTATGAGTCTATAGATATTGTGCAACACACACCTACAAAACAAGAATTCAAAGAGTTAGTAGTTAAATCAGAAGTGGAAATAAATAAATTCTTTAATACACATGGTGTGAAATATAGAGAACTTGGTTTGAAAGATAAATTAAAAGAATTATCTAATGATGAAAAATTAGAACTCTTAGCCTCAGATGGAATGTTGGTAAAACGTCCGCTAGCGGTTTCAGGTGAAAAAGTTACATTAGGTTTTAATGAAGAACAATATAAAGATGTATGGTTATAGAAAGTATAATCACAACTTTTAATATTAATAGTTGAATGAAAACTTACGGTATGGCATCATTAAATTGTAATTATTTTTAGGAGGGGATTTTCGTGGCAGTACCGAGCGAATTCAAATATTCTAAGGAACATGAATGGGTTAAAGTTGAAGGAAATACGGCAACAATTGGTATTACTGAATACGCGCAAGGCGAATTAGGAGACATCGTATTTGTCGAATTACCAGATGTCGATGAAGAAATTAATGAAGGGGATACATTTGGTAGTGTTGAATCAGTAAAGACAGTATCTGAATTGTATGCACCTGTCTCTGGTAAAATTGTTGAAACAAATGACGAATTAGAAGATAGTCCAGAATTTGTTAATGAATCACCTTATGAAAAAGCGTGGATGGTAAAAGTTGAATTAAATGATGAAAGTCAATTAGATGAATTGCTATCAGCTGAACAATATTCTGAAATGATTGGCGAATAATTTTAAAAAACTCCTTGATATTGAATCTAGGAGTTTTTTATATATTATATTAATTATCTGTAAATTGTGTTTATATTCATCAATAACGTGAAAAAGTAAATGATTGTTTAATATCGACTTAGAAGGTGGATGAACATGGCAATTTTAAATAAAGTTATCATTGTGGAAGGTAAATCTGATAAGAAGAAAGTGCAACAAGTCATAGCTGAACCTGTAAATATTATTTGTACACATGGTACAATGAGTATCGACAAACTAGACGATATGATAGAAACATTATATGGAAAACAGGTCTATATTCTTGCCGATTCAGATGATGAAGGCGAAAAAATTAGAAAATGGTTTAAACGTTATTTAAGTGAAAGTGAACATATCTATGTAGATAAAACATATTGTGAAGTCGCGCGTTGTCCTAAAAATTATCTTGCTCATGTATTGAGTAAATATGGATTTAACGTAAAAAAAGAGAAAAAACTTATACCTAATTTAAGTTCTGAAAGGTTAGTACTCGTGAATGAATAATTCTATTAAAATCGAAGACATCAAAGAACACTTTGATAAAGATAAACATTTAATATTTGGATATACTCCTATGTGTGGAACATGTAAGATTTCAGAGCGCATGCTAGATATTGCAAATGATATCGAACAATTACCACTTAAAAAAATTGATTTAAATTTCCATAAGTATTTTAGTGAAGAATATAAAATTATGTCTGTACCTGTACTGTTAATTATGGATAAGGATAAAGAAGTAGATAGAATCTATGCATTTCAATCCGTGCCATATTTGTTAGAAAAGTTAAAAAAATGATTGACGAATTATTAGTACAGTGATAGGATATAAATTAATTAAATAGTGCGAAAACTCTTATCGAGAGAGGTGGAGGGATGTGCCCTACGAAGCCCGGCAACCGTCTATAATGGAAATGGTGCCAATTCACATAAAGTTTAAGACTTTAGAAGATGAGAGAAAGATAATTTTAAATGCTTTCTCATCTCTCTAGGTGGGAAAGCATTTTTTAATTACATAAGGAATTTAAGGGAGGCATTTAACGTGATTGAGTTAAATCAAGTTGTTAAACGCTATCACACAAAGAACAAAGATGTACTAGCAGTAGATCACGTTGATTTGAATATAGAATCAGGCTCAATTTTTGGAGTGATTGGGTTCTCTGGTGCTGGTAAAAGTACGTTAATTCGAATGTTTAATAATCTAGAAGAGCCGACTTCAGGGGATATCGTTATAGATGGAGACAATATTAACAAACTTTCTAAATCAGATTTGAGAAAAAAACGACAAAAAGTAAGTATGATTTTCCAACATTTTAATTTATTATGGTCACGTACTGTCATTAGTAATATTATGTTCCCACTAGAAATAGCTGGAGTAGCTCGTACAGAAGCAAAAAAAAGAGCTTTAGAACTTGTAGAGTTGGTCGGTTTAAAAGGCCGTGAAAAAGCTTATCCTTCAGAATTATCGGGTGGTCAAAAACAAAGAGTTGGGATTGCTCGTGCATTAGCGAATGATCCGAATGTCTTATTATGTGACGAGGCTACAAGTGCGCTAGATCCACAAACAACGGATGAAATTTTAGATTTACTGTTAAAAATAAAAGAAGAAAGAAATCTAACGATTGTGATTATTACACATGAAATGCAAGTGATTAGACGCATATGTGATGCAGTTGCAGTGATGGAAAATGGACGTGTTATTGAGCAAGGTAATGTTGATGAAGTATTTGAAAATCCTCAACATGAGGTGACAAAACGATTCGTGAAAGACGATTTAGACGACGATTTTGAAGATTCAATTAAACATCTAGAACCATTGAACAAAGACGCTTATATTGTAAGGTTGAATTTCAACGGTAATAATACAACACAACCTGTTGTATCTGATATTACGCGAACGCAGAATATTGAATTAAATATTTTGGAAGCAAATATTAAAAATACACGTACAGGTTCAATTGGATTTTTAATTGTACACATTCCACATATTAGTGAAGATGGATTTAATACATTTGTAACTGAGTTACATAAACAACACGTAAATGTGGAGGTGATTAAACATGGATAAATCATATGGTGATATCTTCCATGAAATGATTACTATGCCTAACGTGCAATGGCCTGAAGTTTGGCAAGCAATATATGAAACACTTTATATGACTATAGTGTCAACCATTTTTGCTTTTATCTTTGGCTTAATCTTAGGTGTGCTGCTTTTCTTATCAGCTAAAAGTGACGCACCTGGAGCTAAAATTTTCTATACGGTAGTTTCATTTATAGTTAACTTGTTCCGTGCAATTCCATTTATTATTTTAATTTTGTTATTAATTCCGTTCACAAGTGTATTATTAGGTACAATTAGTGGACCGACGGGAGCACTTCCAGCATTAATCATTGGCGCTGCACCGTTCTACGCAAGATTAGTTGAAATCGCATTTAAAGAAATCGATAAAGGCGTTATTGAAGCAGCATGGTCTATGGGTGCGAATACTTGGACAGTCGTTCGAAAAGTATTGCTTCCAGAAGCAATGCCAGCACTTGTTTCAGGTATTACAGTAACTGCTATCGCTTTAGTTGGTTCAACTGCTATTGCAGGCGTTATTGGTGCAGGTGGTTTAGGTAACTTAGCTTACTTAACTGGTTTTACACGTAACCAAAACGACGTCATTCTAGTGTCAACCGTATTTATTTTAATTATTGTATTTATAATCCAATTCATCGGGGATTGGCTTACAAATAAAATTGATAAACGATAATAGAAAAGAGGACAGATTAAATGAAAAAACTTTTAAGTTTAGTATTAGTACTTACACTGACAGTTGTATTAGTTGCTTGTGGTAAAGGTGGAGACGAAAAAGATAAAAAAATCGTTGTAGGTGCCTCACCAGCACCACACGCTGAAATCTTAGAAAAAGCAAAACCACTTCTTGAGAAAAAGGGTTATGATTTAGAAATTAAAACAATCAATGATTACACTACACCTAATAAGTTGTTAGATAAAGGTGAACTTGATGCTAACTACTTCCAACACGTTCCTTATTTAAAAACTGAAAGTAAAGAAAAAGGATACAAAATTGAAGATGCAGGTAAAGTTCATTTAGAACCAATGGCTGTTTATTCTAAAAAATACAAAAGTTTAAAAGACCTTCCTAAAGGTGCGACAGTTTATGTTTCAAATAACCCAGCTGAACAAGGTCGTTTCTTAAAATTCTTCGTTGATGAAGGCTTAATTAAAATTAAAAAAGGCGTAAAAATTGAAGACGCTAAATTTGAAGATATTACTGAAAACAAAAAAGATATTAAATTCAATAACAAACAATCAGCTGAATACCTTCCGAAAATCTATCAAAATCAAGATGTAGATGCAGCTATTATTAATTCAAACTATGCTATTGATCAAGGCTTAAGTCCACAAAAAGATTCAATTGTAGTTGAAAAACCTAATAATAACCCTTATGCAAACCTAATTGCAGTTCGTAAAGATCATAAAGATGATGAAAAAATTAAAGCTTTAGTTGAAGTATTACAATCTAAAGACATTCGTGATTTCATCAATGAAAAATACAAAGGTGCAGTTGTACCTGCAAAATAATGAATAATATGCAGTAAAAAACGGTTCACAAAGAAATATGTGAACCGTTTTTTTATTTTATATCAATACATTTATTGCAGTCATTTATATTATAAACTTGAATCGTCTTGATATAGTATTCCAACGCCGATACCACCTTGACCCATCGCATATTCAAATTTAACAATTTCTATATATGGATGTTCTTCTAAGAATGCATTAACCTTTTTATTTAAACCTTTTTCTGTCATAGCAGTAAAATTAACAAATGTCATAGTTATCATCTCCAATTGGATAAGTAAATTGAACAATGTTATTATAACAATTATTTTAATTAGACAGAAAATATAAAAAACAACAGAATTTATGTTTATACAGGATATGTATTGGGTATATTAATATTACAAAAATCATTTAAGAATGAAATGTTCAACAAGGAGGAATTTAAAATGGCAGAAGATAAATTTGAACAAGCTAAAGGTAACATTAAAGAAACAGTTGGTAATGCAACTGATAATAAAGATTTAGAAAAAGAAGGTCAAGGCGACAAAGCTTCAGGTAAAGCTAAAGAAGTGGTTGATAACGTTAAAGATAAAGCAAATGATGTTATTGATAAATTAAAAGGCGATAAATAAGTCGTTTTAACTAGAAGAGAACGCATGTGTTAAACACATGCGTTTTTTGTTTATTTTAGAATATTATGTCTGAGTATCATTGTTAGACGTAATCAGTCCTAATGAATAACTTACTATATATCCTATTACTAAAGAAATAATCGAAACAATCCATTCTACTGGTGATTTAGGAATTCCTGGGAATACAGCATAAATTGAACCAATAACAAAACCAGTAATTAAGGCAAATGTTCCAATAAAGTGGTGGGTTAAAAAGTATTTTATAATACGGCTTGAAAATAGAAATCCACATAAAATACCTAAACCAACTACTATTAATATAGGCAGACCGGTAAAGTTAAATTTAGCTAAATTAGCAATAGCTAACATTATTGTTCCATATGCACCGAATACAAGTAGCATAAATGAGCCAGAGATACCTGGAAGTAGCATTGCACTAGAAGCACAAACACCTGCTATAAAATATTTAATAATAAGACTAAAAGATAATTGAAGTGTTAAACTTGATTGCTGTGTGCTAGGATTTAATAACGTTAATGTCACTATAACTATGATTCCTAAAATTAATAATCCATAGTGTTTAGTTGTAAATGTTTTTTTAAAATCTGAAGTTTTTAATAAGTAAGGGACAATGCCTATAATTAAACCAGTAAAAAAGAACATCGTTATTACGTGATGATGATCGAGTAGGTAATGAATTAAATTACTAAGTACACCAATCGCTAAAATCATTCCTATTAATATAGGAAGTAAAAATTTTAGACTTGGCCAAAATCGTTTAGAAAATAATCCACTAATGGATGAAATAAAACCATCATATATTCCTAAAAGTAAAGCAATGGTACCTCCACTAATTCCTGGAACTAAATCTGAAGTTCCCATCGCAAATCCTTTTAAAATATTTTTCCATTTGAATGTCATAAAGGTCTCCTTTCTTTATTAAGTTAATACGAATACTACCAAATTTTTAACTTACATTGAAATATTAAGTAGTCAATCATCGTTAATATATAGATGCCTATTGAGAACAGATACCTTTTGATTATCAGTCGCACTTGAAAATTGAAGTCATTTCGAAACAATTTTGACGAAAATATAATCTTTTTTGTCATTTTAATAAGTTTATATTGGGGACTATTTACGTTATAATTAAGTGTATTAAAGTGTTAGAAGTCTTTTTGACTATAAATTAAAATTACTATAAACTAGTTAAGAAAACTTTATATTTTATGGAGGGAATATAAATGTCATCAACATTGGAAATTAAAGACTTACATGTGTCTATTGAAGATAAAGAAATTTTAAAAGGTGTTAATTTAACAATTAATACTGGTGAAGTTCACGCAATCATGGGACCTAATGGTACAGGTAAATCAACATTATCTTCTGCAATTATGGGTCACCCAAGTTATGAAGTCACTCAAGGTGAAGTATTACTTGATGGCGTAAATATTTTAGAATTAGAGGTTGACGAAAGAGCAAAAGCAGGTCTTTTCTTAGCAATGCAATATCCATCAGAAATTACTGGTGTAACAAATGCAGACTTTATGCGTTCAGCGATTAATGCAAAACGTGAAGAAGGTCAAGAAATTAACTTAATGCAATTTATTAAAAAATTAGATAAACAAATGGATTTCTTAGATATTGATAAAGATATGGCGCAACGTTATTTAAATGAAGGTTTCTCAGGTGGGGAGAAAAAACGTAATGAAATCTTACAATTAATGATGTTAGAACCTAAATTTGCGATTTTAGATGAAATTGACTCAGGTTTAGATATTGATGCATTAAAAGTCGTTTCTAAAGGAATCAATGAAATGCGTGGTGAAGATTTCGGTGCATTAATGATTACACACTATCAACGTTTATTAAACTATATTACTCCTGATAAAGTACATGTTATGTATGGCGGTAAAGTTGTAAAATCAGGCGGTCCAGAATTAGCTAAACGTCTTGAAGAAGAAGGTTATGAATGGGTTAAAGAAGAATTTGGTGCAACTGAATAGGTCATTAAATAATATAAAAACTATTCATAAAAAGAACTGATTGATTTTAAAATGTGGAAATAAACAGTTTATATATCAATTCAGTTACTAAAATTTTTCATCAAGTAGGAGGAAAAAGCATTATGACAACAGAAACTTTAAATATTTCTGAAGCACAACTTGTTGATTATTCTAAAGCACAAAATGAACCTTCTTGGATGACTGAACTACGTCAAAAAGCTTTGAAATTAACAGAAACTTTAGAAATGCCTAAACCAGATAAAACAAAACTAAGAAAATGGGATTTCGATGCATTTAAACAACATCATGTAGAAAGTAAATCATATAATGATGTATCAGAACTTCCTGAATCAGTTAAAAATATTATTGATATAGAAAATTCTAAAAATTTAATTATTCAACATAATAATGATTTAGCTTTCACACAAGTATCAGAACAAGCAAATCATAATAATGTTATTATTGAAGGTTTATCAAAAGCGCTACAAGATCATAGTGAATTAGTAGAAAAATATTTAATGAAAGATGCAGTTACAGTAGATGAACATCGATTAACTGCTTTGCATACAGCATTATTGAATGGTGGCGTATTTGTATATGTCCCTAAAAATGTAGTAGTTGAAGACCCTATTCAATATGTAGTATTACATGACAATGAGAATGCAAGTTTATTTAATCATGCCATTATTGTAACGGAAGAAAGTGCTGAAGTAACATATGTTGAGAATTACCTTTCAACTGCAAGTGGTGAAGGTAATCAAGTCAATATTATTTCTGAAGTGATTGCAGGAGCAAATTCAAACATTACTTATGGTTCAGTTGACTATCTAGATAAAGGATTTACAGGTCACATTATCCGTCGTGGTGTGACGGCAGCAGATGCATCAATTAATTGGGCTTTAGGTTTAATGAATGAGGGAAGCCAAATTATTGATAATACTACTAACTTAATTGGTGATCGTTCAACAAGTGAACTAAAATCAGTCATTGTTGGTACTGGTGATCAAAAAATTAACTTAACATCTAAAATCGTTCAATATGGTAAGGAAACAAATGGTTATATCTTAAAACATGGTGTAATGCGTGAAAATGCTTCATCTGTATTTAACGGTATTGGATATATTAAGCATGGCGGTACAAAATCTATCGCAAATCAAGAATCTCGTGTGTTAATGCTTTCAGAGCATGCTCGCGGAGATGCGAACCCTATTCTACTTATCGATGAAGATGATGTTGAAGCAGGTCATGCAGCTTCGGTTGGTCGTGTTGACCCAGAACAACTTTACTACTTAATGAGCCGTGGTATTTCTCAAAAAGAAGCAGAACGTCTTGTTATTCATGGTTTCTTAGATCCAGTTGTCCGTGAATTACCAATTGAAGATGTGAAACGTCAATTACGAGAAGTCATCGAACTTAAAGTAAATAAATAGGTCATTGAGATTTTCAATAAAAGAAAGGTCGTGAAGGTAGTGGCCGAAACTTCATTAAACATACAAGAAATTATTGAAGACTTTCCTATACTAAATCAAAAAGTTAATGGAAAACGATTAGCTTATCTTGATTCAACAGCAACAAGTCAAACACCAGTGCAAGTATTAAATGTATTAGATGATTATTATAAACGTTACAATTCTAATGTGCATCGTGGTGTGCATACTCTAGGTTCTTTAGCAACAGATGGATATGAAAGTGCTCGTGAGACAGTACGACGTTTCATTAATGCTAAATATTTTGAAGAAATTATTTTTACTAGAGGTACGACTGCTTCAATTAATATTGTTGCACATAGTTATGGAGACGCTAATATTAACGAAGGCGACGAAATCGTTGTGACAGAGATGGAACATCATGCTAATATTGTGCCTTGGCAACAGCTAGCTAAACGAAAAAAAGCTACTTTAAAATTTATTCCTATGACTGATGATGGTGAACTAAGAATCGAAGATGTCAAATCGACAATTAATGACAATACTAAGATTGTAGCTATTACTCATGTGTCTAATGTCTTAGGTACCATTAATGATATAAAAGCAATTGCTAAGATTGCGCATGAACACGGTGCTATTATTAGTGTTGATGGAGCACAATCTGCACCTCATATGGATATCGATGTTCAAGATTTAGATGTTGATTTCTTTAGCTTTAGCGGTCACAAAATGTTAGGACCGACTGGTATTGGTGTATTATATGGAAAACGTGAACTACTTCAAAACATGGAACCTGTTGAGTATGGTGGGGACATGATTGATTTTGTAAGTAAGTACGATGCAACATGGGCTGACTTACCTACTAAATTTGAAGCTGGTACACCGATTATTGCTCAAGCTATTGGATTGGCTGAAGCTATTCGTTATATCGAAAATATAGGCTTTGATGCCATTCATCAGCATGAAAAAGAATTAACAGAATATGCATATGAGCAATTATCTTCAATTGAAGGATTAGAAATATATGGTCCCCCTAAAGAAAGACGTGCAGGTGTGATCACTTTTAATTTAGCTGATATTCATCCACATGATGTTGCTACAGCAGTAGATACTGAAGGTGTCGCTGTTAGAGCTGGACATCACTGTGCGCAACCATTAATGAAATGGTTAAATGTATCATCTACTGCAAGAGCAAGTTTTTATATTTATAATACTAAAGAAGATGTTGACCAATTAGTAGAAGCATTGAAACAAACGAAGGAGTTTTTCTCATATGAGTTTTAATAATTTAGATCAACTTTATAGATCTGTAATTATGGATCATTATAAGAATCCTCGTAATAAAGGCGTTTTAGATAATGGATCAATGACAGTAGATATGAATAATCCTACTTGTGGTGATCGCATTAGACTAACATTTGATATCGAAGATGGTATCATTCAAGAGGCGAAATTCGAAGGTGAAGGTTGCTCAATTTCAATGTCAAGTGCATCGATGATGACTGAAGCAGTTAAAGGTCATTCATTAGGTGAAGCAATGCAAATGAGTCAAGAATTTACTAAAATGATGTTAGGTGAAGATTATAACATCACTGAAGATATGGGAGATGTAGAAGCATTACAAGGCGTTTCTCAATTCCCAGCACGTATTAAATGTGCAACGTTAGCGTGGAAAGCTTTAGAAAAAGGTACAGTGCAAAAAGAAGGTAAAGCAGAAGGTACAACTGAAGAATAAAATACGAATAGGTAATAAATGTTATTCTAAGCACTATGGTGCTGTGACATTTTACACATATTTCTTTTTATATAGTTTGCATGTTGTTACAATGACTATAGATAGTAGTGAAAGATAAATGATGCGCATATCGTTTTAAATATATTTAAGGAGTGATTGAAATGGCTAAAAAAGCACCTGATGTTGGAGATTATAAATATGGTTTCCATGATGAGGATGTTTCCATTTTCAGATCAGAACGTGGTCTAACAGAAAATATTGTTAGAGAAATTTCTAAGATGAAAGAAGAACCAGAATGGATGCTTAATTTCCGATTAAAAGCTTTAAAACTATTCTATAAAATCCCAATGCCTCAATGGGGTGGCGATTTATCAGAGTTGAATTTTGATGACATTACTTATTATGTTAAGCCTTCAGAGCATACTGAACGTTCTTGGGATGAAGTACCTGAAGAAATTAAACGTACATTTGATAAATTAGGTATACCAGAAGCAGAACAAAAATATTTAGCTGGTGTTTCTGCACAATATGAATCAGAAGTTGTATATCATAATATGGAAAAAGAATTAGAAGAAAAAGGGATAATCTTTAAAGATACAGACAGTGCTTTACGTGAAAATGAAGACTTATTTAAAGAATACTTTGCTTCTGTTGTTCCAGCAGCTGATAATAAATTCGCAGCATTAAATTCAGCAGTATGGTCAGGTGGTTCATTCATCTATGTACCTAAAAACGTTAAATTAGATACACCATTACAAGCGTACTTCCGAATTAACTCAGAAAATATGGGTCAATTCGAACGTACATTAATTATTGCTGATGAAGGGGCTTCAGTAAACTATGTTGAGGGTTGTACTGCACCAGTATATACTACAAGTTCATTACACTCAGCAGTAGTTGAAATTATTGTTCATAAAGATGCACATGTTCGTTATACTACTATCCAAAACTGGGCTAACAATGTGTATAACTTAGTTACTAAACGTACGTTTGTTCATGAAAATGGTAATATGGAATGGGTTGACGGTAACTTAGGTTCTAAGTTAACAATGAAATACCCTAACTGTGTATTATTAGGTGAAGGTGCGAAAGGTAGTACATTATCCATCGCATTTGCGGGTAAAGGTCAAGTTCAAGATGCAGGTGCTAAAATGATTCATAAAGCCCCAAATACATCTTCAACTATCGTATCTAAATCAATTTCTAAAAACGGTGGTAAAGTAATCTATCGCGGTATCGTTCACTTTGGACGCAAAGCTAAAGGTGCGCGTTCAAATATCGAATGCGATACATTAATTCTAGATAACGAATCAACTTCAGACACAATTCCATATAATGAAGTATTTAATGATAATATTTCATTAGAACATGAAGCGAAAGTTTCTAAAGTATCTGAAGAACAATTATTCTATCTAATGAGTAGAGGGATTTCTGAAGAAGAAGCAACAGAGATGATTGTTATGGGATTCATCGAACCATTTACTAAAGAATTACCAATGGAGTATGCTGTAGAAATGAACCGTCTTATTAAATTTGAAATGGAAGGTTCAATTGGATAATTTAAGATATAGCTTAAGCTAATAGTTAAAAGAACTAGAATGTTTAACATTCTAGTTCTTTTGTTTTTCAAGTATATTAAAAAGAAGTAAACATTTAATATATATAGAACAGGTGATAAGTCAAATATTGATGTTTATAATGCAATAGTGTGATCATTGTTTGACTGAACTATTAAATAACCAATTATTCAAGCCAATATAGTAGGTAATACGGATTCAGAAGTGGTAAGTATGCCCGAAGTAGTAGTCAATTTGTTCAAGTAATGATTAATTATGAGGGCGATATTCCATCTTATCCAGTTCAAAATCAGTTAATACAATCTATTAGAAGACAAGTAGTTACAAATGGAGATAGTGAATTTACCCATAATTGGAGTGGATCCCCGGTTAGCTACTAATCAAAAGTGAATGATTTAATAGATTAATTATTTTTACAAATTAATCAGTTATTAACGCGCACTTAGGGTGTTATAGTGACGATTTTAAAGTAATAAGAAAATGTAAAGTTAGTATACAACAAGTGATATATTAATTTTGAATGTGGTATCATATATCTGGTGATAAAAATGATTAATATCGGTCTAACTGGATGGGGAGATCATTATTCTTTATATGAAGATCTTGAAAGACAAACAGATAAATTACGTACGTATGCGAGTCATTTTCCTGTTGTTGAACTTGATGCCTCATATTATGCTATCCAACCTGAACGTAATATATTGAAATGGATCAATGAAACACCAGATAAGTTTCAGTTTATCGTTAAGATTCATCAAGCATTGACGCTTCACTCAGATTATAAAACTTATGCTGATTCACGATCTGAACTATTTAAACAATTTAGACACATGCTTGAACCACTGATTGCACATCATAAATTAGCAATGGTACTTGTGCAATTTCCACCTTGGTTTGATTGTACAGCTCAAAATATAAATTATATTTTGTATGTTCGACAACAGCTAGAAGATATCCCCATGTGTGTAGAATTTAGACATCAATCTTGGTTTAATTCCCAATTTAAAGAACAAACTTTAATGTTTTTAACCGAACATCAAATTATTCATGCGGTCGTAGATGAACCACAAATTAAAGATGGGTCTATACCGTTAGTCAATCGTATAACTTCTAGTACTGCTTTTGTGCGTTATCATGGTAGAAATCAGCATGGTTGGACTAAAAAAGATATGACAGATCAAGAGTGGCGAGATGTTAGATATTTATATAATTATAATGAAAATGAATTAAAAGATTTAGCGAATAAAGTTCAAATATTAGAACAAAAAGCTAAAAAGGTCTATGTCATTTTTAATAATAATTCTGGTGGTCATGCAGCTCAAAATGCTAAAACCTATCAAGATATTTTAGATATAGAGTATACAGGCTTAGCACCTCAGCAATTAAAATTTTTCTAAGAGGCGAATTATAATGTTTTTAACAATGATTTTATTAGTTTTAATTGGATTATTATCTGCAGTATTAGGTTCTTTAGTAGGTATTGGTGGCGGTATAATTATCGTACCTACTTTAGTGTATTTAGGAGTAAACCATCATCTGTTACACGGCATCACTACTCAGGTTGCAATTGGTACGTCATCGGTTATTCTTATTGTAACTGGACTTTCTTCATCTGTTGGTTATTTGAAAACAAAGCAAGTAGATATTAAAAATGGCTCTATATTTTTATTTGGATTATTACCCGGTTCACTTATTGGTTCATTTTTAAGCAGATATTTAACATTAAATTCGTTTAATTTATACTTTGGTATTTTTATGATCTGTGTATCTATTTTATTGATGATTAGACATAAAATTAAACCATTTAAAATATTCGATAAGGAAAAGTATCGTAAAACATACATCGATGCTAAAGGGATGACATATCATTATAGCGTTCCACCTATGTTTGCTTTCTTTGCTACATTATTTATAGGTGTACTTACAGGTTTATTTGGGATTGGTGGTGGAGCGTTGATGACTCCTTTAATGCTTATAGTATTTAGATTTCCACCTCATGTAGCAGTAGGGACAAGCATGATGATGATTTTCTTTTCAAGTGTAATGAGTTCAATTGGTCATATTATTCAAGGTCATGTTGCTTGGTCATATTCAATTATTCTAATCATTTCTAGTTATATTGGCGCTCAAATTGGAGTAAAAATAAATCACTCGATTAAATCAGAAACAGTAGTATTATTATTACGCACAGTAATGTTAATTATGGGTGTATATCTAATTATTAAATCGTTTCTATAAAAAAACAGGAGGAATTTAAGTGAAGCTTACAATTTTTCATACAAATGACATTCATAGCCACCTTAATGAATATGCACGTATTATGACGTACATGGCTGAACACCGACCTGAACTTCAACACCCTTCACTTTATTTAGATATTGGTGATCATGTTGATTTATCTACACCAGTAACAGAAGCAACTATGGGCAAAAAGAATGTTGAACTTTTAAATGAGGCTCATTGTGATATTGCTACAATTGGGAATAATGAAGGAATGACTATTTCTCATGAAGCATTAAACAATCTTTACAATGATGCACAATTTAAAGTCATATGTGCTAATGTTTTAGACGAAGATGGCCACTTACCTCGTCATATTGCCACATCTTATATAAAAGAAATAGAGGATGTGCGCTTTTTATTTGTAGCAGCCACGGCACCTTTCACGCCATTCTATCGAGCACTTGATTGGATTGTGACAGACCCATTAGAAGCCATCAAAGACGAAATTGAACAACGCAAAGGACAATACGATGTATTAATAGTTATGAGTCATGTAGGTGTCTTTTTTGATGAAAAATTATGTCAAGAAATCCCAGAGATAGACGTAATACTAGGAAGCCACACACATCATCATTTTAATCATGGTGAAGTCAATAATGGTGTACTTATGGCAGCAGCAGGGAAATATGGATATTATCTTGGAGAAGTGAATTTAACGATTGAAAATAAAACAGTAATTACTAAAGAAGCTACATTACATCCAGTAGACACATTACCAGTCGTTAAAACACATTTTGATGAAGAAGGAAAAGATTTGATGAATAAGGCGATTATTAATAAGCCAGTTTCTTTATCTAGTAAAACAAATGTGATTACAAAAACGACTTATTTACTTGCAGAAAGTGTGTATGAGTTTACAAATGCAGATTGTACAATTATTAATGCTGGATTAATCGTTAATAGTATCGAGGGCGATCAACTTACTGAATACGATATCCATACTATGTTACCTCATCCAATCAACTTAGTTCGTGTACGTTTGAAAGGTTCTGAATTGAAAAAGGTAATCTTAAAAAGTCAAAAGCAAGAATATATGTATGAACATGTCCAAGGGTTAGGATTTAGAGGCGATATTTTTGGTGGTTATATATTATATAAATGTGGATTTATTCAATCAGAACATCGCTTCTTTGTAGATGGACAAGAAATAGAAGATAACCGTACCTATATATTAGGAACTGTAGATATGTATACATTTGGAAGATATTTCCCATTATTAAAAGGAACATCGATTGATTATTTAATGCCGGAATTTTTAAGAGATATCTTTAAAGAAAAATTAATTCAAATGCATCATTCTTCTTAGTACACAAATGTTCATAGTTATGTCTTAATTTTATAAGTTATTACATTTTAATTTAATGTAAATTTCGTTATAATAGTTGAAGATAGATTAAACAGGAGGGTATGTGTTGTTATGGCTACTAAAAATGAAGAGATTTTACGTAAACCAGATTGGTTGAAAATAAAGCTAAACACTAATGAAAACTACATCGGCCTCAAGAAAATGATGCGTGAGAAAAATTTACATACAGTTTGTGAAGAAGCAAAATGTCCAAATATACATGAATGTTGGGGAGCTAGACGTACGGCTACATTTATGATTTTAGGTGCGGTATGTACAAGAGCTTGTCGTTTCTGTGCAGTAAAAACTGGCTTACCTAATGAACTAGATTTAAATGAACCAGAACGTGTTGCAGAGTCTGTAGAACTAATGAATCTTAAACATGTTGTTATCACAGCTGTTGCACGTGATGATTTAAGAGATGCAGGGTCTAATGTATATGCAGAAACAGTTCGTAAAGTACGTGAACGTAATCCATATACGACAATTGAAATTTTACCGTCAGATATGGGTGGGGATTATGAAGCACTTGAAACACTAATGGCTTCAAGACCAGATATTTTAAACCATAACATTGAAACAGTACGACGCTTAACTCCAAGAGTTCGTGCGCGTGCGACTTACGACAGAACATTAGAATTCTTACGTCGTTCTAAAGAGTTACAACCTGATATTCCAACTAAATCAAGTTTAATGGTAGGTTTAGGTGAAACATTGGAAGAAATTTATGAAACAATGGATGACTTACGTGCAAATGATGTTGATATTTTAACAATTGGTCAGTATTTACAACCATCACGTAAACACTTAAAAGTTGAAAAATACTATACTCCATTAGAATTTGGTAAATTAAGAAAAATTGCAATGGAAAAAGGATTTAAACATTGTGAAGCTGGTCCAATGGTACGAAGTTCTTATCATGCTGATGAACAAGTAAATGAAGCGGCAAAAGAAAAACACCGTCTTGGAGAAGAACAGTTACAACAAAAATAATATTAACCCAAAAATTTAAAATAAACTTTCTTTTAAGCGATATCACATAATGAAGTCATATTATCTTATGAAACAATGATATGAGTACATAAAGTCAATTAAGAATGTTTATTAATAGGTAGATGCTAAAACTTAGATTGCTCTTTTTCTTTAAAATAGGCAATCTAAGTTTTTATTATAATTATAATTAAAGGTGACTTATTATGATTAGAGTTAATCAACAGTATTTTGAATTAATTGAAGATTATAGAGAATGCTTTGATGAAGAATTATTTGCTTCAAGATATTCAGATATACTTGATAAATATGATTTTGTAGTTGGAGATTTTGGTTATGATCAATTACGTTTAAAAGGATTTTATAAAGATTCAAATAAAAAAGCTGAAATTTCAAAACGTTTTTCAACCATCCAAGATTATATTTTGGAATATTGTAATTTTGGTTGTCCATATTTTATAGTGAGACATATTAATGAGAATGAACGATTAGAATTAACTAGTGTAGATGAAGTAGAAGATAAATTGCATGATGTGAAAATAAAACCAACAATACAAACTACACAATCTACTGAAAAAAAGAATAATAAATAATGAAAGGTCAAAACAATGATATTCACAAAATATACATTGTTTTGACCTTTCATTTATTGAATAACTTGATTTAGATATTCAATGATTTCTTCGCTTTCTTCTTGAGAGACACCTAATATATGAGCAATATATCCTTCTTCTTCAATATCGTCTGTGCCTATGATGCCAAATTTATTAGTTTGAAGATTTAATACCAGTGTTTTGCCGTAATGACGATCGGTCTGAATAAGCATTAAATCATAGCGACTATGTTCACCTACAAATCCTACAAATTGTGCTTGCGATTGTTCCTCATCATCGTACAGAAACATATCTATCATATCAGTCATGCTCCTTTATTTTTAATATGTGAAATTAGTATAACGACAAATGATGCATGATGCAAAACTATGATATGATAATAATAATAAGAGGTGACCGATATGTATTTTGTAGATAAAGATAAATTAGCACTTAAAATAAAATATTTAAATCAGCTTATTAAGGATTATGAAACAAATAAATCAAATCATTATGCATTTGAACGTATTGCGCAAATGTTAATTGAATCATCAGTAGATATTGGAAATATGATTATTGACGCTTTTATTTTGAGAGATCCTGGTAACTATAAAGATGTTATTGATATTTTAGAACTTGAAGGGGTGATTTCCAAAGATACACAAAACCATATTAATGATACAGTTGAAATCAGAAAACAGTTTGCACATCATTATACAGAATTAGAAGTTGAAACACTTGTACCATTATTTGACACCTCAATACCGTATTATCGACAATTTGTGAAAGAAGTTACTCAATTTCTAAAAAAAGAAAATGTGCCAATTACCGCTTTTGGAAAAGGAGATTATTCATAATGAAAAATTATAAAGGTTATTTAATCGATTTAGATGGAACAATGTATATGGGTACAGCAGAAATTGATGGTGCTGCTCAATTTATCGATTATTTGAACAAAAACGATATTCCTCATTTATATGTTACTAATAACTCTACTAAGACGCCTGAAGAAGTAACAGAAAAGTTAAAAGAAATGAAGATTGACGCTAAACCAGACGAAGTAGTTACTTCTGCTCTAGCTACGGCAAATTACATTGCAGAAGAAAATAGTCAAGCTAGTGTGTATATGCTAGGAGGTAATGGTTTAAGAACAGCATTAACCGATGCAGGTTTAACCGTAAAAGAAGATGAGAATGTAGATTACGTAGTTATCGGTTTAGATGAAGCAGTCACATATGAAAAACTTGCAATAGCTACTTTAGCAGTACGTAAAGGCGCAAAATTTATCTCTACGAATCCAGATGTCTCAATTCCTAAAGAAAGAGGCTTCTTACCTGGAAATGGAGCTATTACAAGTGTGGTTAGTGTATCTACTGGACAACAGCCACAATTTATTGGTAAACCAGAAACCATAATCATGCAAATTGCTTTAGATATCTTGAAACTAGATAAGTCTGAAGTGGCTATGGTGGGAGATTTGTATGATACAGATATCATGTCTGGTATTAATGTGGGGATGGATACGGTACATGTACAAACAGGTGTAACATCTTATGAAGAAATTCAAACTAAACAACCAAAGCCAACCTATTCATTTAAAGATTTGAATGTGGCTATAGCTGAATTAGAAAGTAATACTAATTAATAAAAATAATTTCTATGATAACTTCTTATTACTTAAATTGATGATATGAGTAATAAGAAGTTTTTATATCTAACAGTTTTGTTATGCTCTGTGTAATTGTGATATGTAACCATTAGTACTAATATATAGAATATCAAAGATAAGAATAAGGACATATCGGATAAGATAGATACATATTTAACACTCACTAATTATTATATAAAATAAATTTGATATATAATTAATATTTTTATATAATAAAGTGTAAAAATAAAAGTGCGATATAATATTTCTTGATAGTAAGATAACTTTACTAAATATAAAATAAGTAGAATTGTTCTTCAAAATAAATAGCAATGTTTGTGAGGTGCAATATTCAATTGAAAGAAACTAAAAAAATAAGTGTTTTTTATGAAAAAGCAAAACCATATCTACTGACTATTCTATACTTAGCAATTTTTATAGCTTTGTATCTTATATATGGTTCAGGCGATACACATAATAACTTTATATATAACGAATTCTAGTAAGGAGTCAAAGGATGACAGATATTATAAATTTAATTAATGATATTGGACAAAAAAATCCAGATCGAGTAGCTATTAGACATAAATCAGATGAGTTAACGTATCGTCAACTTATAGAAGAATCTAGTAAGCTAGCACATTATTTGCAAGATACAAATAAACCATTAATCATCTATGGTCATATGTCACCATATATGGTAGTTGGAATGATAGGAGCAATCAAAGCAGGATGTGGCTATGTCCCAATTGATACGTCAGTTCCAATAGAACGTGTAGAAATGATTATGAATAAAGTAGATCCAACATTTATTTTAAATACAACTGATTCAAGTGTGAATCAACCAAGGAAAGAACTTACAATCGAAGATATTAAACATTCTGATTATCCTATTGTTTTTGATAGTCAAATGGATAAAACAGATGTTGTTTATACTATATTCACTTCTGGTTCTACAGGTGAGCCTAAAGGTGTGCAAATTGAGTATGCGAGTTTAATAGAGTTTGCAGAATGGATGGTCTCATTAAATGAAACAGATAATCATCAGGAGTGGTTGAACCAAGCACCATTTTCATTTGATTTATCTGTAATGGCAATTTATCCATGTTTAACATCTGGTGGAACACTTAACTTAGTAGATAAAGATATGATAAAAAAACCGAAGTTATTAAATGAAATGCTTGTTCAAACGCCAATTAATGCTTGGGTATCAACACCATCATTTATAGAAATGTGTTTATTACTTCCTAACCTTAATGAAAAAGATTATCCAAGTTTAAATCATTTCTTCTTTTGTGGAGAAATTTTACCGCATAGAACAGCTAAAGCACTTGTTGATAGATATCCAAATGCAATTGTTTATAACACATATGGACCAACGGAAGCGACAGTTGCAGTTACTGGTGTAAAAATCACACCCGAGATTTTAGAACGTTATAATCCACTTCCAGTAGGTGTAGCAAGACCGAATACTACACTATCAACAACTGATGAAGGTGAACTTGTTATTAAAGGAACAAGTGTGAGTTTAGGATATCTAAAAAACAAAGAAAAAACCGAAGCAGTATTTAAGTTTGATAATGGCGTTCGCATTTATCACACGGGTGATAAAGCTATTGAAAAAGATGGTTATTGGTTTATCCAAGGACGTATCGATTTTCAAATAAAGTTAAACGGTTATCGCATGGAACTAGAAGAAATTGAAACACAACTAAGACACTCAAAATACGTTAGAGAAACTGTTGTTGTGCCAATTTATAAAAATGGAAAAGTTGTTTATCTTGTAGGTGCTATTGTACCTACTAAAAAAGTGGATAATGACTTAGAGATGACCAGAAACATTAAAAACGAATTGAAATCTCGCTTACCTGAATATATGATTCCGAGAAAATTCGTTTGGATGGAACAACTTCCATTAACATCAAATGGAAAACTTGATCGTAAACAAGTTGCAGAGGATATCGACGCATGATTCCTTATGGTACGTTTACCTTCTTCTTAGTCGCATTTATCGTTCTTTTACCAGTCATCATACTCGGATTTTTAGGTAAGCGAAGCTATGTATACAATGGGATAAGTACAGTGATTATGATTGTGATTATTTTCTCTTCAGATAAATACAATTTATTTGGACAGAAATATTTAAGTGTTCAATTAATCAGTTTTGTAATTTATTTAATATGGCAAGTGCTGTTAATCATGTGGTATTACAAATCACGACAAAAAAATAATACTTTTATTAAATTTTTAATTGTTATGATTTTATCTATTTTACCTTTAGCACTTGTTAAAATATTACAAAGTTCATGGTTAGGTGGACATCAAATACATTTCCATGAACATAAGTTAATTGAATTTGTCGGATTCTTAGGAATCTCATATGTTACTTTTAAAAGTGTACAACTTATAATGGAAATTAGAGATGGTTCTATTAAAGAGATTAAAGTTGGGAAATTGATTCAATTTATTTCATTCTTTCCAACAGTATCTTCAGGACCCATCGACCGTTATAAACGTTTTGTCAAAGACGATAAAAAAATACCAACTGGTGAGCAATACAGAGGTATGGTAGTTAAAGCGATTCATATGATTATGATGGGCTTCTTATATAAATATATTATTGCTCATTTAATTAATGTATATGCAATTATGCCATTATTAATGCATTTACATGGTTTTACTCATAAATGGTTATATATGTATGCCTATAGCTTTTACTTATTTTTTGACTTTGCAGGTTATAGTTTATTTGCAATAGCAGTGAGTTATCTATATGGCATTAATACACCACCAAATTTTAAACAGCCATTTAAAGCACGTAATATTAAAGATTTCTGGAATCGATGGCATATGTCATTATCATTCTGGTTTAGAGACTGTGTTTATATGAGAACATTGTTCTATATGTCTCGTAAAAAATTAATGAAGAATCAATTTGCAATGTCAAATTTTGCCTTCTTCTTAAATTTCTTTATTATGGGTGTATGGCACGGATTAGAAGTATTTTATATTGTTTATGGTATTTATCATGGTTTAATGTTTATCGGATATGGATATTATGAACGTTGGAGAAAGAAATATCCACCTCGCTTTCAAAATGGTTTTACTACAGCATTAAGTGTTATTATCACATTCCATTTTGTAGCATTTGGATTCTTAATATTCTCAGGAAAATTAATTTAAAGGGAGAAATAAATGATGGAATTTAGAGAACAAGTTTTAGATGTATTAGCTGATGTAGCAGAAAATGACGTAGTTAAAGAAAACCCAGATGTTGAGATTTTTGAAGAAGGAATTATTGATTCATTTCAAACAGTTGGATTATTATTAGAAATTCAAAATAGATTAGGAATTGAAGTATCAATTATGGATTTTGATCGCGATGAATGGGCAACTCCTAATAAAATTGTTGAAGCTTTAGAAGAATTACGATGAAATTCAAACCATTTTTACCAATTCTTATTAGTGGAATCATATTTTTAGCTTTTGTATTAATGCCTGCGAGTTGGTTTACTGGTCTCGTTAACAATAAGACACTTGCTGATAATAGAATGTCACTAACTGATCAAGTACTTAAAGGTACGCTCATTCAAAATCAATTATTTAGTAATGATAAATATTATCCACTTTATGGTTCAAGTGAGTTAAATAAACGTGACCCGTTTAATCCTGCGATAGCAATGCATCATCGAAAAAATACAAAGCCTGTATTCTTAGTTGGTACGGGTGGTAATACAGATTTAATTAATGCTATTGAATTAGCGGGTCAATATGATCAACTTAAAGGTAAAAAGATGACATTTATCATTTCACCACAATGGTTTAGTACACATGGCGTTAATGATATGGATATGGCTGCACGTACGACACCAAATCAAATCAATCAGATATTTCAACAAAAGGATATGCCTTCAGAGTTAAAACAACGCTATGCTAAACGATTATTAAAATTTAGAAGTGTTCCTAATAAGGAATATTTAAAAGAATTAGTAAAAGATCCAAGCAACCCAAAAGGTCGTTATATTTCTAAGTTTAAAGAAAGTCAACTTCTTAAAATTGAGGCAATAAAAACATACTTTTCATTAGATAAATCACCATTAACTCATGTGCACTCACTTACATCACCCAATGATTCTTGGAAAAACATGAGTAATAAAGCAGTGCAACTTGGTGAAAAACATTCTACTTCTAATGGTTATGGTATCCGTAACGGATATTGGAAACAACTAATGCATAAAAAACCAATGAATCGTCGCCAATATGAATTTAAAATGAATTCACCAGAGTTTAAGGATTTATCTTTATTAGTAGATACAATGCATCAAGCAGGTGCTGATGTACAATATGTTATTCTTCCAGTAAATGGTAAATGGTACGATCATTTAGGTATTCACCGTTCAACACGTGAACCTGTCTATAAAAAAATACATAAAACTGTTGTCGGACATGGTGGCAAAGTGTATGATATGTCAAATAAAGACTATGAAAAATATGTATTAAGTGATGTAGTACATGTAGGTTGGAAAGGTTGGGTATACATGGATCGTCAAATTGAAAAACATATGAATGATTATCAAGCTCATTCTAAATGATAAATGAAAAAAGACACCCTATTCTGATTAAATACTGAATGTAGGGTGTCTTTAATTTATATCGTTAGAAAACTTGTTCTACTTCTATAACGCCTGGTACTTCTTCGTGTAAAGCACGTTCTATACCTGCTTTTAATGTAATAGTTGAGCTTGGGCATGTTCCACACGCACCATGTAATTGTAATTTTACGATGCCATCTTCTACATCGACTAATGTACAATCTCCTCCGTCACGTAATAAAAACGGACGTAAACGTTCAATAACTTCGGCTACTTGATCAAACATTGTTGCATTCTCAGTAGGCATGAGATATGTCTCCTTTCAAGTAAAATACTTCATAAACTTATTATTAATTTATTATAATAGATAAAGAAAGAAAAATCTATAAAACTAAACGGGGGATTAATATATGACAAAAGTAAGTGTTGTTGTTTACGGTGCGGATGTAGTGTGTGCTAGTTGTGTCAATGCACCAACTTCTAAAAATACGTATGAGTGGCTAAAACCATTATTAGAAAGAAAATATCCTAATATTCATTTCGAATATACATATATCGATTTTCAAAAAGAAACTGAAAATTTAAGTGATCATGATCAACAATATATTGAGCAAATTGAAAATGATGAGTTGTTTTACCCGCTTATTACAATGAACGATGAATATGTGGCTGACGGTTATATTCAGTCAAAAAAAGTGACTCATTTTATAGATCAATATATTATAAATAATTAATGCAAAGTGGAGTATTCGATTTTTTATAAAAATGAGGGGAAGCTTGAGATGATGAATTGAAATTAAATTCTGTCCTGCTTCCCAGTTGTATTTATCCATTATGATATTTATATAGCCATAAAACACCTGATTTTAATATATGCGCTAGACGTCCTGTAACTGTACGATCCATAATATAGGCAAACCCTTTTTTCTCTCCTAGAGAACCTAAGAAACCTTGAACTTTTAATTCAGGCATTTTTTCAGGAAGTGGTTCATGATTCCATTGTTTTTTTAGTACATCGGCAATTTGATCACCCTGTACTTCTGCTAATTGAGCACTTGGCGCATGTGGTAAAGCTGCGCAATCTCCAACTACGTAAACATTTTTATAAGTCGGTACTTGATGATATTGATTAACGATAACTTGACCACTTTTATTAGTATCAATAGGCAGTTTCCTTACAATTTCAACGGGTTGAATACCTGCTGTCCATACTACAATATCAACAGATTCTGGTGTACCACCATTATAAATTGTTCCTTGCTCAACTTTATCAATCAATGAATTAGGAACTACGTTTACATTATTTTCGCGGAACCACTTCGCAATATAATTACTTAATTTTTCTGGAAAATTTCTTAATATACGAGGTCCACGATCATATAAAATAATTTCTAAATCTGTGCGACTTTCACGTAGTTCACTTGCTAATTCAATACCACTCAAGCCAGCTCCTACAATTCCAACACGCGCTCCTTTAGGTAGCTCGCTAATACTATGAAACGTTTCACGGGCTTTAGAGAGCGTTTGAATGCTATGAGTGTATTCTTTAGCTCCTGGAACATTATGATATTTATCTTCACAACCTAGTCCGATAATCAACTCATTATAATCTACTTTAGTTTGTCCTACCGAAACAATTTGGTTATCTAAGTCAATATCACTTATTTCTCCATAAATTGTATTTACACGATGTGAATTAGGAAAATTCATTCGCACATCACTATCAGATTTTGTGCCTGCAGCGAGTGCATAGAATTCAGGTTTTAAACCATGAAACGGCATTCGATCTATAAGAGTTAATGTGTATTCTTGAGGAAGAACATCTGGAAGAATGCGCGACATAATACGCATATTACCATATCCTCCACCAAGTAGAACTAAATTTTTCATATTATGTTACCCCTTTACATTAAAATCAATTGGCTATGTATTATGAATGTCAGACCTTTATAATTTCAGATTGTATAAATAAAGTATAGGTTCAATATTAAGTGATTCGGCCTATTTTAACGCTTATTTTTCATTTATTGTCCCCTAACAAATAAATGAAAGATTAATATAATTTTATTATATATGTTTTTAATAATAACGACAAATGAATGTAAAATGTTATTGCAAAATACAAATAGTTAAAAACCATAGCAATGCAACATATAAAGAGATTTGTTATAATAATGTAATTAAATTAAAAAGAAGGTGAAGTATGTTTCCATTAGTCGAATTCTGTATATCGAATATGGCCAAAGGCGGAGACTACGTTTACGATAAACTTGAAAGTGATCCTGAAGTAGATGTGTTAGAATATGGATGTCTCAATAATTGTGGTTTATGTTCTTCTGGGTTATATGCATTGGTAGATGGAGAAGTCGTAGAAGGGGATACACCTGAAGATTTGTTAAACAATATTTATAAACACATAGAAGAAAATGATTTTACAAACTTATTATAGGAGTGATTAGAAATGCCAACAGTAACACTTACTGAAGCAGCAGCTTATGAAGTAAAAGACATGTTGAAAAGTAATCATATGGAAAACGGTTATTTAAAAATTAAAGTGAATGGTGGCGGATGTACAGGTTTAACATATGGTATGTCTGCAGAAGAAGCTCCAGGATCAAATGATGAAGTATTAGAATATTATGGATTAAAAGTTTTAGTAGATAAAGATGATGCTCCCGTACTGAATGGCACTAAAATTGATTTTAAACAATCACTAATGGGTGGTGGATTCCAAATCGACAATCCAAATGCAATTGCATCATGCGGATGCGGCAGTTCTTTTAGAACAGCAAAAGTAGCTGGACATCCTGAAAATTGTTAAGTTTCATATTCTTAAGTTAATACAATATAGTAATAATAAATTTAAATAATCGTTCTGTTGTTGCTTGAAAATATAATATAAAAACTATAAAATTGGAAGTGGATTAAATTTTGTCTTTTTTGTGAATAAATGTTTACAAAATGGATATAAAAGTGTTGACTAAGACTATAAATGGGGATGAACAAATAGGTTAAGTTCAAAGTTTTTCGAAACAATTAGTATTTTTACAATACTATTGTATTATAAAAATGCTATGTTTCAACATGTTCTGAAACTTGTAGCCTTTATCTACATTTAAGAAAAAATACGAAAGCTTAGGTGAATGAAATGGCACAAAATCGTAAAAAAGTACTTGTATTAGGCGCAGGATATGCAGGTTTACAAGCAGTTACTAAATTACAAAAAGAAATATCTGCAAATGAAGCAGAAATCACTTTAGTTAACAAAAACAAATATCATTATGAAGCAACTTGGTTACACGAAGCGTCAGCTGGTACGTTAAATTATGAAGATTTAATTTATCCAATTGAAAGTGTAATTGACAAAAATAAAGTCAACTTCATTAATGCAGAAGTAACTAAAATTGATAGAAATGCTAAAAAAGTAGAAACTACTCACGGTATTTTTGAATATGATATTTTAGTTGTTGCTTTAGGATTTGAGAGTGAAACATTCGGTATTAACGGAATGAAAGAACATGCATTCCAAATTGAAAATATTCATACTGCTCGCGAATTATCTCGTCATATTGAAGATAAATTTGCTAACTACGCTGCATCAAAAGAGAAAGATGAAAATGATTTAGCAATTTTAGTAGGTGGCGCTGGATTTACAGGTATTGAATTCTTAGGTGAATTAACAGATAGAATTCCTGAATTATGTAATAAATATGGCGTAGATCAAAATAAAGTTAGAATTACATGTGTTGAAGCTATGCCTAAAATTTTACCAATGTTCTCAGAAAATCTTGTAAATTATGTAGTAAATTATTTAGAAGAACGTGGCGTTGAATTTAAAATTGGTACGCCAATCGTTGCTTGTAATGAAAAAGGTTTCAAAGTCAAAACAAATGATCAAGAACAACAACTTGAAGCCAATACTGCAGTGTGGGCTGCTGGAGTTCGCGGTAGTCAACTTATGGAAGAATCATTCGAAGGTGTAAAACGTGGTCGTATCGTAACTAAACAAGATTTAACAATCGATGGTCATGATGATATCTTCGTTATTGGTGATGTTTCTGCGTTTATCCCAGCAGGTGAGGAACGTCCATTACCAACAACTGCTCAAATTGCTATGCAACAAGGTGCGCATGTTGCTAAAAATATTGAAAATATCTTAAATGGCCAAGCTACAACTGATTTCGAATATATTGATCGTGGTACAGTTTGTTCTTTAGGTTCACATGATGGTGTAGGTCATGTGTTTGGTAGAGACATTACTGGTAAAAAAGCTGCGTTCATGAAAAAAGTGATTGATACACGTGCTGTATTCAAAATGGGTGGCGTTGGCTTAGCATTTAAAAAAGGTAAATTCTAAGTTAATAAATTAAATATTTAATCATTAAGGAGTGAGACAGAAATCTGTGAAGCAAAATAGATTTCAATATCTCACTCCTTTATTTTAAAGGAGAGTTATATGATACATTTTAATTATGATTCGAATAAAATGACCGACGTTATTATTCTAGGAGTACCCGATCATCTTAATCAAATTGGAAAGATCACGTATCAAAATAGTGACCTTACACAAACTATTGAAAATGACCGACATCGTCATATTGTAAGTAGTCAATTAGGAAAAACATCTTCGACTATTTTATACATAAATAATGAACCTAAACGTTTAATTACGGTTGGACTAGGAAATTTGAAAACATTATCTTATGCTTCATTTTTAAAAGTGTTTGGTACACTTTTTCAATATCTAAAAAAAGAACGTGTTACAGAAGCCAATGTTCTTTTTGAGACATTTAATTCAAAACAAATTGACAAAACAAGTATTGCAGAGATTTTTGGATTACAAAGTAGACAATCGATTTATGAATTTAACAACTATAAATCTAACAAATCCACACCATATCAACTGGAATTATATATAGAATCATCTAATAGTGATGAGGATATAAAAAATATAAAAGCAGGATATTTAATTGGTGAATCGGTGAATATAGCACGTGACTTTAGTAATATGCCTCCCAATATACTTACTCCAGAATACTTTGCAAATAAAGTAGCACATCACTTTAAATCGTCTTCTGTTTCAGTAGATATTAAAAATAATGACACATTGTTATCAGAAGGTTTTGGTTTACTACATGCTGTAGGTAAAGGATCCACTCACCCTCCTGTTGTTATTACTTTAACGTATCATGGAACAGATAAAAATGAAGCGCCTATTGCATTAGTTGGGAAAGGGATTACATATGATTCTGGTGGTTATAGCATCAAATCTAAAATGGGGATGCAAACAATGAAATTTGATATGTGTGGTGCTGCTAATGTTGTAGGAATGATTGATGCTGCGTCTAAATTATCTTTACCAGTAAATATTGTAGGTGTCATTGTCTCTGCAGAAAATATGATTAGTCAACAGGCTATGAAACCAGATGATGTATATACTGCCTTAAATGGTGAAACAGTAGAAGTTTTAAATAGCGATGCTGAAGGTCGTTTAGTTTTAGGAGACGGCGTATTTTATGCAAATCAATTTCAACCACGTTTAATATGTGATTTTGCTACTCTTACAGGTGCTGCTATAGCGGCATTAGGAGAAGATAAGGCGGCTTTATTTAGTTCGAATGCAGATGAAGATATGAAACACATTTTAGAAAGTGCTAGAGAAGTTGATGAATTCGCTTTTGAATTGCCTATTACTCAAACTGAACAACAATTGATTCGTAATACAGATGTCGCTGATTTAGTGAATCATACAAATGGACAAGGTAAAGCCTTATTTGCTGCAGCTTTCGTTACGCATTTTAGTGGGCAAACGCCACATATTCATTTTGATATTGCAGGTCCTGCGACGATTAATAAAGATAACTATAAAGGTCCTAAAGGTCCGACAGGAAGCATGATAATGACCATAGTGAATTGGTTACGACAATCAAAATAGAATAGATATTAGAAATGAATATACATTCATTTTGAGACAAAATAGATAAATGTCTGAGGTAAATTGATACCTTAGACGTTTATTTTTTTAAAACATTTTTAAAATACTATTATATTAGGCGTTGACAACCGCCTGACTACTTGATATTATTAATCACATAATTATACACTTTAGTTCGGTAGAGTAATAAAGGATGTGAGTATAATGTTTAATGCTGTAGTTATTGCTGTAATATTAATGATTATATTATGTCTCTTAAGGCTGAATGTTATCATTAGTTTATTTATTAGTTCACTTGTAGGTGGTCTAATATCTGGCATGAGTTTAAACAAAGTAATTAGTGTATTCGGTAAAAATATTGTAGATGGTTCGGAAGTGGCATTAAGTTACGCTTTATTAGGGGGCTTTGCAGCACTGATATCGTATAGTGGCATCACAGATTATTTAGTAAATAAAATTATTCGTGCGATTCATACTGAGAATAGTCGCTTATCAAGGATTAAAGTAAAAGTGATTATTATTTTAGTATTACTAGCAATGAGTATTATGAGTCAGAACTTAATTCCAGTACATATTGCATTTATACCAATTGTAATTCCACCATTACTTAGTCTATTTAACGATCTGAAAATTGATAGACGATTAATTGGTTTAGTTATAGGATTTGGTTTATGTTGGCCATATGTTTTACTACCTTATGGCTTTGGACAGATTTTCCACCAAATTATACAAAGCGGATTTCAAAAAGCGCATCATCCTATCGAATTTAATATGATTTGGAAAGCAATGTTAATTCCTTCACTTGGTTATATTGTCGGTTTAGTTATTGGATTGTTTGTTTATCGTAAACCACGTGAATATAAGCAAGAGAGATTGAAAGATAATGGAGAAAAAGTAGCAGAAATTCGGCCATATGTATTAGTTATTACGATTGTTGCTATTTTCGCTACTTTCTTAGTTCAAACATTTACGGATTCAATGATTTTTGGAGCATTAGCAGGAGTGCTGATATTCTTTATTTCTGGTATTTATAAATGGAATGAATTAGATAGCCAATTTGTAGAAGGAATAAAAATAATGTCATTTATTGGTGTCGTTATTTTATCAGCTAACGGTTTTGCCGGTGTCATGAATGCTACTGGTGATATTGAAAAATTAGTTTCTAGTTTAACTGAGATTACAAATGGACATAAGTTAATTACTATTATTGCAATGTATATTGTCGGCCTTATTGTTACGTTAGGCATTGGATCATCTTTTGCTACGATTCCAATTATTGCAGCTTTATTTATACCACTAGGTTCATCTCTTGGTTTAGATAATATGGCATTAATTGCTTTAGTAGGAACAGCTGCTGCACTTGGAGATTCTGGTTCACCAGCAAGTGATTCAACACTTGGACCCACAGCAGGTCTTAATGTAGATGGTCAACATGATCACATTAGAGATACATGTATACCTAACTTCCTTTTCTATAATGTTCCATTGATGATTTTTGGTACAATAGCTGCAATGGTATTATAGAAAAAAAGAGGTGACAACATGTCTAATTTACTTGAAACATTTGATATGAAAATCGAAACAGTAGATGAGGGAATAGTTGTAATTTCTATGCCAGTCACTGATAAGGTTAAACAACCCTTTGGCTATCTACATGGTGGTGCAAGTATTGCATTAGGTGAAACAGCTTGTTCATTAGGCGCTGCTCGTTTAATTGATACGAAACACTTTATCCCATTAGGTTTAGAAATGAATGCCAATCATATTCACTCAGTAAAAGAGGGACGCGTGATTGCTACCGCTTCTATTATTCATAAAGGTCATACGACACAAGTATGGAATATTGAAATTAAAAGTGAGCAAGATAAATTAATTAGTATCATGAGAGGTACAATAGGGATTAAACCATTAAAATAACAAATTATAAAATACTAGCCCGTAGAAAATATTCATCTACGGGCTAGTATTTTATATTTATGATACTTCTCTATGGTGATCTATTCTTTGAAATACGCTATAAATTCTTTGAGCTGCTTCTTTACCTCCCATGATATTTCTAGCAAATGGACCAAGTTCTAAATCAGCTAGTCCACCAGCAACAAATAAATGAGGTAACCATTCTAATTCATGTGTGATGTTTGGAAATCCACAAGATAGGAGGGGGGCGTTAGCATTTTGAATTAGAGATTGTATCATGGGTTGCTGCAAAATTGAAGACTTAAATCCAGTTGCTAAAAGAATGTAGTCATATGGGATATTTAAATTTTCAGTAACAATTTGATGCGATTTTAAGTCCTTAATCTCTTCTTTATGGATGATAAGTCTTTTATTTTGAACATATTTCTTTAAGCGTAAATATAACTCACGAGGCATTGAACCTTTATGTCTTTCTTTTAACACTGTTTGAAGTTTCTCTTCATGGGAAGAATGATTTAAAAAGGCCTTCATTTTTTTAGGACCTAGCCAACCAGGATCGGCATCAAAATGTTGAATATCTATATTTTTATTCATCCATAAATGAACGATTTTATTTTTATCTAATTTTAAAAGCTTTAATGTTAAATGAGCAGCTGAAATACCACTTCCAATGACATGAGATGATTGTGAAAATAATTGAGAATTAAAATGGTTACTAAATATATGACATACATCTTTAGCTTGAGTAAATGCGAAAGGGATAAAAGGCTCATTATGACAGCCTTGTGCTAAAACAACACAATCAGTTTGAATGACAGAATGATGACTTGTTGTAATACTCCATTTTCTTTGTTTTTTTTCAATGCGTTGAACATAACTTTGAATATGACATTGATTTAGATGATAGTTATGTATTTGAGCATATGTGTGATCCATAAACATCTCTGTTTGAGGTCTTTGATAACGACCAAAAGTTGGATTAATATACTGATTCATTTTTGCAAATTTTTTTAAATGAAATGGGTCAGGATGAATATGATGTACAATAGGTGAACGTAAGTAAGGCATATCAATTCTATTTGTGTATTTATGAAATTGTTCGCATAAAGAATCATGAGGATCGATAATTGTAAGATTTTGGATGGATATTCCTGCTTCACGTAACTTAATTGCTATAGTGGTTCCTTGTATACCGCCACCAATAATAGTCCAATGCATAATAAAACTCCTTTAAAACGTAATTATTACGATTTATAATAACATAAAACTATCTTTTTCAAAACAAAAAATCGAAGCACTTTAAGAAAGTACCTCGATTTTTATCAAATTATATTTTTTTATTATTAAATTCATCTTTAAGTTCATCAATTTTTGTATCTTTAGTATAAGGCGTTTTATTATTATATGATGCTTTCATCATTAAATGACTAGAAAGAGGGCCAGTAATTAAAATGAAAATAATGCCGAATATCAGTTGCATATTGGCGTATCCTTCTGTTCCAATAAAATATAAAAACGTTCCAAATAATAAAAATATAGCACCTAATGTTGCAGATTTACCTGCAGCATGACCGCGTGAATAGACATCTTTTAAACGAATAATACCAATAGCAGTAATTGCACTGATCAATGCACCTAAGATAATGAAAATGATGGCTAAACTAATGACGATTTTTGCTATCACGTTCAATCACCTTACCTTTATCTATAAATTTAGAGAATACTGCTGTACCTAAGAAAGCTAAAATACCAATAAGTAAAATAACTACAAGTAAGTATTGTGAGCCGATAAACACACTATATAATGCAACACACGCCATCAATTGTAAGCCAATAGCGTCTAATGCAAGGACGCGATCAGGTAAAGTGGGACCTTTAATAATACGAATAAACATTGCTAGCATCGATAATGCTACGACAATTAAAGCAATAATAATAATTGTTTTTACCATTAAGCTTCGCCCACCTCTCTCACTACTTTTTCAAGTGATGATTTAATACTTTCAACTTCTTCTTCTTTCGTACTAAAATCAATTGAGTGAATGTATATTTTAGTTCTATCATCACTAATACCTAAAACGACAGTTCCTGGTGTTAAAGTGATTAAATTAGATAATAAAACAATTTGCCAATCATGTTTTAAATCTGTGTGATAAATAAAGAAGCCAGGTTGATTTTTAAGTCTTGGCTGTAACACAATTTTGGATACATCAATATTGGCTTTCATTAATTCTATAAAAAAGACAACAATCAATTTAATGACTTTATAAACTCTTTTTAAATAAAAACTACCAGGCAATACTTTTTTAAATAAGTAAACAAGCCCAATTCCTATTAAAAATCCTAGTAAAAAGTTATTAAATGTATAACTGCCACTTAAAAACATCCATATAATAGCTAATATAATATTTAACACAAATTGAAGAGCCATTAGTATCTACCTCCTAATACACTTTTAATATAAACATTAGGATCATAGAAAGATTTAGCAGCTTCTGATATAAATGGATAAAGTGCATCAGCAGATAAACCAAATAGTACAGTAATGACAACGGCAATGACTGAAACGATTGTAGCTTGTTTTACATTTACTTTGTTATTCATTTTATATCCCTTAGGTTCACCAAAGAAACCATGTAGGAAAATACGAATCACAGAATAGAGTACGATTAAACTTGAAAGTAATACGATAATTGCACTGATATAAAATCCTTTTTCAAAAGCGGCTTTTACAATAAAGTATTTTCCATAAAATCCACTAAATGGGGGAATACCAGCCAAGCTTAAAGCTGCAATAAAGAAAGACCAACCAAGTATAGGATATGTCTTAATTAAACCACCAAATGACTTAAGATTTGATGTTTTGGTAATTTGATACATGACACCAATAATTAAGAAAAGTGCAGTCTTAACTAACATATCGTGAATGGTGTAATATATAGCACCCATAATTCCTAATTTACTCATCATAGCAACACCAACGAGTATAACACCTACTGCAATCATAATATTATATAAAATAATTTTTTTAATATCATAATAAGCAATGGCACCAATGGATCCAAATATAATCGTTAATAGGGCTAAGAATAAAATAGTATAGTGAGAAAAACTCATTGTGTTATGGAAGAAAAGACTAAGTGTTCTTAAAATAGCATAGACGCCAACTTTAGTTAATAAAGCACCGAAGAATGCAATGATAGCAAAAGGTGGCGCATAGTATGATCCAGGTAACCAAACATATAATGGAAAGACACCAGCTTTAGTTGCAAACACAAAGATGAACAAAATAAAGACAATACTTAATAATCCTTGATGTGAATGAGATAATTCATTAAGTTTTACGCTAATGTCAGCCATATTTAAAGTGCCGACAATTGAATATAAGATACCAACAGCAATAACGAAAAATGTCGATGTTACAACATTAATCAGTAAATATTTTACTGTTTCTTGAAGTTGAATACGTGTGCCACCTAATACAAGCAATGCATAAGATGACATTAAAAAGACTTCAAAAAATACGAAAAGGTTAAAAATATCTCCAGTAGTGAAAGCACCAATAATACCCACTAACATAAAGACGATTGAAAAATGAAAATAATAACGCTCTCTATCGATTCCGGCAGTTGAAAAAGAATAGATCGTAATGAGCAGAGTAATGATAATACTCGTTACAATCAACATTGCCCCTAACGTATCTAATAAAAAGATAATACCATATGGGGCTGGCCAAGAACCTAATTCTACTTTAAGAGGACCAAATTTACTAACATTAATTAAATTAACCATCGCTACAATCAAAGTTAAAACTAAACCTATCAATGTAACCGCACGCTTTAATGGATAGCGTTGTCCTAAAAAGATAAGAATAATAGCGGTAATAATTGGTATAACTAATGTAAGAACAACCATATTAGTTGCTATCATCACTAGGCACTCCTTTCATTTGTTCTATGTTGTCTGTGCCTAATTCTTTATACGTTCTAAAAGCTAAGACTAAGAAAAAAGCAGTAGTTGCAAATGCAATAACAATTGCAGTAAGTATTAATGCATGAGGGATTGGATCTACATAGTGATGAATATCTTTTTCATATATTGGCATTTCACCATGTTTCAATCCTCCCATAGTAATTAAAAATAAATTTGATGCATGTGTAATCAGCGTAGTTCCCATAATAATACGTATTAAACTTTTAGATAAAACGAGATAGACACTGATTGATGTAAGTATGCCACATACAATAATCATAATAATTTCCACTATTCGTTCTCTCCAATCGTTATAATAATAGTCATTACTGTACCAATTACTGCACACATAACGCCAAAGTCGAAGAACATTGGTGTATTCATATGAACAGGGTGTAGAAGTGGTAATGGAATATTAAATTCTGTATGTGTAAAGAAACTTTTTCCGTAAAACCAACTTGCTATAGGCGTACTTACACAGAATAATAAACCAATACCAATTAAGATTTTAAAATCCCAAGGAAAGATTTTACGCATCGTTTTTATATCAAATGCAATCATAATAATGGTTAAAGCGGTTGATAGAAGCAATCCACCAACAAATCCTCCACCTGGTGTGTAATGTCCTGCTAAAAATAAAGTAATACCAAAAAGAGCAATTAAGAAAGCAATAATTACAGCTGAATACTGAAACATTAAATTGTTATTTTGTCTATTCATTACTTTCCACCTCACTTGTTTTGTTACGTTTACTTCGTAATTTAATCATCGTGTAAACTGCAAGACCTGCAATACCTAATACAGAAGATTCAAATAAGGTATCCATACCACGGAAGTCTACGAGAATAACGTTAACCATATTTTTACCATGTGCTAAGTCATAAACATGTGCTTTGTAATACTCTCCGATAGAAGAAAAATGTCTATTACCATAAGCGATAAGACCTAACATTGTCACTGCCAAACCAACACCAATAGAGATGATAGCATTCGTTAATTTAAATGATGTTTTTTCATTATAGCGATTTAAGTTAGGCAAGTGATAGAAACATAATAGAAATAGACCCGTTGAGATAGACTCAACAACAAATTGTGTTAAAGCTAAATCAGGTGCCTTAAAGAAAACAAATAAAACCGATACTGCATAGCCAACAACACTAAGCATAATAATACTAAATAAACGAGATGTTGCTGTAACAACTAAGAACGCTGAGATAGTAAGTATTATGATAATAATCATTTCATAGATGTGAATTGTATTTATATTTTTAAAATTAAAGCTAAACGGTACACTCACTAATGTGATAAGTGTTAACACAATTAATGTACCAAAAATAAAGACTAAACTGTCACGTACATACCCATTAACATAATAATTAGTTAGAGAAGCGGAATGATTTGGTAACCATTTGCCAGTAGTATCATACCAATAATTTAATTTTAAGTTGTCTGGTTGTGCTTTTAATAAACGAATCCAGTAATTGAACGTAAATAATAAGATAATACCTACAATCCAAATCGTTAAAGTAGAGATGAACGCAGGAGTAATACCATGGAACATATGGAATTCTGCATGTACTGTTGACATTCCACTTATGGCTTTAGTAGCTGGTTCGATTATAGAATGTGTTAATAGTCCAGGGAATAGTCCAAAAACAACAACTAGCGTTGCTAGAATTGCTGGTGAAATTAACATTAATAATGATGCTTCATGTGCTTTCTTAGGTAATAAATCAGAATGATATTTACCAAAGAATACATGTAGTACGAATTTAATTGAATATACAAATGTAAATATACTACCTACAATCGCTAAAATTGGAAAAATAATACCTAGAGTATTTAAACTAAATAGAGATGCGTGTGTAGCTTCTATCATAGCCTCTAAGAATTTTTCTTTTGATAAGAAACCATTAAATGGTGGCACACCTGCCATACTTAATGCTGTAATTACAGTAAGAGTAAAAGAAATTGGCATGATAGTAAGTAAACCGCCCAATTTTTTTACATCACGTGTGCCTGTCACATGATCAATGGCACCTGTAATCATAAATAATGCGCCCTTAAAGGTAGCATGGTTAATTAAGTGGAAAGCAGCTGCTATAAAACCAGCGATATATAATTGACTTTCACTACCTTCAAAATGATAACTTATAGCTCCAATACCTAGCATAGACATAATCATTCCCAATTGTGAAACTGTAGAAAACGCTAGAATACCTTTCAAATCTTGTTGTTTCGTTGCATTTAATGAAGCCCAAAATAGTGTGATTAAGCCTACTAAAGTAATAGTCCATATCCATCCTTCTGATACCGCGAATAATGGGGTTAAACGTGCAACAAGATATAACCCTGCTTTAACCATCGTGGCTGAATGTAAATATGCACTGACAGGAGTAGGTGCCTCCATTGCATCAGGTAACCAAATGTAAAATGGCACTTGTGCAGATTTTGTGAAAGCTGCTAACATAATTAAAACCATTGCAAGTGTAAAGAAAGAACTGTCTTGTATTTGAGATACATGATGGATTAAATAATGTAGACTTAATGATTGTCCTGCAAGTGAAATTAAGATTAATCCACCAAGTAAACTAAGTCCTCCAAATACAGTAATAATCAGTGACTTTTGTGCTCCATATATAGAAGCTTTCTTTTCTCTCCAAAAAGAAATGAGTAAAAAACTTGAGAATGAAGTTAATTCCCAGAATAGATATAAGATAATGACGTTATCTGAGAGGACGACGCCTAACATTGCACCCATAAACAGTAATAAATAACAGTAAAAATTCCCTAATCGTTCAGATTTATCTAAATAACCGATTGAATAAAGAACTACTAAACTTCCAATGCCAGTTATAAGCAAACTAAAGAGTATACTTAAGCCATCAAGATAAATATCAAAATTCATACCAATATGTGGCATCCAATTGAAAGTTTTTATTACTGTATTACCTGACTGAGTAGTTGAAATATAAGTTAAAAAATAAATAAATAAGACAACAGGAACAGGTAATACAAACCACCCTAAATGAATCTTTTTAAAGAAACGATAAAGGATTGGAATAATGAGTGCGAATATTAACGGTAAAAGTACCGCAATATGTATCAAACTCACTATATTTTCCTCCTTCAAAAATTGTTATAAATTTTATTATACATGAATCAATTTATTCTGAAAAACTGTGAAAAGATGTAAAGTCAGCAATTTTACTTATCTTGTTAAATAGGAAGAAAGACGTAAAATGGACTAGAAAAAATTTTGTTTATATTGGATAGAATAGTCTTTTTTTAGACTGTTTAAATTGTCTAATGCCAATTTTGCGTATTCTGTGTGTTGTTGTTTTAATTCGTTTTCCATTTTAGTAATCGCTTGTTGTAAAGAATCTTCATATTTCATCTCTTCTACATTAAAATCTCTCAATTGTGAACGTGTTGCATAACGTTTTTCATAATGGCTTAAAGCACGTCTTTCATGAAAAAAAACACCTTTAGTTTCACCAGGATGATGTAAATCTCCTTGTTTAGGATGTTTAATGACTTGTTCAATTTGTACTAAAACTTGATGATCGCTATCTTCTTTAATCGTTACACCATAAGTACCTGTTTTGTGAGAGAATCGATATAACATGCTATATTACTTCCTTTCAAATATGTTAATATGTATCTATATCATCATAACATGAATGGAGAATTTAAATGACTAACTATCCACAGCTAAATAAAGAAATACAAGATAATGAAATTAAAGTAATTATGCATACAAATAAAGGAGATATGACATTTAAGCTGTTTCCTGAGATTGCTCCAAAAACAGTTGAAAATTTTGTGACACATGCAAAAAATGGATATTATGACGGCATTACATTCCATCGTGTCATTAATGATTTTATGATTCAAGGTGGAGACCCTACTGCTACTGGTATGGGAGGAGAAAGTATTTATGGAGGTTCATTTGAGGATGAGTTTTCATTAAAAGCATTTAATTTATACGGTGCACTTTCAATGGCAAATGCCGGTCCAAATACAAATGGTTCACAATTCTTTGTCGTTCAAATGAAAGAAGTACCAGATACAATGCTTAATCAGCTTGTTGATGGCGGTTGGCCTGAACCAATTGCTAAAGCTTATGCAGACAAAGGTGGAACACCTTGGTTAGATCAAAAACATACTGTGTTTGGTCAATTAATCGACGGTGAAACTACATTAGAAGATATTGCAAATACTAAAGTAGGGGCACAAGATAAGCCTGTACATGATGTTGTTATTGAATCTATTGATGTAGAAGACCAAAAAGCTTAATTCGTCAATGAAATATCATTAAATAAAAAAGTGAGCGTAAACTGTTTTAAATAAGACATTTACGCTCACTTTTTTTATTAAAAACGAACTTTTTAATGTAAATTTACGAAGAAGAAATATAAATTTCTAAAGAAATTAATTTTTTATTAGTTTATCGTTAGTCCAAGTATGGGATTTATGCTATTATTAATATGTTAAGAAAAACGAAATAAGGGGTTATCAAGTTGAATACTCACTATAAAGAAGGTCAGCATATTAAAGTGCGTGTGACTGGAATTCAACCGTATGGCGCTTTTGTTGAGACCCCTGACCATACTGAAGGACTTATCCATATTTCAGAGATTATGGATGATTATGTCCATAATCTAAAAAAATTTCTATCAGAAGGTCAAATTGTAAAAGCTAAAATTCTTTCTATAGACGATGAAGGAAAGCTTAATTTGTCACTTAAAGATAATGATTACTTTAAGAATTATGAACGAAAAAAAGAAAAACAGTCTGTATTAGATGAAATTAGAGAGACAGAAAAGTATGGGTTTCAAACGCTTGAAGAACGCCTACCGGTCTGGATTAAGCAGTCTAAACGTGCAATTCGTAATAATAATTGAATGACTGTCAACACGCCAAAACGTTACTTTTTTAAGTAACGTTTTTTATTATGTCAATATATTGTTAAATATAAAAAGATGATTAATGCATATAAGCATAAAAGTAGAGACGTAAAAATGTTCATGTTATAGTTTGAAAATAAAAAAACTAAAAGATTTAGAAAGGAATTACTTATGAATAATAAATATAAAAAATTATTTGAAACTGTTACATTACCAAACGGTGTATCATTAAGAAATCGCTTTGTACTTGCACCTTTAACACATACATCATCAAATGATGATGGTACCATTTCAGATGTCGAAATTTCTTACATTGAGAAACGTGCCAAAGATGTAGGTCTTGCAATTAATGCTGCAAGTAATGTAAATGATATTGGTAAAGCCTTCCCAGGCCAACCCTCTGTCGCACACGATTCAGATATCCAAGGTTTAAAACGCTTAGCGACAGCAATGAAGAAAAATGGCGCAAAAGCATTAGTCCAAATTCATCATGGTGGTGCACAAGCTTTACCTGAATTGACTCCTAATGGAGATGTTGTGGCACCAAGTCCCGTTTCAATGAAAAGTTTTGGTCAACAACAGGAACATCATGCGAGAGAAATCACTACTGAAGAAATCGAACAAACAATTAAAGATTTCGGTGAAGCTACACGCCGTGCCATTGAAGCTGGGTTTGACGGCGTAGAAATACATGGAGCGAACCATTACTTAATTCATCAATTCTTCTCTCCATACTATAATCGTCGTGAAGATGAATGGGGAGACCATTTAAAATTCCCACTTGCAGTGATTGATGAAGTATTAAAAGTTAAGGAAACTTATGCAAATAAAGATTTTATTGTAGGTTATAGATTATCACCAGAAGAAGCAGAATCGCCTGGTATTTCAATGGAACACACAGAAAAATTAATTAAAACAATTACGAAAAAAGCGATTGATTATGTTCATATTTCAATTATGGATATTCATTCACAAACACGTGAGGGTAAATATGAAGGAGAAGAACGTCTAAAACTTATCCATCAATGGGTAGATGGACGTATACCAGTTATTGGTATAGGTTCTGTATTTAGTGCTGATGATGCTTTAGATGCAGTAGAATCGACAGGTATTGAACTCGTAGCATTAGGTCGTGGCATTCTTCTAGATTATAACTTTGTCAATAAAATTGAAGAGGGTAAAGAAGAGGAAATCATCTCATACTTTGATCCAAATCGTGAAGATAAACATGCGTTACCACCAAATTTATGGGAACAATTTAATAAAGGATTTTATCCGTTACCTCGTAAAGATAAATAATTAATAAAATATGAAATAGTTTGGTAGTGAGACAGAATTCATTATGAATTTTGTCTACTACCTTTTTTTATTAAGAGAAAAAAGTTTATATCAAAATTTTAGATAATAGAAATAATTTACTTGTAAAATGTCAAGGGGATATGTCATTATGTTTGTAAGGGCTTTCATTTATGGAGTTAGAGAGAATTTAATATTTTAAAATAGAGTTTCGAAAGCCAGTAAATATAGTGATTAGTTTTAATATAACAATAAGCAAAGGGGAGATATTATGACTAAATCTGAAAAAATTATTGAACTAACAAACCATTACGGTGCTCATAACTATGTGCCGCTACCAATTGTTGTTTCAGAAGCAGAGGGAATTTGGGTTACTGATCCAGAAGGTAATAAATATATAGATATGTTATCGGCATATTCAGCAGTTAACCAAGGTCATCGTCATCCAAAAATTATTCAAGCATTAAAACATCAAGCTGATAGAGTGACACTTGTCTCTCGTGCTTTTCATAGTGATAACTTAGGGGAATGGTACGAAAAAATTTGTAAATTAGCTGGTAAAGATAAAGCACTACCAATGAATACAGGTGCTGAAGCAGTTGAAACAGCATTAAAAGCTGCGCGTCGTTGGGCCTATGACGTTAAAGGTATTGAACCAAATCAAGCTGAGATTATTGCATTTAATGGGAACTTCCATGGTCGTACAATGGCCCCTGTGTCTTTATCATCCGAAGCTGAGTATCAACGTGGATATGGTCCTTTACTAGAGGGTTTTCGTAAAGTTGACTTTGGTAATGAAGCACAATTAAAAGAAGCAATTAATGAAAATACAGCAGCTGTTTTAGTTGAACCTATTCAAGGCGAAGCAGGTATTAATATTCCTCCAGAAGGTTATTTGAAAACCATTAGAGATTTATGTGATGAACATAATATTTTGTTTATCGCTGATGAAATTCAAGCTGGATTAGGACGAACTGGAAAATTATTTGCATGTGATTGGGATAATGTTAAGCCAGATGTATATATTTTGGGGAAAGCACTTGGTGGAGGCGTCTTACCAATTTCAGTTGTATTAGCAGATAATGAGGTGCTTGATGTATTTACACCTGGTTCTCATGGTTCTACTTTTGGTGGCAATCCGCTTGCTTGTGCAGTGTCAATTGCGGCTTTAGATGTCATTATTGATGAAAATTTACCAGAACATTCAAATGAACTAGGTGAATATTTTAAAACAGAATTACAAAAGATTAATCACCCTGCAATTAAAGAAGTTCGTGGACGCGGGTTATTCATTGGTATGGAATTACACGAAAGTGCAAGACCATTTTGTGAAGCGTTGAAAGAAAAAGGTTTAATATGTAAAGAAACCCATGATACAGTAATTCGTTTTGCACCACCTTTGATTATTACTAAAGAAGAAATAGATGAAGCATTAAATCGAATTAGAAGTGTATTTGAGTAAATAGACGTAATAGGGCATGATTTAATTTCTTTAAAAAGTATAGGCGTGTTACAATACTTATGAAAGCGAAAACATTTGTGAAAAAAAGAGGCGAAAGTGATTATGACTGAGAATAATAATTTAGTGACTTCTACACAAAACATCATTAAAGAAGCATTGCATAAATTGGGATTTGATGATGGTATGTATGATTTAATTAAAGAACCATTAAGATTCTTGCAAGTACGTATTCCAGTACGTATGGACGATGGTACAGTTAAAACATTTACTGGATATCGCGCACAACATAATGACGCTGTAGGACCTACTAAAGGTGGCGTTCGTTTCCATCCTGATGTAGATGAAGAAGAAGTCAAAGCTTTATCAATGTGGATGACCTTAAAATGTGGCATTGTCAACTTACCTTATGGTGGAGGTAAAGGTGGTATTGTATGTGATCCACGTCAAATGAGTATTCATGAAGTAGAACGTTTATCACGAGGATATGTACGTGCGATTTCTCAATTTGTAGGACCAACTAAAGATATTCCTGCTCCAGATGTGTTTACAAATTCTCAAATTATGGCTTGGATGATGGATGAATATAGTGCTTTAGATAAGTTTAATTCTCCAGGTTTTATTACTGGTAAGCCAATTGTCTTAGGTGGCTCACAAGGACGTGATCGTTCTACTGCTCTTGGCGTAGTGATTGCTATTGAACAAGCTGCTAAGCGTAGAGGAAAAGAAATTAAAGGGTCACGTATTGTGATTCAAGGCTTTGGGAACGCTGGAAGTTTCTTAGCTAAATTTTTAAATGATATGGGCGCTAAAGTAGTTGGAATTTCAGACGCGTATGGTGCATTACATGATCCTAATGGCTTAGATATCGATTACTTACTAGATCGTCGTGATAGCTTTGGTACTGTAACTAACTTATTTGAAGATACAATTTCAAATAAAGAATTATTCGAACTTGATTGTGATATTTTAGTACCGGCTGCAATTTCAAATCAAATCACAGAAGATAATGCACACGATATTAAAGCTGATATTGTTGTGGAAGCGGCAAATGGACCAACTACTCCAGAAGCTACACGTATTTTAACTGAACGTGATATTTTACTTGTACCAGATGTATTAGCAAGTGCAGGTGGCGTGACAGTATCTTATTTTGAATGGGTACAAAATAACCAAGGTTATTACTGGTCAGAAGATGAAGTAAATGAAAAATTACGGGAAAAATTAATCGAGGCTTTTGATACTATTTATGAATTAGCACAAAATAGAAAAATTGATATGAGATTGGCAGCTTATATCGTAGGAATTAAACGGACCGCTGAAGCAGCACGTTATCGTGGATGGGCGTAAATATAACTATTAAAAATGAACCTCTCAATGATGAGAAATATATTACTCGTCATTGAGAGGTTTTTAATTAATAAAATTACTCGTTTGGAATGGTAGCTTTATATTTATCAGCAAAATTTGTAAATAGACCGTCAACACCATATTGGTTTAAACGTTGCATATCTGTAGTTTTATCTACTGTATAAGGATGAATTAGGAAACCTAAATCTTTTAAATGCTTAGTGTTTTCAGCGTTTAAACTAGTATAATCTGGGCCGACACCTATAGCATATGAGCGAATATGTTTTAAATCCGCTTCACTTTGTTGTTGCAATTCATTTTTATCAAGTAATTGAATCAATGGTACGCTTGAATCTAATTGGTGCATTTTTTGTAAACTTTCTTCTGAGAAAGATTGAATTAATATATGTCCATGATTTAAAGAGTTACCAGTTAACATGTGATGTTTTTTTAACGTTTCAAGTAGTTGTTCTTCCATACCTGGATATACATTAGGATTTTTAGTTTCAATATAATAATTAGCCTTTGTACCGTATCGAGATAAAATTTCATCTAGAGTAGGGACTTTAGCATTTTTATATTCTGGTTTCGCATATTCAGGGTGAGCATTGTTAAACCATGACCCAGCATCTAGTTGTTTAAGTTGTGCGAGTGTATAGTCTTCGACACGACCTGTACCGTTTGTTGTACGATCAACGGTTTCGTCATGCATTGCTACAAGTTGTCCATCTTTCGTACGTTGTAAGTCTAATTCAATATACGACGCCCCTAACTCATTATGACTTTTATCATATGCATGAAACGTATGTTCCGGCACATAGCCACTTGCACCTCTATGAGCGATAGTCGTAAAACGTTCGCCAGTTAAGTTGGTCATCCAATTCGAATGATCTTGATTACGATGTTTACTAATCGCTACTGACGTATATTTATTTTGTGATTGATTAAACTGTTGATGTGCTGCAGCAGAATTAGAAGCATTGCTATGGTTGTTATGATTATTATTTGCTTCTACTGGGTTATATAATGTTACTAAACCGATAGTGGCTATTGCTAAACTAGATATCATTGCTTTTTTAGAAACCTTCAAAAAAACTCATTCTCTCAATTCAATTTAAAAATACATTAAAACTTTAGCAAAGAGAAGAAGTTTTTAGAATAATTTTTTCAAAATTTTAGCAAAACTATTAATTTATTAACAATAAATATAGAGAAAGTTAAAATAATTAAATTAAATTAAAAATGAGTCTCGCCCAATTACTTTGTATGTATATGTAATTTTACAGTGAAATATTTAAAAAAATAAGGCACTTTCGTATAATTTAATAAACAACACTAAACTAAATTAACGAAGTACCTTATGTATAAAAATTCTAACATGACTTAACTGACTCTACGAAAGGAAACTTCAGTACTTATTCTCACAAATGATGTGATCTTCACAAAATCAAACCCCTTCTTATAAAACGATTAAGCGATTTAGAGTTAATCCTCAAATAGATGCTTTATTAGAATCTTTATTTATTCGATTTCATAGTCATTTAATAATAGTATTCATTATTGTTTTAAAATATTTTCTGCAACGTTCAATTGATGACGCACAGCATCTTGGCCTGTAGAACCATAACTTTTTCTTCTATTTAAACAATTTTCTGGTTTTAAGTAATCATATACATCTTCTTCGATTTTATCATTTAATTCTTGATAACGTTCAAATGGTACATCTAATAAATAGATGCCTTGTTGAATACATTCAAAGACAATTTTTCCTACAATTTCATGTGCTGTTCTAAACGGTACATTTTTATCTACTAAATAATCTGCAAGTTCTGTTGCGTTAGAGAAATCTTGATGCACTGTTTCATTTAAACGATTTGTATTAACCGTTAACGTATTAAGCATGCCCTCAAAAATACGTAAAGAACCTTTAATTGTACGAACAGAATCAAATAAACCTTCTTTATCCTCTTGTAAGTCTTTATTATATGCAAGAGGCAAGCCTTTCAATGTGACAAGCATACTCATTAAATGTCCTGTCGTACGTCCAACTTTACCACGAATGAGTTCAGCCATATCTGGATTTTTCTTTTGAGGCATAATAGATGAACCAGTAGAAAATGCATCAGATAGTGTAATAAATTTCGCTTCATCCGTAGACCAAAAAATAATTTCTTCTGCAAAACGTGATAGGTGAGTCATTGTTAATGATATATTATGCAATGTTTCAATAATGTAATCACGATCACTCACTGCATCAAGACTATTTTCATAAATATATTCAAAACCAAGTAATTCTTGAGTTTCATGTCTATCGATAGGATGTGTAGTGCCACTCAATGCTGCAGCGCCAAGAGGAGATATATCAATACGTTTTAAACTATCTGCAAAACGTGTATAGTCTCTTTCCAACATCCAAAAATATGTCATGATGTGATGAGCGAAAGAAATAGGTTGAGCACGTTGTAAGTGCGTATAACCTGGCATAATCGTTTCTACGTGAGATTTTGCTAGAGTTAAAATAGACTCTTGGAATGAACGAATAAGTGCTTGAATCTCAATGACCTGTTTTTTTACATAGAGATGTAAGTCTGTTGCTACTTGATCATTTCTGCTACGACCTGTGTGTAACTTGCCACCTGGATCTCCAATGCGTTGTATCAGTTCGTGTTCGATATTTAAATGTATATCTTCTAAAGCATGTTTAAATTCAATATTATGGTTATGAAAATCTGTCTGTATATCTTTCAAACCTTTTACGATGGCATTTTTTTCTTCTTCAGAAATAATGTTTTGGTGTGCAAGCATTGTTGCATGTGCAATACTACCTTGAATATCCTCATCTAAAAGCGTTTGGTCAAAGTCAATAGAAGCATTAAACGCATCTACCCACTCTTCAGGTTGTTGTTGAAAACGACCTCCCCATGCTTTATTACTCATTACTATAACCTCCATGTAAATAAGCATTTACTTGTGTTGGTAGTCCATAAATATCAATAAAGCCGACTGCAGCTGATTGATCAAAAGCATCTTCTTTAGTATAAGTTGCTAACTTTTCATCATAAAGTGTATAAGGCGATTTTCTACCATTAACAATAGCATTACCTTTAAATAATTTAACTCTAACATCTCCTTCAACATAGTGTTGAGTGCTATCGATGAATTGCTTTAGACTGTCTGTTAAAGGTGAGAACCATAAACCATTATATGTTTGTTCAGCAAATTGTTTTTCAATGACTGGTTTAAAATGCGCCACATCTTTAGTTAATGTTAATGTTTCTAAAGCTTTATGAGCTTTTAATATAACTTCAGCACCTGGCGTTTCATATACTTCACGTGATTTTATACCAACTAAACGATTCTCTACGTGATCGATACGTCCGATACCATGTTTACCAGCTAAATCATTTAATGTTAGAATTAGCTGATCTAAATCATAGTCTTTATGGTTAAGTTGAACAGGAACACCATTTTTAAATGATAAGATAATTTCATCTGGTGTATCTGGTGTATCCTCTAATTCAGCAGTTAAATCATATGCATCTTTCGGTGGAGCAGCATAGGGATCTTCTAAAATACCACATTCATTTGCACGACCCCATAAATTTTGATCGATTGAATAAGGTGAATCATGATTAATACTTACAGGAATACCATGTTTGATTGCATAGTCGATTTCTTCTTCACGACTCCAGCCCCACTCTCTAACAGGAGCAAATGTTTTCAAATTAGGGTTAAGTGCTTTAATTGCTACTTCAAAACGTACTTGATCATTACCTTTACCAGTACAACCATGTGCAATACCGATTGACTTTGTTTGTTCAGCAATTTCTACTAATTTCTTCGCTATTAACGGTCTTGAAAGCGCAGATACTAAAGGATAACTGTTTTCATACATTAAATTTCCTTTTATTGCATAACTTACATAATCTTCACTAAATTCCTTAGTTGCATCAATAATATGACATTCGACGGCGCCCATGTCTAATGCTTTAGAATAAACAACATCTAAATCTTTACCTTCGCCAACATCTAAACATACTGCTACTACGTCGTACCCTTTATCTATAAGCCATTTAACAGCTACACTAGTATCTAATCCACCTGAATAAGCTAAAACAATTTTATCTTTCATATTGTCACCTCAAAATTTTTCTGAAAATTAATATAATTCTATACTAACAGATTGTTTTTGAAAATAAAACCATTTTTTTACATATTTATGCAAAATAAAGATAATTGGAATAGTATTAATCATCTATTGTTATTTCTATATTCATTGAATATTACTACAACTAAAGAGTTGATTGCTATTTCAATTGTGTATTCATTACAAAGTAAAGTAATTCAATGATTCTAAAAAAAAAACAGACTATTTTTTGAATAATTGAACTTGTTCATTGAATAGATAATTTAAAGTTAGTAAAATGAAACTAATTCATAAACATTGGAGGATCTATAAATGACTCATATTCAATTAGATTATGGCAAAACGTTAGAATTTTTTGGTCAACATGAACTTGATCAACAAAAAGATATTGTAAAAACAATTCATAAAACGATTCATGAAGGTACGGGTGCTGGAAGCGACTTTTTAGGTTGGGTAAATTTACCTGAAGATTATGATAAAGAAGAGTTTTCTAGAATTCAAAAAGCAGCGAAACATATTCAATCGAATTCAGATGTATTGGTAGTTATCGGAATTGGCGGTTCATATTTAGGTGCACGTGCTGCAATTGAAATGCTTACTTCATCTTTCCGTAACAATACAGAATATCCTGAAATTGTATTTGTAGGAAATCACTTATCTTCAAGTTATACACAAGAATTAGTGAATTACTTGTCTGATAAAGACTTTTCAGTAAATGTGATTTCTAAATCAGGAACAACGACTGAGCCTGCTGTAGCATTTAGATTGTTTAAACAATTAGTTGAAGAAAAATATGGTAAAGATGAAGCAAAAAAACGTATCTTTGCTACAACTGATAAAGCAAAAGGTGCATTGAAACAATTAGCAGATAATGAAAGTTATGAAACATTTGTTGTACCTGATGATGTAGGTGGTCGTTATTCAGTATTAACTGCGGTAGGATTATTACCAATTGCAACTGCAGGTATTGATATTGAAGCAATTATGAATGGAGCAAATAAAGCTCGTAAAGAACTATCATCTGAAAATTTAGAAGAGAATATTGCATATCAATATGCAACAATTCGAAATGTTCTTTATAATAAAGGTTATACAACTGAGATGTTAATTAACTACGAACCATCTATGCAGTACTTTAATGAATGGTGGAAACAGTTATACGGTGAATCTGAAGGTAAAGACTTTAAAGGTATTTATCCTTCAAGCGCAAACTATACTACTGATTTACATTCATTAGGTCAGTATGTTCAAGAAGGACGCCGTTTCTTATTTGAAACTGTTGTAAAAGTAAATCAACCTAAACATGATATTACAATTGAAAAAGATGATGACGATTTAGATGGCTTAAATTATTTAGCTGGAAAAACAATCGATGAAGTTAATACAAAAGCATTTGAAGGTACATTATTAGCTCATACTGATGGTGGCGTTCCTAATATCGTTGTGAATATCCCACGTTTAGATGAAGAAACATTCGGTTATGTCGTTTACTTCTTTGAATTAGCTTGTGCGATGAGTGGCTATCAATTAGGTGTTAATCCATTTAACCAACCTGGCGTAGAAGCTTATAAACAAAATATGTTTGCTTTACTTGGTAAACCAGGTTATGAGGATAAGAAAAAAGAATTAGAAGAACGTTTATAATATCAACATAAATTTAAATAAAATAATCATTTAAAGCCTAGGACACGATGAGCTGTCTTAGGCATTTTTAATATATTGGCAGTCAATGACTCAATTGAATATATACTTATATCAATCTTTTTTAGCATATAGACTTTCATAAAAAGAAGTTTTTGTTTAACGTAAGATGGGGTCAAGAGAAAAGGATTGAATTCGTTGTGAATTCAGTCTCATTCTTTTTTAAAAGATTAATATGACTAATGTTAAATCTGTTATCTAGTACTTGTGACTGATTTCTTAGTGAATTAATAGTTTTTTTAAGAAAAGAGTGTAAAATAATTTTATACTCAATAGAGAATGATGAAATTTCAAGAAAGGATTTGATGATATAGTGTTTCATCAAATTGAACATTGGTTTAATGTGTTACAACAATTAGGATACTTTGCAGGTTTTATTATTCTCTATTTAAGAGCTATAATTCCTGTTTTTCCTTTAACTCTCTATGTCATCTTAAATGTTCATATTTATGGTTTTATTACAGGAACTATTATTAGTTGGTTAGGGATCGTCGCTGGAACATTTACTGTATTTTATTTTTGTAGGAAATTCGTTGATACATCTTTTATGCAAAGAGTTAAAGCAAAAAAAGGTGTGAAAAAACTCACACATTTTATAGATAAACAAGGACTTGTTCCTATTTTTATATTAATGTGTTTTCCATTTACACCTAATACAGTAGTGAACTTTGTAGCTAGTTTTTCTCATATTAAAATGAAGAATTATTTTATTATTTTATTATTTTCAAAGCTTATTTCCATATCATTTTTAGCGGTGATGGGTAGAGAAGTGACTACATTTTTAACTCATCCTATAAGAGCAATTATTTTAATTATTGTTACTATAGTCATATGGTTTATTGGAAAAAGAGTTGAAAAACATTTTATGGGAACACATGAGGAGTGACATTTTGCGTCGAATTATAAGTACAAGTATATCCATTATTTTAGCAATTATTTTCGTGATGTTTATTCAAATTTTTTTACTAAGAAGCGCAATTGTTCATACTAATGAAATGGCCCCCACTCTAAATAAAAATGATTATATAATGATTAATAAATTGAAAGTGACATTTAATTTATTAAATGAAGGGGATATTATTATGTATCGGCATCATAATCAAATTCATTTTAGCCGTATTATTGGGAAAGCAGGCGAATCGATAGAAATAAGGCATGGTAAATTATATAAAGATGATAGACAAGTGAATAAATATTATGCTAAAAATAGAGATATTAATGATTTCGCATTACGAGATTTAGAAAATACTGATGGGGATATTATTCCACCTGACTCATTTTTAGTGTTGAATGATCATAGTAATACATTAACTGATTCGAGAAGATATGGATTAATTAAAAAAAGTGATGTTATAGGAAATGTATGTCTAAGATATTATCCTTTTAGATCATTCAACTATGAGTTTAATAAATAGATGAGGTGTTATATTTGAAAAAAGAAATAATAGAATGGATTGTTGCGATAGCTGTAGGTTTATTGCTCGTATGGCTTGTAGTCACTTTTGTTGCCAAATCCTATACAATAAAAGGTGACTCAATGGATCCAACATTAAAAGATGGGCAACATGTGATGGTTAACATTTTAGGTTATAAGGTAGGAAACATAAAAAAAGGAAATGTTATTGTCTTCCATGCTAATCAATCTGATGACTATGTTAAAAGAGTAATAGGCGTACCAGGAGATAGTGTGACATATAAAAAAGATCAGCTATATATTAATGAGAAAAAGGTAAATGAGCCTTACTTAGACTATAATGAAAAACATAAACAAGGAGAGTACATTACAGGATCTTTTGAAACTAAGGATCTTCTTAATGCTCATCCTAACTCTAACGTTATTCCTAAAAATAAATACTTAGTATTAGGAGATAACCGTGAAGTTAGTAAAGATAGTAGAGCGTTTGGATTAATAGATAAACAACAAATCGTCGGTAAAGTATCATTTAGATTTTGGCCATTAAATAATTTTAAATTTAATTTTAATCCAGATAAGTAGGATATCAATTTAAAATAAAAGTAGAATGTCAATTCAGGTGAATTCGCATTCTACTTTTATTTTATCTACTTTACTTTTTAAGAACGTATGTTCCGTGGTAAAATGAGTTTAAAGGAGCGTGTAGATAATGGAATTAAATACATATCTTGGAAGAGCTGGTACCGGTAAATCGTATCATATGATTAAAAATATTAAACAACAAATGAAAGAAAATCCTCTTGGAGATCCTATCATTTTAATTGCACCTACCCAAAGTACGTTTCAATTGGAGCAATCTTTCGTAAATGATCGAGAGTTAAATGGGAGTTTAAGAACGGAAGTTTTACATTTTGAGCGTTTGAGCTATAGAATCTTTCAAGAACTCGGAGGATTAACTGAAACACGTTTAACTAAAGCAGCTATTGAAATGATGATATTCAATATCGTTCAACAACACAAATCAGAAATGAAATTATATCAATCTCAAGCAGATTATTATGGTTTTAGTGAAAAATTAAGTGAACAAATCCAAGATTTTAAGAAATATTCTGTAACACCTCATCAACTTGACTTATTTTTAGAAGATAATGAATTACAAACAAGAACCCGACATAAACTAGAAGATATTTCGCTTATTTATCATTATTTTGAAGAACGATTAAATGGAGAATTTATTACCGCTGAAGACAGTCTTAATTATTTTATTGAAATAATGCACAAATCTGAGTGGATTAAGCATGCTGATATTTATATAGATGGATTTTATAACTTTTCAACGCTTGAATATCAAATTATTAAAGCATTAGTACAAAATGCTAAACAAGTTACTATATTATTAACTACAGATGGTAATGAAGATCACTTTAGTATGTTTAGAAAACCTTCTGACGTACTTATTCACTTAAAAGAAATTGCAAATGAATTACATATATCTTTAAATGAACATTATTTTACAACACCATATCGTTTCAAAAATAAGGATTTATTACAATTAGAACAACAATTTGACGCACTTCAAGTTAATCCAACTCAATCCCATGGTTATATTGATTTACTTGAGTCATCGAATATGAGAGAAGAAGTTAATGAAATAGCACGACGTATTATTAAAGATACACGTGATAAACACTTTAGATATCAAGATATTGCAATTTTATATAGAGATGAAACATATGCCTATCTATTTGAATCTATTTTGCCACAATATGATATTCCTTATAATATTGATACTAAAAAATCGATGACACATCATCCTATAATGGAAATGATACGTTCTTTATTAGAAGTTATCCAAAGTAATATGGGACTTAGTCCAATGATGAGACTATTTAAAACCAATATTTTATCTAATCAATTTAAAAATAGTAGTTACTTAATTGATCTATTAGAAAACTTTGTCATTGAACGAGGTATTTACGGTAAAAAATGGTTAGATGATAAATTGTTTAATATCGATAATTTTACAAAAATGGGACGTAAAGCGCATCAATTAACTGAAGAAGAAAAAGAAGCATTTGAAGACGTCGTACGCTTAAAGGATGATGTTGTAAATAAAATACTTCGTTTTGAGAAAGCCATGCTTCACTCTAAAAATGTTAGAGATTATGCAACTGCATTTTATGAAACAATGGAAGCTTTTGATTTGCCTAAATATTTAATGGCCCACCGTGATGAACTAGACTTAAAAGGAGACCATGAGAAAGCAGAAGAAATTGACCAATTATGGAATGGATTAATACAAATATTAGATGATTTAGTCACAGTATTTGAAGAAGAAGAAATGAGTTTAAATCGATTCTTAGAAGTATTTGACATTGGACTTGAGCAACTTGAATTTGTAATGATTCCTCAAACATTGGATCAAGTTAGCATAGGGACTATGGATTTAGCAAAAGTTGATAATAAAAAACACGTTTATATGGTTGGGATGAATGATGGAGTGATGCCACAGCCCTTGTCATCTTCAAGCTTAATCACTGATGAAGAAAAACGTTTGTTAGAGGAACGGGGAAGTGTTGAATTAAGTCCAACCTCTGATATCTTACAAATGGATGAAGCATTTGTATGCTACATTGCTATGACACGTGCATGTGAACAAATGACTTTTTCATATAGTCTTATGGGAATGCAAGGAGATGAAAAAGAGAAAAGTCCATTTTTAAATCAGATTCAAGCACTGTTCAGTAATTTGGATATCAAAAATATTCATTATCTTCATCATGCTTATCCTCTTACATTAATGGAACATCCACATCAAACTAAAATTCATTTATTTGAAGCATTGAAATCGTGGTTGGAAGAAGAAGCGGTAGCAGATACGTGGCTTGATGCTTATAAAGTTATAAGTGAAAATGAAGAATTAAATGACAGTATAAACTATTTATCAACAGCTTTAACATATGATAATGAAACCATTCAACTCACACCACAATTGTCAGAAGCATTATATGGAACGTCTATTAATGCTAGTGTTTCACGATTTGAAGGTTATAATGATTGCCCATTCCAACATTATGCTACTTACGGCCTTCGTCTAAATGAACGTACCAAATATCAACTTGAAAGTTTTGATTTAGGTAATATTTTTCATAATGCTTTAAAATATATTTCGGATAAAGTAAATGGAGAATTTAGTCAATTGGATAATCAGAAAATCCATGCACTTACTGAAGAAGCTCTACAACATGTCTTACCACAAGTGCAATTTAATTTAATGGATTCCAATGCATATTATCGTTATGTATCTAAACGTATAGGTGTCATTGTTGAAAGTACGTTAAAGGCACTTCGTTATCAAAATGAGAATACAAAATTTAGACCAAAACGTTTTGAAACTGCTTTTAGAAAGAAACCAAGAACGGAAGAAGAGTTGATTGCACATCCCTTAATGACGACACAAGGGATACCGATTCATATTCGTGGACAAATTGATCGTATCGATGCTTATACAAAAAATAATACAAGTTTTGTAAATATTATAGATTATAAATCATCTAATCATAGCGCCAATTTAAATTTGAAAAAAGTTTATTATGGTAAACAGATGCAAATGATGACGTATATGGATATCGTATTACAAAATTCAGAGCGGCTTGGTTTAAGTTCAGAGGTTAAACCAGGTGGATTGTTATATTTCCACATTCATGATGAACGTTTGAAATTTGAAAAATGGGGCGATTTAACTGAAGAGGCATTGAATAAGGAAAATATTAATCAAGCTATTCTAAAAGAATATAAATTAAATGGATTAATCAATAGTGATGCTGAAGTTATAGATGCTATGGATATAAGACTTAACGAGATATCTAAATCAGATATTGTACCCGTGACATTAAAAAAAGATGGAGGTATTAGTGCACGGGGAAGCCAAGTTGCTGATGAAACAACGATTCATAAATTTATTCAACACAATAAAAATAATTTTATTGAGACTGCTTCAAATATTATGGATGGTCACACAGAAGTAGCTCCACTTAAATTTGAAGACAAATTACCATGTGAATTTTGTAGTTTCCAGTCAGTATGTCACGTAGATAGTCTTATTGATAGTAAACATTATCGCCATGTAGATGAATCGATTAATCCAATTCAAGCAATTCAAGAGGTCGAATTAGAAAGCGGTGAGGACAATGAATAATATTCCAGTAAAACCTAAAGATGCACAATGGACGGATGCACAGTGGAACAGTATATATGCTAAAGGGCAAGATATACTAGTTGCAGCAGCTGCTGGCTCGGGAAAAACAGCTGTTCTAGTTGAACGTATTATTCAAAAAATCTTAAGAGACGAAGTAGATGTTGATAAATTACTTGTAGTAACATTTACGAACTTAAGTGCTAGAGAGATGAAACATCGTGTAGAACAACGTATTCAACAAGCTTCATTAGAGGATCCTAAGAATGAACACTTAAAAAGTCAACGTATAAAAATACATCAAGCTCAAATTTCTACACTGCATAGTTTTTGTTTAAAAGTGATTCAACAACATTATGATGTTATCCAACTAGACCCTAATTTTAGAACGATTAGTGAAGTTGAAAATGTACTTTTATTAGAGCAATCAATTGATGAAGTACTAGAACATCATTATGAAGATCCTGATATTGAATTTTTGACTTTAGTCGAACAACTATCAAATGATAGAAATGACGATAGATTTAGAGAAATTTTAAAACGATTTTATTATTTTAGTATAGCTAATCCTTCACCATTTAAATGGTTAGATTCATTAGTCGATCCTTACGAGAATGATGAGAAGCAACAAGACTACCTTAAAGAATTAAAAATACTAGCAGAAATATATATGAAAGCAGCATTTGACTCACTTCTTGAAGCAGAAAATCTTTTATCCCATTGTAATGCTGTTGAAAAACATTTAGAAGTTGTCCAAAGAGAGAAAATGATATGCCAAAGAATATTAGAAGATGGTGTTTTGAATAGAGATGCACTTCTTAATCATACACCTGAAAAGTTTCCACAAATGTCATCAAAAATAAAAAAAGAAAATGAAGATTTAGAGACACTTGAAGATATTAAATCTTTCTATAAAGAATATAATGAAACCATTCAAAATGTAAAAAATAAATATTTAATGCGTTCAGTAGATGAACTTAAAGACGATATGAAACAGTTAGCGCCTCGGATAAAATATTTAGTTCAAATCATTAAAGATATCATTAATGATTTTGCTAAGAAAAAACGTAGTAGAAATGTACTAGATTTTGCAGATTATGAACATTTTGCCTTACAAATATTAACAGATGAAAACGGGACGCCTTCTACTATCGCTAAAGAGTATCGTCATCAATTTGAAGAAATACTTATTGATGAATATCAAGATACCAATCAGGTACAAGAGGCAATTATATCTACTATCAAACGTGGTGATGAATTAGATGGCAACTTATTTATGGTGGGAGATGTAAAGCAATCTATTTATAAGTTTAGGCAAGCGGATCCTACATTGTTTATGAGTAAATATCATCGATTCACTAAAGAAGGGCAACAAACAGGACTTCGAATTGACTTATCTAATAACTTCCGCTCAAGAAAGGAAGTACTTTCAACGACTAATTATCTTTTTGATCATATGATGGATGAAGCGGTTGGAGAAATTAATTATGATGCCGATGCACGTTTATATTTCGGAGCTCATTATTATCCAGAAAAAGCAATGCCACTCGAATTACATGCGCTTATTAAATCTGAAAATGAGGACACAGACTTAGATAGACAAGAACAAGAAGCATATTATGTAGTTGAACAAGTAAAGCATATCCTTGACAATAAACTCGTTTATGATGCGAAAAACAATGCCTATCGTAAAGCAACTTATAAAGATATTGTTATTTTAGAACGTGGAATGAGTAATGCTAGACGTTTGCAAAAAGTATTTAAAGATAATAATATTCCGTTCCATGTTAATAGTAAGGAAGGTTATTTTGAACAAACGGAAGTACGACTAGTACTATCGTTTCTTAGAACGATTGATAACCCATTGCAAGATATTTATCTAGTTGGGTTAATGCGCTCTGTTATTTATCAATTTACTGAAGATGAACTTGCTGAAATTCGAGTAGTCAGTTCAAACGATGATTACTTTTATCAATCAATTTTACACTATATAAAATATGATCAAGCTAACGCACAATTAGTTAATAAATTACGTCGTTTTATTGAAGATATACATTTATATCAAGATTATGGGCAAACACATCCTGTGTATCAGTTAATTGATAAGTTCTATAATGATCATTATGTCATTCAATATTTTAGTGGACTGATTGGTGGTAAAGGCAGACGCGCTAATCTTTTTGGATTGTTTAATAAAGCAATAGAATTTGAAAATTCTACGTTTAGAGGACTTTATCAATTTATAAGATTTATCGATGAATTGATAGAGCGTAAAAAAGATTTTGGTGAAGAAAATGTGATAGGACCTAATGATAATGTAGTTCGAATGATGACAATTCATAGTAGTAAAGGTTTAGAGTTTCCATATGTTATTTATTCTGGTCTTTCTAAGAATTTTAATAAAGAAGATATTCGGAAACCTTTAGTATTAAATCAAAAATATGGTTTAGGAATGGAGTACTATGATTTAACAGACAATATTTCTTATCCATCACTTTCATCTGTAGTTGTTAAATCATTAACAGAAAAAGAATTGATTTCTGAAGAGATGCGTTTAATGTATGTGGCATTAACTCGTGCAAAAGAACAGCTCATTCTAATCGGAACGGTAGATAAAGAAGAAAAGTTAAGAAAGTATGAACGTTTGCCTATTTCAAATCAACTCATTGCACTTCATAAAAGATTATCAGTAGAACGACCTTTTAATCTGGTATATAGTATTTTAGCGAAACACTTATCTCAATCTATCACATCTGATTATCAATTTGAGACATCTATCAATCAATTAGATGACAGTTTGAAACCATATGTAGATTTGAAAATTATTCATTTCGATGAATTATCTTTAATAAGCGATTCAAATGAGACATTACATCGAACTATCAATGATATTGAAGAAGAGGCTCCGAATAATAAAGAAAACGAACAACAAATGATTCATCAATTAACGTTTAAGTATCCATTTATAAAAAATACTCAAAAGCCATCAAAACAATCTGTATCTGAATTAAAACGTCAATTAGAAACTAAAGAAGATGGAACAAGTTACGATAGAGTAAGACAATATCGCATTGGTGCTTATACTTATGAACGTCCTAAATTCTTAAGACAAGAAAGAAAACGTAAAGCTAATGAAATTGGTACATTGATGCATACCGTTATGCAGCATCTTCCATTTAGAGAACAACGATTAACTGAAACAGAGTTAGATGACTATATTCATATGTTAATTGATCAACACATTATTGAAGAAGACGCTAAAAAAGATATCCAATTTGAAAGAATTATGGAATTTATTCGTAGTGACTTATATATGAAAATTGCACAAGCTGATGAAGTATACAGAGAGTTACCATTTGTAGTTAACCAAGCACGTGTAGATGAAATACCAGATTTAGATGAAGATGTCTCCATTATCCAAGGTATGATTGATTTGATTTTTATTAAAGATAACCAATATTATTTTGTAGATTACAAAACAGACGCTTTTAATCGAAGAAGAGGGATGACGGATCAAGAAATTGGAATACAATTACGTGATAAGTATAAAATTCAAATGAAATATTACAAAAACACCTTAGAAACAATACTAAATAAAAGAGTGCACGGCTATTTATATTTCTTCCAATTCGGTGAAATGAGCATTGAAGATGGTTTATAATATCAATCTTATTTTATTTTAGAAAAGATACGTCAAATTTCTAAAATTTCAGACATATATATTTGTTATTTATTAATAATTAAAGTTATAATATGAAATAAGATATAGATGAGGAGTTGATAATGAATGAAATTTTTATCATTCAAATACAATAACGCTGAATCATATGGCGTTAAAGTAAAGCGTGAAGACGCTGTATGGGATTTAAAACAAATTTTTGCTGAATTTGGTGAAGGAGACTTCCATCCACAAACGTTACTTGAAGGTTTACAACAAAATCAAACACTCGATTTCCAAGAACAAGTACGTAAAGCAGTAGTAGCTGTTGAAAATAGTGGAAAAGCAGATCAGTATAAATTCTCATTTAATGATATTGAATTTTTACCTCCTGTAACACCACCGAACAATGTTATTGCTTTTGGCCGTAACTATAAAGATCATGCTTCTGAGTTAAATCATGAAGTGCAACGTTTATATGTGTTCACTAAAGCAGCTTCTTCTTTAACTGGTGATAACGCAACAATTCCAAATCATAAAGATATTACAGATCAGTTAGATTACGAAGGTGAATTAGGTATTGTTATCGGTAAACATGGCGAAAAGATTCCTAAAGGCTTAGCACTAGATTATGTTTATGGCTATACCATTATTAACGATATTACAGACCGCACTGCTCAAAATGCACAAGATCAAGCATTCTTATCTAAAAGTTTAACAGGTGGTTGCCCAATGGGACCATATATTGTTACTAAAGATGAATTACCTACTCCAGAAAATGTTAATATTGTCACTAAAGTAAATAATGAAATTCGCCAAGATGGAAATACTAGTCAAATGATTAATAAAATTGATGACTTAATTCAAGAAATTTCTAAATATGTTGCTTTACATCCAGGCGATATCATTGCAACCGGTACCCCAGCGGGTGTAGGAGCTGGATTACAACCACCAAAATTCTTACAATCAGGTGATGAAGTTAAAGTCACTATTGATAACATTGGTACTTTGACAACTTATATTGCCAAACAATAATGCTAGTTATGTTTAAAGCGAGAGAAGCTAAGGCTTCTCTTCTTTTTTAATTTTAATACTTAAAAAGTGAAAATGTGTTATGATAATTGAAAGAAAGTGATTATAAATATTGGAGGTAATCAAGTCTTGTTACATATGCATATTGTGAGTTGGGTTTTAACCATTGTGTTATACATTATTGCATTTTTACACATTTCAAAATCACAAGGACCAACACCAACTTTTAAATCATTACATATGGGGCTTAGAGTCTTTATGCTCCTTACATTATTCTCAGGATTCTGGGAATTAATTGAAGAGTTTATGGCAGCGAGTCATGGTGAGGGTGGCAACCACATGCTTCTTACTTTAAAAATGTTATGTGGCTTAGGTGTTGTTGCTTTAATGGAAGTATCATTAGCTAAAAGAAAAAAACATGCACCTAGTCATGGCTTATTTTGGGCAACAATTATTTTAATTATTATTACTATGGCTCTTGGAATTATCTTACCATGGGGCCCATTATCTAAAATGTTCGGTTTAAGTTAAGTAAAAAGAATCGTTTGAGTGTCTACTCAAACGATTCTTTTTATATATTGCGTGCTTTGTAACCAATCATATTGATTAAATCTTTAGGATGACTATAAGGAGGCGCATAGGCAACTTCAAATTCAACCAATTCATCTACTGTAAGTTGATTCATCATAGCCATTGATAAAATATCAATGCGTTTATCGGCGCCTTGTTTTCCAACTGCTGCGGCGCGTAATAATCGTCTATTGTCTTTATTAAAATAGACACGTAAGTGTAGGGGTGTATTACCTGGGTAATATTCTGCGTGTGCACCAGACTTAATCTCAACCATCTCATAATTAAATAGACTTAATTCTTCAGGTTTTATTCCTACGCTCGCAAAAGTGTAGTCAAAAAATTTTACAATATTTGAACCAAGAAAACCTTTAAATGTAATATTTTTATTACCTGAGAGTTGTTCTGCTATAATATTTGCTGCACGATGAGCGCCCCAAGCTAAAGGTACTTGAGCATTCATATTTACATGGCGATAGTGTGAGGTGATGACATCACCTAGAGCATAAATATCAGGTATATTTGTTTTAAAGCAATCATCAACAGGAATAAATCCTTTTTTATCTATATGAATATTTGATGAACGTAAAAATGATGAATTAGGATGAGTTCCTATCCCTTCAATAATAATATCGAAATCTTCACGTATACCAGATTTAAAATAAACAGTATGCGCTTGAATTGATTCAATTTCTTCATTTAATCTATATGAAATGTTTCTTTGATCAATTTCGCTAAAAATGGCTGCATTCATATCTTGGTCCATTAATTTATTGACTTTATCTGAACGATGAATCCATGTCACATCAAGACCACGTTGATAAAGATTTTCTAATACTTCTAATGAAATGTAACCAGCACCGACAACTAATGCTCGTTTAGCTTTATGACGAGTAATATATTGATCAATTTGGTCCATATCTTCTGCATTTCTTAGAGTGAAAGTAAAGTCATTGGTAAATCCAAGAGTATTCGCACTAGCACCAGGACTTAAAATTAATTTGTCATAAGTTTCATCGAATGTTTCGCCTGTTTGATGATTCAATACACGTACAACATGTTGTTGATCGTTGACTCCAATTACTTCATGATGTGTTTTAACTACAATATTTTTCTTCTCTTTAAAAACGTCTGGTGTAATAGGCAATATTTGATGACGATCAGAAACGAGATGTCCAATATAGTAAGGTAAACCACAATTAGCAAAACTCATATCTCGATCTTTTTCAAAAATGATAATGTCACTTTCTTTATCTAAGCGACGAATTTGACTTGCACATGTTGCGCCCCCAGCAACAGCACCAACTATAATAATTTTAGTCATACATATCCTCCATAACTAAGAAGTAAACAAGTAAGATACAATTATAATCTTTAGAATCTTACTTTAAGTACTCTCATTTTTATTATTGATAAGGTATTTCTAGCTTGAAAAATTCATTTAGGTAACGCCCAATTCCATCTTCGTTATTAGAATAAGTGATATGATTAGCGATATGTTTTAAATCATCTAAACCATTGTCCATAGCAATTCCGTATTGAGCATATTTAATCATTTCTAAATCATTATCTTCATCTCCAAATGCAATAATATTAGAAGAATCTATATTTAAATATGATTTAACATAGTCAATGCCACGAGCTTTACTAATACCTCGTTTTACGATTTCAATAACAGGAAAGGGTGCACCCCAACGACGATGTTCAATATTTTCAGCATAAAAACGAGTTAACATTTGTTTAATACGTGTGATATTCACTTCTTCAGCTTCCACTAATATGGAAGTTGGAGATTCATCAAGTTTTTCTAATAAATTGCCTGTTTGAATTTTAGGATTACCCATTGAAAAACCTTCAAATAATCGAGGATCATGATTATTGATAAAGACACTGTCTCTAACTTCAGCAATAATATTTGTAACATTAGCTTTTTGAAGTGCCTCTATAATACTTCTAGCGATATCTACATCTAATACCTCATGTTTGGTTTCAAAGTCATCTGCTTTTGGATGATGAACGTAGGCACCATTAAAATTAACAATAGGTGTATTCATATTAAGTTCATGATAATATATTTGGCTTGCACGATAAGGACGTCCAGTTGCAATCATTAAGTAATGACCTTGTTTTTGTAAAGAAGTTAAAACTTTTTTTGTATAATCACTAATTTCTTTATTATCATTTAATAATGTTCCATCTAAATCTAAACAAATTAAATAAGGTTTCATAAATATCTCCTTGCATTACGGTTCATAAATATTAGTTTATTTGTATCATAGCATTTTATTGGCGTTTTGTCGGATATTTGATATATTAGTGTAAAGATAATTATGGAGAGGTGATACTAATGGAAGAAGCATTAAAAGATAGTATCCTTGGCGCTTTGGAAATGGTAATTGACCCTGAATTAGGTATAGACATTGTTAATTTAGGTTTAGTATATAAAGTAAACGTTGATGATGAAGGATTATGTACTGTAGAAATGACACTTACATCTATGGGCTGTCCACTTGGACCACAAATCATCGATCAAATTAAGACAGTATTAGCCGAAATTCCAGAGATTCAAGATACAGAAGTTAATATTGTTTGGAATCCGCCATGGAATAAAGATATGATGTCTAGATATGCAAAAATCGCATTAGGCGTTGGATAAATTTAAGCGAGCTCGATAGCATTAATGTATGAAGCTATTTATTATGAAGCGCTAGATACAATATTTAATAGAGAGTAGGGGATGAATTTTTCTTCTACTCTCTTTTTTAATATATAAGAATGTGACAATTTTATTTTTAAATGAGTAAAAAAGAAATGACACAATTGTAATATAAATTGAATTTACTTCTAGGTTATACTACAATACATAAGACTTATATCTTAGGAAAAGTATAATTTTCAACAATTAAGAATTAATCAATGAAAATGAATTTATATTTTATTTAATTGTATATCAAGTTTTCAGTCAACTTAGTATAAAACACAGAATCATATTATACAGTGTATTAAATTCATAGACTATAGAATGACCAATCATACATATAAACTTCTATAATTAACTTTATTGTTATTCTGATTTTAGTGCTTTTATATCTAATGAATTTATTGAAAATTTATTATTTAATAGGGAAAGAATGTGAACAATGAAACAAAATTTAGAAAAGGGCGTGCATGATAAAACAAAAATGCGCTATATGCCTGGTTTAGATGGTCTAAGAGCAATTGCCGTATTAGGCATCGTTATATATCATTTGAATAGAAAGTGGCTAACTGGAGGTTTTATTGGTGTAGATACTTTCTTCGTTATTTCAGGATATTTAATTACAAGTTTACTTTTGAGAGAGTATGAAGAAAAAGGAATTATTAATCTTAAACAATTTTGGATTAGACGCATAAAACGTCTACTGCCAGCGGTGATAGCTTTATTAATAACAGTAGGTATTGCAACCTTATTATTTGAACCTCAACAAATTATTAGAGTTAAACATGATATTATTGCAGCGCTATTTTATGTTTCAAATTGGTGGTATATCGCTAAAGACGTTAACTATTTTGAACAATTTTCATTCATGCCTCTTAAACATTTATGGTCTCTTGCTATCGAAGAACAATTTTATTTATTTTTCCCATTCATTTTAGTGATATTATTACTTACGATTAAAAAATATCGTAATGTGACACTTATATTTTGGATAGTATCATTGGCCTCTTTATTAGAAATGGTCATTATATCACAACCAAATGTGGGATATTCGCGTGTTTATTTTGGTACAGATACTCGTTTACAAACATTATTATTAGGCGTCATATTGGCGTTTGTTTGGCCACCATTTAAATTAAAAGCTAATCCACCACAACGATTACGTCGTGCAATAGATGGAATTGGTATAGGTAGCCTACTTATCTTAATTATTTTATTCTTTACTGTTAACGACGATAGTGATTGGATATACAATGGTGGGTTTTATTTGATATCTTTAGTGACATTATTTGTTATTGCAAGTGTCGTTCACCCATCTACAATGATTGCTAAATTTCTAGGACATCCTTTGTTAGTGTATATCGGAAAACGTTCATATAGTTTATACTTATGGCATTTCGCCGTCATTAGTTTTCTACATATACATTTTGTTGATGGTCAATTACCAATATATGTATATATCTTAGATATACTATTAACTGTGGTGTTTGCGGAATTATCTTATCGTTATATTGAAACACCATTTAGACGTGAAGGGTTAAGCGCATTTTCTTTTGACCGATTACGTAGACCTAAATTTATAAGAACAATAGTTACTATCATAGCTGTGATTCCATTGCTATTAATATTTATGGGTGCATTTGATCGATTTGGAAAAGATGAAATTGCAAATAAAGCAAACAGTTTTAATACAAGTACTGCTGATAAATATTTAGTTAAAATGATGCCCGGTGAAAATATTAAGTTAAATGGACAAACAAGTAAGAGTGAGAATAAAGATAAAGTTTACACCAATATCAGCCCATTACTTATTGGCGATTCAGTTATGGTAGATATTGGTGAAGAATTTAAATCTCAAGTTCCTAAAGCAACTATAGATGGTAAAGTAGGTCGCCATTTACAAGAAGCTTTGATAGTTGCAAATAATTATACTAATTATAATAAACCATCAAATCAAGTTGTATTAGAACTTGGTACAAATGGAGATTTTACTCAAGATGAGCTTGACCAACTTATTAGTAAATTTGGTAAAGCCAAAATATATTTAGTTAATACAAGGGTACCGAGAAGCTGGCAAGATAATGTAAATAAACAACTTTCAGACGCAGCTAAACGACATAAAAATGTTGTTTTAGTAGACTGGTATAAACGTTCTGCCGGTCATACTGAATATTTTGCATCTGATGGTGTGCACTTAGAACATAGTGGGGTACAAGCATTGTCGGACGAAATACTAAAAAATATGACTAAAAAATAAATAATTAAAAAGGATTAACTAGTTGAGGATGCTCACAAAGTTAATCCTTTTTTAATATTTATGAAAAAATTAAGGTAACAATGTTTAAATAGTAAGGTGATATGATAAATAATGAGTGAAACGTAAATAAATTGCTTGATATGATAGGATTTATTGAATTGTTAAAAAGATGAGTAAAAGTGTTGATTAATTAGCAAAGAAGGTCTATAATGTAATTAAGGTCAAAGAAAGTCAAAGTCAAAGCCAAACAAAGAAGTATTTGACCATACTCTTATACAAAAAGTAGGGGTGAATAAATTTGGATATCAATCAAATGACTTATAAAGTACAAGAAGCTTTGCAAAAAGCAATTGAATTAAGTAAAGAAAATGAATTACAAAATATTGAAATTGAAGCAATACTAAAAGGAACTTTAGAAGAAGACGAAAGCTTGTTTAAAAGTATTTTAGAACGTGCAAATATAGACACTGATCAATTAAATCAAGCGTATAGTGAAAAATTGAAACACTATCCATCAGTACAAGGAGATAATGTGCAATATGGACAATATATTGGCTCAAAAGCAAACGAATTATTAAATAAAGCTGAGTCATATATGAAAGAATATGAAGATGATTATATCTCAATGGAACATATTTTACGTGCTGCTATGGATATTGATGAAACAACACAACAATTTGTAGGAAATAAAGAAGAAGTAGTCAAAGAAATTATTACTAAAGTTAGAGGGGGAAATCATGTGACTTCACAAAATCCAGAAGTAAATTATGAAGCTTTAGAGAAATATGGTAGAGATTTAGTAGAAGAAGTTCGCCAAGGCAAAATGGATCCAGTTATTGGTAGAGATGAAGAAATTCGTAATACCATTCGAATTTTAAGCCGTAAAACTAAAAATAACCCAGTATTAATTGGAGAGCCTGGTGTAGGTAAAACTGCAATTGTAGAAGGATTAGCACAACGTATTGTGCGTAAAGATGTGCCAGAATCATTGCTAGATAAAACTATTTTCGAATTAGATTTAAGTGCATTAGTTGCAGGTGCAAAATTTAGAGGTGAATTTGAAGAACGTCTTAAAGCAGTACTTAAAGAAGTGAAAGAATCAGATGGACGTATTATCCTATTTATTGATGAAATTCACATGTTAGTTGGTGCTGGTAAAACAGATGGTGCAATGGATGCTGGTAATATGTTAAAACCAATGTTAGCTCGTGGTGAATTGCATTGTATTGGTGCTACAACATTGAATGAATATCGAGAATATATTGAAAAAGATTCAGCCTTAGAACGTCGATTCCAAAAAGTAGGTGTAAGTGAACCTGACGTAGAAGATACAATTTCAATCTTACGTGGTTTAAAAGAACGCTATGAAGTTTATCATGGTGTGCGTATTCAAGACCGTGCTTTAGTAGCAGCAGCAGAATTATCAGATCGTTATATTACTGATCGATTCTTACCAGATAAAGCAATTGATTTAGTCGACCAAGCATGTGCCACTATCCGAACAGAAATGGGATCAAATCCAACTGAATTAGACCAAGTTAATCGCCGTGTTATGCAATTAGAAATTGAAGAAAGTGCATTGAAAAATGAATCAGATAATGCAAGTAAACATCGATTAGAAGAATTACAAGAAGAACTTTCAAATGAAAAAGAAAAACAAACGTCATTACAATCTCGTGTAGAACAAGAAAAAGAAAAAATCGCGAAAGTTCAAGAAAAACGTGCTGAATTAGATCGTAGTCGTCAAGCTTTAGAAGATGCGCAAACAGAAAGTAATTATGAAAAAGCGGCAGAATTACAATATGGTACGATTCCACAATTAGAAAAAGAATTAAAAGAATACGAAGAAGCTTTCCATGATGAACAAGGCGATAATGAACGCATGATTCGCGAAGTTGTTTCTGATGAGGAAATTGGAGATATTGTAAGCCAATGGACAGGTATTCCAGTTTCTAAATTAGTCGAAACAGAAAGAGAAAAATTATTAAACTTAAGTGATATCTTACATGAACGTGTCGTAGGGCAAGATAAAGCGGTAGATCTTGTGTCAGATGCTGTAGTGAGAGCACGTGCAGGTATAAAAGATCCTAATCGTCCAATAGGTAGTTTCTTATTCTTAGGTCCAACTGGTGTAGGTAAAACAGAATTAGCTAAATCACTCGCTTCATCACTATTCGATTCTGAAAAACATATGATTCGTATTGACATGAGTGAATATATGGAAAAACATTCTGTTTCTAGATTAATTGGTGCGCCTCCTGGTTATGTAGGCCATGATGAAGGTGGTCAATTAACTGAAGCGGTAAGACGTAACCCATATTCAGTTATTCTACTCGACGAAGTTGAAAAAGCGCATAGTGATGTATTCAACGTGTTACTTCAAATTTTAGATGAAGGGCGTTTAACTGATTCTAAAGGTCGTAGCGTAGATTTCAAAAATACAATTATTATCATGACAAGTAATATCGGTTCACAAATATTATTAGAAAATGTTAAAGATTCTGGTGAAATTACTGAAAGCACTGAAAAAGCAGTTATGGATAGTTTACATGCATTCTTTAAACCAGAAATCTTAAACCGTATGGATGATATTGTATTATTTAAACCATTATCTATAAATGATATGAGTATGATTGTAGATAAAATTTTAACTCAATTAAATATTCGATTAATGGATCAACGTATTTCAATTGAAGTATCAGACGAAGCTAAAAAATGGTTAGGTGAAGAAGCATACGAACCACAATTTGGTGCTAGACCACTTAAACGTTTTGTACAACGTCAAATTGAAACACCACTCGCTCGTATGATGATTAAAGAAAATATGCCAGAAGGTACAAAAGTAAATGTTGATCTTAACGATAGTCAAGAATTAACATTTGATGTACAAAAACCTTTAGCTGAATAGTATATAAAAAGGCATTGGAAAGCAAAGCTTTCCAATGCCTTTTCTTATTATTAAACTTGTTAAGAGCATTATATTACTCCAAACACGTAATGCAATACCATTTAGACGTCTCTATTCCCTTTACGAGCGAAATCATTAGGTTTAATCATAGCACTTAAAATGGCAATAGCAATGGTAATGATGATTGCAATAATAATTGGTTTAATCACATCTAAACTACCGCCACCATTTAAACTATTAAGTACAAAGTTAACCATTTGTGTTAAGATTAACGCCCAAATAAAAGTTACGAGGTATTTCATATATATGACCTCCAATTTATATATATTATCATTTTAAAGTAAAGTGAATTATTTGTATAGTATTAGTAGAGAATGTATAAAAATTTGTACCAATTTTTATATGAGTTATTGACTCGTGACTGTTTAACAAAATCGTTTAAGAAAGTTTAACTACTTGAGTTAGATTTAAAAAGTATGTTAAATTAATACCTGGTATTAAAAAATGAAGTGAGAAGGTGTACGTTCATGAACGTAGGTATAAAAGGTTTTGGTGCTTATGCGCCTGAAAGAGTAGTCGATAACGCCTATTTTGAAGGTTTTTTAGATACGTCTGATGAATGGATTTCAAAAATGACTGGTATTAAAGAAAGACGTTGGTCTCGTGACGATCAAGATACGTCAGACTTAGCATATGAAGCAAGTAAGAAAGCAATTGAAGATGCTGGTATTAAACCGAATGATATAGATATGATTATTGTAGCTACAGCAACTGGAGATATGCCATTTCCATCTGTAGCTAATATACTACAAGAAAAATTAGGTACTGGTAAAGTGCCTACTATGGATCAACTTGCTGCATGCTCAGGTTTCATGTATTCAATGATTACTGCAAAACAATATGTTCAATCTGGAGACTATAAAAATATTCTAGTAGTGGGTGCGGATAAATTATCCAAAATCACTGACTTAACTGATCGTTCAACCGCTGTATTATTTGGAGACGGTGCAGGTGCAGTAGTAATTGGTGAAGTCTCAGAAGGACGAGGTATTATTAGCTATGAAATGGGCTCAGATGGGTCAGGTGGAAAATACTTATATTTAAATAAAGAGACTGGTAAACTAGTAATGAATGGACGCGAAGTTTTTAAATTCGCTGTAAGAATTATGGGCGAAGCGTCTACACGTGTAGTTGAAAAAGCTGGTTTAGAATCTGATAATATTGATATGTTTATACCACATCAAGCAAATATCAGAATTATGGAATCAGCACGTGAAAGATTGGGTATTGAAAGAGAAAAAATGAGTGTTTCAGTTAACCGTTTTGGAAACACGTCAGCTGCTTCGATTCCTTTAAGTATTCAACAAGAGTTAGAAAATGGAAGAATTAAAGATGATGACACTTTAGTACTCGTAGGTTTCGGTGGCGGCCTAACATGGGGCGCTATGGTAATCAAATGGGGTAAATAGGAGGATTTAATGTATGACTGAAAACAAAAGAGTGGTAATTACAGGCATGGGTGCATTATCACCTATTGGAAACGATGCCCAAACAAATTGGGAAAATGCCTTAAAAGGTGTCAATGGAATTGATACAATTACACGCGTTGATACTGAAGAATATAACGTTCACTTAGCAGGTGAATTAAAAGACTTTAATATTGAAGATCATATTTCGAAAAAAGATGCGCGTCGCATGGATCGTTTTACACAATATGCAGTAGTAGCGGCAAGACAAGCTGTAGAAGATGCTAATTTAACTATCAATGACGATAATGCTAATCGTATCGGTGTATGGATTGGTTCAGGTATTGGTGGAATGGAAACATTTGAAGTTGCACATACAATACTGAAGAATAAGGGACCAAGAAGAGTTAGTCCTTTCTTTGTTCCAATGCTTATTCCTGACATGGCTACTGGCCAAGTTTCAATTGATTTAGGTGCAAAAGGACCTAATGGTTCAACTGTTACTGCTTGCGCCACAGGTACAAATTCTATCGGTGAAGCATTTAAAATCATTCAAAGAGGTGCTGCTGATGCTATGATTACTGGGGGTACTGAAGCACCTATTACGCATATGGCACTTGCAGGATTCAGTGCAAGTCGTGCATTATCAACAAACGATGATAAAGAAACAGCTTGTCGTCCTTTCCAAGAAGAACGTGATGGATTTATCATGGGTGAAGGCGCTGGTATCTTAGTCATTGAATCATTAGAATCAGCACAAACACGTGGCGCACAAATTTACGCTGAAATTGTAGGATATGGTTCAACTGGAGATGCTTATCACATTACTGCACCAGCACCTGAAGGCGAAGGTGGTTCTCGTGCAATGCAAGCGGCTTTAGATGATGCAGGTATTGAAGCTAAAGATATTCAATACTTAAATGCACATGGTACAAGTACGCCAGTAGGTGACTTGTATGAAATTAAAGCGATTAAAAATACATTTGGAGATGCAGCTAAAAACTTAAAAATTAGTTCAACTAAATCGATGACAGGACATTTATTAGGTGCTACTGGGGGAATTGAAGCAATTTTCTCTGCATTATCTATTCGTGACTCTAAAGTTGCACCGACGATTCATGCAGATTCACCAGATCCAGAATGTGACTTAGATATTGTTCCTAATGAAGCACAAGATTTAGAAATTGAATATGCAATGAGTAATAGTCTAGGTTTCGGTGGACATAACGCAGTATTAGTATTTAAAAAGTTTAAAGATTAAAAATTAAGTTAAGAGTAGAAAACCATGCAATAATATGCATGGTTTTTTTACGTTTATAGAAAAATTGAAATAAGAATAGTCAAAATGAAGTAAAATGCACATAGTATTAGAGCAGGTAGTAACCATGTTGAAATGGTATAATGCTCTTTTTTTACTTGTTTTGGATTGAAAAAGTCATCGTTCTCTAAAGTTTTTTTCTTAGAGCGAGAAGCGAGTTGATAACGCATGCGTCTAAAACCAAAACTTGTAGCATCAAATATACCTTCTTGTACAAGGAGAATTAAAAATAACAATATAAATAATACAAGTGATATATAAAATAAGATATCAACAAATGAGACAAAGGAATGTTGAGTTACGAACATCCAAAGTAAAAAAGTACATATAAGTGGCAAAAAGAGCCATATAAACCAAGTTTTAATATTGTTCATGTATACCTCCAACCTTCTTATCTATATAGTCTAATTTACTGTAAACTTACTATAAATAAAATCTAAAATATATATTCTTTTAAATAATATATATAAAAATTACACTTATATTAAGAAAATGTAAAATTATATTGCAATTTTATGTAAAAAGTATATATAATGTGTATAAATATTTCTGAAAATTTTGAAGGGAATGTTAATTTTGAATATTTAGTAAAGGGGGACTATATGATGACGCGATATATATTAAAACGTTTGGGATATATGGTTTTATCGTTATTTATTATCATCACAATTACATTTTTCTTAATGAAAATGATGCCTGGATCACCATTTAATGATGTTAAATTAAGCGCTGAGCAAAAAGCAATTTTAAACGAAAAATATGGATTAAACGATCCAGTAGCAGTGCAATATCTTCATTATTTAAAAAATGTAGTAACTGGGGATTTTGGCTATTCGTTCCAATATCATAATCAACCAGTTTGGTCATTAATTAGACCTAGATTGATTCCTTCTATGGAAATGGGTATTACTGCAATGATTATTGGAGTGATTTTAGGTTTAATTTTAGGCGTAGCAGCTGCTACGAAACAAAACACTTGGGTAGACTATACAACTACTGTTATTTCAGTTATAGCAGTATCAGTACCTTCATTCGTCTTAGCAGTACTATTACAATACGTTTTTGCAGTACGTTTAAGATGGTTTCCAGTGGCAGGATGGGAAGGATTTTCAACTGCAGTGTTGCCTTCCTTAGCATTATCAGCAAGTGTAATGGCCACAGTAGCTCGTTACATTCGAGCTGAAATGATAGAGGTACTAAGTTCTGATTACATATTATTAGCAAGAGCTAAAGGTAACTCGCCGATAAGAGTCCTTTTTGGGCATGCATTAAGAAATGCATTAATTCCTATTATTACAATTATTGTTCCAATGTTAGCCGGTATTTTAACAGGGACTCTGACTATTGAAAATATCTTTGGTGTACCCGGTTTAGGGGACCAATTTGTTAGATCGATTACAACAAATGATTTCTCAGTTATTATGGCTACTACAATTTTATTTAGTACATTATTTATCGTTTCAATTTTTATCGTAGATATTCTTTATGGTGTAATTGATCCAAGAATCCGTGTACAAGGAGGTAAAAAATAATGCCTGAAAATTTTAATAAACCATTTGATGATCATTCAAATGCAGCGATGTCACATACCTCTGAGGGAGCGGTTGGGACGGATTTTGTTATTAGGGAACTCGATTTAAATAAAGAACCAGAAATACAACGTGAAAGTAAAAACTTCTGGCAAGATGCTTGGACACAGTTGAAAAGAAATAAACTAGCTATTGTCGGTTTGATTGGACTCATTTTAATTGTCATTCTTGCATTTGTAGGACCAGCATTTAGTAAACATGATTATGCCGAACAAGATGTTACTAGACGAAATTTACCTGCTAAAATTCCAGTACTAGATCAAGTACACTTTTTACCTTTTGATGGAACAGGAGCAGATGGTAAGAGCGCTTATAAAGAAGCGGGCGTGAAAGAAAACTTTTGGTTTGGTACAGATCAATTAGGTCGTGATCTTTGGACTAGAACATGGAAAGGTGCTCAAATTTCATTATTTATTGGCATTGTAGCTGCTGCACTAGATATCTTTATAGGGGTCGTTTATGGCGCTATTTCAGGATTTTTTGGGGGACGTGTTGACAATGTGATGCAACGTATTTTAGAAATTATAGCATCTATTCCTAATCTTATTATTGTTATTTTATTTGTATTGATATTTGAACCATCTATTTGGACGATTATTTTAGCTATGTCTATCACCGGATGGTTAGGTATGAGTAGAGTAGTGCGTGGTGAATTTTTAAAACTAAAAAGTCAAGAATTTGTAATGGCTTCAAGAACATTGGGAGCTTCAAAATTTAAATTAATTTTTAAACATATTTTACCAAATACACTAGGTGCCATTGTAGTAACATCTATGTTTACTGTACCAAGTGCAATTTTCTTCGAAGCATTTTTAAGCTTTATTGGTATAGGGGTACCTGCACCGAAAACATCACTTGGTTCACTCGTAAATGATGGACGAGCAATGTTGTTAATACACCCACATGAATTATTTATTCCAGCTACAGTATTAAGTTTATTAATCTTATTCTTTTACTTATTTAGTGACGGATTACGCGATGCATTTGATCCAAAAATGCGTAAATAACAAAGGAGGCAAAATCTATGTCAGAAAGAGTGTTAGAAGTGAACAACTTGCATGTTTCCTTTGATATTACTGCCGGGGAAGTGCAAGCGGTTAGAGGAGTAGATTTCTTTTTAAATAAAGGGGAAACATTAGCGATTGTCGGAGAATCAGGTTCTGGCAAATCTGTAACAACAAAAGCAATTACAAAATTGTTCCAGGGTGATACAGGGAGAATTAAAAAAGGAACAATTAATTTTTTAGGGGAAGATTTAGCAATTAAATCTGAAAAAGAATTAAACAAACTTCGTGGTAAAGATATTTCTATGATATTTCAAGACCCTATGACGTCATTAAATCCTACGATGCAAATTGGTAAGCAAGTCATGGAACCTTTAATAAAACATCGTCATTATAGTAAATCTGAAGCAAAGAAACGTGCACTTGAAATTTTAAATTTAGTAGGACTGCCTAATGCAGAAAAAAGATTTAAAGCATATCCCCATCAATTTTCTGGGGGACAACGTCAAAGAATTGTTATTGCAACTGCCTTGGCATGCGAACCTAAAATTTTAATTGCAGATGAACCAACGACAGCACTTGATGTAACAATGCAAGCACAGATTTTAGATTTAATGAAAGAATTACAACAAAAAATTGAAACATCTATTATTTTTATTACACATGACTTAGGGGTAGTAGCAAATGTGGCTGATAGAGTGGCTGTTATGTATGGTGGGCAAATGATTGAGACTGGACATGTCGATGAAATCTTCTATGATCCAAAACATCCATATACATGGGGATTATTATCTTCAATGCCTGATTTAACGACAAGTAACGAGACAGAGTTAATTGCAATTCCAGGTACCCCGCCTGATTTATTACATCCACCAAAAGGTGATGCATTTGCAAGACGTAGTCAATATGCACTAGACATTGACTTTAAGGAAGCACCACCATGGTTTAAAGTATCGCCTACTCATTATGTGAAATCATGGTTGTTAGACGAACGCGCCCCAAAAGTTGAACCACTGGAAATGGTGAAAAAGAGACAACGTCAAATGCCTAATAATTACGACAAACCACGTCGAGTAGAAAGGGTGTCGTTCAATGGAGAAGAGTAAAAAAGTATTATTAGAAATAAAAAATTTGAAGCAGTATTTTAATGAAGGCAAACGTAATGAAGTTAGAGCAATAGAAAATATTTCATTTAATATTTATAAGGGAGAAACATTGGGATTAGTAGGAGAATCTGGATGTGGGAAATCTACAACTGGAAAAGCAATTATTAAACTAAATGATATTACAGATGGTGAAATTCTTTACGAAGGACAGGACATCCAGAAGATTACTAAAAGAAAAGAGTTATTAAATTTCAATAAGAAAATTCAAATGATTTTTCAAGATCCATATGCATCTTTAAACCCACGTCTAAAGGTCATGGATATTGTAGCAGAAGGTATTGATATTCATAAGTTAGCAAGTAATAAAAAAGATCGTAAACGTCGTGTATATGATTTGCTAGAAACAGTAGGTTTAAGTAAGGAACATGCGAATCGTTATCCTCACGAGTTCTCTGGTGGACAACGTCAACGTATAGGAATTGCTCGTGCGTTAGCTGTAGAGCCTGAGTTTATTATTGCAGATGAGCCTATTTCTGCATTGGATGTGTCTATTCAAGCTCAAGTAGTGAATTTAATGCTGAAATTGCAAAAAGAACGAGGTATTACTTTCCTATTTATTGCCCATGATTTATCAATGGTTAAATATATTTCTGATCGTATAGCAGTAATGCATTTTGGAAAAATTGTAGAATTAGGAACGTCTGACGAAATTTATTATCATCCTTTACATGATTATACTAAATCACTGTTATCTGCTATCCCTCAACCTGATCCTGATAGTGAAAGAACAAGAAAACGAATTGTGTATGAAGAAGATGAATCTAAAAATGCAGAACGTAGACTGCAAGAAATTAGACCTAATCATTACGTTTTTGTAACAGATGAAGAAGCAGTACGTTTAAAAGAACAAGATCAAACTCATCTTCAACATAATTAAGTCTGAGGAAGGGAGGACAACATTAAGATGAAAAAGATAAATTTTAAAGTGATTTTAGGATTAATCGTGACAACTTTGCTACTTAGTGCATGTGGGAAAAGTGGCGGATTATATGATGATAGCGGTCAGACTTATCGAGTAGCAACGTCATCAGATATGAATACTCTGGATACCGTTTTGGCAACTGATACCGTTTCTTTTACAATTTATAATCAAGTTTTCGAAGGATTATATACATTAAATGGAAAAGATGAAGCAATTCCAGGAATAGCTAAAGGTGATCCAAAAGAATCTAATAATGGAAAAACATTAACGATTAAATTACGTAAAAATGCAAAATGGTCAAATGGAGATCCAGTTACGGCACATGATTTTGTATTTGCTTGGAGAAAAGCTGTAGATCCAAAAACGGCTTCAGAATATGCATACATAATGTATGATATTAAAAATGCAGAAGATATTAATTTAGGTAAACATGGAAAAAAACCAAAGGATTTAGGTATTAAAGCCTTAGATGATTACACATTAAAAATTGATCTTACTAAACCTATTCCATATTTTAAACAAATGCTAGCATTTGGTACATTTATGCCACAAAATGAAAAAGCAGTTAAAAAATACGGTGATAAATATGGAACAACTGCTGAAAAAGTAGTATATAATGGTCCGTTTAAAGTGAGTAAATGGGCAGTAGAAGATAAAATTGTGCTGACCAAAAATGATAACTATTGGGATAAAAAGTCTGTTAAATTAGATAGAGTAAATTATAAAATTTTGAAAGATACTCAAGCTGGGGCATCACTATATGATACTAATTCGGTAGATAGTGCAGGTATCACGTCTGAACAAGTCGATAAATATAAAGATAATCCAGGTCTATTCAAACGTTTAATAGCATCTACTTTCTTCTTGAAAATGAATGAAAAACAGCAACCAGAGTTCAAAAATAAAGATATGCGTTTAGCAATCGCACAATCTGTAAATAAAAAAGATTATGTTAATGAAGTTCTAGGAACAGGTGCTAAACCTTTTGATGGTTTCACTGCACGAGATACTGTTAAAACACCTGAAGGAAAAGATTATGCAAGTACTGTTAAATCACCTTTAAAATTTAATCCTAAAGAAGCCAAACAACATCTGAATAAGGCGAAAAAAGCTTTAGGAAAAGATAAATTCACTTTTACTTTAAATACTGAAGATACACCAGATTCAAAAATTTCTGCAGAATTTATTAAATCTCAAATTGAATCTAATTTACCAGGTGTAACAGTTAAAATTAAACAATTACCATTCAAACAAAGAGTAGAAGCAGAATTATCAATGAATTATTCAATGTCATTATCAGGTTGGGGTCCTGACTATCCAGATCCAACTACATTTTTAGATACAATGACTACTGGCAATGCTCAAAATAATATTGGATGGGGAAGTAAAGAGTACGATAATTTATTAGAAAAAGCGAATGGAGAATTATTGCAAAAACCTAAAGAACGTTTTGCGACGATGAGACAAGCTGAAGAGCTATTTTTAAACGATGCACCCGTAGCTCCAATTTATCAAAAAGGAACAGCTACATTAAGAAATCCACAAGTAAAAGGTATAGAATATCATCAAATAGGTGGAGATTATTCACTTAAACATGTATATATCGATAAATCAATTGATCGTGAAACAGGAAAAAAGAAAGATAACTAAAATAAGACCACGAGTAATTTACTTATACTCGTGGTCTTTTTTATAATGATTTATCTCTTACGTCCTAAGCCCATTGCACGTTCCATTTTTTTCAATGTTTTAAAAGAAGCTTTTTGAGCTTTGTCACGTCCCTGATCTAAGATGTCATCTAATTTATCTGAATTATAAAATTCGCTATATTTTTCTTGGAAATGTACTAAAAAGTCTTTAACAACTTCTGATAAATCCGTTTTGAACTTTCCATATCCTTCATTCTCATACTGTGTTTCAAGATCTTTAATTGATTTATCAGTTAAACTTGAATAAATAGTCAATAAATTAGAAATTCCTGGTTTATTGTCTTTATCAAATTTGATAATACCATCTGAATCAGTTACAGCACTTTTAATTTTTTTCGCTGCAACATTTGGTTCGTCTAGTAATGAGATAAAGTTTTTTTGATTATCATCACTTTTACTCATTTTCTTTGTTGGGTCCTGTAAACTCATTACACGTCCACCAACTTTTGGCATGCGAATTTCTGGTTTAACTAATATATCGTTATAACGACTATTAAAACGTTCTACTAAATTTCTAGTAAGTTCCATATGTTGTTTTTGGTCTTCACCTACGGGCACAATATTTGTATTATAAATAACAATATCAGCTGCCATTAAAGGTGGATAAGTTAATAAACCAGCTGGAATACCATCTGTACGTTTTTGTGCTTTATCTTTATATTGCGTCATACGTTCAAGCTCACCAACACTTGAAATAGTCGTTAACATCCAACCGGCTTGAACATGTGCTGGAACTTCTGATTGAATAAATAATGTTGATTTATCTGGATCAATACCTGAAGCTAAATAAATTGCTGCTAACTGACGAATTTGTTTACGTAATTTGATTTTATCTTGTGGGACGGTAATCGCATGTTGGTCTACAATACAAAAGTAACAGTTGTAATCGTTTTGTACTTCTGCAAATTGTTTTAATGCACCAATATAGTTACCTAATGTAGGTATCCCACTTGGCTGTATTCCTGAAAATAATGTCTCCATATAGATGCCTACTTTCTTTAAAAATAATTCATTTTAACTAGATTATAACAGTATTTTTTTAAATTGTAAGTTATGTTATAATAGAGGCATATATGAGAGATTAGATTTTGTATAGGAATTTTTAGAAAATTTGAAATTTCTCAGAAAAATTAGGATTTTCTCATTTAATTTTAATGTTAACATATTATACTTATAATATAAGCTTAAGACAAATTAGTATAATTATTAATATAATGAATAATATTTATTCAATAGGAGAGTGAGATGTATGGTAACATTATTTACATCACCAAGTTGCACATCTTGCCGTAAAGCGAAAGCATGGTTACAAGAACATGATATTCCGTATACGGAGCGTAACATTTTTTCTGAACATTTAACAATTGATGAAATTAAACAAATTTTAAAAATGACTGAAGATGGAACAGATGAAATTATTTCAACTCGTTCTAAAACTTATCAAAAATTAAACGTAGATATTGATTCTTTACCACTACAAGATTTATATACGATTATTCAAGATAATCCTGGACTATTACGTCGTCCAATTATTTTAGACGAAAAACGCTTGCAAGTTGGATATAACGAAGATGAAATCAGACGTTTCTTACCTAGAAAGGTTCGTACTTTCCAATTACAAGAAGCGCAACGTTTAGTCGACTAATATTTAAAATTTAAAAACCTATTATTTAACAGCACTGGCTTAGCTATAGTGCTGTTTTTTATAATAAAAAAAGGGAATATAATATGATATAGTGTCCTATTTAAAATAGTGAAATTTAATCAAACAAATAAATTGTAATTTAACTTACGTTCTAATACAATATGGTTACTATTCATCGACTGTAAGGAGTGAGATGATATGAGAATAGAACGCGTTGACGACACAACTGTGAAATTATTTATCACTTATGGTGATATTGAAGCAAGAGGATTTAGTCGTGAAGATTTATGGACAAATCGTAAGCGTGGTGAAGAATTCTTTTGGTCAATGATGGACGAGATTAATGAAGAAGAAGATTTTGTGGTTGAAGGACCTCTTTGGATTCAAGTACATGCATTTGAAAAAGGTGTGGAAGTCACAATCTCTAAATCTAAAAATGAAGAAGCAATGAACATGTCAGATGATCATGCAAATGAGCAATTTGAGGAACAAGTGAATGAATTGCTAGCTAACACATTAGAACAAGAAGAAAGTATTGAAGATTTATTTGAACAACGTGCACAACAAAAACAAGCACATAAATCTAAACGTAAACCATCACAACAACGTTCTAGTTTAAGAACAATTATTGTGAAATTCGAAGACTTAGAAGAAGTCATTCATTACGCTTATCATCATAATCTATCTACAGATGAGTTTGAAGATTTATTGTATATGAGTGATTCACATTACTACTATGCAATTCACTTCGATAGTACTGTTAGCCAAGAGACAATTAATGATAGCTACAGTCAATTACTTGAATTCGCTTATCCTAGTGATAAAACAGAAGTGTATTTAAATGATTACGCTAAAATTATTATGAGTCATAATGTTACTTCACAAGTACGTCGTTATTTTACTGATTCAGTAGAATAATATATAACGATTAATCGAGAGTAGAGAAGAAATTTAAAATAAATTTCTTTTCTACTCTCTTTTTTAAAAGTAAATGGATCATCTTAAACGTTTAATAGTATGAGGTGAATGCATGTTAGTAGCGATTAATCGTAATAATGAAACCGTATATGCTCATCAAGCCATCATTACTGAAGAATACCGATGTCCATATTGCAAAGAAAAACTTCTTTTAAAAAAAGGGTTAAAAAAGATTCCGCATTTTGCCCATGTCTCTCAAATTAAAAAAAGATGCATGAAAAATGAAACAGAAAAACATTACTACGTTAAATTTTTTATTGCTCAACGTTTAAAACAATATCACTTTAATGTTGAAATAGAACCTTATTTTTCTAAAATTATGCAGTATCCTGATATTCTTGTGGATGCTAAAGTAGCTATAGAAGTTCAATTTTCAAGAATAAGTATAAAAGAGATTAAATCTCGATCAAGAGGATTTGAACAAATTGGAGTTGCAGTTATTTGGCTTATAGAACAATTACAATATCGTAAGGGTTATTTATACTTGAACACGTTTCAAGCTTATTTCATTAATCCGATTGATAGAACGTTATATAGTTGGGAGCATGAAAAACAACTGATAGTAAAGTATGTCAATATACAACATATTGGTGGCCGAAAATTTATTGCGCATAGACGAATTATTCAAATTTCTGAATTATTATCATTCAATGAAAAAAAGAATGAGTCATATTGTTATAAATTGTCAAATAGACATATCAGTCGTTATATTTTTAATTGTAGAAAAAAACGTTCGGTGCTAGAACCGTCTTTAAGTGCTATGTATCAATTACAAATAACTGACGATGAGGTATGTAGAGATACAGGTTATATTTTTTCGTATCAAATTTTTATTGAAAATCATCCAGTACAATGGCAACTCAAGCTTAAGTTGTTGTTAAAACATAACCTTCCCAAGCATTATTTAATGTCGTATTTGAAATTCAGACAATTTTATCTACAGGATATTAATAAAGAAGAAATTACTTTAAAGTTAATAGATGATTATATTCAACAAGTAAGTGGGAGTTTAAACGTGCAAAATAAATAAAAGAATGAGAAAATTATAACATTAATTCATTTAGGAGGTACATGTATGAGTCAACAACTTACTAGAGAAGAGCAAGAACGAAAATATCCAAATGAAACTTGGGATTTAACAACTATTTTTGAAAGCGATGAAGCTTTTGAAAAAGCATTAAAAGAGGTAGAAAGTTACCTAGGTAAAGAAGAACAATTTAAAGGACATCTAGGAGATAGTGCTAAAACTTTATATAATGCTTTAGCTTTAGAAGATGAGATTGGAACACAATTAGAAAAGGTGTATGTTTATGCACATTTAAAACAAGACCAAGATACATCTAACGATAAATATACTGGTTTTGAATCTCGTGCGCATCAACTCATCATAAAAATTAGCTCAGCATGGAGTTTCTTAGTTCCAGAGATTTTGCAAATTGATGAAGAGAAATTAGAATCTTTTATTAAGAGTAACGATGATTTAAAACGTTATGCATTTGACTTGAAATTAATTAATGAAAAACGTCCACATATTTTAGATGCTGATAAAGAAAAATTATTAACCCAAGCGCAAGATGCATTATCAACTCCAGAAAATGTCTATGGCATGTTTAGTAATGCTGATTTAGAATTTAAAGATGCAGTAGATAAAGATGGAAAAAAACATCCTTTAACACAAGGTACATTTATTAAATATTTAGAATCAGATGATCGTGAATTACGTCAGTCAGCTTATAACAACTTATATGAAGCGTATGGTGCATATAACAATACATTAGGCTCAACTTTAGCTGGTGAAGTTAAGAAAAATATTTTCAATGCTCGTGCGCATAACTATAAAACGGCACGTGAACGCGCTTTAAGTAATAACCATATTCCTGAAGAAGTATATGATAATTTAGTTGCAACAGTTCATAAATATCTTCCATTGTTGCATAAATACACTCAATTGAGAAAAGAACTTTTAGGTATTGATGATTTGAAAATGTATGACATTTATACTCCATTAGTTAAAGATGTTAAATTTGAAATGCCATATGACGAAGCTAAAGAATGGATGCTAAAAGCGCTAGAACCAATGGGAAAAGAATATTTAGATGTAGTTAAAGAAGGTTTAAATCATCGTTGGGTAGATGTTTATGAGAATAAAGGAAAACGCTCAGGTGGTTATTCTTCAGGCGCACATTTAACTAATCCATTTATTTTATTAAATTGGTCTGATACAATCTCTGATTTATATACACTTGTGCATGAATTTGGACATTCTGCACATAGTTACTTTAGTCGTAAAAATCAACCATCAAACTCTAGTGATTATTCTATCTTTGTAGCTGAAGTTGCTTCAACATGTAATGAAGCTCTACTAAGTGATTACATGGATAAACATTTAGATGATGATCGACGTCTATTATTACTAAACCAAGAACTTGAGCGTTTCAGAGCAACATTATTCCGTCAAACTATGTTTGCTGAATTTGAACATAAAATTCATCAAATTGAGGAAGCGGGAGAGCCATTAACATCAACTCGTATGAATGAAGAGTACGCTAAATTAAATAGACAATACTTTGGTGATGTGGTAGAAACAGATGATCATATTAGTAAAGAGTGGTCTCGTATTCCACACTTCTATATGAATTATTATGTGTACCAATATGCAACTGGATACAGTGCAGCTCAAAGTTTAAGTCATCAAATTTTAACAGAAGGACAACCTGCTGTTGAAAGATATATAAATGAATTCTTGAAAAAAGGTAGTTCTAATTACCCAATTGAGATTCTTAAGAATGCAGGTGTAGATATGACTACACCAGAACCTATAGAGCAAGCGTGTGAAGTTTTTGAACAAAAATTAGAAGCATTTGAAAAATTAATGAAGCACTAAAAAAAGTGTATTCGTTTTCAATGTGTCTAATTTGTGACATTTTGGATGGAAATGTAGTTTAATATTGAAACGGCGTTTTGAGCGTGTTATATTATATACATGAAATTAATCACATAACAAACATACCCCTTTGTTTGAAGTGAAAAATTTCTCCCATCCCCTTTGTTTAGCGTCGTGTAATCAGACACGGCGTTTTTTTATGCTTAATTATTAAATCAATTTAATATAAAAAGAGCGATACACTTCATATAAGTGATCGCTCTTTGTTATTTCTTAGGCATTTTAGATTGCCAAAATTCGCCGTCAGGATAATTTAGTTTTTCAACTTTTTGTTGTAAAGCTAATTTTTTTAATTCTTTTACGAGTAACTTTTCCGGCCACTCATAAATAGTAAGCAGTTCTTCCATCGTTACTAATTGTTTGGATTGAATATAAGTTTCGAGATTTGGAGGTAATTCTTTTTCGATAGGGCATCCCATTAATTCATTAATAATATAAGTATAAATATGGTAAGGATAAAGACCTTCGACTTTCAAACCTTCTTCATGCACATCTTCACTAAAAAATACAAGTGAAGGCGCTTGTTCAATTTCCATTTCTCTTGCAATATGCAAATCTATTTTTAAACTTTCGGTAAGTTTATTTTTTTGTAAGTCTTCTTTGAAAACATCATAATCTAAACCAGCATTTTTAATACAATTACAAATCATTTCTTCAGTGATAATATCGTTTTTTGGTATAATTTCGTTCTGCATTAAATGAATAAAACGTTCCGCTCTTAATCTACCTTGTAATTCAGCAGCTTTATATGCTAAAGCAATATTATCAAAATCTGAAGTACTTTGAGCTTGACATTTAGTCAAAACCTTTAATGAAGGGTTCAAAATATGTCTGATTCGAATATATTGATTATACTCAATTCTTAATTTAGAAATAATTGCGGATAATTTAAAACAATCTTTATTAAAGGGATCAAAGAATGAATAAATTTCTATTTTATTTACAGGTGACAGATTAGTGCTTTCACGACTCGCATTATCTACAATTTTAAGTTCTTCAGCCATGTTTAACTCACCTTCAATTATATTTAGGAATTCACCATATGGTTAGCAGTTAAACACAATCTTTCATACAAGTATTCGCCAACTCCTGCTGGAAATTGAGCTTTATTGATTGCTTTATACATATTTTCTAACCATGCATCTCTTTCATAAGTAGTAATTCTAAATGCCATATGTCTCTTTTTTAACATTGGGTGACCATGTTCTTGAGTGTATAAATCAGGACCTCCTAGAAATTGTGTTAAGAATTGCTTTTGCTTTCTACTTGTTTCTTTAAAATCTCCAGGAAATAAATGGTTGATTCTTTGATCATTCTCTACTAGAAAGTAGAAATAATCAATCATTTCATACAAAGCTTTTTCTCCTATTACATCATAAGGTGTTGTAGTCATAGTATCACCCATTTCTATTAATATATTTCTAATATAACATGAATTTTTACATTTAAAAGTAATTTGACTTTTCACAAGTTTATTTCATATCTATTATAATTGAGCTTGATATTCAAAAAATCGTTGAACTTTATTTTTAGGTGGCTCGTGAACTAAGTTAAATTGTTTTAATAAATTTTGAAATTTTTCAAAGCCTATTTCATAATCATTGACTTCAAATTCTAATTCATAGTCTGTTTTATCAAAGTATTGACTTTTATCTAATACTAATAGTTCATTTTGAAATTCAACTTCTAGTCTTTCAGTTGTCAATGCACCTAAAACACTTAATTCGTTTTCTCCAATATCAAATTCAGTAAGAATGTTTTGAATATCATTAGGTAATGTTGATTTGACAATTGTTTGTCCAATATGAGGATTCATATCGATTAGATGATTATATTCTATCAAGCCAACTTTAGCTGGTACTTTTAGTGTGATTTCAAATATGTTTTGTTTAACACGTATTCTTAAAGCAGAACGATGATCACGTAGTTTAAAACTAGGTGTTTCAATATAATAATTGATTTGAGTGAATGGTGTGAGTTGTTTAAAATAAGAAGCTTTAATCGCGTTATATGTATTGAAATCAATTAATTGCTTAAATTCAATTTCATTATTAGTACTCATAATTACACCTCATTAGACAATCTTTAGTATATTATTGTAGTTCATTATGACGGACATTTGTAAAAAATTAAAGTAATAACAATACTAAAAATAAAATATATAGAGCTAAATATTTAATCGTTTAGAGCATACTTGAACTATGGTACTCAAATGTGTGTTTGAAAGTTAAATTATGTTAAACTAATAAGGAATAATAAGGAGGAACAAGCATGCGTATATATGTAAATGAAATTAAAATCAAAGATGATAGCATTTATTGCTACTCAGAAGATCCAACTGATGGATTAGATGAAGTAGGACAAATGCTTGTAGATAGTGATAATTTTAGTTTTGCTTATTTATTAGATGATGGCTCGTCGTATTCATATTTGATTTTTGTACAAGAGACGTGGTCAATGTTACATAATAATAGAGATAAAAAAGTAATTATTAACGATGAATTAGAATTAGAACATTTTCAAGATGAGTTAAGTTATATCCTAGAAAATGTTGAAGGAAATAATAACTATGGTAAGGAGTTTGTTTCAGCAGTTGAAGAAACTTTCGAACTAAAGTGAAACGGAGTGGAACCATATGAATCAATGGGAGCAATTTTTAACACCATATAAACAAGCTGTCGATGAATTAAAGGTGAAATTAAAAGGCTTACGTAAGCAATATGAAGTTGGAGAAAACGCCTCACCCATTGAATTTGTAACTGGTCGTGTAAAGCCTATTACAAGTATCATTGATAAAGCGAATAAAAGGGGAATTCCTTTTGATCGATTACGTGAAGAAATGTACGACATAGCTGGTTTAAGGATGATGTGTCAATTCGTTGATGATATTGATGTAGTTGTTAATATGCTTAGACAACGTCAAGATTTTAAAGTTGTCGAAGAAAGAGATTATATTAACAATACAAAACAAAGTGGTTATCGTTCATATCATGTAATTATCGAGTATCCAATTGAAACATTAAGTGGTCAAAAAATGATATTAGCTGAAATTCAAATTCGCACATTAGCAATGAATTTTTGGGCTACAATCGAACATACATTAAGATACAAATATGATGGAGATTATCCTGCTGAGATACAACATCGTCTAGAAAGAGCAGCTGAAGCGGCTTACTTATTAGATGAAGAGATGTCTGAAATTAAAGAGGAAATACAAGAAGCTCAAAAATATTATACTCAAAAACGTGCAAAAAAACATGACTGATGAGGTGTCAATACATGCGTTATACGATTTTATCTAAAGGTGACTCTAAATCAAACACGCTTAAACATAAAATGATGAATCAAATGAATTCTTTTCATATGATAGAGGATACAGAAAATCCAGAAATAGTGATATCTGTTGGTGGAGATGGAACACTTTTGCAAGCTTTTCATCAGTATAGTCATATGTTATCAAATGTAGCATTTGTTGGAGTACATACTGGTCATTTAGGTTTTTACGCAGACTGGTTACCTCATGAAGTTGAAAAATTGATTGATGAAATTCATCATTCTGAATTTCAAGTGATTGAATATCCATTACTTGAAATTATTGTTAAATATAATAACACTAAAAATGAAACACGCTATCTAGCACTCAATGAAGCAACTATGAAAACTGAAAATGGATCAACATTAGTAGCAGATGTCGCAATTAGAGGTAAACATTTTGAACGATTTAGAGGAGATGGTCTATGTATTTCCACGCCTTCTGGGTCGACGGCTTATAATAAAGCACTAGGTGGTGCACTGATTCATCCTTCTCTTGAAGCCATACAAATTGCTGAAATTGCATCTATTAATAATAGAGTATTTAGAACGGTCGGTTCACCCTTAGTATTACCAAAGCATCATACATGTTTGATTACACCTGTAAATCATAATACAATTAGAACAACAATTGATCATGTCAGTCTAAAACATAAAAATGTGAGCGACATTCAATTTAGAGTCGCAAATGAAAAAGTACGTTTTGCTAGATTTAGACCATTTCCTTTTTGGAAAAGAGTTCATGATTCGTTTATTGAAAGTGAAGATGATTGATGAAATTTGTATACCATATTCATAGCGAAGAAATGCTTAAGACATTTTTACAACGTCATAATTATTCAAAGAAAACAATTAGCGCCATTAAACGTGATGGCGCTTTAATTATTAATAGGCAACCTGTGACAGTTAGATATATGTTGAAAAAAGATGATCATCTTATTGTTAAACTGCCGGAAGAAGTTCCAAGTACATATCTTCGTCCTTCAAACAAACATATTGAAATATTATATGAAGATACATATTTAATTATCGTTTCAAAACCGGTCCATTTAAATTGTGCACCTTCAAGAGAACATCCTCATGATAGTTTAATTGAGCGCGTGATGTATTATTTAAATCATTCTACGAATAAAGTACAATATATAGTACCTCATATTGTTACAAGATTAGATCGTAATACGACGGGCATCGTTATCTTTACTAAACATGGTCATATTCATCACCTTATGTCGACATTTGAAATAGATAAGCGATATATATGTGTGTGTTACGGTAAAACTAAAGAACAATCTATGATAGAGGCACCTATTGGTAGAAACAAAGATAGTATTATTACTCGGTGTATTACGCCATCTGGTAAATATGCAAAAACTGAATATAAAACGTTGAGTAGTCATCACAGTGCAAGTTTATGTGAAGTTAAATTACATACTGGACGAACACACCAAATTAGAGTTCATTTTAAGCACATTGGTCATCCACTTATTGGGGATGACTTATATGATGGTTTTCATCCTCGGATTCAAACACAATCTTTACAGTGTTATAAAGTAAAATTTATACATCCAATATATAATAAAGAAATCGAGATTATTTTAGACTATAAAAACTTAGAAAAAATATATCAAAGTGTAAATTAAAATTAGGAGGTACACTTGATGTCATTAAATACAGAAACAACTGACATACAACATAATAAAGTATACAATCAAAAACTACTAGATGACAGTTTAAACCGCAATGATATAGATCAATTCAGAAAAGAATTTCTAACTTTACATCAATATGAACAAAGTGAATATTTTGAAAATACAACGAATCAGAATAGACAAAGAATATTCGAATTTTTATCGCCTCAAGAAGTGAGTAGATTTTTTAATCAATTAGATATTGAGGGGAAAGAATATGAAATATTATTTGATTCAATGCATGCACATTATGCAAGTGAAGTATTAGAAAATATGTCTACAGATAACGCAGTTGATATTCTAAATGAATTATCTAACTCAAAAGTTGCCAGTTTATTAGCTTTGATGGATAACAGAGTCACAGATAAAATCAAAAAGTTATTACATTATGAAGAAGATACTGCCGGTGGTATCATGACTACTGAATATATTTCATTGGATATTGGCACATCTGTAAAAGAGGCACTCATGCTAGTTAAAAATCAAGCACCTGACGCAGAAACGATATATGTGATTTATGTCGTTGATACTGCCGGTCAACTCGTAGGTGTTCTATCTTTGAAAGATTTAATTGTAGCAAATATTGAAGCTCATGTTGAAGAAGTAATGATTCAACGTGTTGTAAGTGTAAATGTAGAAGAGGATCAAGAACGTGTTGCTCAAAAAATGAAAGATTATGACTTTATTGCCATGCCTGTTATCGACTATCAACATCATTTAGTAGGGATTATCACAATAGATGATATTTTAGATGTCGTAAATGAAGAAGCAGATGAAGATTATTCACGTTTAGCAGGGGTTTCTGATACTAAATCTACTGATCAATCAGTATTTAAGAAAGCATTGAAGAGATTACCGTGGCTGATTATTTTAACATTTTTAGGTATGATAACAGCAACGATTCTGGGTGGTTTTGAAGATACATTGTCGCAAGTTGCATTATTAGCAGCATTTATCCCTATTATAAGTGGGATGTCAGGAAATTCAGGAACGCAATCATTAGCAGTGTCTGTTCGTAATATTTCTAATGGTGATATTAAAGAAAAAAGTAAACTTAAAATAGCTTTAAAAGAAGCAGGCAGTGGGTTAATCACTGGTTTTGTGTGTGCAGTGATTTTATTCTTAATTATTGTCATTATTTATCGTCAACCCTTCTTGGCACTGATTGTAGGTGCAAGTTTAACTATTGCCATGACAGTAGGTACGTTAGTAGGCTCAATGATTCCAATCTTAATGAATAAAATTCATATCGATCCTGCTGTCGCAAGCGGACCGTTTATTACAACTATCAATGATATTGTAAGTATGTTAATTTATTTTGGCCTTGCAACAACATTTATGTCATATCTAACATAGGGGGATGAAATGGGATTTTTTTCTTTGGTCATAGTCGTCGTCGCAGCATTTCTTACACCGATTATTGTTAATCGATTAAACGTCACTTTTTTACCTGTTGTCGTAGCTGAAATATTAATGGGAATTATTATAGGAAACTCATTTTTAGGACTTGTCCACAAAGATGAAATGTTAAACATTCTTTCAACATTAGGTTTTATCTTTTTAATGTTTTTAAGTGGACTGGAAATTGATTTTAGCGCATTTAAAAAAGACACAAGAAAGAGACAGGGTATTAATAAAAATGAAAAGAATTTACCCAGTCATTTACAATTAGCACTTACAGTTTTTTCATTAATAATGGTGCTTTCGATCATTTTAGCATTTGCATTTAAATGGTTGGGCTTTGTAGATGATGTATTATTAATGGTCATTATTATTTCAACCATTTCATTGGGTGTAGTCGTGCCCACACTTAAAGAAATGAATATCATGCGTACAACAATAGGACAATTTATATTATTAGTAGCAGTATTAGCAGATTTATTTACGATGGTTTTATTAACTATTTATGGTGGAATCAATGGTGAAGGCGGAGGGTCAATTTGGCTATCTGCAATTTTAATCGTGTTTACTGCAATATTTTATTTATTAGGTTCTGTATTTAAACGGTTAAATTTTATGCAACGCTTAATGGGTGGTACAACACAAATTGGCATACGGGCCATTTTTGCATTAATCATTTTACTCGTTGCTCTTGCTGAGGGGGTTGGTGCTGAATATATATTAGGTGCTTTTTTAGCTGGTGTAGTTGTATCACTGTTAAAACCTGATGAAGAAATGATTCATACCTTAGATTCATTTGGATACGGATTCTTTATACCAATATTCTTTATTATGGTCGGTGTAGATTTAGATATACCATCTTTAATTAAGGAACCTTCTTTACTTATTATAATTCCGATACTTATATTGTCCTTTATCGTTTCTAAGTTGATTCCTGTCTTATTTATTCGAAGATGGTTTGATACTAAAACAACCATTGCATCAGCATTTTTATTAACATCTACACTTTCGCTTGTTATTGCTGCAGCAAAAATTGCTGAAGAATTAAAAGCAATTACTTCTGAAATGTCAGGGATATTAATATTAAGTGCAATTATTACATGTGTATTTGTACCTATTGTATTTAAAAAATTATTCCCAATTCCAGATGAAGTGAACCGAAAAATTGATATTGCGTTAATTGGTAAAAATCAATTGACTATTCCAATTGTTCAAAATCTGACTTCACAGTTATATAATATAACGTTGTTTTACCGTAAAGATTTAAGTGATAAGCGAAATTTACCTGACAACGTGACTGTCATTGAAATTAGTGAATATGAAGAAAGTTTATTAGAGAGACTTGGCTTGTTTAATCAAGATATTGTCGTGTGTTCTGCTAATGATGATGGTTTAAATAAAAGGATAGCAAAATTAGCTAAATCTCATGGTGTAAACAGAGTTATTTGTCGACTAGAAAATAGTGGTGATGATGAAGAATTAAAAACAGATGGTATTGAAGTATTTAGTAACTTTATTAGTAATAAAATTTTCTTAAAAGGTTTAATTGAAACACCAAATATGCTAAATATTTTAAGTAACGTTGAAACGTCACTATATGAAATTGAAATGTTAAATTATAAATATGAAAATATTCTATTACGTCATTTCCCATTTGGTGGGGATATCATATTTGTACGTATTGTTAGAAATAATGAATCCATTGTACCACATGGAGATACGCAACTTAGATATAAAGACCGTTTAATTGTAACAGGTTCTAAAGAATATGTAGATGAACTCAAATCTGAATTAGAATTTTATTATTAATCCATTTAAAAGAGAGGACAAAATAAAGGGTATCTTTGAAAAATAACATAAAAAGATACATTACTTTGTGTACCTCTCTTTTTATTGAGAGGATTTGAAAATTTATTATTACTTTATTAAATATTATTAACAATGGTAAAATATGTATGTTAAAAACGTTTATAATGAACGGATTAATATAAAGTAATATAAGGAGATAATTTATATGATTAATTTAGAAAATAAAACCTTTGTCATTATGGGTATCGCTAACAAACGTAGTATTGGTTTTGGCGTAGCTAAAGTATTAGACGAATTAGGTGCGCATCTCGTATTTACATATCGTAAAGAACGTAGTAAAAAGGAATTAGAAAAATTATTAGATCAATTAAATCAAAAAGAGCATCATCTTTATCAAATAGATGTTCAAAAAGATGAAGATGTCATTAATGGCTTTGCGAAAATCGGTGAAGAAGTTGGAAATATTGATGGCGTCTATCATTCAATTGCATTTGCTAATATGGAAGATTTACGTGGTCGTTTTTCTGAAACATCTCGTGAAGGATTCTTACTTGCACAAGATATTAGTTCATATTCATTAACCATTGTAGCTCATGAAGCGAAAAAAATTATGCCGAATGGTGGTAGTATTGTAGCTACAACTTATTTAGGCGGAGAATTTGCAATTCAAAACTATAATGTGATGGGTGTAGCAAAAGCAAGTCTCGAAGCAAATGTTAAATATTTAGCATATGATTTAGGCCCAGATAATATTCGAGTCAATGCAATTTCTGCTGGACCAATTCGTACATTAAGTGCTAAAGGTGTAGGTGGATTGAATTTAATTCTTAAAGAAGTTGAAGAACGTGCACCGTTAAGACGTAATGTAGATCAAGAAGAAGTGGGTAGAACTGCTGCTTATTTATTAAGTGATTTTTCAAGTGGTGTAACTGGAGAAAATATCCACGTAGATAGTGGTTTCCACGCAATTAAATAAGTTTAAATTGAAAAATAGTTATAAGATATATGATAAATCCAAGAGTCTGAGACAATGAGTTGTCTTAGACTTTTTTTATAAATCGACAGTTGATGACTGAATTGAAAATGCATTTATATCAAGCTTTATTCAATTTCAGTTCCAAGGTTAGAACATAGAAACTTTCAATAAGAACATCTACGTTCAACGCAAATTGGGGATGCATTGATGATGTGGAACGGCGACTTAAAAATGAATTTTATCCCTCATCTAGCTTTATATTATTCAATGTGATATGACATAAAAAAACTGCGAATAGAATATGTTCTATCCGCAGTAAGTAATTAAAAAGCATTAATAATTAATTTAATCTTTAACATCGCTATTTGCTTTATCAATGATACGTTGACGATACTTAAATACATTTCTTGCTATTGTTTTTAATACTGCATAAAGTGGAACAGCAATTAAAATAAGTGTGAATCCTCCTAAATCACCCGCTGCTAAGATAACAACAATGATTGTAAGTGGATGAATACTTAGTGATTTACCCATGACGTTAGGTGTGATGACATTACCTTCAAGTTGTTGTGCAATTAATGTAACAACACAGACCCAAATAAATGTTGATGGACCATCGATAATCCCTAATATTGCAGCAGGCGCAAATGATAACCAAGGTCCTAAAAATGGGATTAAGTTTGCTACACCAGCGAATAATACAAGCAATGGTGTATAAGGTAACCCAATAAGGCTATAACCAATATAAAGAATAATACCTAAGATGAAACTAACAGTAACTTGACCTTGAATATACGATTTTAAGGTATAATTTAAATCTTTGAGTAAATCAACAACAAAAACTTTACGTTCTCCTTTGAAAAATTTACCAATTGCTGGAATAAATTTTTCATGATCTTTTAACATATAAATCAAGAAGAACGGTACCATAATCAATAAGAAAATGGTTGAAATAAGAGATGTGATATAAGTGATTGAATTTGCTAATATACCAGTTAAACTATCACTGATTGATTTCATTGCTGAATTAATTTTCGCTGTTACATCACTTGGTAATTTATCCATTTGATTTAATGAGAAATTAACCACTTGTTCTGCATCACGTTGTAAAGTTGGTGTTGCTTTGATTAAATTATTAACATTAGAAATAATAATAGGAGCAATGAAAGCTACTACGATAGCGATAATAGCGATTAATACGATAAAGATAGTTAAAATACTTGCCCAACGTGGGAAACCCCATTTTTCCAAAAGTGTTTGAAAAGGTAAGCAGATATAAAATAAAAATCCACTTAATAAGAATGGAAGAAACACTGAACCTATAATAGTTGCTATAGGTGTAAATACACTATGCACTTCCATAAATAACTTTATAAGTACGAACAGGATGATTAAGAAAATTCCAGTTCGAAACCATACTTTATTAAGCATAGACTTACTTCCTCCTAAAGTAATCAATTCATTAGTAATAAGTATATCTTAAATAAGAGATGTTAAAAAGGAAAAATTGATTAACTAAAAAATAATTATATTATAATATTTAATTGTATAAAAATATATGAGCTTAATTAAACAATTCCTAATTCTCTTAAAAAAGTATATAGAATCTAAAATAAAAAAGCTTATTATAAACGTTTATATCACTGTCACTAATAAATAAAATTGATACAATATGAATATATATGAAGGAGAGAGGATAATATGGAAGAATTTAAAGCTGGAAAAATTAATAAATATATTTTAAATAGTAAAATTCTAGAAAGAGATATCACATTGTCGATTTATCTTCCAGAAGATTTTACTGAATTATTTAAGTCTCAGGTGATTATTTGTTTTGATGGATTGGACTTTTTCCGATTTGGAAGGATTCAGCGTGAATATGAACGTCTAAGAAAAGAAGAACATATTGAACGTGCCATTATTGTTGGATTTCATTATGAAGATGTTGAGAAACGTAGAGAAGAGTTTCATCCTCAAGGTAGTCGTAGTCAAAAGACGATTCAGTCAGTAGTTAAAGAACTTTTACCTTTCATTGATCAAACGTTTCCTACATATAAAGTGGGAAATTCTAGATTATTAATAGGAGATAGTTTAGCTGGAAGTATTGCCTTTCTTACTTCATTGACTTATCCTTCAATATTTAGTCAAATAGCTATGTTTAGTCCGCACTCAGATCATACTGTTCTTGAAAAATTTGAGACATGTAAGCAACGTAATCGATTAACAATTTGGCATGCGATTGGTAGAGATGAAGTCGATTTTAAATTACCAACGACTGGTGAGCAAGCTGATTTTTTAACTCCAAATAGAAAGCTATCAAACCTTATTGAACAAGATGAGTGTGTCACTTACGTCTACAATGAGTTTAATGGTAGTCATAATTGGAAGTCATGGAAACCTATGATCGGAGATATTCTCTATTATTTTTTAAATAATAATCATAGTACATATGAATAGTCTACATATCTTTTTTGAAAGCCTTTTCAATAAAACGTTGTATCTAATAACGTATTAAATAGAATTTTGATATAATAGAAGTATGTTAAACAAAGGAGGAATTTCAATGAAGATAGGATTAGCACTTATTCCGGCACAATCATTTCAAAATGAAGTAGATGGCTATCGTAAGCGTTATGATACGGAGTATGCACGTATTATGCCACATATTACGATTAAACCTCACTTTGAACTTAAAGAAACAGAATTAGATTCATTTAAAGACGAAGTTAAACAAAAATTAGATGGATTTAAACCTGTAGAGGTCCACGTGACAAAAGCTTCAAGCTTTAAACCGACAAATAATGTTATTTATTTTAAAGTTGAAAAAACAGAAGAATTAGAAAATTTATTTAATACATTTAATACCGAATCATTTTATGGTAAAGCTGAACATCCATTCGTTCCTCATTTTACGATTGCTCAAGGTTTAACGAGTCAAGAATTTGAAGATATATTTGGTCAAGTGAAGCTTGCAGGAGTAGACCATAGAGAAACCATCGATGAACTTTCATTGTTACATTACAATGAAGATGAAAATAGATGGAACATTGTTGATAGTTTTAAACTAGCATGATATGTATATAAAAAAGAAGTCAAAACTAAAATGTTTTGACTTCTTTTTTTAAGAATATTTTTGATGCTTTTTACTTTTGATAAAATAAATGCCATAAAAAATAGCGAGTAATAGAAAAATGAAAGCTGAGACATAGAATGTATTATTTAATCCATTTGAGAATTGAGCGATAAGGCCTCCGAAAAGAGGACCAATCATTGAACCAAAGCCTTGGACACTATTAAATACACCCCAAGTTTCTTCTTGTTCAGACGGATCGATATGTCCAGCCATAAAAGTATTCCAAGCAGGTAATAAAATGCCATACATTAAACCTATAAAGGCGGCAACTATCCATACAACAATAATATTGTTAACTAGTGAGAGACCAAAAATAAATAGCGTAAACAATATGAATCCTACAAAAATAACGGCATACATAAAGCCAGTGCTATTTTTATCGATTATTTTAGATAAAAATAACATTGATATTGCACAACCAATACCACCAATAGCGATAGCAACAGTATATTCAATAGTTGTTACCCCCACAACTTTTGTAGCATACGTCGGCAATATTGGAAGCAAAGCTGATATTGAAGCACCTTGCAACAAAATACCTGGGAATAAAATCATATGACGCTTCATTACTTCTACGATTTGACCTAATTGTTCTTTTACAGGTTTAGTATCGTAATTTGTGAGTTTTACATCTACAAAATAATAAAGTATCCATGCAATAATGACGACAAGAGACATCGTGAATGCAAAACGCGTTGGATGTATTTTGACTAGAACATTCATAAACGCCCAGCCTACAAGCAAACCTAATAACCATGCAAAATATACATAACCCATTTGTTTGCCACGTTGACTTTCTTCCACACTAGATAACATGATTACCCATATTGGACTGACTGCAATTCCTAGCATAATTGCACTAATAATGATAATGATAGGATTAGCTGGAAAGAAAATAATTAGAAACAAGCTTAAAAAAGCTAATAAAAAACCTAAATTAAGGACAATTTTAGTCCCAAATTTCTTTAATAAAAAACCAATCACAAAGTTTGTAGCTGCATCTGAAATAAAATGAATAGATAACGCTGCTGAAGTCACAGCTACAGCGATAGAGGTTACAGTAGGTAAATAGTTAACATAACTTAATACATACATTCCCCTAGCAAATTCCATTAAAAATAAAATAACGAGCATTATTTTAAAGTTTTTACTTATGCTTTTATTGTTTGACAAAGAACTTAGCATATAATGGCACCTTTCCATAAATTTCTTGCTGTTGAGATGAATGATTGAGCATATTCAATAAATCGATACAAAGTCGATGAGTTGAATAATCTACTCTATCCTGACGCATTGTATTTATCATTAGAGTTAATTTGTTCGAATCATGTGTTAATTCAGAGACAATATCAATTGCATCTTCAGGAGTATTAGCAATTCTACCATACCCTTTTTCTTGGAAATAATACGCATTTTCTAGTTCTTGTCCTGGAGCAGGATTTAAGAAAATCATTGGGATACTTCTTGTCAAACCTTCGGATATCGTAATCCCACCTGGTTTAGTAATCATTAATTGACTTGAAGCCATCCATTCATTCATATGTTTTGTATATCCTAAAATGAGAACGTTGTCGTAAGATTTAAATCTGGCTTCCAAATTACGTTTAAGTCCTTTACTTCTACCACAAATCATAACGACTTGAGAATGAGGACTTTTTTCTAAGATACGTTCTATCATATGTTCAAAACCTTTTGATACTCCAAAAGCACCTGCAGACATAAGGATAGTATTTTTTTTAGGATCTAAATGATATTTTTTTAGCCAAGCCTGTTGATCAATATCCGCTTCAAATTTATCAGAAATAGGGATACCCGTGACTTTAATTAAAGATGCCGGTACACCAACGTTTACGAAGTCTTCTTTTGTATCTTTAGTAGCTACATAATATCTATGAGAATTTGGAGTAATCCAGTTTTTTTGTAGACGATAATCCGTCATGACTGTTGCAATAGGGATACGCATGTTAAATTGTTCAGTTAATACTGACATCACGGGCGTTGGAAAAGTCATTAAAATCAAGTCAGGCTTTTCTTTTAAAAGTAGGTTAATCAGTTTATTTAAACCATAGTATTTATAAAAACATTTATCTAATTCATCTGGTCGACTATAATAAAAGTTTTTATACATATTTCTAAAATATTTAAAGCTATTGATATACCATTTTTTACAAATAGACGTAAGGATGGGATGTGCTTCCATAAATAAATCATGCTCAATAACAGAAATATGAGGTAGATTCATGTCATTCAATTGATTGACAATACTTTGTGTCACTTGTAAATGACCATTTCCAAATGATCCAGTGATAATCAATATCTTTTTATTTTGAGTAACCATTAATAGTCACCCTCCAATAATTTAAGTTTAATCCATCGAATGATGTATTACAGTAAAAAATACATACTAGTATAAATAATATGTATTTCATTCAAGGAAGTCATAAAATTCATTTATAGTGAATTATAGCATATTCGAACAATGATTACTTTAACTTTATACCCTTATCCTAGCACTAATAAAGTGAAATGTAGGAGGCTTACACTAAGATAAGAAAAAATTTATAAATAATTAACTTAGAATTAATATTAATAATACAGAACATACAAAAGTTATTTGATTTTAAGTAGTTCAGAATTTACTTTTTTAGGTGAGAATAAATTTATCAACAACTTTAAAATGTGTATAATAGAGATATTGAAAAAAAGGAGCGATACATTTTGAATGCGAATGAGTTGTTCAATAAAATAAGAGTTAAACAAGTTATAGGAACTTTAGATATAGATATCACTGATATTACTACAGATTCACGAACTGCTAGTGGAGAAAGTATCTTTGTAGCTTCCAAAGGATATACCGTAGATAGTCATAGATTTTGTCAAAATGTCATTGACCAAGGAACTAAAATTATAGTTGTAAACCGTAAGCAAGAAGTTAAAGGAGAAGTAACACAAGTTATTGTACCTGATACTTTAAGAGTAGCCAGTATATTAGCGCATACATTATTTGATTATCCAAGTCAACAACTCACTACCTTTGGGGTCACTGGTACAAATGGTAAAACTTCAATCGCGACGATGATTCACTTAATTTACAGGGGATTAGACAAAAATAGTGCATATTTAGGTACGAATGGATTTCAAATTAATGAAGAAAAAACAAAGGGGGCAAATACTACTCCTGAAACTGTATTGCTTACTAAGAAAATTAAGCAAGCTGTAGACAGTAAAGCTGAAGCAATGACTATGGAAGTCTCAAGTCATGGATTAGCTCTAGGACGATTAAGAGGGGTAGAATTTGATGTAGCTGTTTTTTCAAATTTAACCCAAGATCATTTAGACTTTCATGGCACAATGGAAGCTTATGGACATGCTAAATCATTACTATTTAGTCAATTAGGTGAAGATTTATCAAAAGAAAAGTATGTGGTGTTAAATAATGATGATGATTTCTCTAAATATTTAGAAACAGTAACACCTTATGAAATATTGACATATGGTATAGATAATGAAGCACAGTTTATGGCTCAAAATATCAAAGAATCTTTACAAGGTGCACAATTTGATTTTGCTACTCCATTTGGCACGTACCATGTTTCATCACCATATGTAGGTAAATTTAATATCTCAAATCTTATGGCAGCTATGATAGCAGTGTGGAGTAAAGGAATCGATTTCAAAGATATCGTAGAAGTGGTGAAATCTTTAGAACCTGTTGAAGGGCGTCTAGAGGTTTTAGATCCATCACTTCCAATCGATTTAATTATTGATTATGCACATACTGCTGATGGTATGAATAAACTGATTGATGCAGTGCAACCTTTTGTTAAACAAAAGCTCATCTTTTTAGTAGGCATGGCTGGCGAACGTGATTTAACAAAAACGCCTGAAATGGGGGCTGTTGCATGTCGAGCAGACTATGTGATTTTTACACCTGACAATCCAGCAGATGACGATCCTAAAATGTTGACTGCAGAACTTGCTAAAGGTGCAACACATAATAACTATATAGAATTTGAAGATCGAGCTGAAGGTATTAAACATGCTATCGAAGTCGCGAATCCAGGTGATACAGTTGTACTTGCTTCTAAAGGTAGAGAACCTTATCAAATTATGCCAGGACACGTGAAAGTGCCACATCGTGACGATTTAATTGGTTTAGAAGCTGCGTATAAAAAGTTTGGAAAATCCAACTATGATCATTAAGCAACTTTCTGAACAAAATGAAATAATCAATGTCTATCTATATGAACACGTGCATCATTCTTATTATATGATAGCTATTCCAGATATGTTTTGGTCTGTAGAATTAAATGCACAACTCAATGAACAGGAAATAAATGAAGAGTTAATAATGCAATTATTTACATTTAAAGAAGAAAGTGAAGCATTGCGTATAGCTTCTCAGTTATCTAAGTGGATAATAAAGGATTTAAAGGAGAATAATGAATGAGTTTAAAAGAAGAAATAGAATCAAGAAAAACGTTTGCTATTATTTCACACCCGGATGCTGGTAAAACGACGCTAACTGAAAAATTATTATATTTTAGTGGTGCTATTCGTGAAGCGGGTACTGTAAAAGGAAAAAAAACAGGGAAATTTGCAACCAGTGACTGGATGAAAGTAGAACAAGAACGTGGTATTTCTGTAACCAGTTCAGTCATGCAGTTTGATTATGATGATTATAAAATTAATATTCTAGATACACCAGGACACGAAGATTTTTCTGAAGATACATACCGAACATTAATGGCGGTTGACAGTGCAGTAATGGTTATCGATTGTGCAAAAGGGATCGAACCACAAACATTAAAATTATTTAAAGTATGTAAAATGAGAGGCATTCCTATCTTTACTTTTATCAACAAATTAGACCGTGTAGGTAAAGAGCCATTTGAACTATTAGAAGAAATAGAAGAAACGTTAAATATTGACACATACCCAATGAATTGGCCAATAGGAATGGGACAAAACTTTTTTGGTATTATTGATCGTGAGACTAAAACTATTGAACCTTTTAGAGATGAAGAGAACATATTACATTTAAATGATGAGTATGAACTTGAAGAAGAACACACCATTGGCAATGATAGTGCTTTCGAACAAGCGATTGAAGAATTTATGTTAGTTGAAGAAGCTGGCGAAAAATTTGACAATGGAGCATTATTAAATGGCGATTTAACTCCTGTATTTTTTGGCTCAGCATTGGCTAATTTCGGGGTTCAGAATTTCTTGAATGCATATGTAGATTATGCGCCTATGCCTAATGCTCGTCAGACGAATGAAGAAGTTGAAGTTAGCCCGTTTGATGACGAGTTCTCGGGTTTTATATTTAAAATTCAAGCGAATATGGATCCAAAACATAGAGATAGAATTGCTTTTATGAGAGTAGTCAGTGGCGCGTTTGAAAGAGGTATGGATGTGACCTTGCAACGTACCAATAAAAAACAAAAAATCACACGCTCTACCTCTTTTATGGCAGATGATAAAGAAACCGTCAATCACGCTGTAGCTGGAGATATTATTGGATTATACGATACAGGTAACTACCAAATTGGTGATACATTAGTTGGAGGTAAACAAAAATTTAACTTCCAAGATTTACCACAATTTACACCTGAAATTTTCATGAAAGTCTCTGCTAAAAATGTTATGAAACAAAAACATTTCCATAAGGGAATTGAACAGCTTGTGCAAGAAGGTGCGATTCAATATTATAAAACACTTCATACGAATCAAATTATTCTCGGTGCAGTGGGTCAATTACAATTTGAAGTATTCGAGCACAGAATGAAAAATGAATACAATGTAGATGTCGTCATGGAACCTGTAGGTAGAAAAATTGCACGTTGGATTGAAAATGAAGAGGATATTCAAGATAAGATGAACACGTCACGTTCTATTTTAGTGAAAGACAGATATGATAAGTTTGTTTTCTTATTTGAAAATGAATTTGCTACACGTTGGTTTGAAGAAAAATTCCCAGATATTAAACTATATAGTTTATTATAAAAAATGACAATATAAGGTTTAATTTAAAATAATAATAAAGAGATACAATATTTTTAGCTTTAACATTGTTTATATATACCAAATCTGGTTATAATACTCTTAACAAATAAATACCTATGACTTAATGTCAGAGGGGAGTAACTTGAGAATTTGAGGGGCTATATTACTAACATCTTAAATTCAGCATTTTATCGTCATTACGAAGTTGATACTTCCGGTAAAATGAGCAAATTTGCTAAGTGAGACCTTTGCTATGAATTAGCATAGGTCTTTTTATTTGTAAAAAATAAATAAAGGAGCTGTCTTTTCATGGATCCAAGCTTAATTTTACCTTATTTGTGGGTAATATTAGTGTTAGTATTTTTAGAAGGATTACTAGCAGCAGATAACGCGGTTGTAATGGCAGTAATGGTTAAGCATTTACCACCAGCACAGCGTAAAAAAGCATTATTCTATGGTTTACTAGGAGCATTTATTTTCCGTTTTATTGCTTTATTTTTAATTAGTATTATTGTGAATTTCTGGTTTATTCAAGCGATTGGTGCTGCATACTTAATTTTCATGTCTATTAGAAATCTTTGGAATTTCTTCCATAAGAAAGATGAAGAGGAACAAGTTGGGGATGAACATCATTATGATGAAACTGGCGCTGAAAAGAAAGTAAGTGCTGGAAAATTTTGGGCTACCGTATTTAAAGTAGAGTTTGCTGACATTGCCTTTGCAATTGATTCTATGTTAGCAGCAATGGCTATTGCAGTGACACTTCCTAAGATGGGTATTCATTTTGGCGGAATGGATTTAGGTCAATTTGGAGTCATGTTCATCGGGGGTATGATTGGTGTTATTTTAATGCGTTTTGCAGCAACATGGTTTGTTGATTTATTAAATAAATATCCAGGTTTAGAAGGTGCCGCTTTCGCAATTGTTGGCTGGGTAGGTATTAAATTAGTAGTTATCGTATTAGCTCATCCAGATATTGGCGTATTATCAGAAGATTTCCCACATAGTACGTTATGGCAAGCAATCTTCTGGACTGTAATGATTTTATTAGTTGTGATTGGATGGTTAACATCAGTACGAAAAAATAAAAAGAATGCTAAGCATTAGATATAATCGATACCTTTTGAAGTTTTTTATAAGAGACTTCAAAAGGTTTTTTCAATTAATAACTATTTGTATAATATTTTTAGAAAATATTTGACAATCGTTTGCTTATTAACACTAATGATATTAAAATTTAAGTAATATATAAATTAATTCAGATAGATATATAACCACATAAAAGTAAATCATTTTTTTAGTGATATATATTGTGATTTCAAGGTTAGGAGTGGGCATCTTTGGATAATGATAAAAAACAAGTGATACCGCGTAGTAAATATGGGCGTAAACGTCACGAATACTTTCATAATGAAGAACGCGAGGAACGTATTGAACGTGAAAGACAAAAGCGTGAACATTTAGCGGAAAAAGAACAGCATCAAGCAAAAGTAAATGAAGAACGTGTCAAAGATAATTTAAGAAAAGCTAGAATTGAGAAATTAACACAAGAAGAAATTCAACAACAACAACATTTAGCTAAGTTAAGATCAAAAAGAGATGCATCAAAAACAGCTAAGAAAAATAATAGGCATCATTTAACTCTGCCTGAAGAACAACATCTTAAACAAGAAGACATACATAATGAGAAATTGAAACAGCAAAAACCAATTTCGAGTAATGGCTCAAAAAGTGAAAATGAAACGAATAAATCTATAGAACCAACTTATAGTAGATTGAATAAAAATAATGAATCTCGTCAAAAGTCTAAAAAAGAAAAAGACAATCAGCATAATGATACAATTAAAACACAATCTAAACATCCAACAATAACTGAAGAATCATACACTTCAACTAAGGATAAAGAATCAATCGATACTGAGAAAGAACAAATGTCAACTCAGCAACATTCAACTCAAGTAGAACATACTAAGAGTGAACAATCAAAGCACATATCTAATTCTGATAAGAATACGACAGAAAATATATCGGATCAACAACCTCATGAATCACATGAACAATCAGCAAATGATACACAAAATAAGATCGTTGACTTTTTAAAAGAACATTGGATTAAAATTTTAATCGCAATTGCTTTAATATTAATCTTAGTTTTAGTAAAAGCTATTTTTACTGAACCTTCTCAAGAGCAACATTCAAATCAAACACATACACAAGATAAGAAGTACACAACAACTATGAAAAACGCTAATAATACTGTCAGATCAGTGGTAACAGTAGAAAGTGACGCACCTAAGAATATTTCAGTTCAAACAACAAATTCAAAATCAGATAATGAACTTGGCTCAGGTGTCGTCTACAAAACTGTAGGCGATACTTTTTTTGTATTAACAAATACGCATATTGTTGGTGAAGCGGATAAAGTTAAGATTACATATGGAGAGAATAAAAGTATAAAAGGTGACGTTGTCGGAAAAGATAAATGGTCCGATATTGCAGTAGTAAAAGCAAAAATCAATAATAAAAATATTAAACCTATCCATATTGGAAATTCAAATAAATTAGTTTTAGGGGAATCGATATTAATTGTAGGTAATCCTCTAGGAGAAGAGTTTAGAAATACGGTATCTAAAGGGATTATTTCAGGGTTAAATCGATTGGTTCCTGTTGATTTTGATAAAGATAATAAAAATGATGAATTGATGCAAACGTTTCAAATTGATGCTTCCGTTAATCCAGGACATTCAGGTGGAGCTGTAGTTAATAAAGATGGGGAGCTTATTGGTATCGTCTCATTAAAAATTAATATGCCAAGTATAGAAGGAATGGGTTTTGCTATTCCCATTAATGAAGCTAAATCAATTGCTAAAGAGCTTGAAAAAAATGGGAAAGTAAATTATCCCAATACTGGAATAGCTTTAGAAAATGTGAATGATTTAAATCATTATGAACGCTCACTTTTAAAATTACCTAATGATATAAATGATGGGATTTTAGTGAAAAAATTAAAAGATGGCGGTTTAGGTAAAAAATCAGGTTTAAAAATTGGTGATGTCATTGTAAAATTAGAAGGTAAAACATTAAAAGATAATTTGCAGTATAGACACATCCTGTTTAACCATCGACAAGATTTAAAAACGTTATCGGCTAAAATTTACAGAGATGGAAATATTCAAGATATAGAAATTAATTTGAAATGACATTGAGGTGACAAACTAATGTCTATTTTCAGTAAATTATTCAAAAAATCAACGCCTCAACAAGGTATTGTTTTATATTATTTAATTGCAATTGTCGTTGCATTTTTATTACTCAATTTACCTTTTGTACATAAACCTGGCGTGAAGGTAAGTCCTATAGATACGTTGTTTGTAGCTGTATCTGGAATTAGTGTGACCGGTTTAACGCCAGTCAGTATTATTGATACCTATTCATCATTTGGCCAACTTATCATTTTAATTATCTTAAACATCGGTGGCATAGGCGTAATGGCGATAGGTACAGTGTTGTGGGTAGTACTTGGTAAACACATTGGTATGCGCGAACGTCAACTTATTATGCTTGATAATAATAAAGACACAATGAGTGGGACAGTTAAGCTTATTATTGAAATAGTTAAAACAATCATGACTATCGAAATTGTAGGTGCACTCTTGCTTGCATTTTATTTTTACAGAGACAATCCTGATTTGAAAAATGCTTTAATGCAAGGTTTGTTTGTATCTATTTCAGCTACTACAAATGGTGGGTTAGATATTACTGGTCAATCGCTAGTTCCATATGCCAAGGATTACTTTGTACAAACTATTGTAATGTTTTTAATTATTCTTGGATCAATTGGTTTTCCAGTATTACTTGAAATCAGAGCTTATATACGAAATAGAGTAAGTCATTTTAGATTTTCTTTATTTACTAAAATTACAACAACTACTTACTTTTTCTTATTTATATCTGGATTTTTATCTATTTTAGCACTTGAGTACAATCATGCATTCAAAGGATATAATTGGCATCAATCTTTATTCTATGCATTATTTCAATCTGCAACTACACGTAGTGCTGGATTACAAACCATTGATGTGACACACTTTAGTGATGCAACAAATGTCATTATGAGTATTCTCATGTTTATTGGATCTTCTCCGAGTTCAGTAGGAGGAGGTATTCGAACAACGACATTTGCGATACTTATTTTATTTGTGATTAATTTTAATAACAATACAGAAAAATCATCGATTAAAGTATTTAATAGAGAAATTCATATCATCGATATACAGCGTTCTTTTGCTGTGTTTATAATGGCGACAGTACTTACTTTTGTAAGTATCATTATTATATTAGCAGCAGAAGCCAATAATTTATCATTCTTACAGGTATTTTTTGAAGTCATGTCTGCATTTGGAACATGTGGACTATCACTTGGGGTGACAGATAATATTAGTAGTATTACTAAGGTAGTCTTAATGCTTCTTATGTTTATAGGACGTGTCGGTTTAATATCATTTATTATTATGATATCTGGGCGTAAAGAACCTGATAAATTTAGTTATCCAAAAGAAAGAATTCAAATTGGATAAACAGAGAAAGGAAAGTGGGATACATTCATTTTGAATTCGTTATCCTACTCTTTTTTGTATATAGATAGTTATGTTTTAAATGAAAAAGTAATATCGTTATTGAAATGAATCGTGATACCAATCAAAAAACCTTTTCTTAGTTTTAGCAACTAAGAAAAGGTTTTTATCCATGAAAAATAAGTAATAAAATGATGGCAACAATTTGACCTAAAGACGATGTAACAATACGTCTTGTATACTGATAACTCAATGATAATATGACTTGAGCTATAAAGATAAAAATAACAATCCACCATTTATCAAGATAGATAAATAAAGAACTAGAACATAATGCAGGTATTAAAATTGTTATCCAGCGAGGTAGTCTGAATTTATTTAACTCTTTTTGTAAGACAGCACGCATGTATAACTCATGACAAGGAATGACAAATAAGATAGTAATTAACATTTGCCATTTAAAATATACACCCGTTCTTGATAATTCTTTAATTAATTCGGTATAAGTAATTTGTGACGATATAAGTGAAAATATAAGTTGTATTATCGCTAATACAACACCTGTGATTACTCCCACACCAATAGAGGTTAATAGACGTTTTGATGTGATATCCCGTTGATAAAATACATAACTAATGCCAGCAATTAACATTATACCAGTATATAAATACCAATATTCTTGATGTTCTCCCCACATTATAAATAAGATGAGATGAAATACAATAAAACTTGCAACAAACCAAATTAAGGGTTTAGATGTATTTTTCATTTAATATTAACCTTCTTATTCAACGATTTTATATCGTTTGTGATTAATAACTGTTTTTTCAGGTAAATCTAGTTCATTAAAATTTTCCATAATTGTCAAATCAACAATAACTGAATTATCATTAATTTTTTCAACACGGCCTCTTAAACCGTCATAAAATTCTACAATATTTCCAACTTCTGCAACAGTCATTTCGAGTCCTCCTCAAATCATAGCTAGACTATATTGTACTAAAATTTACACTACAAATAAACAAATATATACTAAAATTAGAAAATATTATATTATTTTTGAAAATAATGCCATAATTAAGTTAAACAATCGATAATGGATGATGTATTGCATTATTAAATTTTAAAAGAAAGAGAAAGGTGAGTACTATGAAATTTGTAAGTAATAATAATATTACTGACCCTACAATTAACCTAGCTATGGAAGAATATGTACTTAAACATTTACCTGCAGATGATAGTTACTTTTTATTTTATGTTAATGAACCCTCAATCATTGTAGGTAAAAATCAAAATACAATTGAAGAAGTTAATAAACAGTATATAGATGATCATCATATTCATGTTGTACGACGAATTTCTGGAGGAGGAGCTGTGTATCATGATAAAGGAAATTTGAATTTTAGCTTTGTAACGAGTGATGATGGTAACAGTTTTCATAACTTCAAGAAATTTACTGAGCCTATTGTTCAAGCTTTACAATCTATGGGTGTAGATGCAGAAATGACAGGCCGTAATGACATTCAAGTAGACACAGCTAAAATTTCCGGAAATGCTATGGTTAAGGTTAAAAATCGTATGTTTAGTCATGGTACATTAATGTTAAATAGTGATTTAGAAGAAGTACAAAACGCATTAAAAGTGAATCCTAAAAAAATTCAATCTAAAGGTGTGAAATCTGTACGTAAACGTGTAGCAAACATTGAAGAATTTTTAGATGAATCTATTACAATCGATCAATTTAAGCAAATCATTTTAAAAACTATCTTTGGTGAGCATGAAGTAGAGGAATATCATTTAACGGAAGAAGACTGGAGCAATATTAAGCAATTAAGCAATGAAAAATATCGTACTTGGGATTGGAATTATGGTAAAAATCCTAAATATAATTTTGAACGGGACGAGAAGTTTGAAAAAGGATTCATTCAAGTTAAATTTGATGTCAAAAAAGGAAAAATTGAACATGCTAAAATCTTTGGCGATTTCTTTGGAGAAGGAAATGTCAATGAATTAGAAGATGCTTTAGTAGGAATATTACACGATTATACTCATATAAAAGAAGTAATGGAAGACTATGACTTTTATCATTACTTTGGTGATATTGATAAAGACAGTATATTGAAATTAATGGCGTATTAGTTTCAATATAAAAAAGGAGTCAAATTGTAGAAACAATGGCTCTTTTTTTATATAAAAAAACTCTTTACTTAAAAAGTAAAGAGTTAAATGACGGAAACGGAGGGATTGTCTGTTGCCTTTAAATAGGCGTTTTTAAGCACTTCGTTGTCGACTTGTTGTCGGTTTGAGATACCTTAGAAAAAAGAGAGTTTTGAATCTAACATTTCATCTTCTTGTAACTTCATTTCATCTAGTAAATGACTATACACTCGCCATGTAATTTCTATGTTTGCATGGCCAAGTCTTTTACTAACATATTGTATACTAAATCCATGGCCTAATAACATAGAAGCGTGAGTATGTCGTAATGAGTGGAGTCCATAGTCACTTTTTAATTCATGTTTGGCCAGAATGTTTCTCATTGCAGTTGTCACTGCTTTATTAGTAATGAGTGAAACACCAGTATTAAATATATAGCCATCTTTATGAAGCGGTCTAGAATTGATTACATCTATTATATGTTTCATATCCTTAGAAGTAATGGTTACATAACGATCAGCTGATTTTGTTTTAGTTCCTCTCAAATGAATAGTATTCTTACTCTTATTAATATCCATTCTTTTGAGTTTCTGAACTTCTCCAAATCTTGCACCAGTCGCGATTAGAATATAAATTGCTAGGTATGATAAATGTGACTTAGTTGAAGCGGTCTGCTTTAACAGTTGATAATCTTTTAAAGATAAATACTTTTGTTTTTCACTCATTGCTGCTTTTTTCTCATATATTGGCGCATTCCAAGTTGGATCTTTATAAATTAGACGTTCATTTAATGCATCTTTAAATGCTTGAGAAAAACAATTATTTAATTTTTTTACGCTTTCTTTTGTTCTTCCTTCTTTACGTCCACCAATAAATTGACCTTCAGCATATTCTTTAAGCATTTCTCTATAACCTAATTGGCTAACATCTTTAATAAGAATAGAACCGAATTTTTCTTCAAAGACATTTAAAGCGCTATAATATCTGTTTAGCGTAGATTGAGACACTCTATCTACTTTATTAACTTTTATCCATCTATCAAAGTATTCTATAAAAGTAATATCATCTGCTAATTGGCCACCTCTACTCAAATCGATATATAATTCTTTTTCAGCTTGCGAAGCATCTCTTTTGGTTCTAAAACCTCTTTTTCTGTATCTCTTACCATTATATTGAAAGTCATAAGTCCAAGTGCTATTGATTTTTTTTACAGACATAAATTTCCTTCCTTTCTAAAGTGATGATTATATTAAAAATTCACCTCCTTAAAGAACATACGTTCGCATTAATTGTTAAAAAATAATAAGGGTAGGCGGACTACCCAATAACTATAGTTAAAAGTAATAGGTTAATATAAAAGTATAGATATATGTTATAATTAAATAAAAAGTAGGTGTCTATATGTTCCAAATTCTTAGCGGCTTGTTTCTTAGTGGAGTTTTAGGTTACATTCCCTACAAGTATTTATCGTTTATTGGTTTAGTAAGTGAAAAAAATAAAACCATTAATACTCCCGCTTTATTATTGTTTTCGGTGGAAACATTTTTAATATGGTACATTACTTTTGCTTTATTTTTAGGTAATCAAGGTATAAACCATTTAAATACAATTAATCCCTGGAAATTGTTAATTGCTACCATCATATTTTTGATTGTTTTCGCTTTAATGATTTTTGGGATAAACGTAATTGTAATTAAAATTATAATTAAATTAATTAACAGAACTAGAAGTAAATTAGATTTAGATGATATGAGCCTGTTAGATAAAAGAGATAAATTATTTAATAATAACCGTAATCCCGTGTATATTGTGGTTTATGATTTTGATGATAAAATTATAAAACAAGGTGAATTAATGGCATATAATTCTTCAACGAGTGACTTTGATTTACTTGAAATTAAATATCAAGGTTTTAATGTATTTAATCTTCCTGATAAAGATGAGCTATGGGAAAAGCATTCACTTATCGATCTCAAACAACAAATAAAAATAGATTTATATTTAATGAACGAAAATTAGTCATTATTTTTCGCTTTTTCAGATAGCTTTCTTTTTAATTCTTCTGATGATTCTTGTTTTTCAAAACTTTTATTTGCTGGATTACTTCGAGTAACACCTTGCTTTTTTATTTTTTCACTATAATTTTTATTATCTTCACTCATTTATCTCACCACCTTTAAAGTCTACTAATGTAGGCTTTTTTTTGTTTATATTAAAGCGTCGCTAGGGCGCTATTAATCTTGAGGACCGTACTGATTCTCAATTGCTTGATTGAATTGATTGCCAGCTTGTTCTTGTATTCTTTGACTTTCTTCGTCGCTTATTAAACCTTTTTCATTATCTTCAATAGCTTGTCGTTCTATAGCCGTCTTTCTATCTAGTGCGTTTGCAACATCACCTTTAATATATTCTTCTGGCACTTCAGAGTTTTTAGGTATTTTGACATTTTGTTGTTGATTATTATCAGTTTGAGTTTGTTGAACTTGTTGTGTTTGCTGTTGTTCCTGAGTTGCAGGTTGTTGTATTTGTTGTTGAGATTGAACTTGTTCGTTTGTAGCAGATTCTTGCGTGTTTTGTTCTTCAGTAGAGTTATCTTCTTTTTCTTGAGTTTTCTTTTCTTCTTTAGACTTTTTATCCTCTTTGGATTTATTATCTTTTTTATCGTCAGCTTTCTTTTCAGTTTTATTTTCTGACTTAGTATCAGAATCTTTGTTAGATGTGTCATCATTACCACACGCGCCTAGAATTAAAGCACTACTAAAAATTAAAGCTAAAAATTTTTTCATTATATATCTCCTTTGATTTATTATTAATAATAAGATTTTATACAAATATCAATTTCTTATTTGAAAACAATTTTATCTTCATCATAAGCATCAACTGAATAACCTACATATGCATGTGTTTTTAATATTAAATGTTTTGGTTCGCTTTTAAATTCATATTCATAAATATTAAATTTGAATTCTTCTGTTATTGTATCGTGTTCTTTTAATTCAACATTTGTGTGTAATGTAAATGTTTGTAATTCATTTTCTAAAACAGGAAATTGACTCTTTTTATCAGGATTTTCATATCTTTCTACTAAAGTTAATGAAACTTTGTTAATAGTTTGAGAAGAATTACCACCCTCTATTCTTACAATTCCTTCCAAAGTATCATTACTATGAATACTTTTATTTTTTACTAAAGTTTCAACCTTCACAGAGTTTATTCCAATAGAAGCAAGTAGATTTTCAAACATAGAACCAAATCCTTTCTTATTAAATATTTTAATTAAACAATTACCATAACACTAATCAATTTTATGCAACTTATAAACCCTCAACGGCTCAAATGTGATAGAGTAAAACAAAAGGGTACCAAGTACCCTCATCATTCTACTTATCTAAGTTGTCTACTGCATATTGCGCTTCTTCTTCTGTGAATTTATCGCCAGAATTTGAGATTAATTGATCATAAATTGCATCTTTAGACATATTCATGTCTTCTTGATAAGACTTAGCGCTTTCTAATGCATTTTTCTTATAATCAGCTTTCAAGTGATCAACCGCATATTGTGCATCTTCTTCTGAGAATTGGTCTCCAGCACTAGAAGTTAATTGTTCATAAATTCCTTGTTTAGACATATGCATTCCGTCCGCATAATTTTTAGCTGAATTTAATGCTGCTGTCTGTTCTTTAGAAGCATTTTTATCTTCTTTTACTTCTGAATTACCATCATTCATTTGTTTATCTACTTCGTTGACAAAGGCTCCAGTACATGATGTAAGACCAATAATTAATAATATTAATAAAACTAAACAACCACCGCAGCCGAAAAGCCAACCTTTCTTACGTTTTTTCTTTTTCTCTTCTTCCTGTTGTTTTTGATATTCTTGAAACTGTCTAAACTGTCTTTCTTCTTGTTCGTTATTAAATTTTTCTTCCATGATTTTTCTCCTGTATGTAGATTAAGCCTTTATATTCATTTGTATTCTAAGGTGAGGCACTCGTTTTCTTATAAAAACCACCGCCTTTAAATATGTAATATTCATATATCTTTATATTCAAACACTCGTAATGGCTCAAATTGAATAACATATTTACCACAACGAGTTGAGTGTCCAAATTTACGCTGATAATGATTCAAAGTTTGAAGAACAAATGATTCGCTTACTTCAAAATAATCAGCTAATTCATATAAATTGTGAACATTTTGTAGATATGCACTTATTAATTCTTTAAGAGGTATCAGAATTTCACAAGCCAACCTACGAGCTTTTAACTCATACTTTCTACTTTGTACATCTTTGTCATCGAGTATGTTTCCATAAGTAATTTCATGGTGTGCTAGTTCTTCCGCTAAAGTTTCCAATTTTATTGTAGTAGGGCGATTACTATTAATAAATATTTCGCCATTCATATAGAAACCAGACATAAACTTAGGTATGCTTCCAGTTTCGTTTATAGATATGTAATCATACTTTTTTAATAAATCTTCGTATCTCCCCATACAAAACACACCTTATTTTTTTCTATTTCTGATAAATTGAATAAATTGTTCTACTTCTTTTTGCTCATCTTCAGTTAAATCTGAATAATCTAAATGAGCAGCCATTGTATCTTGATTTTTTTGAGGGTTAAATGATGGATCAATATCAGATTTATTTACATTTAACGCATCAGCTATTTTTTGAACATTTTCAGGATTAATTAATGTTTTATTGTTTAAATAGTCAGAAATTGTACTGCGTGAAATTCCAGATTTATTTGCTAAGTCTAATTGTCTTAAACCTTGTGCTTTCATAATTTTTCTAATATTAGTAGATATTTGAAGTTTCAATTCGTAATTTCTATCCATATTTTTTACCTCTCGAAAAAAATTTTTAATTTGTAATTTGATAATTCCATTATATAGGAAGGAAAATGTATAAACAAGTATTTTTCCGAATTTATCCGAATATTTTTCTTTGAAACGGAATTTTCCGTTTGACATTCCGAATTAAATCGGTTTATAATTAGTACATACTTAAAGAAAGCGAGGGATAAAAGAAATGCAAATTACTATGAGAGCCGCTAGAGTTAACGCTGGTTTAACACAAGAGAAAGCATCTAAAAGGCTTGGTATTAATGCTGACACTCTTTCTAGATATGAGAAAGATAACTCTAGAATACCTAGAAATATTATTGCGGAAATTCCAAAAGTTTATTTTATAGATAGCAATAATATTTTTTTTGGAAAAGAAACCGAGTTTTTTCGGAATTTATCTAAAGAGAATACAGAAAAAAATATAGAAACTTAATAATTAAAAACTCAGTGAGTTTCAACGCTCACATTGAGCGTATAAGAGCGAGAGTGAGCGACGATATGAGCCATACCACAATACATTATTAGGTCATTGCCAAGACTGTACGTTGAATGTGGGCGTTGAATGAAGAAGTTAAGGAGGAACTAAAAAATGAATGAATTACAGGTTTTTCAAAATTCACAATTTGGAAATTTAGAAATTTTAACTATTGAAGGTAAAGAATGGTTTCCAGCAATTCAAGTAGCAGAAATTTTAGGATATACAAACCCACACAAAGCAGTTAGAGATCATACAAAAGAACGTGGGGTAACGATTCGTTCAGTCATCGATAAATTAGGTAGAAAGCAAAACAAGAAATTCATTGATGAAGGTAATTTATATAGATTAATCACACGTTCTAAACTACCCCAAGCAGATGAATTTGAAGAATGGGTGTTTGAAGATGTTCTACCTTCCATTCGTAAACATGGTATTTACGCCACAGACAATGTAATTGAACAAACACTACGTGATCCAGACTACATTATCAACGTACTCACAGAATATAAGAAAGAAAAAGATAACAACTTAATCCTAAAACAACAGATTGGTGAGTTAAAACCAAAGGCCGATTATGTAGATGAAATCTTAAAATCACCAGGCACAATGACAATTACACAAATTGCAGCTGATTATGGATTGTCTGCACAAAAGCTGAACAAGTTACTACATCAAGCTAGATTACAACGTCGTGTCGGTAAACAGTGGGTGCTTTACGCAGAACATATGAACAAAGGCTACACGAAATCACACACTATTGAAATTGTTCGTTCAGATGGACGACCAGATACTCAACCACAAACACGTTGGACTCAAAAAGGTAGATTGAAAATTCATGAAATCATGACTGATTTTGGTTATGAAGCAGAAGTAACGGAGGCATAGAAATGGAAGAATACATGAATGATGCAGAATGGAGACTTTATGGCCTGAAATCTGATTATGAGAAAAAAATTAAAGCAGCTAGAGAAGAAAATACCCAAAGAACGTTTGAACTACACGACAAAATTTTAAATGAATTTAAAAAAGAAGAACTTACGTATAGAGAAGCATACGCAGTCCTTCAATTAGTTCATCTTACTTTGAAACATGAGTCAGAGTTTGTAAATCTTCATCAGTAACCAAAGTAACAAATTGTACTTTTGAAGATTCATCAATCTCTATAAATGGAAAATCTTCACCAGTTTTTAGATTTTTAACATTAAAAGCAAAGTTATCTAATTGAGATGAGTCGACTTCAAATTGACCTATATAAAACTTTAATAGTCTATAAACGTCGAATGCATTTTTGTTTTCTAAGTAACGAATTATTTTCTTTAAAGGTGATTCAAGACCTTCGAATTCATTACCAGAACGTAATTTACGATATAACCTTTCAGTCATCAAAGGTATTTTTTCTTTATCATCATCTGATTTGATACTACTGAAAACAGCATTTTGGCTTGCAGTATCTTTGATGAAATTAGCAGTAAGTAATTCATTATTTAATTCAAAAACAATATTCCAATTTTTAGTTACATGCTCTTTGTTCGCTTTTTGAATTAAAAAATCTAAAGATTGTAAGAATTTGATATCCATAAATTTCACCTTCCTTCGATAAGGGATAACTACATTATACAAAAAGGAGGCATCGCAATGCTTCAAAAACTAAAAATAGCACTCCTAATCGTCATCTTGGCGGAGGAGATTAGAAGTGCTAGAAATTATAAAAAAGCTATAGGAAAACCTTTTTCAATACACTAGAAACAGCAGTGAGTAAACGCTTTGCCAAAAGCAGTTATTTCTATCATTCCTTTATCGAATTCAATACAAGCTGGTTTTACTAAGTTATAGATTTCTTCAGTAGATATATTGCTACGACGAGATAATGCATCGACACCAAAAAGATTAATTAAATAAAAGGCATTACTATAAACATCATGTTTATTTTTTTCATATTGCTTCGTAAATTTATCGATAAATTCATAACTAAAAAAATTATTATAATTCCTTTTATCTGTGTAATAGTTAGTCCCAATGTCAATTTTTAACAAACCAATTCTTTCAAGATTATTCAATGCAATCTCTGTATCAGCAATAGTTAATGGAGAATTATTTATTACAACATCTGATAAAAAGTTCATTCCCAAATTATTACCTTGTACTGCTTTATACCTAACAGCAGGAATTGTATCTCGATTACAAAGGGATTTGAATAAAATGGCATCTTTAGGAGACATTTGTTTTATTATTTCAACGAATGAATGATGTATTTCATTTGTTTTACTATCATCCATAGCAGCAGCAATTAAATTAGAAAAAAGTTCTCTAATATTTTGTTCACTAATGTAGAATTTTGAACTCTCTATTGCTGGACCAATTATTGAAAGTTCAGGTTCTTTTAAGTTATCTCTAGGTATATTTTTTATTTTGGCTTCAATATTAGCTTTAAAGTTTTCTAAATCTTGTTGACGCTTATATTGTTTTTTAGCAACCCAGTTATGATAGCCACCAAATATTAAATCCCATGTAGTATTTAAGGTTTTAATAGGACCATCAGCAGCACCTTCAATAATTTTGTCTAAACCTTTACCAATTATAGGATCCATTATTACTACACCTCCTTTTATCGCAATAGCGATAACTAAATTATACATGAAAGGAGCATACAAAATGAATCAAACACTAACAGTTACCATACCAGATACACACGTACTGATACCTAAAGTAGAACTTGAAAAGTTAATTAGTAAAACATTGCCAGTTACTTGGACAATGGAAGATCTCATTCAAGAATCTAAATTGAGTAGATATCTAATATTTAAAAGGATATTAGAAGTGCCTAGATTCAATAAGTATTTAAAAGAAAATGGCATTTGGTTTGAAGGGCAAGGTGGAAGTTCATCACATTATTTTGATGCTGAACTAATGCGGAAGTTCTTGAAAGATTTTAAAAAAGAAATTTATAACGGTTAATCAAAAATAAAATCACTAAAAGGAGGTGATATAAATGTCGTATTCAGAAGCAGCATTTATCGTTGCGATTCTAATATTCACATTAGTTTCAATCGTACTAATAACTGCACAATTCTATATTATGCATGCACTAGGTATTTCACTGTTTGCAGCATTAGCAACGTTTCTCTATTTCGATAAAGAATTCGAAAAGATAAAAAATGACTGATGCTATCGGCAAATAGCAATCAGTCCAATCTCAAATGTTAAATAACTAATTTTATCTTACAACTGGAGGCGTAAATGTGCAAGAACCATATGTAAGTATTCCGCAAAGTGAACTACGTAATCTTTTATTAAAGGCATCTAAAGTAGAAAAGCTAACAGTTCAACTCGAACATGCAAACAATCAATTAGAAAATGCATTGGAATATATATCAGAATTACACAGACAAAATGATGATAAATCGAAAAGTATAGCAGATTTAGAAGTTAATTATAAAACGTTAGAAACAAATTACAACGAAGTTATTAGCTATAAAACTAATTAAGTTAAGGAGAGATTTATTTGATTAATAGAGCAACGTTAGTAGGAAGGCTAACAAAAGATCCTGAATATCGTGTAACACCTTCAGGGGTAGCAGTAGCGACATTTACTTTAGCTATTAACAGAACGTTCACTAATGCAAATGGAGAAAGAGAAGCGGACTTTATTAACTGTGTAGTATTTAGAAGACAAGCAGAGAATGTTAATAAATTCTTATTTAAAGGTAGCTTAGCTGGTGTTGATGGGCGCTTACAATCAAGAAGTTATGAAAATCAAGAAGGTCGAAGAATATTTGTTACTGAAGTGGTGGCAGATAATGTTCACTTCTTAGAACCAAAAAATAGTAAGAGTGGCCAACAAACTAAAAGTAATGATCAACCAGTAGGTAATAATCCATTCCAAAACGCTAATGGGCCGATTGATATTGGTGATGAAGATTTACCGTTCTAAGGCAATAAACTATGTCAAAAATTATAGGTTATCAAAGAAACGATAACGGAACGATAACTGCAGTTATTAATGATGTTGAACTAACACAAGATGAACTGCAGCTTATAGATAACGGAATACCATTACCTATTGAAGTAAGAAGTATTGATACAAACAAGATTACTGATAAGCAAAGAAAGAAGATATTTGCATTATGTAACGATATAGAAATTGATATTGGCCAACCTAGAGATTACATGCGCTATATGTTCCAGGAATACATCAGAGTGTTATATGGATATGAAAAAGAGATTTCTTTATCGAATTGTACTAGAAAGCAAGCGTCACAAATCATTGAAGCCATTATTGACTGGATGTTCTTTAACAATATTACTTTCACAGTTAAAACGAGTAGTTTACTTAAAGGTGATAAAGCAATGCTCTACTGGGCTACAGTCAATCGTCAGTGTGTGATTTGTGGTAAGCGAGCGGAACTAGCACATTATCAAGCAGTTGGTCGTGGACGTAATAGACGGAAGATAGAACACACAAGTAATAAAGTTTTAGCTTTATGTCCAATACATCATAGAGAGCAACATACTATGGGCATTCATAGTTTTAATAAAAAATATTCACTTACTGATAGTTGGGTGGATGTAGATCAAAGACTGAATCGTTTACTTAAAGGCCAGAAATTAAATCAATCATGAAAGGAGCATTGAAATGGCTACGTTTAGAGTTTTCAAAGAGAGTGGAGAGTTTGTAACTGTTCACAAAGCATTTATTCATGATGCATCACTAAGTTGGAAAGCGAAAGGCATACTTCTTTATTTACTAAGTCGGCCAGACGATTGGCAAATTTATGAAACAGAATTAATAAAACATACGAGTGATAAACTAAGCAGCTTAAAGAGTGGATTAAAACAATTAGAAGAAGCGGGTTATATCAAACGTAAAAGAAAACGTGATGATAAAGGACGTATGCAAGGATACGAATACGAAGTATATGAACAACCTACCCACATTCGAAAATCAAATGTGGATGAAAAAGAATCTATCCACATGCGAAAATCCAACGTTGGAAAATCCAACGACGGAAAAACCGACGTCGGAAAATCCAACGACGGAAAATCGCACACTACTAATAATAATAGAACTAATAATGATAGTACTAAAAATAAAAGTACTAAAAATAACGGCAGTAGTAGCACAAATGCTACTCAACCACCACAGCCACCTTCAGTATTTAATTTTTATCAAGAAAACGGCTTTGGCATTTTGAGACCAGTCATTGTAGATCAAGTTAATGCATGGATAAATGACTTTGGAGCTAATGGTGAAGACATTGTAATTAGAGCTTTAAAAGAAGCTGCAGAAAACAATGTTTATAAATGGAACTATGTAAATCAAATACTAAAAAACTGGTATGAAAACAATATTAAATCCATTGAAGATGTTGAGGCACGTAAGAAAGAACGAATAAAAAATAACAATCAAGCTATAGAGAAAGATTATGATAACTCTCAATATAGTGATTTGTTTTAAGGAGGTTGGCCATGAAAGGTTTTAATGAATTAAACTTCAATATCAAAACTAAAAGTAAAATCATTGAACAAAAGAATGATTTACGTTGTCCTCACTGTGGCAATCTTTACGACTATGTAAAGTTCGATAATGGCCAAGAAGAAAAAATAGGATGCGATTGCAAGATAAAACAAATGGCTAAAGAACAAACTATTAGATATAAAAACAAAATTAAACGTCTCGAGATAGAAAAGGTTTTTAAAAACTCAATTATACCTGAAGACTTATTGTCCGCTTCTTTTGAGAATTATAAACCTAGAAATGAGAGCCAAGAGAAACTACTAAAACATGCGAAGCGGTATGCAGATAACTTTAGTTTAGATAATAAACAATCGTTATTGCTGCAAGGAACTTATGGATTAGGTAAATCACATATAGCTATGTCAGTTGTTAAAGAAGTTAAAGATAAAGGTTTTACTGCACTATTTATGGATGTGCCACAACTGATTACAGCGTATAGAGATACATTCAATAAAGATAGCAATCTTAATGAAAGACAACTTGATCAAATCATTAAAAATGTGGATTTACTAGCACTTGATGATTATGGTACGACGGTTAGTCAATTCGGAAATCAGAAACTCTTTGATGTGATGAATATGAGACAAGGTAAGCATAATATTCTCACAACAAATAATAGCGCAGAAGAGCTTTCAAAAAATAAAGACTTTGGTAAGAACTTTAGTCGAGCTTTGAAGAACACGACAATTATTAAGGTTTATGGTGATGACTATCGAATGAAAGGAATTAAAACTCTGTGATTACTATTGAAGATATACAGAAGTATTTAGAAGTATCACCGACATATGCACAAAAGCTGATTGATGATGCGAATGGTGATGAAGATAAAGCGTATAAAACATTTATTAGAAAGTTGAATGAAAAAAACACAAGACCTGCAGTTATAGAGGTTATGTGATGGGTGTTATAGAAGGCGTTAAACATAAATATATTCTCTATGCCAGTGATGGTTGGGAAATGTGCAGCGTCATTCCTTTAAATGATGATTTATATAACCTAGGAAATTTAGCTGGTATGTATTATCGAAATATCTTTAAAGGTAACGTAAGCAAAAAAGAATTAGAAAAACTTAAAAGAAAGCACAAGTTATACAGAAAAGAAGAATTGAATACTCAACTCAAACTATTTTAGGTGGAGTGATGCAAATGATAGTTAAAGTGTTTAGCAATGATAAGTCGATTGAGATTGGCAAAGATAATGTTTCGAATATCGAATTCTTAAAACATGTGAGTGGAAACATTGATATTTATCGTCTTACTAACAAAGATGGCCAAACAATTGGTTGGGAAGGTTTCTTTGTTGGCCATTACAAAGTAATTAAGAAAGTCGAAGCGGAACAATTAAATATATTCAATATACTGGAGGCTAAATAAATTTGAAAGTCAAAGATTTAAAGGTAGGTCAGAAGATTAGATTTGCTGCATCTGAATACAGTCTCAGTTATCCAGGCATTGTTGAAGAAAAGTATTCCGATTGTGGCCAAGATAAAGCAGTGATTAAAGTGGCTAACTACAAAATCATTATAGATGATAGTTATTTATTATTCGATGAAGCGGACGTGATCAAGTGAAACGTGAAAATCGAGTTCGTAAACATGGCAAGAAGTATTACAAGTTAACAGTAGATGGAAAAGTCTATTTAATTCCAGAAAAATTAGGAAATTATGCTTTAGAAAATGGTGTATCTGAGCAAGCCATAAGACATAGATTGTCTCGTGGTTACTCAGTCACTAGAGCATGTACGGAGGGAATTGTCAGATGAGTGAATTATATGAATACAACCCAGGTCAAATTAGTAAAGAAGAATTAGCAATGATTAAGCTCGAAGAAGAGCGTTTTGAGCAAGCACTAAGACAAAGACAGCAGCAAGTCCGTTTAGCGCGAAAACGTAGAAGTGAAGAGAATATACGTAAGTATAGTGTACGTAGTAAATGGTTCGAGCATTTAGAACATAACAATCTTATAGCAACAGTTAAAACTGATAGATATGGCCAAGTACAGAGGGGGTAGCAATATGACTAGAATTAAAGACTTGAAAGAAAATGATGTTATTGTATTTCAAAATATTACGAAAGATATGAAAAATAATTGTGAAGCCATCGTAAATAAAAAATGGAGTGAAATTGATCTATCAATTGGAGAGAAATGGTATGCGTCAGTTGAAATGGCTAATGGTAATACAACAATCATAGATGACAACTTTGATTTTATAAAAGTGAAACTTCCGTTCACAAGAAAAATAAATACAGATGATTGGCCAAGAACATCAAACAATGTTCCATCACATTATGAAGGTAAAGATGGCATAGATGTTATTGAGTTTATTAGACAACAATTGACCGAAGAGCAATTCGAGGGTTTTATGCTAGGCAATATGATTAAATATGCTGCTCGTTATGGTCTTAAAGGTAATAAAGTGAACGATCTTAAAAAGATTGGAGATTATCAACAAAGAATGTTGGAGGTAGTTACAAATGATTAACTTAAAAGAATGTAAAACAGCGTATCACGTTTATGAAACAAATGATTATGGACTATTTAGTTTTATAGAATCTAATCGTAATCCAAGTAGAAACCATGTAGAAAACCTTAAAAAACAAATTAAAAATGGTTATGAATTACCTCCAATCATCGTTAGAGAAAATGGTGAGATATTAGATGGTCAACATAGATATATAGCATTAGTAGAGTTAGAAGAACCTATACAGTTTCTAATTAAAGAAGATATTAGAAAAGATGTTTTACAGAAAAGTAATTCATTCGTATCAAAATGGACAATTAACGATCATGTGAACTACCACCGTAAAGAAGGCAATCAAGACTATCAAGATTTATACGAATTTTGTCAATACAGTGGCTTAGGTGCAAACATTGCTGCAAGAATACTAGGTTCAGCTAAAAGAAACGGTATAACAACAAAAGCCATAGAAGAAGGTAAGTTCTTTGTAAAAAGTAAAACAGATGCTTATCAATTTGTAGACGATGTATTAATGAGAATTAGAATGGAACATCCAACAAGTAAAATCATTAATTCATTAAGAACACTATATAACATTGGAACAGATACAAAAACATTAGTCACTGTTGTAAATGCATTAGAAGAAGAACTACTTATGTTAAATAGTATTAATAAAATTTCAGAACGTATTGTAAATCTATATAACAAGAAAGTTTCAAAGTCGGAAAAAATCAAAGTGACCTATAACAAAGCAGGTAAGGCGGTGTATAAATTATGATTTATATATATGAACCGTTTAACCATCAGATTATAGAAACAACTGTTAAAGACTTTGCTACTCAAATAGGTATATCCAAAATGACTATTCATCAATATTTATATAAAGGTATGTATTATCAAAAACTAGGTTGTTACTTATTAAAAGAAAAACCGAATTTAGCAAAAAGAAAGATTTTAAACGAACAACTTAATCCAAAAGAAGAAATTTGGAGATTTAATGAAGGATATCAACTATATGTCAGTAACTTAGGCCGCTTCAAAAGTAAAGATGGTATATACAAATTTCCAAGTGATGTACACGGAAGAATTACTTTATTCCAAGAAGGAAAAGCCTATAAAGCAGCAAATATTGTATATGAGACTTTTAAAGGAAACATTGAAGCGGGCTTACATGCTTATTCTAAAAATGGAATTTATAACGATATCAAGGCAGATAACTTATACATTGCTACATTTAGTGAGTATTGCTCTACTAAAAGAATTGCAGGTCGTTCTAAACCAGTAATGCTTATTGATAGTAATAATAACATTGTTGAAGAATTCACGAGTACGACTGAAGCTCAAAACTACTTATATCAAGATCGTAGTGTGATTGCTCGTAAATGTAATAAGCGTTTGGAAGAAAATGGATTAACTTATATATGGGCTAAAGATTATGAGGGGATGGCATGTTGCTAAGTGAGACAGTTAAACAAAATTATAAATATCCATGTAAAGGTAAAACGCCAACACAAGTCGAAAAAGAATTAGCTGCAATGGGCGTAGAAGGTTTTGTCATTCGCATGACAAATGTACATGTGACAATGCGAGTGCCTAAAGAAAATAAAATTATAAATAGGAAGTGTTTAAAGGATGGAAGTAGTAGAAAATAAGTTTCTATCTAATAAGAACTTCATTAGACATCAAAGACTTTATGATGGAATGCAATATCTATTTAAAGAAGATGCTATAGATAATTATTTCAGTGTAGTGAAACATCAATTTTCTTATGGATATACAGAAGGCTTATATGAACTTGCAAAATGTAAACAAATCAATGGAATAAATCACCTTATAAGTGAACCAATCGGATATCTTTCAGTAGAACAAGTATTGGAAATTATTAATGGAGGAGAAATAAATGAATAACACATTAGATCAATTAGTAAAACAAGTTGAAACATGGAGCGTAGATAAAAATCTACACAATGGTAATTCAGATAGACAAGCACTTAAATTCTATGAAGAAGCGGGCGAAGTTGCAGCAGCATTATCTCGTGGACAAATGGATGCATTAAAAGACGGTATAGGTGATACAGTCGTTACATTAATTATATTGGCACAACAACATGATATGACGTTACAGGAGTGTTTACAGTATGCATATGACGAGATTAAAGGGAGAAAAGGAAAGACAATCAATGGCACATTCATCAAAGAAGCAGACCTTAAAGAGTAAGGATATTTTAGAGAAGGTTAAGGAAGTATTAGGAAAGTAAAATGAGGGCAATAAAGCCCTCTAATATTTCAATAAATTAACTATAGGCTCTATTAAGTTTTTGTCTCGCTTTTTGAAATGGTTAGTTGTTACACCACGTGAGGTTCTTAATTCAACTACAAATCCTTTAGAGAAGTTTTCATTATTTCTATAAAAGTACGTGTAAAATTCTTCAGCACCAAAACTTCCTATTTCAAATGGTATAGCTTTTGTTTCCAACAATGGTTTTGTTTTATTTAAATTAGGGATAGTTAAATTTCTACTATCTGCAACCTTATCATTAACTTTAATACCAGTAATCGTAATAGGTTCTGACGAGTCATTGATGATTAAGAACTTAACATAAAAAGCTACATTTTCATCAAAATAAACTTTTTTCATTTCATAACGTATCTTAAATCGTTGTCTATTCCAATTTCTATATGTATTAAAGCCATTAAAAAGCATTGCAAACAACGATATGAATAAGGAAATAATGCTAATTGCTAAACTCATTTAATCACCACCTAATATAAATATAAGGGGGTCATCTAATTAATGAAAGATATTTCAAGAAATAATTTTAAAGATGAAGAATTTTATCAACATAATTCAGATATAAAAAAAGAAACAATTTTTCAATGTCCTAAATGTCTTAGTTATATACAGATATAGAGAGAATTTATGCTTCTGGTAAAGTACAAACCGTTTACAAGCAATGCCTTGATTGTGGGTATGAGCACTATAAAAAAATATCGAAAGGAAACGATACATTATGAATAAATACATTGAAACATTCTTAACTGCAATAGCAGCAATTATTATATATAACTCACTGATCAAAGTATATGAATATATCAAGTATAAGCCAGATGAAGTTGATACTGCACCTAATGATTACGCATTAGAAACGGATCAATACGACCTGAACAGAATTAAAGTAGAGGTGAGTGAGTAGTGGAATTGATATTATTAACTATTGTAGTGGTGGTTGGAATGATTTGTTACACCGTTTATAAAATAGATCGTAACCGTACGAATAAGTCAGAGAACTATTATTATGCTAACAAGTTAAAAACGTTCGAAACTAAACCAATGAATCCTACAAAGTGTCTTGGTAGTCACAAAAGCCTATCTAAGCCAACGAAAGATAAGGGCACAAGAATACCACCAGGAAAGGATAGTGAGCAATGAGCAAATTAATCAATCAAGAATATGTAATTGAAACTAATGATGGTGACTTCTATGAAGAAGAAACTAAAGTATATGGTGGTCATGTAATAGTACAAACTGTATTAAAAGTCACACAATATGCGCATGAAGCTAAAAGATTTTCAAGTATTAAAGAAGCTAATGATATTGCATATGCATATGGATTTAAAGTGTTGACACTTAATACTTATATGGAGGAGTTGTAGTAAATGGGAATAAATTCTAATTGTATATCTGGTTTAGGCATTGCCATTGATGGTGTGACGTATAATAATCCTAATGACTTAATAAATTATTTAAATCGAATTAATAATAGACATACCAATTTAACCTCTGAACAGTGGCGTACTATCTTAGTGTTGGCATTTGAAAATTTAGCTATAGGATTTAACGAGGAAAGGAATGACAACTAATGTGGATAGCATTAACTATTATACTCGGCGTACTTCTACTCATAGCGATAGGTAACAACACAGTCTTACGTCAGGAGTTAGACGCGCAGAGATATACGAATGTGTATCTATTCACTAAGTACGTGAGAGATTGCGATATAGAAGATGTGGAGTTTGAAATAGAGAGAGCGAAGAAATATTTTAAGTAATGGGGGTAAATACAATGGATAATATATTTAATCTTGACGGTAGTAAAAAAGAAGATGTTAATATTCAAAACCAAATATATGAATTGAAATCGACTTTTCCTTTAATACTTGAAGTGGCCAGATTGAAATCTGAATATCAACGTGAGAGATTAACAAGTTTAAGACAACAAGGTTTTACGGAAGAACAAGCATTAGAAATCATCAAAGTAGAACGTACACCTTTCGACCAACAATAAACAATGGAGGTAATCACAATGATTAAGAAAGCTTATGAGAAACCTAGAGAAGTAGAATACATTGAATTTAAAGGTAAAGAGAATTTCAAAGAGGTAGGAGAATTTATAGTTGAAAATGTTTTTCTAATTACAAATGTAGAAGGACAAGAAAGACTTATGAGAAATGGAATTAAAGAGAATGTAAGTTATCCGATCGGCACTATATTTTATAGATATTATGATGAAGCGACCTATGAATATGTGATAAATGTATCTAATAAGAAAAGTTTCTTTGATAAATATGGAGACGTTAATTAACTGGAGGTAATCACTTGTACACACGAGATGAAGTAAAAGGAATGATCAATGATTATAAGTGGATGCGTAATATTATAGAGTCGCAAGTCTATGACGCAGACAGTACATCTATTGCGCAATATGGTATCGAGTCTGTAATGCCTAAAGCCAAAGGTGGTACAGGTGATAAGGTATTAGTTAAAGTACTTAATAGGAATAGAGAGTATCGACGTAATGTAAAGATACTTAACAAGATAGAGTTCATAGATAAGTATGAAGAATATATAACAGATGATAGGAACTATCACATATTACAAATGCTTAAACTAAACATGCAACACAAGACTATCAAAGACTTAATGGAAATCAATAGTGACTCTAAGTTCTATGCATGTATCAATGAGATAGTTAATGTATACATGGATGCACAGCAAGGACACTACGATAAAGAGAAGACATCGAAGAGATAGAAGACATCGAAGGTAATGTGCATTAATGATATATATAACTTTATAATATAGCTATACGAATTGAATAAATACTCGAAGGCACATCACTAATGTGGTGTGTCTTTTATTATGGAGTTTATACATGATGAATGATTATAAAACACGTAAAAAGTTCTATAACAGTAAAGATTGGGAAACTGTAAGGTTAATGGTTTTGAAAAGAGATAACTTTGAGTGTCAGTGGTGCAAAGAAGAAGGAAAAGTAACAACTGAAGACTTAGAAGTTGACCATATTGCAGAGTTGCAAGATAGACCAGATTTGAAATTAGATCCTGATAATCTCAGAACATTGTGTAAAGCTTGTCATAATAAACGACACAAAAGATTTCAGTATGGTGGCAATCAATTTAAACCACAAAAAAAGTGGAACGATGAAAAATGGTAAAAACGAACTACCCCCCGGTCAAAACCATTTCGAGTTTTTCTCGTAACTGGGAGAACGGCCGGTGGGCTCGACTTCGCAACTTTTTGAAAATTTAACACGTTAGGGGGGTATACGGTGCGAAGTGCTGCAAAAATCAAAAAATATTTACTGACACAAGTAGACGAAAATAATCCGGTTGAAGTAGAAAAGGTTGAACGTTATGCGAATTTATTAAAGCTTTTCTATGCACTCGATAAAGAGATTAAAGCACATGGAACGCTTGTTGAGACCGTCAATGCCTCACAAAAATTCTTAAAACCTAATCCGGCAGTAGCAGAAAAAAATAAAATTAATGCTTCACTGTTAGCTATCGAGAAAACCTTTAATTTAGACAAGAAAGACAGTGATGAACCCGCTGATGATTATGTATGATCAGAAATAAATATGTTAATGAATACATTAATCAATGGCGTGAAGGTAAAATCATTCTTAATCAAGAACGCATTGATTTAATCTATCATTTAGAAAACAGAGTGCTTACGAGAGATGATGTTTACTTTGATGATGAACAAATTGAAAATTGTATAAAGTTTATTGAGAAATGGTATTTTCCAACTCAACCATATCAACGCTTTATTATTCCTTTTATATTTTTAATTGATAAAGAAAATGATGAAGCATTTTTTACTGAGTTCATTATTTTAATGGGACGTGGTGCAGGTAAGAATGGTTTTATTAGTGCAATTAGTGATTTTCTTACTACCCCTTTACATGGCGTGAAAGATTATCACATTTCTATTGTCGCAAACAGTGAAGACCAAGCGAAGACATCGTTTGATGAAGTTTATAATGTGCTTGTTGAAAGTAAAAGGAATAAAACTGGTAAAACGCCTAAAGCACCTTATCTTGTAAGTAAAACAGAAATTAAAAATCGTTCAACAGGATCAATTATTAGATATAACACTTCTAATACTAAAACTAAAGATGGTGGGCGTGAAGGTTGCGTTATTTTTGATGAAATTCATTACTTCGAAGGCCCTGGAATGGTTAATGTAAAACGTGGTGGTTTAGGTAAGAAACCTAATCGTCGAACATTTTATATAAGTACTGATGGTTATATCAGAGAAGGTTATATTGATTCAGTTAAAGATAAAATTAAAAGTATTTTAGGTGGTGAAGTAAAAAATAGTAGAGCTTTTCCATTTTATTGTAAGCTTGACGATCCTACAGAAGTAGATAATAAATCAATGTGGGAAAAGGCTAATCCAATGTTACACAAGCCTTTAACTGCTTATGCTAAAACTTTATATAGCACGATTGATGAAGAATATAATGACTTACCATTCAACCGCTCAAATAAACCAGAGTTTATGACTAAAAGAATGAACTTACCTGAAGTTGATGAAGAAAAAGTTGTTGCACCTTGGGAAGAAATATTAGCTACAAATAGAGAGTTTCCTAATCTTGAAAACAAAGCCTGCATTGGTGGTCTTGACTATGCGTTAGTTAGAGACTTTGCCAGTGTAGGCTTGTTGTTTAGAGATGGCGATGAGTACTATTTTAAATCTCATTCATTTATTAGACGTGGTTTTTTAGAAACAACTCATCTTGAACCACCGATTGAACAATGGGCAGATGACGGACTACTTACGATTGTAGATGATGAAGTGATTGATATATCTTACATCGTCAATTGGTTCTTAAAACAACAACAAAAGTACAATTTAACAAAAGTGATTTCAGATAACTTTAGGACAGATATTGTAAGACAACCTTTTGAAGACGCAGGTATACCATTAGAGGTTATCAAAAATCCGACTGCTATTCATGGTTTATTAGCACCACGTATCGATACCATGTTTGCTAAAAGACAAATTGTATTTGGTGATAATCCATTAATGCGTTGGTTTACAAATAATGTAGCAGTCACAATGCAATCTGATGGAAGTAAAAAATATATTAAAAAAGATGAAGTCAGAAGAAAAACAGATGGTTTTCATGCTATGCTCCATTCACTTTATAGAGCGGATGAGTTATTAGAGTATGACCAACCATTCATTATGGCGGATATTAGCTTTTAGGAGGTGAGATTTTGAGTATATTCGACAGAATTATGGGAAGGAACGAAGCAATCGAGTTTAGTTATGATTTCGAATTGTTACATGAAACGTCACAAAAAGCTTACATAAAAAAATGGGCTTTAGATACATGTATAAATCATATTGCTAGAACGATTAGTCAAACAAAATTTGAAATTATAGATAGTGAAAGTAAAGATACATCTTCAACCACACACTATAAGTTGAATGTTCGACCTAATACAGATGAAAGTGCTGCAACGTTTTGGCAAAAAGTAATTCGTAAGCTCATTTATGATAACGAAGTTCTGATTGTAGTAACAGATAGCAAAGATTTAATCATTGCAGATGACTTTGTTAGAGAAGAGTACGCATTATATGATGATATTTTCAACCATATTGTTGTAGGTGAGTTTGAATTTGAACGTTCATTTAGAATGAGTGAAGTTATTTATCTTGAATACAATAATGAATCCATTACAAATATGCTTATGGGCTTATTCAGTGATTATGGTGATATCTTCGGACGAATGATTAAGTCTAATTTAATGAACAATCAGATTAGAGCAACGTTATCTATGGATACAAACGTAGCATTGAAAACCACAACTAATGAAGAAATGCAAAAATTTATAAACAAAGCTTATAAAGCGTTTGAAAGTAATGATATCGCAATCGTACCTGTCCAAAAAGGCTATGAGTATAAAGAACATTCAAGCAATAACGGCACTAAAACATCATCGCAAATAGAAGATATGGCTAAGGTTCCTAGCCAGTTACTAAGTTATGTGGCAAGAAACTTAGGTATTCCAGTTGGATTGATTAATGGAGATACGGCGGATATTGAAGCAATGACTAACAACTACATGAAGTTTTGTATTAAGCCAATTATTGAAAAAATCACTGATGAATTAAATGCCAAATTATTCAGTGAGCGTGGATATAAAGAAGGTAAACGAATCAAGGCAATAAGCATTGACCAAAAAGGACCACTTGAAGTGAGTGAAGCAGTAGATAAACTCATTGCAAGTGGTTCTTTCAATAGAGATGAAATTCGAGTGCTTACAGGTTTTGAACCTATTGGAAGTGAAGAAATGCAGAAATTTATTATCACTAAAAACTATCAAACTGTGGATGAAGAAACTACAGGTAATGAAGGAGGTGATATAAATGGCGAATAACGAAATAGATATTTACGGCTTAATTGATAGCGCAACAATTGAAGGGATGACGATTAGTCCACAAACTGTGCGTGATCAGTTGAAAGCTATGGGAGAAGTTGATGAGGTCATCGTTAATATCAACAGTAACGGCGGAGATGTGTTTAGTGGCGTTACGATATACAACATGTTAAGACGTTTCGACGCACACATCACTGTCAATGTTGATGGACTTGCTGCAAGTATTGCATCGGTTATAGCAATGGCAGGTGACACTATCAATATGCCGGGTAACGCTATGTTAATGGTGCACAATGCTTGGAAAATCGGTAAAGGTGATGCGAAAAGTTTTAAAAAACAAGCCGAAGATTTAGAGAGAATCAATAGCGTTGTATTTAATAGTTATGTCGATAAAAACCCTGACATTGACCATGAGATTCTTCAAAACTACATGGATGAAGAAACATGGCTAACAGCTAGAGAAGCTAAAAAGTTAGGATTAATTGACAATATCACTGAAAATTCAAGAGTTGCAGCTGCAACGACATCAACAATTTTGGGAGGTGACAAATTCATGGCTAGATACCGTAACGAAGATTCACAACAACCTGGGCAACAAAAAGAATCAAGTGAAATCACAGTTGAAGATGTAATGGATAAACTTGAAGAAATCTTAGCGGAAGTAAAAAAAGCAAACAATAAAGATTCAAATGAATCAGAAAAACAAATGGAAAGTAAACCTGCGGAAAATAATTTTGCACGTTTATTTAACATGAATATTAAATAATAAAGGAGAATTTAACTATGATTGATTTAGAAAACAAAGAAGAATTTCAAAACTCTCAAAAGTTATTAAAAGAGTTTTCGAATATGAGCCCTAAAGCTTCTGATGAAGAAGTAAAAGAAAAATACACTGAATATATGAATGCATATTCAGAAGAATTAGCGAATGCTATTCGTAAAGATATGAAACAAGAACAAGGTGACAATGCGGTATTAAATGCACGCAACGTCAATCGTTTAACTAACGAAGAAAAGAAGTTCTATAATGCGTTAGTGTCTGAAGACCATGTTAATACTGATACTAACTGGAAAGACGGAGAATTATTACCAGAAACAGTAGTAGATCGCATCTTTGATGATATCGAATCTGAACATCCATTATTAAAACACATCACGATTCAACGTACTGGTTTAAAAGCGCGTGTAATTCGTTCTGTGCCTGAAGGTCAAGTTGTTTGGGGACCAGTATTCTCAGAAATTAAAGGTCAATTAGAGGCTTCATTCTTTGAACAAGATGTTACTTTAGGTAAAGCGACTGCATTCGTTGTTGTTCCTAAAGATTTAAAAGACGCAGGTGTACAATGGGTTGACCGTTATGTTCGTTTACAAATCAAAGAAGCTTTTGCAGTAGCGATTGAAAAAACAGCTATTCAAGGTTTAGGTGCTGCTAAAAATCAACCAGTAGGATTAATGAATGAAATTAATCGTACAAATGGTGCAGTATCAGAAAAAGCAACTACTGGAACATTAACGTTCGCTGAACCTAAAACATCTATTAAAGAAATTGGTAATGTAATTAAAAACTTATCAATCAAAGAATATTATGATAAAGATGGAAACGTTAAACGTTCTAAAGGAGCTAGTGTATTAAACAATGTTGTTATTGTTTTAAATCCTGTTGATTATATTTATACAGGTATTGCATTTATGCAATTACACAATGGACAATTTGTAAATCCAGTACCTTTTAACGTAACATTTGAACAATCTGAATTTGTTCCAAAAGGTAAAGCAGTTGCTTTCGATAAAACACGTTATAACTTCTATGCAGGTAGTGAAGTGATTGTTCGTACTTTTGACCAAACATTAGCGTTAGAAGATATGGATTTATATACAGCTAAGCAGTTCTTATATGCGGAACCTGATGATAACAAAACTTCATTTGTATATGATGTGGATTTTAGTGCATTTGGAGCGCCTACTGCATCAGATACACCAGAAGCATAAGGAGGTTTACTAATGGCTGATTATAAAGTTTTAAAAAACTATAAAGACAAGCAATTAGGAAAGTCTTTAAAGGCTAACGATAAAGTGGAAATGACAGTAAAGCGTGCTGAAGAAGTTGAAAAAATTTTATCTGATAAAGGCTACGAAGGACCTTTCTTAGAACGAATTAAAGAAAAGAAGTGATTAAATGATTACTTCAGATCATGTCGAAGAATTCAAAAATCGTAATCGCATTTTTTATGATATCGAAGATGATCGTATAGAAAGTGATTTGAAAATGTCTTATGAAGATATCAAATCTAAATGTGGTGACTTCGATATGAATAATGCAATAGGTCGTGAATTAGTTTACGAACGAACAAGATATGTATTTAATGATAAGTTAGAAGAATTTCACAATAACTTTTTACCTAACATTGTTCAATTCCAAATTGAAAATATGGAGGTGTCAGATAATGGCACTACAGAAGAATAAATTTATAACTGGTGGCGATATGCGAACACCAGTTATTTTTTTAAAAGCTAAACCGAAAGATGACTTTTTCCCTGGAGAAACAATAAAAGAAGTTGTTTATAAATGCTTTGCCAACGTATATCAACCATCTCAAAAGGATTTGGATATGACGAACAATGAAGCAAGTTTAACAATGGTCACTTATCATCCTATTAATATCGAAATTACTGATGATATGTATTTTGAAATTGGACTACCTCGCTACAAAAACAAAAAATACAACATTAGACAGGTATTTGATGATACAGATAACCATAAAAATATAAAAATTATTGGGAAGTTATCAGAATGAGCGTAGAAGTTAAAGGCGTACATCAAATGCTTAGAGAGATAGGTGAACAGTACGGAGAAATCAAAATGTTAAAAGCACAAGATAAAGCATTAAATAAAGGTGCTAAATACTTCATGAGTGTGCTTAAAGCAAATTTTGAAGTGTTTCGAGATACTGGCGCAAGTATTCATGAGATAACTAAAACTGAACCATATACTATTCACGGTAATACGCGCATGGTTAAAGTACATTGGCATGGTTCAATGAATCGTTATGCAATCATCCATTTAAACGAGTGGGGAACAATCAAAAATCCAAATCCTAGAGGTAAAGGTGCGATTGCTAGAACGATGTTTATGACTGAAAAGCCATATCGAGAAATTGTAAAACAATCGTTGGAAGGAGACCTATAAATGTTTGATATGTTGAAAACTTTAAAAAAATATTTATTGAACAATGCAACAATTGCTCAACATTGTACAGGTCGAGTTCGAGCGTACACTTATGATGAAACAGCGGATAGTTCCAATTACTATATTCTGATTGATCCGTTAATATCTCCACAGCCTGAAACTTACGCTAGCGATACAAATCTAACAACAACATACTTATATCAAATAGATGTTCGTGGACCTGATTACGATATAGTTAAACTTTTGCAAGAAGAGATAAGACAAACATTATGGAATATTAATTTTAAACAAATTGATGGTATAGATGATTATGATAAAGAGTTAAAAATCTATAGAGATGCTCGTCGTTATCGTGGTAATCCTTACACCATTGATGAACTTAGACACATAGATAAAGATATTAAAAACTAGCCTTCTGTGAGTAACAGTAGGCTTTTTTAATACGCAATTTTAAGGAGGAATTTTTAATGGGTAGATACAATGCAGCTACAGGATTAGGAAAATTGTATTATGCAGTATTAACTGAAGAAACTGACGGTTCTTATACAACATCAGCAATTAAAGAAGTTGATTATGTTCAAGAATTATCTATCGAATTCGGAGAAGAATTAGAAAAAGCTTATGGTTCAAATAAGGTAGCAGAAATCGCTAAATCTGCTGGAGAAACTCAAGTAAGCCTTACATTCCATAAATTACCAATCGACGTTCAAAAAGACTTATTAGGTTTAATTGAACACGAATCAAACAGTTCAGTATATGGTTTTGGTAAATCATCAGGCATCACTTATACAGCAGTGGCTATTCCACGTACTATGGAAGATGGTTCTGAAGAGTGGTTTGGTTTATCTAAAGGCGTATTTACTCGACCAAACAAAGAAGGTCAAACAAAAGAAGATGGTGTAGAATTCGGTTCAGACGAAATCGAAGGTCAATTCATGGAACGTGAAGTTGACGGATTTAACGAAGAATTAGCAGTAGTAATGGCTTATGACGATAAAGGAAAAACTGAAGGTCGAGACACAGTGTTTAATTCAATCTTCGGAAAAAGTTTTGATTCAGTTCAAAAAACAGCTGAACCATTAACTACTACAACAGACAGTGAACCAGTAGCATAATTGATTGATTTATAGACGACTTAGGTCGTCTATTTTTGTATACAAAAATATTAAAACTAATTATTCGGACTAACAGAAAACCCGATGAAAAGGAGAATATAAATTATGGCAGTGAAAAAATTTGTTGAATTACGAGATGAAAATGGCGAAGTAAAAAGATATCATGCACCTGTATTTATTAAAGGTAGCGTGGCACGTAAAGGTTTTAACTTAGGTAAAGAATTCCAAAAATTAGAAAATACTGGCGGAGAATTCGATGATGACTTATTAGATAAGTTATATAACTTTATCGCTAGAGACTTATATGATGGTCAATTCACAGCTGAAGAATTCGAAGATGGTACAGACGCAAGAGAAGTATTATCTGTAGCTATGGAACAATTAGGTGGAATTTTAGGTGACGAGGGAAAGACGACGAAATAGATGATTCTCGTTTAACCGCTGAAGATTTCACTTATGAAAAGCAATCAGAATACCTCGATACTCTTTACAAAGAGTTAATGGAAAATGGTTGGAAAATGCCAGAGATTGATAATACAGATATTTATCAGTTACTTCGCATTATGAACAATAAGAAGAAATCTAAAGTTAAGCAAGTTTCTGCAAACGAGAGTCTAATTGGAGCAATTACAGGAAAAGATCCTAGAGCTTCAAGATAGGCTCTCTTTTTTAATTTTTAAAGAAAGGAGAGTGAATTAAATGGCGGGAGATATTAAAGGATTTACTATTGACCTCGGATTAGACACGTCAGATATTGATCGTGGAATGGCTAATTTAAAGCGTAAGTTACAGACAACGGATGCAGAGATGAAGAAAAACCTCTCCAGTTTCTCTAAAGCCGAAAAATCAGTAGAAAAATATGAAACTGAAATCGAAGGCTTAAATAAAACACTCACTCAACAAGGTAGAATGAGTGAACAAGCACAAAAGAAATTAGATCAATTAAGACGTTCACAAGAAACAATGTCAGATAAGCTTGAAGAATCAGCACGTAATGCTCAGAAAGCTAAAAAGAATTATGAGAATTTATCTAAAACTTATGATGAACTTAATAATGAGTTAAAAGAACATAAAGCAAACGTTAAATCCGCACAACAAACTCAAAAGCAAATGCAAAATACTGTAACAGCATTGAGCGCTAAAACTAAAAATGCTAAATCTGAATTCGATAGACTGAGTAATGAATTAAAAGAATTAGAAAATGATAGTTCTGCAACTGCTGGAGAAATGGCGAGTTTAGTTTTTGAAGTTGGGGAAGCTGAAAGAGAATATAATAATTTATCTACTTCATTAGATAATGCACAACATGATTTGAACGAATCTAAAATAGCAACTGCTGAAGCTAAAGATGAGTTACAGAAATTCAGTGATGCTAACAAAGAAGCAATGGAAAGCGCTAAAACATCAATGGAAGTTGCTAAAAAAGAAGCAAACGACGCTGAAAAATCATATGCTAGTTTAAATCGTGAAGTGTCACAACTACCATCTAAATTAGATAAAGCAGAAAAAGAAGTTTATCAACAAGCTGCGGCCTATAACGTTTGGCAAAACAGAATTGATGAAACTGTAGATGAGATGAAAGAACTTCAAAGAGAACAAATAAAAGCAGCAGGAATCAGTGGTATGTTTGCTCGTATGGGTTCTGCATGGGAAGACACACAACGTAAGATTGATAAAATCGGCGATAGCTTTAGAAATGTAGGATATGTGGTTAATGGTATTGGTTTTGGTGGTTTGACTGCTAATATTACATCTATTATTCCAATTGCTGGTAGTGCAGTAAGTGCTATAGCTGGTATTGGTGGCGCAGCAACTGCAGCAGCAGGTGGAGCAATTGGTTTAGGTGGTGCTTATGGTACTGCTTTTGCAGCAATAACTGCATTTAGTGGACAAGCAACTACAGCACTTCAAATGCTTGAAGACGGAGAATTAAAAGCAACTAGAGAAATTAAGAATTATCAATATGTGCTAGATGGTCTTCAAAACCAATGGAAAGATCTAGTTAGAGCAAATCAAGCAGATATCTTTAACTCAATGGCAAATGGAATTAATATTGCCAAAATTGCACTTACAAGACTAACACCTTTCATTACTAAAACAACTCATCAAATTGCTCAAGCTTCCGAGAAAATGCGAGACTGGGTTAAATCCTCTGAAAATGCTAACAATGCATTCAAACTAATTAATAATATTGGTCCACCAATATTCCAAAATTTACTTAACTCTGCTATGAAAGTCGGAGATGGAATAACTCATATATTCACTCAATTTGGTCCGTTATTTACTTGGACTGGTAAAGAAATAGAAAATTTAGCGAATAAATTTAACGCATGGGCAAATAGTACAAGTACAGATAAAGGTATTGCTAAATTTATTCAGTACACTAAAACGAACTTACCGATTGTAGGTAAAATTTTCAGTAATGTATTTAGTGGCATGATAAGTCTATTCTCTGCTTTTGCAGGACATTCTCATAAAGTTTTAGTAGGCATGCAAGGAGTAACCAATTCCTTTAAAGAATGGGCTGCAAATCTAAAAAACACTGAAGGCTTTAAGAATTTCTTAAAATATATTGAAACTAACGGTCCCATTGTTTGGCAACTTCTTAAAAACATAGGTTCTATTATTGTAGGTTTAGTTAAAGGCCTAGCACCAGTAGGAGCAATTGTTTTAAGAGTTACTACTGCGATTACAGGTTTTATTGCTAAATTAGTAAATGCTCATCCTGCAATAGGTGGTTTTATCGGCGTACTTACAGTAGTTGGTGGAACATTGATGGCGTTAGTGCCACAAATTGCATTAGCAAGAACTGCTTTTGCAGGTTTAGGTCTAGGAACTAAAATTGCTACAGTTGCAACAACTTTATGGAAAGGTGTTATAGCAACAGCTACAGCAGTAGCTAACACATATAGATTTGCTATTGCAAGTTTAAGTACAGGGCAAGCGTTAAGTGCAGTAAAAACAAGATTATCTATGGTAGCAACAAAAGCGTGGACAGTTGTTACTAAAGGCGCAGCATTAGCCACAAGAGGATTAGGTTTAGCACTTAGATTTATGACTGGTCCAATAGGTCTTGTGATTACAGCGATAGTTGGTTTAACAGGATATTTAATTCATCTTTATAAAACAAACGAAGATTTTCGAAATAAAGTAAATGTCATTTGGAACTCTATCAAATCATCCGCAATTCAAATTTGGAATGGAATTAAATTTGCTATTCAACATCCTATGGAAGCCTTAAAACTTACATTAAATACGATATGGTTAGCTATTAAAATAACTGCTCAAACAATATGGAATGCTATCAAAACGACAGTACTAACAATAATTCGTATTTTTATTACCGGAATGAAAAACTATTTTGCGGGATTAAAAGCGTTCTATTCAGCATTGTGGAATGGTATTAAAACAATATTCACTTCTATTTGGAATGGAATTAAAGCGACAGTATTAACAATTGTAAGATTATTAGTTAGTGGTTTACGTGCTTATTTCACAGGTCTAAAAGCTTTCTACTCTGCATTATGGAACGGAATAAAAACTATTTTTATTTCAGTATGGAACGCAATTAAAGTAACAGTACTGACGATAATTCGAGTTTTTATTAGTATGATGCGTGCTTATTTTACTGGATTAAAAGCATTTTATTCAGCGTTATGGAATGCTATAAAGGCAATTTCTATACGTATTTGGAATACAATTAAAAATTCAGTATTAGCAATTATAAGAATTTTTGTTTCAACAATTAAAAGATCATTTACTGTGTTAAAAGCTTTCTTCACTTCTTTATGGAATGGAATAAAATCTGTAACTATCAGAGTATGGAATGCTATAAAAAATGGCGTTATTAATATTATTAAAGGTATGTATAACGGTATTCGAAAAATATTAGCTGGTTTGAAAGCCTTTATTACAAGGACTTGGACCGCTATTAAAAACACAACAATAAAACTCACTAAAGCTTTAAGTAGCGGTGTAAAAAATGTATTTAATAGTTTATCTAAAGTAACACGTAGTATCTTTAATAAATTAAAAGCTTTCATGTCTAACGTATGGCGTAGTATCAAGAATACTACTGTCAAACTTGCTAAAGGTCTGTGGTCGGGCGTAAAAGCTATATGGAATGCTCTATCACGTTTTACACGTAGCGTATTCAATAAACTCAAAAATTTTATGAGTAGTGTTTGGCGTAATATTAAAAATACAACAATTAGATTAGTAAAAAGTTTGTGGAATGGTGTAAAAGGAACATGGAATGCGCTTTCTAATGGTACTCGTAATATATTCAATAGAGTTAAAAATACTATGTCTAATATATGGCGAAGTATTAAAAATACAACAGTAGATATGGCTAAAGGTTTATGGAATAGTGTCAGAAATACGTTCAATAATATGGCTGGTGGACTTAAAAATATTATTGGAAAAATCAAAGGTCACATTACTGGAATGGTTACGGCTGTTAAAGAAGGTCTAAACAAATTAATTGGTGGTGTGAACTGGGTAGCTGGAAAATTAGATATGCCTAAGTTACCTGAAATAAAACTCTCTACTGGTACTGAAAGCACTCATACTCAAAGTTATATTACGAAAGGTAAACTTAATCGAAACACTTTAGCTACCGTTGGAGATAAAGGTCCAGGCAATGGTCCAGGTGGTTTTAGACATGAAACAGTTATTCCGCCTAGCGGTAAAGCTTTCATCACACCAGCTACAGATACAACAATTCCACTTGCCAAAGGAACTCGTATTTTAAATGGCGCACAAACGCATACTATGTTGAGCAATAATATGATTCCTAAATTCAGTATAGGTACTAAGTTAAAAGACTTTGCAATGAATACCTTTGATAGCGGTAAAAAAGCTATTAAAGGCGGTATAGATAAAGTAAAAGATGCTGGTGGTACTGTAAAAAATACAGTAAAAAATACTGCTGCAAAAGGAATAGCTAAAGGTATAGAAGTTACTGAAAAAGCAAAAGATGTTGGCAGTGCTGTAATTAAAGGTATAGGAGATGTGTTTGATTACATCGGTCATCCAGGTAAGTTAGTCAACAAAATTTTCGAAAAAGTAGGATTTAATTTCGATTTTCTTAAAGGTGCTGAATTGCCTTACATGTTAATGCAAGGCGCTTATAAAAAGCTTAAAAATGGTGTTAAATCTTTATTCGACGGTTGGCTAAACGATGCAGGCGGTGGAGATGGCTCGTCATTTACTGGCTATCATATTAATACAGGATATTATCCTAATGGTGGCGCACCTGGCTATGGATTTGCTGGGGGACATCACTATGGTATTGACTTTGGTACTCCATATGGCACTACCATTAATTCTACAAATGATGGTAATTTAAAAGAAATTCACAACTTTGGTGGTGGACTTGTAGCACGTCTTTTAACAGGTCAGTTCACTTTATTTTTCATGCATTTATCTAAAATTTTAAAACATGGAAAAGTAAAAGCAGGAGAGCCTATTGCTAAAACTGGTAACAGTGGTAACTGGACGACTGGACCTCACTTACATTTCCAAGTCGAAAAAGGTCGCCACGATACAATTACAAACGCGAATACAGTTAATCCACTTAAATGGCTTAAAGGACATGCGAAAAGTGGAGGTAGTGCACCTAAAGCTGGTATAAAATGGGCTCCACAAATCAAACAAGCATTGCGTATGAATGGCTTACCAACATCATCTGCTTATGTTAACGCATGGGCGCGTCAGATTGATAGTGAAAGTAGTGGTAATCCAAGAGCAGTTCAAGGTGGTTACGTAGATGCAAATACTGGTGGCAACGAAGCTAAAGGTCTAGTTCAAGTTGCGAGAAATACATTTAATTCAATGAAGTTTCCTGGACATGGTAACGTATTTAATCCTTTAGATAACTTATTAGCTGGTATTCATTGGGCTAAATACAAATACGGTAAAAATATGTTAAGTGTTATTGGACATGGTCATGGTTACGCCACAGGTGGCCTAATCAAATCTGCAGGTTGGTACAACATTGCAGAAGGTGGTTATCCTGAGTGGGTAATTCCAACTGATCCTAATAGAAGAACAGACGCAATGAAGTTGTTAGCACTTGCTGCAAAAGACATTGAAGGCAGTAAAACATCAGGTAATAAACGACCAAGTAACTTCTCAAGCACTAAAATAAACTCTAATCAATCTGACAATAGTAAATTAGAGAAAAAATTAGATATGCTTATTGGATTGATGAGTAAATTAGTTCAAAGTAACGATACTATTGCGAATAAAGATTGGTCAGTAGAATTAGATGGTCGAGAAATAAACAGAAATAACAATAAAGAGCAAGCTTTATATGAAGCAACTCATTTATTAGGGAGGTTATAATTAATGGCAGTTGGCTTTAAGCTTTATGACCCTAATATGAATGAACTTAAATTTCCAGTCGGTGTAAAACCGCTGGATTTTTTTGTTTCATCAATAGAAAAAGAAAGATACACAGAAACAATTAAAGGTATTCCAGGAACAATAGACTATGGATTTGATTATAAAGAGCGTAGTGATTGTTCACTAACTTTTTTCTTAAGACATTATCACGGTGAACATGATTATTTACTGTTAGAAAGTGAAATAAACGCATTTTTAGATAGTCAACCATTTTTCTATGTAAGTAGAAATAATTTACCAACAAGAGTACTAAAAGTGACTATAGATTCAAGTTATAAAACAGAGCGTATTTTAGGCAGTATGTATGCAACTTTAGAAGTACCAGTTACAATAAGTGGCCTTCCTTTCTGGCGTACAAAATACACAACTCAAGATATAGAAACAAAAGGGTTTGAGGCAATCGCTGAACAGTTCGGCTTAGCTGATGGACTAAATATTGATTATCCAAAATACACATTCACAGAGAACAAATTCACCGTGTGGAATGGTGGAAACGTCACATTAGATCCACGTAATATGCCTTTAAAAATTAAATTGAAGCACTTAGTTACAGACGGAACATTTAAACTTACTAATAAAACCACTGGAGAAACGTTTGAATATTATGCACCTAGAACAGGTAATACTGTTGATTTAGACGGTGTACAAGCGTTTGTAGGATATCAAGCAAATAGGTTAAGAGAAACAAATAGAAAATATATCAGTATCGTTCCTGGTATTAATGAAATTGAATATAGTGGTGGAACAATGGACAATATACAATTCGACTTCCCGTTATATTATAAGTAAAGGAGTGAAATTATGGGGAAACGACACATTTTGGATAGCCTTTGGAATAGAAATAATTTAATGGGAGTAAATGGCAATTTTGAATATCTATTTGACGGAATAGATAATGCTAAAAATGAGATTATAAATTTAAATAATGATTATCGACACTCTAAGATAGATACCGAAAACAAGATGAGTTATCTATATGATAATATTGGTGAAGTTAAAACGTTGTCTCAGAAAGCGACAAGTGCATTAAATGAGGCACAAGAGTTAAAAGAACAAAGTAATAAAGCTAACGAAAGAATAGATAATATCATTGCTTCAAGTGGTACTTCAGACACAGAAGTCGTGGATGCAAGAGGGCCTTATAAGGTTTTGAGTGAAAGATTATCTGAAACAGATAAAAGAAATGATTATGAAAAGAAAAAGAATAACGAGAAAAACTTTTTAGACTTTCTTTTCGAAAATAGCGCGCAACTTTCCAATAATACAATTAAAGTAAATAAAGATAGAGATTTAACACTTAAAATTGCATTAAGCGATAAAGATAAATTTTCATTAAATTTTGGTAAAAACACTAATGATGATTTTATCAAATTTAAGAATATGGATTATATTGGTTCGATAACATCATCATCTGCTCAAACAGTAACAAGCAATCTTACACAATCGATGATTAGTAATAGCGAATCTATAGGCACTAATGATAACTGGTACACCTCTGCAATCGGAAATAAAGTAGAACACACATTTACTGGTTCATCAGTATCAATTCGTATTTATGCAGATGCAAAAGGTGGTATATGGAAAGCAAGTATAGATGGTAATTTTATAAAAAATGTTTCTACAAATTTAGGTGCTTATAACACCAGCAATAGTTTAGGTGCAAATGTTTTTGAAATTAATATCGCTAACGATTTAGAGAATAAACAACATGTTTTAACACTTGAGTTTGTAGGTCAAGATGACAAATATCCTACAACTTCGCCAAGAGGTTGGTTACGTATGAAAACTGCTACATCTAAGCCAGGATATGATTTTGATACTTTTGTATATAGTGTTAAAGGTGCAACAGTAACTAAAATACAAAATGCATTATGGGATAGCAACAAAGAATTTGCATTCCAAGTAGATTTTGGCGATAGAAAAGAATGGATACCAGAACATAACAGTGTGGGGACGCTGAAATTAAGTGATAAAGGTAGTCAAAGATTATTAATTGATAATAAAGAAATAAATATGACACAAATGATGAATGAAATTCCTTTTACTGAAGTTAAAATTTTGCAAAATTTATTCGGACTACATCCAACTACAAATGAAAAATATTGCGAGTTTGTTATTATTACCACCATTACATCAAGAGGTGTAAAATTTAACACTAAAATAAAATGGTTGAAAGAAACAATTGTTGGTAGTGGTTACGTAAACATGTTCACAGTTAATCCGCAATTTATGACTGACATCATTACATCTTATAACACAAAATATTCTACACAAATTTTTGATAATAGCTATGAGTATTTACAAGACGAAGCTCCTTATTCTTATATTGCAACATCATCATTTTATAATGATTTATACTTGATTTGCCATAATGTTAATCCACATGAGACATTGAGAATGGATTATGACGATAGAGATGGAGACGCTTTTGGCAAAGGTTTATTCGCACTACAACATAGAAATCAAGATTTACAGAAATTATATCCTAAAACATACACAAACCATAAAACGAAAGTTAATGAAGTTTATCAATTTGAAGGCTTCTTTGGCTTCGGTAAATTGCCTATGGTAAATAAATTATTTTGATTAAGTCGATACATTAGTATCGGCTTTTTATTTTAAGGTGGTGGAATATTGGAAAACCTATTTTTTATTCGTGATTTAGAAGGCGAAGAATATTATTTAGAAGGTACAATCAAACATGAACAAGAATTAAATGGTGACGAACGTATAGATATGGATATTCCATACACAGAAATGAACTCAATATTTATGGATCAACAAAGTGATTTAAAGATGTGGATTATTCTTTTTGAGAATAAAGAGTATCGTATCATTTCTAGTAAACAACAAGGTTATGGAGATAAATATACTATTAGTGTCACAGCTGTTCTTTATATTCTTGATTATCTAAACACTCATAGAGTATATGAACGTATTGATGCAAGTCTTACTACAAAAGAAGCTTTTGATATTGTATTTAATGATACGCCATACACATATATAACCGTTGATACTGCTTATAGTGAGCGTTTTGAAGGTATTGGCGAAGGTGAAACTAAATTAGAAATATTTAAAGCATTTATTGATCGTTACGGTTATGAAATGAAAATCGTTGGTAAAGTCGTTTATCTATACAACCAAATAGGTAATGACGCTAACTTTGAGTATCGTCATAAAGTTAATACACACGATATTTCAAAAGAAGTAGATGCTTCTGAAATGTACACGTATATGAGAGGATATGGCGATTATAGAGAAGAAGGTGGCGAAGAAGAAACTACTACCGAAACTACCAATTCTGAAACATCTTCAGGCTATCAAAAAACAAGCGTTAAAGTGATTGAAAATGATAATGAAGAAGATGTGACTAAGAAAGCAAAATTAAAACGTGAATACACATCACCACTTGCAGCCATCATAGGTATTCGAGAAGGTCCACCTATTATGAATGCAAATATTACTAAGCAAGAAACGATGGATAAGCAATTAAAAGAAGCTGTTGAAAGTAGTGTAAACATCTCATTTACTGCTGATATTTATGATATGAGTAGACATGGCTATCGTTTTCAACATGCAGAATTAGGTGACAGAGTGTTTTTAGTAGATGAACGTATTGGATTAGATACAGAAATACGAGTAGTTAAGATTGATAGAGATATTAATAATGAAGGATATGTCACAAACGTTGAAATTACATTCGGTTCAGCTAATTTAGCAGATAACTATAGTAGTAATTTATCGACTGCTGCTAAAGATATTCAAGATTTAATTGAGGGGCGTAAAAAACTAAAATTTGATGCACTTGATGTAATTAGTCAATCAATGGTTAAGAAAATACTAAACACTTCAAGCGAACTAGCTTTTGATAGTAATGGTATTCATGCAGTAGAAAAGAATAACCCTAACAATCAGATGACATTAAATAGTAGTGGGTTAATGCTTTCAACTGACGCAGGTAATACTGCAAAAACAGCGATTACTGCCGAAGGGATAATTGCAGATGCAATTACTGCAGGTTCAATATGGACTGAAAATGTTAATGTGATAGGTCCAAAAGGTTATATGTCAATTATCGGGAATGAATTAGTTTCTATCGATCCAGATAGTTTATCTAGAACTGTATTAAGTCCTACAGGTTTAACCATTACACGTCCAGATGGAGCTTTATATATGGTTAATGGTGTACCTAGAATGGATTTAGAAGTTCAGAAAAACCTATTCCATTATTCCTCAGTCGAGAACAATGGTCGTTTCAGTTTAACATCTGAAACCGAGCCACAAGTGTTTGAATATTTCTATACGCAACATAAAGCACGTTATTTAAACGTATCTTATGCAATTGGTTGGGACTATAATAATGAAAGTGATGTTGGTGCTGTTGAAATTATCGTTGAAGAATTTGGAAATGGCGATAAAAATAGAACAGCTAGTTATAAAACAATTGCCAAACGTACTGATAATGAAATTTATGGTGTTATTCAAATTGATTTAGGTGTACCTACCTACGAACCACTTAATTGTTATTTAAAATTTAGACGAATTGGTGGTACTTCTAAAGATAAAGTTACTGCACGAAGTACCAGAGTTTGTATGAGAGGATGATTAAATGAACTGGTTATTATTTTTAAAGTATATAGATGGTAAATATCATATTGTTCAAGCAGGTTCAGATATTGTACCTACAGAAGATTTTGATAAAGTGCTACCCACAACTGAACGAATTGCTCGTCAATCTGACAAAGTCTACTTTGATGGTGAGAAATTAAAGTTAAAAGACGGAGAAATATTATTATCTGTAGAAGAATTAAACAAATTAAAAGAAAGTCCGTTAGAAGAAATAGAAAGAAATACACAACCAGTTATATTTGATATTGAGTAAGCCATAGCCAGTGGAGGTTATGGCTTTTAAATTTGTGTAAAGGACGTGAGGACATGGAGAATGTTAACCGAAGTTGTGGAGATTATGAAACAAGAATAAAAAGACTTGAAGATAATGATGAAAGAATCTTCGCATCTTTGGAACAAATAAAAGATGGACAACATAATCAAGAACTCATTAATCAAAAAATGAACTTTACCCTAGATAGTATTAATCGAGAGCGTGAGATTGATAAAGAAAGTAAAAAAGAAAACCGTAAAAACATTAAAGAAATGAAACGCTTAATGTTAGGTATGGTTTTTTCAGTGGCAGGTTCTATTATTTTCGCCATTATAAGAATGGTATTCGGCATATAAGGAGGTGATCAATATGTTTAAACTATTTGCAAAAGCTGATTTTTGGTCTTGTTTCTGGTTTGGAAATTGTAAATAAAAATGTTGTAAGTCGGCACTTATGTGTCGGCTTTTTATTTTGAATAAGGAGTGGAAAGAAATGGAAACAAAAGTAATAGCAAGATATATTGTATTAATTATGGCAATCGTCAATCAATTTTTAGCAAATAGAGGACTTAGTCCTATTCCGATAGATGAAGAAACGATCAGTACGATTGTATTAGCTGGTATTGGCTTGTACACAGCGTGGAAAGATAACCCAACAAGTAAAGAAGGACAATGGGCGAATAAAAAACTTAAAAAATACAAAGCTGAGAAAAAGTATCGTCAAGCAACAGGACAAGCACCAACCAAAGAATATATCAAACCATCAGATTTAGATGAATTAGGGTAGGTGTTAGCGTATGTTAATGACAAGAAAGCAAGCTGAGAAATGGTTAGATAACTCAGAAGGTAGACAATACAATGCAGATGGTTATTATGGTTTCCAATGTTACGATTACTCGAAAATGTATTTCTATGTTGTGACAGGAGAATGGATAGGTGGACTTAAAGCATCTAACATTCCTTTTGACAACAAGGCTAAAATTGAAAAGTACGCTACGATCATTAAAAACTATGATAGGTTCTTACCTCAAAAAGGTGATATCGTTTGTTTCCCTGATAAATATGGCGGTGGATATGGACATACTGCAGTTGTAACTAGAGCCACACTTACACAGTTTGAGGTACTCGAGCAAAATTGGTTTGGGAATGGTTGGACAGATGGTGTCGTTAAACCTGGATGGGGTCCTGAAACAGTGTCACGTCGTTGGCACTATTACGATAACCCTATGTACTTCATACGTTTTAACTTCCCTAAAAATGTTAGTGTCGTTAAGAAAGCGAAACGAAAACTTACTTCTAAAAAAGTGAGTGGAGAGATTAAACGTAAGAAAATTATGATTGTAGCTGGTCATGGTTATAATGATCCGGGTGCAGTTGGTAATGGCACAAATGAGCGTGACTTTATTCGTAAGCATCTAACGCCTAAAATCGCTAACTACCTACGCAAAACAGGCCATGAAGTTGCATTATATGGTGGTAGTAAGCAATCACAAGATATGTATCAAGATACAGCTTACGGTGTCCGTGTAGGTAATAAGCGTGATTATGGTATGTATTGGGTAAATAAACAAAATTATGACCTTATCGTTGAATTTCATTTAGATGCAGCAGGAGCTAGTGCGAGTGGTGGCCATGTTATCATCTCAAGTGCATTCAATGCAGATAGTATCGACAAAGATATACAAGAAGTCATTAAAGAGAATTTAGGACAAATCAGAGGCATCACTAAACGAAGTGATTTACTCCACGCTAACGTATCGGCAGAAATCAACATGAACTATCGTTTAGCAGAGTTAGGTTTTATCACTAATAAAGAAGATATGGACTGGATAAAGAAAAATAGCGACAAGTATGCTAAGTTGATTGCAGGCGCTATTCATGGCTCTCCTATTGGTGGTGTCGTTGCTAGTAAGAAGAAATCATCTAACAAGAAATTGAATGTACCTAAAACTATCCCTAGTGGATATAAACTAAATAATAAAGGTGTACCTTATAAGAAAGAAAAAGGTCGCTACACAGTAACAACGATTAAAGGAAATAATGTAAGGACAATATATTCAGATAAAGCAGAAATCACAGGTACATTACCTAATGGAGAGGAAATTATCTATGATGGTGCATTTGCAGTAAATGGCTATCGTTGGATCACTTATCTAAACGATGATTTAAAACGTCGCTATATTGCCACAGGAGAGATTGATAAAAATGGTAAACGTATAAGTTCTTATGGTAAGTTCAGTAGAGTGTGATATAATCAACTCGGGATAATATCCTATACGTTTACAAATTTCATTATGTTTTATGGAGGGACAAGTTTAGTGTTCGTCCCTCTTTTTTTATGTTATAATAAGCTTATAAGGCTTCTTTAGTACCAAAGTTTATGATAATTTTAGTTTTATTATTTGTGTTTTAAATGAGTAAATCGTTCAAACCGTACTTTAACAGGTGCGGTCTTTTTTTATACATAAAAATAGTGTTACAAGCACCACGTACCCCCTATAACCCCCCATATAAAAATATACATAAGAGTTATGTAACAAGTACCACTTACGCATGTCACTGGGTGGTTATTTTAATATGTAATTAATGATAAAATAAATATATTATTAATAAAATGAGGTAATACACATGGATTGGAAATTAGAAACAGATGTAAATTATTATGTTAAAGATTATTTAGATAAATTAGGATTAATAAAATTAAAAGATTATAATGATGAAACTTCAATGTCAGATTATATGAAAGAAGCGTTGAAAGGGAGCTCAAAGACTGATAAGAAAACAGGTGTTGGAACACCTGATTTTCATGTAGAGAAATATAATATACCTGTCATTATAGAAAATAAATTAGGATTAAACAAACTGAAGTCGACTAATAAATCAGGTATTAAAGATGATAACAAGGCGATATCTAATTTTGCTGTTAATGGTTGTTTGCATTATGCAAGAAATATGATTAAAAGTAATAAATATAGAGAAGTTATAGCTATCGGAATTGCTGGAGACAATGAAGATAATGTAACGATAGATATTAACTATGTTTTTGGTAGTGCAAAAGATACATATAAGCATGTGTATAATTATAAGAACTTAAACTTTCTAGAAAGTCAGGATAGTTTTGAAGAGTTTTATAATGATGCCATTTTAACCGAAACAGAAAAACACGGAATTCTTATTGATAGTAGAACTACATTACAAAAATATGCAAAACAATTAAACAGATTAATGCACAATCATAATATAACAGCGCCACAAAGAGTTTTGTATGTTTCAGGTATGCTTCTGGCAATGCAAGATATTAATGATGACGAAGGAAATGTAATACAAAAAGGACTAGAGCCTCACGAATTAAAAGGACTGCCAACAGACACCAAACGTGATGGGAAAATTATTATTGATCAAATAAAAGAATATTTACATATGAAAAATATTGAAAGTGGAAAAATGCAATTAATGATTTCTTCTTTTCAAGAAATATCCAAAGATAAACAAAGAGATGAAAAAACAACTTTAGATAAAGAAGTTAGTAAATTACTAAATTCCGAGAGTAGTACTAATAAGCAAATATTTACTTTTATTTATGAAAATATTTATAGTTCTATAGATTCGATGACTGGGCATATAGATATAATGGGTGAAATGTATTCAGAATTTCTAAAATATGCTTTAGGTGATGGTACAGAATTAGGAATTGTACTAACTCCACCTTATGTAACTAAAATGATGGCTGAGTTGCTTGATGTACAAAAAGATAGCAAAGTAATGGATTTAGCAACAGGAAGTGCGGGTTTCTTAATCAGTTCTATGGAGTTAATGATTGAACAAGCAGAATTGGAGCATGGAAAGAGAACCAATGCTGCGGAAAAAGAAATAAAAAATATTAAAAGTAATAATTTGTTAGGGATTGAATTAAATGCAGAAATGTATACTCTCGCAGCAACTAACATGATATTACGTGGAGATGGTTCAAGCAATATAAAAAAAGCTAATACATTTAATACTCCCAAAAATTTATATGAAGAATTTAAAGCTACAAAATTGTTATTGAACCCTCCTTTTAGCTTTAAAGAAAATGGTATGCCATTTATTGAATTTGGATTAAATAATATGGAGAAAAATGGAGTTGGCGCGATAATTATTCAAGACAGTGCGGGTACAGGTAAGTCCGTGAAAACTAATAGATCTATTTTAAAAAATCATACACTTTTAGCAAGTATAAAAATGCCTGGTGATTTATTTCAGCCTATGGCAGGTGTACAGACAAGTATTTACGTTTTTGAAGCTAAGAAACCGCATGATTTTGAAAAAACAGTGAAATTTATCGACTTTAGGAACGATGGATATAAAAGAACAGCTAGAGGTATTCAAGTAAAAGATTCACCAGTAGAAAGATATCGTGATATTTTAAAAATATATAAAGCAGGTAATAAAGCCAAAGTTAATGAGAACTTATGGGATCTCAATAAGGTTTATATAGAAGACTTTATTGATGATTCAGGCGTCGATTGGAACTTTGATCAACATGTGACAATAGATACAGTTCCCAAAATAGAAGATTTTAAAAAAACTGTATCTGATTATTTATCTTGGGAAGTTACTCAAATTTTAAAAAATAAAAAGACTGTGGGAAAGATGTAAGCCCTCGTTTAAATAAATTAGAAAAAAATTTTGTTGAAAACGGGGGCGAATTTAAAACATTTCAAATAAAAGAATTATTTGAAAAACGTACTATGAAAGGCTTCCCTAAAAAAGGTGAAAATCTGGTTGAAAATAGTGAAGGCTATCATGTATTTGGTCAAAATATAAAATATCAATATGAGCAAAAGGTTCTACTAGATGAGAAATATTTACATCGAGTTGACCCTAAAAAGCCTATATTGGCTTACACATCTAGTGCAGCAGAAATTGGTATTATTTCTGAAAGTTTTTATAGAAGTGGTGACAATGGTGCCTTTCAAGGTTTAATACCGAAATTTCAAGAATATAATTATAAACATATATTATATTTTTTAGCTATCTTATCTCTTTATTTTAAAAACATGGGTTATACAACAGGTATGTCTCATATTAATGATTTGAATATTAAACTCCCTTATAAAAATAATGAAATATATTTTGAATTCATGGAAAAATATATTGAAGAATTAGAAGCAGAACGTATTGAAGAGTTAGAAGCATATTTACAAGTGACAGGATTGTCTGATTATAAAATTACAAAAAAAGAACAAGAATCGCTTGACAAATATGACTCTATGATTAGAAAATCTAAGAGCAGAGCAGAGCAGAGCAGAGCAGAGCAATAATGACGTTTAACTCTAGAGAATTATTTGGCAAAGCTACTCGGGGGAAACGTTTGAAAAGCGCTGACCGAGTTCCTGGTGATTTGCCTTTTATCACAGCGGGAGAATCGAAAACAGGTATTTCTGACTATATCGGTAATGATGTTCAAATATTTAGCCCAAACACAATTACAATAGATATGTTTGGATCATCTAAATATAGAAATTTTAAATATGGAGCAGATGACCATGTAGCAGTTATAGATACTTCTAAATATAATTTAAAAGTAGGTCTATTTTTAACCTCTGCTTATAATAAAGCTGCAAATACAGGCATATTTTCATACGCACGTAATTTTTATGCAAAAGATGCAGATAATTTAAATTTATCTTTACCTGCTTTTGAAAATAAAACGCCTGATTATACATTGATGGAAGAAGTAATTAAAGTAATTGAAAAACAGTGTATAAAAGAAGTTGTGAAATACTCACAATATAAAGCAAAAATAACCAAAAAGATAATTCAAAATTAAATGTATCTTATTGATATTATATTCTACTAACCGTATCTTAATTGATACGGTTATTTTATACATACAAGTGTCCAAAATGTTCTAATTCATTCTATTTAGTTCTAAAGTTTATCTTTAAAATTACGATAGTTAAGCCATTTTCATACATATCACAATGTATAAAGATGGTCTTACTCAGATAATAACCCATCAATTTATTCATTGATGGGGTTTAATATTGATGAAAAATTAATAAGTAGTCATTACAATTAAAACTTAGAGCAGCAAGGAGTATAGAGAGTAGGTCGACAACATAACCGACAACTTTTAATATAAGATAGTAAGTTGTCGACCACGTTGTCGGCTTAATATAAAAACTATTTAAAAGTATAAAAAGAAAACCCCGTAATAACGGGGTTTTTAAAGTTATTATAACCTATTTAAATATAACAGACGGAAACGGAGGGATTCGAACCCTCGCGCCGCTCTCGCGACCTACACCCTTAGCAGGGGCGCCTCTTCAGCCAACTTGAGTACGTTTCCATATGGCTCCGCAGGTAGGATTCGAACCTACGACCGATCGGTTAACAGCCGATAGCTCTACCACTGAGCTACTGCGGAATAATATAACGTGTTCTTTAATCAACACAAATACAATTATATCAATAATATTAAAATTTGCAAGAGATAATCTTTAAAAAATATACGGAACATTTACACTAAATTAATATAATCGTTCCGTATATTTTAAAAATAAACATACAGCTATTTATCTTCTAATAAAGAATAGTGTGAAAGGGCCTCAAAAATATTTAAAGATGTTTTTTCATAATCGATTGGCATATCTGGATTATTAGACTTCATTCTTGCTTGTTTATCAATCATATAGTAATAGAAAATAGAATTAGAATATTGATGCCATAAACTATGAAAAGATACATTTAATGTTAGTGCTTCTTGGTTTGCAAAGATAATTTTACTCTTTCTGTTCTTTAATGGCTTAATATCAGAAATATAATGCATATTAATCCATATATTTTCTTCTAAACGGTCTGAATGTGTTGGGAAAAAGTAAGTTGGAAACAATGGTGTGAGAAGGATGGGAGGTTTACTAGTTATTCCAGCGATGCGTTGAGTTTCAGCTTTCTTGCTTAAGTAGTTATTGCCATAAAATCTACATGATCGTTCAATAATTTTTTGAGTTTTAAAAGGGCTTATTTCTCGTGAGGTATCGAATTTGAGGATTTCTGAGCCGTTCGGTTGTTGATGATTGTCAAATGTAGGTCTAATCACCATATCACCTTTACGTATGACATAAATCGTATTAGGTGGTTTATTGAACTGAGTCATAAGATCAGCTCCTTATTTAATTATTTATTATTAAAAACGAAGAGTGATTAATAATATAAAATTATTATATAAAAAAAGTATATGTTGTCAAGTTATTATTTAAAAATAAAATTACACTATTTTATTTAGAAAAGTCTGAATATTCATTGATTTCAAAATAAAAAGCTTGTATACTATTTTTAAATTAATAGAAAGGTAGTGAATTTTATGTATTACAATACAAATGTTAAACATACCACACTAGAAGAATTTGTAACGACGATGAATGATTTAGGTGTAGAACTTGTGATTGACGAAGCTTTACGTTTAGAAAGAAAGAAACAACTTGTAACATTAATTGATGAAGCCTTGGTTAATAGAAATGAAGATGATTTTAATCAATATACTACTGAATTAAAACATTTGGAGGAATTTCTCAATGAGTAAATCCGGTTCCAATGAGTCATTATAAAAAGGTCTATTCTCTAAAATAAAGTGAATAGACCTTTTTAAATTATTTTCTTTTTGAATTTCCTTCTATTTTATTTTTAATCCATTTTAATACATATCCTGTAATAATTGTTCTCACAATACGTTTAATAAAGTTTTTCATAGTCACATTCTCCTTTTTAAAACTATTATTAATTTATACCCCATTTTCTTTAATTTAAAGAAGAAAGTTTAAATACTTTTGGTTGTTTTTTATCTGGGTATAAAAATATATCCATTATTATCAGCTGTAGTAGTGAAGATAATGATTATGCCATGAATAATCGAAATAATTGTTGGAATAAGTGTCCAAAAAAAGACCAAATGTAATACGCCTTGTCCAACTTTATCCGCATAGAACTTGTGAATCCCAACACCACCTAAGAACAATGCGCATAATACATACAATGTTTTGTTTACTCTCATATTATGGATGCCTCCTTATTTTCATATTGTAAGTAATTTATGACTAAAATCAAGAACGGCACTTATAAAAGAATCAGTTTATACTTACTATAATATTTAATTTCTTGTAATAATATGAGTATGATGTAGATGGAGGGATAAATATGATTAGAAAAGCGACACCGAGTGATAATAAGCAAATTGCAAAACTTTATTATTTAATATGGAAAGATATGGAACTTGACATTGTAAAGGAAATTTCTAAAAAACGTATGATCAATTTGCTTGAACTTAGTATAGTTAATGTACATTATCGTACCTATTATAAAAATATATGGGTATATGAAAAGAATAATGAATTGGCCGGTTGTATTATCGCTTATGATGGTTCAAAAGAAATGGAGTACGAAGAACAATGGAACCAACTGCCTCTTGAAGAAGATATCAGATTAGTTGGAACACCTTTACCTATAAAAGAAGCTAAAAATGATGAGTGGTATATTGAAGCAGTGGTCACATCGCCTGATTATAGAGGACAAGGTATTGCGACACAATTGTTGGAACATTTGATCACCACAAGTTCTAATAAAAAATGGAGTTTAAATTGTGATTATAATAATGAGAAAGCACTTAAACTTTATAAACAACTAGGTTTCAAATGGGTTGAAGATATTAATTTATATGGCCATGATTATCTACATATGATATATATATAATAATAAAAAAACTAGCATTGTTAAAAAACAATGCTAGTTAAAATAAATTAGATTCCACCTAAAAGTGCGCTGATATAAATACCCAAAGCGTACAAAATACCAAAGACTGTATTCGTTTTGCCAGTCGCTGCCATCGCTGGCATCATGCTTGCTGGTGTATCATTTTTATTAAAACGACGAATTGCTTTGATTGGCATTGGGAATGAGAATAATACTAACAAGTAGAATAATGAGCCGCCTGATTTGAATAAAGCAGTAAATATTACGATTAAGTAAGCTAAGATATACATTGCTGCCATAAACGTAATAGAAGCTTTTTTACCTAATAAAATAGGTAAGGTTTTACGACCACTTGCTTTATCTTTAACACGGTCACGAATGTTATTAGCCATATTAATTAACCCGATTGTAATAACAATAGGTAAGCTAATCCAAACAACAAAACCATTGACATTACCTGTTTGAATAAAGAATGCAAGTAAAATGATAATCATACCCATAAATAATCCGGAGAATAATTCACCAAATGGCGTCCATGAAATAGGAATAGGTCCACCAGTATATAAATAACCAATTGCCATACATACAATACCAACTGGAATAATCCAAAATGAACTATTAGCAGCTAGATATATACCAAGTAAAGCGGCAATAATATAAAAAGCAATTGCTAGATTCATGACAAGTTTTGGACTCATACCATTTCGAACAATCGCGCCACCGATACCTACAGATGTATGATCGTCTAATCCTTTTTTAAAATCATAATATTCATTAAACATATTAGTCGCTGCTTGAATTAAAAGACATGCGATTAACATTGCTAAAAATAGGCTGAATTTAATATGATCTTGACTGCCCAGTAAGAAAAGTTTAGCTGTCGCTGTTCCTACTAATACAGGGACAATAGACGCGGTTAAAGTATGAGGTCTCATTAAATGCCAATATTTTCTAACAGTTGAATATTGTTGATATTGATCTGCCATAATATAATCTACCTCTTATAATATAAAGTTTTAACATATGTATTTTAAAGGAATAGGTAAGAAAGGTCAATCAACGTGAAATATTTCTCTAAATTGATTAAGCAATTATAATACGATGAATAACGAAAAATGTTACAATATTTTAATGAGTAAAAAAAAGATAATGAAAGAAGTGAAATGAATGGCTGCTAACCTAATGGAAGACAAAATTTTGGAATCTATATATGAAAGCAATAAAAACTGGGTTTCTGTTGAAGTCGTGTTAAATAAATCTTTAACACCAAGTGAATTATTTAATTTAACTGAAAAACAAGCTGGAGATCGATTTTATTTGCGATTAAACGATAATATGTCTTCATTTTTCGGCTATCATGCAATTCAAAGATTTAAGAATAACTTTGAAAATAAACAATCTATCTTTCGGGAATGGGAAAAATTTAAAAATGATGTAGAACTAATTCATGTTAATACGCAAAAGCATCACCTTAAAATAGTAGGGGGATTCCAATTTTCAAATCATAAATCTGATGATGAGTGGCGTGAATTTGGGATTAATCATTTTGTGGTACCTGAAGTACTTATTTCTTCAGTTAACAATCAAACCATTTTGACATATACAGTTGAAAAAGCTCAATTTGAAATGGAAAAATTAAATCAAATGATTAATTATTTCGAAAATGCTCAAGTTGATACGACAGAACGAGAGACAGCTTTAGGCAATGTAACACGCATGGAAGATATTTATGTTGATGAATGGAAAGATCTTGTAAGTCATACGATTGAACAACTTGATAAAGATAAAAAAGTAGTACTTGCGAGACGTCGCTTAATTAAGTTTGATAAGCCAATTAGTATTCCTTATGTACTTAATCGTGCGTTAAACAATGAGAAAAATAGTTACTTATTTATCCTAGAGTCTAACCAATCTGTATTCTTTTCTCAAACACCAGAACAATTATTAAAAGTTGAGGACGGTGTATTATCTACGAAGGCTGTAGCAGGAACAATTCCTCGAACACAAGATGCTGAAAAAGATGAAAAAAATGTTCAAGCATTTCTACAAGACAGTAAAAATCTAGGTGAACATCAATTTGTCGTTAGAAGCATTTTAAATGATATTAAGCCTTATGTAGAAAATGTAGAGTACAATCAAAAACCTAATATTTTAAAAAATGATCATATGTATCATTTGTATACTGAAATAAAAGGAACATTATTGAATCATTCGTATATTAGTTTAATTGATGAGTTGCATCCTACACCTGCCTTAGGGGGTTATCCTAAGAAAGAAGCAGTTGACTATATTGAAAAAAATGAATTTGGTACACGAGGATTATATGGGTCTCCAGTTGGATATATTGACGTAGATGATGATTGTGAATTTATTGTGGCTATTCGTTCTATGTTAATTAAACAAAATCAAACTACTTTGTTTGCAGGTTGTGGTATTGTAAAAGATTCTAATGCTGAAAGTGAAGTTGAAGAAACGTCGGTGAAATTTTCACCAATGATGAATGCTTTAGGAGTAGTGAATAAGAATGAATCATAAAGAAGCTTTAACTAAACAAGTTTATACATTTGCATCAGAGTTATATGCCTATGGTGTGCGAGAAGTCGTTATTAGTCCGGGCTCACGTTCGACTCCTTTAGCGATTGCATTTGAAGCGCATCCAAATATTAAAACTTGGATACATCCTGATGAACGTAGCGCAGCTTTTTTTGCCTTAGGATTAATTAAAGGGAGCGAACGCCCAGTTGCGATTTTATGTACTTCTGGAACAGCGGCTGCTAATTACACGCCAGCTATAGCTGAAAGTCAAATCAGCCGTATACCGCTTATAGTATTGACTAGCGATCGTCCACATGAACTTAGAAGTGTAGGTGCACCACAAGCGATTAACCAAGTCAATATGTTTGCAAATTATATTAACTTCCAATTTGATATGCCTGTAGCTGATGGCAGTCAAGAAATGCTGAATACTATTAATTATCAAATGCAAATTGCAAGTCAATATTTATATGGCCCACACCGTGGTCCAATACATTTTAATTTGCCATTTAGAGAACCGTTAACACCAGATCTTGAAATGACTGAGAATTTAAAATCTGAACATAAAATATTGCCTCATTATCAAAAAAATATAGATATACAAGATATAAAAAATATATTAAAAGATAAGAAAGGCCTGATTATTGTAGGGGACATGCAGCACCAAGCAGTCGATCAAATTTTAACTTACGCTACAATTCATGACTTACCAATTCTTGCAGATCCACTTAGTCAATTACGTAAGTATAATCATCCTAATGTCATTACAACATATGATTTATTATACCGTTCTCATTTAAATATTGATGCTGATTTTATTATACGTGTAGGTAAACCAGTTATTTCTAAAAAATTAAATCAATGGCTTACACGCACAAATGCATTTCAAATATTAGTTCAAAATAATGATAAAATTGATGTATTTCCAACACCACCACACATCTCATATGAAATATCAGCAAATGATTTCTTCAGAAGTTTAGTGAATGAACCAACAGTAAACCGTAAGGATTGGATTGAACGTTGGCAGTCAATAGAAGCACAATCTCGTAAAGCAATCACTCAACATATGTCTCAAGCGACAGATGAATCAGCATTTGTAAGTACACTGATTCAAAAACTCACTAAAGATGATGCATTATTTGTAAGTAATAGTATGCCTATTCGTGATGTAGATAATTTATTATTTGATAGTGAAGTAGAAGTGTATGCTAATCGAGGTGCAAATGGTATTGATGGCGTTATTTCTACTGCTTTAGGTATGGCAGTACATAAAAAAGTGACATTACTGATTGGAGATTTAGCTTTTTATCATGATATGAATGGATTATTAATGGCTAAATTAAACGATATTCATATTAATGTTGTTATACTTAACAACGATGGTGGAGGGATATTTTCTTATTTGCCTCAAAAAACAGCAGCAGAGCAATACTTTGAACGTCTATTTGGTACACCAACTGGACTAAATTTTGAGTACACTGCCATGTTATATGACTTTTCATTTAAACGTTTAAATAATATTACCGATTTTTCTCAAGTATCTTTTTCAACTATGAATTCATATATATACGAAATTCTTACAAATCGTGAAGATAACTTAGAACAACATCAACTTTTATATAAGAAATTGAGTGAGATTTTAAATGTTACATTATAATTTTTATAAGTCTGAGCATCCAAGCAATCAATTATTAATTTTACTTCATGGTTTTATTAGTGACAGTCAAACTTATATGAATCATATAGAGGCGTTTCTTACTCAATGTAATGTTTTAACTATTGATTTACCTGGACATGGCAAAGATGACTCACCTACAGATCAAATATGGGACTTTCCGTATATAACGGAACAAATAAATCGAGTTTTATCTCAATTTGAGAAATATAAATTCAGTTTATTAGGCTATTCAATGGGTGGGCGCGTAGCACTCTACTATGAAATACATGGTCAATATGAAATCAAACAATTAATATTAGAAAGTACATCACCAGGCATTGCTAACGAAGCTTTACGTAAAGAACGACAGGCTATCGATCAAGCACGTGGACGTGTATTAGAAATAGCTGGAATTGAAGTATTTGTAAATGATTGGGAAAAACTCCCTTTATTTCAAACACAATATCTATTAGATGATAATAAAAAAAAGGCAATGCGTCGTATGCGACTTGCGCAGAATCCCAATAAATTAGCGAAAGCTTTAAGAGATTATGGGACTGGACATATGCCTAATTTATGGGGAGATATTAAGCGTATAAAAAGTGATTGTCTTATTTTAGCAGGAGAATTAGATGAAAAATTCGTTAATACTGCTAAAAAAATGGCACAAGAAATTAAAAACTATCAAATCCATATTTTTAAAAATGTAGGTCACACAATTCATGTGGAAGATGAAGCAGAATTTGATACAATAGTATTAGGTTTTTTAAAGGAGGAGCAAAATGACTAGACAGTGGGAAACACTAAAAGAATATGATGAAATTAAATATGAATTCTTCGAAGGAATTGCAAAAGTAACAATTAACCGTCCAGAAGTACGTAATGCATTTACACCTAAAACAGTAGCTGAAATGATTGATGCATTTACTAGAGCACGTGATGATCAAAATGTTTCTGTTATTATCTTAACAGGTGAAGGCGATAAAGCGTTTTGTTCAGGCGGAGATCAAAAGAAACGTGGACATGGTGGTTATGTTGGTGAAGACCAAATTCCTCGTTTAAATGTATTGGATTTACAACGTTTAATTCGTGTTATTCCTAAACCAGTTATTGCAATGGTTAGAGGTTATGCAATTGGTGGAGGTAACGTATTAAATGTAGTATGTGACTTAACAATTGCTGCAGATAATGCAATCTTTGGTCAAACTGGACCTAAAGTAGGGTCATTTGATGCTGGTTATGGTTCAGGATACTTAGCTCGTATCGTAGGCCACAAAAAAGCACGTGAAATTTGGTACTTATGTCGTCAATACAATGCTCAAGAGGCATTAGAAATGGGCTTAGTTAATACTGTAGTACCTTTAGATAAAGTAGAAGATGAAACAGTTGCTTGGTGTAAAGATATTATGAAACATTCACCAACAGCATTACGTTTCTTAAAAGCTGCAATGAATGCAGATACAGATGGTTTAGCTGGTTTACAACAAATGGCTGGAGATGCTACATTACTGTATTACACTACTGATGAAGCAAAAGAAGGTCGTGACGCATTTAAAGAAAAACGCGATCCTGATTTTGATCAATTCCCTAAATTCCCATAAACAATAGTAATAAAAAAACGCAAAATTGACTTAGTCAATCTTGCGTTTTTTTAATTATCTAACACATTAGGATAGTGTTCTTTTAAATATAATTCTAAACGGCGCATACCTTCTTTTAAGACGTTCATTTCATAAGCATAAGAAATACGAATATAGCCTTTTCCTATATCTGTAAAAGAAGATCCTGGTACCATCGCAACATGTGCCTCTTCCAGTACATTGACACAAAAGTCAAAATCATTATTAGTAAATCGTTTAATACTTGGGAAAATATAAAATGCACCTTCAGGTTGAGCTTCAAGTTCGAATCCTAGCGATAACAATTTAGCTTTTAAATAATCACGTCGTTCAATATAAGCTTCGTTCATATATTTTGGTGCTTCTAAGCCCTCATTTAATGCAGTGATACAAGCAATTTGAGCAGGAACATTAGCACAAATACAGTTATATGCATGCATGAAAGTTAATTTTTCAATTAAATATTCAGGACCGATTAAAAAACCGATACGGATGCCTGTAGCTGAATGCGATTTACTTAAGCCACCAATGAGTAATAGTTGATCACGTATCTCTTCATATTCTGCAAAAGAAGTATGTGTTCCTGTAAACGTATTTTCAGCGTAGATTTCATCACTGATAATAAATATTTCTTTAGTTTTTAAATAATGTACAAGGGCTTCAACTTCTGAGCGCTCTAATATAACACCAGTTGGATTAGTAGGATAATTTAATAAAATTGCTTTAGTTTGATCAGTAAAGTAAGCTTCAATTAGCTCAGGTGTTACCTTAAAGTCAGAATGTGTGGTATCAATATAAATAGGTTTACCACCTAAAGTTTCAACTAATGGGATATATCCAGCATAAATAGGACCAGGGATTAAAATTTCATCTCCAGGTTCGATTATACTTCTTAGCGATGTATCTAACGCTTCACTTGCACCGTTTGTAACAATAATTTCTTCTTCGCTATAAAGAAATCCATATCTACGTTTAAAATATTGACTAATCGCTTGACGCGTTTCAGTAAGGCCTTTGTTATGTGAATAACTTGTTTTATCTTCGCTTATTGCATTAATATATGCTTGCTTAACCACATCAGGCATTGGAAAATCAGGTTGGCCAATAGTTAAATTAACGCAGTCGTCAATATTTTTTATTCGACTTGAAAACTGTCGGATACTTGGCGCTCTTAAAAACTTAGAATTTGAATTTAAAGTTAATTTCATATTTACACCTCTAAATATAATCATTCAAAGTATTATGACCTCATTACTTTGAAATAGAATATAATTATCATATCATATTTTTATTTATAATATTTAATTAATAAAATCTCACTTTCTCTTAATTTAAATAGAAAAATTAGAAATCGTGTATAATGAATAGATAATACCATATTATTAAAATGAATTTAGTCAATTTATTGAATAGTATTGTCTAATTATAAAATTAACTTTATAATATAAACAATTACTAGAGTGGAGTAGAACAGCTATGTATAATCAACTAGAAAAACTTATTACCCTAACAAATAATGATCTTAATTTAGTAAATAGACGCTTTGGCCAACGGACTGATATAACAAATGACCAACTGGAATTATTAAGAATTCTTTATAACTATGATCGATTATCACAATATGATTTAACAATGAAAATTAGTAGAGAGCAATCCATTGTATCTCGTTGGATAAAGAAATTAGTTCATAAAGGTTATATTACAAGTCAACAGTCACATGAAGATTTACGTTGTAAGGATTTATGTTTAACAACTGAAGCTAGAGATTTAATTAAACAAATCAATATAGCAAGATGTGAATTAATCGAAGCGAGATGTCAATGTTTAACAGAAGAGGAAATCAATAATTTGAATCATCTTTTAAATAAACTTAATAGTCGTCATCTTTATATCTAACATAGCACCCATCTTATTGTTCTTTATAACATAGCACAATAAGATGGGTGTTTGTATTAAATATAAAATTTAGAGCAAAAAAGAATCTGAGACAGAAATAAGTGTCTCAGATTCTTTTACATATGGGCAGGCGATAACTGAATTGAAACTGAATTCAGTCTAACTCCCAAGTATTATTATTGATTAAATACTGGTATTTCAAAATATTTACCAACTGAATTAATTTGATCATATAAGTATTTTAAACTTTTAGCATTCAAATTTGCCCAATTAATATCAGTAGCATATTGATGTGTACCAGGTTGATCAGGGTTCCAACGCATTTTATAAAGTGTATTTTGACCAGATTTAATATAATCTTGAGCAATAAATTTAGCTCCATCAATAATAGCTTTAGAAATACTATTCCAGCCAGATTGTTTTGCGTAATTAATTCCATTTACAAGTGGTGCATAATCATAAGCTCCAATACCATATACATTATAATATTTAATAGGGGAATTAGAAACGACTTGATTATTAACCAAATTTGCACCTTTAGCAAGTTTAGATTGGCCATTACCCGTTTCAAGTAAGGCATGAGCAATTAAGTAAATTTCATTAACACCTGTCAATTTTGCAGCATTAGCAAATGCTTGACCTTGGTTTTCTAACATTCCCTTACCTTTAAGTAGTCGATTTAAACGATCTACAGATAATAATTGTGGACGATCTAAACGTAAAAATTGATATTTTAAAGCTGGATTTTTTGCAAGTGTTTTCGCGTTCATCGCATTTTTAATTTCACTATACGTTGCATTTGACCAACCGCTATTATTACGTTGAACTTGTGGTGGTGCACCGTAAACATTGTGTTGAATTTTAGTGACCTCATCAAGTGTTCTATAGTTTTTAGATAGTTTAACTAATTGTTGTTGTAAATCGCTTTTCTTAATCCATACTGATTTACCATTACTTAATTTACCATAATACCAAGTGATACCATTTACTACTTTTCGTTTTGTAATTTGAAAAATTTGTTTATTAAATGGCTTGAGTGAGTACGCTTTAGCTGAAGTAGGGTCGTCATAGTAAAAACTATTACCATTAGTTATAACTAAATCATCGTTATAGTCTTCTGCTGTATCGAAAGATGAAGCGTTTGTTAAATCTTTTAATGCAATCCAACCTGTTTGATTATTAACTGTACCGTATAAATACGTTTTACCATCAACAATTGTCGATTTAGAAGCCTTGAAAGTTTGATTAGCAATGTTGTTTTTATCTAATCGTTGTTGATTAGTGCCCCAAGCAATCGTATATAAGCCATTATTATTTTGGTTGACAGTATAAGTACCTTTCACTTTTTGTTCTTCATCTAAATTTTTAATATTTAAGTCTTTAACATTATACCAACCTAATGGAGTATTTCCAGAAGTACTAGATAATAAAACATATGTATGATCATCTAATTTTTTTTCTTTAGTTACAACATATGTTTTGTTAGCATATTGTTTTGCATGCTTACCACTTGCATCGTAAATACTTGAACGTATACCATCATTGGTTGAATTTACTTGAGCAATTTTTGAAACAGTTTGAACACTACTTGTTTTTTGACTCGTTTTTACAGTTTGAACATCGTCTGATAAAATCCAGCCCCAAACATTATTAATAACACCGTGAAGATACGTATTTGAGCCTACTTTTAAAGCGTCTATCGATTTTAGAACATCTCCCTTTGAAGGAACTGTTGCTTTAATTTGAGACGAACTGCCCCAAGGTGTTTCATATATATTACTATTCCCTTTGATATTGTATTTTTTAATACCATCATTTATAGGTGTTGTAGTTTGAATATTAATTTCTGATGAAGGAATCCAACCGTGTGATTGATTACCATTAAAGTCAGAAATCAAATAAAAGTTTTTGTTATTTAATGTCGCTTTTTTAGTTACATGATAAGTATTACCGTTAATAGAAGGATTTATTTTTCCAGATGAGTCATATACTGTTGTGTAAGCACCATTATTTTTTTTAGCTACTTGTCCTAAAGTGTTATTTAATTGAGAAACATTAAGTATATTAGTTGTATCCGCTTTGTTTTGAACATCATTTAAATAATATTTACTTACCCAACCAGTTAAACCATTTACTGAACCATATACATATGTTGATTTACCTACTTGTTGTGATGCACTCGCTTTAAATGGAGATTGATTTGATTTAGATACTGTTCCAGCAATTTGATTATAATTACCCCATGGAACAGTGTATAGTGTCGTTCCAGGTTTAATAGTATAAGATTTATTTACTTTCGCTTTAGGAGTAATAGTATTATAAATCGTTTCATTTTGTTTAACCCATCCATATAATTTTCCACTATTATAATCGGATACTAGGTAATATTTGTCTTTATCAAGCTGTGCAGATTTTGTAACTGCTAAAGTATTATGAACCTGATTCGTCGTTTTCCCCTTAGAATCATATACAGTAGTATAAAGACCGCTATTATCTGATTTAATTTGAGCTAAGCCATTATTAGATGTTACTGTTAATTTTTTATTATTTATACTTGGTTTAGTAGTAGGAGTTGAATTATTTGTAGATGTTGTACCCCATGGTGCAACTTTGCCCATTTTAATTAAATATTTTTCGTTAATTAAATCATATAATTCATCATAACTATAATTATGATTACTCAAGTAGGCATGTGGATCAGCGTGATCTGTACCTCCAAGATAACGACTAATAGCATAATGAGTCCATACTGTTCCTTTAGCATCATATTCAGCACTATCTGGTTTTAATCCATAATATTGTAATTGTGTAGCAGCGTAATCTGCATAGTTATTCATTGAACGTGCAAATGAAGCATAATCATGTGTATGAACTATTTCAACATTAATAAAACGATTATTCCCATATGGTCCAGCTCCCCAAGATAAATAATCAGTAGGAGCAGTTTCAATAATACGGTTTCCATCTACAAATGCATGTACAAACGCATTTGTATAATTATTTCTCATATAATTAATTTCGCCTTCAATCGTTGAATTGTCATTTGCAGTATCATGCACGACGATGCCTTCAGGTTTTCCTACTCCATTTCGATATCCATATTTAGGGAAGTAAGATGTATAATGTTCTTCAATCGAAGGAGCTTTCAAATTATTTGTGCGAATATAATTATTAATTGAAGATTTAACTTGCGGTACATATTTTGGTAGTGAAGACGTAGTTGAATATGTACTTACTGTAGCTGGACCACCTTTTCCACCAATACCTTTATGAACTGATGATGTAGAGTCAGAGACAGATGCATCATTTGATTGAGTTGAAGTTGTAGCTTTATTATTAACATGAGTGTTATTTAAAGCTGTACTGTATGCACGTACTTTTAAAGTATTATGCATTGGTGAAGTTTGAGTATTATTCTTTTTAAGCGTAGTATCTTCATTGTTAACTGTAGTGTTATCTGATGTATTTGATAAATTTTTAGACGTACTGTCACTTTCTGTAGTAGAAGATAATGATACTTTATTATTGTCATTATTTGTCGTTGTAGCATTATCTTCTACTTTTTGTTGTTTATTATTAACGACAGTAGTGCTTAATTGCGCTTTTGATATGCTATTGTTTTGATTTTCTACGTTATTTAATGTTGTTTTAGGCTCATCTGTATTTAACTTATGTGTATTTGAAACTTGAGCGCTTTCATTATGAGTTGATGGTGTTTCAGTAGTTATACGATTTGAATTTAATTTATGATTAGAATCTTCTGATGTAACTAATTTAGTTGAATCAGTTGAAGTAGTAGAGGTAGTAGCTACTTCATTATTATTATGTTTTGTATTATCAGATTGATAATTTGATATTGTATCACTGTTTTTAACTGTATCATTAGTATTAGAACGCGTTGAGTTATTTTGAGATGACGCTGATTGATTTAAGTTATCTAATTTTGCATCATATGTGTATGTATTATATGTATTATTAGTAGTATTTGATTTTACTAATGTAGGGTCTTGGTAAGTTTGCACTCCAGAAATATTTTGTGCTGCATTACTGACTTGATGTTTAGCTACATTGGCATTTTCAATATTTTGTTGATCATCGATTACATTATTAGCAGCGTTTTGTTTGTTTTCAGAGGCTTCAGCATGATGTGTAGTAAATGCTGCACCAAATAAAGTAAGGGCGATCATTGATGGGAATTTAAAGCTAAATTTTTTCGACATAATAGTTGCTCCTTTTTTAATTTACTTTTTTATTATAACGTCAAGAAAAGTAAGAGTAATTATTTTTTACTCATTTGTAAACTAAATTTAATTTTGTTCTTATAAATATCTAGCTGTTGTCATTGAAATTCAAGTATCGAAAAATATCATTTAAATTATTTTATACATTTTAATATGAGCAATATTTTCTTCTTGAAAAGGAAGACCAATACTAATATAACCTAGTTTTTCATAGAATGATTTAGCTTGTAGTTGTGCGTTTAAAATAAGTTTATGATGATGTTTTTGTTTTCCAATACTTTCAATCGTGTTCATTAATGTTTTACCGAACCCTTTATTGCGATAAGGTTTTAAAATTGCTACACGTTCTACTTTTATACCATCTTCATATGGACGAAATCGTGCACAAGCAAATGGATGATCGTTGTAATATCCAATAATATGAGTAGAAGTATTTTCAAATATATCTAATTCGCTTTCTAATGGAACCCCTTGCTCTTCTACAAAAACTGACTTTCTAATTTCAAAACAATCAGAAAGCATAGATTGATTAATTACTTCTTTAAACATGTGGCATTTACCTACTTTCTTAAATTAAATAAATTCAATCATTTTATATTATTTAGATATAGAAAAAGAAAAACTCCTTTTACTAAAAAGTAAAAAGGAGTAATAAATTATAATGCTTCTTGGCGAACAATTGCGCAATATTGCCAAAAGATCCTTAATTGTGCGATGTTCCAGTTATTCATCCCCATAGTGAAACCTGAAGGCCTAAAAAGATTAACGTCTGTAACCTCTAAAGCGGCTGCAATTAAATATTGCAAAGGAATACTAATGCTTTGCATTGTTTCCGTAATTCCATTTTCATCATATACCCAAGAAAAGGGTAAATCAGATTCAAATACATCTACTTTATTAAAAATTTCAGGTAAAGCAACAATGTAACAAGCGCCATTTACAATTGGATTCACTGAATTCTCACCATAGTATACTAATAGTGCCTCATAGTTTTCACGATGTTCATGATTAACATAAAAGAATTCACTTCTGAATAAAGCCATGTCTTGACTATGAATAATTTGTTGTTCTAATACGTTAAACATGCCGTTAATATTAGCAATTTTTTCATATGTTTTGCGTGACATTCTACGTACTCCTCTCAAATTAATATAATTGATTTATTTCATTTTGATTGTTGAAGTCGTTTGAGTTGTCTGAATTGTTGCTATTGACTTGATTACTCATTTGATTTTGTTGATCCATAGTACTATCAGATGGATTTTGTTCTGATTGTGATTGCGTAGAAGGGTTAGTACCATTACTCTGAATAGAGTTTTCATCTGTTGTGGTATCTTTTTGATTATTTTCTAAAAGAAACGAATCAATAGGTGTTAACGGTACTAGATTGCCATAATAATTAATGACTCTTTCATCCAATAAATCATTCTTATCTGTTATTTTAGATAGTCCTAAATCAGAACGCAATAAATTTGAATATTTTAATATACTCTTAATGCTAGGGTTATAATAGTAGATACCATTTAAATAATCATTGTCACCTTTAAGTTGAGACTTTTTAAAGTCTATATTATCAGATAAATAAATTGAAGCTATAGATTTAATTTCTTCTGTTGTTAGGTTATGTTTAGCATTTTTACCTACTATTTGAACGAGTTCATCTAGTCTGTCATATGAATCTAAATTTTTTGCTTTCTGAAATAAAATTTTGATTAAATCCATTTGTCTCTCGCCACGTTTTAAATCTGAATCGTGATGACGCGTGCGTGCTACAGCCAAAGCTTCATCACCATTTAATTTGTGATACCCTTTTTTAACCTTGATTCTTCCAGTATCATCTGTGTTAGGTTCATCTAAATCATAAGGTACATCGTAATAAATACCACCTAATTTATCTACCGCTTGAACAAAGGCATCCATATTAATTCGAACATAATAGTCGACAGGGATATTAAGTGTGGCTTCAACAGTATCCATAGCAGCAATAGGACCTCCATAGGCATGTGCGTGTGTGATTTTATCGTAATAACCTACTTTAGGAATATAACTGATTGTATCACGAGGAATACTTAATAAACGGATTTGCTGTTTATTGGGATTAAGTGTTGCTAAAATCATTGAATCAGTTCTTGAATGTTCAGTTGTTTGACCATTTTTACGTCTACCTTCATTATCGTCTATCCCAAGAAATAATATTGAGATAGCGTTTTTAGAAGGATTCATTTTGCTATTTCTTAAAGTAGAATGACGTTTTGCATCAGATTTATTATATGAAGATTGCAAAGCATTCTCAGAATGATGATATAAATTGACAATAAAAATGACAGGAACAACAATAAGTAATAATGTTAATAGCATCATAAAATATTTTAAAAAACGATTCATAATTATGTGCTCCTATACGTATTTATTAAAAAAATAAGTTAATAATTTAATCATACCATTTTAATATAAAAGAATAATAATTATTACTCCCATAGCCATAAATTGTATTACTAATTGGCTAAAATTACAACTTAATTTTAATATAAAAAGATAATGTTTAAAAACTTTTATTTACAATGAAGCAGGCTTGAAAACTTACTTTATCGGGCTAAAGAATGATGGAAAAAATAGTCGGAGTAAGATATATTAAAGATGATATTTTAGTGAAAATAATATATAATATAATTTATTGAAAGAATAATAATTTAATAAAATAGCGTAGAGTTAATTATTTTTATTAAATTGTAATGAGGCAGCAAATGAAAAAAAGAATAGAAATAATAACATTAACCATAGTTTTAATCATCTTAGTAACATTATTCATCATATTCTTAATGAAAGTATATAAAACAAATCATAAAGATACAGAATATAACAAAGTAAATGATAATAAAACGTATTTACAAAAAAGAGATTATCATGTATCGAAAGTGCCACATTTAAAGACAATTGAAGTCGAAGAACCACATATCAAAAATATTGATGAATATTTAAAAGCAATTCATTTTAATGGGGCAGTTACAGTTCTTGAAAATGGTAAATTAAAGTTGAATAAAGGATACGGTTATCAAAATTTTCAGCATAAAACTAAAAACTCACCAAATACAATGTATTTAATTGGTTCCGCACAGAAATTTACAACTGGATTAATTCTAAAAAAATTAGAAAATGAAAATAAAGTGAATATAAATGATCCTCTCACTAAATATTTACCTTGGTTTAAAACGACAAAAAATATAACTTTAAAAGATCTAATGTTACATAGAAGTGGACTATATAAATTTGAAGCTTCTCCTAAAACTAAAAGTCTTGATGGTGCAGTACATGCAATACAAGCAAGGGGAATTGATGAAAAATTTTATCATAAACACTTATATAATGATGCTAATTACTTAGTGCTTGCTCAAGTAATAGAAGTAGTTACACATAAATCCTATGCTGCAAATTATTATGATGATTTAGCACAACCATTTAGTTTACAACATAGTGCTTTCTTTAATGAAAAACCATATAAAAAACATATGGCTACTGGATATAAAATGATTGACGGTAAATTAACTGCTATGAAACCAAATATATTAGATCAATATTATGGAGCGGGTAACTTATATATGACAACATATGATATGGCTCATTTAGTAAATAATTTTAAAAATAATAATATTTTTAGTGAATCAGTGTCAATACCACTGACTCAGCAATTAGGAACAACAGCATATCCTGAATCTTATCGATATGGATTTTATGTTACACCGCAATATAACAGAATTAATGGTGTGTTCTATGGACAAATATTTACTGTCTATTTCAATCAACATTATGTCATCGTACTTGCTTCAAATATAGGTGATAATTCTAAAGTAACAAATGAAAAGCGAATCTCATATATTTATCATAAAATACTAAATCAACACTCTTATTATCAATAAGAGTAAAATTAAAGGTCGGAACATTAATTGTTTCGACCTTTAATTTTTTAAAGTATTTAAAAATATTGTTTTATAATGTTCATTTATGCTTGATACGACTACGGAACAATTAGGATAGGAAGATTCAAAATCAACTACAGTAGCACCACGAGTCAGTGCCCCTTGTAATTCAATTTGCACATCTGCTTCTTTAATTTCGTAACTCTTAGGATCAAGTAAATAAAGAATCGTAAATGCATCATATAATTTTATTCCTTCTTTAAAATCTTCACCACGATAGTGTTGGAAAATATGATACAACATTTGTGTCGTTTTGTTTTCATCTTTAAGAGTGTCTAAATAAGAATGAGTAAATAATGATTGGCGCGCTAAATCTAATCCAATCATCGTTAAAGGTAAACCAGCATTAAAAACGATATGGGCTGCTTCAGGATCACAATAAATATTAAATTCAGCTAGGGGAGTAACATTACCTCTTCCAGTACTCCCCCCCATAATAATAATTTCTTTAACATAGTTTTTGCATTCAGGATACGTATTAAAAAGTAGAGCTATATTTGTTAAAGGGCCTAAAGTTACAAGAGTAATAGGTTCATTAGAATGACTTAATATCTCATTCATAGCTTCTACAGCATGAGAAGATGCTAAATCTGAAGTAGAAATTGTAGGGAATTGATAGCCATCCATACCACTTTCTCCATGAATATGACTAGCATCTTGTATTTCACTTATTAATGGTTGAGAAGCTCCTCTATGTATAGGGACCTCACTATTGAAAAAGGACTTTAATTTTAAATCATTCGCTGTGGTTTTCTCAACACCTACATTTCCATTTACAGTAGAAATCATTTTGACATCAAATTTTGTATGAGATAATGCAAGAGCGATTGCTGCTGCATCATCTATACCTGGATCAGTATCAATAATAATAGGTAATGACATGAATACCCCTCCAAAGATTTTTACTTTTTCTTATATCTATCATACACAAAGAAGTCATTAATATAAACAAAACAAAAAGCCTGTACAAGTTAAAAAACTCGTACAGGCTTTTTGTTTAAGTAAGGTAGAAATTGAATTATAAGTGACTAGAATGGCCACCTTGCATAACCCAATAAGTACCAATAACTGTGATTAAAGTAATAATAATCGCAAAGATAACTTTGGCAGATTGTAAACGTCCATCTTTACCTTCAGTTAAGTGCATGAACATTAATAATTGTAATGCAGCTTGAATGAAAGCAAAACCAAAGATAATTGTTGTTTTAGCATGGAATGTCATGTTTGTGTATAGAGTTACAAAAACTGCTAATAACGTTAAAACGATTGAAGCAATAAAGCCAACTGTATGTTTTACGATTGTATTCATCCGCTATACACCATCCCTATCATATATACGGCAGTAAAGATGAAGATCCATACAACATCTAAGAAGTGCCAGTATAAACTTACTATAAATAATTTTGGAGCATTAAATTTATTTAATCCACGTGTTGCAACTTGGATTAATAAACAAATAATCCAAACGATACCTAACGAAACATGGGCACCATGTGTACCTAATAAGATGAAGAAACTTGACCAATAAGAGCCAACTTTAGGTGTTACACCTTCAGAAGCATAATGTGCAAATTCATAAATTTCGAATCCGACAAATATTAAGCCAAGGATTACTGTTAAAATCATCCAAAACATCATTTTGCCTTTTTCTTCTTTACGTAAGTAGTAAATTGCAATACCACAAGTATAAGAACTGATTAATAAGGCAAATGTCATAATTAGGACAAGTGGTAATTCAAACAATTCAGTTGTCATTTTACCACCGTAACTGCCCCCATGTTGCAACGTTAATAACGTTGCAAATAGGGTACCGAATAATGCAAATTCGGCTGTAAGGAAAATCCAGAAGCCAAGCTTATTCAATTGACCTTCATGCGTACGTGAATCAATAGTGTTTGTATCATGACTCATGACCTACAGCCTCCCTTTCTTTAATACGTGCTTCTCTTAAACGTGCTTCGTTTTCAGCAACTTCAGAAGCTGGAATATGATAACCGTGATCTTGTACAAAACTTTGATAAATCATAGTTCCGAAGATACCAGCTACACAAATTAGGAATGGAATGATAGATTGGAAGATTAAGAAGAAACCACCAACTAACATGAATATACCCATAAATACACCAGTATGCGTGTTATTAGGCATATGAATGTCTTTGTAGTTATGGTTGTCTAAGAAATGACGACCATGTTCTTTCATATCAACAAATGTATCATAGTCATTCCAATCTGGAGTGATTGCGAAGTTGTATTTAGGTGGAATAGCTGAAGCTGTTGACCACTCTAAAGTACGACCTAAACCATCCCAGTTATCTCCAGTTGCTTCACGTGGAGATTTAATGTGGCTGTAGATAATGCTTACTACTAAGAATAGGAAGCCGACTGCCATCATTAATGCACCGATAGTTGAAATGAAGTTTAATAACCACCAACCATCAGATGGCATATAAGTGTATAAACGACGTGGCATACCGTCTAATCCAAGAATGAATTGTGGTAAGAAACATACGTTAAATCCAATCATGAATAACCAGAATGCCCATTTATTTAATTTTTCATTTAATTTATAACCCATCATCTTAGGATACCAGAAGATTAAACCAGCTAGGCAGGCAAATACTACACCGGTAACCAATGTATAGTGGAAATGCGCTATTAAGAAATAAGTGTTGTGATATTGATAGTCAGCTGATGCCATTGCTAACATTACACCAGTAACCCCACCTAATAAGAAGTTAGGGATAAAGGCTAATGAGAATAACATTGGTGATTCAAAAGTAATACGTCCTTTATATAATGTTAATAACCAGTTAAATAATTTAACTCCGGTAGGTACACCGATTAACATCGTTGAGATTGAGAAGAATGAGTTAATTAAAGCACCATTACCCATTGTGAAGAAATGGTGAACCCAAACTAAGAAACTTAAGAACGCGATACCAGCAGTTGCCCACACCATACTTTGGTGACCGAATAAACGTTTACGAGCAAATGTTGGAATAATTTCTGAATAAATACCAAATGCAGGCAAGATAACAATATAAACTTCAGGGTGCCCCCATACCCAGAAGAAGTTTGCCCATAACATTGGCATACCGCCATCTGCTACTGTAAAGAAATGAGTTCCGAATACTCTATCAGCTGTCATTAAAGCAAGAACAACTGTGAATACTGGGAATGCTAAAATTATGATTAATGTCGTAATAAAAGTAGTTACAGTAAACATAGGCATTTGCATAAATTTCATAGTAGGCGTTTTACATCTAAGTATTGTTACAAAGAAGTTAATACCTGTCATTAAAGTACCGATACCTGAAATTTGAATTGCTACTAAGTAGTAGTTAACTCCTGGACCAGGACTAAATTCTCCTGCTAGTGGAGCATAGTTTGTCCAACCAGCTGCTGGTGATCCACCTACGATAAATGATAGGTTAAATAAAATCATACCAACAAAGAATAACCAGAAACTGATGTTGTTCATTACAGGGAATGCCACATCACGAGCCCCAATTTGTAATGGAACAACAACATTCCATAATCCAAAAATGAATGGCATAGCCATAAAGATAATCATAATAACGCCGTGCGTACTAAAAATTTCATTATAGTGATTTGATTCTAAGAAAGTATTATCAGGAATAGCTAATTGAGTACGAAGTAATAACGCATCAATACCACCACGAACGAACATTAATACTGCACTAATTAAGTACATTAAACCGATTTTTTTATGGTCTACGGATGTGAACCATTCTTTGTATAGATATTTCCATAACTTGAAATAAGTAATTACCGCAATTAAACCAATAATTAGGAATGGCGCGCCGATTTGTGCCATTGTAATCATCCAGTTACCTTTAACGAGTAATTGATCCCATGGAAAATTCATTAATGTTCACCTCCATGATCATTATCTGCTTTAGACGCATTCTCGTCTTTAGCTCCTTTATTGATTTTTTCCATTTCCTTAGCGTTGTGAGTTTCTTCATCTTTAAACTCACTATCGTAAGGGTCATTGTTGCCTAAAATCATTGGCTTCATACCATGACGAGGATAGTTGACATTAGTAACTGTTACCTTACGAGCTGGTTTTTGAGGTTTATCTGTTACATCTTTATAAAGATCTTTTTCAGCAACGAAGTTAGGATCTTTTTGAGTATAGTTGTAACGTTTATATGCATAGAAGATATACTCTGGATCAGCTGCAGGATCGACGAATGCCATGTGAGTACCATTAAATGTTAATTCTTTATTTGGAGTACTTGGTAAGAGTTGTTTATCAAACTCATCTTGGCTAATAGTTTTTTTACTTTTAGCATCTTTAACCCAAGCATCGAAATCTTTTTGGTCTACAGAGTGAACTTTAAATGTTTGGCGAGAGAAACCTTCACCATTAAAGTTAGAGTTACGTCCTCTGAATGTACCAGTTTGATCGGCTTTTAAAGTCCAATTCATTGTCATGCCAGTCATGGCATATTTTTGACCACCTAATTGAGGAATCCAGAAACTAGTCATTGTATCCATAGATTGTAATTTAAATACAACTGGACGGTTTTTAGGAATAGTTAATGTATTCACTGTTTCAACCTTTTGTTCTGGATAAGCAAAGAACCATTTATATCCGGCACTAACTGCATAGACAACTAGTGGGTCTTCTTTACTTTCAGGTGGTTTCTCGTAATCGTATAATGTTTTAACTGTTGGAATAGCTAAAGCAATTACGATTAAGATTGGTACCACAAACCAAATTGTTTCAATTAAAGAATTGTGGTGCATCTTACCAGATTCGTCATTTTTATTGTAACTATACTTGAAAATAAAAACAGCGAACATAGTAAGTACAACAGCAACAATAACAAGCATGAAGATGATTGAGTAAATAATCAAGAACTTCTGACTACTTGCTACTGGCCCTTTTGCATTAAACACTTCTAAGTTTGAACAACCACTAAGTAAAATTAGTGTGCCAAACATAAGAAGCAACGACTTAAATTTTGACACTTTTTTGACCTCCTAATACTACAAATGTAGGGCTTACCATTAATTTTAGTTTATTACGCGATATTTACAAGACCTTATTAGAAAAAAATTACAATAATAAATAGGAAAAAACTAGTAACAATAGGAATGACGGGGAATGTAAGGTTTGTTAAAATTATGTGTCTATTCTGTGAAAAATGTCAAAAATAGAAAATCAGTCGTTACATTTGAGAACCATTATCAATTCTAGCGTTTACAATAGAAATTAAATAAAAAAGACAAGATGTTTATCTCGTCTTTTTCAGAAAATTGACACATTTATTTAACTTTTATGCAACGTGTTGATGATTCTTCGGCTCCCTCTGAGTCGATGACATTATATCTTACTTCATATGTACCTACTTTTGACGTATCTAAGTGACCATCAACTGTAATTTTATGTGTCAAATCGCCATCTTCTTTATCGTAGGCGCTAATTCCATTTAATACATTATAATCTTGACCTTTTTCAATAACAATATCATTTACTCCTTTAAGCTGTGGAGTATGATTTGTAGTAGCTTCTGCACTTAAATTTGGGGTCACAAGAGTAGCAGAGACACCGAGAGCTGAAAGAGATTGTATGAGTTTATTCATTACGTTAACCTCCGAATATAATAAGTCATTTGAATAATTTAACTATACTTTAATTTCTGATTTTTAACATCATACTATAGTCTTAATATAGCTTATTCAAGATTAAATTTAAATGAACTTAAGATAAATAAATATTAAATTTATGTAAAATGAAAGTTCTGTGAATTTAAAAAAACTATATTACATTATAATAAGTATCGTACTAAAATATATTTGTGGGAAATAACTATATTTTACACATATTATTTTAAGTAGGAGTGGATTTGCATGTTAACAGAACAAGAAAAAGGAATTGTAAAAGAAACTGTTCCAGTATTACAAGAAAGAGGAACAGAGATTACTTCTTATTTTTACAATAGAATGTTCCAACAACATCCAGAGTTAAAAAATATGTTTAATCAAACTAACCAACAAAAAGGATTCCAATCTACTGCTTTAGCTCAAAGTGTATTAGCAGCTGCAGTTAATATTGAGCATTTAGAAAATATTTTGCCAGTTGTTAAAGAAATTGCATATAAACATTGTGCGTTACAAGTACCACCAGCTGGATACGATATCGTAGGTGAAAACTTAATTGAAGCAATTAAAGCCGTTTTAGGATTAGAAGATAGTCATCCTATTATTCAAACTTGGAAAAAAGCATATCAAGAAATTGCTGATGTATTTATTCAAGTTGAAAAAGATATTTATAGTAAAATGTTATGGGAAGGTTTCCAACCATTTAAAATTGAAAAAATTGAACAACTTTCATCTGATATTAAAGCCTTTACGGTAGTATCAGATCAATATGATTTAAGTCAATTTACACCAGGAGAATATATTACAGTTGATGTAAGCAGTGAAAAAATGCCTTATCGTGCAAAACGTCACTATTCAATTGTTAGTGGTGATAACAATCATTTAACTTTTGCTGTCAAACGTGATGTATCTACAGACCATGAAGGTGAAGTTTCAACTATTTTACATGATGAATTAAAAGAAGGAAATGATATTAACTTATCAGCTCCAGTAGGTCCATTTGGTGTGGTTAATCAAGAACAACCACAATTGTTTATTGGTGCGGGTATTGGTGTCACACCACTTGTTTCAATGTTTGATGAAGTAGCTGAAAATGGAAGTCATGCACAGTTTATTCAAGTAACTGGAGACGTTAATGATACACCATTCACTTCTCATTTAAGAGATATTTCAAAACGCTACGACAAAGCGAAATATGAGTTATATGATAGACAAGCTAAAGGTTATTTAACTAAAGAAACGCTTGAAAATTATGTGAATAATGATAGTGAAGTATATGTTTGTGGAAGTGCTAAATTTATTCAATCAGTGATTGAAGTATTAAAAGAAATAGGCATAAGCCAAGAACATATTCATTATGAAACATTTGTTCCAAAATTAAGTGTGTCAGTATAAATGTAATATATTATTGAAAAAAGAGAGCGGCATAATTAATGTGAAATTATGTCGCTCTCTTTTTTATAATAAACGCTTGAATTTAAATTATTCAATGCCTCTACGCATTTTTTCAGCTAATAATGTATTATTTAAAACCATAGTAATGGTTAAAGGACCTACACCGCCTGGTACTGGAGTAATAGCACCCGCAATTTCTTTTACTTCTTCAAATTCCACATCACCTTTTAGTTTACCATTTTCATCAGGAGTATTACCTACATCTACAATTACTGCGCCTTCTTTTACATCGTCTTTAGTAACTAATCCAGGTTTACCTACTGCACTGACGATTACATCTGCATTTTTTAAATGACTATGCATATCTTTAGTACGTGAATGTAAGATCGTTACTGTCGCATTTGCTTGTAATAATAACTTAGATACGGGTTGACCTACAATATGACTTCGGCCAATTACGACAGCATTTTTACCTTCTAGATCAATATCTGCATGTTTTAAAATTTCCATAATTCCTAATGGCGTACAAGGGACAAACGTCTGTTCATCAATGTATAATTTACCAATGTTTGATGGATGGAAACCATCAACGTCTTTTTCTGGATTAATTGCCTCTAAAATTTTTTGTTCGCTAACCTGTTTAGGTAGAGGTACTTGGACTAAAATGCCACTTACCGAATCATCATTATTTAAACGATCTAGTTCTTTTAATACGTCTTCTTCAGAAGTGTCTTCAGCTAAATGGATAATTTCAGATATCATCCCTATTTTTTCAGCAGCTTTCTTTTTAGAATTAACATAGCTATGACTTGCGCCATCATTCCCAACTAAAATAACGGATAATTTTGGTGTATATCCCTTTGCTTTTAAAGTTTGAACTTGGTCTTGCAACCCTTGTCTATAATCTTTTGCAATATGTTTCCCATCTAAAATTTTTGCAACCACAAAAAATTCCTCCTTGTTTATTAAATATCTGTCTATAGATTAACTTTAAAGGTATAAAAACGTCAAATTTTAACTAGAAAACGTAAATTAAGTTAAAAAACACGAATAAAGTTCGATTTTTGATTGAAATTAAATTTTATACTTGGTATGCTATACGTGTAATATACAACTAATAAGATTTATATTTTAAACTTTGAAAGGGTGTACAAAGTGAAAGTAGCAGTCATTATGGGTAGTTCCTCAGACTGGAAGATTATGCAAGAAAGTTGTGCAATGTTAGAACAATTTGAAATACCATATGAAAAGAAAGTAGTGTCAGCACATCGTACGCCAAAATTAATGTTTGATTTTGCAAGTGAAGCACGTACAAATGGTTATGACGTTATTATTGCTGGCGCTGGTGGTGCAGCACATTTACCTGGAATGGTTGCTTCAATGACAACGTTACCTGTTATCGGTGTACCTATTGAATCTAAAAGTTTAAAAGGACTAGATTCACTATTATCTATTGTTCAAATGCCCGGTGGAATTCCTGTTGCTACAACGGCAATCGGTAAATCTGGAGCTAAAAATGCTGGTATTTTAGCAGCGAGAATTTTAAGTATTGGAAATGACTCAGTTCGTAAACATCTTGAACAATATGAACAATCTTTAGTAGATAAGGTAGGCGAAATGCAAGATGAACTTCAATAGATTAAAGTTCGGAGCAACGATTGGTATTATTGGTGGAGGACAATTAGGTAAGATGATGGCACAATCTGCCCAAAAAATGGGTTTTAATGTAGCGTGTTTAGATCCTAATCCAGATAGTCCATGTAAATCAGTAGCAGATGTTTTTATCACAGCAGAGTATGATGATGAAGAAGCCTTAAATAAATTGGGTCAACAATCAGATGTGATTACTTATGAATTTGAAAATATATCTGCTCAACAGCTTAAGCAACTAACTCAACAATTTAACATTCCCCAAAGTTATCAAGCAATTGAATTATTACAAGATCGTTTAACTGAAAAACAAACATTAGAATCTGCAGGTACAAAAATTGTTCCTTATGTATCTTTAAAAGATGAAAAAGATTTGAATCAAGCAATTGAAACATTAAGTTATCCATTTATCGTAAAAACACGTTTTGGTGGATATGATGGTAAAGGGCAAATTTTAGTGAAAAATGATTCCAATATTGAAGAAGCTAAAGCGCTTGTTTCAAAACATGAATGTGTGGCAGAAAAATTTTTAGATCTCGATCGAGAAGTATCTTTAACTGTAACGATTGGTAATCAAAATCAAATTGCTTATTTCCCACTACAAGAAAATGAGCATCGTAATCAAATACTATTTAAAACTATTATTCCAGCTAGATGCGATAAAGAACAAGAAGCGAGAAAAGAAGTAAATAAAATAATTGAAAAAGTTCACTTTGTTGGTACTTTTACCGTGGAATTCTTTATTGATAAATCAAATCACTTATATGTAAATGAGATTGCACCGAGACCACATAACTCTGGACATTATACGATTGAAGCATGTGATTATTCTCAATTTGATACACACATTTTAGCAGTAACTGGTCAAGATTTACCTCAAGAGATAGAAATTTTAAAACCAGCAGTGATGATGAATTTATTAGGACGCGATTTAGACTTATTAGAAGATAAATTTGGAGATCATCCTGAATGGCATGTCCACATCTATGGAAAAACAGAACGAAAACCAGATAGAAAAATGGGACATATGACCATTCTTACAAATAATGTTAATGAAACTGAAAATGAAATGTTGAAACAATTTAAAGGGAGAGAATAATCAATGTCATTACGTTATGAAGGTAAAGCGAAAAGAGTATTTTCAACAGAAACAGTACATCAGTTGAGAGTTGAATACAAAGATGAAGTCACAGCAGGTAACGGCGCTAAAAAGGATAAGATGCAAGGGAAGGGACGTTTAAATAATCGAATTACTTCAATTATTTTTGAATATTTAAATAAACATGGTATTGAAAGTCATTTTATTAAACAGCTTTCTGAAACTGAGCAATTAGTTAAAGAAGTAAAGATTATACCATTAGAAGTAGTTGTAAGAAATATCGCAACAGGTTCTATTACGAAACGTTTAGGTTTTGAAAAAGGCCACGTATTTGATGAACCACTTGTAGAGTTCTTTTATAAAAATGACGATTTAAATGATCCTTTGATTACTGATGATCATGTCAAATTACTTCATATTGCTAATGATGAGGAAATTAAAACATTAAAAGATATGGCTAAAAATATTAATAAAGTATTAATTCAATTAATGAATGAAATGGATTTAAGATTAGTAGATTTTAAAGTTGAATTTGGAAAAACAGAAAATGGTGATATTTTATTAGCGGATGAAATTTCACCAGATACTTGTCGTATTTGGGATAAATACTCAGATACGAATTTCGATAAAGATGTATATAGAAACGATACTGGTTCTTTAATAGATACGTATCAAACATTTTTGGATAAATTGGAGGAACTAAAATAATGAAAACAATTGAACTTCACATTACATTACAACCACAGGTATTAGATACACAAGGTCAAGCATTAAATCGCGCTGTGCATGACTTAGGTTATAAACAAGTTAATGACATTAGAGTAGGTAAAGTATTATATATGACTGTTGATGAAGCTACAGATGAAGCAGTAAATAATATTATTACGACATTAAGCGAAAAGTTATTTGCTAATACGGTTATTGAAGAATATAGTTATAAAATTGTTGATGAAAAGGAGAATGCATAATATGAAATTTGCAGTTCTCGTTTTTCCAGGATCTAACTGTGATAGAGATATGTATAATGCAGCTATTAAAACAGGTGCAGAAGCTGAATATGTAGATTATCGTGAAACATCTTTAAATGGTTTTGACGGGGTATTAATTCCAGGTGGTTTTTCATTTGGTGACTATTTACGTTCGGGGGCTATGGCAAGTGTCGCTCCAATTATTAGCGAAGTGAAACGTTTTGCCAGTGAAGGTAAGCCCGTTTTAGGTGTATGTAATGGATTCCAGATTTTAACTGAGATAGGACTATTACCCGGCGCCTTATTACATAATGATTCACATCTATTTATTAGTAGAAATGAAAAACTGAAAGTTGTTAATAATCAAACTCCTTTTACTAATTTATATGGAGAAAATGAAATTGTTGTTTATCCTGTAGCACATGGAGAAGGACATTATTATTGTACAGATGATATGTACAATGAATTAGTTGAAAATAATCAAATTATTTTAACATATGAAGATAACCCGAATGGGTCTCATGAACATATTGCAGGTATTGTAAATAAAGCAGGCAATGTATGTGGAATGATGCCTCATCCTGAAAGAGCACTTGAAACACTTCTTGGTACAGACAGTGGTGTCAAATTATTCGAAGCAATGGTAAATAGTTGGAGGGAACAAAATGTCTAAGTTTATCGAACCTAGTATTGAAGAAATTAAACTTGAAAAACTATATCAAGACATGGGTTTAAGTGATGAAGAATATAATAAGGTACGTGAAATTTTAGGAAGAGAGCCTAACTTTACAGAAGTAGGTATTTTCTCAGTCATGTGGAGTGAACATTGCTCTTATAAACATTCTAAACCTTTCTTAAAGCAATTCCCGACAACTGGTGAGCATGTTCTTATGGGACCAGGCGAAGGTGCTGGAGTTGTAGATATTGGTGATAATCAAGCGGTGGTTTTCAAAGTAGAATCTCACAATCATCCTTCAGCAATCGAACCTTATCAAGGTGCAGCTACTGGTGTAGGAGGTATCATCAGAGATATTGTATCGATTGGAGCAAGACCCATTAACCTACTAAATAGTTTGCGATTCGGTGAATTATCAGTAAAACAAAATCAACGTTTATTAAAAGGCGTTGTCCGTGGTATTGGTGGTTACGGTAATTGTATTGGTATACCAACTACAGCAGGAGAAATCGAATTCGATGAACGTTACGATGGAAATCCACTTGTCAATGCAATGTGTGTAGGTGTTATCGATCATGATATGGTACAAAAAGGTACTGCTAAAGGTGAAGGAAATTCAGTCATTTATGTAGGCCTTAAAACTGGACGCGATGGTATTCATGGTGCCACATTTGCATCTGAAGAATTAACTGAAGAAAGTGAAAGTAAACGACCTTCAGTACAAATTGGTGACCCTTTTGTAGGTAAAAAATTAATGGAAGCCACACTTGAAGCAATCACTTTTGATGAACTTGTAGGTATCCAAGATATGGGAGCAGCAGGTCTTACCTCTTCTTCATCAGAAATGGCTGCTAAAGGCGGTAGTGGATTAGTACTGCACTTAGATCAAGTCCCAACACGTGAACCAGGAATCTCACCATATGAAATGATGTTATCTGAAACCCAAGAAAGAATGTTACTTGTTGTTGAAAAGGGAACAGAACAAAAATTCTTGGACTTATTTGATAAACATGAACTTGATAGTGCAGTAATTGGTGAAGTAACGAATACTGACCGCTTCGTTCTTAAATACGAAGATGAAGTATATGCAGATATTCCTGTTGATGCACTAGCTGATGAAGCACCTGTCTATATTTTAGAAGGTGAAGAAAAAGAATATAATACCTCAAAAAATGATTATAGTGAGATCAATGTACAAGATGTATTTAAGAAATTATTAAAGCATCCAACAATTGCTTCAAAACATTATTTATATGAGCAATACGATCAACAAGTAGGTGCTAATACCATTATTAAACCTGGACTACAATCATCTGTAGTAAGAGTTGAAGGAACAAATAAAGCTATTGCTTCAACCATTGATGGTGAAGCTCGATATGTATTTAATCAACCTTACGAAGGTGGAAAAATGGTTGTGGCAGAAGCTTATAGAAATTTAATTGCTGTAGGCGCAACACCATTAGCTATGACAGACTGTTTAAATTATGGTTCTCCAGAAAAGAAAGACATTTATCAACAATTGATTGATTCTACAAAAGGGATGGCAGAAGCTTGTGAAGTATTAAAAACACCAGTAGTATCAGGAAACGTTTCTTTATATAACGAAACTAGAGGAACTTCTATTTTCCCTACACCAGTAGTAGGAATGGTAGGACTTATTGAAGATATTCAATATTTAAATGATTTCTATCCAGAAACAGGACATACATTATATCTTGTAGGGGAAACAAGAAATGACTTTGGTGGAAGTCAAATTGAAAAACTTTTATATAGTAAAGTCAATCATGAGTATGAAGAAATTGATTTAGGTGATGAAGTGGCAAAAGGCGAAGCAATAAAAACATCTATTAGAAATGGAATTGCTTCTCATGTACAAACTGTAGGTAAAGGCGGTTTACTTATTACGCTTGCTAAAATAAGTGCTTATTATAATTTAGGATTAGAAGCAAAAGTAGAACTCTCTGATGCACAATTATTTAGTGAAACACAAGGACGTTATGTCGTTGCAGTCAAAGAAGGACAAACACTTGATGTCGATGGAGCTATTAAAATTGGTGAATTAACAGATGTTGATGAATTTAAAGTATCTAATACTACATCTACAATTACAGAAAAAGTCTCAGATATTAAAGCAATTTGGGAAGGAGCTATTTCAGAATGTTTAACTACAGTGGATTAAACGAAGAATGCGGTGTCTTTGGCATTTGGAATCATTCAGAAGCAGCTCAGTTAACTTATATGGGATTGCATAGTTTACAACATAGAGGGCAAGAAGGTGCAGGGATTGTAGTTTCTGATGAAGATACTCTAAAGGGTGAACGTGGTTTAGGCTTACTTACTGAAGCCATTAAAGAACCACAACTTAATAAACTAAAAGATGGCAACCATGCTATTGGACATGTTCGTTATGCGACATCAGGAAATAAAGGTATCGAAAACATTCAACCATTTTTATATCATTTCTACGATATGAGTGTCGCAATTTGTCATAATGGTAATTTAATTAATGCACAAACTTTAAGACAATACCTTGAAAAACATGGCGCCATTTTTCACTCATCTTCTGATACTGAAGTGATTATGCATTTAATTCGTCGTAGTAAAGCTCCTACATTTGAAGAGGCGCTAAAAGAAAGCTTACGACAAATTAAAGGCGGATTTACTTTTGCAATATTGACTAAAGACGCTTTGTATGGTGCTGTTGATCCAAATGCGATTCGTCCTCTAGTAGTTGGTAAGATGCAAGATGGAACATACATTTTGGCTAGTGAAACATGTGCCATAGATGTGCTAGGAGCAGAATATGTTCAAGATATTCATGCTGGAGAGTATGTTGTCATTAATCATAATGGTATTGAAGTAAAATCATATACAAGTCATACTAACACAGCGATTTCAGCAATGGAATATATTTACTTTGCGCGTCCAGATTCAACCATTGCTGGAAAAAATGTGCATGCAGTTCGTAAAGTTTCTGGTAAAAAATTAGCTCAAGAAAGTCCGGCTCAAGCAGATATGGTTATCGGTGTTCCAAATTCATCATTATCTGCAGCTAGTGGCTATGCTGAAGAGATTCAATTACCTTATGAAATGGGGCTTGTAAAAAACCAATATGTCGCACGAACTTTTATTCAACCTACACAAGAATTACGTGAACAAGGGGTGCGCGTTAAGCTATCGGCAGTGAAAGATATTGTAGAAGGTAAAGACATTATTTTAGTTGATGATTCTATTGTAAGAGGAACAACAAGTAAACGTATTGTCAGAATGCTTAAAGATGCTGGAGCAAATAAAATACATGTACGTATAGCTTCTCCAGAATTTATGTTCCCTAGCTTTTATGGAATTGATGTGTCTACGACTGCTGAATTGATTTCTGCTAATAAATCTCCAGAAGAAATTTGTGAGTATATTGGCGCAGATTCTCTTGCATATTTAAGTGTTGAGGGTCTTATCGAATCAATTGGATTAGATTTTGATGCACCCTATAGTGGGTTATGTGTAGAAAGTTTTACAGGAGATTATCCAGCAGGTCTATTTGACTATGAAGAAAACTATTTAAATAATTTAAGTACACGTCAAAAAGAATATATTGATAATCATAAACATTATTTTGATAGAGAGGGAAATATACATGTCTAAAGCTTATGAACAATCAGGTGTTGATATTCATGCAGGTTATGAAGCGGTAGAAAGAATGTCTAGTCATGTTCAACGTACAATGCGTAAAGAAGTACTTGGTGGATTAGGTGGATTTGGTGCGACTTTTGATTTATCCCAGCTTAATATGAAAACACCAGTATTAGTCTCTGGTACAGATGGCGTAGGAACAAAGTTAAAGCTTGCCATTGATCATAATAAGCATGACACGATTGGTATTGATGCAGTTGCCATGTGTGTAAATGATATTCTTACAACGGGCGCAGAACCACTATATTTTTTAGATTATATAGCAACAAATAAAGTTGTTCCGGAAGTGATAGAGCAAATTGTAAAAGGTGTGAGTGATGGTTGTGAAGCTACTCATACTGCTCTTATTGGTGGGGAAACAGCCGAAATGGGTGAAATGTATCACGAAGGAGAATATGACTTAGCAGGTTTTGCTGTAGGAGCAGTCGAAAAAGATGAATATATTGATGGATCTGAAGTAGAAGAAGGACAAATTATCATTGGTTTAGCTTCTAATGGTATTCATTCTAATGGATATAGTTTAGTGAGAAAGTTAATTGAAGAATCTGGAATTAATTTGAATGATTCATTTGATGGAAGTACTTATCTTGATATATTTTTAGCTCCGACTCAATTGTATGTGAAACCTATTTTAACTTTAAAAGAAAAAGTTAAAATCAAAGGCATGAATCATATTACTGGTGGTGGATTTTATGAAAATATACCTAGAGGCTTACCTAAAGGCTTAGCAGCTAAAATTGATACACAATCCTTCCCAACACCAAAAGTATTTGAATGGTTACAACAACAAGCTGACATTGAAACGAGTGAAATGTATAACGTTTTTAATATGGGCATAGGCTATACTGTCATTGTAAATAAAGAAGATGTATATAAAACACTTGATGTCTTAAAAGAACAAGATATTGCTGCATATCAAATAGGGGAAATTGTTAAAAGTAATGATGCACCGATTTATCTTGAGGGGGTATAGATATGACTAAGGTGGCTATATTTGCCTCTGGATCAGGAAGTAACTTCGAAAATATTGTATCTAAAGTTGGTAAGGGGCAGCTTAATAATATAGAAATTACTTCTTTGTATACAGATCATCACGATGCTTATTGCATTGAGCGTGCAAAACAGTTGAAAGTGATGGTTCATATTAATGAACCTAAAGACTTTGAAAACAAAGGAGAATATGAACAAAAATTAATTCAACTTCTTCATAGTGAAGAAGTGGAGTGGATTATCTTAGCAGGTTATATGAGATTAGTGGGACCAGACTTATTAAATGCTTATGAAGGTAAAATATTGAATATTCATCCTTCATTATTACCAAAGTACAAGGGGAAAGATGCAATTGGTCAAGCATTTAATAGTGGCGATAAGGAAACAGGTTCAACAGTTCACTATGTAGATAGTGGAATGGATACGGGAGAAATAATTGAACAACGAAAATGTGATATAAACCCGGACGATACAAAAGAAGCGTTAGAAGAGCGTGTGAAACAATTAGAATATGAACTTTATCCAAGTGTAATAGCTAAAGTTATTAAATAAGGAGCATAGTTAATCATGAAAAAAGCAATTATTAGTGTTTCAAATAAAAGTGGAGTCGTGGAATTTGCTAAATCATTAATGCAATTAGATTATGAATTATATTCAACGGGCGGTACAAAACGTGCTTTAGAAGAAGCAAATGTAACTGTTAAATCTGTCTCAGAGTTGACGCAATTTCCTGAAATTATGGATGGCCGCGTAAAAACGTTACATCCAGCAGTACACGGTGGTATTTTAGCAGATCGTAATAAACCTGAACATTTAGAACAATTATCAGAACAACACATTGATTTAATTGATATGGTTGTGGTCAACTTATATCCTTTCCAACAAACTGTAGCTAATCCAGATGTAACTGAAGATGATGCAATTGAAAATATCGATATTGGTGGTCCAACCATGTTACGTGCTGCAGCCAAAAATTTTAAACATGTAACAACTATTGTCCATCCATCAGATTATAATGAAGTCATTCAACGAATTAAGGAACATCGACTCGATGAATCATACCGTAAGTCATTAATGATTAAAGTATTTGAACATACAAATGAATATGATCATGCAATTGTAAGTTTCTTCAAAGGAGATAGTGAAGAATTAAGATATGGTGAGAATCCTCAACAATCAGCACGTTTTGTTCGTACTTCTAATAGTAAACATACTATTGCTGGTGCTAAACAATTGCATGGTAAGGCATTGAGTTTTAATAATATTAAAGATGCAGATTCAGCATTAGCATTAGTGAAAAAATTTAAAGAACCAGCTGCCGTTGCAGTTAAACATATGAATCCATGTGGTGTAGGTATTGGCACTGATATTGAAACTGCATTTAAAAATGCGTATGATGCAGATAATCAGTCTATCTTTGGGGGGATTATTGCACTAAATAGAACTGTTACCAAAGATTTAGCCGAAACGTTACACTCTATTTTCTTAGAAGTTGTCATTGCACCAAAATTTGATAAAGAAGCTTTAGATATTTTAACTCAAAAGAAAAATATTCGCTTATTAGAAATTGATATGACAATTGATAATCGTGAAGAAGAATTTGTTTCAGTCTCAGGTGGATATTTGGTTCAAGATAAAGATAATTATGAAGTGTCTAAAGAGGAAATGAAAGTTGTTACAGACGTTGAACCTACCGATGCTCAGTGGGAGGCAATGCTTCTAGGATGGAAAGTTATTCCATCAGTGAAAAGTAATGCGATCATTTTAAGTAATAATAAACAGACAGTTGGAATTGGTGCAGGACAAATGAATAGAGTAGGTGCAGCTAAGATTGCTTTAGAGCGCGCAATTGAAATAAATGACAATGTAGTAATGATTTCTGATGGATTCTTCCCAATGGATGATACTGTTGAACTTGCTGCAAAACATGGTATTAAAGCTATTATTCAACCAGGCGGTTCAATTAAAGACCAAGATTCGATTGATATGGCTAACAAACATGGTATTGCTATGGTTACTACTGGTATGCGTCATTTTAAACACTAATTTAAAATAATTGAGAGAATAGAGGGAGAAAAGAAATGAATGTTTTAGTTATAGGTGCAGGCGGTCGTGAACATGCATTAGTATCAAAATTACATCAGTCGCCACTTATTGAAAAACTTTATGCTATTCCTGGAAATGATGCAATGACTCATTTAGCCGAAGTACACACTGAAATTGCTGAAACTGATCATGAGGCTATTTTACAATTTGTCCACCAACATCACATAGAATGGGTGATTATTGGTCCAGAACAACCATTGATAGATGGTTTATCTAATAAATTGAGAGACAATCATGTTAAAGTTTTTGGTCCTAACAAAGAAGCAGCCCAAATTGAAGGTTCTAAATCTTTTGCTAAAAGGTTAATGGAAAAATATGATATTCCAACTGCTGATTATAAAGAAATAGACAATAAAACTGAGGCACTTAATTATGTAAATGAATGCGAATTACCTATTGTAGTCAAAAAGGATGGGCTAGCTGCTGGTAAAGGCGTAATTATTGCTAATACACGAGATGAAGCAATTGAAGCGGTAGAAGTGCTATATCCACAAGAAGATGGAAAAGTTGTCTTTGAACAATTTCTTGAAGGAGAAGAATTTTCATTAATGACATTCATTAATGGGGATTATGCAGTTCCTTTTGACTGTATTGCTCAAGATCATAAACGTGCCTATGATAATGATGAAGGTCCTAATACTGGTGGGATGGGCGCTTATTGTCCTGTTCCCCATATTTCAAATGACGTTTTAGAGCGTACAAACAAAGATATTGCTCAACCAATTGCTAGAGCGTTAAAAGAAGAGGGTTATGACTATTTTGGTTTACTTTATATAGGTGCAATTTTAACTAAAGAAGGTCCTAAAGTTATTGAATTTAATGCACGATTTGGTGATCCAGAAGCGCAAGTATTGTTAAGTCGTCTAGAAAGTGACTTGATGGCACAAATCGTAGCTCTAGACCGTAAAGAACCTATTCGTTTTCAATGGATTGACGATTATGTGGTAGGGGTAATGCTTGCTTCGAAAGGCTATCCTGGGTCATATGAGAAAGGTGCAGAGGTTTCAGGCTTTGAAGTAAATAACCATTATTTCGTTAGTGGTTTGAAAAAAGAAAATGATACATTTCTTACATCTGGCGGACGAGTTGTATTAGCCATTGGAAAAGGAAAAACTATTCAACAAGCACAAAAAGATGCTTATGGAAATGTAGAAAAAATTAAGAGTGATCAACTATTTTATCGTAAAGATATTGGAAATAAAGCGCTCAAATAAACTAAAAATAATAGCCCATAGATGACATTCATCTATGGGTATTTTATAATGCTAGGGCTTAATATACTAGCAAGATGAATTTACTGTGTTTTTGAAACTGCTTTTATCTTTGAACTCAATCTTTACTTTAGTTTGTCTTATGTTATATATTACTCTAACATTTCTGAAACACGAGCATCTTTAATACCAGTGATTGGAAAATATTGAGATAAATAAAAAGCAATAATAAGTAAAGCAATTGTCATACCAATAAAAAGAATATCTTTGTATGAGAAAGGTGCTTTATAATAATAGGTACGTGGGCCATCTTTAAATCCTTTTGATTCCATAGCTACTGATAATTGATGTGCACGACGTATGTTTTGGCTTAAGACTGGAATAAGTAAGTGTTTTATACGTTTAAATCCACGATAATTGGAAGCATCAATCATTTGGTAACGCATTTTTAAAGAACGTCTTAATTGGATAAATGATGTGAAAATAAGTGGTACCATACGAATAGCAGCCATAAATGCATAAGCGATTTTAGGTTTTACTTTTAAATGTTGCATTAAACTATAGAAAATCATTACAATTTGTGATGTTAATGCAATCAACACACCAAACATTGAAACTGTAATTGTTCTTAAAGATAAGTGAAGACCTCTTACAATGCTCTCAGTACTAATATGAATAATTCCCCATTCAAATAACATATGTGTACCATCACCATATAAAATCATGAATAATGATGATAGCAAGGCAAAGAGAATGGTTGCTGATAAAAATGCAGCAATGACTTTAAAAGCTGTACCATTAAAAGATAATAAAAATATAAACATCAATAAAGTAATATAAATCATATAATCAAAATTATGCACAAAAATGATAAAAATAAATAACAAAACTCCAAGAATTAATTTCGTAATAATGTTTACATCATCTACAAGTGTATGACGCTTTTTCCAACGTTCAAACATTTGATTCACCTGCCATTTCTAAAAGCTTATGATTTTCTACGACAAGTCGACGTGTTGGATAACGATGAATAATTTCAGGGTCATGCGTCACCATTACGATAGTTTGTCCTTGTTTTACACGTTCTTCAAACAGCTTAATCAATTGAAATGTATTATGACTATCAAGTCCAAATGTTGGCTCATCTAATAAAACAATTTCAGCTTTTGAACTTAAAGCAGTTGCTACGCTCAATCGGCGTTTCTGACCTGTAGATATTTCAAAAGGATGATGATGTTTAACTTTTTCTAAATGTAAAAGTTTCAAAAGATGTTCAGTTTCTTCTTTCGATTTTGCTTTATCAAGATGATTATAATGAATATTAATTTCGTCATAAACTGAATTAGTAATAAACTGAAGTTCAGGATTTTGGTATACAAGATACATATTTTGAGCAGCATCTTTAATTTTCTTCAGTAATCGGTTCTCATAAAACATTGTACCGTTGTATTTCACTAATTGCATCATAGATTCAAGTAAAGTAGTTTTGCCAGCTCCATTTTTTCCAGTAATTGTAATCCATTCTCCAGGATGAATATTTAGTTCTGAAACTTCAAATAGTGTATTTTTACTGCGAATTATTTGTCCGTTTTGAAATTTAAAAAGTGTTTTAGAAGTCTGTGGTGTTAAATCTGTTCGTATAGGTGCATAATCCCATGCATGAGGGTGCCATACGCCAAATTCAGTAAGTAACGATTCACAATGTTTGAGTATGTATTCAGGTGTATTATCAGCTATAATTTCTCCATCATAGTTCATTAATATGACTCGATCTACATGATGCCAAATATGTTCCACTTTATGTTCTACAATTAATACCGTTTGATCAGTCCATAATTGAATGAGTCGTTGCCATAAGTCAGCAGTTGCTTGTACATCTAACATAGCTGTAGGTTCATCTAAAAAGAGTGTATCAGCTTTCTGTAAAATGGTTTCGACGATAGCAAGTTTTTGTTTCATGCCACCACTTAAATTATTTACGAAAGTTGAATTATCTACATCTAAATCTACTGACGCAAGTGCTTTTTTAATTTGTTCATCCATGTCTTCTCTTGGCACTTGTTGATTTTCTAAGACGAAAGCTAATTCTTCGTAAACTTTTGGCATACAAAATTGTGTATCTGGGTCTTGAAAAATAACCCCTGAATTAGGGTCAATGTCTAGTTCATCATATTTCATCGGTAATTCTATAAGATTAGGAACAATACCACTCAGTACATTAAGTAATGTGCTTTTACCAGATCCTGAAGGACCTAGTAAAAGCACTTTTTCTTTATCTTTAATTTCTATATTTAGATTATCGAAAATTTTTCGATCACCATTTGGATATTTTAGACGTAAATTTTTGACTTTTAACACAATCATTTCCCCTTATAAGTTGTCGTAATCTTTTTGAGAGGCAGGACGGAATAATTTAGTTACTCCAGTTTGATCTAAGGCTTTTACAATTAAATAAGAGAGTATACCAGACAGTACAATACCACTAATAGCACGGAAAATGATGAAAAGTAGTAAGTTCCAACCCGCAACTTCGTTTAGATAGCCATAAAAATAATCTACAGGGAAAGATACTAATGCTGTTACTAAACCAGCTAACATTGCTACCATTAAAGAACGTGATTTGTATTTAAAGATAGCAAACACAACTTCACATGCTAGACCTTGTAAAATTGCATATACTATAGTAGGAATATCAAATTTCCCCATAACAATAGTTTCACCTGCACCAGCAGCAAATTCAGCAATTAATGCAATACCTGGTTTAGGAATAATTAAGTAAGCTACAATAGCAGCCATAAACCAAATACCGTATGTAAGTTGTTCTAGATGTATACCAGCTACTTGAGCTAAATTATATGGCAACCACCATAAGTTATAAATGATTGCAAAAATAACAGCAATCAGCACAGTAACTAGAATTTCTGAAAGCTTTAAACCTTTAGACATAAAATAGTTCCTCCTAAAAAAACGCACAACCCTTCGTAGAAAAGTTGTGCGTAAATTTAAATAAAAATGCTATTGATTATTAAAAACATGATTTATTTAAGTTAACACTTTCCTACGCTAGTATTTAACTAGATCAGGTTCAAAGGGTTTGAGGTTAAGCCTCATCTCAGTGCTATACACCCCTAGTGCATTTATATTTTATTTATTTTAAATGTATGACTTTTAATAGTAGATGTCAAGATGCTTTTAATCTATATTTAATTAAAAATAAATTATAATTAAACAGTTTACATATTTAATAAGTGAAATGTAATTAGTTCTAAAAATAATTGAATAAAAGTAGGACAGATTTATTTCCAACTCAGCCATCGATAGCCAATATATTAAAAATACCTGAGACAACTTGTATGTCTCAGGCTTATTCATTAATTACTATTAATGATGACATAAATAAGAAAATTAGTCTAATGTATTTTGAACGTCTTGTTTAGTTTGTTCAATATCATCAGTTTTTTCTTCTTTTTGTTCTTTTAATTTTTCTTCATATTCTTTTGCTTTTTTTGCATCTTCATGTGTCATAGGACAACTCTCCTTTTTCATAAATTACTTTACAAAACTAATATACCCAATTAATAAAAGGATAAACTTAATCTCAGTCTAGAGAAGTATTTTATTTTTTATTAAAGACAAGAATAGAAAGTTCATATATAATTAATTTTGAGGTGAACTGTATGTCTTTTGTTAAGAAACACGCCGAGATTATCTATAGTTACTTGATCGGTATCGTTTCACTCTTCACAGGTCTCATTATCTTGATCAATTTGCCTTTAATTCATAAACTAAAAAATAAAGATAAAATTGACTTAAAAATACATAATATATGGGACTTTCTTAATGCATTTTTTAGTGAAATAATTAGAGTGATGAGTAGATTCATAGGCAACTTTCCAGTTGTAAGTGCAGTCATAATTATTCTATTTGGTATTCTAGTCATATTGATTGGATATACGTTATTTAGAACAACCAAATATGATTACGACATCTCAATTTTCTTTTTAGTCATTGGTATTTTATACTTCCTCATTACAATTACATTGATGACTCAAGTATATGGTTTTTGGGCAATTATATTCATTATTCCATTTGTGATTCATACAGGATATATCGTTTATAAAGATGAATTGTATCAAGAAAATAGAAAAGTTCATTATTTATGGATTATTATTTCATATGGAATAAGTTACTTGATTACTCAAATGTCATTGTATGGCAAAATCGATGCAAATGAGATTGAGCCTATTGATATTTTAAGTGTAAATACATTCTTCATCATTATGTGGTTATTAGCTCAAGCGGCAATTTGGAATTTCTTATTCTTACGCCGTGCGTTACCTTTAACAAAAGAAGAATTAGGGGAAGAAGAGCCTGAATTATCAAGAACTCAAAAAGGAAACGTTTCGACTCAATCAAAAGTTCATTTTAAACAACTTCAAGATAAAACATCAGAATATGCACATAAGACAAGAAGAAGTGTAGATTTAGATAAAATTAGATCTAAACGCGATAAATTTAAAAGTAAATTTAAAAATATTGTAGATATAGAAGAAGATGATATTCCTAAGTGGATGAGACGTCCTAAATGGATTAAACCAGCATATGTGGAAATTTTCTGTGGGTTTATCTTATTCTTATTTACATTTATAGAATTTAATAACAGAAATGCTCTATTTGTATCTGGAGAATGGAAATTATCACAAACTCAATACGTGATTGAATGGATTACATTGTTAATATTACTCTTTATTATTATCATTTACATTGCTACGACATTTACTCATTTTTTAAGAGGCAAATTTTACTATTTACAGTTGTTTATGATTAGTATTCTATTTTTCAAATTGCTTACTGAATTTATTAATATAATGATTCATGGTCTATTACTTTCAATATTTATAACACCTACATTAATTATTATGTTAATACCTGTAATTATAGCATTTTCATTGCAATTAAAAGAAAAACCATAATCTGAGTAAGGGAGTGGAATAGAATTCATTTTTGAATTCATTGTTCCACTTCTTTTTTTAATTTAATATTTAGGTGAAGAATTTTAAATTTGTTAAAATAGTAGAGTAAATCACAACAGATTCGTTAAAAAAATTAAAATAGGAGAAATTAAAATGAAAATAGCAACTTTAAATAAAGGCAAAGAAACTAAATATTTAAATCAATATCCTTTAGTTGAAGAAGAAGATATTTTTCAACATGATCATTTAAAAGAAGGTGACTTGTTTAATATAGTTACTGAAAATAACCAATACATAGCAACAGCTTATGTAGGACGTCAACATAAAGGCATAGGATGGGTAATTACATATAGCCAAGAAGAAGATATCAATATTACTTTCTTTGAAAATTTATTTAAAAAAGCGCTAGAAGAAAGAGCGTATTACTACAATATAGAAGGAACTAATGCTTTTAGACTATTTAATGCTGAGGGAGATGGCGTTGGAGGCTTAACTATTGATAATTATAATGGACATTTACTTATTCAATGGTATTCAAAAGGAATTTACAAGTTTCGTTATATAATTATTGAAGCAATAAAAAAAGTATTTAAATTTGAATCTGTTTTTGAAAAAATGCGCTTTAAAGATACGGAGTATACAGGGGGACATGTACTTGGAAAAACTCCAGAATTTCCAATAGTTATTGAAGAAAATTTTACATTTTACAATGTTGATTTAAACGATGGATTGATGACAGGAATATTTTTAGATCAAAAAGAAGTTCGTAAAAAATTACGTGATTATTTTGCCGAAAATAGAAGTGTTTTAAATCTATTTAGTTATACGGGCGCGTTTTCAGTAGTAGCATCTAAAAATGCTAAAGTTACAACAAGTGTAGATTTAGCTAATCGTTCTCGTACATTAACCGAAGAAAATTTTGGGTTAAATGGTGTAGACCCTAAAAGTCAATATATCTATGTTATGGATACATTTGATTTTTATAATTATGCAGCACGTCATGGAAAACAATATGACACAATAGTTATTGATCCGCCTAGTTTTGCACGTAATAAAAAGAAAACTTTTTCAGTACAAAAAAATTATGATGATTTAATTAATGGTGCTTTAGATGTTTTAGCACCAGATGGTACATTGCTGCTATGTACAAATTCAAGTGCTTTTTCTTTAAAAGCATTTAAAAATGTAATTAAGAAAACATTGGAACAAGCTAACGTAGAATATGAAATAGAAGAAGTCATGGGATTACCAAAAGACTTTAAAACACATCCACATTATAAACCTTCTAAATATTTAAAAGCTGTATTCATAAATATTAAGCATTAAAGTACTGAAATAGGGTATTACATGTATGTTGAAAATATTATGAAAAACGAAAGGTGAGTTAGTAAATGGGGATTATTCATAAAATTACAAATGGAGTTACTGATAAAGTTGGTAAAAAAGTCTTAGATATAGAAGAAATTAACGAAAAAGATATCTTACCTAAAAACGAAGAAGAAATTGCACAACGTAGAGAAAAAGCTAAAGCAGTCGTTAAGAAAAAATCTTTATTATCTTCAGGGATGAGTGTTGTGCCAATTCCAGGATTAGACTTTGGTGTAGATATCAAATTGATGAAAGATATTATTGAAGATATTAATAAAATTTACGGTCTTGATCAAAAACAAGTCAATTCTCTTGGTGAAGATGTTAAAGAACGTATTTTATCAGCAGCAGCAATTCAAGGTAGTTCAATGATTGGTGAAAAAGTAACTAGTGGTGCTTTGAAATTAATTATTAGAGATGTTGCTAAGCGTACAGCAGCAAAACAAACAAAATGGTTCCCAGTAGTGGGGCAAGCTGTTTCAGCTTCAATTAGTTACTACTTTATGAATAAATTAGGTCAAGATCATATAGAAAAATGTGAAAAAGTTTTACGTGATATTATTTAATTTTTTAAAAATGTAGTATAATAAAAGCGAAGAAATTTATATATAATATTAGAAAATTGACTGACATAAAGCTATACCTATTATAAGTAATCAAACTTTGTTTGATTACTTATATAATGATTGCTACTTTGCTAACATAAGTGTATTTTTCTATAATAATTCAATTATATAAGAATTGAATTCAGTTATATATTTTGGTAGTGTTAGGGTATAAATTTTTATGTTAGATAATAAGAAAATTAATTTTCTAACTTACGGAGGAGAAATAGATTATGGAACAAAAATCATATGTAATTGTTGACGAAACTGGAATTCATGCACGTCCAGCTACAATGCTAGTGCAAACAGCATCTAAATTTGATTCAGATATTCAATTAGAATATAACGGTAAAAAAGTAAATTTAAAATCAATTATGGGCGTTATGAGTTTAGGTGTAGGTAAAGATGCTGAAATCACTATCTATGCTGATGGAAGCGATGAACAAGATGCAATTCAAGCTATCAGTGAAGTTTTATCAAAAGAAGGTTTAACAGAGTAATTATGTCTAAATTAATTAAAGGTATTGCAGCTTCTGATGGAGTTGCAATTGCCAAAGCATATTTACTAGTAGAACCTGATTTATCATTTACGAATGAGAAAATTACTGATACTGATGCTGAAATTAAAAAATTCAGAAACGCTTTAGAAGCTTCCAAAATTGAATTAACAAAAATTAGAAATAATGCTGAAAAATCATTAGGTGCAGATAAAGCTGCTATTTTTGATGCACATTTACTTGTACTTGATGATCCAGAATTAATTCAGCCAATTGAAGATAAAATTGCGAATGAGAAAGTAAATGCTCCAGAAGCATTAAATGAAGTTACGACTCAATTCATTACTATTTTTGAATCTATGGATAATGAGTATATGAAAGAACGTGCAGCAGATATTCGTGACGTTTCTAAGCGTGTACTTGCTCATCTTTTAGGCGTGGACTTACCAAATCCTAGTATGATTGATGAAAGTGTAGTTATTATAGGAAATGATTTAACACCATCTGATACTGCACAATTAAACAAAGAGTTTGTTCAAGGTTTTGTTACAAATATTGGTGGACGTACAAGTCATTCTGCAATTATGAGCCGTTCATTAGAAATTGCAGCCGTGGTGGGTACTAAATCGATTACTCATGAAGTAAAACAAGGAGATATGGTTATTGTTGACGGTATTACTGGTGACGTTATCATAGATCCAACTGAAGATGAACTCATTGCTTATCAAAATAAACGTGAGCGTTTCTTTGAAGATAAAAAAGAATTACAAAAACTTCGTGATGCTGAAACTGTAACTGTTGACGGTGAACATGCAGAATTAGCTGCTAATATTGGTACACCTGATGATTTATATGGTGTTATGGAAAATGGCGCTGAAGGAATTGGTCTTTATAGAACAGAATTTTTATATATGGGTAGAGATCAAATGCCAACTGAAGACGAACAATTTGAAGCATATAAAAAAGTTTTAGAAACTATGAAAGATAAACGTGTTGTTGTACGTACTTTAGATATTGGTGGAGATAAAGAATTACCATATTTAAATTTACCTAAAGAAATGAATCCATTCTTAGGTTATCGTGCAATTCGTTTGTGCTTAGATCAACAAGACATCTTCAGAACACAATTACGTGCGTTATTACGCGCATCTGCTTATGGTAAATTAAATATTATGTTCCCAATGGTAGCTACTATTAAAGAGTTTAGAGATGCTAAAGCTATTCTTTTAGAAGAAAAAGATAAATTAACTAGCGAAGGACAAGAAGTTGCTGATGATATCGAAGTAGGTATCATGGTAGAGATTCCTTCTACTGCTGCGTTAGCTGATATCTTTGCTAAAGAAGTAGATTTCTTTAGTATAGGAACTAATGACTTAATTCAATATACTATGGCAGCTGATCGTATGTCTGAACGTGTTTCATATTTATATCAACCATATAATCCAGCAATTTTACGTTTAGTTAAACAGGTTATTGAAGCTTCTCATAAAGAAGGTAAATGGACTGGTATGTGTGGTGAAATGGCTGGCGATGAAACAGCAATTCCATTATTATTAGGTTTAGGATTAGATGAATTCTCTATGAGTGCAACTTCTATTCTTAAAGCTAGAAGACAAATTAATGGTTTAAGTAAAAACGAAATGACGGAATTAGCAAATCGTGCCATTAATTGTGCAACACAAGATGAAGTTAAAGAACTTGTTCATCACATTTCTAAATAATATTAAAAATACCTGAGACAACTTATGATGTCTCAGGTTCTTTTTTTATATACTACAGTTGGATATCAAATATTTTGTTAATTTTTTCTAAATCTACCTGATACATAGGCTCCTCATTTAATAAGATAAATGGTGTAGAGAATGCATCATATTCTAACATTTCCTTACGATAAGAAGGATACTTAATATTTTTTTCAATAAAATTAATATGATGTTCCGTTAAATAATTTTTTAAAAAATTACAAGGTGGACAATCATCTTGTGTATAGATAATTATTTTAGACATAAATCATATTCTCCTTTTAATTATACTTTTCTTACTATATATAAGGTAATTAAAAAATGCAAATTGTGAATTTTATGTGAATTCCATTTAAATTCTCTATTAAAAAGTAAACAAAAAAATTTTAGTTACTAATGTTTAGGTATATAATTTAAATCTATAGGCTTTAATTTTAAATTATAGAAAAGGTGGTTAAGTATGAATTCTGTCGAAATTAGTCGTTTTTTGACAGGGATGACATTAGGCGTTCATATTATTTTTGCTACTATTGGAGTAGGAATGCCATTAATGTTTGCAATCGCAGAGTTTTTAGGGATCAAAAAGAAAGATCCTAAATATATAGCATTAGCAAAACGTTGGTCAAAAGGGTATACGATTACAGTTGCAGTTGGAGTTGTAACTGGAACAATTATTGGATTACAACTTTCACTTGTTTGGCCTACGTTTATGAAAATGGGTGGCCATGTTATCGCGCTTCCTCTTTTTATGGAAACATTTGCTTTCTTCTTTGAAGCAATCTTTTTAAGTATTTATCTATATACATGGAATCGTTTTAAAAATCAATGGATACATTTTTTAATTAGTTTACCTGTTATTATTGGTGGTTCATTCTCAGCGTTCTTTATTACTTCAGTGAACTCATTTATGAATACTCCAGCAGGTTTTGAAATGAAAAAAGGCAAAATGGTTAATGTTCAACCATTTGAAGCAATGTTCAATTCTTCATTTTTAGTTAGAGCATTTCATGTTGTTGCAACAGCTGGTATGACGATGGCGTTTATTTTGGCAGCAATCGCTGCATTTAAATTATTGAAAAATAAATATAGTGAAGATGCGCCATATCATAAAAAAGCGTTAAAAATGACTATGATTCTTGGATTTATTCAAACATTATTATCAATGTTAGCTGGAGATTTGTCTGCTAAGTTTCTTCATAAAGTACAACCAGAAAAATTAGCCGCCTACGAGTGGCATTTTGATACACATTCTAAAGCAGATTTAGTATTTTTTGGTGTCTTAAATGAAAAAACACAAGAAGTTTCAGGAGCCATAAAAATTCCTGGATTACTGAGCTTTTTAGCTGATAATAATATTAATACTAAAGTAAAAGGTTTAAATGAATTTCCTAAAAATGATTTACCTCCATTAATCGTTCATTATTTCTTTGATTTAATGGTATCGATGGGAATCTTTTGTTTTATCGTATCAGGCATTTTCATATTAGCATTAATGATAAAAAAACTACGTCCTATTATAACTAAAAAAGTAATGCTTTATGCAGTACTTTTAACAGGACCTGCTTCAATGCTTGCTATAGAGTTTGGTTGGTTCTTAACTGAAATGGGACGTCAACCATGGATTGTTAGAGGTTACATGCGTGTTAGCCAAGCTGCTACACAGGCAGGAGGAATTACGTTAGTAACAATTCTATTCGGTTTACTTTATTTTGTACTTCTCTTTACATCTGCCTATGTATTATTGAGAATGTTTAGAAATAAACCAGCTCGCGAGGATATTGATAAAGTGATTGGAGGTCAAGAATAATGGATTATACTGGCATAGGTATTACAGTATTATGGACTTTCCTATTTTTTTATATTATCGTAGCGTCTATTGATTTTGGTGCTGGATTTTTAACTTTGCATACAAAATTAACGGGAGAAGAAAAAAAGATTAATCATCTTATAGAAAGATATTTAAATCCTGTATGGGAAGTAACAAATGTATTTTTTGTATTTTTCTTTGTAGGTTTTGTAGGATTTTTCCCAGATTCAGCTCTTTATTTAGGGACAGTGTTATTAGTTCCTGGTTCAATCGCTTTAATTCTTATTTCTATTAGAAGTAGTTTTTATGCTTTTGAACATTATGGACAAGATAATAAACTACCCTGGATATTTTTATATGGTATTACTGGACTTTTAATACCCGCAGCACTCGCAACTGTATTGACTATCTCAGAAGGTGGATACATTAATGAACAAGGCAATCATTTTGATTTGGATTGGGTACAGTTACTATTAAGTCCTTTCGCATGGTCAGTTGTATTTTTAGCAATTGTAAGTGTATTATATATATCATCAGGATTTTTAACATATTATGCTTCTAAAGCAAAAGATAAAGTAGCTTATATATTTATGCGTCAATGGTTTATGTTCTGGGGTCCACCGATGATTATTATTTCATTATTTGTATTCTTATCATTAAGAATACAAAACTCTAATCACTTTTATAATGCAATTACGCATTATTGGTGGATGTTTGCAATTAGTTTTATTTTCTTCTTAATTGCAGGAATTTTAAATATGATTAAAAAGTATCATGGTTTAGCATTTATTATGGTAATTTTACAAATGGCTTTCGCTTTTTACGGATACGGTATGAGTAAGTTACCTTATATTCTTTATCCATATATTAAAATTTCAGATTCAGGTGTAAACTCATCAATGGGCTTAGCATTAACAATCGTCTTTATTTTAGGTTTACTTTTATTACTTCCATCGTTAATATTGTTATTGAGATTATTCGTTTTCGATAAACAATATGTGGAAGGTAAAAAGTAATTTAAATTAAGAGAGGAGCTAAAATGAGAGTAATTTATATTTATAGAACTTTGAATAAGTTTCTAGTATATAAATGAACTTATCATTTTAGCTCTTATTTTTTAGATAGGAGTTCCAGAAGTCATGGAGAAAGAGTATGTAGTGATAGGATTAGGTCGTTTTGGAGGAAGTATTGTAAGAGAGCTAAATGCTTTAGATATGGATGTTATGGCTATTGATAGAGATGAAGCTCGAGTAAATGAATATAGTGAAATTGCGACACATGCTGTTGTAGCTGACACTACAGATGAAGCGGTAATGAAAAGTTTAGGTATACGAAATTTTGACCATGTCATTGTGGCAATAGGTGAGAATATTCAATCTAGTACATTAACAACTTTAATATTGAAAGAATTAGGTGTTAAAAAAGTTACGGCCAAAGCACAAAACGATTATCATGCAAAGATTTTGAATAAAATTGGTGCTGATACTGTGGTACATCCAGAAAGAGATATGGGTCGTCGTATTGCACATAATGTAGCAAGTGCAAGTGTACTAGACTACCTTGAACTCGCAGATGAGCATTCATTAGTAGAGTTAAAAGTAAGTGAAAAATTGACTGGTCAAACAATCAGAGATTTAGATATTCGAGCACAATTCGGTATTAATATTATTGCAATAAAAAGAGGACGAGAAATCATTGTGTCACCAGATCCAAACATGAATATTGAAATTGGAGATATTATGATAATGATCGGCCACGATAATGATTTAAATCGTTTTGAGAAAAAAATAGTAAGATAGTAAAACACACGGTATTTCTTAAGAAATACCGTGTGTGTTTATTCTTCATTTACTTTCATAATTACTGGTAAAATCATTGGACGACGAGCTGTTTTTTCATATAAATACGGCTGTAACGTTTCAATGATTGAAGATTTAATTTGATGCCATTGAATATCATCATTTGAATTTAGTTTTGAAATAACATCCGTTTTAATTTTTCGTTGTGCATCATAAATTAATTGGCCAGATTCACGCATGTAAACAAAACCACGTGAAATAATATCTGGACCTGAAAGAAGTTTATTTGTATTAAAATCAATACTTACTACAACAATAACCAATCCTTCTTCAGATAATAATTTACGATCTCGAATGACAACATTACCAATATCACCGATGCCACTTCCATCAACTAATACATTACCAGATGGAATTCGACCAGCTTTACGCGCAGAATCGTGTGTTAAAGCTAAAACATCACCAATATCAAAAATAAAGACATTTTCTTCTTTAACACCACAATCAATACCTGTTTGACCATGAGCTTTTAGCATACGATATTCACCATGAATAGGTAAGAAGTATTTAGGTTGAATTAAACGAAGCATTAACTGCTGGTCGCCTTGGGAACCATGTCCTGATGTATGAATGTTAGAAATCTTACTGTGAATAACATCAGCACCAGCTTTATATAATGCGTTAATTGTACGATTGATACTTTTAGTATTCCCTGGAATAGGAGAAGAACTGAATACTACAGTATCATCAGGTATAATTTTAATTTGTTTGTGTGTACCATTAGCGATACGTGAAAGTGCAGCCATTGGTTCACCTTGAGAGCCAGTGCATAAAATAAGTAACTCGTGTTTAGGAATATTATTAATTTTGTTAGGCTCAACAAATGTTTCTGGAGGTGCTTTGATATAACCCAGCTCCATACCAATCTTAATATTATTTTCCATTGAACGGCCAAAAGTTACAATTTTACGATTATATTTAATTGCTGCTTCCACCGCTTGTTGGACACGATAGATGTTTGATGCAAAGGTTGCGAAAATAATACGACCTTTACAGTTACGGAAAATTTTATCGACATTTTGTCCAACTTCACGTTCACTTAATGTGAAATCAGGAACTAGCGCATTCGTAGAGTCAGATAACAAGCATAATACGCCTTCTTTACCAAGCTCTGCCATTTTGGCGATATTAGCAGGCGCACCAACAGGTGTAAAATCAAATTTAAAGTCACCAGTATGGACAATTTTACCTTCAGGTGTGTCAACAACAACACCATATGCTTCTGGGATACTATGCGTAGTTAAGTAAAAAGAAATTTCAAAATGTTTAGATTTTATAACACTATCTTCTGTAATTTCATTTAAACTAGCATTACGCAGTAAATTGTGTTCTTCTAATTTATTGCGTATTAAACCTAAAGCTAAAGGGCCACCATAAATAGGTACATTAATTTGCTTTAATAGGTAGGGCACACCACCTATATGGTCTTCATGTCCATGAGTAATAAATAAACCAACAATTTTATCTTGATTTTGTTCTAAGTAGGTATAATCAGGAATAACGTAGTCTATACCTAATAAATTATCATCAGGGAACTTAATTCCAGCATCGATGATAACAATTTCATCTTTATACTCCACAGCATAAGTGTTTTTACCAACCTCACCTAAGCCGCCTAGAGCATATACACCTACTTCATTAGAATGTAATTGTTTCATTATTGAGCGTTCTCCACATTAAAGTGATCAGAATGTTCTTTTTCATATTCTAAATGTGCGCCCTCTAATTTAGTAATAAATTCGATATTATAATTGCGATCTTTTAAATAACGTCTTACTTGTTCTTCAGTTTCACCTTCAACATAAATTGTATTTGTGTTCTCACGAACAATTACTTCGTCTTTATTATGTTGAAAAAATACTTTAAATACTGCCATGATATATATTTCCTCCTAAATAAATGTTTATTTATTGTCTTATGAGCACAAGTAGAAAATAAATAAAATATACATGTTTATTTATTTTCACATCTAACGTGAATGCTACATAACAGGCATTTTAAATTTTTAATATAAAATAATATTTATTTTACTGTGCTTAAAGGCAAATCATACATGTCGTTCATTTTTTGAAAGATAGTAATTTACTATGATTTCAGTTAATTTTTATTTTACCTTATGTATCAGAATAAATAAAGCAGTTTATATGTAGTAAAAGTAGGAGGAAATTGAATAAAAAAAGAAAAACCTAACACATTTATTACAATAATGTAAAAATGCATTAGGCTTGAATATTAAACTTCAACTGAGTCTGGTAATGGAGTAAGAGGATGATCTTTATCGATATAATCGTAGAACATAATACCATTTAAATGATCAATTTCATGTTGAAATACAATTGCTGGATAACCTTTTAAACGTAATTTAACTTCATTACCATCAATATCATAAGCTTTAATTGTTGTTCTATAATGACGATGAACTAAACCAGGTATATTTTCATCTACACTTAAACAACCCTCACCAGTAGGTAAATAAGCGTGTTGAACACTATGACTAATTACTTTAGGATTGACCAACATATAGTCGTAAGATTTACCTTCCCCATCGTCAGGTAAATACACAGCTATCATTTTTTTTGAAATATTAATTTGTGGTGCAGCTAAACCTACTCCAGAGCGTAGACCATATTTTTTAGCAATTTCATCATCTTGACTATTAATTAAAAATTCACGCATATCACGCAAAGTATTTTTGTCTTCTTCAGAAAGAGGTAAATTCACGTCTTTTGCTTTTTCGCGTAACGTAGGATGTCCATCTCTAATAATATCTTTCATTGTTAACATGTTATACACCTTCCTTATATAATATAAAATATAACAGATAATATACATTTACGTACATTATATAGTTTCATTTGATTTATAAACTATCTTTATATAATATTACAATCGAAACACTATGAGGAGGAATGACATTAATGAAATTACGTAAAACCATAGTTGTTGCAGCTGCCTCTACACTTTTATTAGCTGGTTGTACAACTGATAAAAAAGAGGTAAAAGCTTATGACGATAATGTTCAAAAAGCATTTGATAAAGAACAATCTATAAATGAGGTTAGTAAAAAACTAAATTCACTTGAAGAAAAGAAACAAGGTTTGTATAAAAAAGCAAATAGTAATGACAGTAATACACGTAGTAAAGCAGCTGACGATGTACTTGATAATATTGATAAACGAGAAAAAACCTTTGATAAGGAAGTTTCAATTTTAAAAAATTCCGAAAAGCAATTTAAAAAAGGCGATTCTCATATTAACGATATTAAAAATGATAATAAAAGAAAAGAAGTTAAACAACTTGATGATGCTATAAAAAACAAATATAAAACACATGACGACTATGCTAAGGCTTATAGAAATGTATTAAGTAAAGAAAAAGATTTATTTGAATTAGTCAAACAAGATGGAGTAACGCAATCTCAAGTAGACGAAAAAAACAATGCGCTTAATAAAGCTCAAAAAAACTTTAAGAAAAAATTCCAGGCTTATGCTAAGGCAATGAATACAGTTAATAAAGAAAAACAAGACGTCGATCATTTAATCTCTTAACATCACTAATACAGTGTTAATTGTTACATTGATACAGTTTCTCAGACTGTATCTTTTTTTAGTAATACAGAACTTTATGAAAATGTTTAACAGTCTAAAATAATTGTGGTACACTATGAGTGGATAAAATGAATTTCTATTATATGGGAAAGGTATGGTGAATTGAATGGCTCCTAAGTTACAAGCCCAATTCGATGCAGTAAAAGTATTAAATGATACTCAGTCGAAATTTGAAATGGTTCAAATTTTGGACGTAGATGGTAATGTCGTAAATGAAGACTTAGTACCTGATTTAACTGATGAACAATTAGTAGAATTAATGGAAAGAATGGTGTGGACACGTATTCTTGACCAACGTTCTATTTCTTTAAATAGACAAGGTCGTTTAGGTTTCTATGCTCCAACAGCAGGACAAGAAGCATCTCAATTAGCTTCTCAATATGCTTTAGAAAAAGAAGACTTCATTTTACCTGGTTACCGTGATGTACCACAACTTATTTGGCACGGTTTACCGTTAACTGATGCTTTTTTATTCTCAAGAGGTCACTTTAAAGGTAACCAATTCCCTGAAGGCGTAAACGCATTCAGTCCACAAATCATTATCGGTGCACAATATATCCAAACAGCTGGTGTGGCATTCGGTATTAAAAAACGTGGTAAAAAAGCAGTTGCTATCACTTACACTGGTGATGGTGGTTCTTCACAAGGTGATTTCTACGAAGGTATTAACTTTGCTTCTGCTTATAAAGCACCAGCAATCTTTGTTATCCAAAACAATAACTATGCTATTTCTACTCCACGTAGTAAACAAACAGCTGCTACTACATTAGCTCAAAAAGCAATTGCAGTAGGTATCCCTGGTATCCAAGTTGATGGTATGGATGCATTAGCTGTATATCAAGCTACTAAAGAAGCTCGTGATCGCGCAATTAATGGTGAAGGTCCAACATTAATCGAAACTATGACTTATCGTTATGGTCCACATACAATGGCTGGAGATGATCCAACTCGTTACAGAACTTCAGATGAAGATGCAGAGTGGGAGAAAAAAGACCCGTTAGTTCGTTTCAGAAAATTCTTAGAAAATAAAGGATTATGGAGCGAAGAGAAAGAAAACGAAGTTATTGAACGTGCTAAAGACGACATCAAGAAAGCAATTAAAGAGGCTGACAATACTCCAAAACAAACTGTTCTTGATTTAATGGATATCATGTATGAAGATATGCCTCAAAATTTAGCTGAACAATATGAAATTTACAAAGAGAAGGAGTCGAAATAAGCCATGGCACAAATGACAATGGTTCAAGCGATTAACAATGCGCTTAAAACTGAATTGCAAAATGACGAAAACGTTTTAATTTTCGGTGAAGACGTTGGTGTTAACGGCGGTGTATTCCGTGTTACTGAAGGTTTACAAAAAGAATTCGGTGAAGACCGTGTATTCGACACACCATTAGCTGAATCTGGTATTGGTGGTTTAGCTCTTGGTTTAACTGTAGAAGGTTTCCGTCCTGTAATGGAAATTCAATTCTTAGGATTCGTATTTGAAGTGTTTGATGAAGTTGCTGGTCAAATTGCTCGTACGCGTTTCCGTTCAGGTGGTTCTAAAACTGCTCCTGTAACAATTCGTACACCATTTGGTGGTGGGGTACACACTCCAGAATTACACGCAGATAACTTAGAAGGTATTTTAGCTCAATCACCAGGTATTAAAGTAGTTATTCCATCTGGTCCTTATGATGCTAAAGGTTTATTACTTTCATCAATCAGATCAAACGATCCAGTTGTATATTTAGAGCACATGAAATTATATCGTTCATTCCGTGAAGAAGTTCCTGAAGAAGAATATACAATTGAAATTGGTAAAGCAAATGTCAAAAAAGAAGGTAATGACATTACATTAATTGCATACGGTGCAATGGTACAAGAATCTGAAAAAGCTGCAGAAGAACTTGAAAAAGAAGGTTACTCTGTAGAAGTTATCGATTTACGTACAGTTCAACCAATCGATATTGATACATTAGTTGCATCAGTTGAAAAAACTGGTCGTGCAGTAGTTGTTCAAGAAGCTCAACGTCAAGCTGGTGTTGGTGCTACTGTAGCAGCTGAATTAGCTGAACGTGCTATTCTTTCATTAGAAGCTCCAATTGCACGTGTTGCTGCTGCTGATACTGTATATCCATTTACTCAAGCTGAAAACGTTTGGTTACCAAATAAAAATGATATTATTGAACAAGCTAAAGCTACTTTAGAATTCTAATAGTATATACAAAACAGTAAGCTATATATGAATCTATATATTTAAAATAAGTATTTTCTATTTATTTTATGTATATATAATTAATTGTAAACTAGAGACGTAGGACAAAATGATAAAGTGTTAACAGACACGACATATTATTCTGTCCTTCCTCTATGTTATAAATTTATTTAAATAATAAATATTTAAATCTTAGGAGGATAAGAACGTGGCATTTGAATTTAGACTACCCGACATTGGTGAAGGTATCCACGAAGGTGAAATCGTTAAGTGGTTTGTTTCAGCCGGAGATACAATTGAAGAGGATGACGTATTAGCAGAGGTTCAAAATGATAAATCTGTAGTAGAAATCCCATCTCCTGTAAGCGGTACAATTGAAGAAGTAGTAGTTGAAGAAGGCACTGTAGCAGTTGTAGGTGATGTCATTGTTAAAATTGACGCACCAGATGCAGAAGAAATGCAATTTAAAGGTCATGATGATGACGATGCTTCATCTAAAGAAGAAGAACCTGCAAAAGAAGAAGCTAAAACTGAAGAAACTCCAGCAGCTTCAACATCACAAGATGAAAAAGTAGACGAAAACAGACGAATTAAAGCAATGCCATCTGTACGTAAATATGCACGTGAAAAAGGCGTGAACATTAAAGCAGTTTCTGGTTCAGGTAAAAATGGACGTATTACTAAAGAAGACATCGATAACCACTTAAATGGTGGCGGTGCTCAAGCAGCAACAGCTTCAAATGAAAGTGCAGCTGCTTCAACATCAGAAGATACTTCTGCAGTTCAAACTCAATCAGTACCTGAAGGAGACTTCCCTGAAACTACAGAAAAAATCCCTGCTATGCGTAAAGCAATTGCTAAAGCAATGGTTAACTCAAAACACACTGCTCCACACGTAACATTAATGGATGAAATTGATGTTCAAGACTTATGGGATCACCGTAAAAAATTCAAAGAAGTTGCAGCTGAACAAGGTATTAAATTAACATTCTTACCATATGTTGTTAAAGCGCTTGTTTCTGCACTTAAAAAATACCCAGCACTGAATACGTCATTTAATGAAGAAGCTGGTGAAATTGTACACAAACATTACTGGAATATCGGTATCGCTGCAGATACTGAAAGAGGTTTATTAGTACCTGTAGTTAAAAATGCAGATCGTAAATCTATTTTCCAAATCTCAGATGAAATCAATGAATTAGCTGTTAAAGCTCGTGATGGTAAATTAACATCTCAAGAAATGAGCGGTGCTACATGTACAATTAGTAACATCGGTTCAGCTGGTGGACAATGGTTCACTCCAGTTATCAATCACCCAGAAGTAGCTATTTTAGGTATTGGACGTATTGCTCAAAAACCTATTGTTAAAGATGGTGAAATTGTAGCAGCTCCAGTATTAGCATTATCATTAAGCTTTGACCACAGACAAATTGATGGTGCAACTGGTCAAAATGCTATGAATCATATCAAACGCTTATTAAATAATCCAGAATTATTATTAATGGAGGGGTAAAACATGGTAGTTGGAGATTTCCCAATTGAAACAGATACTATTGTAATCGGAGCAGGTCCTGGTGGATATGTTGCTGCAATTCGTGCAGCTCAATTAGGACAAAAAGTTACTATTGTTGAAAAAGGTGACTTAGGTGGTGTGTGCTTAAACGTTGGATGTATTCCATCAAAAGCGTTATTACATGCTTCTCATCGTTTCGTAGAAGCTCAACACTCTGAAAATTTAGGAATTATTGCTGAAAGCGTATCACTTAAATTTGATAAAGTTCAAGAATTTAAACAATCAGTTGTTAATAAATTAACTGGCGGTGTTGAAGGTTTATTAAAAGGTAATAAAGTTGACATCGTTCGTGGTGAAGCTTATTTCGTAGATGAAAATAGTTTACGTGTTATGGATGAGAAAAGTGCTCAAACGTATAACTTCAAAAATGCTATTATTGCAACTGGTTCAAGACCAATTGAAATTCCTAATTTTGAATTTGGCAAACGCGTTATCGATTCAACAGGCGCTTTAAACTTACAAGAAGTTCCTGGTAAATTAGTAGTTGTCGGTGGCGGTTATATTGGTTCAGAACTTGGTACTGCCTTTGCTAACTTCGGTTCTGAAGTTACAATTTTAGAAGGTGCTAAAGAAATTCTTGGCGGTTTCGAAAAACAAATGGTTCAACCTGTTAAAAAAGGTATGAAAGAAAAAGGCGTTGAAATTATCACTGAAGCTATGGCTAAAAACGCTGAAGAAACTGAAAACGGTGTTAAAGTTACTTACGAAGCTAAAGGTGAAGAAAAAACAATTGAAGCTGATTATGTATTAGTAACTGTAGGTCGTCGTCCAAATACAGACGAATTAGGCTTAGAAGAATTAGGTCTTAAATTTGCTGATCGTGGATTATTAGAAGTAGACAAACAAAGTCGTACTTCTATTAAAAACATCTACGCAATTGGTGATATCGTACCTGGTTTACCACTTGCACACAAAGCAAGTTATGAAGGTAAAGTAGCTGCAGAAGTAATCTCAGGTCAAGCATCAGAAGTTGATTACATTGGTATGCCTGCTGTATGCTTCACTGAACCAGAATTAGCTCAAGTTGGCTATACTGAAGCTCAGGCTAAAGAAGAAGGTTTAGATTTCAAAGCATCTAAATTCCCTTATGCTGCTAACGGACGTGCTTTATCATTAGACGATACAACTGGTTTCGTTAAATTAATTACATTAAAAGAAGATGACACAGTTATTGGTGCTCAAGTAGCAGGTAATGGTGCTTCTGATATTATTTCTGAATTAGGTTTAGCTATCGAAGCAGGCATGAATGCTGAAGATATCGCATTAACTGTTCATGCTCACCCAACATTAGGTGAAATGACTATGGAAGTTGCTGAAAAAGCTATTGGATTACCAATCCATACTATGTAATTTCCTTTTGAAATAATTGAGAATTAAATCGACGTATTTAATTGAAATAATTGAAATAACCATTTACGGTGGGACTATGATTTTATAAGGAATCTAGTTCCACCTTTTTTTATAGAATTAAGTTTATATTTTGGAGGGTAACTATGGAATATCAATATCCACTCGATTTAGATTGGTCTAATGAGGAAATGGTTGATGTTATCAAATTTTTTAATCAAATTGAAAACTATTATGAAAAGTCTATAATAGGTACTGAACTAATGGAACAATATAAAAAATTTAAACAAATTGTGCCAGGAAAAGCTGAAGAAAAACAAATTTTTAAAGAATTTGAAGAAAAAAGTGGCTATAATAGCTATAAAGTCATCCAAGAAGTTAAAAAACATCCTGATCAAGAAAATTTTAGTAAACATTAAGATCTCTAATTTAATCTCAATTTTTTAATATACCTATTGAATTTAAAGCTGTATTTTGTTATTTTTATTAAGCATTAAACAAAATGTTTGATAATAGTAAACAAGATACAGCTTTTTTTAGGTGGTTAGTTATGCAAATTGGATATAAATTAAAAAATTTAAGACGTCAAAAAAATCTTACTCAAGAAGAGTTAGCGGAACGAACTGATTTATCAAAAGGATATATATCACAAATTGAAAGTGAATATGCGTCTCCAAGTATGGAAACATTTTTAAGTATATTAGAAGTATTAGGTACTACACCAAGTGATTTTTTTAAGGAAAAAGCGAAAGAAAAAGTATTGTATAAAAAAAGTGAACGGACTATTTATGATGAATATGACAGAGGATATATTTTAAATTGGGTTGTACCCAGTTCAAATGAAAATGAAATGGAACCTCTTATAATAACAATTAAGCCTGGATCATCGTACAAATCTTTTGAACCTTCTGAATCTGATACCTTTATTTATTGTTTAGAGGGATGTGTAACACTTACGTTAGGTAAAGAGCGCTATCAAGCTTATGAGGGAGATGTATTTTATTTTAGAGCAAATGAATTACATCAATTACATAATAATTCAGAAAATGAAGTTAAAATTCTAATTGTAGCAACAGCATCATATTTATAATTTATAAAGGAGGAAATGGATTGGAGTCACTATTATCTTTTAAAAAAGTTACTAAGAAATTTGATGATACAACAATATTAAATAATATGAACTTAGATATTGAATCGGGATATTTTTATACGTTGCTCGGTCCCTCAGGATGTGGTAAAACTACAATTTTAAAACTTATTGCAGGATTTGAACAACCTAATGAAGGTCAAATTATTTATAAAAATCAGTCTATCGAAAAATTACCTGCAAATAAACGTAGAGTAAATACAGTATTTCAAGATTATGCTTTATTTCCTCATTTAAATGTATATGAGAATATTGCTTTTGGTTTAAGACTAAAAAAGTTTTCTAAACAAGAGATTGATAAAGAAGTTAAAGAAGCATTAAAACTTGTTAAGTTAACAGGTTATGAACAACGTCATATTGATGAAATGAGTGGGGGACAAAAACAAAGAGTCGCTATTGCCAGAGCTATTGTAAATAAACCTGAAATTTTATTATTAGATGAATCTCTTTCGGCATTAGATTTAAAATTACGTACTGAAATGCAATATGAACTTCGTGAGTTACAAAAAAGATTAGGCATCACTTTTATTTTTGTTACTCATGATCAAGAAGAAGCATTGGCACTTAGTGATTATATTTTTGTGATGAAAGATGGTGAAATACAACAATTTGGCACACCAACAGATATTTATGATGAACCAGTGAATCGATTCGTCGCTGATTTTATTGGAGAATCTAATATTGTTGATGGCACAATGGTTAAAGATTTTGTAGTGAATATATATGGTCAGGATTTTGAATGTGTCGATGCTCGGATTCCATCTGGGAAAAAAATTGAAGTAGTGATTCGTCCAGAGGATATTTCTTTAGTTGAATCGACACAAGGTTTATTCACTGCAACTGTCGATTCAATGCTTTTTAGAGGTGTACATTACGAAATTTGTTGTATTGATGAAAAAGGATATGAATGGGTTATTCAATCTACTAAAAAGACAACAATAGGAAGTCAGGTAGGTTTGTTTTTTGAACCTGAAGCTATTCATATTATGGTTCCTGGAGAAACTGAAGAAGAATTTGATAAACGTATTGAAAGTTATGAGGATATTGAACATGCGTAATTTAAATAAATTTCTCATCATTCCATATTTATTATGGATGATTATTTTTATTATTATTCCTGTGCTATTACTTGTATATTTTTCATTTATCGATATAAATGGTCACTTTAGTTTTACAAATTATCGACAAGTCTTTTCAATGAAATATTTAAAAATGATGTGGGATTCTATTTTTTATGCGGCACTTATAACAATCATTACACTAATTATAAGTTATCCTGCAGCCTATTTTATTAGATCTTCAAAATTCCAAAATATTTGGTTACTTATATTAATCATACCCACATGGATTAATTTATTGTTAAAAACGTATGCTTTTATTGGAATTTTAAGTCACGAAGGTATGATTAATAAAATGTTAGGTATAATGCATATTGGTCCACTAAACTTGTTGTTTACATCAGGTGCGTTTTTACTTGTTGCAAGTTATATTTATATACCATTTATGATTTTGCCTATTTTTAATAGCATGAAATCAATTCCTAATAATTTATTACAAGCTTCAAGTGATTTAGGTGCAAATACATTTACTACTTTTCGTAAAGTCATACTTCCTTTAACTAAAGAAGGTGTGATGACAGGTGTTCAAGTTACATTTATACCAGCACTATCATTATTTATGATTACTAGATTGATAGCTGGAAATAAAGTGATTAATATTGGTACATCTATTGAGGAACAATTTTTAGTTATTCAAAACTACGGAATGGGTTCGACAATAGCTATCTTTTTAATTGTATTTATGGCCTTTATCTTAATTATTACTAAATCTAAAGAAACAAATGGAAGAGGGTGAATTAAATGAAATGGTACGGGAAACTTTATATAGGAATATTACTTGTTATATTATACCTTCCTATTTTTTTCTTAATGTTTTATTCGTTTAATTCAGCTGGAAATATGGTACATTTTGAACATTTTACATTAGAACATTATCAAGCTTTATTTCAAGATGATCATTTAATGTCTGTAATATTCAATACAATAGCAGTTGCATTGCTATCCGCAGCAGTATCTACTATTATAGGAACATTTGGAGCAATATCAATTTATTATTTGCGAAATAAGAAGTTTAAATTGACGTTACTTACATTAAATAATGTACTAATGGTTTCATCTGATGTTGTCATAGGTGCCTCGTTTTTAATTATGTTCACAGCTTTAGGACATATATTTGGATTAGGGTTAGGATTTGGAACAGTATTAGCATCGCATATTGCATTCTGTATACCTATAGTAGTCATTCTTGTGCTACCACAGCTATATGAAATGAATCATAATATGTTAAATGCAGCTCGTGATTTAGGCGCTACAGAATCTCAAGTACTCGGACGTATACTTTTACCAAACTTAATGCCTGCTATTATTGGTGGCTTTTTTATGGCACTTACCTATTCCCTAGATGATTTTACTGTAAGTTTTTTTGTGACAGGTAATGGATTTAGTGTCTTATCAGTAGAGGTGTATGCCATGGCTCGAAAAGGTATCAGTATGGAAATAAATGCTATTTCAACAATCTTATTTTTAGCTATTGTGCTAGGTATTATTGGATACTATGCACTTCAAAATATATTAAAACGTAGAAGTGCTAAAAGAGGTGCAATAGAATGAAACAATTTTTTCAGTTAATTATCGGTGCCATTGTAGTAGGATTGATATGTTTAGGAATAAGTCATTGGTTTAATTCTCAAGATCATACAAAAACTGGTAAAAAAGTTTATGTATATAACTGGGGGGAATACATTGATCCCGATTTAATAAAGAAATTTGAAAAAGAGACAGGTATACAAGTTGTTTATGAAACGTTTGATTCGAATGAAGCCATGGAAGCAAAAATTAAAAATGGTGGTACACATTATGATGTTGCATTTCCAAGTGAATATACTGTTCAAAAATTAAAAAGAGAACATTTATTAGAACCTTTAGATCATCAGAAAATACCCAATATTAAAAATTTGGATTCTGATTATATGAATATGGCTTATGATCCACATAATAACTATTCAATACCATATTTTTTGGGGACGGTAGGTATTCTATACAATAAAAAAGCGTATCCTAATGAACAATTTGATAGTTGGAACAATTTATATCAGTCTAAATACAAAAATGACATATTACTTGTTGACGGGGCTAGAGAAATTATAGGATTAGCTTTAAATAAATTGGGTTATAGTTTAAATGATTCCAATCCTGTTCATATTAAGCAAGCAGAACAAGACTTACAATCTCTTACCCCTCAAGTTAGAGGGGTAGTAGGTGATGAAATTACTATGATGCTTCAACAAAATGAAGGCCATATTGCTGTAGTATGGAGTGGTGTAGCAGCACCACTTGTTCAAGAGGGAGATACTTATGATTATGTGGTTCCTAAAGAAGGTTCGAATGTATGGTTTGATAACATGGTCATTCCTAAAACTGCTCAAAATAAAGAAGGCGCATATCAATTTATTAACTTTTTATTAGATGCTAAAAATAATAAACAAAATACAGAATGGGTTGGGTATGCTACTCCGAATAAGGCAGCTAGAAATTTATTACCAAATAACATAAAAAACGATCATCGTTTTTATCCAACTCAAAAAGAACAAAAACGATTAGAAGTTTATAAAGACTTAGGAGAGAAAACATTAGGAGAATATAATGAAAGTTTCTTGAATTTTAAAATGTCGTTAAAATAAGTGATAATTAGTAGTTATTTTCTTATAAATTAGATATAATAATTTGACAAGTCAATTAAGGAGTTGTAATAAATGTCAGGAGAACGATACACACAAATCAAACGACCTGTGAGCCGTTTAACTGAGAAACTTTTAGGTTGGATTAGTTGGATTTTCTTATTAATATTAACGGTTATTACAATGTTTATTGCACTCGTATCATTCAGTAATGATACATCAATTCAAAATCTTGAAAATTCCATGAATAATAATCAATTAATACAACAAATACTAGTTAACAATAGTCTAAATACGACTCAATTTGTTATATGGTTACAAAATGGAATTTGGGCAATTATCGTGTACTTTATCATTTGTTTATTAATTTCATTTTTAGCTTTAATTTCTATGAATATTAGAATTTTATCTGGAATATTATTTTTAATTGCTTCCATTATTACTTTACCTTTAGTGTTATTATTTATTACATTAATTATTCCAATCTTCTTCTTCATTACAGCGATTATGATGTTTGCAAGAAGAAGTAAAATAGAAACAGTTCCAGCATATGGTTCTACTTACGATTATCCCCCTTATTATAATCAAAGAGATGATTATGATGATAGATATTATTATGAAGAAGAACCTACTCAATATAATGATGAAGAAGAGTACATAGAATCACCTCGTAAGACTAAAAAATCAGAACGTCGTATTCGTCGTAAACCTTCAAGTGATTATAATGAAAGAGAACATGATTATGAAGATTATCATCATATTACTCAAAATAATGATGAGCAAGATTTTAATGATGATATTGAGGAAGATAAATATAATCAATATCCTAAACGTGCTGTAAAAAGTGAATATCAACAATCTTCAAATGATGATACTTCTGGCGTGCTTTCAAGACAAAGAAAGTATAAATATAAATCAAAAAATAGTATGCCGAATGAAGTTAATGATGATGAAAATAATGTAGAAAAAGACTTATATATTGATAAGAAAGAACAAAAAGCACAACGTAAAAGAGAAAAAGCGGAATTACGTGCTAAGAAAAAAGAAAAACGTAAAGCTTATAATCAACGTATGAAAGAAAAAAGAAAGAATCAGCCAAGTGCTGTTAATCAACGTCGAATGAATTATGAAGAACGCAAACAAATTTTAAATAAAGAAGAAAACAAAGAGAAACACTCGGTTGATCAGGAATAATTGAAGGTTATTAGTTTTACGTGTAACTCCCAAGCAATTTGAATTGAATTGCTTGGGAGTTTATTTATCGTCAATAAAAATAAAATTGGATAAGTATTTAATAATAGAAGGATATAAATTAAAATAAATGCATACATAATTGAAATGATATAGTCGCAATAATCAGTTCTATTGGAGTATTTGTAAAATCTACATTATATAACATAGTTAGGTCATTAATTATTAAAAATTAAATCTATACTATTCATATTATGACATTGATATGAAAGTTTAATATAGTGTGGTTTGCAATGATATTATGGAAGTTATAATGAATTAAAACAATACAGAGAAAAACTATTGTTAAGATATCATGTTCAATACCTTAACAATAGTTTTATTTTATGCAAAAAATTCTTTAAATGTTTCGATAATTAAATAAACATTAAGTAGGCTTAGAATAATAATTAAACTCCAAGAACAAAAGTTAATCCAGTTTTTATTATAAAAAGGGCCCATTAATTTTTTGTTGCTTGTTGCAAGTTGTAAAGGAATGAGTGAAAACGGTAAAGCGATACTTAAAAATACTTGAGAAAGTACTAAAAGTTGTTCCATTTTATTTTCATTACCTTTAAATACAATTAAACAAATTATAACAGGAATGACAGCTAAACCTCTAGTTATTAATCGTCTTAACCAATTTGGAATTGATAATCTTAAAAATCCTTCCATAACAATTTGACCTGAGAGTGTTCCAGTGATTGTAGAATTTTGTCCAGATGCAAGTAGTGCAATAGCGAATAATGTACTCATTATACTGCCAAGTACTGACCCTAGAAGCGGCTGAGTTTTAAGGGCATGATATAAATCATAAAATCCTCCTAATTTATCAGCATTAACACCATAAAATAGTGCAGCACCTAATATAAGTAACAAGCAATTTACTATAAAAGCGATGCTTAATTGTATATTAGAATCAATTGTTGCATATTTAATTGCTTGTGCCTTATCGTTCTCATTAGTTCTATCATATTTACGTGATTGTACAATCGAAGAATGTAAATAGAGATTGTGAGGCATAATTGTAGCACCAATAATCCCTAAAGCAATATACAGTACACTATGATTTGTAACGATATCCTTATGAGGAATAAAACCGTTAAGAATATTAATCACTTTAGGTGATGAAATAAATACTTCGAATAAGAAAATAATTAGAACAGTAAAAATTAATGTTCCGACAATCGCTTCGATTTTTCTGAAGCCAAATTTCATAATAAAGAGTAAAAGAAAAACATCTAAAACAGTTATAAGTGCACCTATAATTAAAGGAATATTAAACAATAAGTCTAGAGCTATTGCACTTCCGATAATTTCAGCAATATCTGTAGCGATAATAGCTAGTTCTGCTATTATCCAAAATATAATTGCTAACGGGCGATTTAAATAATGACGTGTCATTTGTGCTAAATCCATCTCTGTAGCAATACCTAATCTAACTGTCATGCTTTGCAAAAGCATTGCAGCTAAACTAGAAACTAAAATAATAAAAAGAAGAATATAGCCAAATTGTGCTCCACCTTGCATAGATGTAATCCAGTTACCTGGATCCATATATCCCACCGCTACTAATAATCCTGGACCTAAAAAAGCTAAAAATTTTTGGCTTGCACTTTTATTACTACTAAAGTCTACTGTATTATTAATTTCGTCTAAACTACGTTGTTTTTTATTACTCATATGATTCATTCATACACTCCTAAAATCTTTTTAATTATATTAACCTAAATATATTTTTAGGTCAACCTAAAAATGTTGTAAAAAAGAATATTACTGAATTTAGATGGATCTTCAAGACAGTGAGTGATTACCAATAAAATAAAAAACACCTGAGACTTCTAGTAAAGTCCCAGGCCGAAGAATAGTATTTATTCATATAATTTTAAGAATTCATCAAATGTTTCTTTAATAAAAGCTAAAAATGTTTCATCTGATTTTAATCGTTCATCACTAGGGGCTAAAGTACGTGCTATAAAAAATTCTCCTTTTTTCACATTTTTAACACGATCAATAGCTTGATGTAAATCAGTATCACTTAAATCTTTGATATATTGTTTATCTTTTTTCATGTGATTTAAACTAATTTGATAATCATTTGGAAGTTGTTTTAATGCATTAAAATGTTTGTCAAAAACTTTAACACGTTCTTCTTTATTTTTTCCTTCATGCATTATTCCATACATGATAAATAATTGATCCCTAAAAAGGCCAATTTGGAAGTGGGGTAACATTTTATAACCACGTTTATTAGGTGCAAAAGCGACCCAGGTATCTATAGGAGGATTAACACTTCTACGCGCATGTTTAGCAACATGTGCATAAAATGTTTCTCCAGTTTGAGAAGTGAAATACTCACTAAAATAATCGCCTAACTGATGTAATTGAGGTCTAATATATTTATTTAAAGCTTCCATTCGTTCATCTAAACCCTCAACGTCAAATGCTTTAAAATCTTTAGGTGTAAATGTGTATTGTGTCATTGATCTTCCTCCTATTTTAATAGTATGTTGAGTTTATTGTAGCATATATTTCAAAGTGATAATGATAGAATAGTAATATACAATATAGATAGTTAATTTAAACTAAAAAGGTAGAGTCAGTACCTAGATGTTAGTCATTTAATTTTTAGGATTTTACCCCTCGTGGTTAGGAGAGTGTCATGAGATTAATAAAAGTAAAAGAAAAAAGACTATAATACAATACTAAAAATTTGGAAATGTTGTTTATAGATCCTAAACATTTTAATAAAGGTTACGGTACAATCATACTTCAGTCACTGATTCAAGAAGATAAAATCCAATATGTAGATGTTAATAAAGATAACCAACATGCATTGAAATTTTATATTAAAAATGGTTTTAAAGCATATAGTGAATCTCAAAAAGACAATCAAGGTAGAGATTACCCGATTTTACATTTAAAATTAGCTTAATGATCTTTTATTTATTTATCTTCCATAATTATAAGATGAATGTACATATTTATTCATATATTTTAAATGTTTTCAGTCTTTTATATCATGGATTTGATAGGTTGCTTTTATTGGCGACCTATTTTTATGCTTATAAACTATTCATAAGAGTTTAATATATAGTGATGAAGGTATAAAATGATGTATAACAATTATAAAATTGATTTGATGTATAATAGTAAGCAACAGGAGATGATAGTATGTCGCTATATGATTTTGCTAAAGGCTTAGTTTTAGAAGCAGGAAATAAAGTTAGAATAATGATGAAGGAAGAATTAAATATTGAAACAAAATCAAATCCGAATGACTTAGTTACAAATGTTGATAAAGCTACTGAAAATTATATATATGATGCGATTACCCATAGTTATCCAGAACATCGTGTTATTGGGGAAGAAGGACATGGTCATGATTTAACTCATGTTGAAGGGGTCGTATGGGTAGTGGATCCAATTGATGGCACATTAAACTTTGTACATCAAAAAGAAAATTTTGCTATCTCAATTGGTATCTATCGAAATGGTAAACCATACGCTGGCTTTGTATATGATGTAATGAAAGATGTTTTATATCATGCCAAGGTAGGTGAGGGTGCATTTGAAAATAAACATCCATTATCTACGATTGAATCTACCACCCTAAAGAAAAGCTTAATTGGTATCAACCCAAATTGGGTAACCAAACCTAAAATGGGTCCTATATTTCAAGATATAGTAAATGATGCAAGAAGCTGTAGAGCATATGGTAGTGCAGCTTTAGAAATTATAAGTGTAGCTAAAGGACAATTGGCTGCTTATATCACACCTAGATTACAGCCTTGGGACTTTGCTGGTGGTCTTATTGTATTAAATGAAGTTGGAGGCGTAGCTAGTAACTTATTAGGTGAACCATTAAATATTTCAAGTGCGAATTCAGTATTAGTAGGAAATTCAAATATTCATAAAGAAATATTAGAAATTTATCTAGCACCTAATACGGCTACTTTAATAGATTTACATCAACGCTTTAAAAAATAAAAAATCTTATTTCAATAAAAAAAGCTTGAGGCAAAAATATCTCAAGCTTTATATATCTTAATGGTTGATTATAGCCAATTGTTTTCACGATACTTTTTCTTAAGCGTAAATCCGGCGCCAAACGTTGCAATGAAAAGAATAAATGTTAAAATCATCATTGGAATACTTCCAGCACCCACGCTGAAACTAAAGAGCACTAAAAATATAACTGCTACAATAGAAAGTATCCAGAATATACCTTTAGATTTTGGTTTTTCCATCCCCATCCCCACCTTTTAGTTATCTTTTGTTAATATTATGATATAATAAAAAAGTTGCAATTAAAAGTGGGAATTTACTCAAGAAAGGATATTATAAAATGACTAATAGAAGAGAAGATGTTCGTAATATTGCAATTATTGCTCACGTCGACCATGGTAAAACAACACTAGTTGACGAATTGCTTAAACAATCTGGAATCTTCAGAGAAAATGAGCATGTTGATGAAAGAGCAATGGACTCTAATGACTTAGAAAGAGAACGTGGTATTACAATTCTTGCTAAAAATACTGCGATAAATTATAAAGGTACAAGAATTAACATCTTAGATACACCAGGACATGCTGACTTTGGTGGTGAAGTTGAACGTATTATGAAAATGGTAGATGGTGTTGTACTTGTTGTAGATGCCTATGAAGGTACTATGCCACAAACACGTTTCGTACTAAAAAAAGCATTAGAACAAAATTTAAAACCTGTTGTAGTAGTTAATAAAATTGATAAACCTTCTGCTAGACCAGAAGCAGTAGTAGATGAAGTATTAGATTTATTTATTGAACTTGAAGCAAATGATGAACAACTTGATTTCCCAGTTGTTTATGCATCAGCTGTAAATGGAACAGCGAGTGTTGATTCTGAAAAACAAGATGAAAACATGCAGTCTTTATATGAAACAATTCTTGATTATGTGCCTGCTCCAATTGATAACAGTGATGAACCACTACAATTCCAAGTAGCATTATTAGACTATAATGATTACGTTGGTCGTATTGGTATTGGCCGTGTATTTAGAGGTAAAATGCGTGTTGGAGATAACGTATCGCTTATTAAATTAGATGGTACAGTGAAAAACTTCCGTGTAACAAAAATCTTTGGTTTCTTTGGTTTAAAACGTGAAGAAATTGAAGAAGCACAAGCGGGAGATTTAATTGCTGTATCAGGAATGGAAGATATCAACGTAGGTGAAACAGTTACACCACATGATCATCAAGAAGCGTTACCAGTATTGCGTATTGATGAACCTACACTTGAAATGACATTTAAAGTAAATAATTCACCATTTGCTGGTCGTGAAGGTGATTTTGTAACTGCTCGTCAAATCCAAGAACGTTTAGATCAACAGCTTGAAACAGATGTATCTTTAAAAGTTACACCAACAGATTCTCCAGATACGTGGGTTGTAGCTGGCCGTGGAGAGTTGCACTTATCTATTTTAATTGAGAATATGAGACGTGAAGGATTTGAACTTCAAGTTTCTAAACCTCAAGTTATTTTACGCGAAATTGATGGTGTATTAAGTGAACCATTTGAACGTGTTCAATGTGAAGTTCCATCTGAAAATGCTGGAGCAGTGATTGAATCACTTGGTGCGCGTAAAGGTGAAATGTTAGACATGTTAACAACTGATAATGGATTAACACGTTTAATCTTTATGGTACCTGCACGTGGTATGATTGGATACACAACTGAATTTATGTCTATGACACGTGGTTATGGCATTATTAATCATACATTTGAAGAATTTAGACCTCGTGTTAAAGCACAAATTGGTGGCCGTCGTAATGGTGCATTAATTTCAATGGATCAAGGACAAGCAACAGCTTATGCCATCATTGGTCTAGAGGACAGAGGTGTAAACTTCATGGAACCAGGTACTGAAGTTTATGAAGGCATGATTGTAGGAGAACATAATCGTGAAAATGACTTAACAGTTAATATTACTAAAGCTAAACATCAAACTAACGTACGTTCAGCAACAAAAGATCAAACTCAAACAATGAATCGTCCAAGAATTTTAACGTTAGAAGAAGCATTAGAATATATTAATGATGATGAATTGGTTGAAGTAACGCCTCAAAGCATCCGTTTAAGAAAAAAAATATTAAATAAAGCTGCACGTGAAAAAGAAGCGAAACGTGTAAAACAAATGATGCAAGATCAATAAAACTAATAAAAAGACGCAACATCAAATTTGATGTTGCGTCTTTTTATTATTGAAAAGTATACTATAAGTTTTCATTTGGAAAATGGAGATTAAATTTACGATTTTCATTTGGTCGTTGTCTAGGTGTGTCTAATCGACTTTTACAGTCACTACACATGAATGTTTTAATTGGATTATTACGTAGACGTTTAGCTTCAACTGTACGTTCATCAATTAAGACCTTAGTATCACAAATAATACATTGTACTTCTCGCAACTTAAATCACCTCAATACGAGTTACATATTTAAAGTTATATGAATAGGCGTTCTCCTCGGGGTTATAAACAAAGCTATCTACTGAATTATCATCGTACAATCTCTTACCATCTTTAGCAAATTGGAAAAAAAGATAAGGTAATAATTCTAATGGGATTTCAATTGAAGATGTATCATTTGAAAGTTTAATTGTAGTTGCACTTTCTAAGGGCTCTGCATTTTTAAAAAATGGTGTCATATTTATTGCAAATGAATCTTCTAATACAGCACGTTTACGATACTTAATTTCAGAGTTTAAAGTAGGAGGATTGGTTTGTCCTTCTAATATCGCTCTATTCCATTCGCGGTTATCTTCAAATTTAATAGGTTTAGTTCCTTCAAAAATACCGTTTTCAATATCCTCTATTTTTACTTTTCTATCATCAAAAATCCATGTTGTACTATCTAAAGTAATAGGAAATTTGACATCTCCTTTAATTTGAATCATCTTGCCCACTCCCTAGTTTCAATCTAACTATTATTTTATCATATTTAGATTGAAGGGTTTATTGAATAAACTTGCTTTTTAAAAGGTAGTAGGATAAACTTCTGATATGAAGATATTTAATGATAGGGGGAGAATGTGATGCCGAAGCAAATGAACATAAATAGTGAAGCTTATGAGCAATTAAATCAAGATGCTGACCGAATCTTGCATTTAATTAAGGTTCAAATGGATAATTTAACTATGCCATCTTGCCCACTATATGAAGAGGTTCTCGACACACAAATGTTTGGTTTACAAAAAGAAGTAGACTTTGCTGTGAAACTTGGTTTAGTTGATAAAGAAGAAGGTAAAAGTTTAATGCTTCGTTTAGAAAAAGAATTATCTAAATTGCATGAAGCATTCACAAACGTATAACTCTAAGTCTAATGCTTTTAATATGAAAGTGTTATAATGAGCAAGAATTAATATATGTAATAAATTTATGATAGTGACTGAAATGTTATGTAAATAATATTTTCAGTCCTTTTATTTTATTTTTTATATTTATGTTTGTTAATTAATAATTACAAAGTATATAATAGTTTAGACAGAATTTAATTTGATAAATCGTTTTAATGAGCATATATAGTTTAAATTTTTAGAATTGGATGATCTTTTTTATGAATAATTTAAAAAATATATTTCGATACATAGGTAGAACCTCTAAGTTTATCGATTATCCATTATTAATTTCATATGTTATTTTGTGTTTTATAGGTTTAGTGATGGTTTACAGTGCCAGTATGGTGGCAGCTACTAAAGGGACATTAACAGGTGGCGTTGAGGTTTCAGGTACATATTTTTATAACAGACAATTAATTTATGTTATCATGAGTTTTATTATTGTCTTTTTTATTTCATTTATGATGAATATAAAAGTTTTTAAACAATCAAAAATTCAACAGTGGATTATGATTATCATCTGTGTCCTTTTAATTTTAACATTATTGGTAGGTAAAAATATCAATGGTTCAAAAAGTTGGATAGACTTAGGATTTATGAATCTACAAGCTTCAGAGTTACTAAAAATTGCTTTAATTCTTTATATTTCTTATGTATTAAGTAAAAAATTACCACAGTTAAGAGGTAATTTAAAAATTATCAAAGGACCAGTTATTTTAATTATCCTTTGTTTAGGTTTAGTACTTTTACAAGGAGATATTGGACAAACATTATTAACATTAATTATTATATTATCAATGTTTTTATTTGTAGGTATAGGTGTTAAGAAAATAGTAAAAGGACCTATATTATATATTATTCTTGGATTTATTCTTATTGCTGGGTTCTTTATTTTCACCGGAATGATGCCAGAATATTTAAAGGCACGTTTTAGTACAATTTACGATCCTTTTAGTTCTTCTTCAGGAACTGGGTATCATTTATCCAATTCATTAATGGCAATCGGAAATGGAGGATTATTTGGTCGAGGATTAGGTAACGGTATCATGAAACTGGGCTATCTTCCAGAAGCGCATACAGATTTTATTTTCGCAGTAATTTGTGAAGAATTGGGACTGGTCGGTGCCTTATTAGTAATTGGATTATTATTTTTTATTGTATTCCGTGCATTTGTATTAGCCACTAAAACATCTTCATATTTTTATAAATTAATATGTGTTGGTGTAGCGAGTTATATTGGTAGTCAAACGTTCGTAAATTTAGGGGGTATATCAGCCACGATTCCTCTTACAGGGGTGCCTCTTCCATTTATAAGTTTTGGTGGTTCGTCTATGATCAGTTTAAGTATTGCTATGGGATTATTATTGTTAGTAGCAAGACAAATTAAAGTTGAAGAAAAAAGAACGATAAAAAATAAAAAATCCAAAGTGGATATTCCTAGACAATATTAAAATCACTTAATTATAGGTGTAAATATGTAACTAACATTATTGAGAGTGGAAGCGAGTATTAAAAAATTTGCTTCCACTCTTTTTACATTTATGTGACAAGTTAAAGGATTACTGGTCTAGAGTAGCGTCTTCAAATTATAAATGATAATATAAAGTTATTAAATATAATAAATATTAATGATTACATTTTAAAATAGTGATTAAGCTAACCTATTTACTATATTTTCATTTTATAAATTGTATGTAAAAAAGTAATAGCTTTCTCATTTATTTTAAGATAAAATTTTATTATCTAATTAGTTAGAATATTCAAATTATAAAGGGGTGTTTCTTCTTTGAATCATATAAAAAAATTATTAGTAGCCAATCGTGGTGAAATTGCAATTAGAATTTTTAGAGCAGCAACGGAATTAAATATTCAAACAGTAGCAATTTATTCAAATGAAGACAAAAATTCATTACATAGATATAAAGCCGATGAATCATATTTAGTGGGAAAAGATTTAGGACCTGCCGAAAGTTATTTAAATATTGAACGCATTATTGAAGTAGCAAAACGTGCGAATGTAGATGCAATACATCCAGGTTATGGCTTTTTAAGTGAAAATGAAGAATTTGCAAGACGTTGTAATGAAGAAGGCATAACATTTATTGGCCCGCACCTAGACCATTTAGATATGTTTGGTGATAAAGTAAAAGCAAGAACAACTGCAATTAAAGCAAATTTACCAGTTATACCAGGAACAGATGGACCAATTGAAAATTTTGATGCAGCAAAGGCATTTGCTAAAGAAGCAGGGTTCCCTCTGATGATTAAAGCCACAAGTGGTGGTGGTGGGAAAGGTATGCGTATTGTTCGCGAAGAAAGTGAATTAGAAGATGCGTTTCATCGTGCGAAATCTGAAGCACAAAAATCATTTGGTAATAGTGAAGTATATATCGAAAGATACATCGATAATCCAAAACATATTGAAGTTCAAGTTATTGGCGATGAATATGGTAATATTGTTCATCTATATGAGCGTGATTGTTCTGTACAACGTCGTCATCAAAAAGTAGTTGAGGTAGCACCATCTGTAGGTTTACCTGATGAATTAAGAGAACGTATTTGTCAATCTGCATTACAATTAATGAAAAATATCAAATATGTTAATGCTGGAACAGTGGAATTTTTAGTATCCGGGGATGAATTCTTCTTCATTGAAGTCAATCCGCGTGTTCAGGTAGAGCATACGATTACAGAAATGATTACAGGAATTGATATAGTTAAAACTCAAATTTTAGTGGCAGATGGAGCAAGCCTATTTGACGAACGTATCGCTTTACCTCCTCAAGAAGAAATCCAAACACTTGGTTATGCTATTCAATGTCGTATCACTACTGAAGATCCTACAAATGATTTTATGCCAGATTCTGGTACGATTATTGCTTATCGTTCAAGTGGTGGTTTTGGTGTACGTTTAGACGCAGGAGATGGCTTCCAAGGCGCTGAAATTTCACCTTACTATGACTCACTATTAGTGAAATTATCTACTCATGCCATTACTTTTAAACAAGCTGAAGAAAAAATGGAACGCTCTTTACGAGAAATGCGTATTCGTGGTGTGAAAACAAATATCCCATTTTTAGTTAATGTCATGCGTAATGAAAAATTCCGAAGTGGAGATTATACAACAAAATTTATTGAAGAAACACCGGAATTATTCGATATTGCACCTACATTAGACCGTGGTACTAAAACATTAGAATACATTGGGAATGTAACCATTAATGGTTTTCCGAATGTCGAAAAACGTACGAAGCCAGACTATGAGTCAACTTCGATTCCGCAAGTTTCAAAAAAGAAAATTCAAAGTCTATATGGTACAAAACAATTACTAGATGAAAAAGGGCCTAGTGGTGTTGCGGATTGGGTTAAAGTACAAGATGATGTTTTAATTACTGATACGACATTCCGTGATGCGCACCAATCTTTACTTGCTACGCGTGTACGTACAAAAGATATGTTAAATATAGCTTCTAAAACTGCTGAAGTATTTAAAGATAGTTTTTCTTTAGAAATGTGGGGTGGCGCTACTTTTGATGTAGCATACAACTTCTTAAAAGAAAATCCTTGGGAGCGTTTAGAAAAACTTAGAAAAGCGATTCCAAATGTATTATTCCAAATGTTATTAAGAGCTTCAAATGCTGTGGGTTATAAGAATTATCCTGATAACGTAATTCAAAAATTTGTAGATGAAAGTGCTAAAGCAGGTGTAGATGTTTTCCGTATTTTCGACTCATTAAACTGGGTAGATCAAATGAAAGTGGCAAATGAAGCGGTACAAAAAGCAGGTAAAATTTCGGAGGGTACTATTTGTTACACAGGTGATATTTTAAACCCAGAACGTTCAAATGTGTTCACTTTAGATTACTATGTTAAATTAGCTAAAGAATTAGAACGTGAAGGTTTCCATATTTTAGCAATTAAAGATATGGCTGGCTTATTAAAACCTAGAGCAGCATATGAACTGGTTGGAGAATTAAAAGCTGCAGTTAATTTACCAATACATCTACATACACATGATACAAGTGGAAATGGTTTATTAATCTACAAACAAGCCATCGATGCTGGTGTAGATATTATCGATACAGCTATTGCATCGATGAGTGGCTTAACAAGTCAACCAAGTGTGAACTCTTTATATTATGCATTAGATGGATTTAAACGAAATATGCGTACAGATATTCAAGGTTTAGAAGAATTAAGTCACTATTGGAGTACTGTTCGTCCATACTACGTTGACTTTGAAAGTGATATTAAGTCACCTAATACAGAAATTTATCAACATGAAATGCCAGGTGGTCAATACTCTAATTTAAGTCAACAAGCTAAAAGTTTAGGTCTTGGTGAACGTTTTAATGAGGTCAAAGATATGTATCGTCGTGTTAATTTCTTGTTTGGAGATATCGTTAAAGTGACACCATCTTCAAAAGTGGTAGGAGATATGGCGTTATATATGGTACAAAATGATTTAGATGAACAATCGATTATTGAACAAGGTTATAAATTAGATTTTCCTGAATCAGTAGTGTCATACTTTAAAGGTGAGATTGGTCAACCAGTAAATGGCTTTAATAAACAATTACAAGATATTATTTTAAAAGGTCAACAACCGCTAACTGAACGTCCAGGAGAATATTTAAAACCAGTAGATTTTGATGAGATACGAGAACAATTACAAGATAAAAATTATGGTGAAGTGACTGAGCAAGATATTATAAGTTATGTACTTTATCCAAAAGTATTTGATCAATTTATTCAAACTAGACAACAATATGGTAACTTATCATTACTTGATACACCGACATTCTTCTTTGGTATGCGTAACGGGGAGACTGTAGAGATTGAAATTGAAAACGGAAAACGTTTAATTATTAAACTTGAAACAATTAGCGAAGCAGATGAAAATGGTAACCGAACAATTTATTACGTGATGAATGGTCAAGCACGTCGTATTACGATTAAAGATGAAAACATAAAAACAAATGCGAATGTAAAACCTAAAGCAGATAAAACAAATCCAAATCATATAGGAGCTCAAATGCCAGGAAGTGTGACTGAAGTTAAAGTTTCAGTAGGTGATGAGGTTAAAGTAAATCAACCACTATTAATTACCGAAGCAATGAAAATGGAAACAACAATTCAAGCTCCGTTTAATGGAGTGATTAAAAAAGTTACTGTTGGAAATGGTGATGCTATTGCAACGGGAGATTTATTAATCGAAATTGAAAAATCTGAGTAGGTATTAAAAAGTTTAAAAGCATAAGATAGAAAGTTAAATGACATTCTATCTTATGCTTTTTTGCATAAAAAACACGTTAGAGATTATATGTTCTACAATAACTCTAACGTGTCTTTTAAAACTTTATTTAATTTTTGAATTTTCACTTCTAATTGAACGAAGCATGAGTAAAATAAAGTAAGCGATTAAGCCAAAAAGTATAGTAATACAAAGTGCGTGTAGCAATGCAACAATTAAATTAACATGTGTCATTACAGACAATGCGCCCGTAATCACTTGTAAAATAATTAAAATAAATGCGGCAGTATAACCATATCTAATTGTACGGTTCTCAGAATAATTTTTGATGGCATGAATAAATGTGATCATAATCCAACAAAAAGTGATAAGTGCCATACCGCGATGTGCAAATTGTACCCAATCTTGCTCAGTATGGGGTACTAAATCATTAAACGGTAATGGCCAGCTTCCATATGCTAAACTTGCTTTAGCATGGCGAACCAAAGCACCAGTATAAATAGCGACATAAACAACGCCCGTCATAATCCAAGTAAGATTACGCAATGGTTTTTTTATAAATAATTCATCAGCCTCATATTTTTTATCCACTTCAAAAATAATAAGCATTAATACGAATACAGAAGAAAAACTAATTAATGAAATCCCAAAATGTAAAGCTAAGACATAAGAATTTTGTTGCCAAATAACAGCTGCTGCACCAATCAAGGCTTGAATTAATAGAAAAGCAACACTAATAATTGCTAAAGGTTTAACCTCTTTAATGTATCCTATATTTTTCCAAGCTGTGATGGCCAACCATAACACAACAATTAATGATAAACCTGATACAGCTCGGTGACTCAATTCAATGATTGTAGCAATTGGCAAATTCTGAGGCAATAAAGCACCGTGACATAAAGGCCATGAAGCACCACAGCCATCTTCAGAGCCCGTCTTAGTTACTAAGGCGCCCCCAAGTTGTACCATTGCCATAATAATTGTTGCTACGATTGATAACCATTTAAGGTTTCGTTTGTTAAACAAGTTTAAACACCCCGCCATTAATTTAAAATATTTTGTAATATGATATCCATTTATGCTCTGATTTTAATATAAAAGATATAATTATAAATATTACCACTATTATACTACAATAATTAAAGACAAAAAATTAGTGAAACAGAAAGTCGTTAAAGTGTCACAATTTAAATAAATATAACCTAGCCTTTTATAAGTAATTATTATATCATAATACTATATGAAAATTTTAAGGAGGGGAACCATGAGTAAAGAACACACTTTATCACAGCCGTCAAGTAGAGTGTCTTTTAAAGAACTACAACAAATTATTAAAATGGGCTTGGTACAGGGTAACTTAATTCCTGCTTTTGCAGGCGCTTGGTTAGCTATTGTAATGACAAATCATTCCTTCCTATCGTCAATACCTCAAATCCTATTAATGTTGATAGGTTCGACATTAATTATGGGTGGTGCTTGTGCATTAAATAATTATTATGATCAAGATATTGATAAAATTATGCCAAGTAAACAAAGTAGACCAACAGTAAACGATAGAATTTCTGATAAACATTTATTGATGTTAAGTTTTGGTATGATGTTAGTAGGAGAAGCATGTCTATTCTTATTAAATGTGCCATCAGGTGTTTTAGGACTTTTTGGTATAGTAGGATATGTATCATATTATTCAATCTGGTCTAAAAGACATACGACTTGGAATACAGTAGTAGGAAGTTTTCCAGGCGCTGTACCACCTTTAATTGGATGGACAGCTATTGATGGACAAATCAGTCTTGTAGCTTTTGCTTTATTTTTAGTTGTCTTTTGTTGGCAACCTATTCATTTCTATGCTCTAGCTATTAAACGTAGTGATGAATACTCATTAGCAAATATTCCTATGTTACCTTCAGTAAAAGGTTTTAAACGTACAAGAATAAGTATGTTTATTTGGTTAGTATTATTATTACCATTACCTTTCCTATTATCTAGTTTAGGCACTACGTTTGTTGTATTAGCAACTTTATTAAATTTTGGATGGATTTTTATAGGTTTAACAACATTTAAGAAAAATACCGATCAAACTAAGTGGGCAACAAAAATGTTTATCTATTCACTAAATTATCTAGTAGTATTCTTTGCATTAGTCGTTGTCATCTCTTTAATAAAAATGATTTAAAATATCTAAGTTAAATAAGGATGGAACATATGAGTTTACCAATTCTACCAACCATTAGTACAAGCTGTATCGTAATTAGTGCTATTTTAGTAGCGATAGGATGGTGGCAAATTGCTCATCGTCATGTTAATACTCACAAAAAAGTTATGTTATGGGCAGCATTTTTCGCATTAACGTTTTTTATTATTTACTCAACTCGAACGATATTTATAGGTAATACAGATTTTGGTGGTCCAGATTCTGTTAGAACATATTATAAGATATTCTTAATCTTCCACGTTAATCTTGCTACGATTGGTGGCGTATTAGGATTAGTTCAAATTATTACTGCATTTAAAGATAAATTTAAATGGCATAGAAGAATCGGACCTGTCGCTTCAATTATATGGTTCTTTACTGGCATTACAGGTGTGGCAGTATACTTATTATTATATGTAATTTATCCAGGTGGAGAAACTACATCGTTGATTAAAGCCACACTAGGTTTATAACAATATTGAATAATTTTAAAGAATAGCCTGGGACATAATGAGTTGTCTCAGGTATTTTTAATATTTGGGTAGTCGATGATCAAATTGTTAAGGAGGACGACGAATTCAAAATGAATTCTGATTCACTTCCTTTTTTATCATGAAATAACAACAGTGGATTCTATATTGATATGATAAAATTGTTTAGTATAAGCTATGTCTTAATATTAATTGTTTATTTTATTTGTAAATAGGTATAATGTAGTTTAATTAATAAATTTGGAGTTTAGAAAAAATGAATGACTTGATTGTTAAAATAGTTATTTTGTACAATATATGTAATTCTAAAGAGGTGGGGGAGTAATGACTAAGTTAGTAATTAAAGTTTTAGGAATCGTATTTTTAATTACATTTCTAATTTATTTATTTTACTCACCAAGATTAAAATTTGATGTCCTTGAAAATCCTAATAACAACAATAAAATAAGTCATTCAAATCAAGAATCACATTCCGTGAAAAAACAGACTGAAAATCCTGCTCCCAAAAATGGGATAGGTACTTGGATAGGTAAAGATATTAATTATCTTACAAATAAATATGGACAAGCAAATCGTACATACCCTGTTAAAGGCGGATATACTGATTATATATTTAAGAGAAAGCAACAATATTATATTGTCACTACAAAACATGACGAAATTAAATCTGTTTATGCTACTGGAGAAAAAGCTCAAACCGAATCATTAAAAATCAATGAAAATGCTTCACATATATTTGAAAAAACTAGTATTAATCCTGACCCCTCTTTTAAAGTGAATGGAAAACAATATAATTTTGAGTTATCAGATGAAGATATTAAAACTCAAACTCTAATTAAATATGGTAATGTTTATGCTCAAGTTTATGTAGATCAACAATCAAATCGAATTATGGGTATTCGATATCTAGATAAAGAACTATTAGCATTTATAAAACCGTATCAATTAACAGATGAAGAAGATATATCAGATGATAAATTTAATAATGACAGAAATAATAAAAATTCATTACCATATGAACAAAACCCAAATCAATTGATAACACTCTATGAAATTACTAATCAAATGAGAGATTTAAAACATATTCCACCATTGAAAGTAAATTCAGACATATCACACATTGCTTCAGCAAACTTATATGAAGCAACTGGTACAGAAGATGTTGAATTTACAGAAGGTGCACTTAAGAGCCAACTTGATAACGAAAATATTGATTTTATAGCTACAAGTCAAAATGTGGGTTATGATTTCAATGATGTGCCTACATTAATTCATAGTTGGATGAATTCGGATATACACCGTTCAAGAATGTTAAATAAAAAGTATAATGAAATGGGTGGAGAAGTAATGAGAAATTATTATTCACTTATTTTTGTACAAAAATAGGTTGTGAGGTGACCGATAATGTATACAGAGGAAACATTATCAATTTTAGATGAAATTGAAGATTTATCAGACATGATTGTACAATCAAAAGTGTATTTTAATTATAGAGAAGCTCAAAAAAAACTTAAACAAGATGATGAAGCACATTTATTGTATCAAGCTTTTTTAAAATCAAAAGAACGTTATGATGAAGTGATGCGCTTTGGTAGATATCACCCAGATTATCAAAATGTCATGTTAGATACACGTCGACGTAAGCGAGCTTATGAAATGTTGCCTAATGTAATGGATTACAAATCTAAAGAAGTACAATTACAAAATTTAATAGATGAAGTGTTGACTAAAATCGCATTATCTGTGTCAGAAAATGTAAAGATTGAAGTGGGTAATCCATTTTTTAAAACAGATTCTAAAGGTTGCGCCTCAGGAGGCACATGTAATTGTAGTTTATAATTAAGAATAAAAATCTAGTAAATCAGAGGTTGAGTTGCAAAATTAGATGTAAGTATATTTTTATTTTAGTTATTGATGATTAATATATTAAAAGAATCTGAGACAATGATGATGTATGTCTCAGATTCTTTTATGCATATAGTTTAATTTTATATAATATATAGAATAAGTGTATTTAACTTAAGGTATGCTGTTTTAGTAGTGATTTAAATTGTTTACCTAAATCAGGACGGTCAGTAACAATGGTGTGAACACCTTTTTGATACAAATCATACATTAAGTCAACACTATTGATGCCATAATAACCTGGCACAATATTTAATAAGTTAAGCCATTGAATAAAATGAGTTGATGATAATGGGATACCTTTGAATTTTATAGGCATTTGAAATGTGTCAGCTTGAGGATGATAATGATAGCCTAGTCCTAAAATAAACTTAATCACACCTTCAGTCACTTCATGTTGACTTGCGCCAGTAGCGATTTCTCCATTGCTTATTGCTCTAAAACGTTCATTTTGTTCTTTATGAAAACTCGTTACAAGTACACGTTTCTCAGCATGATGATGCTTTATAATATCATACATTTTTTTAGGGGCAATAGATCCTTCATAACTACTTGGAGCATCTTTTAAATCTACATTGATATATTTGCTAGGGTACATTTTTAAAAGTTCATCGAAAGTTAAAATTCTAGCTTGTTGATGCCCTCTGTAAATATGTCGACCATTGATATCAGTAAAATGAAATCCTGCATCTAATTTTTTTAATTCTTTTAGTGTGTAATCACATACTTTTCCTGAACCATTAGTAGTACGGTCGACTGTAGCGTCGTGAAAAACAATCAATTCTTCATCTTTAGTTAGTCTCACATCTGTTTCAAAGCCATCTAAACCATAATCAACAGCATTATCGAAAGCTAATTGTGTTTGTTCTGGTCGAACTGACATTCCACCTCTATGTGCAAAAATATAAGGTGCTGGTCCATTAAAAAAGTAAGGTATGTCTTTAAGCATGTTAGGCTTTTGATTTCTTTTTAAAAGTAATAAACTGCTTAGTATACCCATACTAGTGATACCCAAATTAAAAAAATTTTTCTTAATGTGTTTCAAGGTATAACCTCCTAAAGTTCATTTAAAATTAATAATTAAATCAATATTTTTTGAAAGTTAAGTATTGAGATATTGAATGTATTTTATAAAATTATTAGTCATGGTATAGTAATTATGCATAATAAATGGAGTGAGTGAAATAATATGGAATTGATTCCAAGAGTTAGCTTAATTATTTACTTAAAGCATATTAAACATGAAAGACAGATACGTAAATATGGACATATTGTTTATACTAATAAACCTCGAAAGTATATAGTAATGTATGTTAATGAACATGAAGTAGACGATATTCTCCAGAAATTAATGAAATTAAAATATGTCTTACATATTGATGGATCCCCCTATAAAAACTTGAAAAAAACATATGATAAAGAAAAGCATGAAATGCTTTAAGATGTATTTAAAAATTGTTATTGCATCGGTGGGATCCAATTTTGTAAACGAAGTACGCTAATTAAATATTTAAAATATAAATCATTCGTATGAAATGCATTTGGCGGTTGAACATCAATGCCGACAATAGGAATGTCATACGATTGAGCTTGTTCATTAATCATCTCAAATTTTTTATTACTATTTGGGTAGGGATATTTTAAAGCGTTTAACATCATATACATGGCTTGAAATTGTTTACCGGTCGTAGGATTCATAATAATTGCGACTGACGATAATTGTTTGTCTGACTGTGGTGTATGGAAATAGACAACCTTGTCTATTCTTGCATGATTATATTCAATAAGAGTAAGAAATTCGAATAAATCTGTAAGTCCTTCTCCTAAAATAATAAATGATTGTTTCATAAATATTTAATTCTCCTTTTTCAAAACAAATTATAGTAAATAAATGAATGAAATGGAAGTGTAAGTCAAAATGAGAGTCATTGCTGGAAAACATAAAAGTAAACCACTAGAGAGTTTAGAAGGACGCAATACACGTCCAACAATGGATAAAGTTAAAGAAGGTATTTTTAACAGTTTACATGAAGTATACGGCTTAGGTTTAGACTTATTTGCTGGTAGTGGTGCTTTAGGAATTGAAGCACTTTCTAGAGGTATGGATAAAGTTATATTTGTAGACCAAAACTTTAAAGCAGTTAAAGTGATCCAAGCTAACTTGAAACAATTAAATTTAGAGGAACAATCTGAAGTATATAAAAATAATGCAGATAGAGCGTTAAAGGCTATCAATAAAAGAGACATTCAATTTGATTTTATTTTTTTAGACCCTCCTTATAATAAAGGGCTAATAGATAAGGCTCTAGACCAAATTTCTAAGTTTAATTTATTAAAAGAACATGGTATTATCATTTGTGAGTTTAGTAATCAAGAAAAAATCAATACATATGATTTTGAAGTAATTAAGCAATATCATTACGGTTTAACAGATACTTTGTTATTAAAAAAAGGAGAACACAATGACTAAGACAAAAGCAGTCATTCCAGGTAGCTTTGATCCTATTACTTATGGACATTTAGATATTATCGAAAGAAGTTCTGATCGATTTGATGAACTTCATGTATGTATATTAAAAAATAGTAGTAAAGCAGGTACATTTTCTATTGAAGAACGTATGGAATTAATACGTGAATCTGTAAAACATTTGCCAAATGTGAAAGTACATAATTTTAATGGATTACTTGTCGATTTTTGTGATAAAATAGGCGCTAAAACAATTATTCGTGGCTTAAGAGCAGTGAGTGATTTTGAATATGAATTACGCTTAACTTCAATGAATAAAAAATTAAATAGTAATGTTGAAACAATGTATATGATGACAAGTACAAACTATTCATTTATTAGTTCAAGTGTTGTGAAAGAAGTGGCTCAATATAAGGCAGATATTTCAGATTTCGTACCTAGTCATGTTGAAAGAGCATTAAAAGAAAAATTTGAAGATTAAAAAATGAGCGTATAGAACAGAAATGAAATGTTCCATACGCTTTAATTCAATTATTTAATCTAATTACAGGTGTATTAAAATCATTTTTCTTTTGACCTGATAATAAGTTATAAATATCGGTAGCTTTAATTTCATTTTTAAAAAAATGAGCAGATGTTTTATTAATATTAGTGATGAATTGACGCTCTGGAAATTTGGTTTTTAATTGTTTGAGATAACTTTGTCCGCGACGATTCATTCCTAAAATTCTTACAGCTGAAATGGATTGAATAGAATCTTCTTTTTTTACATTTAAAAGAATTTGCATAAGTATGCGTTGTAAATGAGTATAGGTAAAGCGTTTTGTCTTCAGTAAAGACATAAAGGATTCAAAAGAAGTTGCTTGATTAATATATTTTTTTAATCGATGTTCTAGTCCTTCAGATATAGTGTATATATGAGCCATTTCATGAATTGAATGACTTAAGATATGATATTTAATCAAGTTAAATGTATCCTCTTTAGTTAAATGAGGTGTTGTATACAGTGATTGAATTGAAGAGGGAACAACTGTAGTCCACTGAGTTGCTTGAGTGATTAACGACTGCCTAATTGCAGAACCACTTGCAAAGGATGATGTTTCAATTGTCGCATCATGATGATGAGCATGCACACGTTGGATAGCAAGTCCTTTCATGTGAGGTGCAAATTGTTGTATAGCTTTTAAGTAAGTGATTGCTAAAATATTATTAGGCATTTTTAGTAAAGTATTATCGCTAATTAAATCATTTATAATTTTTGCATAATTACTACCTTCTTTTACTTTTTGATTAAAAGTTGAACTATGTTCTAAATTGATTATTTCATTTGCAGCATTTTTAAGGCGAGTTATATCAGGTGTTTCACTTCCAAAAGCAATAGTATCAACATCTAGATAACGAGCAACTTGAACAGCTATCTGTGCAAAATAATCACTTGAAGAAAGACTAGCGATAAGAGGTAACTCAACAACTAAATCGACATTGGAAAGTGCCATTTGTGTACGTAGAAATTTGTTATAAATAGCAGGTTCACCTCTCATAACGAAGTTACCACTCATGATTGCAATAGAGATCTCTGCATCGGACTGTGTTTTAGCTTGTTGCGCATGATAAGCATGACCGTTATGAAATGGATTATACTCTGTAATCAATCCAACACTTTTCATTTGCAATTCGTCCTTTCAGTATTCATTATTAGTATTGTAACAGATAATAAGATGTTAAGAAAAAATCTTGACAACTTATAATAGTAAAGTTAAAATAAATTTTGTGTTTGTTAGAGGTGAAGCCATATGAAATGGTCAATAACGCAATTGAGAAAATATCAAGGTAAACCTTTTGAATTCAATGAAAAGGCGAACTTTGACGATTTAATAGAACCTTTAGGTCTGATTGATTTATCAGAAGTAAATATCGAAGGTGAATTAACCATAAAATCAAATGAAGTGATAGCAGATATGCATGTTATTGGTACGTATACTATGCCTTGTGCTCGTACATTAGTGCCTGTAGATGTGCCACTTGATGTCAGAACTTCCGAAGTATTTGATTTAGAAGGTTATAATAGTTATACCGAAGAAGAAGTAGATGAAGATGAACATTATCATCTTGCTACAGATGGTATGATTAATATCCGAGATATTGCTAAAGAATTGGTTATTATTGAGAAGCCAATGCGTGCATTTTCTGAGAATAGTGATCAAATGCTTACAGAAGGTAACGGTTGGGAAGTTATTGATGAAGAACAAGCGCTTGAGCTTGAAAACTCTAAAGATAACGACGATTCCCAAACACGCCAAGTTGATCCTAGGCTTCAAAAATTACAACAGTTATATGATAAAGAGTAATAGCAGGTTAATTTAATTTATAGTATAATAATTAAATGACCGAATACTTGAGATTATGTGTTTTAATATTAAGGAGGATATATCATGGCAGTACCAAAAAGAAGAACGTCTAAAACTAGAAAAAATAAACGTCGTACTCATTTCAAAATTTCAGTACCTGGTATGACTGAATGCCCAAATTGTGGCGAGTACAAATTATCTCACCGCGTATGTAAAAACTGTGGTTCTTACAATGGTGAAGAAGTCGTTTCTAAATAATTTATATCTATTAAAAAAAGGTGGAATACGAATTCATTATGAATTCTATCCCACTCTTTTTTTATATTATCTCAATTTATACCATTGCTATCAAAAATAATTTGGAGAGACTATTATGGAACAAATTACTTCAACACAAAATAATAAAATTAAATTAGCAAATAAACTTAAAAAGAAAAAAGAACGCGATAAAACAGGATTAGCTCTCATCGAAGGCATACATTTAATTGATGAAGCATTTAAAAGTAATATAATGATTAAACAATTATTTGTAATTGAGCCAGAAAGAACAGATTCTAGACTTTTAGAGTATGCAAAAGAAGCTTACGAAATTAATATGAAAGTGGCTGAATCATTATCAGGGACTATTACACCACAAGGTTTTTTTGCAGTTATTGAAAAACCTAAACATGATATCTCAAAAGCGAAACAAGTGTTATTACTTGATCGTATACAAGATCCTGGTAACTTAGGCACGTTAATTCGTACAGCAGATGCTGCGGGTATAGATATGGTTGTAATGGAAAAAGGTACAGCAGACGCATACCAAGACAAAGTAATGAGAGCAAGTCAAGGAAGTGTATTTCACATTCCTATTGTCACAACAGAATTAAATAAATTTATTGAACAATTTGATGGCCCAGTATATGGTACAGCCTTAGAAAATGCTGTGTCTTATAAAAACATCGAATCGCAAGACATATTTGCCTTATTACTTGGTAATGAAGGAGAAGGTGTTAATAAAGAATTATTAGCACATACCTCGCAAAATCTTATTATACCTATATACGGCAAAGCGGAAAGTTTAAACGTGGCGATTGCTGGAAGTATTTTGCTTTATCATTTGAAAGGTTGACCTTTTGATTTAAAATCGACTATACTTAATTGTATACAAAATTAAAATGATATGTTTATTAAAGATAAATATAAACCGATAAAAAGACGTAAACTAAATGATTAATTGCACAGGGAAAGTAAGCGTGACTGAAACTTACTTCAATTTACATTAGTTTTTTTCACCTTTTTGGTTACTTAAAGAAATTTAAGTCGGAGTGCATCTTCGTTAACAACGCTAACAAGTGTATGCTTAAGCATAAATTTGGGTGGTACCACGGAAGGCTTTCGTCCCAGTTATTTAGGGATGAAAGTCTTTTTTTAATTTAATAAAGCAAATTTTATGATAAATAGAAAGTATGAGGTGTAAGTCATGACTCAAAATGATTCAATGACAGAATTAAGACAACAAGCTTTAGTAGACATTAACGAAGCGCAAGATGAACGTGCTTTACAAGATGTCAAAGTAAAGTATCTAGGAAAAAAAGGCTCTGTAAGTGGTTTAATGAAAAATATGAAAGATTTACCAAATGAAGAAAAGCCAGCTTATGGACAAAAAGTAAATGAATTAAGACAAGCAATTCAAAATGAACTTGAAGAAAAACAAGAATTATTAAAAAATGAAAAGTTAAACCAACAACTTGCTGAGGAAACAATTGATGTTACATTACCTAGTCGTCAAATTAATATTGGCTCAAAACATCCATTAACTAGAACAGTTGAAGAAATTGAAGATTTATTCCTAGGATTAGGATATGAAATTGTTGACGGATACGAAGTAGAACAAGATTATTATAATTTTGAAGCTTTAAATCTTCCTAAATCACATCCAGCCCGAGATATGCAAGATAGTTTTTATATTACAGATGAGATTTTGATGCGTACGCACACGTCTCCAGTGCAAGCACGTACAATGGAAAAACGTCACGGTCAAGGACCAGTAAAAATTATTTGTCCTGGGAAAGTGTATCGACGAGATTCAGATGATGCTACACATAGTCATCAATTTACACAAATTGAAGGTTTAGTAGTAGATAAACATATTAAAATGAGTGATTTGAAAGGAACGTTAGAGTTAGTAGCTAAAAAATTATTTGGGGCTGATCGTGAGATTCGATTACGACCAAGTTATTTCCCATTCACAGAGCCATCAGTGGAAGTAGATGTCTCTTGTTTCAAATGTAAAGGTCAAGGATGTAATGTATGTAAACATACTGGATGGATTGAAATCTTAGGTGCAGGTATGGTACATCCTAATGTTCTAGAAATGGCCGGTTTTGATTCAAATGAATATTCTGGCTTTGCATTTGGTATGGGGCCAGATCGTATAGCAATGTTAAAATACGGAATCGAAGACATTCGTCATTTCTATACAAATGATGTGAGATTCCTTAATCAATTTAAAGCTGTAGAAGATAGAGGTGAAGCATAATGTTGATTTCAAATGAATGGTTAAAAGATTACGTAGATGCTGGTGTACCTGCTAAAGACTTAGCTGAGCGTATTACACGTACAGGTATTGAAGTAGCAGATATTATAGATTACTCAAAAGATATTAAAAATTTAGTAGTAGGATATGTAACATCTAAAGAAAAACATCCAGATGCAGATAAATTGAATATCTGTCAAGTTGATATAGGTGAAGAAGAACTTGTTCAAATTGTTTGTGGAGCACCTAATGTTGATGAAAATCAATATGTGATTGTAGCTAAAGTAGGTGGACGTTTACCTGGAGGGATTAAAATAAAACGTGCCAAATTACGCGGAGAACGTTCGGAAGGTATGATTTGTTCCTTACAAGAAATTGGTGTCTCAAGTAATGTTGTACCAAAAGATTATGAAAATGGAATTTTCGTATTTCCTAATGAAGTGACACCAGGAACTGATGCACTAGACGCATTATATCTTAATGATCAAATTATGGAATTTGATTTAACACCTAACCGTGCAGACGCTTTAAGTATGGTGGGAACTGCATATGAAGTTGCAGCGTTATATCAAGCTGAAATGACTAAACCAAATACAACGCTTAACGAAACTGAAACTTCCGCAACAGATGAGTTATCAGTGACAGTTGATAATCCTGAAAAAGTCCCTTATTACAGTGCAAGAGTTGTTAAAAATGTGAGAATTGCACCATCACCTATTTGGATGCAAGCACGTTTAATTAAAGCTGGTATCCGTCCAATTAATAATGTAGTTGATATTTCTAACTATGTATTACTCGAATATGGTCAACCACTTCATATGTTTGATCAAGATCATATGGGTTCTAAAGATATTGTTGTACGTCAAGCGAATGAAAATGAAACAATGACAACATTAGACGATACTGAAAGAACTCTTATTGATACAGATATCGTTATTACAAATGGTAAAGAACCTATTGCATTAGCTGGTGTTATGGGTGGAGATTTTTCAGAAGTGACTGATCAAACAATGAATGTCGTAGTAGAAGGTGCGATTTTTGACCCTGTATCTATTCGTCACACATCACGTCGTTTGAATTTACGTAGTGAGTCTTCAAGTCGCTTTGAAAAAGGTATTGCAACAGAATTTGTCAATGAAGCAGTCGATAGAGCTTGTTATTTACTTGAACATTATGCCTCTGGCGAAGTATTAAAAGATAGAGTGGCACAAGGGGATTTAGGTTCACTTGTTACGCCAATTGATATTACTGCCGAAAAAGTAAATCAAACAATTGGTTTTAATTTATCAAATGATGAGATTAAAGCTATTTTTGAACAATTAGGATTTAAAACGATTCAAAATGCCGATACTTTAACAGTATATGTACCTTCACGTCGTAAAGATATTTCAATTAAGGAGGATTTAATTGAAGAAATAGCAAGAATATACGGTTATGATAATATTCCTTCAACTTTACCAGCGTTCGATGATGTAACTAGTGGAAAATTGACAGATCGTCAATATAAAACGCGTACAGTAAAAGAAACACTCGAAGGTGCAGGATTAAATCAAGCCATCACATATTCACTTGTGTCTAAAGACCATGCGAAAGATTTTGCATTACAAGAACGTCCTACAATTAGTCTACTTATGCCAATGAGTGAAGCGCATTCTACATTACGTCAAAGCTTATTACCACATTTAATCGAAGCAACAGCTTATAACGTAGCACGTAAAAATAAAAATGTAAGATTATATGAAATTGGACGTGTGTTCTTTGGTAACGGCAAAGATGAATTACCGGATGAAATAGAATATTTAAGTGGTATTCTAACTGGAGAATATGTAGTTAATACTTGGCAAGGTAAAAAAGAAGAGATTGATTTCTTTATTGCTAAAGGTGTAGTCGATCGAATTGCTGAAAAATTAAATTTAGATTTCACTTATAAAGCTGGCGAAATTAAAGGCCTTCATCCAGGCAGAACTGCGATTGTTTCATTAGAAGGTAAAGAGATAGGATTTGTAGGAGAATTACATCCTCAATTAGCAGCTGAAAATGATCTTAAACGCACATATGTATTTGAATTAGATTATGATTCAATGATGCGAGTAGCTGTAGGTTACATTAATTATGAACCAATTCCAAAATTCCCTGGTGTGTCAAGAGATATCGCTATGGAAGTAAACCGTGACATGCCTTCATCAGAATTATTAGATATTATTCATGAGAATGGTGAAGACATTCTAAAAAATACACTTGTATTTGATGTGTATGAAGGTGAACACTTGGAAGAAGGTAAAAAATCAGTAGCCATTCGTTTAAATTATTTAGATACTGAAAATACACTTACAGATGAACGTGTTTCTAAAGTGCATGATAAAATTTTAGAAGCATTAAAAGCTAAAGGCGCTACAATTCGATAATAAAATAAAGAAGAGATTGGGACATATATCCTAAAAAAATAGCCAGTAAATGAGTTTATTATAAAGTCATTTACTGGTTTCATTATTTACAATACTTTGTATAGTTGACTCTTTTTATTAGGGGACAGATCTAGTCTGTAGTCTTTAACGTATCGTATTCCCACAAGAGTCTCGCTAAAATCCTTTTTATATACAGTTTTACATTGAAATACTTTTAAAAATAAGGTCCTTTCGTATAATTTAATAAACTTCACTAAACTAAATTAACGAGGTACCTTATGTATAAAGTTCTAGCATGACTCAACTTACTTTATCGATAGAAACTTCAGCACTTGTTCCCACAAATGATGTGTCACGATATGTAAATAATAGTGTTGAAACAATTCTCGATACTGAATTTGATGAATTCAGACATCGTCGTAGTGCTATCTTATAGCATTCTAAAATGTTCTTTATTGATACTTTTTATTAACCAATGTCCATGCTTTATAACGATTTTTAAAATGTTTTTTTGAAATAGAATCTAACTTACTAATATTATATTTTTCAATAATTTGAGCAGCAATTAAATCTACTTTATGACTCGCGCCTTTCGGAATATCAAAATGCATCATTTTTGATATTGAATTCATGTGCTTAATAAAAGCATAGCGAGAAATGATACTTGCTGCTGCAATAGCAAGGGATTTAGATTCTCCCTTTGTTTCAAATTTTGTTTGATTTGGAAAAGGTAAGTCGCTTAGAGCATAACGCTTGTAGACGTTACGTTCTGCAAATTGGTCAATGACAATGTAGTCTAATGCTTTAGTATCTATCTTGTTAGTTACATTTTTTATCGCTTCATTATGAAGGACTGCTTTCATTTTTACTTGAGACCAACCTAGTGCTTGTCTTTCATTATATTTAGTATTGTTTAATGTAAGTAATGAATGAGGAATAAAGGTAATCAGTTGTTCTGCAAGTTCTATAATTTTAGTGTCTGTTAATTTTTTCGAATCATCTACGCCTAGCGTTCTTAAAATATCTATATGCTCTTTAGATACATAAGCAGCACAAACCGTTAATGGGCCAAAATAATCGCCACTTCCCGCTTCATCACTACCAATACAGTTATAATCATCATATGTTATATTATGGAAACCATCTGCCTTTGAAGATTTTGAATTAGTTCCAGAATCAGTAGTACAAAATTGACGCGCTATATGTTCAGCACGTTTTCCTTGAAACATAACTTTACCAGAATTGTAAATACTAATGACAGTGTCATGATATTTGGTTCTTGCTTTCATCCCATTAGGTAAATTGGATGTACTAAAGTTAATTTGGTTCATCAGTTGCTCAATATCTTGATTAGTTAATTTATGTACTACATTTCCCATAACTTGTTTAAACCTCTCTTTTAAAATTCTAATAGATATACTTTAACATAATGAAGATAAGAACGTAGGTTTAGTGGTATAAATCAATAGTATTTAAATCTATAATTACAAATAAGAGACACTCATGTATAATAATAATAATCTACTTATTCACTCAACAAAACATTAGTCAAAGAAATTTAAAATATTATCAAAAGTCAGGAGTTAATACAATGGTAGAATTTAAAAATCGTATTAATGTATCGATCAATGATCAAAATTTTACGATTATCGGTGACGATGATCCTGAACACATACGTTATGTAGCACATTTAGTAGATGAACAGCTAAGATTATTAGGACGTAAATCAGCAGGATTAGATACAACAAGAAAAGCAATTTTAACTGCAATGAATATCATGGACGAAAAAGTGAAATTGGAAGAAGAAAACGAAATATTAAAACAAATGATTTATGAATTAAAACATCAGGATAGCTAAATGACTATAGATTTAGTAATGATACTTATTATTTTGATGTATATGATAATTGGTTTTAGAAGAGGCCTTTGGCTGAATAGTCTTCATTTGTCGTCTACACTTGTCTCACTATTCATTGCGCATCGTTTTTACCAATATATATCAAAACAAATGATTGTTTTTGTTCCATTTCCTAAAACAGTTGCTTTTGACACGCACTTCGCATTTCAATACCATGATGTACAACAACGTTTTGATACTATTGTGGCATTTTTATGTATTGCTTTTATAAGTAAGTTGCTTTTATATCTTATTATTGTAACTTTTGATAATATAGTGTCATATCATAATATTCATGTTACAAGTCGAATATTGGGAAGCGTATTAGGTAGTATTGCAAGTGTGATTGTACTGCAACTTGTTTTATATTTAGTATCTTTATATCCTAATGAATGGATTCAAGAAAGTTTAAAATACGGTTATTTAAGCCATATTATTCTATTTAAGATGCCGTTTTTATCATCTTATATACTAAATTTATAAATAAAAAAGATAAAAGGTCAGGACTAGGTGATGGATATAAACCTCCTGGTCTCTTTTTATGGAGTGAATGTAATGACAAAGAAAGATGTAATTCAACTACTAGAAAAAATTGCTATATATATGGAATTGAATGGAGAAAATACGTTTAAAGTGTCTGCTTATCGCAAAGCAGCACAAAGTCTTGAAATAGATGAACGCTCTTTAGATGAAATAAAAGATATTACTGAATTAAAAGGAATTGGAAAAGGGGTAGGAGAGGTCATTAGCGAATATCGAGAAACTGGGACCTCATCAACTTTAAAAGAATTGCAACGTTTAGTTCCTGAAGGATTAATTTCTTTAATGAAAATTCAAGGTTTAGGTAGTAAAAAAATTGCAAAGTTATATAAAGAGTTAAATATTACAGATAAAGAAAGTCTTCAAGAAGCTTGTGAAGCGGGAAAAGTTAGTGAATTAAGTGGATTTGCTAAAAAAACAGAACAAAACATACTTGAAGCAGTAAAAGCACTAGGAGCTAAAAAAGATCATTATCCTATTGATTTGATGCGACATTTAAATAAAGATATTATGACTTATCTAGAACAATTAGAAGAAGTTGAACATTATTCTGAAGCAGGTAGTTTCCGTCGTTATAAAGAAGTAAGTAAAGATTTAGACTATATTATTAGTACACGACACCCTCTTCATGTACAACAACAACTTTTAAATATTCCAAATAAAGTGAAAGAAGTCGCAGTTGGAGAAACGAAAGTGTCGCTTGAATTAGAATATGATGATGAAACGATTGGTGTAGATTTTAGACTTGTTGAACCAGAAGCCTTTTATCATACCTTACAGCACTTTACAGGTTCCAAAGATCATAACATTCGCATTAGACAACTTGCTAAAGCACAAAATGAAAAAGTAAGTGAGTATGGTATCGAACAACAAGATGGAACGTTACTCCAATTCCAAAGTGAAGCTGAAATTTACCAACACTTCGGTAGACATTGGATTGCTCCGGCAATACGTGAAGATGGCAGCGAGTTTGATCGTGATTTAAACTCAATCATTACATTAGATGATATTAAAGGTGATCTTCATATGCATACAACGTATAGTGACGGCGCTTTCTCTATACGAGAGATGATTGAAGCAAACATTAAAAAAGGCTATGAATACATGGTCATTACGGATCATTCAAAGAGTTTAAAAGTTGCTCATGGATTACAAGTTGAACGACTATTACGTCAAAATGAAGAAATAAAAAAATTGAATGAAGAATACACAGAAATAGATATTTACTCAGGTACAGAAATGGATATTTTACCTGATGGATCATTAGATTATGAGGATGATATACTATCGCAACTTGACTATGTTATTGCAGCTATTCATCAAAGTTTCAATCAATCTGAAGAAGAAATTATGAAGCGCCTAGAACATGCATGTCGTAACCCTTATGTTAGACATATTGCCCATCCAACTGGTCGTATTATTGAGCGACGTGAAGGGTATCAACCTAATATAGAACAGTTGATGCAACTTGCCGAAGAAACACAAACGGTAATGGAAATTAATGCTAACCCAAAACGATTAGATTTAAATGCTGCCACTGTTAAAAAATATCCAAATATTAAATTAACAATTAATACGGATGCCCATCATGTGGATCATCTTGATTTTATGAAATATGGCGTAGCTACTGCGCAAAAAGGATTTGTAAATAAAGATAGAGTGATTAATACAATGACGCGTGACGCTTTTAAAAACTTTATTAATAATAATATTAAATTACAGAAATAGAGGGATTGTATGAGACAAAAAACATTAGACGTCTTAGAGTTTGATAAAATCAAATCATTTGTAGCTTCTGAAACGATAAGTGATTTAGGACGTGAAAAAGTGTCTAAAATGTCTCCAGCAACTGATTTTGAAACTGTAGAATTTCAAATGAATGAGACAGATGAAATATCACAAATTTATAATAAACATCGTTTACCTAGTTTAAGTGGTTTATCAAAAGTATCACCATTAATTCACCGTGCTAAAATTGGTGGTGTGCTTAATGTTACCGAATTAAATGTAATTAAGCGGTTGATACAAGTACAAAATCAATTTAAAACATTTTATAATCAACTGCTTGAAGAAGATGAAGGTGTCATAAAGTATCCAATTTTAAATGAAAGAATGAATCAACTACCTGTACTTACTGATTTATATCAAGAAATAAATGAAAAATGTGATGCTTATGATTTATATGATAATGCAAGTTATGAATTGCAAGGTATTCGAAGCAAAATATCAAGTACGACTCAACGTATTAGACAAAATTTAGATCGTATTGTTAAAAGTCAAGCTAATCAAAAGAAACTTTCAGATGCCATTATTACAGTGCGAAATGATCGCAATGTGATACCAGTAAAAGCAGAATATCGACAAGATTTTAAAGGGATTGTGCATGATCAATCAGCTTCTGGACAAACCCTTTATATTGAGCCCTCTTCCATTGTTGAAATGAATAATCAAATTAGTCGATTAAGAAATGATGAAGCAGTAGAACGTGAACGTATATTAACAGAATTAACAGGTTTAGTAGCTGCTAATGATAATAATTGTTTAGTGGCAGAGTCAGTTATGGGTCAAATTGATTTCTTAACAGCTAAAGCGCGTTATGCACGATCAATTAAAGGGACAAAACCTACTTTTTATAAGGAAAGAACGGTTTATTTACCTAATGCTTATCATCCTTTATTGAATAAAGATACAGTAGTAGCAAATACAATTGAATTTATTGATGATATTGATACGGTTATTATTACGGGACCTAACACAGGTGGTAAAACTGTCACCTTAAAAACGTTGGGACTTATCATTGTGATGGCTCAATCCGGGTTACTCATTCCTACATTAGATGGCAGTCAATTGAGTGTATTTGAAAACGTATACTGTGATATAGGTGATGAACAATCGATTGAACAATCACTATCTACGTTTTCATCACATATGAAAAATATTGTAGAAATTTTAAAAGAAACAGATAAAAATAGTCTTGTTTTATTTGATGAATTAGGTGCTGGAACCGATCCAAGTGAAGGTGCTGCCTTAGCTATGAGTATTCTCGATCATGTGAGAGATATTGGTTCGCTAGTTATGGCAACGACACATTATCCAGAGCTTAAAGCTTATAGTTATAATCGGGAAGGCGTTATGAATGCAAGTGTTGAGTTTGATGTGAATACGTTAAGCCCGACTTACAAATTATTAATGGGTGTTCCTGGACGTTCCAATGCCTTTGATATTTCCAAAAAATTAGGGTTAGGATTAAACATCATTAATAAAGCTAAAACAATGATTGGTACAGACGAACAAGAAATTAATTCAATGATAGAATCATTAGAGAAAAACTCTAAACGTGTGGATGAACAACGTATTGAGCTTGAAAAATTATTAAGAGAAGCACGAACAACGCATGATGATTTGGAACGTCAGTATCAACAATATAAAAATTATGAACAAAAATTAATGGATGAAGCTAAAGATAAAGCAAATCAACGCATTAAATCAGCTACAAAAGAAGCAGATGACATTCTAAAAGATTTAAGAGAAATGCGAGATAAAAAAGGAGCCGACGTTAAAGAACATGAACTAATTGATAAGAAAAAACATTTAGAAGATCAATATGAAGCTAAATCCTTAAAACAAAATGTAAAAAAACAAAAATGGGATGATATTCATGCTGGCGATGAAGTTAAAGTATTATCTTATGGACAAAAAGGCGAAGTATTAGAATTAAGCGGAGAAAATGAAGCTGTAGTTCAAATGGGTATTATCAAAATGAAATTACCTATTGAAGATTTAGAAAAAACGAAAAAGAAAAAAGAAAAACCAACTAAAATGGTGACACGCCAAAATCGTCAAACTATTAAAACAGAATTAGACTTAAGAGGCTATCGTTATGAAGAAGCGGTTGGAGCTTTAGATCAATATATTGACCAAGCTGTATTAAGTAACTATGAACAGGTTTATATTATTCATGGTAAAGGTACAGGTGCACTTCAAAAAGCAGTTCAAAATCATTTAAAAAAACATAAAAGTGTTCAATCTTTTCGTGGTGGAATGCCAAGTGAAGGCGGATTTGGTGTTACAGTAGCAGAACTTAAATAATATAAAACTAGAATGTTGATTTTTTTAAAATTTGACGTACAATAAAGCAAGCGTTTAATCTTAACACAAGTTTATGACAAGATTAATAAATAGTGATAAAGATGAGCAAGAGCAATGCAGATATATGGAAAGTCTGTTATAATTTGCTCATCATTTAATATTTAAGGAGGATTGGCAATTATGGCAATCGTAAAAGTTACAGATTCAAATTTTGATGAAAACATTCAATCAGGTGTTAAATTAGTAGATTTTTGGGCAACTTGGTGTGGACCTTGTAAAATGATCGCCCCTGTGTTAGAAGAATTAGCTGGAGACTATGATGGTAAAGCAGACATCTTAAAATTAGATGTAGATGAAAATCCATCTACTGCTGCTAAATATGAAGTAATGAGCATCCCAACTTTAATCGTATTTAAAGATGGAGAAGCAGTAGATAAAGTAGTAGGTTTCCAACCTAAAGAAAACTTAGCAGAAGTTTTAGATAAACATCTATAATATTTAGTACAATTATAAAAGAATGGGGCATTACATGTTATGTAATCGCTCCGTCTTTTTTATGTGAACGTCAAGTTAATAGAAAGGAGGAGACGGATGACCGACTACGAAGAAAAAATTAGAGATAAATTAAGTGTCGTCCCATTTGAACCAGGCTGTTATTTAATGAAAGATCGAAATGACCAAATTATTTATGTAGGTAAAGCAAAACGATTACGAAATCGACTACGTTCTTATTTTACTGGTGCACATGATGCAAAAACTACACGTCTTGTTAGTGAAATTCGCAACTTCGAATTTATTGTAACTTCAAGTGAGACAGAATCATTATTACTTGAGTTGAATTTGATTAAACAATATCAACCTCGCTACAATATTTTATTAAAAGATGATAAAAGTTATCCTTTTATAAAGATTACTAAAGAAAAACATCCACGTTTACTTGTGACTCGTACAGTAAAAAAGGGTACAGGAAAATATTTTGGACCTTATCCTAATGCATATTCAGCACAAGAAACTAAAAAATTATTAGATCGTATTTATCCTTTTAGAAAATGTGATAATATGCCTGATAAATTGTGTCTATATTATCATATCGGTCAGTGTATGGGACCATGTGTGTATGATGTAGATCAACAAAAATATGCACAAATGACGCGTGAAATTACTGACTTTTTAAATGGAGAAGATAAAACAATTCTTCATAATCTTGAAACACGCATGCTAGATGCTAGTGAGAAGTTAGATTTTGAACGTGCTAAAGAATATAGAGATTTAATTCAACATATTCATAATTTAACTAAAAAACAAAAAATTATGTCTTCAGATAATACAATTAGAGATGTTTTTGGATATAGCGTTTCTAAAGGTTGGATGTGTATTCAAGTATTCTTTATTAGACAAGGAAATATGATTCAACGTGATGCAACAATGATTCCTCTACAACAAACAGAAGAAGAAGAATTTTATACATTCATTGGACAATTCTATAGCTTAAATCAACATATTTTACCTAAAGAAGTACATGTACCGAAAAATTTAGATAAAGATATCATTCACTCTGTAGTTGATACAAAAATTGTTCAACCTGCGCGTGGAACAAAGAAAGAAATGGTTGATTTAGCTAATCATAATGCTGAAGTTGCACTAGAAAATAAATTTCAATTAATCGCTAAAGACGAATCTAGAACGATAAAAGCTATCGAAGAACTTGGTGAAAGAATGGGTATTCAAACACCGATAAGAATTGAAGCATTTGATAACTCAAATATCCAAGGTGTTGATCCTGTTTCGGCAATGGTAACATTTGTGGATGGTAAACCGGATAAAAAAGGATATCGTAAATACAAAATTAAGACTGTGAAAGGTCCTGATGATTATAAGTCGATGAGAGAAGTTGTACGCCGTCGTTATACGCGTGTACTTAATGAAGGTCTTCCATTACCAGATCTTATTATCGTTGATGGTGGTAAAGGACATATGTCTGGTGTCATAGATGTACTAGAAAATGAACTAGGTTTAGACATTCCTGTTGCTGGATTAAGAAAAAATGATAAACACCAAACATCTGAATTATTGTACGGTGCAAATGCTGAGGTTGTACCTCTAAAGAAAAATAGTCAAGCCTTTTATTTGCTCCATAGAATCCAAGATGAAGTACATCGTTTTGCGATAACATTCCATCGTCAAACCCGACAAAAAACTGGATTACAATCTGTTCTTGATACAGTAGAGGGTATAGGAAGTAAACGAAAAACAAAATTATTAAGAACATTTGGTTCCATTAAAAAAATGAAAGAAGCTAGTATAGAAGATTTAAAAGCTGCAGGATTACCTAAAAGGGTAGCTGAAAATCTACAATATGCTTTAAAAGAAGATTAATTTCAAAAAAAGGGGTATGACTTTGAATTTCATACCCCATACATATAGAAAGAATGTTACAATATAGTTAACAAAAAGCTTATTTTTTTAAGAAAGTATGGAAGCGTTTTCTAAATGAGAAATATTATCATTTTATAGTAGTTGCATGGTTATTGTGTAATACTTGTACATCTCATTTATTCGTCTTATTTTTAATTGTATTTACTTTTTTAAGACATACTTGTAGTTATAAAAAATAATAATACTCAATCTAATAAAAAGAGATGTTTGATTTGTTTAATTTTCAGAAAATTTACAATCATTATAACTATTATATGTTTATACATACAAGTACTAAATAAAATAGTAAATGCGTTTATAGTACTATCTTAAAAAGAAGCTAATTAAATTTATAAGTTTTATAACAGGGGGGACTCCTTTTGGCTAAGTCTAAAAATGAATTTTATCTTAGACGTCTTCATTCACTACTAGGGATTATTCCGATTGGTGCGTTTTTAATTGTTCATTTAATGGTTAACCACCAAGCGACTCAAGGAGCTGAGGCTTTTAATAAGGCTGCAGGCTTTATGGAATCTTTACCATTTTTATTAGCAGCTGAACTTATTTTAATTTACATTCCAATTTTATATCATGGATTATATGGTATTCATATTGCTTTTACTGCTAAAGAAAATATCGGCCATTATTCATTATTTAGAAACTGGATGTTTGCGTTACAAAGGTTAACAGGGATTATTGCTTTCGTATTCATCTTTGTACACCTATGGCAAACACGTTTACAAAAACTTTTCTTTGGTAAAGAAATCAGTTATGACATGATGAATCAAACGTTACAAAATCCAATTTGGGTTATCGTGTACATTATTTGTGTTATTGCTGTCATTTTCCATTTTTCTAATGGTATTTGGTCATTCTTAGTAACATGGGGATTTTTACAATCTAAAAAATCACAACGTATTTTCACATGGGTTTCATTAATTATTTTCTTAATTCTGTCATACATAGGTGTGACTGCAATTTTAGCTTTTGCATAAAAAATGAAAGTAATAAAAGCATAGTTATAAAAGGAATCAATAGGTTAGTTTCAGATATATTTTAGGGGAGTGACAATTCTATGGCAGAGAAAAAAATTATTGTTGTCGGAGGTGGCCTCGCGGGGCTGATGTCAACAATTAAAGCTGCAGAACAAGGTGCACATGTGGACTTATTCTCAATTGTACCTGTTAAACGTTCGCACTCTGTATGTGCCCAAGGTGGTATTAATGGTGCGGTAAATACTAAAGGTGAAGGAGATTCACCATGGATTCATTTTGACGATACAGTATACGGTGGAGATTTTTTAGCGAACCAACCACCAGTCAAAGCAATGACTGAAGCTGCACCAAAAATTATCCATTTATTAGATCGTATGGGCGTTATGTTTAATAGAACAAATGAAGGATTGTTAGACTTTAGACGTTTCGGAGGTACACTTCATCATAGAACAGCATATGCTGGTGCAACTACAGGACAACAATTACTTTATGCTTTAGATGAACAAGTTCGTTCTTTTGAAGTTGATGGTTTAGTTACTAAGTATGAAGGATGGGAATTTTTAGGATTAGTTAAAGATGATGAAAATGCAGTAAGGGGTATTGTTGCTCAAAATTTAACTACTTCTGAAATTAAATCTTTCGGTTCTGATGCTGTTATTATGGCTTCAGGTGGTCCGGGTATTATTTTTGGTAAAACAACGAATTCAATGATTAATACTGGATCAGCTGCATCTATCGTGTATCAACAAGGCGCTAAATATGCAAATGGAGAATTTATTCAAATACATCCTACGGCAATTCCTGGTGATGATAAATTACGTTTAATGAGTGAATCAGCACGTGGTGAAGGTGGTCGAATTTGGACTTATAAAGATGGAAAACCATGGTACTTCTTAGAAGAAAAGTATCCTGATTATGGTAACTTAGTACCACGTGATATTGCAACACGTGAAATCTTTGATGTATGTATCAATCAAAAATTAGGTATTAATGGTGAAAATATGGTGTATCTTGATTTATCTCATAAAGATCCACATGAATTAGATGTTAAATTAGGTGGTATTATTGAGATTTATGAAAAATTCACTGGTGATGATCCACGTAAAGTACCTATGAAAATATTCCCAGCAGTACATTATTCAATGGGTGGATTATATGTAGATTATGATCAAATGACAACTATTAAAGGGTTATTTGCTGCAGGAGAATGTGATTTCTCTCAACATGGCGGTAACCGTTTAGGTGCTAACTCGTTATTATCAGCGATTTACGGCGGTACAGTAGCAGGTCCAAATGCAATTAAATACGTTGAAAATATCGAAACATCATATACTGAGTTAGATGACAGTATTTACCAAAATCGTGTAGATGAAGAACAAAAACGTTTCGACGAATTACTTAATATGCGTGGTACTGAAAATGCTTATAAACTTCACCGTGAATTAGGCGAAATTATGACAGCAAACGTTACAGTAGTACGTGAAAATGACAAATTATTAGAAACGGATAAAAAAATTGTTGAGTTAATGGAACGTTATCAAAATATTGATATGGAAGATACACAAACTTGGAGTAACCAAGCTGTATTCTTTACACGTCAATTATGGAACATGTTGCAACTAGCACGTGTCATAACAATTGGTGCGTATAACCGAAATGAATCTCGGGGAGCACATTATAAACCAGAATTCCCAGATCGTAATGACGATGAATGGTTAAAAACAACTTTAGCTGAATATCAAGGTGAATATGAAGCACCTAAATTCACATATGAACCTGTCGATATCAGTTTAATTCCACCACGTAAACGTGACTATACTAGTAAATCTAAAGGAGGTAAAAAATGATGGCTAACAATCAATCAGTAAAAGAAACTCCAGAAGAATTACGTCATACAGATGAACAACATAATCAAGAAATAACACATAAAAAAGAAAAACACACGCAAAAAACAGTTAAATTGATTATTAAACGTCAAGATAATCAAGAAGCAAAAGCGTATGAAGAAACATTTGAAATTCCTTATAAAGAGAATTTAAACGTGATTGCTTGTTTAATGGAAATAAGACGCAACCCTGTTAATAGTAAAGGAGAAAAAACAACGCCAGTAGTATGGGATATGAACTGCTTAGAAGAAGTATGTGGTGCTTGTTCAATGGTTATTAATGGTCGTGCACGTCAAGCCTGCTCAGCCATTGTTGACCAATTAGAACAGCCGATTCGTTTGGAACCTATGAGTACATTCCCAGTCATTCGTGATTTACAGGTTGATCGTACAAGAATGTTTGATAACTTAAAACGTATGAAGGCTTGGATTCCAATTGATGGTACTTATGATTTAGGCCCAGGTCCACGTATTCCAGAAAAGAAACGTCAAACTGCATATGAATTATCAAAATGTATGACATGTGGTGTATGTTTAGAAGTGTGTCCTAATGTAACACGTAATAATAAATTTATTGGTGCGCAAGCTATTTCACAAGTACGTTTATTTGATCTACATCCAACTGGTTCAATGACTAAAGATGAAAGACTGAATGCTTTAATGAGTGAAGGTGGTTTACAAGAATGTGGTAACTCTCAAAACTGTGTTAATGCATGTCCAAAAGGTATCCCATTAACAACGTCAATTGCAGCAATGAACCGTGAAACATCGTTCCATATGTTTAAATCATTCTTTGGTTCTGATCATCAAGTAAATTAAATATGACATATTTGCCAGCAAAGTAAAAACTTTGCTGGTTTTTATTAATGGGGAATTCAATACGGATATAAATGTTTATTTAGTAAAATGAAAATGAGCAAAAATATCAATTAATGAATGATTAGGTTTGTCTATGGTAAAATAAATGTATTATGTATTATAAGGATGAATGTAAATGAATAAACCCATTGGTGTCATAGACTCTGGAGTGGGAGGACTAACTGTAGCTAAAGAAATTATGCGACAACTTCCTAATGAGACAATATATTATTTAGGCGATATCGCAAGGTGTCCATACGGTCCAAGACCTGGAGAAGAAGTAAAAACTTTTACGACGCAACTTGCTAATAAACTGATGGAATTTGATATAAAAATGTTAGTCATTGCTTGTAATACTGCAACTGCAGTGGCGTTAGAACATTTACAGCAGTTATTACCAATTCCAGTTATTGGAGTCATTGAACCTGGTGCTAGAACCGCTATTATGACTACAAAAAATCAAAAAGTTTTAATTTTAGGTACTGAGGGCACGATTAAATCAGAAGCTTACCGCCATCATATTAAAAGAATAAACCCAAATGTCGAAGTATATGGGGTAGCATGTCCAGGTTTCGTACCCCTCGTTGAACAAATGCGTTATGATGACCCTACAATAACTAGTATTGTAATACATCAGACTTTAAAACATTGGCGTAACACAGATGCCGATACTGTTATTTTAGGCTGTACGCATTATCCATTATTATATAAACCCATTAATGATTATTTTGGTGGAAATAAAAAAGTTATTTCTTCTGGGCTTGAAACTGCACGTGAAGTAAGTGCATTACTTACGTTTAGTAATGAACATGCAAGCTATACGCAACATCCAAAACATCGATTTTTTGCAACAGGTGATACGGTTCATATTAAACATATCATTTCTCAATGGTTAAAATTAGATGTAGAAGTTGAACGTATAAAAGTAGATTAAATTTAAAACAGAATTGAAAGGAAGATTTAAGTGGCAGACATTGTTATAGCTTCTAACAACAAAGGTAAAATAAATGACTTTAAAACTATTTTTCCAAATGATAATGTTATTGGCATTTCAGAAATTATAAAAGACTTTGATGTTGAAGAAACAGGTACTACCTTTGAAGAAAATGCACGATTAAAATCTGAAGCGGCAGCTAAAGCACTCAATAAAAGAGTGATTGCCGATGATAGTGGTTTAGAAGTATATGCTCTAAATGGTGAGCCTGGTGTATATTCTGCACGTTATGCTGGTCTTGAGAAAAATGATGAGTCAAATATTGATAAAGTACTTAAAAAGTTAGAAGGTAAGACAAATAGAAAGGCACAATTTGTATGTGTGATTAGTATGAGTGCGCCAAATGAACCAACACATATATTCAAAGGAACTGTATCTGGAGAAATTACAACAGAACGTAAAGGTGATTATGGATTCGGGTATGATCCTATTTTTTATCTTCCAGAAAAAAACAAAACAATGGCTGAATTAACTACAGAAGAAAAAAGCGATGTGAGTCATCGTGGAAATGCAATTAAAGCTTTAAATGAATATTTGGAGCGTGAAAAATAATGTCTAAAATGTCTAAATGGTTAATTGTAAGTGATAATCATACAGAATCTGGAATTCTGTATGAATTATACGACTATCATAAAGACGCAGATATATGCTTACATTTAGGAGATTCTGAATTTAAATATAACGATACTGAATTGAGCTTGTATCAACGTGTAAAAGGTAATTGTGACTTTTATCCTGAATTTCCAAATGAAGACATTATTGAAAAGAACAGTGTTAAAGCATTATACACCCACGGTCATCTTTATGGTGTAAATCAAACGCGTATGCGTTTGGCTGAAAAAGCACAATCTCTTGGTTGTCAATTTGCGTTTTATGGGCATACACATATAGCTAAATATGAAAAATTAGGAGACGTCCATATTATAAATCCTGGTAGTATTTCACAATCGCGTAGTAATATAGAAGAAACGTACGCAGAACTACTTATAGAGGATGAAAGTAAAAAAGCTACGCTGAATTTTAGAAATAGAGATCATCAAGTCATTCAATCAATAGAATTCGAAATTAATTAACTATTAAAAGGGCTAGGACGACAATGTAAGATAGTCTAGTCCTATCTAATTTCAAATTTGATAACAAACATTTAGCTATTTAGTTTAACTAAATAGCAACGAAGAAAGTATGTGATTAGTTGCAATTATACGTAATTAGTGGAAAATATAAACTTTTTTTATATTAAAGCTATTGCTAAATAAGATTTCTTTAGATATAATAATACTTGTGTTAAAAAATAATGTCCTGGTAGCTCAGCTGGATAGAGCAATGGCCTTCTAAGCCATCGGTCGGGGGTTCGAATCCCTCCCAGGACACTAATAAACCCCGTTAACCATTGTGGTTACGGGGTTTGTGCTTATCTATTTTAAACTCACTATGATGACTGACTTCAAGAATTTAATTTTTATATTTATCCCATTTTCCAGCTACTATGTCAGCTTCTTGTTCTTTAATGTTTTGATAGACTTCTTCAGCGTCATCACCTTCATAGTACCCTTGCTCAATTGCATTTTTTGTTTGAATTTCTCCAGATGAAAGACCACCATTATATTTTTTTCTGAGTGCATCATAATACTCATCTTCAGTTTCTGCTGCATTGATTTCAGCATTAGGATCCGAACTTGCATTTTCATCATTTACTGAAACATCTGACTCATTTGGTCGGTCATAAATTGATTTTTCTTGACCATTTTCAACTCTAAGTGAACTTTGATACGCTACACTAGCAGGACCTTCCATTACATTTCCTTGTGGAATAATTCCATTTGCAACTGCACTATTATAAGCTTGTATCTTTTGTTCTTCACTATAATTTCCATAAATAATTGATTCTAATGTACTTTTATCTTTAATATTGGAGAAATCAATTTGATTGTTATTGTGAGATGAAACATCTTCTATGGTATCTTTTGAATCTATTTCTTCGTTTGATGTCTGTTCATTACTTGTATTTTGATTTTGGGTAGTTTTGTCATTATGTTCTATAGAATTCTTATCTGATTTTGAAATATGGTTATCTTCTTTCTCTTTTATATTATCTTTATTATTGTTGGTATCATTCTGTTCTTTTTTATTATCACCAGTTAAAGAAAAATCATTATCACATGCACTTAATATTAAAAAACTACTAAATAATAAAATGAAATATCTTTTCATATGTATTCTCCGTTCGCTCACTCAATTAATAATTATTAATAACACAGTCCTTATATTCATATTTTACGTAATAATTACTTTTAACAGCACCACCTTATCACCATTTAATTAAATTATTAGAATAAATATAATAAAAATATATACTTTTGGATTATATCATATATTTAATTTTGATAATCTAAAAAACTTTGACGAAATAGACATATTTGAATTCCTAACTGTAAATATAAATTTTTAAATTATACAGTTTTGATGATTTAAGTATAAGTTACGGAAAATGTCACAAGTATCTAAAGAAACCCTTTATAGTAAAGATAACAAAACGATAGTTAAACAAAACAAAGCAAGCAATACAGTAACCTATCGTTTTAGAATTTTACCAATTAATTTCTAAGGAGTGTATGAAATGGAAGGTTTATTTAACGCAATTAAAGATACAGTAACTGCAGGTATTAATGGTGATTGGACAAAATTAGGTACAAGTATTGTTAGTATCGTAGAAAACGGTGTAGGTTTAGTGAGTAAATATTTAGGTTTCTAATTTAAAGATAATTATAAATAGTACAAAGGAGATAACAAACATGGATAAATTATTCGACGCAATCAAAAATACAGTAGACGCAGGAATTAACCAAGATTGGACAAAATTAGGTACAAGCATTGTTGACATCGTATCAAGTGGCGTAAGCATTCTAGGTAAATACTTAGGATTCTAATGTAATAATATTTAAAAATAAAAACAGAATGGAGAAATTCAAATGACTAAATTAGTAGAAGCAATTAAAAATACAGTAGACGCAGCACAAAACCAAGATTGGACAAAATTAGGTACAAGCATTGTTGACATCGTATCAAGTGGTGTAGGTATCTTAAGTAAAGTATTCGGATTTTAATTAATTATTAATTACGTATAAAGGAGTTATTAATATGGATAAATTATTCGACGCAATCAGAAATACAGTAGACGCAGGAATTAACCAAGACTGGACAAAATTAGGTACAAGCATTGTTGACATCGTATCAAGTGGCGTAAGCATTCTAGGTAAATACTTAGGATTCTAACGTAATAATATTTAAAAATAAAAACAGAATGGGGAAATTCAAATGACTAAATTAGCAGAAGCAATTGCAAATACTGTAACAGCAGCGCAAAATCAAGACTGGACAAAATTAGGTACAAGTATTGTTGACATTGTATCAAGTGGTGCAAGTGTATTAGGTAAAGTATTTGGTTTCTAATACTTAATAGCAAGTATTCAACACTTAAGGATTAATCCTTAAGTGTTTTTATTTTTTAGCATTATTTAATGAATCATGATAAATCTGCTAAAATAATATACATACTATAATTTAGGAGTATAAAAATGAAATACGATACTATTTTACTTGATTTTGATGATACAATTGTGGACTTTTTTGATGCAGAAGATCGAGCATTTCATCAAATGGCACATCATTTCGGTCATTATCCAACTGAAGAAGATTTTCAATATTTTAAGAAAGTAAATCAAAATCATTGGGAAGCATTTCAAAAAAATGAACTATCTAAAGAAGAAGTATTAACACATCGTTTTATTAATTATTTTAAAGAGTATGGTATAGACGTAGATGGTAAAAAAGCCGATGTTTTATTTAGAGACGAACTAGCTAAAGCACCATTAAAATTCTTCAACTCTACTTTAGAAACAATTGATCGATTAAGCCAAGAATGTGAATTGTTTATTGTGACTAATGGTGTTACAGATACCCAAAAACGTCGTATTGCTCAATTAGAGTTTAAAGACATCTTATCTGGAGTATATATATCAGAAGAAACAGGATATCAAAAACCTATGAGTGAATTTTTTGATTATATCTTTGAGAGAATTGGTGAAGAAAAAAGAAAGACTTCAATAATAGTAGGAGATTCTCTTACATCAGATATACTAGGTGGAAAAAATGCCGGTATTACAACATGTTGGTTTAATTATCGTAATAAAGAAAATAACAGTGATATTGTACCAGATTATGAAATACAATCTTTATATGAATTGGTTAATTTAGTTGAAGAATAATTAATAAGAGACCTGAGCTAAATGGCTCAGGCTTATTTATGCAAATAGCGTTTATAGCTTAATTGTTTAGAGATCATACAAATATATTGACTCCTTATGCAAGTCTTCATTATCAATTTCTCTAAATGCCTCAAATAATTCAACAGTTTTTTAATTTTATTTCAAGATGTTGAACTTTAGTCATGTTCTCATCATCATTTAAATTCTTTATATATATTGTATCGTCATTAATATACGATTTTCATTTAATAACATATTAATTATTTATAATCTGATAAAATGGATGTGAATTTCAATAGTTAAGCCGTAAAATTGTCATCTAGGGATATAATCTTTATACTGAATAAGTAATGTTATATTGAAGGAGTAAGGGAATGAACTGTAAAGTAACTAATTTTCAAGAAAAAGATTCATTTATTACTAAATTAGAAAACAGTGATGAAACATTATTGAAATTTTATCAATATAATCCAGTCAAACCATCTAGTTTTGATCAAAGAATGGATCGTCCTAATAATGGTAGAGAGCAACAACTTGCTCAAGTGATTAAATCATATATGTCAGATTTGAATATAACAGAAATTCAACAGACTCATCTTACTGCACTCAGTGAAGGAGCTAAAGTGGTAATTGGTGGCCAGCAAGCTGGTCTTTTTGGTGGACCTTTATATACGTTTCATAAAATTCTTTCAATTGTTAATTTAAGTCGTGAATTAACTGAAACATATCAACAAACTGTTGTACCTGTTTTTTGGATTGCAGGTGAAGATCATGACTTTGAAGAAGTAAATCATACGTATGCTTATAATGCAAAAGATGCTCATTTACATAAAGTAAAATATCATACAATGACACCGCCTGAAACAAGCGTTTCTCGCTATATTCTAGAAAAGGAACAGATGATTGAAGCACTTAATCAATTTTTTAAAGAATTAAAAGAAACGAAACATACTAACGCACTTTATCAAGTATGTTTAGAGATTATAGAAAAGTACAATAATTGGACTGATATTTTTAAAGGGTTACTTCAAGAAGTATTTAAAGATTACGGTGTACTATTTATTGATGCTCAATATGAAAAAATTCGTGAATTGGAGAAGCCATTATTAAAAAATATTATTCAAAAACATAATGAAATTAACCAAGCGTTTAGAAAAACACAAAAATTAACTACACAATCAGGTTTAAACAAAATGATTGAAACAGATACCAATGTCCATCTGTTCCTTCATGAAGATAGTATGCGTCAACTAATTACTAAAAAAGATGATGTATTCAAATTGAGTAAATCAGATATTACATATAATAAAGATGAATTGTTAAAATTAGTTGAAAAAGAACCAACTCGTTTTTCTAATAATGTTGTAACTAGACCAGTAATGGAAGAATGGCTATTTAATACGGTAGCTTTTATTGGAGGACCAAGTGAAATTAAATACTGGGCTGAATTGAATGAAGTATTTAAAATTTTAGATGTTGAAATGCCTATTGTTTTACCAAGAATGAAAATCACTTATTTACCAATTAGAATAGAAAAACTAATTAATCAGTATAAGTTAAATGCTGAAAATGTTATTATGAATGGTATAGAAACGGATAGAGAAAAATTCGTTCGTAGCAAAGCCTCAGATACATTTATTAAAAAAGTAGAGTCTTTAAAAGAGAATCATGCCAAAATATACGAATCACTTCGTAAAGAGGTTAATGATAATCATGATAATATCAATTTAGTAAAGAAAAATTATGACATTCATAATAAACAATTTGAATATTTATTAAATCGCTATTTACTTAACATTGAAAGAGATAACGATATAAGTATGAAACATTTTAGAGAGATTGAACATGTATTGCATCCAATGGGTGGCCTACAAGAAAGAATTTGGAATCCACTTCAAATGATGAATGAATTTGGGATAGATGTGTTTAGTCCCTCCACTTATCCTCCACTTAAATATACATTTAACCAAATAGTTATAAAACCTTAATTTATGAGGAAAAGACCCATATTAATTTTAATAGATAATATGGGTCTTTTTATGTCAAATTAAAGAATTTTAAGATATTTTACATAATTAGTGGAGGATAGTGGTGAGATGTGGTAAATTATTAATAAGGTGAGGTGGTAATAATGTTCATGGGAGAATACGAGCATCAATTAGATGCTAAAGGACGTATGATAATTCCATCTAAGTTTAGATATGACTTAAGTGAACGTTTTATTATCACACGAGGCCTTGATAAATGTTTGTTTGGCTACACGCTTGAAGAATGGCAACAGATAGAAGAGAAAATGAAAACCTTACCTATGACAAAAAAAGACGCACGTAAGTTTATGCGTATGTTCTTCTCTGGAGCTATCGAAGTAGAGCTAGATAAGCAAGGGCGTATTAACATTCCTCAAAATTTGAGGAAATACGCAAATTTAACAAAAGAATGTACGGTAATAGGTGTCTCAAATCGTATAGAGATTTGGGATAGAGAAACTTGGAATGAATTTCACGAAGAATCAGAAGAAAGTTTTGAAGATATTGCCGAAGATTTGATAGATTTTGATTTTTAATGGAGGAATTTATAGTGTTTCATCATGTAAGCGTTATGCTAAAAGAAACAATAGATGAATTAGACATCAAAGAGGATGGCATATATGTAGATTGTACGCTTGGTGGAGCCGGTCATGCACTCTATTTATTAAATCAATTAAACGATGACGGTAGGTTGATTGCAATCGATCAAGATACTACTGCCTTAGAAAATGCTAAAGAAGTACTAAGAGATCACTTACACAAGGTCACGTTTGTACATAATAACTTTAGAGAATTAACTGATATTTTGAAAAATTTAGGAATTGAAAAAGTAGATGGTATTTACTACGACTTAGGTGTTTCAAGTCCACAGCTTGATATACCTGAAAGAGGATTTAGTTATCATCATGATGCAAAGTTAGATATGCGTATGGATCAAACGCAAGAATTAACTGCATATGATGTTGTTAATGATTGGCCTTATGAGGCATTGGTTAAAATCTTTTATCGTTATGGAGAAGAAAAATTTTCTAAACAAATAGCGAGAAGAATAGAAGCACATCGTGAACAACAACCTATTGAAACAACATTAGAGCTTGTAGACATTATTAAAGAAGGTATTCCAGCTAAAGCTCGAAGAAAAGGTGGTCATCCTGCTAAACGCATTTTCCAAGCGATAAGAATAGCAGTGAACGATGAACTATCTGCGTTTGAAGATTCAATTGAACAAGCCATTGAGCATGTTAAAGTAAAAGGTAGGATTTCAGTCATTACTTTCCATTCTCTGGAAGATAGATTGTGCAAGCAAATTTTCCAAGAATACGAAAAAGGACCTGATGTGCCTAGAGGGTTACCAATTATTCCTGAAGCTTATACACCTAAGTTAAAACGAGTAAATCGTAAACCAATTACTGCTACAGAAGAGGATTTAGACGAAAATAATAGAGCACGTAGTGCAAAATTACGTGTTGCTGAAATATTAAAATAAGGAGTAATTGAGGATGGCTGTAGAAAAAATTTACGAACCATATGAACACATTCAGCACACTAGCATACCGAAAGAACAACCAAAGACACAAACTGAGACGAAAACAGTAACTAAAAAGGTTGTTGTTCAACTTACGCGATTTGAGAAATTTTTATACATAACGCTTGTCACAGCAATTGCTGTTCTAGCAATCTATATGCTATCTTTAAAAATGGATGCGTACGATACAAATGATAAAATTGCCGAGCTAGATCAAAAGATTGAACAACAATCTAATGAAAATAATGCAATTCAATCTGAAATTAAGAAAAATTCTTCTTATGAGCGCATTTACGATCAGGCTAAAAAACAAGGTATGAGCCTAAAGAACGATAATGTAAAGGTAGTGCGTACTAATGGCGAAGCGAAAAATTAAAATTAGAAAAAATAAATTAGGAGCAGTCCTCCTTGTTGGATTATTCGGACTGCTCTTTTTTGTATTGGTTTTAAGATATTCATATATCATGATAACTGGACATTCAGATGGACAAAATTTAGTGATGCGCGCTAATGAAAAATATCTCGTAAAAACGCAAGAACAGCCTGAAAGAGGGAAAATATACGATAGAAACGGTAAAATTTTAGCCGAAGATGTTCAACGATATAAATTAGTTGCTATTATTGATAAAAATGCTGGAGAAGTTGGTGATACACCAAGGTATGTTAAAGATAAAAAGAAAACAGCAAAACAATTATCAAAAATTATTGATATGAAACCTGATGAAATTGAAAAACGTCTTAATCAAAAGAAAGCCTTTCAAGTTGAATTTGGACAGAAAGGGACAAATTTAACATATCAAGATAAAGTTAAACTCGATAAAATGGACTTACCAGGAATCACCTTATATCCAGAAACTGAACGATTCTATCCTAACGGTAATTTTGCTTCTCATTTAATTGGTATGGCTCAAAAAAATCCTGATACTGGGGAATTAAATGGTGCATTAGGTGTAGAAAAGATTTTTAATAGTTATCTAAATGGACAGAAAGGCTCGCTATCTTATATACATGACATTTGGGGTTATATTGCACCAAACAGTAAAAATGAAAAAGCGCCAAAACGTGGTGATGATGTTCATTTAACCATTGATTCAAATATACAAGTATTTGTCGAAGAGGCTCTTGATGATATGGTGAAACGATATGAACCAAAAGATTTATTTGCAGTGGTTATGGATGCTAAAACAGGAGAAATTCTTGCATATAGTCAACGTCCAACATTCAACCCCGAAACGGGTAAAGACTTTGGAAAAAAATGGGCTAATGATTTATATCAAAATGCATATGAGCCTGGGTCAACATTTAAATCATATGGATTAGCAGCCGCCATTCAAGAAGGTAAATTTAATCCTAAAGAAAAATATGAATCTGGTCATCGTGATATTATGGGTTCAAGAATTTCTGACTGGAATAAAACCGGTTGGGGAGAAATACCAATGTCATTAGGTTTCACATATTCATCTAATACATTGATGATGCATCTTCAAGATTTAGTTGGTGCTGATAAAATGAAATCTTGGTACGAGCGCTTTGGTTTTGGTAAATCTACAAATGGTATGTTTGACGGAGAATTAAAAGGAAATATTGCTTGGTCAAATGAATTACAACAAAAAACATCAGCATTCGGTCAATCGACCACAGTGACGCCTGTACAAATGATACAAGCACAATCAGCTTTCTTTAATAAAGGAAATATGTTAAAACCTTGGTTTGTTCAAAGTATAGATAATCCAATTTCAAAGAAAACATTCTATAAAGGTGAAAAGAATATAGTTGGAAAACCTATTACTTCAGAAACTGCGGATAAAGTTGAAACAGAATTAGATAAAGTAGTAAATAGTGATAAAAGTCATGCTTCCAATTATCGTATTGATGGTTATGATATTGAAGGGAAAACAGGTACTGCTCAGGTCGTTAATGAAAATGGTAGTGGATACGTTAAAGGAGCAAATCCCTACTTTGTAAGCTTTATGGGAGATGCGCCAAAAAAACATCCAAGAGTTATTGTTTATGCCGGTATGAGTCTTGCTCAGAAAAATGATCAAGAAGCATATGAATTAGGGGTAAGTAAAGCTTTTAAACCTATCATGGAAAATACACTTAAGTATTTAAATGTAGGCTCTAAAAAAGATGAGACTCAATCAGCACAGTATAGTAAAGTGCCAAATGTTGTAGGGCAATCAAGTCAAAAAGCACAAGATAGTCTTAAAGGAAAAGATTTACAACCTGTCATTATTGGTAATGGTAATACAATAAAAGCTCAATCTACTAGAGCTAATACAAAATTATTACCGAATAGTAAAGTGTTAGCAGTGACAGATGGCGATATTACTATGCCAAATATGAAAGGTTGGACAACAGACGATGTCCTAGCCTTCCAAGAATTAACTGGAATCAATGTTACGACTAAAGGCAGTGGATACGTAACAAATCAATCTGTAGCGAGTGGGTCAACACTCAAAAGTAATAAGAAAATTGAAATAGAATTATCTACTGATGATCCTAATGATAATACATCTTTAACTGATTCGAGTGGATCTGATTCAAATAACACTTCAGATAATTCAACTGATACAACGTCTAATGATAAAAACGATTCATAAGAACAAATGACGTCATTTTAAATGATTATAAATAAGGTGTCATATATTATGGATACCTTATTTATAATCTCAATTTCTTACATAATATATATAAAATTAGTTTGAAAATTGATAAGATTATAAAGGAAATAAAGTGAAAAACGAATAAATTTAAAATACATAAAGGAGATTACCATGCTTTTTATATTTGCGATTATCGCATTACTTATCACATTTATTTTAGTTCCTGTACTTATACCGACACTTAAACGAATGAAATTTGGTCAAAGTATCCGCGAAGAAGGTCCTCAAAGCCATATGAAAAAAACGGGTACACCAACCATGGGTGGTTTAACGTTTTTAATTAGTATTATTATTACATCTATGATTGCTATATTTTTCACAGATCATTCTAATCCCATTATTCTATTACTCTTTGTCACAATAGGATTTGGACTCATTGGCTTTATTGATGATTACATTATTGTAGTTAAAAAAAATAACCAAGGACTTACAAGTAAGCAGAAATTTTTAGCTCAAATTGCAATAGCAATTATATTTTTCATTCTAAGTGATGTTTTTCATTTAATAGAATTTTCAACAAGTATAAATATTCCATTTACTAATTTTGGAATTCCATTGTCGTTTGCGTACGTTATTTTTATTGTTTTTTGGCAAGTTGGGTTTTCAAACGCAGTTAATTTAACTGATGGATTGGATGGATTAGCAACTGGCTTATCAATTATTGGATTCACTATGTATGCAATTATGAGTTTCATGTTAAATGCCCCTGCAATTGGTACTTTTTGTATTATTATGATTTTTGCATTACTCGGTTTCTTACCGTATAACTTAAATCCAGCCAAAGTATTTATGGGAGATACAGGAAGCTTAGCATTAGGAGGTATTTTTGCTACAATTTCAATCATGTTAAACCAAGAATTTTCATTACTTTTTATAGGTTTAGTATTTGTTATCGAAACATTATCAGTAATGTTGCAAGTATCATCTTATAAATTAACTAAAAAAAGAATCTTTAAAATGACACCAATTCATCACCATTTTGAACTTAGCGGATGGAGTGAATGGAAAGTTGTTTCAGTATTTTGGCTTGTGGGGTTAATTTCAGGATTAATTGGATTATGGATAGGAGTGCATTAGAATGCTAAATTATACAGGATTAGAGAATAAAGATGTTCTTGTAGTTGGATTAGCAAAAAGTGGTTATGAAGCTGCTAAGTTATTAGTTAAATTAGGTGCAAATGTAACTGTAAATGATGGGAAAGATTTATCTAAAGATCCCCATGCAAAAGACTTAGAAACATTAGGGGTGAAAATTGTTGATGGTGGTCATCCATTATCATTACTTGATAGCAACCCAATTATTGTTAAAAACCCAGGTATACCTTATACAGTTTCAATTATTGATGAAGCATATCAACGAGGTCTTAAAATTTTAACTGAAGTAGAATTAAGTTATTTAATTTCTGAAGCTCCAATTATCGCCGTAACTGGTACAAATGGTAAAACAACAACAACTTCTCTCATTGGAGATATGTTTAAAAAAAGTAGATTAACTGGAAGACTTTCAGGAAATATTGGGTATGTTGCTTCTAAAGTAGCTCAAGAAACGTCACCTGATGAATATCTAATCACTGAATTATCTTCATTCCAATTACTTGGCATTGAACATTACAGACCTCACATTGCCATCATTACAAATATCTATTCTGCTCATTTAGATTATCATGAGTCATTAGAAAATTATCAAAATGCGAAGCGACGTATTTACAAAAATCAAACAGAAGATGATTATTTGATTTGTAATTATCATCAACGTCATTTAATTGAAACTGAAAATTTAAAAGCTAAAACATTATATTTTTCTACTCAACAAGAAGTAGATGGCATCTATATTAAAGATAATTATATCGTTTATAATAATGTTAACCTTATTAATATTGATGACTTAGTTTTACCGGGAGAACATAACTTAGAAAATATTTTAGCTGCTGTTTTAGCTGCAATACTTGCAGGCGTGCCAATTAAGGCTATCGTAGATAGTTTAACAACATTCTCAGGTATTGAACATCGATTACAATATATTGGAACGAATCGAACAAATAAATACTATAATGACTCTAAAGCAACCAATACATTAGCAACACAGTTTGCTTTAAATTCATTTAAACAACCTATTATCTGGTTATGTGGTGGTTTAGATCGAGGTAATGGATTTGATGAATTAATTCCTTACATGAAACATGTTAGAGTAATGGTAGTTTTCGGTGAAACTCAAGATAAATTCGCTAAATTAGGTAATAGTCAAGGTAAAGAAGTAATCAAAGCAGTTGATATAGAAGATGCAGTACAAAAAGTTCAAGATGTCATTGAACCTAATGATGTTGTTTTACTTTCACCAGCATGTGCAAGTTGGGATCAATATAAAACATTTGAAGAACGTGGCGAAAGATTTATTGAAAGTTTCCGTGCATACCTACCATCTTAATTAAAGGATGTGAAGTAATTGGATGATACAAGGGGCAATAGAAATAAAAAGATTCGTTCTATCAAGCGTTCATTTGATAAAGACAAAACTGAATTAGAAAATGATAAAAATAAAAAAATTAAAGATGATGTTAAATCAAAAGATAGACTCCAAAAAGAAAAGAATCTTTCAAATGATAGAAGGTCAAATAAATCTTTAAATTCTTCGAAAAATAAAGGTGAAAATTTAAAGAAAGAAGTAAAAACAAGGTTAAGAGAAAAACGCAATAAATTTCAAAATGATAAATATAGTCACTTAACGGTAGCTGAAAAACGAGAACAACAAAAGATAGATAAAAGAAAGCGACAAAAACGTATTCAATATATTATTGTTACTACTTTAATACTTTTAATTATATTATTTCTACTATATATGTTTACACCATTAAGTAGAATTTCTCATGTTAATATTAGTGGTAATCATAATGTAAGTGATAGTCAAGTTGAAAAAGAATTAAATATCAAAAAAGGATCACGCATTTATACTTTTAGTAAAAGCAAAGCTATCAATAATTTAAAGAAAAATTCATTAATCAAAGATGTTCAGATTAATAAACAGTTGCCTAATACTTTAAATGTTAAAATTATTGAAAATAATTTAGTAGGTATTGTAAAAGATAAAAATAAATATGTGCCAATAATTGAAGGAAATAAAAAATTAGACAATTATAATGGTGATATTGCGAATAGTGCACCTGTGTTAGAAGATTTTAAAGGTGACAATTTAAATAGTATCACGAAAGCATTATCTAAAATGTCTAATGAAACGAGAGATATGATTTCAGAAATAAAATATGCACCTTTACAGAATCAACAAAATCGAGTCCTTTTATATATGAAAGATGGCATGCAAGTAGTAGGAGACATCAATACTCTAGCTAACAAAATCGAGTATTATCCTCAAATGTCTCAATCTCTTGCAAAAGATAGTTCAGGTCAATTAAAAACACAAGGATATATTGATTTATCTGTAGGAGCATCATTTATTCCATATAATGAAAATAGCAGTATTAATTCTAAGTCCGATCAAAATGTTCGTCAAAAAACACAGCAAGAAACAGAAGCAAAAAATGAATTACAAAGTGCATTAAATAAAATAAGCGAACAATCGGATACAAATAATTAAAAAATTTCGATAATAATATGTGTTTATAGTTCACAAGCTAAACGACGTATTGTAAACTAAATATAGTGTATTTTAATAGTATTTTGTCAGGAGGTGCCTATCTATGGAGGAACATTACTATGTAAGCATAGATATTGGTTCATCAAGTGTTAAAACAATAGTAGGCGAAAAATTTCACAATGGTATTAATGTGATAGGTACAGGGCAAACCTACACTAGCGGTATTAAGAATGGATTGATTGATGATTTTGATATTGCGAAACAAGCAATTAAAGATACAATTAAAAAAGCTTCTATCGCATCAGGTGTGGATATAAAAGAAGTTTTCTTAAAATTACCTATCATTGGTACTGAAGTGTACGATGAAGAAAACGAAATTGATTTTTACGAAGATACAGAAATTAGTGGATCACATATTGAAACAGTATTGGAAGGTATACGTCAAAAAAATGATGTACCTGATACAGAAGTTATTGATGTGTTTCCGATTAGATTCATTGTAGATGGAGATAACGAGGTTTCGGATCCTAAAGAACTCATTGCAAGACACTCGTTAAAAGTAGAAGCAGGTGTTATTGCAATTCACAAGTCAATTCTAATTAATATGATTAAATGTGTAGAATCTTGTGGAGTAGATGTATTGGACGTCTATTCAGATGCTTATAACTATGGCTCTATTTTATCTGCAACTGAAAAAGAATTAGGTGCATGTGTAATTGATATTGGTGAAGATCTCACTCAAATCGCCTTTTATGAACGCGGTGAACTTGTAGATGCCGATTCAATTGAATTAGCTGGACGTGATATTACAGATGATATCGCAGAAGAATTAAACACTACATATGAAACAGCTGAAAAAATTAAACATCAATATGGACATGCTTATACACAATCAGCGTCTGATCAAGACGTTTTCAGTGTTGATCAGGTAGATAGTGACGAATTAGTAGAGTATACTCAAAAAGATTTAAGTGCAGTTATTGAAAGAACAGTGCAAGATATCTTTGATGAAGTATTTGATGTGTTGGTAGATTTAGGATTAACTAAAGTAAATGGTGGATTCATTGTTACAGGTGGTTCTTCAAACTTATTGGGCGTTAAAGAATTACTAAGTACAATGGTTAATGAAAAAATAAGAATCCATACACCTTCTCAAATGGGAATTAGAAAACCTGAATTTACTTCAGCGATTTCTACAATATCTAGTAGTATCACATTTGATGAATTATTAGATTATGTTACAATAAATTATCAAGATAATGATGAATTTGAAGAAGAAGTCATTGAAAATGACGAACACAATCATACTTCAAAATCAGGTGGCTTTGACTGGTTTAAACGTAAATCTAATAAAAACGAAGACACTGACGAAAATCATCAGCCGGAAGTACGTGAAAAAGCGGAGAAACATGATGATTATGAAACGTATGACGAAAACAACCATCAAGATGGAACACATCATTATGATGATGAACATGAAAAATCTGATAAAGAAGAAAGCAAATTTAAAAAGCTTATGAAATCTCTATTTGAATAATTGGCCATTAAGACTAGGAGGAAAAATAAATGTTAGAATTTGAACAAGGATTTAATCATTTGGCGACATTAAAAGTCATCGGTGTAGGTGGCGGCGGTAACAACGCTGTTAACCGCATGATTGATCATGGAATGAACAATGTTGAATTTATTGCTATTAACACTGATGGGCAAGCTTTAAACTTATCTAAAGCAGAATCTAAAATACAAATCGGTGAAAAATTAACACGTGGTTTAGGTGCAGGTGCAAATCCAGAAATTGGAAAAAAAGCTGCTGAAGAATCACGTGAACAAATTGAAGATGCTATTCAAGGCGCTGATATGGTATTCGTTACTGCTGGTATGGGCGGCGGTACTGGTACAGGTGCTGCACCAGTAGTTGCTAAAATTGCTAAAGAAATGGGAGCATTAACAGTGGGTGTTGTAACTCGTCCATTTGGCTTTGAAGGACGTAAACGTTCTACACAAGCAGCAGCAGGTGTTGAAGCTATGAAAGCGGCAGTTGATACATTAATCGTTATCCCTAACGATCGTTTATTAGATATTGTTGATAAATCAACTCCTATGATGGAAGCATTTAAAGAAGCAGATAATGTTTTACGTCAAGGTGTTCAAGGTATCTCTGATTTAATCGCTGTATCAGGTGAAGTGAACTTAGACTTTGCTGACGTTAAGACAATTATGTCTAACCAAGGTTCTGCATTAATGGGTATTGGTGTATCTTCAGGCGAAAATAGAGCAGTGGAAGCTGCTAAAAAAGCTATTTCATCTCCATTACTTGAAACATCAATTGTTGGTGCTCAAGGTGTGTTAATGAACATTACAGGTGGCGAATCTTTATCTTTATTCGAAGCTCAAGAAGCAGCTGATATTGTACAAGATGCAGCAGATGAAGATGTAAATATGATTTTCGGTACTGTAATTAATCCAGAATTACAAGATGAAATTGTTGTAACAGTAATCGCAACTGGATTTGAAGACAAACCAACATCTCAAGGACGTAAAGCGTCAAGTACTGGTTTTGGTTCAAGTGCAACTTCTAGTCCATCAACTCAAAGTGCACCAAAAGAAGACTCATTCACACATAGTACATCTAATTCACGTCCTTCTGATGGTCTAAGCGAAAGAAGTCATACTACTAAAGATGATGATATTCCTAGCTTTATTCGTAATAGAGAAGAAAGACGTTCTAGAAGAACTAGACGCTAATATTAAAGCATAAATATAAAATAAGGAGCAGTGATTTCTGAGGAGAATGCTGCTCTTTTTATTTTGTTTAATTTAAAAAGAAATATGTTATATAATACATTTATATACATCTTTTAATCGAAATGCAGATAAAATATAAAACAATAGTCTAGATATGATTATTCTTAAAAGTGAGGGTGGTTTTCACAACGTGGAAAAATTTATAAAACAGCCACATTATTTGAGTTATACATCACAATATGATCAGTTAACACTTGGTTTTACTACACGTGAAGATGGAAAAAGTCCATATCCAAGAGATGCATTTAATATGGCACGTTATATTGATGATGAACCTAGTCATGTGACGCATCATCAAGAGATATTAGCTAATGCTATCAACTTTCCTACACAACAATGGGTTTTTCCTATTCAAACACACGAAAATAATATCGCTCACATTACTAAAGCACATTGTGGCGCTAATATTAAGGCATTAGGTAATGAATTATATGGAATTGATGGTATGTACACTTATGATTCAGATATATTATTAACGATGTGTTATGCTGATTGTGTACCTGTATATTTTTATAGTGAAAAACATCATTTTATCGCTCTAGCTCATGCGGGGTGGAGAGGAACATATGGTCAAATAGTAGTAGAAATGCTTAAATATGTAGAATTTGACTATCAAGATTTAAATGTAGTCATAGGTCCAGCGACTTCTTCAACCTATGAAATAAATGATGATATTAAAAATAAATTTGAAACATTGCCTATTAATTCTGACAAATATATTGAAACACGAGATACTGATCGACATGGTATTGATTTAAAATTAGCTAACGCTTTATTATTAAAAAATAGTGGCGTACCAGCTGAAAATATTAATATTACAAAATACACTACATCAGAAGACTTATCGCTTTTTTTCTCTTATCGTGTTGAAAAAGGTAAAACTGGCAGGATGCTAGCATTTATAGGTCAAAAAGGAGAAGTGTAGTGTAATGCAGTTATATCACTATAATCCTTTATGTCATTACAAAGTTAAGAGGTTGATATATAATGAAAGTGACAGAAAATTTAGAAAAAATACAAGCGGAAATTAATCATCATCTTGAAAAAAGTGTGATTAAGACCGCTCCAAACGTGATTGCAGTAACAAAATATGTTACAATAGACCGAGCAAAAGAAGCGTATGATGCTGGTTTAAGACACTTTGGAGAAAATAGAGTAGAAGGTTTTCTAGAAAAAAAACAAGCCTTACCTAAAGATGTTACAATGCATTTTATCGGTTCACTGCAGTCTAGAAAAGTAAAAGATGTGATTAATGACATCGATTATTTACATGCACTAGATCGTTTGAGTTTAGCAAAAGAAATTAATAAAAGAGCAACTCACACTATTTCATGCTTTATCCAAGTGAATGTTTCTGGTGAAGAAACTAAACATGGTATTGCGCTTAGTGAAGTTAATGATTTTATTGAACAAATTAAAGCATTCGACAATATTAAAATTGTTGGATTAATGACAATGGCGCCTTATACCGATGATAAGGACTACATACATCAGTTATTTAAACAATTGAGATTAAAACGAGATGAAATTAAAAACCTTAAATTGAATTATGCACCATGTGAATATTTATCTATGGGAATGAGTAATGATTATACTATTGCTGTAGAAGAAGGTGCTACATTTATAAGAATAGGGACTAAACTTGTTGGAGAAGAGGAGTGAGCCCCGTGGCTATCAAGGATTTATTTAATAATTTTTTCCTAATGGAAGATGAAGAAGAAGTCGAAAGCCCTGCTGAAAGACAACAGCGTGTAACACAAAATGAAGAAAATCAAAATCGTAATATGCAACAGCAACCTATTGAAAGAACACAGAATAATCAAAATCACTTAAAAACTGTACCTCAAAAGAAAGTATCAAAAAATTACAATACTGAAGAAAGGAATTATCGTATGGGAAATACATCAAATAAGTCTAATTCAAAAAATGTTGTTACTATGAATCAATCAGCTGGTACAGGTTATAGTAATTACGAAAATTCAAAAATGTGCTTATTTGAACCTCGTGTATTTTCAGATACTCAAGACATTGCAGATGAACTTAAAAATCGTCGTGCGACATTAGTTAACTTACAACGTATTGATAAAGTATCAGCGAAACGTATTATTGACTTCTTAAGCGGAACAGTTTATGCCATTGGCGGAGATATACAACGTGTAGGTGCTGATATCTTCCTTTGTACACCTGATAATGTTGAGGTGGCAGGTAGTATTACCGATCACCTTGAACAGATGAATACACAACAACATTACGAATAATTTAAGGAGTAGAATATAATATATGGATGTTGGTATATTAGCTAGTATATTTAACTTTATAATATTACTAGTTCAAATTTATTATTGGGGAATGATTATTTATTTCTTTACTTCATGGGTTCCAACAATTAGAGAATCTAAATTTGGATCATTTTTAAGTAAGATATATGAACCTTTCTTAGAGCCATTTAGAAAGATTATTCCACCCATTGGTATGATTGATATTTCATCAATTGTAGCATTATTTGTACTTGTATTATTTCAATATGGATTGCAAAGTATTTTTGATATGATATTAAATTATTTAATACTAAAATAATTTTATAATAAGTTAGTAGAGCCTGTGATATGCATAATGTCTCAGGCTCTTTAACACTTAAAAGAGGAGGCGTTAATCATCGATATTTATCAGCACTTTAGAAATGAAGAACAACCACTTATTAATCAATTATTAGATAAATGTGAACAAGTTAATCAACAATATGCACCTGTATTGACTTCATTTTTAGATCCTAGAGAACAATATATATTAGAAGTCATCGTCGGTAGTTTTGAAGATATGAAAGTGAGCTATTTCGGTGGTCAATCGGCAGAAAGAAAGAGAGCAATTATTGCGCCTAGTTATTTTGAACCTACTGAAGGTGATTTTGAAGAAGTATTAATCCAAATTAATTATCCTGAGAAATTTGTGTCTATTCAACATCAACATGTACTTGGAACTTTAATGTCTTTAGGTATAGAAAGAGAACAAGTAGGAGATATACTTGTTGGTGATACGATTCAGTTTGTTTTGACAAAGCAATTGGAATCATATATTATGATGGAATTAACAAAGATTAAAGGTGCTACAGTCAAACTTGATTCTATTCCATTTAAAGATATGATACAATCAAAAGAGAATTGGAATATTCATCATAGTACAGTCAGTGCTTTAAGATTAGATGTCGTTTTAAAAGAAATGATTCGAAAATCTAGATCAATTGCTAAACAATTAATTGAAAAAAAACGGGTAAAAGTGAATCATACTTTAATCGATTCTCCCGATTTTCAACTTCAAAACAATGATTTGCTCTCTATTCAAGGATTTGGACGTGCTCGAATTATTGATATAGGTGGCAAAACTAAAAAAGAAAAAGTTCATATAACGTATCAAACACTATTTAAGTAAATGATATTGATTGATAAATAATAAAAACACCTTTATGATGGTTTGTTTTAAGGAGGATAACAGATGGCTTTTACACCTAATGAAATAAGAAATAAGGAATTTACAAGAGTGAAAAATGGTTTGGAGCCTGCTGAAGTTAGCGACTTTTTAACTCAATTAAGTAATGAGATTGAAAGACTTAAAGAAGAAAAAAAACAACTTGAAAAAGTGCTTGAAGAGAGAGATACTAATATTAAATCTTATCAAGATGTTCATCAATCAGTAAGTGATGCGCTTATTCAAGCTCAACAAGCTGGAGAACAAACAAAAATTGCTGCCACAAAAGAATCAGAAGCAATTATCTCTAAAGCAAAAGCGCAAGCTGATGTGATTGTAAATGATGCTATTGAAAAAGCACGTCATTTATCTTTCCAAACTGAAGATATGAAACGTCAATCTAAAATATTTAGATCAAGATTTCGTATGCTTGTAGAAGCACAGCTGGATTTATTGAAAAATGATGATTGGGATTACTTATTAAATTATGATTTTGATGCAGAACAAGTGACACAAGAAAACATACAGCATTTAAATCCACAAGATGTAAATCCAAATGCGAATAGTGAAACTCCAACGAGTGAAACAACTGAGACAGTATCAAATGAGGAAAATCAGTCAATCAATTCTAATGAAACAACTAATACAAATAAGTCTACTTCTGAAAATAAGGATGTTTCAAGTAGCGAATCATCATCAAATAAATAGTTAATAAAATGTCAGACACGTAAAAAATAATAAACTTTTCACAGCGAGTTAGGACACGGTGCAAGCCTAATATAAGTCTATTTTTTATATCACTGGCAAATTAAAATTTTATAATATTAAGAAGAGAACTCTAAGTTGAGTTAAGAAGGGTGGTACCGCGGGTTTCCCGTCCCTATTAATTGAACTTAGAGTTCTTTTTATATTTAAGGAGTGGAAAATATGAATTACAAAGAAACTTTATTAATGCCTAAAACTGACTTTCCAATGCGAGGAGGTTTACCTAATAAAGAGCCAAAAATTCAAGAGCAATGGGAAGCAAATAATCATTATCAAAAAGCTTTAGAGAAAAATGAAGGAAATCAATCATTTATTTTGCATGATGGCCCACCTTATGCAAATGGTAATCTTCACATGGGACATGCATTAAATAAAATTATTAAAGATATTATTGTACGTTATAAAACGATGCAAGGATTTTACTCACCTTACGTTCCAGGATGGGACACACATGGTTTACCAATTGAACAAGCATTGACTAAAAAAGGCGTTGATCGCAAAAAAATGTCAATTGCTGAGTTTAGAGAAAAATGTAAAGAATTTGCTTTAGAACAAGTTGAACTTCAAAAACAAGATTTTAAGCGTTTAGGTGTACGTGGGGACTTTAATAATCCATATATTACTCTTAAACCTGAATATGAAGCAGCTCAAATTCGTTTGTTTGGCGAAATGGCTGATAAAGGTTTAATTTATAAAGGTAAAAAACCGGTATATTGGTCACCATCAAGTGAATCTTCACTTGCTGAAGCTGAAATTGAATATCATGATAAACGTTCAGCATCTATTTATGTAGCCTTTGATGTTAAAGATTCAAAAGGTACTATCGATGAGGATGCTCAATTTATTATCTGGACAACTACACCTTGGACATTACCTTCTAACGTAGCAATTACAGTTCATCCAGACTTGAAATATGGTCAATATAATGTAAATGGTAAGAAATATGTGATTGCTGAAGCTTTAGCTGAAAGCGTTTCTGAAGCATTAGGTTGGGATAAAGATACTATTCAATTGGAAAAAGAATTTACAGGGAAAGAGTTAGAGTATGTTGAAACACAACATCCTTTCATAGATCGAGTATCCTTAGTCATTAATGGTGGTCATGTAACAACTGATGCTGGTACTGGTTGTGTACACACTGCCCCTGGTCACGGGGAAGATGACTATGTTGTAGGTCAAAAATACGATTTACCTGTTATCAGTCCTTTGGATGATAAAGGTGTCTTCACCGAGGAAGGCGGACAATTTGAAGGTATGTTCTATGATAAAGCAAATAAAGCTGTAACAGACCTTTTAACTGATAAAGGTGCCTTATTAAAGTTAGACTTTATTACGCATAGTTATCCGCATGATTGGCGTACTAAAAAACCAGTTATTTTCCGTGCAACACCTCAATGGTTTGCTTCAATTAATAAAGTGAGACAAGATATCTTAGATGCGATTGAAGAAACTGATTTTAAAGTAGATTGGGGTAAAACACGTATTTATAATATGATTCGTGATCGTGGTGAATGGGTGATTTCTCGTCAACGTGTATGGGGTGTACCATTGCCTGTATTTTACGCTGAAAATGGCGATATTATTATGACAAAAGAAACAGTCAATCATGTAGCTGATTTATTTGAAGAATATGGCTCAAATGTTTGGTTTGAAAGAGAAGCTAAAGATTTATTACCTGAAGGATTCACACATCCTGGAAGCCCTAATGGAGAATTTACTAAAGAAACAGATATTATGGATGTTTGGTTTGACTCTGGTTCATCTCATAGAGGCGTGTTAGAAACTCGTCCAGAATTGCATTTCCCAGCCGATTTATATTTTGAAGGTAGTGACCAATATCGTGGTTGGTTTAACTCTTCAATTACTACAGCAGTTGCGACTAGAGAACAAGCGCCTTATAAATTCTTATTGTCACATGGTTTCGTAATGGATGGCGAAGGTAAAAAAATGAGTAAATCTTTAGGTAACGTTATCGTACCTAATCAAGTAGTAAAACAAAAAGGTGCAGATATTGCACGATTATGGGTAAGTAGTACAGACTACTTAGCAGATGTACGTATTTCAGATGAAATTTTAAAACAAACGTCTGATGTTTATAGAAAAATCAGAAATACTTTAAGATTTATGTTAGGTAATATTAACGACTTTAATCCTGAAACAGACAGTGTACCTGAACATGAATTATTAGAAGTAGATCGCTACTTATTGAATCGCTTACGTGAATTCACTGCTAGTACTATTAATCACTATGATAACTTTGATTACTTAAATATTTATCAAGAAGTTCAAAACTTTATCAATGTTGAATTAAGTAACTTCTATTTAGATTATGGTAAAGATATTCTGTATATTGAACAAAAAGACGCACATAAACGTCGTAGCATGCAAACAGTGTTGTATCAAATTTTAGTAGATATGACCAAATTACTCGCTCCTATTTTAGTACACACTGCCGAAGAAGTATGGTCTCATACACCACATGTTAAAGAAGAAAGTGTTCATTTAGCAGATATGCCAAAAGTTGTGGACGTTGATCAAGAGTTATTAGATAAATGGAATCAATTTATGTCATTACGTGATGATGTAAACCGTGCATTAGAAGCAGCACGTAATGAAAAAGTTATCGGTAAATCTCTTGAAGCTAAAGTAGTGATTGGAAACAATGATCACTTTAAAGCTGCAGAATTTTTACAACAATTTAATGACTTACAACAATTATTTATCGTCTCTCAAGTTGAAGTGACTGAAAAAGTAGACAATGGAAATGAATATCAACATGGTGACATTCGTATTGACCATGCTTCAGGTGAAAAATGTGAAAGATGTTGGAATTATAGTGAAGCATTAGGATCTGTTGGTGAACTTGATCATTTATGTCCACGTTGTCAAGAAGTCGTAAAAACTTTAGTTTAATTCAATAAAGATAGAACGCTTGTAACCTAATTAAGGATTACGAGCGTTTTTTTTAAAGTATATAAATATTAAATAATAATAGTTTGAAAATATAGCTGAATAGAGTTTCAAGTTTAGATGAAGAGGAACTAGGTTATAACACATAATAAGTGATGGAATATTTCTCGTATGTTTATGATAGATATAGGAAGAGGGATAAAATTATGGGCAAGATTTTACTAACTGGGGCTTCTGGATATATCGGTAGTCATTTAAAAGATAAAATAAAAGATAATCATGAGATTATCGCAATATCAAGAAATGCTCAAAATAAAAAAAATGAAAGAAATGTAACTTGGAAATCAGCGGATTTATTTGATTTAGATGCTATAACTGAGGTAATGGAAGGTATAGATACTGCGATATATCTTGTTCATTCAATGATGCCAAGTGCTAAACTTACACAAGCGAATTTCGAAGATATGGATGCACTACTAGCTGATAATTTTGGACGTGCAGCAAAAAAGCAAGGTGTTAAACATATTATATTTATGAGTGGTATTATCCCAAATGATACTCAGTTATCACCTCACTTAAAAAGTCGGTTAGAATGTGAAAAAATATTAGGATATTATGACATCCCTGTAAGCACATTACGTGCTGGTCTAATTATAGGTTCAAAAGGTAGCTCATATCCTATTTTAAAAAGAATGATAGAGCGTTTGCCAGCAATGATTCTACCGAACTGGGCTCACAATATGATTGCGCCAGTATCTATTGATGATGTTATTGATAAATTAGCTATGTTAGTTGAACGTTCTCCACAAGAAAATGAAGCATTTGATATTACAGGACCTAAGGTAATGAATTATCAAGAATTATTTGAACGTACAGCGGCTATTCTTGATAAACGTTTACCTACGTTGAATTTACCAATTATTCCTATTTGGTTAAGTCGATTTTGGGTTAGACTGATTTCGCAAGTACCTAAAGAAATGGTATACCCACTTATGGATAGTTTAGTGCATGATATGATTCCACAGCCTGAGCGTATAAAACCTGAAATATCATTAGGGAAAATGAATTATGAAGAAAGTGTAAGAAAAGCACTGAAAGAAGAACAAGATGAACAACAAACAATAACTACAAAACAGTCTAAACCTAAATCAAAGCAAGATAAGAAAAATGAAGTGAAAGATGTTAGAGCAATAACGCGTTTTAAAATTCCTGAAAGTTATTCAATGCGTGATGTAACAAGAGAATATGCAGAATTTATAAATGATATTACGCTTCATTTAATAGATGGTACCATTAATGAGCATGAATTTAATATTCAATTACCATTAATAAAGAAATTCATTTTAAAAATGACACGACATAATCATGATTCTACGAGTGAAATGATTGTATATAAAATTGTTGGTGGAGATTTAGCAATGGCTAAAGACGGCGGTAATGCGCGATTTGAATTTAGGCGTATATTAGATACTAATGAAGGTATTGTAGCATTACATGAATATGAACCAACATTACCATGGGGAGTTTATAAGTTTACTCAAGCCAATGCACATAAGTTTGTGATGGATGTGTTTAAACACCATATGAATCATTTAGCTAATGAAGAAGAAGATAAACAAGATCCTGTTAATAAAATTTTTACTAATCTTGCTATGACTACTGGTGCAATGATTGGCGCATTTGTTGGTGCAAGAATATACAATAAATTTTTAGCTAAAAAATAGTATACTTTATGTATTTAAAAGTTTTCGATGGAAGAGCCATGAAGTTCTTTCTATCGAAAGCTTTTTTTAGCCTAAATAGTTGAATATTACGCATTAAGACTGATAAAATTTTAATTATTTTATTATAGAATAATCATTAATCGTAGCTATTTTAAATTGAAAGAGAGATTTTAAAATTTAGGAGGTACCCTATGTTTCATGATAATGATGCACATTTTATTAATGGTATCACTTTAAATGTAAGAGATTTACGTACTTTACAACCGTTCTATGAAGAATTATTAGGATTTAAAAAGGTGGAAGAGACATTAACGGCTGTCAAATATCAAATTGGAGATCGTCACCATTATATTACTTTAAGAGAGATAAAATCTGGACGAAATCCTTTATCTCAAGAAGCTGGTTTATTTTATATAGGAGTTCAATTATCCAATACACACCATCTGGCAGATCTAATCGAAAAGTTAAATGACTATGAGTTACCAATTAATGGTGGAGAACAAAACGTATGTACATTTATTTTTGTCGAAGATCCAGAAGGTCATATGTTTAAGTTTTATGTTGATAAATCGATTTCTGATTGGAAACAAGAAAGTGAATGGATTAGACTCGATATTAAGCCACTCGATGTTTCTTCATTATTACCATATGCATCAACCATCGGATGGCAAGGTTTACCTAATGATAGTAAAATTGGGAATATTAGTTTAAAAACCATTCGATTAAATGAAGTAAGAGAGTATTATCTAAACTATTTTGGACTAGTACCTTCTGCATATTTAGATGATGAATCTTTTTATTTAGCTTCTGAACAATATTATTGTCATCTTTCAATGAATCAATGGAATTCAAAAATAAAGCGAATAGATAATGAACATACTTATGGTCTATCTATCGTTGACTTTCATTATCCAGAAACACATCATATCAATATTAAAGGCCCAGATGGTATCCAATTTAGATTTAATTTTATAAAGGTAGAGTGATGAAATGAAAAAATGGATTTTTTTAATGGTATTTGTATGCATGATATTTACGGGCGGTGCAATTTTTGATGGTCTAGACAATCAAGATATGACTGAACCTACAATTCATTTTTGGGAAAAAAATCCTATGAAATATAACACATACGCTAAAGGTCAATGTACTTACTATGTATTTGATCGAGTAAAAGAAGATCATCATTTAATAAGTAACCAATGGGGTGACGCTAAATATTGGGCTAATAAGGCTAAGAAACAAGGATATACAGTCAATGAAAATCCAACTAAGGGTTCTATTTTACATTATCCAAAAGGAAAACATGGACATGTTGCTTATGTAGAACAAGTCAATAATGATGGCTCTTTAATAGTCTCTGATATGAATTTCAGAAAACCTTACGAAATTACAACACGTTTTGTAGATGTTTATCAAGTCGATCAATTTAATTATATTCATCCTAAAAGTAACACAAATATGACATAGAAGATTGTAGCTTTTTTTATGCTAAGTAGTAGGCTATAATGTAGAGTGTTGTCAAAGAGTTGAGGGCTGAATGGAGGCACATGAATGAAAAAGAAATATTATATTGGTTTATCTTTAATAGTAGCCATCGTGATTTTAATTATAGACCAATTAACTAAAAAAATAATTACAGCAACAATGAACATTGGTGATTCTTATGAAGTGATTCCTCATTTTTTAAATATTACCTCACATAGAAATAATGGTGCAGCATGGGGGATTTTAAGTGGTAAAATGGGATTTTTCTATATTATTACTCTTATTATTTTAGCTGTACTTATTATATTTTATATTAAAGAAACTAAATATAATGCGTTTATGCAAGTTGCAATTAGCTTATTATTTGCAGGTGCATTAGGTAACTTTATCGATCGTTTATTCAATGGTGAAGTTGTTGATTTCATTGATACAAATATTTTTGGATATGATTTTCCAATTTTTAATATCGCAGATTCAAGCTTAACAATTGGTGTTATTTTTGTCATTATTGCATTGGTTAAGGATGCAACCAAAAAAGAATAGGAGGGCACGTAGTGGAAACGTATAAATATAAAATAGAAGATGAAGCACTCGTAGGTCAGCGTATTGATAAATTATTATCTGATTTCAATAGTGAGTGGTCTAGAAGTCAACTTCAAGATTGGATTAAAAATGATTTAGTCACTGTTAATGGTAAAATAATCAAATCAAATTATAAAGTTAAATTAAATGATGAGATTCAAGTAACTGAAAAAGAAGTGGTTGAAGCCGATATTTTACCGGAGAACCTCAATTTAGATATTTATTATGAAGATAAAGATGTAGCCATTGTTTATAAACCTAAAGGTATGGTTGTACACCCTTCACCAGGTCATTATACAGGTACATTAGTTAATGGATTAATGTATCAAATTAAAGATTTATCAGGTATCAATGGAGAGATACGTCCTGGTATTGTTCATCGTATTGATAAAGATACGTCTGGGTTACTTATGGTAGCTAAAAATGATGTAGCACATCGTGGTCTAGTAGAACAACTTATGGATAAAACAGTAAAGCGTAAGTATACAGCTTTAGTACATGGTAATATTCCTCATGATTATGGAACAATTGATGCTCCAATAGGCAGAAACAAAAAAGACCGTCAATCTATGGATGTTGTTGATGATGGAAAAGAAGCAGTGACTCATTTTAATGTATTAGAGCATTTTAATGACTATACATTGATTGAATGTCAATTAGAAACAGGGCGTACTCATCAAATTCGTGTTCATATGAAATATATTGGGTTCCCACTTGTTGGAGATCCTAAATATGGTCCTAGAAAAACATTAGATATTGGTGGACAAGCGTTACATGCTGGAGTTATTGGTTTTAAACATCCTGTCACTCATGAATATATTGAACGTCATGCTGAGTTACCTCAAGCGTTTCAATCGCTATTAGAAGATATTCGATTAAGAGAATCATAAAATTAGAGAATAAAGTCGTAAATTAAAAGAAAGCATATTGACTTATGAACTAAAAAGATTTAAGCTAATAACAGTTAAAATTAAACAAAACAGTGTCTTTTAAAAAGAGTCCAGAGAGGCTCAAAAGACAGGGTGACTAATGATATAAATATGATTAACTTCAATTGTTCGATTACTATCAGACTAATCATATAAAATATTTTTATATACATTAAACCTCATGTCTTTATAAAAGGCATGAGGTTTTTTCTTTTAAGAGGTGTAATCATGTCAGAACGTATTATTATGGACAAAGCGGCTATACAACGTACTGTTACACGTATAGCACATGAAATTCTAGAATATAATAAAGGAACTGAACAACTTGTTCTTTTAGGTATTAAGACAAGAGGCGAATTTTTAGCACGTCGTATTCAAGAAAAAATTAAACAAATTGAACATCATGTAGTTCCAACAGGTACGATTGACATTACTCATTTTAGAGATGATATTGAAAACTCGAAAAAGCCTATCACTAAAGATGCCATTGAAATTGATCAAGATGTTACAGATAAGATAGTGATTATTATTGATGATGTACTTTATACTGGACGAACAGTTAGAGCATCTTTAGATGCAATTTTATTACATTCTCGACCTATAAAGATTGGCCTCGCTGCCCTTGTGGATCGTGGTCATCGTGAACTGCCAATTAGAGCAGACTTTGTTGGAAAGAATATACCTACTGCAAAAGATGAAGCAGTATCTGTTTATCTTGAAGAAATAGATGATAGAAATGCAGTAATAATTGAATAACTAACCTTTTAAACCAGTACGAGAGACTGAAAAAGGTGAAGTATGTAATGGTGAGCGTGTAATGTATTTATTAAATGGATAGATGATATGTCTCACTTAAATTAAATACTTTTCCTATGTCATGTTATAAAAAACTTAAAGAAGCTTTTTATAATATTTCATTAATTTATTTTAGTCTCTTTACCATAGTGTAAAGAGACTTTTTTAGAAAGGAAGAACATTTCATGGAAAATGAGCAAATGTTTGAACGTACTGTCAAACCAGTACTAGATGTAAAAGATAAACCAAAACCAGCACAATGGGCGTTTTTAAGCTTACAACATCTATTTGCAATGTTTGGGTCAACTGTCCTTGTTCCATTTTTAACAGGGTTACCTATTTCTGCTGCATTATTAGCATCGGGTATAGGAACATTACTATACATATTAATTACTAAAGCAAAAATACCTGCCTATTTAGGTTCAAGCTTTGCATTTATTACTCCAATTATTACGGGGTTAAGTACGCACAGTTTAGGAGATATACTTGTCGCATTATTTGCTAGTGGCGTAATGTATATCATTATTGGTATTTTCATAAAATTAAGTGGTACCGGTTGGTTGATGCATCTTTTACCACCAGTTGTTGTTGGTCCAGTTATTATGGTCATTGGATTAAGTCTCGCACCAACAGCAGTAAACATGGCAATGTATGAGAATTCAGGAGATATGAAGGGTTACAATTTAAGCTATTTATTAGTCGCATTAGTAACCTTACTAGTAACTATTATTGTTCAAGGATTTTTTAAAGGTTTCCTTTCACTTATTCCTGTGTTAATAGGAATTATTGTAGGTTATATTGTGTCAATTTTTGTAGGCATTGTTAATTTCAAACCAATTGCTAAAGCCAGTTGGCTAGATTTTCCAGATATATATTTACCATTTAAAGATTATGTTCCATCGATACATATCGGACTTATTTTAGTCATGTTGCCTATAGTATTTGTAACAGTCAGTGAACATATTGGTCATCAAATGGTGATTAATAAAATTGTAGGACGTAATTTCTTTGAAAATCCTGGTTTACATCGTTCAATTATAGGTGATGGCGTTTCAACAATGTTTGCTAGTATTATTGGAGGACCGCCTAGTACAACTTATGGTGAAAATATTGGTGTGCTCGCAATTACAAAAATATATAGTATTTATGTCATTGGTGGTGCAGCAGTGATTGCAATTATCTTATCATTTATAGGTAAGTTCTCAGCATTAATTTCATCAATTCCTACACCAGTGATGGGTGGTGTATCTATCTTATTATTCGGTATTATTGCAGCAAGTGGACTTAGAATGTTGGTAGAAAGTCGTGTTGATTTTGCTAGTAATCGTAATTTAGTTATTGCGTCAGTAGTACTAGTAGTCGGTATTGGAAATTTACTTATCAATTTAAAAAGTCTTGGTGTGAACCTACAAATTGAAGGCATGGCTTTAGCAGCATTATCAGGAATCATATTAAATCTTATTTTGCCAAAAGAAAAAGAAGAATCAGACATTAAATAAAAGAGGATCTTTTAGGAGGCACGTCATGGAACATTTATTTTCAATGGAATATTTAACAAACGATGATATTTTTAATCTTATTCAAACAGCGAGTCGTTTTAAATCAGGAAAAGAAACTGTCCCTCAGTATGAAGGGAAATATGTATCTAACTTATTCTTTGAAAATTCAACACGCACAAAATGCAGTTTTGAAGTAGCTGAACTTAATCTTGGATTGAAACAAGTTAACTTTGAAACAAGTACTTCTTCAGTACAAAAAGGGGAATCGCTTTATGACACTTGTAAAACGTTAGAGAGTATTGGCGTCAATTTATTAGTTATTAGACATCCTCAAAATGCATATTACGAAGAACTAGAAAATTTAAATATTCCGATTGCAAATGCTGGAGATGGTAGTGGTCAGCATCCTACTCAAAGCTTATTGGATATAATGACGATTTATGAAGAATATGAAACATTTGAAGGATTAAATATTTTAATATGTGGAGATATTAAAAATTCTCGTGTAGCGAGAAGTAATTATACAAGTTTAACCTCGCTTGGTGCTAAGGTGATGTTCTCAAGTCCAAATGAATGGGTAGATGAAACATTAGATGCTCCTTATGTAAATATTGATGATGTGATTAATAAAGTTGATATTATTATGCTTTTAAGAGTTCAACATGAAAGACATGGTATTACTGATGAAGCAAACTTTAAAGCTGATTATTATCATGAACAATATGGGTTAACTAAAGAAAGGTATCGTCGTTTAAAAGAGGATGCGATAGTGATGCATCCTGCTCCAGTAAATCGTGGCGTAGAAATCGATAGTGAACTAGTTGAAGCACCTAAGTCAAGAATCTTTAAACAAATGGAAAATGGAATGTATTTAAGAATGGCTGTAATAGATAAACTTTTATCAAGAAAAGGAGAATAATTATGAAACTTATAAAAAATGCTAAAATTTTAGACAATGGTGAACTTAAATCAACGTCAATTTTAATTGATGGACAATATATCAAGGAAATGAATGAAAATATTAATATTGATGAAGGTACTGAAGTCATTGATGCAAATGGTCAATTTGTAGCACCAGGTCTAGTAGATGTGCATGTACATTTAAGAGAACCAGGTGGGGAACATAAGGAAACAATTGAAACTGGAACAAAATCAGCTGCACGTGGAGGATTTACAACAGTATGTCCAATGCCTAATACACGTCCTGTACCTGATACAGTAGAACACATGGATCAGTTGCAATCATTAATTAAAGAAAATGCACAAGTCCGTGTCTTGCCTTATGCATCAATTACCATTCGTCAAGCTGGTAAAGAGCATGTTGATTTTGAAGCACTTGCAAAAGAGGGTGCATTTGCATTTACAGATGATGGTGTGGGTGTTCAGGAATCAGCAATGATGTATGAAGCGATGCAACAAGCAGCAAAATTAAATAAAGCAGTTGTTGCTCATTGTGAAGATAATAGCTTAATTTATGGTGGTGCAATGCATCAAGGTAAACGTAGTGAAGAATTAGGTATTCCTGGCATTCCAAATATTTGTGAATCTGTACAAATTGCACGAGACGTTTTATTAGCAGAAGCAGCTAATTGTCACTATCACGTGTGCCACGTTTCAACAAAAGAAAGTGTAAGAGCAATTCGTGATGCTAAAGCAGCAGGCATTCATGTTACAGCTGAAGTGACACCACATCATCTGTTATTAACTGAAGATGATGTTCCAGGCGATAATGCCATTTTTAAAATGAATCCACCATTAAGAAGTAAAGAAGATAGAGATGCATTATTAGAAGGATTACTAGATGGTACCATTGATTGTATTGCTACAGATCACGCGCCTCATGCCAAAGAAGAAAAAGCTCAGCCAATGACAAAAGCACCATTTGGTATTGTAGGAAGTGAAACGGCCTTCCCATTATTATATACTCATTTTGTTAAAAAAGGAGACTGGTCATTACAACAACTTGTTGATTACTTAACAATTAAGCCAGCACAAATATTTGATTTACCTTATGGAAAATTAGAAGAAGGCAGCTATGCAGATTTAACAATTATCAATTTAGATGAAGAAAGAGAAATTCGTGGTGAAGATTTCTTATCTAAAGCAGATAATACACCATTTATAGGATATAAAGTATATGGTAACCCTGTTTTAACAATGGTTGAGGGTGAAGTTAAATTTAAGGAGGACAAGTAAAATGTTTGAACGTAGATATCTCGTATTTGAAGATGGTTCATATTATGAAGGATATAAATTAGGGTCAGATCAATTATCAATCGGTGAAATTGTATTTAATACAGCGATGACTGGATATCAAGAAACGATTTCTGATCCATCATATACTGGTCAAATTGTTACATTTACTTATCCTTTAATTGGAAATTATGGTATTAATAGAGATGATTTTGAATCACTTACACCTACATTAAATGGGGTAGTAGTTAAGGAAGCAAGTACGCATCCAAGTAATTTTAGAAAACAAAAAACATTACATGAAGTGCTTGTTCAATATCATATTCCTGGTATTTCAGGGGTAGATACGCGTAGTATTACTAGAAAAATTAGAAAATATGGTGTATTAAAAGCAGGATTTACCGACAATAAAGAGGAAATTGAATCGCTTGCAGCTAACTTAAAAACTGCAGAGTTACCTCGTGATGAGGTGACTACTGTGTCAACAAAAACACCGTATGTATCAACAGGTTCAGATTTAAGCGTCGTGTTATTAGACTTTGGTAAAAAGCAAAATATTGTTAGAGAGCTTAATTCAAGAGGATGTAATGTTACTGTAGTACCTTATGATACTTCAGCAGAGGAAATATTAGCAATGTCACCAGATGGTGTCATGCTTTCAAATGGACCTGGAGATCCAGAAGAAGTTGATGTTGCTTTAGATATGATTAAAGGTATTTTAGGAAATATACCATTCTTTGGTATTTGTCTTGGTCATCAGTTATTTGCATTATCTCAAGGCGCCAAAGCATTTAAGATGAAGTTCGGACATCGTGGTGCGAATCATCCTGTAAAAGATTTACGCACAGGTAAAGTAGATATCACAAGTCAAAATCACGGTTATGCTATTGATAAAGATTCTTTAAAAAATACAGATTTAGAAGTGACACATGTTGCTTTAAATGATGGTACGGTTGAAGGATTAAGACATAAAACATTACCAGCCTTTTCAGTGCAATATCATCCAGAGGCAAGACCAGGCCCAAGTGACTCAAATTACTTATTTGATGAGTTCTTAGATATGATGAGAGATTTTAAAGATAATAAAAAGGAGAGTAAAACGAATGCCTAAACGTGACGATATTAAAACGATTTTAGTAATTGGTTCAGGTCCTATTATTATTGGACAAGCTGCAGAATTTGACTATGCTGGAACACAAGCGTGTCTTGCTTTAAAAGAAGAAGGATACCGTGTTATTTTAGTGAACTCAAATCCTGCAACCATTATGACTGATAAAGAAATTGCAGATAAAGTATATATTGAACCTTTAACTCATGACTTTATTGCACGTATCATTCGTAAAGAACAACCTGATGCATTATTACCTACATTAGGTGGACAAACAGGTTTGAATATGGCAATACAATTACATGATAGCGGTGTATTAAAAGCAAATAATGTAGAGTTATTAGGTACAAAATTAGAATCTATACAACAAGCAGAAGATAGAGAATTATTCCGATCATTGATGAATGATTTAGATGTTCCAGTACCTGAAAGTGATATAGTAAATACTGTGGAACAAGCATTTGCATTCAAAGAACAAGTGGGATATCCATTAATTGTACGCCCTGCCTTTACAATGGGAGGTACTGGTGGTGGTATCTGTCATAATGATGAAGAATTAAAAGAAGTTGTAAGTAATGGATTACATTATAGTCCAGCGACTCAATGTTTAATTGAAAAATCAATAGCAGGATATAAAGAAATTGAATATGAAGTTATGCGTGATAAAAATGACAATGCCATTGTAGTATGTAATATGGAAAATATTGACCCAGTAGGTATCCATACTGGAGATTCAGTGGTTGTAGCTCCTAGTCAGACACTATCAGATGTTGAATACCAAATGTTACGTGATGTATCGCTTAAAGTGATTCGTGCTTTAGGTATTGAAGGTGGTTGTAATGTACAGCTGGCTTTAGATCCATATTCCTTAAATTATTACATCATTGAAGTTAATCCACGTGTGTCTCGTTCATCTGCACTAGCATCAAAAGCAACAGGCTATCCAATTGCTAAATTGGCGGCTAAAATTGCGGTTGGTTTAACATTAGATGAGATGCTAAATCCTATAACTGGAACATCTTATGCTGCTTTTGAACCAACACTTGATTATGTCATTTCAAAAATTCCACGTTTTCCATTTGATAAATTCGAAAAAGGGGAACGTGAATTAGGAACGCAAATGAAGGCTACTGGTGAAGTGATGGCTATTGGTCGTACATATGAAGAATCATTATTAAAAGCGATTCGTTCATTAGAATATGGTGTTCATCATCTTGGTTTACCAAATGGTGAAAATTATGACTTAGATTACATTAAAGAACGTATCAGTCATCAAGATGATGAGCGTTTATTCTTTATTGGTGAAGCGATTCGACGTGGCACATCATTACAAGAAATTCATGACATGACTAAAATTGATTATTTCTTCTTAAATAAATTCCTTAATATTATTCATATTGAACATGAACTTAAAGCGCATCCAGGAGACTTAGAATATCTTAAATATGCAAAAGATTATGGTTTCAGTGATAAAGTGATTGCTCATCGCTTTGATATGACAGAAGAAGAAGTATATCAATTACGTCAAGATAATGATATTAAACCTGTATATAAAATGGTAGACACGTGTGCAGCAGAATTTGAATCATCTACACCATATTATTACGGAACATATGAAACAGAAAATGAATCTGTAGTTACAGATAAAGAGAAAATTTTAGTATTAGGTTCTGGACCAATACGTATCGGACAAGGTGTAGAGTTTGATTATGCGACAGTACATGCCGTTTGGGCAATTCAAAATGCCGGATATGAAGCGATTATTGTTAATAATAATCCAGAGACAGTATCAACAGACTTTTCAATTTCAGATAAATTATATTTTGAACCGCTAACTGAAGAAGATGTAATGAATATTATTAATTTAGAGCAACCTAAAGGTGTAGTAGTTCAATTTGGCGGTCAAACAGCAATCAATTTAGCTGATAAATTAGCTAAACATGGTGTGAAAATCTTAGGAACATCACTAGAAGATTTAAATCGTGCAGAAGATAGAAAAGAATTTGAAGCACTTTTAAGAAAAATTGATGTTCCACAACCTAAAGGTAAAACAGCAACTTCTCCTAAAGAAGCATTAGAAAATGCACGTGAAATTGGTTATCCAGTAGTTGTAAGACCTTCTTATGTATTAGGTGGTCGTGCCATGGAGATTGTAAATAGTGATGCAGAATTAGAAAATTATATGGAGCAAGCTGTTAAAGCAAGTCCAGAACATCCAGTATTAGTGGATAGATATTTAACAGGTAAAGAAATAGAAGTCGATGCAATTTCTGATGGTGAAACAGTTATTATTCCTGGTATTATGGAGCATATTGAACGTGCAGGTGTTCATAGCGGTGATTCAATTGCAGTGTATCCACCACAAACATTGAGCGATGAAGAAATAAAAACACTCGAAGATTATACAATTAAATTAGCTAAAGGATTAAACATTGTAGGACTCATCAATATTCAATTCGTTATTGCACATGATGGTGTGTATGTATTAGAAGTTAACCCACGTGCAAGTCGTACAGTGCCTTTCTTAAGTAAAATTACTGATATTCAAATGGCACAACTTGCCATGCAAGCGATAATGGGCACAAAGCTTAAAGATTTAGGCTATCAACAAGGTATTCAACCATATTCAGAGGGTGTGTTTGTTAAAGCACCGGTATTTAGTTTTAATAAATTAAAAAATGTTGACATTACACTTGGACCTGAAATGAAATCTACCGGTGAAGTGATGGGTAAAGATTTAACACTTGAAAAAGCTTTATATAAAGGTTTAACAGGTAGTGGGGTAGAAGTAAAAGATCATGGTACAGTATTAATGACAGTAAGCGATAAAGATAAAGAAGAAATCGTTGATATTGCTCACCGTTTAAATGAAGTAGGTTATAAAATCTTAGCTACACAAGGTACTGCACAAAAATTAGAAGCGCACAATATCCCTGTTGAAGTTGTGGGTAAAATCGGTGGAGAAGATGATTTATTAACACGTATTCAAAATGGGGATGTACAAATTGTTATTAACACAATGACAAAAGGTAAAGAAGTTGAAAGAGATGGCTTCCAAATTCGACGTACTACTGTAGAAAACGGAGTGCCATGTTTAACTTCATTAGATACTGCAAGTGCATTAACAAATGTCATTGAAAGTATGACATTTTCAATGAGAAATATGTAATGCCATAATTATAAGCAACTTATGTGTTAACTTGCTTTATGTTTAAGCACAAGTCGCTTCTTTTTAAAATAAAAGTGAGTTATTTAAAGGAGTTTAATGAATGAGAGATTTACCAATTATAGCTTTAGATTTTGATTCTGAGAATCATGTTCTTGATTTTTTAGATCAATTTGATGAACCACTTTTTGTAAAAGTAGGAATGGAATTATATTATCAAACTGGACCAGCTTTAATTAAGAAAATAAAAGAACGTGGACATGATATATTTTTAGACCTTAAGTTACACGATATTCCTAATACAGTTCAAAAAGCTATGGAGGGTTTAGGTAAGTTAAATGTTGATTTAGTTAACGTGCATGCTGCTGGTGGAACTGAAATGATGAAACATGCTGTAAAAGGGTTACGTAAATATAATGAAACTACTAAAATAATAGCAGTGACTCAATTAACATCAACGACTGAAGAAATGCTTCATCAAGAACAAAATATCCAAACGTCTATTGAAGAAGCAGTGTTGAATTATGCAAAATTAGCGCAAGAGTCAGGATTAGATGGCGTAGTATGTTCGCCATTAGAAGCTAAATTACTGACAAAGTCCCTGGGTTCTGAATTTTTAAAAGTGACGCCTGGTATCAGACCTAAAGGTGCAGCGGTGAATGATCAAAAACGTATTACAACTCCAGAAGACGCGAAACAATTAGGTTCAACTCACATTGTAGTGGGTCGCCCAATAACTCAAAGTGAGCATCCACAAGAGAGTTATACAAAAATAAAGGAAAGTTGGTTAGGTTAATATGTCAAAACACATAGCAAAATCATTATTAGATATTGAAGCAGTAAGTTTATCACCCAATGACTTATTCACATGGAGTTCAGGCATAAAATCACCTATCTATTGTGATAATCGTATTACATTAGGTTACCCTAAAGTACGTCAAGACATTCGTGATGGATTAAGTGAACTTATTACAGAACATTTTGGTAATGTAGAGGTTATTTCAGGAACAGCCACTGCTGGTATTCCACATGCTGCTTATATTTCTGAAAAACTAAACTTACCAATGAACTATGTACGATCTAAAAGTAAAAGTCATGGTAAACAAAATCAAATTGAAGGCGCACAAAGTAAAAATAAAAAAGTCGTTGTCGTTGAAGATTTAATTTCAACAGGGGGGTCATCAATTACTGCAGTGGAAGCTTTAAAAGAAGCAGGGGCTGAAGTCGTAGGTGTAGTTGCAATCTTTACTTATGGTCTAGCTAAAGCAGACGACATGTTCAAACAAGCGAATCTACCATTCTATACGCTAAGTAATTATAATGAACTTATTGAAGTAGCTAAAGAAGAAGGCAAAATTTCAGAAAATGATATTCAAACATTAGTGGATTGGCGCGATAATCTCTAAGTATCGCTTAAAGGGTGATAAAGTTGGCTAAAGACAAAGATAATAATGCATTTTATAATCATTTAAAACATGTGAATCAATTTTTATACAGTGAAAAAGAATTTAAACAAACAGCACATGTATTAACTATTAAAGAAAGTATTAAACATATGCATCACGCACAAATGGAATCTTTTGAGCATACAAGTGACTTCTTTAAAAAAGCCAAAGCACGTTTACGTCAAAAAGATAAAATCTAAATATAGAAAAAAGATACATATAAATAATGAATCAACATGTTTATATGTATCTTTTTATATCAATCTATAATTAACTTAACGTATAAAGATTTTAATTAACACCCATCCGATTAATAAAACGATGACCATTGCTAATAGTGGTAGAATATAATGCATCATATTAAGTGCCTCCTATTATACTTTTATTTAATTTTAACTGTTTATGGAAAGTTTTCAAAATTAAAGCTACTTTTAATTCAAAGTTCTTAATAGCTAACTTTTTATTATTTTTAAAAATAGTTTAAAATAGACATTAATTATAAATTATAGGAGGATTACAATGGAAATACCTAAAGTGACACCATTTTTAATGTTTAATAATCAGGCTGAAGAAGCAGTCAATTTATATACGAGCTTATTTAAAAACAGTGAGATTTTAACAATGGTAAAATACGGAGAAGACGGTCCTGGAGAACCTGGGACAGTTCAACATTCTATTTTCACATTAAATGGTCAAGTCTTCATGGCGATAGATGCCGATAATGGTGAAGAATTACCAATGAATCCTTCCATCTCTTTATATGTCACTGTTGAAGATGTTATGGAAATGGAACGTTTATTTAATGGTCTAAAAAAAGAAGGCGCTATACTTATGCCTAAAACTCCTATGCCACCATTTCGTGAGTTTGCATGGGTGCAAGATAAATTTGGAGTAAGTTTCCAACTTGCATTACCAGAAAAATAGACGCTATGATATATAAAATCCGTAGATGACTTGAAAAAAGCATCTACGGATTTTTATTTTTTTAATTTTTATCCTGCTTCATATGCTGGATTTGGTCATAATCAGGTGTTGCATATAACGTTTTTTGATTATCATATGTGACAAATCCTGGTTTAGCGCCAGAAGGTTTATGGACATTTTTAATTTCTGTATAGTCTACCGGTATCTGACCAGAATTTCCAGCTTTAGAGAAATAGCCCGCAAGCATTGCTGCCTCTTTTATCGTAGTCTCACTCGGTGCATCATTTAAAATGACAACATGCGAACCTGGAATATCTTTAGTGTGGAACCATAGATGTGATTTTTGAGCTTTACGATTTGTTAAATAATCATTTTGCTTATTATTTTTACCTACTAAAATCGTGTCACCATCTGAAGATATATATGTTTGTAAATGGATTTTATCTTGTTTTTTCTTTTTAGTATTTTTACGTTGTTTCATAAATCCTAGTTCTGCTAATTCATCACGAATGTCATCAATTTCATCAACTGTAATATGTTCTAATTGCTGTTCAATATTGGCAAAATAGTCAATATTTTCACGTGTAAGAGCAATTTGAAGATCGAGTTCTTTTTCTCGTGTCTTCATTCGGTTATATTGCTTATAGTAGTATTGAGCATTCACAGATGGTGATTTAGTAGGGTCTAATGGAATCGTTATTTCTTCATTAGTATAATAATTTAGAACGTTTATAGACGCGTCACCTTGTTGAATACGATAAATATTAGCAGTAATGAGTTCACCGTATAATTGTTGTGTATCTTTATCTTTAGCACTTTCGTATTCGTCTATAAGTTTACTTAACTTGTGTTGATATTTTTGTAATTGTTGTTGTACGAAGCGTACTAAATCATTCGCACGTTGCTTTACACGCTCTCGCTCACCTCTAGCATCATAATAACGATCTAATAAATCATGTAAAGAATCATAGATAACAATATCATCCGAGAATTGTTTTAATTTCATAAAATAGAAATCTTCTTTACCTGTTTCATGATTTTTATGAAATACTGGCACGGGTACTTTTAATGTTTGGTCAATGACTTCTTCAAAAGCTTGAGGAAGCGTATCTTGATTCATAAATGGGTAACGATTTGTAATTTCATTTGTAATTAGAGGACTAAAGCCTTCAAACGCATTGAGTAATTGTTTAGCAATTTTTCCGGCATTAAAGTCAACGAATTTGAGCACCTCATCACTTGAAATATCATATGGATTTCGTTTGTTTTGAGTAGGAGGAGCTTCATATTTGAAACCAGGCATCACTGTACGATACTGATTTGTATTTGGCGTCAAGTGTTTAAAGCCTTCTATAATTTTATATTGATCATCTACTAGTATTAAATTACTATGTTTACCCATAATTTCCAATATCACTGTTCGATATATCGTATCGCCAATTTCATCTTTACTTTCAATGTCAATTTCTACTCTACGATCATTACCTATTTGTCGTATTGATTTAACAATACCTCCCTCTAAATGCTTACGAAAGACACGTGCAAACATTGGTGGGTCAAAGGGATTGTCGTACTTTTTATTGGTGAGATGCATTCTTGAAAAGTTGGGATGAATGGATAATAATAGATGATGGTTTTTACGATTTTGACGAATAATCATAATGATCGTGTCATTTTCAGGTTGATTAATTTTGTGAATTCTACCTGTTACTAAAAATTGTAGTGATTCTATTATCTTTTTTGTGAATAAGCCATCATAAGCCATAATTTTTTTCCACCTTCAGTTTTGTCATTCATTATATTGTAACATGGTAACAATAGAGCGTCATGAGTTAAGTTTATCCTAGTACACTCTATACAATGTAAACAACAATGTGATATCATATTTAAATAATAGAAGAATAGCTTAGAGAGGTCGTAAGGCATGGATAATGAAAAAGGATTACTAATTGTTCTTTCAGGTCCTTCAGGAGTAGGTAAAGGAACTGTTCGTAAAGAGATATTTGACGATCCAACTACATCATATAAATACTCAATCTCGATGACTACGCGTCAAATGCGAGAAGGAGAAGTTAACGGTGTAGATTACTTTTTTAAAACGAAAGAAGAATTTGAAGCATTAATTCAAGAAGATCAATTTATTGAATATGCCGAATATGTAGGAAATTACTATGGGACACCCGTACAATATGTTAAAGATACAATGGCTGAAGGTCATGATGTATTTTTAGAAATTGAAGTTGAAGGTGCGAAACAAGTAAGAAAAAAATTTCCTGACGCATTATTTATCTTTCTTGCACCGCCAAGCTTAGATCATTTGAAAGAACGTCTTATTGGTCGCGGTACAGAAACAGATGAAAAGATTCAAAGCAGAGTAAATGAAGCACGTAAAGAAGTAGAAATGATGAATCTTTACGATTATGTCGTTGTTAATGATGAAGTTCATTTAGCTAAAGAAAGAATTCAATCAATTGTAGAAGCCGAGCACTTAAAAAGAGAACGCGTTGAAGCGATATATAGAAAAATGTTATTGGAGGCAAAAAAATAATGTTAAACCCACCGTTAAATCAATTACAATCACAAATTAATTCAAAATATTTAATTGCAACAACAGCTGCTAAACGTGCACGTGAATTAGACGAAAAGCCTGAAACTGCATTACTAAATGGTTATCATTCAGCAAAACCTGTAGGTGAAGCACTAGAAGAAATCGCAAGCGGAAAAATTTCACCTGTTGTACCTGAAGAATTTCAAGCATAAATAAAATTATTTCGTTATCAGTTAAGATGTTGTTCTGAAATATAAGTTATCATGTGTTTCAGACTTTTAAACATTTTTGCAATCTCTGATTCAATTGAAAATATACTTATATAAGCGTTTTTAGAATCAGTTAATCTTGCGGGAGTAGAACAGTGAATTAAAAATCTGTTCTACTCCCGTGTTTTTAGTTTTTCATCTTAGTTGTGTATAATAAATTTAAAAGTGAAGACTATAAATATAACTAAAGGAGTCGAATCATGAAGAACATTCTATTAGTTGTTACAGGAGGCATTGCTGCTTATAAAGCAATTGATTTAACTAGTAAACTTACTCAAGCGAATTATGATGTAAGAGTAATGCTCACGAATCATGCACAAGAATTTGTTACACCTTTAGCCTTTCAAGCCATTAGTAGAAACCCTGTATATACCAATACATTTATTGAAGAAAATCCTGAAGAAATTCAACATGTAGCATTAGGTGATTGGGCAGACTGCATCGTTGTTGCACCTGCTACTGCTAATACTATTGCCAAATTAAGTGTAGGCATTGCTGATGATATCGTCACATCAACGCTACTTGCTACAGAAATCCCTAAATTTATTGCTCCAGCTATGAATGTTCATATGTATGAAAATAAACGTACGCAACATAATATTTCTGTGTTAAAAGACGATGGATATCGTTTTATTGAACCTGGAGATGGTTTTTTAGCATGTGGGTACATTGCAAAGGGACGTATGGAGGAGCCTCTTCAAATTGTCAAAATAATCAATGATTATTTTAAAAATAAGAATAAACTATCACATAGATCTCATACTTCTTTTGAAGGGAAACATGCTTTAGTTACTGCAGGCCCTACAATTGAAGTGATTGATCCAGTAAGGTTTGTATCTAATCGTTCCTCTGGAAAAATGGGGTATGCAATTGCAGAAGCTTTAGCTAAAAGAGGTGCAAAGGTGACGCTTGTGGCAGGACCAACGCAACTTGATAATCCAGAGAATGTAGAAGTCATTCATGTAGAAAGTGCAGAAGAAATGTTTAATGCAGTTATAAGTCGATATGAAGAACAAGATATTGTTGTTAAAGCAGCAGCCGTCTCAGATTATACGCCGGCCGATGTATTGAATCATAAAATGAAAAAACAAGATGGCAATCTTTCTGTCACTTTTAAACGAACAAAAGACATTTTGAAATATTTAGGTGAACATAAAACGCATCAATACTTGGTCGGATTTGCAGCTGAAACCCAAAATATTAATGCTTATGCACAAGATAAATTAAAACGTAAAAATGCTGATGTCATTATTTCGAATAATGTAGGAGATCAAACCATTGGATTTCAATCTGATGATAATGAACTCACTATGCACTTTAAAGATGGACAACGTATTAATATAAAAAAAGGAAAGAAAGTGCAACTTGCACAACAAATTTTAGATGAACTGGAAACTAGGTGGCAATAATGATTGCGAAGGTCATTGTAGATATTCCTTCTAAGAGTGTTGATTTTAAATTCGATTATCTCATACCTGACCATTTAAAAGATTTTATAAAAGTGGGTGTAAGAGTTGTTGTACCGTTTGGTCCACGCACAATTCAAGGATATGTTATGGATATACAACAACAACCAAGTGAAGATGTCAATATAGATAGATTGAAAGCAATTAAAGAAATTCGAGATATTCGACCAGAATTAACACCTGAACTTATTCAATTAAGTGAATGGTTGAGTCATTATCATATTTCAAAACGTATTTCTGTGTTAGAAGCAATGCTTCCAAGTGCGATTAAAGCAAAATATACTAAAGTATTTAAAATAGTCCGTCACAATGATATTGAAGATGATATATTAAAATACTTTGATAACAACGGATATTATAAGTATAAAGATGCGCAAAAAAATAATCATTTAAATCTATTAAATCGTTTACTGGAACAACACTTAATAGAAGAAGAAACAATATTATCTCAACATACAAAAAGAAAAACACAGCGTGCAGTACGAGTTGTTGAAGGATACAATCCAGATGATATATTAGCTTTACTAGAAAAGAAATTAAAACAATATGATGTGTATGCTTATCTTTTAGAAGAACATCATAGAAATGTATTTTTAAAAGAACTTGAAGATATGGGATTTTCTAAATCAAGTATAGATGGTCTCGTTAAAAAAGGTTTCCTTGAAAAATATGATGCAGAAATTGAACGAGATCCTTTTGCAAATCGTATCTTTGAAAAAGAAGAAAAACGAACGTTAACCTCTGCTCAAAATGATGCATTTCAACAAATTAAAGAAAAAATAGATCACAATGCACAACGTACATTTTTATTACACGGCGTCACAGGTTCAGGAAAAACTGAAGTTTACTTGCAAGCCATTGAAGAAGTATTAAAAAAAGATAAACAAGCCATGATGCTTGTTCCAGAAATTGCGTTGACACCACAAATGGTTTTACGCTTTAAGCGACGTTTTGGTGATGATGTAGCTGTCCTACATTCAGGTTTGTCAAATGGTGAACGATATGATGAATGGCAAAAAATTAGAGATGGCAGAGCACGTGTAAGTGTAGGTGCTAGATCAAGTATCTTTGCACCATTTAAAAACTTAGGCATTATTATTATTGATGAAGAACATGAATCAACATATAAACAAGAAGATTATCCACGTTATCATGCTAGAGACATAGCAGAATGGCGAAGTCAATTTCATCAATGCCCATTAATATTAGGAAGTGCGACACCAAGTCTTGAATCTTATGCACGGGCAGAAAAAAATGTATATCAATTACTTACTTTACCTGAAAGAGTGAATCAACAAGCTTTACCTTCAATAGATATCATTGATATGAGAGCAGAACTAAGTTCAGGTAATCGTTCCATGTTCTCTGAAGAATTAAGACAAGCGATTCAAGATAGACTGAATAAAAATGAACAAATCGTTTTATTTTTAAATCGACGGGGTTATGCTTCGTTTATGTTATGTCGAGATTGTGGATATGTCCCACAATGTCCACATTGCGATATTTCGTTAACTTATCATAAGACGACAGACCAACTAAAATGCCACTATTGCGGCTATCAAGACTTGCCTCCTAACCTGTGTCCTAATTGTGAAAGCCCACATATCAGACAGGTTGGAACAGGTACACAAAGGGTAGAAGAAATTTTACAACAAGAATTTGAAGAGGCACGTATTATTCGTATGGATGTAGATACGACGTCAAGAAAAGGTGCACATGAAAAGCTATTGACTGATTTTGAAAATGGAAAAGGCGATATTTTATTAGGCACACAAATGATTGCAAAAGGTTTAGATTATCCAAATATAACATTAGTTGGTGTGCTTAATGCCGACACAATGTTAAATTTGCCCGACTTTAGAGCGAGTGAAAGAACGTATCAGTTACTTACACAAGTTTCAGGTCGTGCTGGTCGTCATGAAAAACCCGGTAAAGTGATTATTCAAACATATAATCCAACTCATTATGCAATAGAAGATGTTCAAAAAAATGATTATTTAACGTTTTATCATAAAGAAATGCAATTTAGAAAATTAGGTAAATATCCACCTTATTATTATTTAATTAATTTTACTATTGCGCATAAAAATATGAAAAAAGTAATGGAAGCTGCTAAACATGTACATCAAATTTTACTGCAACATCTTTCAGAAAGAGCACTCGTACTTGGACCTTCTCCAGCGGCAATTGCTAGAATTAATAACGAACATCGTTTTCAAATATTGGTTAAATACAAGCGAGAGCCAGAATTAATTCATGCATTACAGTACTTAGATGATTATTATCATGAAGCATATATTAAAGATAAATTATCATTAAAGATTGATATCAATCCTCAAATATTAATGTAAAAAAAGAGTTGCACCATTTGCGTTTAGCTGCGTGGTGTAACTCTTTTTGTATTTACAGGTTACATTGTTACGTTTCCATTTTCATCTGCTGGTCTTAGTAATGTCAGAATCGCACTGATGATTGCAATAATATGAGGAATTCCTGTCCAACAAAATAATAAATGAAGAAGACCAGACATCATTTTACCAGCATAAAATTTGTGTACGCCAAAGCCACCTAAAAAGACAGCTAGGATAATGTAAATCACTTTATTGACTTCCATTCTTTATACCTCCTTAGTCTATTTAATATATTAATGTCTTCATGATTATTTTAGATATGAAAAAAATTAAAAGCAATTAAAGTTATCTAAGAAGAGTGAAGGTAAGACTAAGGTCGCATTTTAATTTGAATTACGTTATAATAATATGATGAATTTTTTTGGGGAGGCGTTCTAAGTGGCAATAAAGAAATTAGTTCCATCGACTCATCCTGTTTTATTTAAAAAAGCAAAAAAGATAACAACTTTTGATGAAAATTTAAAACGTTTATTATTAGATATTGAAGACACTTTATATTCTGAAGAAGCATCAGCTTTATCAGCGCCACAAATTGGTGTAAGTCAACGTGTTGCTATGATTGACATGGAAGCAGAAGGACTTTTGCAATTAATCAATCCTAAAATCAAAACAGAATCTAATGAGAAAATCATTGACTTAGAAGGTTCGGTTAATCTTCCTAATGTATTTGGTGAGGTAGAACGTAGTAAAATGATAACTGTAGAAGCAAATGATTTAGAAGGTCACGAGATTGAATTAACTGCTTATGATGATGTAGCTAGGATGATACTACACATCATTGATCAATTAGATGGTATTCCATTTACCGAACGTGCTATAAAAATATTGACTGAAAAAGAAGTGGAGGCATATTTTGACAATGAGTAAGATAATTTTTATGGGAACACCAGATTTTTCAACAAAAGTACTAGAGATGTTAATCGCTGAACATGAAGTCATCGCAGTAGTTACTCAACCAGACAGACCAGTAGGACGTAAGCGTGTATTAACGCCTCCTCCTGTAAAGAAAGTGGCAGAAACATACCACATTCCAGTATATCAACCTGAAAAGTTAAAAGATTCTAATGAGTTAAATGAACTTATGGATTTAAATCCTGATTTAATTGTAACGGCAGCATTTGGACAATTATTACCTGAAAGTCTATTAAATCTCCCTAAGTTAGGTGCTGTAAATGTACATGCCTCATTATTACCAAAATATCGAGGTGGAGCACCTATTCACCAAGCCATTATAGATGGTGAATCACAAACGGGTATTACAATCATGTATATGGTGAAAAAGTTAGATGCAGGCAATATTATTTCTCAAAAGGCCAGCGACATTGAAGATGATGATAACGTAGGATCAATGCATGATAAATTAAGCTTTTTAGGTGCAGATTTATTAAAAGAAACATTACCTTTTATTATAGATGGTTCAAATGAAAGTATTCCACAAGATGATTCAAAAGCAACGTTTGCGTCTAATATTAGCAGAGAAGACGAACGTATCGATTGGACTAAAAGTGCTAAAGAGATACACAATCATATTCGCGGATTATCACCATGGCCAGTGGCTTATACAACTATGAATAATAAAAATTTAAAACTATATCAATCTCATATTGAAAAAGGAAAAAACGGAGAACCAGGTGAAATTATAGAAATCACTAAGACTGCAATTATTGTAGGAACTGGTTCTTTGGATGCTATTGCATTAACAGATATTCAATTATCTGGGAAAAAACGAATGCTTGCTGCTCAATATTTAAGTGGTGTACAAGATTCATTAGTGGGGACTAAATTAGTATGACACAATCAGTAAGAGACCTTGCATTTCAGTCTATTCAAGATATTTTAAACGATAATGCTTATAGCAATTTAAAAATTAACGAAGTCATTAACCAATATAATATTGCAACTGTCGATAAAGCATTGTTTACAGAATTAGTTTATGGAACAATAAAGCGTAAAATGACTTTAGATTTTTATTTAAAACCCTTTGTTAAGACTAGAATTAAAGGTTGGGTACGTCAATTATTATGGATGAGTTTATATCAATATGTCTTCCTAGATAAAATACCTAATCACGCAATTATAAATGAAGCAGTTAATATTGCTAAACGTCGTGGTGGCCAGCATAATGGGAACATTGTTAATGCTATACTTCGTCATATATTTAAAAGTGACTTACCGACATTGGAAACAATTAAGAATGAAAAGCAACGCATGACGATTGAGTATAGTATACCAAGATGGATTATTGAGCATTGGATTACACATTACGGAATAGAAACGACACATAAGATTGCAAAATCATTTCTAGTACAATCTGCAAGTACAGTAAGAGTGAATACAAGTCGTACGGATGTTGAAACAATAAGTAAGGCGCTTTTACAAGAAGGCTATCATGTGGATATCGATCAACTCATTCCATATTGTTTACATCTTACAGGTAAACCAGTGATTGAATCTCGAGCTTTTAAAGATGGACTTATTTCCATCCAAGATAAAAGTTCAATGTTAGTAGGGTATTTAATGGATGTTCAAAAAGACGATACCATACTAGATGCATGCAGTGCTCCTGGCGGTAAGACTTGTCATATGGCAGAATTACTAGCATCCACTGGCCATGTAGATGCTACAGATATTCATAAGCATAAAATTGGTTTAATTAAAGAAAATATCAAAAAGTTAAAATTAAAGAATGTGTCCACTTTCGACCATGATGCAACAAAACCATATTCAGAACTATATGACAAAATTTTAGTAGATGCACCTTGTAGTGGATTAGGTGTATTAAAACATAAGCCTGAAATTAAATATGTACAATCTAAGGATAGTATTAATGATCTTGTAGAAATTCAATTAAGTATATTAGATAATGTTAAACATAACTTGAAACCAGGCGGTTCACTTATTTATTCAACCTGCACAATTGAACAAATGGAAAATGAAAATGTAATTTATACATTTTTAAAGGAAAATAAAGATTTTGAATTTGAATTAATAACGCATCCTATTACTGGTGAAAAAGTAAAAACACTACAAATTTTGCCACAAGACTTTAATTCAGATGGCTTTTTCATTACTAAAATAAAAAGAAAGGAAAGTTAAGATGATAACTGCTGAAAAAAAGAAAAAAAATAAATTTTTACCAAATTTTGAAAAACAATCAATATATTCGTTAAGATATGATGAAATGCAAAATTGGTTAGTTGAGCACGGACAACAAAAATTTAGAGCTAAACAAATTTTTGAATGGTTATATCAAAAGCGTGTAGACACTATTGATGAGATGACTAATTTATCTAAAGACTTAAGACAATTGTTAAAAGATAACTTTGTTATGACAACGTTAACTACCGTAGTTAAACAAGAAAGTAAAGATGGAACAATTAAGTTTTTATTTGAATTACAAGATGGTTATACTATTGAAACGGTATTAATGAGACACGATTACGGTAATTCTGTATGTGTAACGACTCAAGTTGGCTGTCGAATTGGTTGTACATTTTGTGCTTCAACTTTAGGTGGTTTAAAGCGTAACTTAGAGGCTGGCGAGATTGTATCTCAAGTACTTACAGTTCAAAAAGCACTTGATGCTACTAATGAACGTGTATCACAAATTGTTATTATGGGAATTGGTGAACCCTTCGAAAATTATGATGAAATGATGGACTTTTTAAAAATAGTCAATGATGATAATAGTTTAAACATTGGAGCGCGACATATTACAGTATCAACGTCAGGAATTATCCCACGTATTTATGACTTTGCTGATGAACAAATTCAAATTAATTTTGCAGTAAGTTTACATGCTGCTAAAGATGAAATTCGTTCAAAATTAATGCCAATTAATAGAGCGTATAATGTTGGAAAATTAATGGAAGCAATTAAATATTATCAAGAAAAAACGAATCGTCGAATTACATTTGAATATGGATTGTTTGGAGGCGTAAATGATCAACTTGAACATGCAAGAGATTTAGCACATTTAATTAAAGATTTAAACTGTCATGTGAATCTTATACCAGTCAATCATGTTCCTGAACGTAATTATGTTAAAACACCCAAAGATGATATTTTTAAATTTGAAAAAGAATTGAAACGTTTAGGCATCAATGCAACAATTAGAAGAGAACAAGGTTCAGATATAGATGCAGCATGTGGACAATTAAGAGCTAAGGAACGACAAGTAGAAACGAGGTAATCATCATGCTTAACGCACAGTTTTTCACAGATACTGGACAACATCGAGAAAAGAACGAAGACGCGGGAGGTATATTTTATAACCAAACACATCAACAATTGTTAGTGTTGTGTGATGGAATGGGTGGTCATAAAGCAGGTGAAGTTGCAAGTCAATTTGTTACTAATCAATTACAAGACTATTTTGAAAAAGAAAATTTTATTGAATTAGACCGAGCTGAATCATGGTTAAGTCAAACATTAAAAGATATTAATCTCGAATTATTTGAATATGCTACAACGAATGAAGAATATCGTGGTATGGGCACAACGTGTGTATGTGCCCTCATATTTGATAATAAAATTGTAGTAGCAAATATTGGTGATTCTAGAGCATACGTGATTAATTCAAGAGAAATTGAACAGATTACCTATGATCATTCATTTGTTAATCATTTGCTTATGACAGGACAAATTACTGAAGAAGAAGCGTTTAATCATCCTCAACGTAATATAATTACTAAAGTAATGGGTACCGATCGCCGAGTAAGTCCTGATATTTTTACAAAACGCATCAGTTACTATAATTATATATTACTTAATTCTGATGGACTGTCAGATTATGTAAGAAATCACGAAATAGAAACGTTAATGAATCAGTCTACATCATTAAATGAACTTGGAGAAGCACTGATACAAGCTGCCTTAGATCATCAATCTAAAGATAATGTGAGTGTACTATTAGCTGAAATTGAGGGTAATAATGTATGAATGGCAAGCTAATTAATGATCGCTATCAACTCATAGATAAACTTGGTGGCGGAGGAATGAGTATGGTTTATCTTGCTGAAGACACTATACTTGAACGTAAAGTGGCTATTAAAGCAATTTCTATTCCCCAAAGCGAAAAAGATGAAACTATGAAACGTTTCTACAGAGAGGTAAATAGTGCTACACAAATTGTTCATGAAAATATCGTGGAAGTATATGATGTTGAAGAAGATGATGATAATTTCTATCTTATTATGGAATATATTGATGGGCCGACACTATCTGAGTATATACATAGTCATGGTCCATTGAATATAGAAACAGCTATTGATTTTATTAAGCAAATTTTAAATGGAGTAAAACAAGCGCATGAGCAACGTATTATACATAGAGATATTAAACCTCAAAATGTGCTAATTAATAAAGATAAAATTTTAAAAATTTTTGATTTCGGCATCGCAAAAGCGTTAAGTGAGACATCAATGACTCAAACAAATCATGTGCTTGGAACGGTTCAATATTTATCTCCAGAACAAGCTAAAGGAGATAAAACGAATGAAACAACCGATATCTATTCAATTGGTATAGTGTTGTATGAAATGTTAGTTGGTGAACCACCTTTTAGTGGAGAGACAGCTGTAAGTATTGCTATTAAACATATTCAAGAAACGGTTCCTAATATTACTGAAAAATATCCAAATATTCCACAATCTTTAAGTAATGTGGTACTTAAGGCGACTGAAAAAAATCCTAAAGATCGTTATCAAACGATAGAAGAAATGTATAATGATTTGAGTAGTGTGCTTGTTACAAGCAGATTAAATGAAGAAAAGCATACGCGTATAAGTGATACCACCCAAACAGTACCCATTGATAAAAAAGAAATAAAAAATAAACTCGAAGAAGAAACTCATAAAAAAGATATAGCGCAAACGATGCAAATTCCTATTATCAATCATCATAAATTTCAAGCAAGTGAAAATAATGTATACACACCTAAACGTAAAAAACGTTCTAAAAAGAAAAAGTTCGCTATTATTTTTATTTTAGCGCTTTTATTATTAAGTTTGATTGGGTTTATCGCTTGGGGCATGCTTAGTGATAAATATACAGAAATGCCTGATTTAACGGGTAAAACTGAAAAAGAAGCAGAAAAAGTATTAAAAGCTTCGCATTTAGAAATAGGACATATATCTAGAGAATATAATGATGACTATCCCGAAAATAAAATTATTAACTCCAATCCTAAAGCAGGAGAACGTGTTAACCAACAAGAAAAAGTAGATGTTGTGTTATCAAAAGGCCCAGAAAAGATAAATATGCCTAATGTGATCGGGATTAAAAAAGAAGAGGCTATAAAAAAACTTAAAGATCATAAATTAAATCATGTGACAACTAATCAAGAATATAATAGTCAAATGCCAAAAGGATATATTTTCAAGCAAAATATTAACCCTAATGAATCGGTGAAACTTAACGATCATCATATTGTACTGACTGAATCGTTAGGTGTAAAAAAAGTTTACGTCAAAGACTATGAAAATAAAAATTATCAAAATGCTAAAAAAGAATTAGAGTCGATGGGTCTAAACGTACAAGTTAAGACGACTAATAGTGATACTAAAGATAAGGATATCATTATTTCACAATCTCCAAAGCAGACTGAAGTAAATGAAGGAAGTACAGTAGAATTTATGGTTTCTAAGGGTAAAGATAAAAAAGAAGATTCAAAAAAGGACTCAGATTCTTCTGATGATAAGAAAGATAATCATACGACAAGCGTAAAAAATTATACGGAAACTTATCATATTCCGTATACTGGAAATGATGGAGAAAGTCAAAAGGTAAAGATTTATATTAGAGATAAAAATAATAGTGGTACACAGGTAAGTCAAACATACAATATTCACAAAGATAAGATCATTACTATTCCATTAAAAATTGAACAAGGTGATTCTGCTGGATATACGATTGAAGTAGATGACAATGTTATTGCAGATAAAGATATTGACTATGAATAAATTTCAAATATCAGAACAAGAGTAAGATAGTAATGATAAGTTATGCATCGTTTACTGTTTATACATTAACATGTATTTTATGATATAAATGATGTCAATTTTAAAAGGCAATTTCTATTGAAATAATATAGAAATTGTCTTTTTAACAACTATAATTTTATTATGTAAAGTTAACTTTTTTGAGCGATTTTAATGTCTTTCTATCCTTATCTTTATGATGATGGTATAGAATATATATTATTAATTCTATGTTTGCTATAATAATATAAATATAAATACTTAATTTGAGGTGTTAATTTGGAAACAGGACGTATTGTTAAATTAATTAGTGGAGTATATCAAGTAGATGTAGGTGGAAAAAAATATAATACTAAACCTCGTGGTCTTTTTAGAAAGAAAAAATTTTCTCCTGTAGTAGGAGATATCGTTGACTTTGATATTCAAAATGAAGATGAAGGTTATATTCACCACGTACATGAACGCCACAATGCATTAAAGCGTCCTCCAGTAAGTAATATTGATGGTCTGGTTATTGTAATGAGTGCGGTTGAACCTAATTTTTCAACACAATTGTTAGATAGATTTTTAGTGATTGCACATTCTTACAACTTATCTCCTAGTATATTAGTCACTAAAAAAGATATTGCTAGTGAAACGCAAATCAGTCATATCGAAACATTACTAAATACATATAAGGAAATAGGATATTCTGTTCAATTTGTAGGTAAAGAAACTGATAAAGTTGATATTGTGAATACCTGGCCTAATGGTCTAATTGTGCTAAGTGGACAATCTGGTGTTGGAAAATCAACATTTATAAATACGTTTAAACCAGAACTAAATCTTGAAACCAATGATATTTCTAAATCACTTAATCGAGGTAAACATACGACAAGACATGTAGAACTATTTGAAAGAGAAAATGGTTTTATAGCAGATACACCTGGTTTTAGTGCACTTGATTTTGATCATATTGAAAAAGATGATGTAAAGTATTACTTTAAAGAAATTAATGCTTTTGGAAATGATTGTAAATTTAGAAATTGTAATCATATTAAAGAACCTAAATGCAATGTTAAACATCAATTAGAAAACAATAATTTAGCGCAATTTCGCTATGAACATTATTTACAATTAGTTAATGAAATTTCGAATAGAAAGGTTAGATATTAATGAGACACATTTTTCCTTCTTTATTATCAGTCGATTTTTTGAATTTAAAACAGGAAATACAATTATTAGAAGAAGCAGGCGTTGACGGTCTACATTTTGATGTTATGGATGGTCAATTTGTACCTAATATATCAATTGGATTACCCATATTAGATGCAGTAAGATCAACTACGCAATTACCAATTGATGTACACCTCATGATTGAGAATCCTGAAAACTATATTGAGACATTTGCAAAACATGGGGCAGACATGATTTCAGTCCATATTGAATCAACCCCTCATATTCATCGTGCTATTCAACTTATCAAAAGTCTAGATAAAAAAGCAGGTGTAGTAATTAATCCTGGCACCCCTGTAGATAGGGTCGTGCCTGTTCTTTCTATGGTGGATTATGTTTTAGTAATGACGGTTAATCCTGGATTTGGTGGACAAACATTTATCGACATGTGTGCTTCAAAAATTAAGTTATTAAATGATTTGAAGTCATCTTTTAATTTAAATTTTGATATTGAAGTCGATGGTGGTATAAATGATAAAACGATAGATATTTGTGCAAAACATGGGGCTAACCTTTTTGTTACAGGTTCATACTTTTTTAACCAAGATGATTATAAAACAGTGACTAAAATATTGAGAGGTTGAGATAATGAAAATTAATTTACTATGTGGAGATCGGCATTTACCCCCTCATATTTTTTCAAAATTATCAACTGAATCGTGGGGCGGAATAGACCGTGGGACTTTAATTCTTTCTGAACAAAGTATTGTACCTGTTTTTTCAGTGGGCGATTTTGACTCCGTCAATGATGAAGAAAGAGAAATTTTAAAAAAAACATTAAATATTCATCCAGTTAAAGCTGAAAAAGATGACACTGATTTAGCATTAGGCGTAGAACAAGCCATTCAAAAGGGATATACAGAAATAGATATCTATGGAGCAACGGGTGGAAGATTAGATCATTTTATGGGAACATTACAAATTCTTTTCAAGTCAGTCTATATAAAAAAAGAAATTATAATTAAAGTAATAGATAAGCAAAATGAAATCATGCTACTTAATACTGGGACACATCAACTTCATAAATCTGATAAATATCAATATGTTTCATTTATTCCAGTAAATGGAGAAGTGATAGTATCTTTATCTGGGTTTAAATATAATTTAGATCATCAGCATTTAGAAATAGGCTCTACACTGACAATCTCTAATGAAGTCGATCAATCAATAGCGATTATCGAAGTTGAAAAAGGTCAAGTATTGCAAATGAGAAGTAAAGATTTAGAGTAATAAAAAAATGCCTTCACCACATATGAAGGCATTTTTAGTGCATTATATTTATTAAACTCTAGTAACTTTACCAGATTTTAAAGCACGAGCAGAAACCCAAACTTTTTTAGGTTTACCGTCAACTAAAATTCTAACTTTTTGAAGGTTAGCGTTAAATCTGCGTTTGTTCGCATTTAAAGCGTGTGAACGATTATTACCAGTCGTAGCTTTACGACCTGTTACGTAACATTGTTTACCCATCAAAGTACCTCCTTTAATAAATATAAATACACTTAACTACTTATATACTTTAAATAAGATACCATATATCAATATTTAAAGCAATAAAATCATATGTAATTTATGTTAATTGTTTTGAAAATGTAAATCTATGGTATAATTAACTATTGTGGAGTTATTATAATATATTTTTATGTAGATTGGCTTATTTATAAAATAGTTATCTTTATCATATATGTATACATCATTTTTAAATATGATTTTAACCATAATTCAGGAGGATAATGAAGATGACATTAGAGATCTTAAATGACTATGGCAAAATTGATATCTCAAATGAGGTCATTGCTTCTGTTGTAGGAAGTAAAGCTGTAGAAAGTTATGGCATTGTTGGCATGGCATCTAGACAACAAGTAAGAGACGGTATTGCTGAAATATTAGGACATGAGAATTATGCTAAAGGTATTGTTGTTAAAGAAGATAATGGTGTGATTGATATAGATATGTACATCATTGTAAGTTATGGTGTCAAAATTTCTGAAGTAGCTAACAATGTACAATCATCAGTAAAATATACACTCGAAAGTTCACTTAATATTAAAGTGAATTCTATTAATATTTTTGTACAAGGTGTAAGACTTAATAACAAGGGCAAGAAGGTATAGGAGGACAAAGCACGATGATTAGCAAAATTAATGGTAAATTATTTGCCGATATGATAATACAAGGGGCACACAATTTATCTAATAATGCAGATTTAGTTGATTCCCTTAATGTATATCCGGTACCTGATGGTGATACAGGAACAAATATGAATTTAACAATTACCTCAGGTCGCGAAGAAGTTGAAAATAATTTATCTCAAAGTATTGGTGAATTAGGTAAAACTTTTTCTAAAGGACTTTTAATGGGAGCACGTGGTAACTCTGGTGTTATTTTATCTCAATTATTTAGAGGATTTTGCAAAAATATTGAAGATGAAAAGGAAATTAATGCTCAACAATTTGCTAGTAGTTTTCAAGCAGGTGTCGATACAGCTTATAAAGCAGTCATGAAACCAGTTGAAGGAACTATTTTGACTGTTGCCAAAGATGCAGCAAGTGCAGCTATGACTAAAGCAGAAGAAACAGATGATTGCATCGAAGTAATGGAATATACAATCGAAAAAGCTGAGCAATCTTTAAATAATACGCCAAATTTATTAGCAGTTTTAAAAGAAGTAGGCGTAGTGGATAGTGGCGGTAAAGGTTTATTGTGTGTCTACGAAGGCTTTTTAAAAGGACTAAAAGGCGAAAAAGTTGAAGCTAACAAACAAAAATTAGACACAGAAGATTTGGTTCATGAAGAACATGATTTTCATGGGGTTATTAATACAGAAGATATTAAGTACGGTTATTGTACTGAAATGATGGTACGCTTTGGAAAAGATAAAAAAGAATTTAATGAACAAACATTCAGAAATGACATGAGCGAATTTGGTGATTCGTTATTAGTTATTAATGATGATGAAATAGTTAAAGTCCATGTACATACAGAAACACCAGGTGAAGTGTTCAATTATGGACAACAATATGGTGAGCTTATTAAATTAAAAGTAGAAAATATGCGTGAACAACATCGTGAAGTAATTAGAAAAGAACAAAGTCATCAACAAGCAACAGCTTCGCAACAACCTAAAACAGTTGAAACAGCAGTAATTGCCATTTCAATGGGTGAAGGTATCTCTGAGTTGTTCACTTCAATGGGTGTGACACACATTATTAGTGGTGGGCAAACAATGAATCCTTCTACAGAGGATATTGTTAAGGTGATTGAACAGTCTGAATGCCAGCGTGCAATTATCTTGCCAAATAATAAAAATATTAGAATGTCAAGTGATCAAGCAGCACAACTTGTTAAAGCTGATACAGTAGTCATTCCAACTACATCTATTCCTCAAGGTATTGCAGCACTTTTCCAATATGATGTTGCATCTACGTTAGAAGAAAATGCGTCTCATATGAATACAGCGTTAGAAACTGTTAAATCTGGCTCAATTACATTTGCTGTCAGAGATACTAAGATTGATGGTGTAGATATTAAAAAAGATGAATTTATGGGATTAGCTGAAAGTAAAATTGTGACTAGTAATGCAGATGAATTTAAAACTATTACTGGCTTATTAAGTACATTGTTAAATGAAGAAAGTGAAATCTTAACAGTGATTACTGGTGAAGATGCACAATCTGATATGACAACTCAATTAGAAGAATGGGTAGAAAATGAATATCCAGATGTTGAAATAGAAATCCATAAAGGTGATCAACCAATTTATCCATATTTATTTGCTGTAGAATAAAGTGAGATTTAATAGTGGGAGTGATAACGATGAAATGATTATCGTTGTCACTCCCCATTTTATATTTAATAAAAGTATTGAAAAATATGACACTGGAAAACTTACTTTAATAGGTTTTTCAAGACATAATGACCAGTCAATATATATTAAAATAGAAAAATATGCTATCAATAATGAACTGTAAAATAGAGGAAGATATCACAATTAAGAAGATAACTAATATTCAAAGAGTGATTAAAAAAATATCATATAATTTAGCAGTAATAATAACTGGGAATGTATGTATAAATCGTTTTTTGATTTAAACCTTGATGGAACATAAAAATACTTCGTACTTCTAAAATTTAAATAAGATTAAGAGCTAATGCAAAATCATTTAAAATAGATTTATGCTCTCTTTCATATTATTAGTTAAGTATGATAAAACGATATTAGTATTAAAAGTGAATGTTGTACGTTTAAATGAAGTGAGTGATATTCATTTGTCAAGTGGACTATAGTAAGATGGTATCACTAAATATTTATAATAAACGTGATAAAATATAAATAAGATTAAAAATATTAGGTGAGAAATAATGTCGAAAGTTAGTTTAATTGAAAGTCCATATCCGCTTCAATCTATAAAAGGACTTGGACCAAAGAGAATTGCTTTACTACATGAATTAAACATTCACACAATAGAAGATTTAGTGTTGTATTTACCAACGCGTTATGAAGATAATACTGTTGTAGATTTAAACTTAGCTGAAGATCAATCTACTGTGACAGTAGCAGGAGAAATTTATTCTGTACCCACGGTAGCCTTTTTTGGTCGGAATAAATCAAAATTAACTGTCCATTTAATGATTGATAATATCGCAGTTAAATGTGTATTTTTTAATCAACCGTATTTAAAAAAGAAAATTGAGTTAAATCAAACAGTGACAATAAAAGGTAAATGGAATCGTGCTAAACAAGAAATTAATGGCAATCGTATTTTTTTTAATGACACTCATACCTCTACTGAAGAAGTAAGATTAGAACCGGTATATCGACTTAAAGAAGGTATTAAACAAAAACAAATGCGTGATATGATTCATCAATCTCTTAATGATGTCACTATACATGAATGGATTACGGAGGAATTAAGACAAAGGTACAAATTGGAATTACTAGATTATACTATTAAAACGTTGCATCTACCTAAAGATAAACAAGCTCTTATGCGTGCGAGACGTACATATGCTTTTACTGAATTATTTATGTTTGAACTACGTATGCAATGGTTAAATCGCTTAGAAAAAGCTTCAGATGAAGCCATTGAAATTAATTATGATATTAATAAAGTGAAGTCATTTATCCAGTCGTTACCTTTTGAATTAACAGATGCACAGAAATCGAGCGTTAATGAAATATTTAGAGATTTGAAAGCGCCAATACGCATGCATCGTTTATTACAAGGTGATGTTGGGTCAGGGAAAACAGTTGTAGCAGCAATTTGTATGTATGCACTCAAAACTGCTGGATATCAATCTGCACTGATGGTACCTACAGAAATTTTGGCTGAACAACATGCAAATAGTTTAACAGAACTTTTTGGTGACCATATGAATGTTGCTTTATTAACTGGATCGGTAAAAGGAAAAAAAAGACGTGTATTGTTAGAACAATTAGAGAATGGAACGATCGATTGTTTAATTGGCACGCATGCATTGATTCAAGACGATGTACAATTTAAAAATGTAGGGTTAGTTATTACTGATGAACAGCATCGTTTTGGTGTGAATCAACGTCAATTACTAAGAGAAAAAGGTGCTATGACCAACGTATTGTTTATGACTGCGACGCCTATACCGAGAACGTTAGCCATTTCAGTATTTGGAGAAATGGATGTGTCCTCAATTAAACAATTACCTAAAGGTCGAAAGCCAATTATTACACATTGGGCGAAACATGAACAGTATGACCAAGTGTTAGCTCAAATGACAAGCGAACTAAAAAAAGGACGTCAAGCCTATGTGATTTGTCCACTAATTGAAAGTTCTGAACACCTAGAAGATGTACAAAATGTTGTTGAACTTTTTGAGTCACTACAAGCGTTTTATGGTAAAACACATGTAGGTTTATTACATGGGAAAATGTCAGCAGACGAAAAAGATGATGTAATGGCACGTTTTAGTAATCATGATATTGATATCTTAGTGTCGACAACCGTAGTTGAAGTAGGCGTTAATGTTCCTAATGCTACATTTATGATGATTTATGATGCTGATCGCTTTGGATTATCTACACTACATCAACTTAGAGGTCGTGTTGGACGTAGTGAACATCAAAGTTATTGTGTATTAATTGCATCACCTAAAACAGAAACTGGCATAGAAAGAATGACCATTATGACACAAACTACAGATGGATTTGAATTAAGTGAATATGACTTAGAAATGAGAGGCCCTGGTGATTTCTTTGGAGTTAAACAAAGCGGGTTACCAGATTTTATGGTTGCTAATATAGTAGAAGATTATCGTATGCTAGAAGTAGCTCGTGATGAGGCCGCAGAACTCATTCAATCTGGGGAGTTTTTTACTGAGAAATATGAACGTTTAAGAGCATTTATCAACGACCACTTACTTAACATGAGTTTTGATTAACATCAGTAAACTGATATTTAATTCAAATTATTTATTATATGAGAATGTAATATTTGTTGAGGATAATAAATAGAAAGTGTTATGATATGTGAGGAATGATTAAGACTTGGTACTAAAATATTTAAAGGGGAGGAAAGTATGAAATTAAAAAAAACAGAACGTCGTCATGAGATTAAGAAGGCGATTAATGAAAACCCCTTTATTACGGATAGTGAATTGTGTGAATTATTCAACGTAAGTATTCAAACTATCCGTCTGGATCGCACACAACTTAATATTCCTGAATTACGTAAACGTATTAAATCTGTAGCCAAACAAAATTATGAATATATCAAAGGATTGGAAGCTAATGAAGTGATTGGGGATCTTATTCAAGTTAAACCTAATTATTCTGCCCAATCTATTATAGAAATTACAGAAGAGTATGTGTTTCAAAAAACACGTATTGCACGTGGGCATATTTTATTTGCTCAAGCTAATTCATTATGTGTAGCCCTAATACATAACTCTACTGTTTTAACTCAAGAAAGTAATTTGAAATTTATTGAAAAAGTAAAGTTGCATGATAATGTTAGAGCAGAAGCAACCGTAATCAATAGAACAAATCGACATTATGATATAAAAGTGGAATCTTTTGTAAAAGATACACTCGTTTTTACAGGCATATTTAAAATGTTTTATATAAGTGAGGATGAAAACCATGGTTAAAATTGCTGTAGATATGATGGGTGGCGACAATGCACCAGGCATCGTATTAGAAGCTGTAGAGAAAGCAATCAATGATTTTAAAGATTTAGAAATTATTTTATTTGGTGATGAAAAACAATATACATTAAATCATAAGCGTATAGAATTTAGACATTGTTCAGAAAAAATTGAGATGGAAGATGAGCCTGTACGTGCCATTAAAAGAAAAAAAGACAGCTCAATGGTACGCATGGCAGAAGCGGTTAAATCTGGTGAGGCAGATGGTTGTGTATCTGCTGGTAATACAGGTGCTTTAATGTCAGCAGGGCTATTTATCGTCGGACGTATTAAAGGCGTAGCTAGACCAGCACTTGTTGTCACATTACCTACTATCGATGGTAAAGGATTTGTCTTTTTAGATGTTGGAGCCAATGCAGATGCAAAACCTGAACACTTATTGCAATATGCACAGCTAGGTAATATTTATGCTCAAAAAATTAGAGGTATTCAACAACCTAAAATATCATTGTTGAATATCGGAACTGAACCAGCAAAAGGAAATGCCTTGACTAAAAAAACATATCAATTATTAAAAGATGAAGCGACTCTCCGATTTAATGGAAATATTGAGGCTAAAACATTGATGGAGGGTGACACAGATGTAGTTGTCACTGATGGTTATACTGGAAATATGGTACTAAAAAACATCGAAGGTACTGCTAAATCAATTGGAAAAATGTTAAAAGGTACACTACTAGCTAATTTAAAAAATAAGCTTGCTGCTGCGATATTGAAAAAAGATATCAGTAAGTTTGCGAAAAAATTAGACTATGCAGAATATGGTGGGTCTGTTCTTTTAGGGTTAGATGGTACTGTAGTAAAAGCACATGGTGGTTCAAATGCACGTGCATTCTATTCTGCAATTCGACAAGCTAAAATTGCTGGTGATGAACAAATAGTAAAAATTATGAGAGAAACGGTAGGTGGTGACAATGAGTAAAACTGCAATTGTTTTTCCTGGACAAGGTGCACAAAAAGTAGGAATGGCTAAAGATTTATATCATGTTAATAAAGATGCGACTTCTGTTTTAGAATTAGCGCAAACAACTGTTGATTTTGATTTATTAGAAACGATGTTTACAGATAAAGAGAAAAAATTAGGAGAAACTGAGAATACTCAACCTGCATTGTTAACACATAGTATTGCATTACTAGAAGCACTAAACCGTATAGATGCTGACTATACAATGGGGCATAGTCTTGGTGAATATTCAAGTTTAGTGGCTGCTGGCGTACTAAAATTTGAAGATGCAGTGAAAATTGTGCGTAAGCGTGGCGAATTAATGACTCAAGCTTTTCCAAATGGTGTAGGAAGTATGGCTGCTGTTTTAGGGTTAAGTTATGAAGAAGTAGATGAAATTTGTAAAGAAATTTCATTTGGAGATCAATTAATTGAACCTGCCAATATTAATGCACCAGGTCAAATTGTTGTATCTGGGCATAAGGCGCTGATTGATAAATTAACTAAAGAAGGAAAAATTTTAGGTGCGAAGCGTGTGATTCCTTTAGCAGTATCAGGTCCCTTCCATTCTTCAATGATGCAAGTAATTGAAGAGGATTTCGCTTCATTTATTGATCAATTCACTTGGAATGATGCTCAATTTCCTATCGTTCAAAATTATAATGCTCATGGAGAAACAAAAGCAGAAACGATTAAACAAAATATGGTGAAACAACTCTATTCACCAGTACAATTTATTAAATCTACAGAGTGGTTAATAGACCAAGGCGTGGATCATTTTATTGAAATTGGGCCTGGTAAAGTATTATCTGGTTTAATTAAAAAAATTAATCGAGATGTAAAAATTACATCGATTCAAACATTAGAAGATGTGAAAGGATGGAATGAAAATGACTAAAAGTGCATTAGTAACTGGTGCTTCTAGAGGAATTGGACGTAGTATTGCATTGCAATTAGCAGAAGATGGATTCAATGTAGCAGTTAATTACGCGGGTAATAAAGAAAAAGCAGAAGCAGTGGTTAAAGAAATCAAAGAAAAAGGCGTAGAAAGTTTTGCAATACAAGCAAACGTTGCTGAAGGTGATCAAGTCAAAGCCATGATTAAAGAAGTTGTAAATCAATTTGGCTCTTTAGATGTTCTTGTAAACAACGCAGGTATTACAAAAGACAATTTATTAATGCGAATGAAAGAGCAAGAATGGGATGACGTTATTAATACTAACTTAAAAGGGACATTTAATTGTATTCAAAAAGCTACGCCACAAATGTTACGCCAACGTAGCGGTGCTATTATCAATTTATCTAGTATTGTAGCGGCTATGGGTAATCCTGGACAAGCTAATTATGTAGCGACAAAAGCAGGTATTGAAGGACTGACAAAATCAAGTGCACGTGAACTTGCTTCACGTGGTATTACTGTTAATGCAGTTGCGCCTGGGTTTATCGTCTCAGATATGACAAATGCATTAAATGAAGATCTTAAATCACAAATGTTGGAGCAAATTCCATTATCACGTTTTGGAGAAGATAAAGATATTGCCTATGCAGTGTCATTTTTAGCATCTAATCGTGCGAAATATATTACTGGTCAAACGTTATCAGTTAATGGTGGCATGTATATGTAATATATACGTCATGTATTTAAAAGGATAAATAGTCATTATATCCTTTTAATAAATACTTGTGTTTTAGCCCTTAAAATGGGAAAATATAATAGTCTATGGATAGACACTTTTAAAGGAGGTGAATCGACGTGGAAAACTTCGATAAAGTAAAAGATATCATCGTTGACCGTTTAGGTGTAGACGCTGATAAAGTAACAGAAGATGCATCTTTCAAAGATGATTTAGGCGCTGACTCACTTGATATCGCTGAATTAGTGATGGAATTAGAAGACGAATTTGGTACTGAAATTCCTGATGAAGAAGCTGAAAAAATCAACACTGTTGGTGATGCAGTTAAATACATCAATAGTCTTGAAAAATAAAAACTTACATCTGAGTCGTCGTCATGATGGCTCAGATTTTTTTCATAGGACATCAATAACATGAACGGAGGTTTATCAATCATGCACCCGAAACAATCAGAAATGATTAAAGATTTTCAATATCAATTTGATAAAAAAATGAAGATGCTTGGTCTTAGTTATACTCATTTAGATGTGTACCAACAAGCGTTTTCGCACTCTAGCTTTATTAATGATTTTAATATGGATCGATTAGCGCATAACGAGCGTTTAGAATTTTTAGGAGATGCGGTATTAGAATTGACGGTTTCACGTTACCTTTTTGACAAATATCCTAATTTACCTGAAGGAAATTTAACTAAAATGAGAGCGACAATCGTATGTGAACCCTCACTTGTAATATTTGCAAATAAAATTGAATTAAATCAACTCATTTTACTTGGAAAAGGCGAAGAAAAAACAGGCGGTAGAACAAGACCTTCATTAGTATCAGATGCTTTTGAAGCGTTTATTGGGGCTTTATACTTAGACCAAGGCTTAGAAGTAGTCTGGAAGTTTGCTCAAAAAGTCATTTTTCCATATGTAGAACATAATGAATTAATTGGCGTGGTCGATTTTAAAACACAATTCCAAGAATATATTCATAGTCAAAGTAAAGGAGATGTGACGTATCATTTGATTAAAGAAGAAGGTCCAGCACACCATCGTTTATTTACATCTGAAGTGATTTTAGAAAATAAAGCAATCGCAAAAGGACAAGGCAGAACAAAAAAAGAATCTGAACAAAAAGCAGCTGAAAGTGCTTATCATAAGTTAAGAGATGAGAACAAATAATAATGAACGCATTTCATATATTATCTTCTTTTCAACAAGAACGAGTATGAATGAATTAAGGAGAAGAGTATGGTTTATTTGAAATCTATAGATACCATTGGCTTTAAGTCATTTGCAGATCGTACGAATGTACAGTTCGATAGAGGCGTGACAGCAATTGTTGGTCCAAATGGTAGTGGAAAAAGTAATATTACTGATGCGATTAAATGGGTTTTAGGAGAACAATCTGCTAAGTCGCTTCGTGGCTCTAAAATGGAAGATATTATTTTCTCAGGGGCAGAACATCGTCAAGCACAAAATTATGCAGAAGTACAATTAAAATTAGATAATTCTACAAGAGAGTTGCAGATTGAGGCTGATGATGTGATTGTAACACGTCGTCTTTATCGTAGTGGAGAGAGCGAATATTATTTAAATAATGATAGGGCACGTCTACGCGATATTACAGAGTTATTTTTAGATTCTGGTCTAGGAAAAGAAGCGTTTAGTATTATTTCACAAGGTAGAGTAGATGAAATTTTAAATGCTAAACCTGTTGATCGACGTCAAATCATAGAAGAATCAGCGGGTGTTTTAAAATATAAAAAAAGAAAAACGGAATCTTTACAAAAACTAGGTCATACAGAAGATAATCTATCTCGAGTAGAAGATATTTTATATGATTTAGAAGGGCGTGTTGAACCTCTAAAAGCAGAAGCATCTATTGCTAAAGAATACTTACAATTATCAAAAGAGATGGAGCATAGTGATGTTGTCGTAACTGTACACGATATTAATCAATATGATGAAGAGAATCGTCAACTCGATGAACGATTGAATCATCTAAAAAGCCAACAAGCTGAAAAAGAAGGCCAACAAGCTCAATTAAATCAATATTTACAAAAACAAAAAACACAACGTCAAAAACTTGAAAGAGATACCGACCACGTTAATATAGATTTAATTACTACAACTGAGGAATATGAAAAATTTATTGGAAAATTAAATGTCCTTGAAGAGCGAAAAAGAAATCAATCAGAAACGAATGCACGTTTTGAAGAAGAATTAGATAATTTACAGTATGAATTAAAGAATGTTCAAGATGAAAGAGAACTTTCTTTAGAACAAGTATCTAAACTTAAAAAACAGCATCAATCGCTTAATAAAGAGATTAAACAGTTAGAATCAAAACTTAATCTTACAGATGCACAACATGATGAAAAATTAGAAACTATTAAAAATGAATATTATGAATTAATGTCCGAGCAATCTGAAGTGAATAATGATATTCGTTTTTTAGAACGTACTATTCAAGAAAATGAAACCAAAAAAACACGTCTCGATGCAAGATTAATAGAAGTATTTGATCAACTTAAACATATTCAAAAGGACATACATCAAACCGAACAAGCGCATACTACTACATCACAAAAAATGAATGTAACAGAGAAAGACATGCGTGACGTTGAATATCGTTTATCTGAAGCAAAACGTATAGAAGCGACATATGAAGATAAGTTATATCAAGCGTATCGATATACTGATAAAATGCGTGTGCGTATGGAAAGTTTAGAAACACAAGCAGAAGACTATTCCTACTTTTTTAATGGAGTAAAACATATATTAAAAGCAAAAGAGAATACTTTAAGTGGTATTCATGGTGCAATAGCCGAAGTCATCAAGGTACCATCAAAATTAACACAAGCGATTGAAACAGCGTTAGGAGCCTCCTTACAACACATTATTGTAAATAATGAAAAAGATGGTCGCCAGGCGATAAAATTTTTAAAACAACGAGGATTAGGAAGAGCAACATTTTTACCACTAAATGTAATTAGAGCAAGAAGTTTATCTCATCATATCCAAAATGTAGCTCGAAATTTTGATGGTTTTATTAATATTGCATCTGAAGCGGTTGAAGTTAATCAAACGTATCAAGCTGTCATAGATAATTTGATGGGTACTACCATTATAGTGGAGAATCTTAAAATTGCGAATGAACTTGCAAGAGCGATTCAATATAAAGCGCGAATCGTTACCTTAGAAGGAGATATCGTTAATCCAGGAGGATCAATGTCAGGTGGCGGAATGCGTCAATCAAAAAGTATTTTAGCTCAAAAAGATGAATTGACAACAATGAAAACACAATTAAACGACTACGAAGAGAAAACAAAAGAATTCGAACAACAATTGCAAAATCAAAAAGAGGAAGTTGAGACATTAAGTAATAAGTATGTAGATTTAAGTCAACAATATCATCAATTAAAAGCCACCGCTCACGAAGAAACATTGACTTTAGATCGATTAAAAAAACAAGAAACACATATAAAAAGTGAACATGAAGAATTTGAATTTGAGAAAAATGATGGCTATCAAAGTGAAAAAAGTCGTCATACATTAAAACAACAACAATTACGGTTATCTGAAATTCAAGAGCAACTAAAACAACTTGAAAAGGACATAGAGGTATATTCAAAGCTCTCTAAAGAGGGTAAAGAAAATGTATCGCAAGTTGAAAAAGAATTAAATCAAAAACGTTCTGATGTTGCAGTCGTTAAAGAAAAAATAAGCCATCAAACTATGTCGTTGGAAAGAATAGACAAACAACATGCACAAATTAACCAACAAATCATAGCAACTAAAGAGAAAATAGAATTATTTAATTCTGACGATATGATGGGCGAAAAAGCATTTCAACAGCTTCAATCAAGTATCCAAGATAAAGCGTCTCAACGTGATACATTAAAACAAAAACTTGATGCTTTAAAAGAACAAAAAGAGTCTATAAATGAAGATATTGAAATTCATGAGTACAAACTCGAACAATGCCATCAAGATTTATTATCCATTGAAAGTTTTTATCAAGATATTAAGGCCCAACAGTCTAAATTAGATGTTCTTATTAATCATGCAATGAATCATTTAAATGAAACGTATCATCTTACACTTGAACGTGCGAGAGAAACGTATCAATCAGATGTTCCAATAGAAACATTAAGAAAAAAAGTGAAATTAACTAAGATGTCAATTGAAGAATTAGGTTCAGTTAATGTTAATGCTATTGAACAATTTGAAGAATTAAATGAGCGTTATACATTTTTGAATGAACAGAGAAATGATTTAAGAGAAGCAAAACAGACTTTAGAACAAATCATTGATGAAATGGATCAAGAAGTAAAAGATCGTTTCAAAGCTACATTTTTTGAAGTACAAGATTATTTTACATCTGTATTTCAATCACTTTTTGGTGGTGGTCATGCTAAGTTAGAGCTTACGGATGATGATTACTTGTCTGCAGGAGTAGATATTATTGTTCAACCACCAGGTAAAAAATTACAACATCTTTCTCTATTAAGTGGTGGCGAACGCGCATTAAGTGCTATTGCATTACTATTTGCTATTTTAAAAGTAAGATCAGCACCATTTGTTATACTAGACGAAGTGGAAGCAGCTTTGGATGAAGCTAATGTTATTCGTTACGCACAATTTTTAAATGATTTATCTGAAAAAACACAGTTTATCGTCATTACGCATAGAAAAGGTACCATGGAGTATTCGGATCGTTTATATGGTGTTACAATGCAGGAGTCAGGTGTTTCAAAATTAGTAAGTGTAAATTTAAATACAATAGATGAGGTTATGAAGGAGGAAAATGCATGAGTTTTTTCAAACGACTAAAAGATAAATTTTCTACAAAGTCGACTGAAGATATTGAAAAGGAATTAACGGAAGATGAGGAATTAGATCAACCATCAACAAAAGACAATGAACAAGAAAATGAAGAACCTGCACCAAAAAAGAAAAAACCACGTAAATTAAGCGAAGCTGACTTCGATGAAGATGGGTTAATTTCAATTGAAGATTTTGAAGAAATTGAAGCTCAAAAAATGGGAGCGAAATTTAAAGCAGGTTTAGAAAAATCAAGAGAAAACTTCCAAGAGCAATTAAATAACTTGATTGCACGTTATCGAACTGTAGATGAAGATTTCTTCGAAGCTTTAGAAGAAATGTTGATTACTGCGGATGTAGGTTTCAATACGGTTATGCAATTAACGGATGAATTACGTACAGAAGCACAACGTCGTAATATCAAAGAAACTGAAGGTTTAAGAGAAGTTATCGTTGAAAAAATTGTAGAAATTTATCACCAAGAAGATGATCATTCAGAAGCAATGAATATCGAAGATGGCCGATTAAATGTCATTTTAATGGTTGGGGTCAATGGTGTAGGTAAAACTACAACGATTGGTAAATTGGCACATCGTTATAAAATGGAAGGTAAAAAAGTTATGTTGGCTGCTGGTGATACTTTCAGAGCAGGTGCAATTGAACAATTACAAGTTTGGGGCGATCGTGTAGGCGTAGAGGTAATCAGACAAAGCGAAGGTTCTGATCCTGCAGCAGTTGTTTATGATGCAATCAATGCGGCTAAGAATAAAGGTGTAGATATATTAATTTGTGATACAGCAGGTCGTTTACAAAATAAATCAAACTTAATGCAAGAATTGGACAAAATGAAAAGAGTCATTAGTCGTGCTGTTCCAGATGCACCACATGAAGCATTATTATGTTTAGACGCAACCACTGGTCAAAATGCACTATCACAAGCACGTTCATTCAAAGAAGTAACCAACGTTTCAGGGATTGTGCTCACTAAATTAGATGGCACAGCAAAAGGTGGTATTGTACTTGCTATTCGAAATGAATTGCATATTCCTGTTAAATACGTTGGTTTAGGTGAAAAACTAGATGATTTACAACCATTTAATCCTGAAAGTTATGTATATGGATTGTTTGCTGATATGATTGAGCAAAATGATAATATCCCTGATGAAATGCAAAGCTTAACAGATAATAATGAGGAACACCAAAATGGGGAAAAATGATTTAGTTAAAACGTTAAGAATGAATTATCTATTTGATTTTTATCATTCTTTGCTTACTGAAAAACAAAAGAATTATCTTGAATTATTTTATCTAAATGATTACTCATTAAGTGAAATTGCTGAAACGTTTAAAGTGAGTAGACAAGCGGTTTATGATAATATAAGAAGAACTGGCGATTTAGTAGAAGACTATGAAACTAAATTAAAGTTATATGAGAAATTTGAACAACGTCAAATGATTTATAACGAAATGAAACAATCTATTCATGATACTAAAAAACTGAAACATTTAATCCAAAAATTAGAAGAACTAGAATAATTTATAAGGAGGTTGTTAATATGGCATTTGAAGGATTATCCGATCGTTTACAAGCCACGATGCAAAAAATTCGCGGTAAAGGTAAAGTAACAGAAGCGGATATTAAAATAATGATGCGTGAAGTTAGATTAGCATTGTTAGAAGCCGATGTTAACTTCAAGGTAGTCAAAGACTTCGTTAAAACAGTTTCCGAACGTGCTTTGGGATCAGACGTTATGCAGTCTTTAACACCTGGACAACAAGTTATAAAAATAGTACAAGATGAATTAACACAATTAATGGGTGGAGAAAATACATCTATTAAAATGGCTAATAAGCCACCCACAGTTGTAATGATGGTTGGTTTACAAGGGGCAGGTAAAACAACTACTGCTGGTAAATTGGCATTGTTAATGCGTAAAAAATATAATAAAAAGCCAATGTTAGTAGCAGCCGACATATATCGTCCCGCTGCGATTAATCAATTACAAACAGTAGGTAAACAACTTGATGTACCTGTTTATAGTGAAGGTGATCAAGTTAAACCACAACAAATTGTAGATAACGCATTAAGATATGCTAAAGAAGAACATTTGGACTTTGTAATTATCGATACTGCGGGACGTTTACACATTGATGAAACATTAATGAATGAATTAGCTGATGTTAAAGAAATCTCAAAACCAGATGAAATTATGCTTGTTGTAGATGCGATGACAGGACAAGATGCTGTGAACGTTGCGCAATCATTTGATGAGCAATTGGATGTCACTGGTGTGACTTTAACTAAATTAGACGGAGATACTCGTGGTGGTGCGGCACTTTCTATTCGTGCAGTAACACATAAACCAATTAAATTTGTTGGTATGAGTGAAAAAATGGATGGTTTAGAATTATTCCATCCAGAGCGTATGGCATCTCGTATACTAGGTATGGGTGACGTATTAAGTCTTATCGAAAAAGCGCAACAAGATGTGGATCAAGAAAAAGCTAAAGATTTAGAAAAGAAAATGCGTGAGTCTTCATTTACATTAGATGACTTCTTAGAACAATTGGATCAAGTGAAGAATTTAGGACCACTGGATGATATTATGAAAATGATTCCAGGTATGAATAAAATGAAAGGCTTAGATAAGCTAAATATGAGTGATAAACAAATTGACCATATTAAAGCTATTATTCAATCAATGACACCTAATGAAAGACAAGATCCAGCAATTTTAAATGTTTCAAGAAAGAAACGTATAGCAAAAGGCTCAGGCCGTTCATTGCAGGAAGTGAATCGTTTAATGAAACAATTTAATGATATGAAAAAAATGATGAAACAATTTACGGGTAATGGTCGTAAAGGTAAAAAAGGTAAACGTAGCCAAATGGAAAATATGTTAAAAGGCATGAATTTACCATTCTAAAAAGTAATGAAAGCGGAATAACATCCTAAGTGTTATTCCGCTTTTTCATAAATAAGTAAAGGAACGCATGTACATTGGCACATGCATAACCAAAATGAATAAAGGTAAGCTCTAGTTAAAGCTAGTACATCATCAAATCTACAATTTATTTCATAAATCTAGATTTGGTAAAGAAAAAAGTCTTTACAAAGTTGGAGGTTCCTGTTATTATTATTTCTTGTAGAAAATAAAAATTAAAAGATTTAAAGGAGAGTTTTATAAATGGCAGTTAAAATTCGCTTAACTCGTTTAGGTTCAAAAAGAAATCCATTCTATCGTATCGTTGTAGCTGATGCGCGTTCACCACGTGATGGTCGTATCATCGAACAAATTGGTACTTACAATCCAGCAAGTGTAAATGCACCAGAAGTTAAAATCGATGAAGAATTAGCTTTAAAATGGTTAAAAGACGGTGCAAAACCAACTGATACTGTTCACAATATCTTATCAAAACAAGGTATTTTAAAAACATTTGATGAACAAAAACGTTCAAAGTAATTGATAATAATATCAATATCATATAATAACAGGTCTGTGGCATAAGGTATGTCACAGACTTTTATTATATTCTCACTCTATAAGAAACATGTTAATATGTATAAATAAACGACTATGTAAGGAGGATAAGGATGCAAGTAGAAGTAGGACAAATTGTAAATACACATGGGATTAAAGGAGAAGTAAAAGTAAAATCTAATTCTGATTTTACTGATACACGTTTTCAACCTGGAGAAGTCCTTATCGTGAATCACCACCATAATGAAATAGAAATGACTATTACATCATATCGTATACATAAAGGATTTCACATGCTTAAATTTGAAGGTATTAATCATATTAATGACGTCGAACAATATAAAGGAGATTACTTATTCCAAGAACGTGATCATGAGGATATTGAATTGAATGAAAACGAATTTTACTATTCTGATATTATTGGGTGTACGGTTTTTAATAATGATACACCAATTGGAAGAGTCATTAATATTTTTGAAACAGGTGCCAATGATGTATGGGTTGTTAAAGGTGACAAAGAATACCTTATTCCATATATAGCAGATGTCGTTAAAGAAGTAGATGTTGAACATAAAACAATTCGTATTACGCCAATGGAAGGATTATTATAATAATGAAAATAGATTACCTAACATTATTTCCAGAAATGTTCGACGGCGTTCTAAATCATTCGATTTTGAAGCGTGCGCAAGATAAAAATATTATTGAAGTTAATACTGTAAACTTTAGAGACTACGCTGAAAATAAACATAATCAAGTGGATGATTATCCGTATGGTGGCGGTCAAGGAATGGTTTTAAAACCAGAACCAGTGTTTAATGCAATGAAAGATTTAAAACATACTGATAAAACGCGTGTCATTCTCATGTGTCCTCAAGGACGACCATTCTCTCAAGCAATTGCTGAAGAATTGAGTGAAGCTGAACATATTGTATTTATTTGTGGACATTACGAAGGATATGACGAAAGAATTAGAGAAAATTTAGTAACCGATGAAATTTCAATGGGGGATTATGTATTGACTGGTGGAGAATTACCAGCTATGACTATGACTGATGCTATCGTTAGATTAATTCCTGGAGTACTTGGTAATGAACAATCCCATCAAGATGATTCTTTCTCCGATGGTTTACTTGAATTCCCACAATATACGCGTCCAAGAGAATATAAAGGTATGACTGTACCTGACGTATTATTATCTGGAAATCATGCAAATATAGAAAAATGGCGACATGAACAAAAATTAATACGTACTTTGCATAAACGTCCGGACTTACTAGAAAAGTATCAATTAAGTGATAAGGATAAAGAATTTTTAGAAAGCTATAAAAACCAATTGAAAAACAACTAGGAGTATGCTAATATATATCAAGTGTGAAAAGACACTAAAAATCACTATGATCCGCTGCTATATGATTGTCTAGGCAAGAACATAGGTTGAAGGAGAGTATAAAAATGAGTAATCATAAGTTAATCGAAGCAGTTACAAAATCACAATTACGCACAGACTTACCAACTTTCCGTACTGGTGACACTTTACGTGTACACGTACGTATCGTCGAAGGTTCACGTGAACGTATCCAAGTTTTCGAAGGTGTTGTAATTAAACGCCGCGGTGGAGGAATTTCTGAAACTTTCACAGTTCGTAAAATTTCTTCAGGTGTAGGTGTTGAACGTACATTCCCATTACACACTCCAAAAATCGAAAAAATCGAAGTTAAACGTCGCGGTAAAGTACGTCGTGCTAAATTATACTATTTACGTAGTTTACGTGGTAAAGCTGCAAGAATTCAAGAAATTCGCTAATCAGTATATAGAAAACTATACTAAAAAATGGGTAAGTTAATACGCATTTAAAAAAGAATTTGGGGCATAAAGTTCCAGGATAAATAAAGACAATTTCTATTGAAATACTATAGAAATTGTCTTTTTTATAATTTTTTTGATTATTTTTTTGCTCGTTGAGCTGCTACTTTTCTTATATTAAGTGCCATTAATACAAATCCTAGTTCTGTTTTGGCTTTATTTATCCCTCGAACGGATATTCGATAGCCTTCATAAATTCAAAAACAGGCTCCACGTTAATTTTTCTTTGACTGTAGATGGTTTTTGTTTTTGGTTCTGAAAGCTTTTTATTAATTTGGGCTTTAAATTATTGTCAATTATAATTCTTCATTATTTTTTTATTTGTTTTTGTATTAAAGTTTATACATGGGTGTTTCAGAGGACATTCTGAACAATCATCACATTCATATCATTTAAAGTCTCATTGAAAACCATATTTATCATGACGATAGGCATATCTTTTAAAATCTAATCGCTTATTGTTTGGACAAATGTATTCATCGAATTCAGTGTTAGTAATTATTTCTACAATATCATTTATGGGAATAAGAACTGAAGTTGCCATTAGTAGAGTAAGTTGAATCATATTATAATCATTATACATAAGGCACCTCGTTAATTTAGTTTAGTGATGTTTATTAATTATATGAATATGCCTTATTTTTTAAGTATTTCAATGTAAAATTACATATAAATACAAAGTATTTTGGCGAGACTTTTAAGGGAACAGGACAAGCTGAAGACTACAGGCTGAAGCTGTCCCCTAAGAAAGCGAGCCAACAATACGCAGTATTGTAAATAAAGAAGCCAGTAAATGAATTTATTATAAATTCATTTACTGGCTATTTTGCTAGGAATTATGACCCAGGCGCTTTTTATTTTAATTGATTTTTTCTTTTTAAATATCTGCTAAATATTATACTGCTTATTATTCCGATAACGCTCAAAATTAATAGTATATAAAAATGTGGTGGTGTATAAGATAATTCAATATGAGTATCATTTTTCTTGACTGGAATAGCTGTCATAATACCGTTAGCTTGTTTTACATCTACATCGTGTCCATTAACACGTGCATGCATACCGTTAGCATAGGCGATTGGTACCACCAAGTATCCAGAAGTTCCTTTAGGTTTAGTGAATGTATAGCCACTTCTAAATTGTGAAATAGTCACAGGTTTAAGTAATTTAGAAGCTTGTTTCAATGTATGATAATCTTCTCCATAGATACCTTTAATAGATAGTCGATAATGTCCTTTAGTAAGACGAATCTTTAATTGATCCGAAGCTTTTACTCTCATTGTTACAGGAGTTACAAAACGTCGATATTTATAACTTAGCATATTACGATTTTGAGCATATTCATTTACTCCTATAGAATGCTCAATATCGGGAGCTAACAATTCTACATCCATTTCGACATACATATCTTTATATTGATTAGCTAACGTTTTAGGTAATGTCAATGTGATACCACCATTATTTTTTTCTACATTTAAATGAGTTTTATCTTTCCAAGTAGCATTATTTGTAGATTGATATGCTTTACTTAATAGGTTTTCATTTTGAGTGAAAGAAGTATTCGCTTTTATTGAATCATCATCTAATACTACACCTTGTAGCATCGCTTGCTCACGATCTAATGGCGATTTGAGATCATGTTTATTAAAAATCTTATTAGTAATATGAGTGGCTGGATAATTAATAGTATTTTCTGAATGAATTAATTTATCTGAACCATTATTGATAGTATCTACCTTTTTAAAACCATAAGGCATATTCAGATCATTAGGATGTCGGAATCGATCTTGAACATCCCACATGGCTTCTAAATTTGCTCGATTCCCTAAGTATCGATATGTACTATTCTTATCAACAGGCATATTAATTTGCATTTCTTTATCATAGTATTTTAATATGTCACCATCAAAAATACTTGAGTAAAGTGAAATGCCATTATAATGGTAAATAAATGGTGAATTGAGTGCATAGGCTGACATATAATCAATACGATGGAAAGGATTTTTATTATCTTTTTGTTTCTTAATATTATTAATTTTTTTAGCAAGTTTATGATTATAATAACTTGAATCTGTTAATGTTTTCGTAGTCGTTGCATATGGATCAATAGTACGGGCTCGTGAATCGTGTGTCATCATAATTTGTTGTACAAAGAATAGTAACACAATAGCTATTAGTATATAAGGTTGATATAACCATTGTTTTTTCCATACTACAAAGGTTAAAACGATGATTAAAAGTAATGGTACAATCATCCAATTGACATAAGCACTTACAAATATATAGTGATATAAACCAAATATAAATACCGGAATTGCTACAAGTAAATATTGTTTTAATGTAAGTTCAGATAAATATTGAATATATAATGCAATTAAGATACTAGTTGAAATAGATAAAAAGTATACCCATCGACGTTGTGGTAATGAAAAGCCATTAAATGCACTATCAAAGTATTGTGATAAAGATCCAATAAGTAAAAACCAAGTGATGATAGCAAAAATTTTATAATAGTAGTGACGATATAACTTAAACGTAAATAAAGCCATTAATGCAATAATCGAAACTGTGATATAAAAACCATCAGAAAAAATATGATATTTATTTTGTGTTAAATCTGTAAATAATGTAATATTAAAGTCATCGTTTTGGGCTCTATCATTGTTTAGGAATGAAGATACACCTGTATAGAATCCTAAAATACTAGATAAAAGCGCAAGTATTGCACCAATAACGAGTAAATAAAATTTTTCCCATCTTGATACGATATCACAACGATATTTAAAAATGACTCTTAATATGAAATAAATCCCTAATACAATAGCTTGGTAGTAACTGAAATAAAAATTAGAAAATAAGGTCAGCGCAACTGAAAAGATAAATAATCCTATTCTTCTTTTTTGGAAGAAACGTTCCATTCCCCATAAAGATAAAGGTAATAAAATCAATAAGTCTCCATAAAATGACCATGTATAGTTATAGTAAAGGACAAGCGTGGATGCACCATATAAAATAGTAGCGATAAGCAATGGCGCTGTTTTCAACTTAAGCCATTTTAAATAGTAAAATACAACAATAATTGTAATAATCGTTCTAGCGTAAGCGATTATTAATTGGTTAGTTGCCCAAAAGGCGATATGATTCGTTTGCCAATGAAATAAAAAATGACTTATCCAGATTATAAAAAAATTAATCCACATTATAGGAGATAAAGAATAATAATAGGCCAATCCCTTAATGTAATCTCCACCTAACCCAAAAGATTGATCATAGGCTCCTTTGAACTTACTGTAATGTTCATATAAGTACATTTGAAATGGCATCATTTGTCTAAAACCATCTCCGGAACCACTAAATACAAATCCTTCTTTGAAATAATCTCGAATAAACGGATAATAGACTGCTAAAGAAATGATATTAGCAATTATAAATATAGATAAAAAGGTCAATAATCGATTGGACCGAATTTTATTGATCAATGTTTTTCCTCATCTTTCTCTTTTTGATATTAACAAATCTAACAAATACAACACTTATTATTATACTGATTAGTGAAATTAAAATCATAGTATTCCAATAAGGTGGTTGATATTTAATAATAATTTTTTTAGCAGATGAATTAACAGGAACGCCTGTCATCATGTAATTAACTTTCATAGGTTTAATACGGTGTCCATCAACATACGCTTGCATACCTTCTCTAAAAGGAATATTAATTGAAGCGATCCCTTTATCATGTTTATCTAAATTGACTTCGACGCCGTTTTTAATATCTTTATATTTGTTATTAAAATCAGCTTTTTTATGCATTTGTTTTAACATTTTATAATTTTCTCCATTTAATTGTTGAAGGTTTAAATAAAATGTTCCTTTAGGAGATAAAGTGATATTGATGTTTCCTTTATTATCAAGTTGTGTTCGGTAAAGTTGTGTATCAATACCAGTACGATAAGTAGAATTATTAAATAATCGGTGATTTGCATAATTATTCACAGAGACTGTGTAATTACTATCGGGATGACCACGCTTTATTTTCATCGTAACGTAAAAATCATCATACTTTTGGCGTAATGATCGAGGTAAGTGTATTGTTAATGTTCCACCTTTATCTCCAATTACTTTATAGACATTACCATTTAAATGTTTTAGATTTTTATAACTCAATGATGATTGAGTTAATAAATTAGGAGCTTTATCTTTATAACTTGTGCCTTCATTGTTTAAAATAACACCTTTTAACATTGCATGTTCTCTATCAATTGCAGTTGTTAATTTTTTACTATTGTATATAGAATCAGTTACTTTAACAGAGGGTAAGTTAAGTGTATTTTCATAAATACCATATTGCCCGCTTGATTTTATTTTTTTGAAGTAGGAAGGTAAGTTATTTTGATAATTTTTTAGCATCATATAACGCACTGAAAATAGACTCGCGATATTTTGTCGTCCATTCGTTGATTGATATCGACTCAATGACTCCTCAGCTAAATTAATTTTTAAAGCATCGTAATAATAATCGAGTATATTATGATGGAAAATACTTGAATACAAACTTAACCCTTTAAAATGTTGATACATCGGTGTATTATCTTGTTCGTTGACTCTCCAATCGATACGTTCATCCTCATGCTTATTTTGATTCATTTCTTTGACAAGCGCACGTTGTAAGTCGGAACTATATAAACTGGAATTAATATAAAACGTATTTCCACGATCAGTGTGATCTTTATAGTAAATTTGATTTTTAATGAATACTATAGAGATCAAGATACTTAATAATATAATTGAAATATTATATAAATAACTTAATTTAAAACGATATGTACGATCTTTAATGATAAGAACCATCAGTCCAATTAAAGATACAATAGGGACTAATATGAACCATGCTAAAAATTTATGATATATAATAGCGCTTATAAATATAACTAATTCTGCGATTACATTACTTATTAGATAAGATTTTGTAGTTAGTGTTTTGAAATATTTTAAAAATAATCCGATTAATAGTGTGGAATTAAAAGCTAAAATAAAATGCCAACGCTTTTGAGGCGCTGAAAAACCATTAAATACTTGGTCGATGAAAGGTATAAAACTAAATATAATAAATACAAAGGTAAGGATAGCAAATAAACGATAATAATAATGTTTATATAATTTAAAACTTAAAAGAGCTTGAATGGTAATAAATAATAATACAATTAAATAATTATCAAAGAAAATGTTTGTATTAATATCTAATTTTTCGAATGTATCAACTGCTCCAGAAAAAGGTACACGACGGTTATTTAAAAAGCTTTGAGCACCATGAAAAAAGATAAATAAACTATTACCTAAACCTAACAGGGCACTAATGATTAAAGTAAAAAATGCTTTACTTCTTGAGAGAATATCTTTGGGATGTCTAAATATTACACGAATCAGTATATAACCCGCACCTATTAAACAAAGATAGTATGCAAAATAAAAGTTATTAATTAGTATTAAAGAAACAGTAATAATGAATAGTCCAAACTTCTGTTTTTGCAAGACTCTTTCAATAGAGAATAATAATAACGGCATCCAAACAAACACATCACTAAAGAAGGGCCAATACACTGTAAAGCGATAATATAAGGGTGACATAACAAATAAAAACGCTACAATTAAGCTTAAGTATTTGTTATTTGAAATGTATTTACTATATAAGTAAGTGCAATACATGGCAATCGTTGTTTTAATCATTGAGATAATAAGTGCATTAATCATCCAAAATAATACATCATGCGTATGTAAAGGAATAAAAATTTTAATAATTGCAATAAATACTACATTTATTATAAATAAAATATTTGTGGAGAAGTAGTAACTAAGATCTGTAAAGAAATCTCCACCTAATCCAAAATCGGTGGAATAAAACAAATTGCCACTACTCCATTTATCAAATAAATACATTTGAATTGGAACCATTTGTTCCATTCCATCATTTGGACCTGTAAATAAAATGCCATCGTGAATAAAACGATAAATGACATAACTATGTCCTATGATGGACAATGCTATAAAAAGTCCTAGATAAGTAAAAAATTTTTTCATATTAAACCTCTGTAGTTAGAATGTCCTATTAATAATCAAAAAATGACTACATACTAAATTGTAGTGTATTAAACTTCCTAATAAAAGTATTTATATGTTTTATAAAAAGTTAGAAATTTGTTTTTAATATTAGCGATTTAATGAATATGAAATAGCATGTTAAAATATAATAGAATTGATAATAGTAGTGAAGATTTTAAATATTGATTATAATCGAACGGTTGAAATAAATTTAATGAAAGTAGGGTGAATGTCATGGTGATTCAATGGTATCCAGGGCATATGGCAAAAGCCAAAAGAGAAGTGACAGAACAACTTAAGAAAGTAGATGTGGTATTTGAACTTGTTGACGCACGTATACCGCATAGTTCAAGAAATCCAATGATTGATGATGTCATTAAACAAAAACCACGCGTAGTTATCTTAAATAAAAAAGATATGTCGAATTTAAATGAAATGCAAAAGTGGGAACATTTCTTTACTGATAAAGGTTTTTATCCTGTAGCAGTTGATGCGAAACATGGCAAAAATTTAAAAGGTGTAGAAAATGCTGCAATTGAAGCGACTAAAGAAAAGTTTGAGAAAGAAAAAGCGAAAGGACTTAAACCTAGAGCTATACGTGCCATGATTGTTGGTATACCTAATGTGGGAAAATCTACATTAATTAATAAGTTAGCTAAAAAAAACATTGCTCAAACAGGAAATAAGCCGGGAGTAACGAAACAACAACAATGGATTAAAGTAGGTAAAGCATTACAACTGCTAGATACGCCAGGTATTTTATGGCCCAAATTTGAAGATGAAACTGTAGGTAAAAAACTAAGCCTTACTGGTGCCATTAAAGATAGTATCGTGCACTTAGATGAAGTAGCAATATACGGTTTACAATTCTTAATTAAACATGATGTTGAAGGATTGAAGAATCATTACAATATTGATGTAGAAACTGATGCAGAAATTTTAGAATGGTTTGATGCTATTGGACGTCGACGTGGGTTATTACAAAAAGGAAATGAAGTCGATTACGAGGCTGTCATCGAATTGATTATTAATGATGTGCGTAATGCTAAAATTGGAACTTATTGTTTTGATATTTATTCAGAAATGAAAGGGGACTTAGATTATGCCTCAAACAATTAAAGAGATTAAAGCATTATTAGACACAATTGATTCAATTGAAGCACTTGAACAACATGAATTAATGAGTGATACAAGAAAAGGGGTACAGCAAAATATAGTACGACGTCGTAAACAGCTTTTAAAAAATCAAGAAACACAAGAACATTATCAACAAATGAATAAATATGAAAATGAAATATTAAAGGGCAATCCTAATGCTTTAATATGTGGGATTGATGAAGTAGGTCGTGGTCCACTTGCTGGGCCTGTTGTAGCTTGTGCAGTCATTTTAAATAAAGACCATCAATATTTAGGATTAGATGACTCAAAGAAAGTTTCAGCAACAAAGCGAAAAATACTTAACGAACAATTGAAAGAAGGCGTTTATGACTATGCTTACGGGATAGCAAGCGCTGAAGAAATTGATGAGTTCAATATTTACAACGCAACCAAATTAGCTATGGAACGTGCTATTAATCAATTAAAACAACAACCTAATCATTTACTTATTGATGCTATGACATTGGATAATGCAATGCCTCAAACTTCTATTATTAAAGGAGATGCTAAAAGTGTTTCTATTGCTGCTGCTAGTATCATGGCAAAAGAATATAGGGATGGTTTAATGGCGGAAGTAGCACTGAAATATCCTGGTTATGATTTTGAAAAAAATGTAGGATATGGCACTAAATCACACCTTCAAGGATTAAAACAATTAGGCATAACGCCATATCATCGTAAAACGTTTGAGCCTGTTAAATCAATGATATAATTAAAATAAAATTAAAATTATTTGAATTTAAAAACTATTGCAAAAAGTATAACACTTTCAGTTTACAAAAGCGCTTACATTTTCTATAATTAAAGTGAACTTAACCTAAGAAACAGGAGGATGGAAGATGAATATCCACGAGTATCAAGGTAAAGAAATATTTCGTGCTATGGGTGTAGCCGTTCCAGAAGGACGTGTAGCATTTACTGCTGAAGAAGCGGTGGAAAAGGCAAAAGAATTAAATTCAGATGTTTATGTAGTGAAAGCACAAATTCACGCTGGGGGTAGAGGTAAAGCAGGTGGAGTTAAAATTGCTAAATCACTGTCTGAAGTTGAAACTTATGCTAATGAATTATTAGGCAAGCAATTAGTAACGCATCAAACTGGACCTGAAGGTAAAGAAGTTAAACGCTTATATATCGAAGAAGGTTGTGATATTCAAAAAGAATATTATGTAGGCTTTGTCATTGATCGTGCTACTGATCGTATTACATTGATGGCTTCTGAAGAAGGTGGAACTGAAATTGAAGAAGTTGCAGCTAAAACGCCAGAAAAAATCTTTAAAGAAACAATCGATCCAGTGATAGGGTTATCACCATTCCAAGCACGTCGTATTGCATTCAATATTAATATTCCAAAAGAATCTGTAAATAAAGCAGCAAAATTCTTACTTTCTTTATATAATGTTTTTGTTGAAAAAGATTGTTCTATTGTTGAAATTAATCCACTTGTAACAACTGGTGATGGTGATGTTTTAGCTTTAGATGCAAAATTAAATTTTGATGATAATGCATTATTCAGACATAAAGATATTTTAGAGTTACGTGATTTAGAAGAAGAAGATCCAAAAGAAATTCAAGCATCTAAATATGATTTATCATATATTGCCTTAGATGGTGACATTGGTTGTATGGTTAATGGTGCCGGATTAGCCATGGCTACAATGGATACAATTAATCATTTCGGTGGTAATCCAGCTAACTTCCTAGACGTTGGTGGCGGTGCTACAAAAGAAAAAGTAACTGAAGCATTCAAAATCATCTTGGGTGATGATAATGTAAAAGGTATTTTTGTAAATATCTTCGGTGGAATTATGAAATGTGATGTGATTGCAGAAGGTATTGTAGCAGCAGTTAAAGAAGTCGAATTAACTTTACCTTTAGTTGTTCGTTTAGAAGGTACAAATGTTAAACGTGGTAAAGAGATTTTAAATGAATCCGGTCTAGCAATTGAACCAGCAGCAACAATGGCTGAAGGTGCACAACAAATTGTTAAACTTGTTAAAGAAGCGTAAGGAAAGGATGGGAACACTAAAATGGGTGTATTTATAGATAAGAATACTAAGGTAATGGTGCAAGGTATTACTGGGTCTACTGCCCTTTTCCATACAAAACAAATGCTTGATTATGGCACACAAATTGTCGCAGGGGTAACACCAGGTAAAGGTGGACAAGTGGTTGAAGGCGTGCCAGTGTATAATACAGTAGCTGAAGCTAAAAAAGAAACAGGTGCTAACGTATCAGTAGTATACGTACCAGCACCATTTGCTGCAGATTCAATTTTAGAAGCAGCTGATGCAGAATTAGATATGGTGATCTGTATTACTGAACATATTCCAGTTGTTGATATGATTAAAGTGAAACGTTATTTAGAGGATAGAAAAACACGTTTAGTTGGACCGAACTGTCCTGGTGTAATTACAGCAGATGAATGTAAAATTGGTATCATGCCAGGTTATATTCATAAAAAAGGACATGTAGGCGTTGTCTCTCGTTCTGGTACTTTAACATATGAAGCAGTACATCAACTAACTGAAGAAGGTATTGGTCAAACCACAGCAGTAGGTATCGGTGGGGACCCAGTTAACGGTACAAATTTTATCGATGTACTTAAAGCATTTAATGAAGATGAAGAAACAAAAGCTGTTGTTATGATTGGTGAAATCGGTGGTACTGCTGAAGAAGAAGCAGCTGAATGGGTCAAAGCAAACATGACTAAACCAGTTGTTGGTTTTGTTGGTGGACAAACAGCACCTCCAGGAAAACGTATGGGCCATGCAGGTGCAATCATCTCAGGTGGTAAAGGAACTGCTGCAGAAAAAATTAAAACGCTTAATGAATGTGGCGTTAAAACAGCAGATACACCATCAGAAATTGGTACAACACTAATTGAAGCTGCAAAAGAAGCAGGCATTTATGAAGAATTATTAACAGTGAAGTAGCAATGATGTAATTAATAATTGAATTCAAACTGTCAACAATTACTGAAATTTGTTGGCAGTTTTTCTTATATATATCGTAGATTACCAATATATTATAAATGACTGAACGCTCTATTTTTTTATGTTATGAAATCAAAAAGTATACATAATCTTTTAATATTATTACTCCTTACATTTATATATCAAATTTGTCTTATAAATGAAATTTTATTATTAATTATTCACGGTATAATAAATTAAAAGGAGACATTTATTTCATGAATGATTTTATTTTATTAAAAATGAGATGGATAGGGTATACGACCCAACATATTCATCATTTACTCAATGTATTTCCAAAATTTTTCAATGTTAATGAACATGTTCAATTTGAAATGATTAATGAATGGGAATCTCTATATTTAAAAAAGAAGCGTTTTACTCAATTAGAAGAGATTTCGTACGATTACATTCAAACTCAACTTTCTAGATCTCAGGTTAACTATGTTACTTCATTTTCTTCTCAATATCCTCCATTGCTTAAAACTATTTACGACTATCCTTTTATATTATTTTATCGTGGAAATATACATTTATTATCATCTACGTATACTTTAGGTGTTGTAGGTTCACGTGAGGCCACACATTATTCTAAGTGTGCACTAGATTATCTATTTCCTCACTTTATAAATATTCCACTATCAATTCCCTGAAAGAAATCGTCTGATAAGCGGGCTGTCTCGTGGTGTATTAATTACTGAAGCTAAAATTAAAAGTGGTAGTCAAATTACAATAGATTGTGCTTTAGATCAAAATAGAAATATTTATGTATTGCCTGGATCGATGTTTAACCCTTTGACAAAAGGAAATTTATTACGTGCTCAAGAAGGTGCAATGATTGTTTCAGAAGCAGAAGATATATTATATGATTATCGTTTTTTAAACAATTAAATATATATATATTTAATTGTGAAAATTCAAAGGATAGTTCATAAAAAAATATCTATATTGGATTAAAATATTGACAAAAACAAAATTAACCGTTTATCATTTATCTTTAGTAATTGAAAAAGCAAGGGGGAATTCACTTTGGCAGATAATTTAGTCATCGTTGAGTCGCCTGCAAAAGCGAAAACCATTGAAAAATATTTAGGTAAACGATATAAAGTTATTGCTTCTATGGGACACGTACGTGATTTACCAAGAAGTCAAATGGGTGTAGACGTAGAAGATAACTATGAACCAAAATATATAACTATTCGAGGGAAAGGTCCCGTTGTTAAAGATTTAAAAAAATATGCGAAAAAAGCTAAAAAAGTTTTCTTAGCTAGTGACCCTGACCGCGAAGGTGAAGCGATTGCTTGGCATTTATCAAAAATTTTAGAACTTGAAGAATCAAAAGAAAACAGAGTAGTATTTAATGAAATCACTAAGGATGCAGTAAAAGAAAGTTTTAAACATCCTCGTGGTATCGAAATGAATTTAGTTGATGCACAACAAGCGCGTCGTATTTTAGATAGACTTGTAGGTTATAATATTTCTCCAGTACTGTGGAAGAAAGTAAAAAAAGGATTGTCAGCTGGTCGAGTACAATCAGTTGCTTTGAGATTAGTCATTGACCGTGAAAATGAAATCCGTAATTTTAAACCAGAAGAATATTGGTCAATTGAAGGAGAATTTAGATATAAAAAATCGAAGTTCACTGCTAAATTCTTACATTACAAAAACAAACCATATAAATTAAAAACAAAAAAAGATGTTGAAAAAATTACATCCGAATTAAATGGTGATGCATTTGAAATCACTAATGTAAATAAAAAAGAAAAAACAAGATACCCTGCAAATCCATTTACAACGTCTACGTTACAACAAGAAGCAGCACGTAAACTTAATTTTAAAGCACGTAAGACTATGATGCTAGCACAGCAATTATATGAAGGCGTCGATTTGAAACGACAAGGTACAGTTGGATTAATCACATATATGAGAACGGATTCAACACGAATCTCACAAACTGCTAAAGATGAAGCAAAATCATATATTGAAGAGAAGTATGGTACTGAGTATACTTCAAACCGTAAAACAAAAGGTAAACAAGGGGATCAAGATGCCCATGAAGCTATTCGTCCAACAAGTACATTACGTACACCAGATGAAATGAAAGCTTATTTAACACGTGATCAACATCGCTTGTATAAATTAATTTGGGAACGTTTTGTAGCAAGTCAAATGGCTCCTGCACTTTTAGATACTGTGGCTTTAGATGTAACACAAAATGACATTAAATTTAGAGCAAATGGACAAACAATCAAATTTAAAGGCTTTATGACATTATATGTTGAAGCAAAAGATGACAAAGATAATGATAAAGAAAATAAATTGCCAAAATTAAATCAAGGTGATAAAGTAACTGCAACACAAATTGAACCGGCACAACATTTCACTCAACCACCTCCAAGATACACAGAAGCACGATTAGTTAAGACATTAGAAGAATTAAAAATTGGTAGACCTTCAACATATGCTCCAACGATTGACACAATTCAAAAACGTAATTATGTTAAACTTGAAAGTAAACGTTTTGTACCAACTGAACTAGGAGAAATCGTGTATGAGCAAGTGAAGGATTACTTCCCAGAAATTATTGATGTTGAATTTACAGTTAATATGGAAACCTTGCTCGATAAAATTGCAGAAGGTGATATCGGTTGGAGAAAAGTTATCGATAATTTCTATGGTAGTTTTAAATTAGATGTTGCGCGGGCAGAGGAAGAAATGGAAAAAGTTGAAATTAAAGATGAACCAGCCGGCGAAGATTGCGAAGTATGTGGAGCCCCTATGGTAATAAAAATGGGACGTTATGGTAAATTTATGGCGTGCTCGAATTTCCCAGATTGTCGAAATACAAAAGCTATTGTTAAAACTATTGGTGTCACTTGTCCAAAATGCAAAGATGGCGATGTAGTTGAGAGAAAATCCAAGAAAAATAGACTATTTTATGGTTGTTCGAATTATCCAGAGTGTGACTTTATTTCTTGGGATAAACCAATAGGAAGAGATTGTCCAAAATGTAATCATTACTTGATGGAGCATAAAAAAGGACGTAGTTCTCAAGTAATTTGTTCTAATTGTGATTATAAAGAAGAAGTACAAAAATAGAATTTTTATTAAAGGAGAATGCATATGAGTCAAACTGTTAATGTTATAGGCGCAGGATTAGCTGGTTCAGAAGCAGCTTATCAATTAGCAGAACGTGGTATTAAAGTGAATTTAATCGAAATGCGACCTGTTAAACAAACGCCTGCCCATCATACAGATAAATTTGCTGAGTTAGTATGTTCTAATTCACTACGTGGTAACGCATTAACAAATGGTGTTGGTGTGCTTAAAGAAGAAATGCGACGTTTAGATTCATTAATCATCGCAGCAGCTGATAAAGCTAGAGTTCCAGCTGGTGGTGCATTAGCAGTAGATAGACATGACTTTGCTGGTTATATTACAGATACATTGAAAAATCATCCTAATGTAACTGTTTTGAATAAAGAAATTCACAGTATTCCAGAAGGACATACAATCATTGCAACAGGACCGTTAACAACTGAAAATTTAGCTAAAGAAATTGTAGAAATTACAGGTAAAGATCAACTATATTTTTACGATGCAGCAGCTCCAATCATTGAAAAAGATTCAATTGATATGGATAAAGTCTATTTGAAATCACGCTATGATAAAGGTGAAGCAGCATATTTAAACTGCCCTATGACTGAAGAAGAATTCAATCGTTTTTATGATGCGGTATTAGAAGCTGAAGTTGCACCGGTAAATGAATTTGAAAAAGAAAAATATTTTGAAGGATGTATGCCATTTGAAGTGATGGCTGGTAGAGGTCGTAAAACATTACTATTTGGTCCAATGAAACCTGTAGGATTAGAAGACCCTAAAACTGGTAAACGTCCATATGCAGTAGTGCAATTACGTCAAGATGACGCGGCTGGTACGCTTTATAATATTGTTGGATTCCAAACACATTTAAAATGGGGCGCTCAAAAAGAAGTCATTCAATTAATTCCAGGTTTAGAAAATGTTGATATTGTGAGATATGGTGTGATGCATAGAAATACCTTCATCAATTCACCTGATGTTTTAAATGAAAAATATGAATTAATTAATAATGATAGAATTCAATTTGCAGGACAAATGACAGGTGTGGAAGGATATGTTGAAAGTGCAGCAAGTGGCCTTGTAGCAGGTATCAATTTAGCGCATAAGTTACTTGGGAAAGGAGAAGTGATTTTCCCAAGAGAAACAATGATAGGGAGTATGGCTTATTATATTTCTCATGCTAAAAATGAAAAAAACTTCCAACCGATGAATGCTAACTTTGGTTTATTGCCATCACTTGATCGCCGCATTAAAGATAAAAAAGAACGTTATGAAGCACAAGCATATCGTGCTCTAGACTATCTAGAAAATTTCAAAAAAACGTTATAGATTTAAATTATTCATAAATTCTCAAAAGATTTTGAATTCTATAGCTAATTATTTTAGTCCCCCTCAGTTTATATGCTACAATGCATATGATGGAGGGGATTTTTAGTGGAAGAAATCCAAAAGAAATTTTTGAATATGCTTAAAGTTGAAAGAAATTTCTCCGACCATACATTAAAAGCGTATCATGACGATTTAGCTCAATTTAATCAGTTTTTAGAACAAGAACTGTTAAATTTAAGAACGTTTGAATATAAAGATGCAAGAAATTATCTAAGTTATTTATATTCCAATAATTTGAAACGTACTACTGTATCAAGAAAAATATCAACATTAAGAACATTTTATGAGTTTTGGATGACTCAAGATACATCAGTAAATAATCCTTTTATACAACTTGTACATCCTAAGAAAGAGCAATATCTTCCTCAATTTTTTTATGAAGAAGAGATGGAAGCATTATTTAATACTGTTTCAAACGATGCAAAAAAAGGATTAAGAGATAGAGTAGTAATTGAATTATTATATGCAACAGGCATTCGTGTTTCAGAACTTGTGAATATAAAGGTTATGGATTTAGATATGAATCTTCCAGGGGTAAAGGTATTGGGTAAAGGAAATAAAGAACGATTTGTGCCTTTTGGAGAGTTTTGTAGACAAAGTATTGAACAATATTTAGAAAAATTCAAACCACTTAAAAGTAAAAGTCATCCTTATTTAATTGTTAATATGAAAGGTGATCCTATTACTGAGAGAGGTGTTAGATATCTTCTCAATGATGTAGTTGAACGTACAGCGGGGGTAACAGAAATTCATCCTCATAAATTAAGACATACATTTGCTACACATTTATTGAATCAAGGTGCAGACCTAAGAACAGTTCAATCTTTATTAGGACACGTTAACCTTTCTACAACTGGTAAGTATACACATGTATCTAATCAACAATTGCGCAAAGTGTATTTAAGTGCACACCCTCGAGCAAAAAAGGAGAGTAAATAAATGAGTAAGACATCATTACATGCTACAACGATATATGCTGTAAGACACAATGGAGAAGCGGCAATGGCTGGAGACGGCCAAGTTACACTTGGTGAACAAGTAATTATGAAGCAAACAGCTAGAAAAGTAAGACGCTTATACGAAGGTAAAGTGTTAGCAGGATTTGCAGGAAGCGTAGCCGATGCATTTACATTATTTGAAAAATTTGAAACTAAATTACAACAATTTAGCGGTAATTTAGAACGCGCTGCTGTAGAACTTGCTCAAGAATGGCGTGGAGATAAGCAATTACGTCAACTGGAAGCCATGCTTATCGTAATGGATAAAGATGGTATTTTAGTGGTAAGTGGTACAGGTGAAGTCATTGCGCCTGACGATGATTTAATCGCTATTGGTTCAGGAGGAAACTACGCATTAAGTGCAGGAAGAGCGCTTAAACGTCATGCTTCACATATGACTGCGAAAGAAATGGCATATGAAAGCTTAAAAGTCGCTTCAGATATTTGTGTATTTACAAATGATAATATTATTGTTGAGACTTTATAAATAACATATATAAACAAAACGGAAATGAATTGATATGGACATACATTAAGGTGGAGGTAATAGTAAATGGATACAAACGGTATAAAATTAACACCTAAAGATATCGTATCTAAATTGGACGAATATATTGTAGGTCAAGAAGATGCAAAACGTAAAGTAGCAATCGCGTTAAGAAATAGATACAGAAGAAGTCTTCTTAGCGAAGAAACTAAGCAAGAAATTGCGCCCAAAAATATTTTAATGATTGGCCCAACTGGTGTAGGTAAAACAGAAATTGCACGTCGTATGGCAAAAATCGTAGGTGCACCATTCATTAAAGTGGAAGCTACAAAATTCACTGAAGTTGGATATGTTGGACGTGATGTAGAAAGTATGGTTAGAGACTTGGTGGACGTGTCTGTAAGACTCGTAAAAGAGCAAAAGAAATCATTAGTTAAAGATGAAGCAACACAAAAAGCTAATGAAAAATTAGTAAAATTACTTGTTCCTAGTATGAAGAAAAAAGCAGCTCAAAATAATAATCCACTTGAATCTCTTTTAGGTGGTGCTATTCCTAATTTTAATCAGAATGACGAGGAAGAAGAAGCACCTACAGAAGAAATCAAAACAAAACGTTCAGAAATAAGACAACAACTTTTAGCAGGCAAGCTAGAAGAAGAAAAAGTTAGAATCAAAGTTGAACAAGACCCTGGTGCATTAGGAATGTTAGGCACGAGTCAAAATCAACAAATGCAAGATATGATGAATCAATTGATGCCTAAACGAAAAGTAGAAAGAGAAGTACCAGTAAAAATAGCACGTAAAATTCTTACTGATGATTTTGCAGATGAATTAATTGATCAAGAAACTGCTAATCAAGAAGCTTTAGAAATAGCAGAACAAATGGGAATTATCTTTATCGATGAGATTGATAAAGTCGCTACAAACAATTCTAATAGTGGTCAAGATGTATCAAGACAAGGTGTTCAAAGAGATATATTACCAATCCTTGAAGGTAGCATGATTCAAACTAAGTATGGTACTGTAAATACTGAGCACATGCTATTTATTGGTGCTGGCGCTTTCCATGTTTCTAAACCAAGTGACTTGATTCCTGAGTTACAAGGGCGTTTTCCAATTCGAGTTGAACTTGAAAGCTTAACAGTTAATGATTTCTATAGAATATTGACTGAACCTAAGTTATCTCTTATAAAGCAGTATGAAGCACTGTTAAAAACTGAAGAAGTTACTGTCAACTTCTCTGACGAAGCGATAACACGATTAGCTGAAATGGCATATCAAGTGAATCAAGATACAGACAATATTGGTGCACGTCGATTACACACTATTTTAGAAAAAATGTTAGAAGATTTATCTTTTGAAGCACCAAATATGCCAAATGCAGTAGTAGATATAACACCACAGTATGTTGATGATAAGTTGAAATCTATTTCAACAAACAAAGATTTAAGTGCATTTATTTTATAATATAAATAAAGGAGAAATTTTATGAGCTTATTATCTAAAACTAGAGAATTAAATACATTATTACAAAAACATAAAGGCATTGCGGTAGACTTTAAAGATGTTGCTCAGACTATTAGTAATGTAACTGTTACAAATGTCTTCATCGTTTCTCGTAGAGGTAAAATTTTAGGGTCAAGTTTAAATGAACTTTTAAAGAGTGAACGAATTAGTAATATGTTGACTGAAAGTAAACATATTCCAAGTGAATACACTGAACTACTTATGCAAGTTCAACAAACTAAAGCGAATATTGATATTGATTCAGACTTGACAGTATTCCCTCCAGAACACAGAGAAGTATTTATTAATAGTAGAACAACTATCTTCCCGATTTTAGGGGGAGGCGAACGCTTAGGTACACTGATTCTAGGACGAGTTAAAGATGACTTTAATGAAAATGATTTAGTGCTTGGCGAATACGCTGCAACTGTTATTGGTATGGAAATATTACGTGAGAAACATAATGAAGTTGAGAAAGAAGCCCGTGATAAAGCTGCTATTACAATGGCAATCAATTCATTATCTTATTCTGAAAAAGAAGCGATTGAACATATTTTTGAGGAACTTGGTGGCAATGAAGGTCTATTAATTGCATCTAAAGTAGCAGATAGAGTAGGTATTACACGTTCTGTAATTGTAAATGCGTTACGTAAATTAGAAAGTGCTGGTGTAATAGAATCACGATCGCTTGGCATGAAAGGTACATTTATCAAAGTTAAAAAAGAAAAATTCTTAGATGAACTTAATCGAAGTGAATAAATTATTTTTAAAACTACTATCTATTAAAATTAAGATAGTAGTTTTTTTATTTTACGCAGTCAAAAAATGTTGCGTAATGATTCTATATATGATATTATTATTGACGGCTATAAAGCCAATACACACGTAGTGAATGTAAATATAAAGGGTGCAGTCTTAAGTATTGTCTTTATATTAGTTTACTATGGAGGTAATTAACCAATAGGAGGAATTTAACATGGCAGTAATTTCAATGAAACAATTACTAGAAGCCGGTGTTCACTTCGGTCACCAAACACGCCGTTGGAACCCAAAAATGAAAAAATATATCTTTACTGAAAGAAATGGTATTTATATCATTGACTTACAAAAAACAGTAAAAAAAGTTGAAGAAGCTTATAACTTCTTAAAACAAGTATCTGAAGATGGCGGTAAAGTCTTATTCGTAGGTACTAAAAAACAAGCACAAGAATCAGTTAAAGCTGAAGCAGAACGTGCTGGTCAATTCTACGTTAACCAAAGATGGTTAGGTGGAATCTTAACTAATTATAAAACAATCTCAAAACGTATTAAACGTATTTCTGAAATTGAAAAAATGGAAGAAGACGGTTTATTTGACGTTTTACCTAAAAAAGAAGTTGTTGAACTTAAAAAAGAATATGACCGTTTAATCAAATTCTTAGGCGGTATTCGTGATATGAAATCTATGCCTCAAGCATTATTCGTAGTTGACCCTCGTAAAGAGCGCAATGCGATTGCTGAAGCACGTAAATTAAATATCCCTATCGTTGGTATCGTTGACACTAACTGTGATCCTGATGAAATCGACTATGTTATCCCAGCGAATGATGATGCTATTCGTGCCGTTAAATTATTAACTGGTAAAATGGCTGACGCTGTCTTAGAAGGTCAACAAGGTATTTCAAACGATGAAGTAGCTGCAGAACAAAACATCGATTTAGATGAAAGTGAAGAAACTCAAAAAGCAGAATCAACTGAAGAAAATACTACTGTTGAATCAAACTAAGATATAGTTTAAATGGGTGATAAGATGTAATGCTTATCGCCCTTTTTTTAAAATATTTATTTAAAACGGATAGTAAATTGGATATAAATATAAAGGATAAATATTCAATTATGCTTTTAAATCGTATTTTATTTTTAAAATAACCTTAATTAAAAAAATTATTAATAAATTGTAATAGAGTATTGGAAATAATAGTACCTTTAATGGTAATATTTAAATATCATCTATTATTACAATTAGACATATTGGAGGAATAATTAATGGCAATTTCAGCAAAACTTGTTAAAGAATTACGTGAAAGAACTGGCGCAGGTATGATGGATTGTAAAAAAGCGCTAACTGAAACTGATGGAGATATCGACAAAGCAATCGACTACTTACGTGAAAAAGGTATCGCTAAAGCAGCTAAAAAAGCTGATCGAATCGCTGCTGAAGGTTTAGTACATGTAGAAGTAAAAGGTAATGAAGCAGCAATCGTTGAAATTAACTCTGAAACTGATTTCGTTGCTCGAAACGAAGGATTCCAAGAATTAGTTAAAGAAATTGCTAATCAAATCCTTGAAAGTAAAGCTGAAACAGTAGAAGCTTTATTAGAAACTAAATTATCAAGTGGTCAAACAGTTGATGAAAGAATGAAAGAAGCTATCTCAACTATCGGTGAAAAATTAAGCATTCGTCGTTTTGCAATTAGAACTAAAACTGATAACGATGCTTTTGGTGCATACTTACACATGGGTGGACGTATCGGTGTATTAACTGTAGTTGAAGGATCTACTGATGAAGAAGCTGCTAAAGATGTAGCAATGCATATCGCTGCAATTAACCCTAAATATGTTTCTTCAGATCAAGTAAGTGATGAAGAAATTAATCACGAAAGAGAAGTATTAAAACAACAAGCGTTAAATGAAGGTAAACCTGAAAAAATCGTTGAAAAAATGGTTGAAGGTCGTTTACGTAAATATCTTCAAGAAATTTGTGCAGTTGATCAAAACTTTGTTAAAGATCCAGATCAAACAGTTGAAGCTTTCTTAAAATCTAAAGGCGGTAAATTAGCTGACTTCGTACGTTATGAAGTAGGCGAAGGTATGGAAAAACGCGAAGAAAACTTTGCTGATGAAGTTAAAGGTCAAATGAAATAATTTGTTCACATTATTCTAACAAGAAAGAAGACACCTTTAAGGATTCTATATAATAAAATTCTTTTATTATAGAAGACCATTAGTGTCTTCTTTACTTGTATATATTACATATCATTAATCATAGAGAGGAAAAAATAATGGCGCATACTTCTAAATATAAACGTGTAGTACTGAAACTTAGTGGTGAAGCACTTGCAGGTGAAAAAGGTTTTGGTATCAATCCTATCATCATTAAAAGTGTAGCAAAACAAGTCGCTGAAGTAGCTAAAATGAATTGTGAAATAGCGGTTATCGTTGGTGGCGGTAATATTTGGAGAGGTAAAACAGGTAGCGATTTAGGCATGGACCGTGGTACAGCTGATTATATGGGCATGCTTGCTACTGTAATGAATGCATTGGCATTACAAGATAGTTTAGAGCAATTAGATTGTGATACACGAGTATTAACTTCAATTGAAATGAAACAGGTTGCTGAGCCTTATATTCGTCGTCGTGCAATTAGACATTTAGAGAAAAAACGCGTAGTTATTTTTGCAGCTGGTATTGGTAATCCATACTTCTCTACTGACACAACTGCAGCACTACGTGCAGCTGAAGTAGAGGCCGATGTCATTTTAATGGGTAAAAATAATGTTGATGGTGTGTATTCTGCCGATCCAAAAATTGATAAAAATGCTGTGAAATATGATCATCTAACACATATTCAAATGTTACAAGAAGGCCTGCAAGTTATGGATTCAACTGCTTCTTCATTCTGTATGGATAATAACATTCCATTAAATGTATTCTCTATTATGGAAGAAGGCAATATTAAACGTGCCGTTATGGGCGAAAAAATTGGTACATTAATTACTAAATAATTAGAGGTGTAAATGTATGAGTGAGATAATTCAAGATACAAAATCTAGAATGAAAAAATCAATTGAAAATTTATCACGTGAATTAGCTAATATTAGTGCGGGTAGAGCGAATTCTAATTTATTAAATGGAGTAAATGTTGATTATTATGGTGCGCCAACACCAGTTCAACAGTTAGCGAGTATAAACGTGCCTGAAGCACGCTTACTTGTCATTTCTCCATATGATAAAACATCTGTAGCTGATATTGAAAAAGCGATTATTGCTGCTAATCTAGGTGTGAACCCTACTAGTGACGGTGAAGTTATTCGTATCACTGTTCCTGCTTTAACTGAAGAACGCCGTAAAGAATTAGTTAAAAATGTTAAAAAAATCGGTGAAGATTCAAAAGTTTCAATCCGTAATATTCGTCGTGATATCAATGATCAATTGAAAAAAGACGAAAAAAATGGAGACATTACTGAAGATGATTTAAGAAGCCAAACAGAAGATGTTCAAAAAGTAACAGACAATTCAATTAAAGAAATTGATAATTTAGTTGATGAAAAAGAAAAAGATATTATGTCTGTTTAATATTTCATCATACTCTTCTATGACAAGATTATAAATTGTTTTAGTCTAAACTGTGCCAAGTCAGACTTTGGTACAGTTTTTTAATTTGCTTATTCAATGCCATTATTTAGTATGATAAAATGATAGATGATTTCTTAAATAACCTATATAATATAACAGAAATGATCAGGCTCGGAGGAAAGACCATGTTTAGAAAGCTAATAAAAAGAAATAAGACTAAAATCAATCAAAATGATGATTTAGATATACATAATTTACCTGAACATATAGCAATTATCATGGACGGAAATGGTCGTTGGGCAAAAAAGCGTAAAATGCCTAGAATTAAAGGTCACTATGAAGGTATGCAAACCATAAAAAAAGTGACACGTCAAGCAAGTCATTTAGGTATTAAATATTTAACTTTATACGCTTTTTCAACGGAAAATTGGTCAAGACCTGAAAGTGAAGTTAATTATATCATGAATTTACCTGTGAATTTCTTAAAAACATTTCTACCAGAACTTATAGAGAAAAATGTTAAGATAGAAACTATTGGTTTTTTAGATGCAGTACCTCAATCAACAATTGAGGCAATTAATTATGCTAAAGAAAAAACCAAAAATAATACAGGATTGAAATTAGTATTTGCCATTAATTATGGTGGACGAGCTGAACTTGTTCAAAGTATGAAATCAATTTATGATGAACTTCAACGTAATGGTCAAAACAGTGATGATATTGATGAATTGATGATTTCCAAACATTTAATGACCCATCCATATCCAGATCCAGATTTATTAATACGTACATCTGGAGAACAACGCCTTAGTAACTTCTTAATTTGGCAAGCTTCGTATAGTGAATTTATTTTTAATGAGAAGTTATGGCCAGACTTTGATGGTGAAGAATTAAAACAATGTATAAAAATATATCAATCTCGCCAAAGACGTTTTGGAGGATTAAGTGAGGAGTAAATTATGAAAGTAAGAACATTGACCGCGATTATAGCATTGCTTATTTTTCTACCTATATTATTAAAAGGTGGAACTGTTTTAATGCTTTTTGCTTATTTGCTGGCGCTAATTGCTTTAAAAGAATTGTTAAATATGAATATGATTACATTTTTATCAATTCCAGGTAGTTTTAGTGCTTTAGCGCTTATCATTATTATGCTTCCTCAGTCTGCCGGAGATTGGGTGAGTGATGTTCAATTAAAAAGTTTAATTGCAATGAGCTTCATACTATTAAGTTATACTGTACTTTCGAAAAATAGATTTAGCTTTATGGACGCTGCATTTTGTTTAATGTCTGTAGCATACGTTGGAATAGGATTTATGTATTTTTACGCTACACGTTCTTATGGTTTACATTATATACTTTTTGCATTCTTGATCGTATGGTTAACAGATACTGGCGCATATATATTTGGACGATTAATGGGAAAACACAAATTATGGCCAGTGATTAGTCCAAATAAAACGATTGAAGGTTTTATTGGAGGACTCATTTGTAGTTTAATTGTTCCACTTGTAATGATGTTTTTTGTAGATTTTCATCTGAATATTTGGCTGTTATTATTAATTACAATTATTTTAAGTGTATTTGGTCAATTAGGTGACTTAGTAGAATCTGGTTTTAAACGTCATTTTGGTGTTAAAGATTCAGGCAGAATCTTGCCAGGACATGGTGGTATTTTAGATAGATTTGACAGCTTTATGTTTGTTTTACCACTGTTAAACATTCTATTACTACAAATGTAATAAAAAATTAATGTTTTATTTATTTATGAAAAGCATATAATGATATAATTGAGGAGTTATTGAGTTCACATTTGATTAATATTATACAATCGTGTACTTTATAGCTCTTTTTTTAAAACTGTTTTTTTATACTAGGAATTATTATAAAATTTAAAATCTTATAATCTAGATAATTTAAATATTAAAATTAATTGAGGTGTTGTAAGTGAGTTACTTAATCACAATCGTCTCATTTATTATCGTATTTGGTGTACTCGTTACAGTACATGAATATGGACATATGTTTTTTGCAAAACGTGCAGGTATTATGTGTCCAGAATTTGCGATTGGAATGGGACCCAAAATTTTCAGTTTTCGTAAAGATGAAACGTTATATACAATACGTTTACTTCCAGTTGGTGGATATGTAAGAATGGCAGGAGATGGGTTAGAAGAACCACCAATTCAGCCAGGAATGAATGTTAAAATAAAACTAAATGAACAAGATGAAATTACACATATTATTTTAGATGATCAACATAAATTCCAAAAAATTGAAGCGATTGAAGTTAAACGATGTGATTTTAAAGATGATTTATATATTGAAGGTATTACAGCATATGATAATGAAAGACATCATTTTAATATTGCTAAAAAAGCTTATTTTGTTGAAAATGGTAGTTTAATTCAAATTGCACCAAGGCATCGTCAATTTACACATAAAAAACCATTACCTAAGTTTTTAACTTTATTTGCGGGCCCATTATTTAACTTTATTTTAGCTCTCGTACTGTTTATTGGCTTAGCTTATTATCAAGGTACGCCTACCCCTACGGTAAAACAATTAGCAGACCATTATCCAGCACAAGAAGCTGGATTAAAACCTGGAGATAAAATTGTTCAAGTTGGACACTATAAAATTAACGATTTTAGCGATATTCAAAATGCACTTAATAAAACGAAAGACCATCAAACAACAATTAAAATTGTACGAGATGGTCACACCAAATCACTAGATGTTACACCTAAAAAACAAGTGATTAAACAAACAAAATTAAATTCTAAAACTTCTTATGTATTAGGTTTTCAACCTGCGAATGAACATTCACTATTTAAGCCATTAGCATTAGGCGTACAACAATTTTTTGATGCAAGTGTACTTATTTTTAAAGCAGTTGGAACAATGATTGGAAGTATTTTTACAGGTGGCTTTACTTTTGACATGTTAAATGGTCCAGTTGGTATTTATCACAATGTAGATTCTGTAGTAAAACAAGGTATTATTGCATTAACATACTATACGGCATTGTTGAGTGTTAACTTAGGGATTATGAACTTATTACCTATTCCAGCTTTAGATGGTGGTAGAATTTTATTTGTTATTTATGAAGCGATATTTAGAAGACCAGTAAATAAAAGAGCTGAAACTGCAATTATTGCTGTTGGAGCTATATTTGTAGTGATTATTATGGTCTTAGTCACTTGGAATGATATACAACGTTATTTCTTATAATTTAGGAGGATAAAAAATGAAACAATCGAAAGTCTTTATACCAACAATGAGAGAAGTCCCTTCTGAAGCTGAGGCTTTAAGTCATCAGTTGTTATTAAAAGCAGGTTTAATTAAACAAAGCACAAGTGGTATTTATAGTTATTTACCATTAGCAACACGTGTACTAAATCATATTTCTAGAATCATTCGTGAAGAAATGGAAAATATTGATGCAGTTGAGATTTTAATGCCAGCATTACAGCAAGCAGAACTTTGGGAAGAGTCAGGACGTTGGGGGGCTTATGGTCCTGAATTAATGCGATTAAAAGACCGTAATGGAAGAGAATTTGCTTTAGGACCTACTCATGAAGAAGTAGTGACTTCTATCGTTAGAGACGAATTAAAGTCTTATAAACAATTACCATTAACATTATTCCAAATTCAATCTAAGTTCCGTGATGAAAAACGTCCACGTTTTGGTTTATTACGTGGAAGAGAATTCATCATGAAAGATGCTTATTCTTTCCATGCTGATGAAGCATCATTAGATCAAACGTATCAAGATATGTATAATGCTTATAGTCGTATTTTCAAACGTGTTGGAATTAACGCGCGTCCAGTAGTAGCTGATTCTGGTGCTATTGGTGGTCATCATACACATGAATTTATGGCTTTAAGTGAAATTGGTGAAGATACGATTGTGTATAGTGAAAATAGTGATTATGCAGCAAACATTGAAAAAGCTGAAGTTAAGTATTATCCCAATGAGAAACATACAGACATTAAATCACTAGAGAAAATAGAAACACCAAATATTAAAACAGCTCAAGAATTAGCTGACTTTTTAAATCGTCCAATTGATGAAATTGTAAAAACAATGATTTTCAAAGTGGATGGTGAATTCATGATGTTCTTAGTAAGAGGTCATCATGAGCTCAATGATGTGAAGGTGAAAGCATACTTTGAAACTGATAGTGTGGAAATGGCGACTCAAGATGAAATTGTAAATTTACTTGGAGCAAATCCTGGTTCATTAGGACCTATTCATAATAAAGACATTAAAATTATTGCTGATAATTTTGTTAAAGATTTAAATAACATAGTGATAGGTGCTAATGAAGATGGCTATCACTATATTAATGCAAATGTTGAGCGTGATTTTAATATCGATGAATACGGAGATTTTAGATTTATTTTAGAAGGTGAACCATTAAGTGATGGTTCTGGAAATGCAAAATTTGCAGAAGGTATTGAAGTTGGACAAGTATTTAAACTTGGAACGAAATATTCTGAAGCAATGAATGCTAAATTTTTAGACAATCAAGGTAAAGCTCAACCTTTAATTATGGGTTGCTATGGTATCGGAGTGTCTAGAACATTAAGTGCGATTGTTGAGCAAAATAATGATGAAAATGGTATTATTTGGCCAAAGTCAGTCACTCCATTTGATTTACATTTAATTACAATCAATCCTAAAAAAGAAGAACAACTTGAATTAGGAGATAAATTATACTCAGAATTGCAATCTAAATATGATGTACTTTATGATGATCGTAAAGAACGTGCAGGCGTTAAATTTAATGATGCTGATTTAATTGGTTTACCGATAAGAATTGTTGTAGGTAAAAATGCAAGTGAAGGCATTGTTGAAGTTAAAGTGCGTCAAACGGGTGAAAGTGAAGAAGTTCATATTAATGAATTAGACAATCACATTGCTTCACTCTATGAAAAACTATAGGTACACATGAATAAAAATGGTTGGAACATTTTGTTGTTTCCAACCTCTTTTATTGTTTTTATTAGTTAAACTGTAATCATGAAAAATAAATGTGGAAGTAGTATAATATAAATCAAGTTTTTTAAAGTAAATGATAAGTTCGAAATAAGGTGGTTATTCTTTGTGGCAATGACAAGTCAGGAAAAATTTAGAGTACTTGCCGATCAAATTAAGATTTCAAATCAATTGGATAAAGAAATACTTGAAAAAGGTGAACTCACACGAATAGATGTATCAAATAAAAATAGAAGTTGGGAATTTCAGATTACGTTACCTTATTTTCTTTCAAATGAAGATTATTTAATCTTTACTCATGCAATTAAAGAAGAGTTTAAAGATATTGCACATGTGGACTGGCATTTTACAATTCAAAATACATCGAATCAAGATGAACATGTGATTAAATATTTTGGACATTGTATTGAACACACAGCTTTATCACCAAAAGTGAAGGGTCAACTTAAACAAAAACGTTTAATTATGTCAGGCAATGTTTTAAAAATAATGACTTCAAATGATATTGAAAGAAATCATTTTGATAAAGTATGTAATGGTAGTTTAGTAAAAGCATTTCAAAAATGTGGCTTTGATATAGATAAAGTAATATTTGAAACTGACGATTCGAATAGAGATGAAGATCTTGCTTCATTAGAGGCCCATATTCAAGAAGAAGATCAACAAAGTGCTAAAGAAGCTACAGAAAAAATTGAAAAAATAAAAGCTGAAAAAGCAAAACAACAAGATAATAACGGTAGTAGTGTTGAAAAATGTCAAATAGGAAAGCCCATTCACGTTGAAAATATTAAACCTATTGAAACAATTATTGAAGAAGAATTTAAAGTAGCCATTGAAGGGGTTATTTTTGATATTAATATTAAAGAACTAAAAAGTGGACGTCACATCGTTGAACTTAAAGTGACAGACTATACAGATTCTTTAGTATTAAAAATGTTTACTAGAAAAAATAAGGATGATTTAAATCACTTTAAAGCCTTAAGTGTAGGTAAATGGGTGCGTGCACAAGGTCGTATAGAAGAAGATACATTTGTCCGTGATTTAGTCATGATGATGTCAGATATTGAAGAAATCAAAAAGACACCTAAACAAGATAAAGCAGAAGAGAAACGTGTTGAATTTCATTTACATTCATCAATGAGTCAAATGGATGGTATTCCAAACATCAGTGCGTATGTTAATCAGGCTGCAGCATGGGGACATAAAGCAATAGCTGTTACTGACCATAACGTGGTTCAAGCTTTTCCTGATGCTCACAGTGCAGCGGAAAAAAATGGAATTAAAATGATTTACGGGATGGAAGGCATGTTAGTCGATGATGGTGTGCCTATTGCCTATAAACCGACCGATAGAAATTTAAAAGATGCGACATATGTAGTGTTTGACGTCGAAACAACAGGCTTATCTAATCAATATGATCAAATTATTGAACTTGCTGCTGTCAAAGTTAAAGATGGCGAAATTATAGATAAATTTGAAAGATTTAGTAATCCACATGAAAAATTATCAGAAACAATAATTAATCTGACACACATTACAGATGACATGCTAGTGGATGCACCAGAAATTGAAGAAGTACTAACAGAATTTAAGGAATGGGTAGGAGATGCGATTTTTGTAGCGCATAATGCTTCATTCGATATGGGCTTTATTGATACAGGGTACGAACGATTAGGTTTTGGTCCATCAACTAATGGAGTGATTGATACCCTTGAATTATCACGTACTATTAACACTGAATATGGTAAACATGGGTTAAATTTCTTAGCTAAAAAATATGGCGTTGAACTCACTCAACACCATAGAGCGATTTATGATACTGAAGCAACAGCTTATATTTTCATTAAAATGGTTCAACAAATGAAAGAATTAGGTGTGGCTAATCATAAAGATATTAATAAAAAATTATCAAATGAAGATGCCTATAAACGTGCACGACCAACCCATGTCACACTCATAGTTCAAAATCAAGATGGACTTAAGAATTTATTTAAAATCGTAAGTGCTTCTTTAGTAAAATATTATTATAGAACACCTAGAATTCCACGATCATTATTAAATGAATATCGAGAAGGCATTTTAGTTGGTACAGCTTGTGATGAAGGGGAATTATTTACAGCTGTGATGCAACGTGATCAATCTGAAGTTGAAAAAATAGCAAAGTATTATGATTTTATAGAAGTACAACCACCTAAACTTTATCAAGATTTAATCGATCGTGAATTAATTCGTGATACTGAAACATTGTATGAAATATATGATCGTATTTTAAAAGCGGGAGAAAGTACAGGAATACCTGTGATAGCTACTGGTAATGCTCATTACCTATTTGAGCATGATGCTATTGCTCGTAAAATTTTAATTGCATCACAACCAGGTAATCCATTAAATCGTTCCACACTTCCAGAAGCACATTTTAGAACAACAGATGAAATGTTAGGTGAATTTCATTTCTTAGGAGAAGATAAAGCCTATGATATTGTTGTTAAAAATACGAATGAATTAGCAGACCGAATTGAGAAAGTCATTCCAATTAAAGATCAATTATTTACACCACGTATGGAGGGCGCTAATGAAGAAATACGTGAATTAAGCTATACAAATGCAAAAAAATTGTATGGTGATGACTTACCGCAAATTGTAATTGATCGTCTCGAAAAAGAATTAGATAGTATTATTGGTAATGGCTTTTCAGTTATCTATCTCATATCACAACGGTTAGTTAAAAAATCATTAGATGATGGATATTTGGTAGGGTCACGTGGTTCTGTAGGTTCGAGCTTTGTTGCAACAATGACAGAGATTACAGAAGTGAATCCGCTCCCTCCACACTATATATGTCCACATTGTAAGACGAGTGAATTTTTTGATGATGGATCGGTAGGTTCTGGCTTCGACTTACCTGATAAAACGTGTGAAACATGTGGTGGCGAATTAATTAAAGAAGGTCAAGATATTCCATTTGAGACTTTCTTAGGATTTAAAGGAGATAAAGTGCCAGATATTGACTTGAACTTTAGTGGTGAATATCAACCGCATGCCCATAACTATACGAAAGTACTTTTTGGAGAAGATAAAGTATTCCGAGCAGGTACAATTGGTACAGTGGCTGAAAAAACGGCATTTGGTTTCGTTAAAGGATATCTAAATGACCAAGGTATTCATAAACGTGGTGCGGAAATCGATAGACTTGTCAAAGGGTGTACAGGTGTTAAACGTACAACTGGACAGCATCCAGGAGGAATTATTGTAGTTCCTGATTATATGGATATTTACGATTTTACACCGATACAATATCCAGCAGATGATCAAAGTGCACCTTGGATGACAACACACTTTGATTTCCACTCGATTCATGATAATGTGTTAAAACTTGATATACTTGGACACGATGATCCTACAATGATACGTATGTTACAAGATTTATCGGGTATCGATCCTAAAACGATTCCTGTTGATGATAAGGAGACAATGCAAATATTTAGTAGTCCGGCCTCTTTAGGTGTAACAGAAGAGGATATTTTATGTAAGACAGGCACATTTGGTGTACCTGAATTTGGTACAGGTTTCGTTCGTCAAATGTTAGAAGACACTAAGCCAACAACATTTTCTGAACTTGTACAAATTTCAGGATTATCACATGGTACCGATGTGTGGCTTGGTAATGCGCAAGAGTTAATTCGCTCAGGCATCTGCGATTTATCTAGTGTAATTGGTTGTCGTGACGATATTATGGTATATCTTATGTATGCTGGACTTGAACCATCAATGGCCTTCAAAACAATGGAGTCTGTGCGTAAAGGTAAAGGACTTACGGATGAAATGATAGATGCGATGAAAGCGAATGATGTACCTGATTGGTATTTAGATTCATGCTTAAAAATTAAATACATGTTCCCTAAAGCTCATGCAGCTGCTTACGTACTTATGGCTGTACGTATTGCATACTTTAAAGTGCATCATCCGTTATACTATTATGCAGCATATTTTACAATTCGTGCATCAGACTTTGATTTAATTACAATGATTAAAGATAAAGAAAGTATTAAGAACACAGTTAAAGATATGTATTCTCGTTATATGGATTTAGGAAAAAAAGAAAAAGATGTATTAACAGTATTAGAAATAATGAATGAAATGGCACATCGTGGGTTTAAAATGCAGCCGATTAGCTTAGAAAAAAGTCAAGCTTTTGATTTTATTATTGAAGATGATACATTGATCCCACCATTTATTGCTGTGCCAGGATTAGGGGAAAATGTAGCTAAACGTATTGTTGAGGCACGTGAAGACGGGCCGTTTTTATCCAAAGAAGACCTTAATAAAAAAGCAGGTTTATCTCAAAAAATTATTGAATACCTTGATGATTTAGGTTCATTACCAGATTTACCAGATAAAGCACAGTTGTCCATTTTTGATATGTAAATGGAGAACTTAGATGTATTAATAGTAGCTTCATTTGTTTAAGTATATAAAGTATGTTATAATTAATTTGTGTAAAAATTTAGACTCAGGCAGAAAGAGTGGGCATATACCCGCTCTTTTCTATTTGCCAAAAAAGGAGGCCTGTATGAGTAAAATTACTGAAGAAGTAGAAACTATCATTACTCCCATTTTAGATGATTTAAACTTTGAATTAGTTGATGTTGAATATGCAAAAGAAGGCAAAGATCGTTTTTTGAGAATCTCTATTGATAAAGAAGGTGGCGTAGATTTAAATGATTGTACGCTTGCTTCTGAAAAAATAAGTGAAGCAATGGATCAAAATGATCCTATTCCTGAAATGTATTATCTTGATGTAGCTTCACCTGGAGCTGAACGTCCACTAAAAAAAGAAAAAGATTATCAAAATGCGATAGAGCAACCTGTATTTGTATCTCTTTATGCGCCAATTGAAGGTGATAAAGAATGGTTAGGCATTCTGAAGTCTGTCGATGATGACACAATAACTATGGAAGTTAAAGAAAAATCAAAGAAAAAAACAATTGAGATACCAAGAAATAAAATTGCAAAAGCACGTCACGCTGTAATGATTTAACGTGATGAGGAGGAATAATTGTGGCAAGTAATGAATTATTATTAGCAACTGAATACTTAGAAAAGGAAAAGAAAATTCCAAGAGAAGTTTTGATTGATGCAATTGAAGCAGCTTTAATTACTGCATATAAGAAAAATTATGATAGTGCTAGAAACGTTCGTGTAGAATTAAATATGGATGAAGGCACATTTAAAGTCATCGCACGTAAAGAAGTTGTAGAAGAAGTATTTGATGATCGTGAAGAAGTTGATTTAAGCACTGCTTTAGTTAAAAATCCTGCTTATGAAATAGGTGATATTTACGAAGAAGATGTCACACCTAAAGACTTTGGTCGTGTTGGTGCACAGGCTGCTAAACAAGCAGTAATGCAACGTTTAAGAGATGCTGAAAGAGAAATTTTATACTCTGAGTTTATTGATAAAGAAGAAGATATTTTAACAGGTGTGATTGATCGTGTTGATCATCGATATGTGTATGTTAATTTAGGTAGAATCGAAGCGGTTTTATCTGAAGCTGAAAGAAGTCCTAATGAGACATACGTTCCAAATGAAAGAATTAAAGTCTATGTTAATAAAGTAGAGCAAACAACAAAAGGTCCACAAATTTATGTGTCAAGAAGTCATCCGGGTTTATTAAAACGTTTATTTGAACAAGAAGTCCCAGAAATTTATGATGGAACTGTTATTGTGAAATCAGTTGCACGTGAAGCAGGAGATCGTTCTAAAATTAGTGTATACTCTGAAAATCCAGATATAGATGCAGTGGGAGCTTGTGTAGGTGCAAAAGGTTCACGTGTTGAAGCGGTTGTTGAAGAATTAGGTGGGGAAAAAATCGATATTGTTCAATGGGATGAAGATCCAAACGTTTTTGTACGTAATGCTTTAAGCCCATCACAAGTTTTAGAAGTTATTGTTGATGAAGATAACCAATCTACTGTAGTGGTAGTACCTGATTATCAATTATCATTAGCTATTGGTAAACGAGGACAAAATGCGCGCTTAGCTGCCAAACTGACAGGATGGAAAATTGATATTAAATCTGAAACAGATGCTCGCGAAGCAGGAATTTATCCTATAATTGAATCTGAAGAAAAAGCTGATGAAATAGTATTTTCTGAAGATAAAGATATTGAAATTGATGACATCAATTTAGAAGAAACAAACTTAACAACAACTGAATTATCAGCGGAAGTTGATGAAACTTCAAATGAAGCACAAGACGCTTCAGATAATAAAGAAGAACATTAATACGTTTAAGCATGTGGGGTGAGTAGTAAATGAAGAAGAAGAAAATTCCAATGCGCAAATGCATCATCACGAATGAAATGCGTCCTAAAAAAGACATGATTCGAGTAGTAATTAATAAAGAAGGCGAAATTTTCGCTGATGGTACTGGAAAACAACAAGGTAGAGGTGCATATGTTTCAAAAGATGTTAAAAGCGTAGAAGATGCTCAAAAAAATGGTGTACTCGAGAAATATTTTAATGAAAGTCCTGAAAAATTAGATCCTGTATATAAAGAAGTAATTCGATTAATTTATAGAGAAGAGATTCCTAAATGACAAAAGAACAGATATTTAATTTTTTAGGCTTAGCGATGAGAGCTAGAAAAGTTAAAGTTGGAGAATCAGTACTCATATCAGAAATAAAAAAACGTAATATTAAGCTTGTGATTTTATCTACTGATGCTTCAGATAACGCTAAAAAGAATATAAAGAATAAATGTGACACATATCATGTTCCATTTAGAGTTTTCGGTACGAGAGTAGAATTAGGACAATCATTAGGCAAAGAAGAACGTGTAAATGTTGGCGTAACAGATTCAGGTTTTGCCAAAAAACTTATGTCGATGATTGATGAATATTGTAAGGAGTGATTATATGAGTAAAAAGAGAATTTACGAATATGCGAAAGAAGTAAATGTTAAAAGTAAAGAGATTATAGATGAGTTAAAGAAAATGGACGTTGAAGTATCCAATCACATGCAAGCATTAGAAGATGACCAAATTAAGATGCTTAATAAAAAGTTCAAATCATCAAAAAATGAAGAAAATAAAAAACAAAACACTCAAAATAATCACCAAAAACAGCAAAATAAAAAAGATAATAATCAAAACAAATCTAATTCAAAGAAAAAAAACAATAAAAATAGCAAAAACAATAAAAACAACAAAAATAATAAAAAAGGTAAGAATAACAAACCTGCTACTGAACCCAAAGAAATGCCTTCAAAAATCACGTACGAGGAAGGTATTACAGTAGGAGAACTTGCTGATAAATTAAATATCGAATCATCTGACATTATTAAAAAATTATTTTTATTAGGTATTGTTGCTAACATTAACCAATCATTAGATGAAGAAACATTAGAACTTATCGCAGATGATTATGGTGTTGAAATTGAAAAAGAAGTTGTTGTTAATGAAGAAGACCTAACAACTTATTTTGATGATGAAGAAGACGACCCAGATGCAATTGAACGACCAGCAGTTGTAACAATTATGGGACACGTTGACCATGGTAAAACAACATTACTAGACTCAATTAGAAATACTAAAGTAACAGCAGGAGAAGCAGGCGGTATCACACAACACATTGGCGCATATCAAATTGAAAATAATGGTAAAAAAATTACTTTCTTAGATACACCTGGACATGCAGCTTTCACAACAATGCGTGCACGTGGTGCTCAAGTAACAGATATCACTATTTTAGTAGTAGCAGCAGATGATGGCGTTATGCCTCAAACAATTGAAGCAATTAACCATGCTAAAGAAGCGGATGTACCAACAATTGTTGCGGTCAACAAAGTTGATAAACCAACTGCAAATCCAGACCGAGTGATGCAAGAGTTAACTGAATATGGTTTAATTCCAGAAGATTGGGGTGGCGACACAATCTTTGTACCACTTTCAGCATTAAATGGTGATGGTATTGATGACTTATTAGAAATGATTGGTTTAGTTGCCGAAGTACAAGAATTAAAAGCTAATCCTGATAAGCAAGCAGTAGGTACTGTTATTGAAGCAGAATTAGATAAATCACGTGGACCAGCTGCGTCATTATTAGTTCAAAATGGTACGTTGCATGTAGGTGATTCAATTGTAGTTGGTAATACGTATGGTCGCGTAAGAGCTATGGTAAATGATTTGGGTCAAAGAATCAAAACAGCTGGGCCTTCTACACCGGTTGAAATTACTGGTATTAACGATGTACCTCAAGCAGGTGACCGCTTCGTTATTTTCAAAGATGAAAAACAAGCGCGTCGTATTGGTGAAGCTCGTCATGAAGCAAATGTGATTCAACAACGTCAAGAAAGCAAAAATGTTTCATTAGACAATTTATTCGAACAAATGAAACAAGGCGAAATGAAAGATCTTAATGTCATTATTAAAGGCGATGTACAAGGTTCTGTAGAAGCTTTAGCTGCATCTCTTATGAAAATTGATGTTGAAGGCGTAAATGTTCGTATTATTCATACAGCTGTAGGGGCAATCAATGAATCAGATGTTACATTAGCTAATGCCTCAAATGGTATTATTGTTGGATTTAACGTACGTCCTGATGCAGGTGCGAAACGTGCAGCAGAAGCTGAAAATGTTGATATGCGTCTTCATAGAGTCATCTATAATGTTATAGAAGAAATTGAATCAGCGATGAAAGGTTTATTAGATCCTGAATTTGAAGAACAAGTTATCGGACAAGCTGAAGTACGTCAAACATTCAAAGTTTCAAAAGTTGGAACAATTGCCGGTAGTTACGTAACTGAAGGTAAAATCACTCGTAACGCAGGCGTACGTGTCATTCGTGATGGTATCGTTCAATTCGAAGGTGAACTTGATACGTTAAAACGTTTTAAAGATGACGCTAAAGAAGTATCACAAGGTTACGAATGTGGTATTACAATTGCAAACTTTAATGACATTAAAGAAGGTGACATTATTGAAGCATTCGAAATGGTAGAAATTGAAAGATAACTCATTTGTAAAGAGCTGAAGTGTATATGATATAGGTAGCCACTTTAGCCTTCTTTTCTAAATATATGTTAAATAATAAAGAGGTGACATATCCATGAGTAATATGAGAGCTGAACGTGTTGGCGAACAAATGAAAAAAGAAGTTATGGATATCATTAATAATAAAGTTAAAGATCCAAGAGTAGGATTTATTACTATTACTGACGTTGAATTAACAAATGATTTATCACAAGCCAAAGTTTTTTTAACAGTGCTTGGCAATAAAAAGGAAGTTAATGATACGTTTAAAGCTTTAGATAAAGCAAAAGGATTCATTAAATCTGAGCTAGGTTCAAGAATGAGATTACGTATAGTACCAGAGTTATTCTTTGAATATGATGAATCAATTGAATACGGTAATAAAATTGAAAAAATGATTCAAGATTTACACAAACAAGATAAATAATACTTTATCATTGTTATTAATCAGTGACATTCAATCAAATAACTTCAGAAAAAGAAATTTAGATGTAACATATAATGGGGGTAGGACGATAACATTTACATGAATTCAGTCCTACTCCTTTTTATATGATTAATACTGATAAAACATGGATAAGACATTAGATGATTTAATAATACATAGTGAGACATAATAAACTAAAGGGTGTGAAAAAATGTACAACGGTATATTACCAGTGTATAAAGAGCGTGGTTTAACCAGTCATGATGTTGTATTTAAACTTAGAAAAATCTTAAAAACTAAAAAGATAGGTCATACTGGAACATTAGATCCTGAAGTTTCAGGTGTACTACCTATCTGTATAGGGACAGCAACAAGAGTGAGCGACTATGTCATGGATATGGGGAAATCTTATCAAGCAACCATTACATTAGGTGAAAGTACGACAACTGAAGATCAAACTGGAGAAGTAATAGAAAAAGTAAATATAGCGGCGAATACGATTACTTCTATAGAAGTTGATCGTGTTTTAGAAGAATTTAAAGGAGTAATAGAGCAGATTCCTCCAATGTATTCCTCTGTAAAAGTAAATGGAAAAAAATTATATGAATATGCTAGAAAAGGAGAAACTATTGAACGGCCAAAACGACAAGTTAAAATTGATGAAATTGAACGAATATCTGATTTAACATTTATAGAACAAACATGTCATTTTGATATAAAAGTAACGTGTGGAAAAGGTACCTATATCAGAACGTTAGCAACAGATATTGGCAAAGCTTTAGGCTATCCTGCTCATATGTCGTTGTTAACTCGTATAAATTCGGGTGGATTTAATATAAATGAGAGTTTATCACTTGAAAAAATTTCTGAATTACATGAGCATGAAACATTACAACATTATCTATTTCCTATAGAATATGGTTTGAAAAGTTTACAACATGTAGTCATTGATGATGACACTTTAAAGTATAGAATCTTAAATGGTCAAAAACTCCTAAAAAAAGATTTTACTCTATCATTAGAAAAGCAATTTGTGTTTATTGATAAGATAAGTGAAAAAGCATTAGCCATTTATGAACATCATCCTGACAAAATTAACGAAATAAAGCCTAAAAAAGTATTTAATTAAAGGAGCCTTTGATTGATATGAAAGTGATAGAAATAACACATCCAATACAAAATGAACAACTCATAAAAGAAGATGTTGCAATGGCATTTGGTTTTTTTGACGGTATGCATCGTGGTCACAGTAAAGTATTTGAAGCATTAGATATACGTGCAAAAGAAAAAAATTTAAAAAAGGCAGTAACAACATTTGATCCGCATCCATCAGTAGTATTAAATCCTGAACGTAAACGTACAGATTACTTAACGCCACTATCTGATAAATTAGAAATGATAGAACAGCATGATATTGATTATTGTATTGTTATCAATTTCTCATCACGTTTTGCTAACGTCACAGCTGAAGAGTTTATCAAAGACTATATTATTAATAATCATGTTAAAGAAGTTGTTGCAGGATTTGATTTTACATTTGGTAAATTTGGTAAAGGAAATATGGCCGTGTTAAATGAAATAGATGAATTTAATACTACAATAGTCGGTAAATTAGATTTAGATTCTGAAAAAATTTCAACAACATCAATTAGACAAGCGTTACATGAAGGCAATCTACAAAAAGCTAATGATGAATTAGGTTATTTATATCGAATTAAAGGTACAGTTGTTCAAGGAGAAAAAAGAGGTCGAACAATCGGTTTTCCAACAGCTAATGTCCAACCTAGCGATGATTATGTACTTCCTAAAAAAGGGGTATATGCGGTAAGTATTGAAATAGGTGCCGAACACAAAATATATCGTGGGGTAGCTAACGTAGGTGTTAAGCCGACATTCCACGATCCATCTAAAGCAGAAGTGGTGATAGAGGTGAATATTTTTGATTTTGAAGAAAATATTTATGGAGAACGTGTAATCGTATATTGGCACCATTATTTAAGACCAGAGGTAAAATTTGATGGTATAGATGCTTTAGTCAGTCAAATGAATGATGATAAAGAACGTGCAAAATATCTTTTAGCAGTTGATTTTGGTGATGATGTATCGTATAATATTTAAAGTTGAGTTTTTGAAAAACTTATTACTATTGAATCCTTTATCTTGGCAGGTTGAAACTCCGACGCCTTGCTCAGATTAAGGTGTAAACAAAAATTAGGAGGAATTTAATTATGGCTATTACTCAAGAACGTAAAAATGAAATTATTAAAGAATATCGTGTACACGAAACAGATACTGGTTCACCAGAAGTACAAATCGCTGTTTTAACTGCAGAAATCACTGCATTAAATGAACACTTACGTGAACACAAAAAAGATCACCATTCACGCCGTGGATTATTAAAAATGGTTGGTCGTCGTAGACATTTATTAAACTACTTACGTAGTAAAGATATTCAACGTTACCGTGAATTAATTAAATCATTAGGTATTCGTCGTTAATTTTAAATATATTGAAGGGAAAGCACCATTTAGATTGGTACTTTCCTTTTTTGTATTTTTATCATAAACACTAATATAAAAATATATAAATAAATGATATGATGTAAGTATTAGATTTCAGAGAGGAGATTCATAATGTCTCAAGAAAAGAAAGTGTTCAAAACCGAATGGGCTGGAAGATCGTTAACGATTGAGACAGGTCAATTAGCGAAACAAGCTAATGGTGCAGTTTTAGTACGTTATGGTGATACTGTTGTATTATCTACAGCAGTTGCTTCTAAAGAGCCACGTGATGGTGATTTTTTCCCCTTAACAGTTAACTATGAAGAAAAAATGTATGCGGCTGGTAAAATTCCAGGTGGATTTAAAAAACGCGAAGGTCGTCCTGGAGATGAAGCGACACTTACTGCACGTTTAATTGATAGACCAATTAGACCATTATTCCCTAAAGGTTATCGACATGACGTTCAAATTATGAATACTGTATTAAGTGCGGACCCAGACTGCTCCCCAGAAATGGCAGCAATGATTGGATCGTCAATGGCATTGAGCGTGTCTGATATTCCATTCCAAGGACCAATTGCCGGTGTTAATGTAGGATATATTGATGGAACATACGTGATTAATCCAACACTTGAACAAAAAGAAGTATCTCGTTTAGATTTAGAAGTTGCTGGTCATAAAGATGCTGTAAATATGGTTGAAGCAGGTGCGAGTGAAATTACAGAACAAGAAATGCTTGAAGCGATTTTCTTTGGTCATGAAGAGATAAAACGCTTAGTTGCTTTCCAAGAAGAAGTTGTTGAGCATATTCAACCTGTAAAAAAAGAATTTATTCCCGTTGAACGTGATGAAGAATTAGTACAACGAGTAAAATCTTTAACGGAAGAAAAAGGATTAAAAGAAACTGTATTAACGTTTGACAAACAACAACGTGATGAAAATTTAGATGCACTTAAAGCAGAAATCGCTACTGAATTTGTAGACGAAGCGGACCCAGAAAATGAGTTGCTTATCGATGAAGTATATGCAATCTTAAATGATTTAATAAAAGAAGAAGTTCGTCGATTAATTGCAGATGAAAAAATTAGACCTGATGGACGTAAACCAGATGAAATTCGTCCGCTTGAATCAGAAGTTGGTTTATTACCACGTGCACATGGTTCTGGATTGTTTACCCGTGGACAAACTCAAGCATTATCTGTACTTACTTTAGGAGCATTAGGAGACTATCAACTTATTGATGGATTAGGACCTGAAATTGAAAAACGTTTTATGCACCACTATAATTTTCCTAATTTCTCAGTAGGTGAAACGGGTCCAGTAAGAGCGCCAGGTCGTCGTGAAATTGGTCACGGTGCACTAGGTGAAAGAGCACTTAGATATATCATTCCTGACACTACAGAGTTTCCTTACACAATTCGTATTGTGAGTGAAGTATTAGAGTCAAATGGCTCATCTTCACAAGCTTCAATTTGTGGATCAACATTAGCGTTAATGGATGCTGGTGTACCTATTAAAGCTCCAGTAGCCGGTATTGCTATGGGTCTTGTCACTCGTGAAGACAGTTATACAATTTTAACTGATATTCAAGGTATGGAAGATGCCTTAGGTGATATGGACTTCAAAGTTGCTGGAACTAAAGAGGGTATTACTGCGATTCAAATGGATATCAAAATTGATGGTTTAACACGTGAAGTGATTGAAGAAGCTCTTGAACAAGCTCGTCAAGGTCGTTTAGCTATTATGGATCATATGTTACAAACAATCGATCAACCACGTAGTGAATTAAGTGCATATGCACCTAAGGTAGAAATTATGCATATCAAACCTGAAAAAATTCGTGATGTCATTGGTCCGGGTGGTAAAAAAATTAATGAAATTATTGACGAAACTGGCGTTAAGTTAGATATTGAACAAGATGGTACTATCTTTATTGGCGCTGTTGATCAAGAAATGATAAATAGAGCTCGAGAAATTATTAATGAAATTACACGCGAAGCTGAAGTGGGTCAAGTATATCATGCAAAAGTTAAGCGTATTGAAAAATATGGTGCTTTTGTAGAATTATTCCCAGGTAAAGATGCTTTATTACACATTTCTCAAATTTCTAAAGATAGAATAAATAAAGTTGAAGACGTTTTAAAAATCGGCGATACGATTGAAGTTAAAATTACAGAAATTGATAAACAAGGCCGTGTAAATGCGTCTCATAAAGTTTTAGATGAATAAATGGATGAAGTTAAGGTTAGGACAAAATGAAGTCCTAACCTTCTTTATATATATAAAGAAGGGTTTTATGAAAGTATATATTTTTTATTAAAGGTCTTTTACTCCTTAGTTACAACACACTTTAATAGTGTACATCCTTCGTAAATTAAATTATAATAAATTATGAGTTTATATGGACGGGAATTAATTATAGGAGGTAACATTTTGAGTTTAGTAAAGAAAAAGAATGACGATATTCGCATTATTCCACTTGGGGGCGTAGGCGAAATCGCTAAAAATATGTATATCGTCGAAGTAGACGATGAGATGTTTATGTTAGATGCGGGATTAATGTTTCCTGAAGATGAGATGTTAGGAGTAGATATTGTTATTCCTGACATCCAATATGTAGTAGAAAACAAAGATAAATTAAAAGGGATATTTTTAAGCCATGGCCATGAACATGCAATTGGTGCAGTGAGTTATATTTTAGAGCAAGTTGATGCACCAATTTATGGATCAAAACTTACTTTAGCTTTAGTTAAAGAAAGTATCAAAAAAAGAAATATAAAGAAAAAAGTACGATATTATACTGTGAATCATGATTCAGTGATGAGATTTAAAAACGTCAATATTACTTTCTTTAATACATCACATAGTATTCCAGATAGTTTAGGTATCTGTATTCATACTTCATACGGTTCAATTGTATATACAGGTGAATTTAAATTTGACCAAAGTTTACAAGGGCATTATGCTCCTGATATGAAACGCATGGCTGAAATCGGAGAAGAAGGTGTTTTTGCTTTGATTAGTGATTCAACTGAAGCAGAAAAACCTGGTTATAATACTCCAGAAAATGTCATAGAATCGCATATTTATGATGCATTTGCTAAAGTAAAAGGACGCTTAATTGTTTCATGCTATGCATCGAATTTTATTAGAATTCAACAAGTATTAAATGTTGCTAGTAAATTAAATCGTAAAGTATCTTTCTTAGGAAAATCTCTTGAAAGTTCATTTAATACTGCACGAAAAATGGGATATTTTGATATTCCTAAAGATTTATTGCTTCCAATCAATGAAGTTGAAAATTATCCTAAAAATGAAGTCGTTATTATAGCAACAGGTATGGAAGGCGAACCTATTGAAGCGTTAAGTCAAATGGCCCAACATAAACATAAAATTTTAAATATTGAAGAGGGCGATTCAGTTTACTTAGCCATCACTGCTTCAGCAAATATGGAAGTTATTATAGCCAATACGTTAAATGAACTTGTTCGAGCAGGTGCACATATTATTCCAAATAATAAAAAAATTCATGCCTCTAGTCATGGTTGTATGGAAGAATTAAAAATGATGATTAATATTATGAAACCTGAATACTTTATTCCTGTTCAAGGTGAATTTAAAATGCAAATTGCTCATGCAAAATTAGCAAATGAAGCAGGTGTTGCACCTGAAAAGATTTTCCTTGTCGAAAAAGGTGATGTGATTCATTTTGATGGCTCACACATGGTATTAAATGAAAAAGTAAATTCAGGTAATATTCTTATCGATGGTATAGGTGTAGGAGACGTTGGAAATATTGTGTTAAGAGATCGTCATCTTCTTGCAGAAGATGGTATCTTTATTGCAGTAGTAACATTAGACCCTAAAAATAGACGTATAGCTGCTGGACCTGAAATTCAATCACGCGGATTCGTTTACGTACGTGAAAGTGAAGAATTAATGAAAGAAGCAGAAGATAAAGTTCGAGAAATTGTGGAAGTTGGACTACAAGAAAAACGCATTGAGTGGTCTGAAATTAAACAAAATATGCGCGACCAAATTAGCAAGCTTTTATTTGAAAGTACAAAACGTCGCCCAATGATTATTCCAGTTATTTCTGAAATTTAAGAGACATACATTTAATAAAGAGGTCGGGACAATATCACTTTTATAAAATAATTAAAAATATAAACGTTTATCATTCTTATTTATAGATTCATTGATGTATTAAATTGAAAGTATATAAAAGATAAGACATTTACCCTAACTTTTATAGTGAACTCTATAAATTTAAAAGATGATTTGACTCATTTATTTTTAATGATTTTAAAATGGGCTTAAGAGTCTATGTGATATATATTGTCTCAACCTCTTTCATACTTTTAACTCTAAAACATAACTTACATTTTTTTATATTTTTGAAAATGTCATTATTATAATTAAAAATAAAAGAAGGTGTAACATTTGCCACGAACTAAGAAAAAAACAACAACTAGAAAAACCAATTCAAAGACGAAAACGAAAGCACGCCAATCTAAAAAGAAAAAGCAACAAAAAACAGATAGTTCTATAAGGTATATTATTACTATTATAATTGTGATTATATCTATTTTAGGAATATTTCAATTAGGGCTTGTTGGTAGAATGATTGATAGCTTTTTCAATTATTTATTTGGCGCAAGTCGTTACCTTACATATATTTTAGTAAGTTTAATTACGATTTATATTGCAATGCAAAGACATTTTCCAAAAACTCGTCGTACGTTCGGTCTCATTTTATTACAATTTGTATTACTGATTGTTTCTCAACTCATTTATTATTTTTCTAAAGGAGAAGTTGCGAAAAGAGAACCGGTATTGTTTTACGTCTATAAATCTTATGAACATACTCATTTTCCAAATTTCGGTGGAGGTATTATAGGTTTTTATTTATTAAAATTATTTGTACCTTTAATCTCTATTGCTGGGATTATCATTGTGACTTTGATTTTACTGATATCAAGTTTTATCCTATTACTAAAATTACATCATAGAGATGTGGCGAGAAGCACAATTGATTATTTTAAACGTTCTACTCAGAGTGCTTCATCTACTCTAAAAGAAAAAAGAGAAGCAAATAAAATTAGAAGAGAAGAACGATTACGTGAAAAAGAAGAACAGCGTCAAGCATTGGCACATCAAAGAGAATTAGAAGAACAACAAAGGAAAGATGAAGTCATTAAAGATGTGAGTGATTTCCCAGAAGTGAAACAACAACATAAAGATATTCCTATATATAGTCATCATGCAGCAACGGAAGAAGAAAAAGTACGACCTAAACGTAAAAAACGTCAATTTGACATAGACCATCAAGATAAAGAACCTACTCATGTATCTTCATCAAATTCTATGAAAAAAGATAAAATAAAACACGTCTCTAATGATAACGATACGAATAATAGTTCAATCATAGAAGCGGGAGAAGTTGGCAATGTAGCCTATCACATTCCTCCTTTATCATTACTTAAACAGCCAACAAAACAAACGACAACTTCAAGAGCTGAAGTACAACGTAAAGGTCAAATATTAGAATCAACCATGAAAAATTTTGGAGTTAATGCTAAAGTGACTCAAATTAAAATTGGACCGGCTGTCACTCAATATGAAGTTCAACCCGCTCAAGGTGTTAAAGTAAATAAAATCGTTAATTTACATAATGATATAGCTTTAGCACTTGCTGCGAAAGACATTCGTATTGAAGCGCCTATACCTGGACGTTCAGCTGTAGGTATTGAGGTTCCAAATGATAAAATTTCTTTAGTTACGCTAAAAGAAGTTTTAGAATCTAAGTTTCCAGCAAAAAATAAATTAGAAGTCGGTTTAGGACGAGACATTTCCGGAGAACCAATGACTATTGAATTGAATGAAACACCTCACTTATTAGTGGCTGGTTCTACAGGTAGTGGTAAGTCAGTATGTATTAACGGTATTATTACGAGCATTTTATTAAATGCTAAGCCACACGAGGTAAAATTAATGTTAATTGATCCTAAAATGGTAGAATTAAATGTATATAATGGTGTTCCACATTTATTAATACCTGTAGTAACAAATCCTCATAAAGCATCACAGGCATTAGAGAAAATTGTTGCTGAAATGGAACGTCGTTACGATTTATTTCAACATTCGTCTACTAGAAACATTGAAGGATACAATCAATTTATAAGACGTCAAAATGAAGAACTTGATGAAAAGCAATCAGAACTTCCTTATATCGTTGTCATTGTTGATGAATTAGCAGATTTAATGATGGTAGCAGGAAAAGAAGTTGAAAATGCAATACAGCGTATTACACAAATGGCTCGTGCAGCGGGCATACATTTAATTGTAGCAACACAACGTCCTTCTGTAGATGTTATCACGGGTATTATTAAAAATAATATTCCTTCAAGGATTGCATTTGCTGTAAGTTCACAAACAGATTCTAGAACAATCATAGGCTCTGGAGGAGCAGAGAAATTATTAGGTAAAGGTGACATGCTTTATGTTGGTAATGGTGAATCTACACAGACACGTGTTCAAGGTGCATTTTTAAGTGATCAAGAAGTACAAGAAGTTGTAAATTATGTAGTTGAACAACAAAAAGCAAATTACGTAAAAGAAATGGAACCTGACGCCCCTGTAGAAAAATCAGAAATGAAAAGTGAAGATACACTATATGATGACGCATACGCTTTTGTAATTGAGAAACAAAAAGCAAGTACGTCGCTTTTACAAAGACAATTCAGAATTGGATATAATCGTGCTTCAAGATTAATGGACGATTTAGAGAGAAATAATGTTATTGGTCCACAAAAAGGCAGTAAACCAAGACAAGTTTTAATAGATTTTGAGAATGAAGAGGTGTGAGTATGACTGAATTAAACTCGGTTTTTAAAGTAAAAGAATATATTTTTAAAAAAATAAAAAATCATTCTTTGAAACCTGGTGATAAACTTCCTAGCAATTTATCTATTGCTAGAGAAGTTAACGTTAAAACAGATGATGTCTATGAAGCGATTGGAGAACTTATTATTGAACAAGTTTTAACTGATAATTTTGAGGAAGGAACAAGTATAAAGGCTCTACGTCCCTTTTATTATCCTTTAAATAAATTATTTAGTATTAGTGAAATGATTAAAAAAGCGGGATATGAAGCAAGTACAGAATATTTAAGTTTAGAGCAACAACCCGCTTCTTTATTGGATGCAAAAATGTTAGATATTGAAGATAAACAGCCTATAACAATTATTGAAAGACTACGTACTGCGAATCATCAACCAGTTATTTATTGTTTAGATAAGATTGCTGAGCATCATTTAACTTGTACCGAATATCAAGAAAGTGATGGTTCGATGCTTAATGCAATTGAACTTAATACTGGTCATAAGGTAGCTTCTGCTGAAACTGAAATTGAAGCAATCAGTTATGAACCTCATATTTCTAGCATATTGAATGCTGAACCACATGAGGGATTAATGTTATTAAAGGTTGTACATTATGATGAAATGGGTAAACCTATTTTATATTCATTAAATTATATAAAAAGTAGCCTAGTGAAGTTTAAATTAACACGCACAAAAATTTAATAACAGGTAAAGGAGTGATTGATTATTTTGAAACAACATACTAATCATCAAATACATATTGATATTCTTCCGACTGAGAAATTTAAAACAACGATGATCACATTTAAATTTATGGCACCACTTGATTACGAAACAATTACTGCTCGTTCATTACTAAGTAAAGTATTGGTTCGTGCCACAAAAAAATGGCCAACAGATAAATCATTTAATCAACAATTATCAGAGCTTTATGGGGCTTATATTAATAGCTTTGTTTCTAAATTTAAAGATAAACATGTCATTACTATTTCTTTAGAAATTGTAAATGAACGTTATCTTAAAGATACTACACCATTATTTGAAAAAGGTTTAAATTTATTAAAAGAAGTCATCATGAATCCACTTGTTGAGAACAATTCATTCAACTCTACATTTGTTACTCAAGAAAAATCATTATTACATAAAAAAATAGAAGCGATGATTGACAATAAAGCGCAATATTCATTTATTAATTTATTAAAATATATGTTCAAAAATGAAGCTTATCGTTATTTGGCTATAGGTCAAATAGAAAATATTGCGCGTATTACAAATGAAAGTTTGTATGATACATATAAATCTATGATAAATAATGACATGTGTTCAGTGTATGTAGTGGGAAATGTAAATAAAAAAGAAGTTACATCACTTATAAAAAATTCATTTAGTCTTAGCTCAACTACGTTTGACTTTAATAATCATAATGTAAATACTGACTGTAACGCCCAATCTACTGAAACAATCATTGAAAAAGATACCGTCGACCAAGCTAAATTAAATTTAGGTTATCGTTTTCCAACTCATTATGGGAATGAAGATTACTATGCACTTGTCGTATTAAATACTATGTTTGGCGGTGATCCTTCTTCAGTACTATTTAATGAAGTACGTGAAAAACAAAGTCTAGCTTATTCTATTCATTCACAATTAGATGGAAAAAATGGCTATTTATTTGTATTAAGTGGTGTATCTGTTGAAAAATACGATACTGCAAAAAACACAATTATTGAAGAATTCGAGAAGTTTAAAGTAGGGGAATTCTCTGAAGAAAAATTAGCATTAGCTAAAAAAATTATCATTTCACAACGACAAGAAATTGCAGATAGACCTAAAGGTATTATTGAAGTTATGCAAAATCAACTACTTTTGAATCAGCCTCAATCAGATAAAGAATACATGGAGTTAATTAATAAAGTGACTAAAGAAGATGTCGTTAAAATGGCAAACCAAGCCTATTTAGATACGATATATGTATTAACGAAAGGAGGTCAATCATAGTGCAAGAACAATATTATGAATTAATTGATGAACGCGTCTATAAACATGAACTAAATAATGGATTACGCTTATTTGTAATTCCTAAAAAAGGATTTCAAAAAACATATGTGACCTATACAACTCAATTTGGTTCGTTGGATAATACATTTAAACCTCATCATAAAGATCAATATGTGACTGTACCAGATGGAGTAGCACATTTTTTAGAGCATAAGTTATTTGAAAAAGACGATGATAAAGATTTATTTACTGCATTTGCCAATGATAATGCTCAAGTCAATGCATTTACAAGTTTTGATCGTACGAGTTATTTGTTTAGTGCAACTGATCAAGTTGAACGTAATATTCTACGTTTACTTGATATGGTAGAAACACCCTATTTTTCAAAAGAAACAGTAGATAAAGAAAAAGGAATTATTGCTGAAGAAATTAAAATGTATCAAGAACAACCAGGATATAAAATTATGTTCAATACATTACGCGCAATGTATCATCATCATCCAATTAAAGTAGATATTGCAGGTAGTGTTGAGAGTATTTATAGTATTACTAAAGATGATTTATACTTATGTTATGAAACGTTTTATCATCCATCTAATATGGTGTTATTTGTCGTAGGAGATGTGGACCCTAAACGTATTTGTAATGTTATTGAAGAACATGAAAATCGTCGTCATAAAACAAATCAACCTTCTATCCAAAGAGGAGCAATAAAAGAACCAAATGAAGTAGTTCAATCATTTGTATCTGAAAAAATGAAATTACAGTCTCCACGTTTAATGTTAGGATTTAAAAATGAACCTTTGAATGAAGCACCTGAGAAATATGTTCAAAAAGATTTAGAAATGACTTTATTTTTTGAACTCGTATTCGGTGAAGAAACAGATTTCTATCAATCTCTTCTTAATGATGATTTAATTGATGATTCATTTGGATATCAATTTGTTCTTGAACCTACTTATAGTTTCTCAATTATTACAAGTGCTACTCATGAACCAGATCAATTAAAGGATAGATTACTTACTGAATTAAAGAAATATAGAGGAAACTTAAAAGATTCAGAAGCGTTTGAATTATTGAAGAAGCAGTTTATTGGTGAATTTATCTCTAGTTTGAATTCCCCAGAATATATTGCAAATCAATATGCAAAATTGTATTTTGAGGGCGTAAGTGTATTTGATATGTTAGATATTGTAGAGAATATCACTTTAGATAGTATTAATGAAACTGCCAAACAATATCTAAATATTGACCGTCTTGTTGATAGCCGTTTGGAGATAGATTAAATATGAAAGCATTAGTATTTGGTGGTTCAGGTAGTATTGGTAGTGCGATTGTAGATCGTTTATTAAAAGATGGATATGAAGTAATACTTCAATATTATCAATCTGATATCTCATCCTTAGAAAAAAAGTATGAAGGTGAAGCCGTAGAATTTATTCAAATGGATTTGACTCATGATATTGATTTTAATGATATATTTAGTCATATAAAACATTTAGACTGTTTAATTTATAGTAGTGGTACATCATTATATGGGATGTTACAAGATATGAAAGATAAAGAGATAGATGAATGTTATCATATTCATGTTAAACAGTTAATTCGATGCTGTCGATATTTCATAGACATATTGAGAAAAAGTACAAATGGTAGAATTATTGTTATCTCATCAATTTGGGGCGAGACGGGAGCAAGTATGGAAACTATTTATTCAGCAATGAAAAGTGCTCAAATTGGATTTGTAAAGGCCCTCAGTCAAGAGCTAGCATTGACGAATGTCACTGTGAATGCTATAGCACCTGGTTTTGTTTCAGGACGTATGGCTAAAGCATTCAGTGATGAAGACAAAGCAGTTATCTTATCTGAACTACCACAACAAAGAATGATAGCTCCACAAGAAGTAGCACACGTGTGCGCTTATTTATGCCATCCTAATGCTAAGAGTATTACAGGAACAGTCCAAAAGGTTAATGGCGGTTGGTATATTTAAAAAGTATCCTAAATTTTAAATGCAGATTTGACGATTCGTTTTTTATAATCAATGATATAATAAATTTAATTATATAAGGGGAATATTTCAAATTGTATTTAAACAAGGGGTGGTTAGATGACTGTTGCTAAAAAAAAGGAATGGTATTTAGAATACGAGATAATTGTTAATCGAGCTGGACTTTTAGGAGACGTATCGAGTTTACTTGGTATGTTAGGAATTAGTATTATTACTATAAATGGTGTTGATCAAGGGCGTCGTGGATTACTTATTAAGACAGATAGTCTTGAAAAAGTCACACGTTTTGAAAATATTATTCATGAATTGAAAGAAATAGAAATAACAAAGTTAAGAATTCCAGAGTTACGTGATCGTTTAGCAGTGCGTCATGGTCGCTATATTGAACAAGATGCAGGTGACAAAAAAACATTTCGTTTTGAACGTGAAGATTTAGGTTTACTTGTCGACTTTTTAGCAGAGTTATTTAAAGAAGATGGTCATAAATTAATAGGTATTAGAGGGATGCCTCGTGTTGGAAAAACAGAATCGATTGTTGCAGGTAGTGTCTGTGCGCATAAACGATGGCTATTTATAAGTTCAACATTAATTAAACAGACAGTTCGTAGTTCTCTTATAAAAGGTGAATATGATGCTAATCATGTTTATATTATTGATGGTGCAGTAACTGCTAGAGAAACAAATCCTAAACATCAACAGTTAGTGGAAGAAGTGATGACTTTACCATCAATAAAAGTAGTTGAGCATCCAGATTTATTTATAGAAACAAATCAATATAGCATCGATGATTTTGATTATATTATCGAGCTACGTGAACATGAGAATCAAAAAATTGAATATGATCATATGAAACAACAAGTTAAACAACAAGCAATTAAAAGCAAAAACACATTAGATTTTGGAGAAGATGTGTTTGGCGGTGGCTTCGGTTTTTTTGAGTAATAAGGGTAGAGGTGTCAAACGTGAAAACAATTGGTGAAACCTTACAAGGTAGAAGAGAAAGATTAGGAATGACATTAACAGAATTAGAACAACGTACACAATTAAAGCGAGAAACGTTAAAATATATTGAAGAGAATAAATTTGATCAACTTGCCAAAGTGGATTACGCTGAAGGATTTATTAGACGTTATGCAAGTGTAGTTAATATGGATGTAAATCAACTCATTAAAGTGCATCATGAAGAAATTCCTAATCACCACAATCAACTCGATACACTTTTACATCATTATCGACACAACGAAGTGCCCGAATATCGTACTAAAAATAAAGAACCTATTCAATTATTGATTATGATTAGTATTGTTATAATTATTACTTTAATTATATGGGTGTTAGCAGTATTATTAATATAATTTACATATAAATTAAGAAATGAGGTATTAAAATGAATATACCTAACCAGATTACAGTTTTTAGAGTGATTTTGATTCCAGTATTTATATTATTTGCTCTAGTAAACTTTGGTTTTGGAAATGTATCTGTATTAGGTGGCTATGACATAAGAATAGAGCAACTTATTGCTGCTATTATTTTTATTGTAGCTTCTTTAAGTGATTTTTTAGATGGTTATTTAGCAAGAAAATGGCAACTTGTGACAAATATGGGTAAGTTTTTAGATCCATTAGCGGATAAATTATTAGTTTCTAGTGCTCTTATTGTTATGGTTCAATTAGGGCTAACTAATTCAGTTGTAGCAATAATTATCATTGCTCGTGAGTTTGCGGTTACAGGTTTACGTTTACTTCAAATTGAACAAGGGTTTGTGAGTGCAGCAGGCCAATTAGGTAAAATTAAAACAGCTGTTACAATGGTAGCAATTATTTGGATTTTACTTGGTGATTTATTCTCAAATTGGATTGGATTTCAATTAGGACAAGTATTATTATATATTGGCGTATTCTTTACAATATTATCAGGAATTGAATATTTCTATAAAGGTAGAGATGTGTTTAAGCAATAAAAAGTATAATCAAATAAAGTGAAATGTAATGAGAGTCGCATAAAATGACTCTCATTTTTTTGAGTTATTTTTTAGATTATATAATAGATTAAGTATAAAATATGAATTAAGACTAAATAAGGGAGAGGGACATATGAATACATCTATCATAGCAGTAGGTTCAGAATTATTATTAGGCCAAATAGCAAATACAAATGGCCAATATTTATCAAAACTTTTCAATCAAATTGGAAAGAATATAGTTGAACATACAGTTATTGGTGATAATCCTGATCGTTTAGAATTTATTATTAGAGAAGGACTAAAAAGATTTGACACACTAGTGCTCACGGGTGGATTGGGTCCAACTAAAGACGATTTAACTAAACAGACAGTAGCAAAAGTATTAAATAAAAACTTAGTGACTAATGAAGAAGCATTAAATTATATTGAAGGTTTTTTCAAAGAACAAGGGCAAGAAATGACACCTAATAATAAACAACAAGCACTTGTGATAGAGGGAGCGAAAGTGTTAAAAAATCATTATGGTATGGCTCCAGGCATGTTTATTGAAATGAATGATAAAAAAGTAATTCTGTTACCTGGTCCTCCGAGTGAAATGCAACCTATGGCTAAAAATGAGTTGCTTCCATTACTTATAGATAATGACAATACTATTTTTTCAGAGCAACTTAGATTTGCAGGAATTGGAGAATCGAAAGTTGAAACAGAACTTATGGATTTAATTGAAAAACAAACGAATCCTACGATAGCTCCGTTAGCAGGGAAACATGAAGTATATATTAGATTAACAGCAAATGCTTCTACACAAAGCGAATGTAAAACATTGATTCAACCTATAAAAGAAGAAATTCTAGAACGAATTGGTCAATTTTATTATGGTTCAGATGACACATTGTTAGAACAATCTGTAATGGAACAAATGAATTCTACAGTAAGTATATATGACGGAGTAACTGATGGAGCGATTTATACTCGTTTAAAACGCTTTGATAAACAAAATATATTAAAAGGAATATTACCAGATAATGACATATTTTTAAATCATCATTCAAGTATTGAAATGCAATTAAGAGACGCTGCATCATATGTAAAAGATTTATATAAAACTGAAATGGGTATAGCAATATTACATGAGAAAGAGAATATTTATCTAGCAATTAATACAAAAAATGATTTTAAAATGACTACATTTAAGATAACGCAATCAAGAAATATACTGCCCAACAGAAGTCAAAATTATGTATTAATAAGATTATTAAATTGGCACTAAAATGTACTTAAATTAAAAAATAGTTATAATTTCAGGGCACATTTGTTCGATTTTCCGGATAGTGTTCTCTTTTTATACGAACAAATATTCGCAAAATGCTTGTGTTTGAATATAGTTAAGAGTATAATATATATATAATATTAAATAGATAACTATCTCATATAGGAGGTTTCGCTTTGGATAATGATCGTCAAAAAGCTTTAGATACAGTTATAAAAAATATGGAAAAATCCTTTGGTAAAGGTGCAGTAATGAAATTAGGCGATAATAAAGGTCGTCGTGTATCTAGTGTATCAAGTGGTTCAGTTACTTTAGATAATGCACTAGGTGTAGGTGGTTATCCTAAAGGAAGAATTATTGAAATATATGGTCCTGAAAGTTCCGGTAAAACAACAGTAGCACTTCATGCTATTGCCGAAGTGCAAAAAAATGGAGGCGTTGCTGCGTTTATCGATGCTGAACATGCACTTGATCCAGTATATGCTGAAGCATTAGGTGTTGATATAGATAATTTATATCTTTCTCAACCTGACCATGGTGAGCAAGGTTTAGAGATAGCAGAAGCTTTCGTAAGAAGTGGAGCTGTTGACATTGTTGTTGTAGACTCAGTTGCTGCTTTGACTCCTAAAGCTGAAATTGAAGGTGAAATGGGAGATACACATGTTGGTCTTCAAGCACGTTTAATGTCTCAGGCTTTACGTAAACTTTCAGGTGCAATTTCAAAATCAAATACTACTGCTATATTTATTAACCAAATTCGTGAAAAAGTTGGAGTAATGTTTGGTAACCCAGAAACTACACCAGGTGGTAGAGCCTTAAAATTCTATAGTTCAGTACGTTTAGAAGTGCGTCGTGCAGAACAATTAAAACAAGGTCAAGACATTGTAGGTAACAGAACTAAAATTAAAGTTGTTAAAAATAAAGTAGCACCACCATTTAGAATTGCTGAAGTAGATATCATGTATGGTCAAGGTATTTCAAAAGAGGGAGAATTAATTGACTTAGGTGTAGAAAATGATATTGTCGATAAATCTGGCGCTTGGTACTCATATAATGGTGAGAGAATGGGTCAAGGTAAGGAAAATGTTAAAACATATCTTAAAGAAAACCCTCAAATTAAAGATGAAATCGATCGCAAATTACGTGAAAAATTAGGCATTTTCGATGGTGATGTTGAAGAAAATGAAGATAAATCATCACAAACATTATTCGATGAAGAATAATGTTGAATTTTTAATGCTTTAAATAGAATATACTTTTAATATATATTTAAAAATATTAAAATTATTTTGTGTGAGAGTGAATAATGAGTTCGAAATGAATTCAATGTCACTCTCTTTCTTTTATAAGTAGGTGTAGTGAAATTGAAGTGAAATTTCATATCTTGACACTACTGAGTACCTAAACGTACAATTAATATGTATATTATTTATACAATTTATAAAAAATCATAGAGATTTTAATATACAAGCAAATACCTAGAAAAGGGAGGTGTTTATGTGAATTTATTAGACCTCCTACTCATTTTGCTGGGGATTATTCTAGGGGTTGTTGTAGGGTATTTTTTAGCCCGAAATATATTACATCAAAAGCAAATTCAAGCTAGACAAACTGCTAATGATATTATCAAACAAGGACAAAAAGAAGCAGATAATATCAAAAAAGAGAAATTATTAGAGGCAAAAGAAGAAAATCAAATTATTAGAGAACAAGTTGAAACAGAGCTACGTGAAAGACGTAGTGAGCTTCAAAGACAAGAAGCCCGAAATCTTCAAAAAGAGGAAAATTTAGATCGTAAATCAGAATTATTGGATAAAAAAGATGAGATTTTAGATCAAAAAGAATCCAAAATTGAAGAAAGACAACAACAAGTAGATGCAAAAGAGAGTAGTGTTCAGACGTTAATAATGAAGCATGAACAAGAATTAGAACGCATCTCCGGTCTCACTCAAGAGGAAGCAGTTAATGAACAACTTCATAGAGTGGAAGAAGAACTGTCACAAGATATTGCAGTACTTGTTAAGGAAAAGGAAAGAGAAGCAAAAGAAAAAGTTAACAAAACAGCAAAAGAATTGTTAGCTACTACTGTACAAAGATTAGCTGCTGATCATACAACGGAATCTACTGTTTCAGTAGTTAATTTACCAAATGATGAGATGAAAGGTCGAATTATTGGTAGAGAAGGTAGAAATATTCGTACTTTAGAAACGTTAACAGGTATCGACTTGATTATTGATGATACTCCTGAAGCAGTGATTTTATCAGGATTTGATCCTATTAGACGTGAAATCGCTAGGACTGCATTAGTGAATTTAGTCTCTGATGGAAGAATTCATCCAGGTCGTATCGAAGAAATGGTAGACAAAGCTAGAAAAGAAGTAGATGACATCATTAGGGATGCAGGTGAACAAGCAACATTTGAAATCAATGTTCACAATATGCATCCAGATTTAGTGAAAATTTTAGGTCGTTTAAACTATAGAACAAGTTACGGCCAAAATGTCTTAAAACATTCTATGGAAGTCGCACATCTTTCTGGAATGTTAGCTGCTGAATTAGGCGAGGATGTTAGTTTAGCAAAAAGAGCTGGATTACTACATGATGTAGGTAAAGCAATTGATCATGAAGTTGAAGGTAGCCATGTTGAAATTGGTGTTGAATTAGCTAAAAAATACGGTGAAGTTGAAACTGTAATTAATGCGATTCATTCACATCATGGAGATGTTGAACCAACATCTATTATTTCAATTCTAGTAGCAGCTGCAGATGCATTATCGGCCGCACGTCCAGGAGCACGTAAAGAAACACTTGAAAATTATATTCGTAGATTAGAACGCTTAGAAACTCTTTCAGAAAGTTATGAAGGTGTTGAAAAAGCGTTCGCAATTCAAGCTGGTAGAGAGATTAGAGTTATTGTTTCTCCTGAAGAAATAGATGATTTAAAATCTTACCGATTAGCTAGAGATATAAAAAATCAAATTGAAGAAGAATTACAATATCCAGGACATATTAAAGTGACAGTTGTTAGAGAGACTAGAGCAGTAGAGTATGCGAAGTAATTTTTAAAATTAAATAGGGACTCACTGATTACTAAAAAACCTGAGACATATTTAAAATGTCTCAGGTTTTTTCATTATTTAAGTTGTAAATCTGTTTTTTTGATTTCAGAAAGAATTTCAGCTGTATCATAACAATTTGTAGCAATATTAGAATATCTTTCTGCTAAACGGTATGCGTTAATATATAATTCTAAGCTTTCTTTAGCCATATCTTCTGCATCTTCTGATTTTGATGGGTTTGCTTTTACAACTAGTTCTGCAAATTTTTCTGGATCGATATTAATTGACATCTAATTATACAACTCCTAAATTTTTATAATATTATAATAACATATGCTGTATGCATGCTAAAGTTAAGACTGTGTAATTTTAAAAAATATGAAACTCTACCTTTAATTATATAGTTATTTCAATTACACTATATTGTGAGAGGATGAACATTAATGCGAATTTTATTTATTGGAGATATCGTAGGAAAAGTAGGTAGAAATGCCATTGCTGAATATTTGCCTAAATTAAAGCAAGCTTATAAGCCTACGTTGAGTATTGTTAATGCAGAAAATGCTGCTCATGGAAAAGGTTTAACTGAAAAATTATATAAACAATTGCTTAGAGATGGCGTGGATTTTATGACAATGGGGAATCATACTTATGGTCAAAGAGAGATTTATGACTTTATTGATGATGCTAAAAGAATGATAAGACCTGCTAATTTTCCGAGTGAAGCGCCAGGTGTTGGCATGCGTTTTATTCAGGTTAATGATATTAAAGTTGCCATCATTAACTTGCAAGGACGTTCATTTATGCAAGATATTGATGATCCTTTTAAAAAAGCAGATCAATTGATTGAAGAAGCTAAAAAAGAAACTAATTATATTTTTGTAGATTTTCATGCAGAAACTACTTCAGAAAAAAATGCAATGGGTTGGTATTTAGATGGAAGAGTCAGTGCTATTGTAGGCACACATACTCATATTCAAACATCTGATGAGCGTATTTTGCCCAATGGTACAGGCTATATTACAGATGTAGGTATGACTGGTTATTATGATGGAATACTAGGGATTAATCGCGAGGAAGTTATTAAGCGTTTTATTACAAGTTTGCCACAACGACATGTAGTGCCTGATAATGGTAGAAGTGTACTTTCAGGTGTTATTATAGATTTAGATAAAAATGGAAGAACCAAACTCATAGAACGCATTTTAATCAATGAGGATCATCCTTTTGATAAATAGCGTATAGTCCATTAGTATGAATTTAAATAAAAGCCACTGTTGACATAGTAAGACGGTGGTTATTTTTGTTATGATTTAGTATGAATTAATTCCACAGGAGGCTAATGATATGAAACCACAAATATCATGGAAAGTGGGCGGACAACAAGGTGAAGGTATTGAGTCAACAGGAGAACTATTTGCTACTGCAATGAATCGAAAAGGTTATTATTTATATGGATATCGACATTTCTCAAGCCGAATTAAAGGCGGTCATACAAATAATAAAATAAGAGTCTCAACTTCTCCAATTCATGCAATTAGTGATGATTTAGATATTTTAGTTGCATTTGATCAAGAGACAATTGAATTAAATCATCATGAAATGAGAGAAGATAGTATTATTATTGCAGATGCTAAAGCTAAACCTTCTAAACCAGACGATTGTCGTGCGCAACTTATTGAATTACCGTTAACATTAACAGCTAAAGAATTAGGTACTGCACTGATGAAAAATATGGTAGCGATTGGTGCAACTTGTGCAGTAATGAAATTAGATACAACACCTTTCGAAACGTTAATTACAAATATGTTTACTAAAAAAGGTCAAAAAGTTGTTAAAATGAATATAGAAGCGCTTCATCAGGGTTATGAGTTGATGAAGGATAAATTAGATACAGTAAATGGTGATTTTTTACTAGAAGATAGTGAGGGCACACCACATTTATACATGATTGGTAACGATGCAATTGGATTAGGCGCGATTTCAGCTGGTTCAAGATTTATGGCAGCTTATCCAATTACGCCTGCTTCAGAAATTATGGAGTATATGATTGCAAATGTTCCAAAAGTAGGAGGTACTGTAGTACAAACTGAAGATGAAATTGCTGCAGCGAATATGGCAATTGGTGCGAACTATGCAGGAGTTAGAGCATTTACTGCGAGTGCAGGGCCAGGTTTATCTTTAATGATGGAAGCCATTGGTTTATCAGGTATGACTGAAACACCACTAGTTATTGTTAACACGCAACGTGGAGGCCCTTCAACTGGATTACCTACAAAACAAGAACAATCAGATTTAATGCAAATGATATATGGAACACATGGAGATATTCCTAAGATAGTAGTAGCACCAACTGATGCTGAAGATGCTTTTTATTTAACTATGGAAGCTTTTAATTTAGCTGAAGAATATCAATGTCCGGTTATCGTATTAAGCGATTTGCAATTGTCATTAGGTAAACAAACAGTAAAACAACTCGATTACAATAGAATTCAAATTAAACGTGGAGAGCTTATTCAATCAGATATTGAACGTGATGAAGATGATAAATCATACTTTAAACGTTATGCACTTACAACATCTGGAATTTCACAACGTCCAATTCCTGGTGTTAAAGGTGGTATTCACCATGTTACTGGTGTTGAACATAATCAAGAAGGCAAGCCAAGTGAAGCTGCTGATAACAGACGTGAACAAATGGAAAAACGTATGAGTAAAACTGCGAACTTACTTATTGAAACACCTGTTGATTATGATGAGAAACATGAGAAAGCAGATATTTTATATATCGGATTTATTTCAAGTAAAGGTGCAATTGAAGAAGGAAGTAAACGATTAAATAATAATGGTATTAAAGTTAATACGATGCAAATTCGTCAACTTCACCCATTACCAAAAGATATTATTCAACAAGCTATTGATAAAGCTTCAAGCGTCATAGTAGCTGAGCATAACTATCAAGGCCAATTATCAAATATCTTAAAAATGAATACTGCCATTCAAGACAAATTAGTTAATCAAGCTAAATATGATGGTACACCTTTTTTACCACATGAAATAGAAGAAAAAGGACTTTCAGTAGCTAAAGATATGAAGGAGATGATGTAATTGGCTACATTTAAAGATTTTAGAAACAGTGTGAAGCCAAACTGGTGCCCAGGATGTGGAGACTTTTCAGTACAAGCTGCAATTCAAAAAGCAGCAGCAAATTTAGGTTTAGAACCTGAAGAAGTGGCATTAATTACGGGAATAGGTTGTTCAGGTCGTTTATCAGGCTATATTAACTCTTATGGGGTACATGGTATTCATGGGCGTGCATTACCTCTTGCCCAAGGAGTGAAAATGGCTAATAAAGATTTAACAGTCATTGCTTCAGGTGGCGACGGTGATGGTTATGCTATTGGCATGGGTCATACAATTCATGCATTACGCCGCAATATGAATATTACTTATATTGTTATGGATAACCAAATTTATGGCCTAACTAAAGGTCAAACGTCTCCATCTTCTGCTGTTGGATTTGTAACTAAATCAACACCTAAAGGAAATATAGAAAAAAATGTTGCGCCATTAGAACTAGCACTATCATCAGGTGCTACATTTGTAGCACAAGGTTTTTCAAGTGATATTAAAGCATTGACAAAATTAATTGAAGATGCAATTAATCATGATGGTTTTTCATTTGTAAATGTGTTTTCTCCATGTGTGACATATAATAAAGTGAATACGTATGATTGGTTTAAAGAACATTTAACTAGTATTGAAGATATTGAAAATTATGATCCAACAGATAAACAATTAGCGATGAAAACTGTATTAGAACACGAATCACTAGTTAAAGGTATTGTATATCAAGACACAACAACACCTTCATATGAATCACAAATTGAAGAATTAGATGAAAGTGCATTAACTAAAAGAGATATCCATCTTTCTGAGCAAGAGTTTAATGACTTAACTGCTCAATTTGTATAATTTTTTTAAAGACATTCTTGAAAGCATCATATGACTTCAAGAATGTCTTTTAATTTAAGTTTAAATTTATAAAAATCTTGTTAAACTTCATTTATTTATTTTTATTAGGGAAGAAAATAATATAGTAAATAAAAGGAGTGGAAATGTTGGATAAATTTAAATCAATGCAAGAATTGGAAAAAGAAACGATTGAAAATGAAGACTGGAAAATAATAACTAAAAACCGAAATAGCAGCGTTTCAATACTAGCAATTCATGGTGGAGGCATTGAACCCGCTACAACTGAATTAGCAAGTATAATTGCTGATGAAGGCGGATATAATTACTTTACTTTCGAAGGTTTACGTAGTAAAGGAAATAAAGAGTTGCACGTAACTTCTACACGTTATGATAATAAAGATGCAATGAATTTGGTAACTGAAAGTAACCAAGCTATTGCTATTCATGGTTGTGAAGGGAACGAGAGCATTGCTTATGTTGGTGGGAAAGACGAACGTCTAAAATCACTCATCAAAGAACAATTAAATAATATTGGTATAAAAGCAAGTGAAGCACCAAGCCATATTTCAGGTCAACAGGATAATAATATTGTTAATTGTACGACTAGAGGTATGGGCGTACAAATTGAGTTAACTACCTCATTACGTAAAACTTTTTTCAAAAATAATAAAACAAATCGAAATAGTAGAGAAAATCAGTCAAATTGGGATAAATTAATGTGCGACTTTGCAAAAGCTATAAAATCTGCAATAGAAAATATAGAATAACTCAGATTTATAAAGATAATCATGATAAAATAAAATCATAAATAAATCATAGAGGTGAAATTTATGCAAGATACGTTAATGAGTGTACAAATAGTTCCTAAACCACCTAATAATGATGATGTTATTCCTTATGTAGATGAAGCGATTAAAATTATTGATCAGTCGGGACTACATTACAGAGTAGGTCCTCTTGAAACGACTGTCCAAGGTGATATGAGTGAATGCTTAATTTTAATTCAAAAATTGAATGAAAGAATGGTTGAATTAGAATGTCCTAGTATTATTAGCCAAGTGAAGTTTTATCATGTGCCAGAAGGTATATCTATTGAAACTCTAACTGGTAAATATGACGAAGCATAACATATTTTAAAGTTAAATAACGTTTAGTTAAAGTGGAGTAAGATTCAATATGACATCTATTCCACTTTTTATTCAATATTTAATAATAAAATATATTAATTTTTAACCTCTTTTTGCACTTTAATGCTAATTTTAATATAATGTACTAATAATATTAGGGCATATAGAAAGGATTTTTGTAAAGTGAACGAAGAGCAAAGAAAAGCTGGTACGATAGATATTTTAGACGAACGTAATAAAAAAGCAGAAAAAGACTATAGTAAATATTTCGAACATGTTTATCAACCACCTAATCTTAAAGAAGCAAAAAAACGTGGTAAACAAGATGTTCAATATAATCGAGATTTTCATATTGAAGATAAATATAAAGGTATGGGAAAAGGACGAACATTTTTAATTAAAACATATGGGTGTCAAATGAATGCACATGATACTGAAGTAATGGCAGGAATTTTGCAAGCTTTAGACTATCAAGCAACTGATGATATTAATGAAGCGGACGTTATATTAATTAATACATGTGCTATTCGTGAAAATGCTGAAAATAAAGTATTTAGTGAAATAGGTAATTTAAAACATTTAAAGAAAAATAGACCTGAAACGTTAATTGGTGTATGCGGTTGTATGTCACAAGAAGAATCCGTTGTAAATAAAATTTTAAAATCATATCAAAATGTGGATATGATTTTTGGAACGCATAACATACATAAATTACCTGAAATTTTAGAAGAAGCATATTTATCAAAAGCCATGGTCGTTGAGGTTTGGTCTAAAGAAGGCGACGTTATTGAAAACCTACCTAAAGTGCGTGAAGGAAGTACAAAAGCATGGGTTAATATTATGTATGGATGTGATAAATTCTGTACATACTGTATTGTACCTTTTACACGAGGAAAAGAACGCAGTCGTAGACCACAAGATATCATTGAAGAAGTTCGAGAACTCGCTCGTGAAGGTTATAAAGAAATTACACTTCTAGGACAAAATGTTAATTCATATGGAAAAGATATTAAAGATTTAGATTATGGCTTAGGTGATTTATTAGAGGATATTTCTAAAATTGACATTCCACGTGTACGTTTTACAACGAGTCATCCTTGGGATTTTACAGATAGAATGATTGAAGTGATTGCAAAAGGTGGAAATATCGTTCCTCACATTCATTTACCTGTGCAATCTGGAAATAATGCTGTATTAAAAATAATGGGACGTAAATATTCACGTGAAAGTTACTTGGATTTAGTTGATAGAATTAAAGAAGCTATTCCTAATGTCGCTCTTACTACTGACATAATAGTAGGATATCCTAACGAAACAGAAGAACAATTTGAAGAAACACTTTCATTATACGATGAAGTTCAATTTGAACATGCTTATACGTATTTGTATTCACAAAGAGACGGTACGCCTGCTGCTAAAATGAAAGATAATGTTCCAACTGAAGTGAAAAAAGATCGCTTGCAACGTTTAAATAAAAAAGTTGGTCAATATTCAGAAAAAGCAATGCAAAATTATGAAGGACAAGTTGTTACTGTTTTATGTGAAGGAACAAGTAAAAAAGATGAAACAGTTCTAGCAGGTTATACTGAAAAAAATAAATTAGTTAACTTTAAAGGACCTCGTGAAGCTATTGGTCAACTTGTTGATGTTAAAGTTAAAGAAGCAAAACAATACTCACTAAATGGTGAATTTTTACATTTTCATAATCAAGTTATGGTGACTAATTAATATGTATGAAAAAGAAGATATTCTAAAGCAAGCAAATAGTGTATCGAACAAAATAAAGGCACTAGAATTGATTAAACAATATCAAAATGTAGAGCAACAAATTCATGAGAATACATCAATTGAACAAAAAATGAAACAATTAAAATTGCAACAAAAACAGTCAGTAAATTTTCAAAATTATGGCAAGCATCAGGCTTATCAAAAATCTGAAGAAGAAATTTCTCAACTTGAAAAAGAAATCAATGCATTACCTATTGTTGAAGAATTTCGGTCAGCGCAATTTGAAGCAAATGAGTTGTTGCAATTGATGGTTTCTACTATGGAACAAAGTTTAAATAATCATAATGAAAAAGCACATCACGACTCATAAACAGAAGGGAATATTCAAAGATGAAAACTAAAAAACTTACCATTACAGCTTTACTCATTGCTTTTAATGTCGTATTTAGTAGTTTTATTATTATACCTTTAGGTCCAGTAAAAGCAGCCCCAGTACAACATTTTGTAAATGTACTATGTGCGGTTTTTGTAGGGCCATGGTATGGTTTAGCACAGGCTTTGATTTCTTCTTTAATAAGAATAACATTTGGAACTGGCAGTGCTTTTGCCTTTCCTGGTAGTATGATTGGTGTGTTTCTAGCTAGCCTCTTCTATATGTATAGAAAGCACATATTTATGGCTGCAGTTGGAGAAGTGATTGGAACTGGAATCATTGGTAGTTTAATGTGCATTCCACTATCTTGGATATTAGGTTTGCAACATTTCTTTATCAAACCATTAATGCTTGTATTTGTAGTTTCAAGTTTTCTTGGTGCAGCGATTAGTTATATCTTACTTATAGTGTTAAAAAAACGAGGATTATTAGATAAATTCAAATAAATATTTTATTTAAGATTATCATTTCATACACTTAATAAGTTTAGTGCTTATTAAGCGTAGTAAAGAGATGATAATCTTTTATTTTCAAGTTGTAGAATAATATTCTAATTTGGATAACGAGCGCTTCAGTATGACATATGTTAAAATATACAAGTTAAAATGTGAGAAGAAAAAAGTATATATCAGTAAGGTTGTGAAAAAATATGGCTAATGTGACACCTATGATGCAACAATATTTAAAAATAAAATCTCAATATCAAGATTGCTTATTGTTTTTTAGATTAGGCGATTTTTATGAAATGTTCTTTGAAGATGCTAAAGAAGCATCTAGAGTATTAGAAATTATCTTAACTAAAAGAGATGCTAAAAAAGAAAATCCAATTCCAATGTGTGGCGTTCCGTATCACTCAGCAAATAGCTATATTGAAACACTCATTAACAATGGATATAAAGTTGCTATTTGTGAACAGATGGAAGATCCAAAACAAACTAAAGGCATGGTTAAAAGAGAAGTAGTTAAAGTAGTCACACCTGGAACAATGATGGAACAAGGCGGAATGGATGAAAATCAAAATAATTATATTCTTAGTTTCATTCAGAATGAAAATGGATATGCATTAAGTTATTGTGATGTTTCTACTGGTGAATTAAAAGCTACCAATTTTGAAGATGAAAGCACGTTAATTAATGAAATCATTACGATTAACCCAAATGAAATTGTAGTACGAGAAGACATAAATGAAGATTTAAAAAAACAAATTTCACTTACTACTGAAACGATTACAGTTAGAGAAGAAATTTCTGATATAGAATATAGTGTCAATACATTAGAAAATAATTTAATGTTTTTGACAACACAATTATTGTTAGATTATATTCATCATACTCAAAAAAGAGATTTATCTCATATTGAAGATGTGATAACTTATGCAGCGATTGACTTTATGAAAATGGATTATTATGCAAAACGCAATTTAGAGCTTACTGAAAGCATACGTTTAAAAAGTAAAAAAGGAACATTGTTATGGTTAATGGATGAAACAAAAACACCTATGGGTGCAAGACGCTTGAAACAGTGGATTGATCGCCCACTTATTCATAAAGATAATATTGAACAACGATTAGATATCGTAGAATCATTTATTGATCATTTTATAGAAAGAGATACTCTAAGAGGTTACCTTAATCAAGTATACGATATTGAAAGATTAGTAGGACGAGTAAGTTATGGAAATGTAAATGCTCGAGATTTGATTCAACTCAAACATTCTATTTCTGAAATTCCAAATATTAAATCACTTCTTGAACAAATGGATAATGTGACAACAACGCAGTTTAGCACATTAGAACCATTAGAAGATTTACTGAAAGTGTTGGAAGATAGTTTAGTAGAAGAACCACCTATTTCAGTCAAAGATGGGGGACTGTTCAAACAAGGATTCAGTAAACAACTAGATGAGTATTTAGAAGCATCTAAAAATGGAAAAGATTGGCTAGCACAACTTCAAGCGAAAGAACGTGAAAGAACAGGTATCAAATCTTTAAAAATTAGCTACAATAAAGTTTTTGGTTACTTTATTGAAATCACACGTGCTAATCTTCAAGGATTCGAACCAAGCGAGCATGGCTATCATCGTAAACAAACTTTATCTAATGCAGAAAGATTTATTACAGACGAATTAAAAGAAAAAGAAGATATTATTTTAGGTGCAGAAGATAAAGCAATTGAATTAGAATATCAACTGTTTATTCGATTGAGAGAGCATGTTAAATCATATACTGAAAGATTACAAAGACAAGCAAAAGTGATATCAGAGCTTGATTGTTTACAAAGTTTTGCAGAAATTGCACAAAAATATAACTATGTTAGACCAGAATTTAGTGATGATAAGACATTGAACTTAGAAAATTCTAGACATCCCGTTGTAGAACGCGTGATGGATTATAATGATTATGTACCAAATAATTGTTATCTTGATCAAAATAACTTTATTTACTTGATTACTGGCCCAAATATGTCTGGTAAATCAACTTATATGCGTCAAGTGGCAATCATTAGTATCATGGCACAAATGGGAGCTTATGTACCATGTGATAATGCAATATTACCTATTTTTGATCAAATTTTCACAAGAATTGGTGCAGCAGATGATTTAGTATCCGGTAAAAGTACCTTTATGGTTGAAATGCTAGAAGCACAAAAAGCATTAACATACGCAACAGCAGATAGTTTAATCATCTTTGATGAAATCGGGCGAGGAACGTCAACATATGATGGCTTATCTCTAGCGCAAGCTATGATTGAATATGTAGCTGAAACATCACATGCTAAGACGCTTTTTTCAACCCATTATCATGAATTAACAACATTAGATCAACAGCTATCTAGTTTGAAAAATGTACATGTAGCAGCAGATGAGTATCAAGGTGAACTTATTTTCCTTCATAAAGTTAAAGAAGGTGCCGTTGATGATAGTTATGGTATTCAAGTTGCTAAACTAGCAAATCTTCCTGAGAAAGTAATTGAAAGAGCTCAAGTTATTTTAAATGCGTTTGAACAAAATGGATTATCAGATGAGAATGTCAATCGTAAACAGTATAATGACAACTCTAAAGATATTGAAAATAAGGATCATTTAATTAATAAGGAAGAACACTCAACTATTAAACAAACAGATGTGTTTGAACAAACAAGTTTTGACTTATTTAATTCGAATGAAACACAAAGTGAAATAGAGGCACAAATTAAAAATTTAAATATTTCAAATATGACACCTATTGAAGCATTACTTAAGTTAAGCGAATTACAAAATCAGTTAAGATAGAGGTGTTAATTCATGGGTAAAATTAAAGAATTACAAACATCTTTAGCAAATAAAATTGCTGCAGGTGAAGTGGTTGAACGTCCTAGTTCAGTAGTAAAAGAACTACTTGAAAATGCAATTGATGCTAAGGCGACTGAAATTAATATAGAAGTAGAACAATCAGGTATTTCCTCAATTCGTGTAGTCGATAATGGAACTGGAATTGAGCAAGATGATTTGCAACTTGTTTTTCATCGTCATGCTACCAGTAAAATAAATGATGATGACGATTTGTTTCATATCAGAACATTAGGATTTCGAGGTGAAGCACTGGCTAGTATTTCATCTGTAGCTAAAGTGACACTTAAAACGTGTACAGATAATGAAAATGGTCACGAAATTTATGCTGAAAATGGTGAAATATTATCTCAAAAACCAGCAAAAGCCAAAAAAGGAACAGATATTAAAGTAGAATCATTATTTTATAATACGCCAGCTCGGTTAAAATATATTAAAAGTTTATATACAGAATTAGGAAAAATTACAGATATTGTTAATCGAATGGCAATGAGTCATCCAAATATTCGCTTTTCACTTATATCTGATGGAAAAACGATGTTAAAAACGAATGGCTCTGGAAGAACAAATGAAGTGATGGCTGAAATATATGGTATTAAAGTTGCAAAAGATTTAGTTCACATTTCTGGCGATACGAGTGACTATCATTTAGAAGGATTTGTTGCTAAACCGGAACATTCTCGTAGTAATAAACATTATATTTCAATTTTTATTAATGGTCGATATATCAAAAATTTCGCTTTAAATAAAGCTATTACTGAAGGATATCATACACTTCTAACCATAGGTCGTTATCCTATTTGCTATATCAATATAGAAATGGATCCAATTTTAGTAGATGTCAATGTGCATCCAACGAAACTTGAAGTTAGACTTTCAAAAGAAGAACAACTTTATAATTTAATTATTGAAAAAATTAGACATGCATTTAAAGATAGAATATTAATTCCTAAAAATGATTTAGATCGAACACCTAAAAAAAATAAAGTATTGCATACGTTTGAACAGCAAAAAATCGATTTTGAACAAAAACAACAAAATATTTCAAATCAAACAAAACAATTAGAAAATAAAAATGACCCCAACGTTTCGACTAACAATACCTTTTCAACAATAAGTTCTCAATATGATGAAGAACATACCTCTGATGATTCTTACACTAGAGAAGATAACGAACATTCTAGTGTCTATAATAATAAACGTAGTATGGATAAAGATTACTTCGACATTCAAAAAGATATTTTAAATAGTTTAGATCGTGCTGAGTCTTCAATCGATAACACTCGACATGATGAAACCAATATTTATAATTATGATGAAAATGAAGACTTTCAAGAGAATGTTACAAATCAAAAAGAACAAGATATTAAAGGTAAAGTAAGTTCAACACCGTCTCGACGTGTGCCATATATGGAGGTAGTTGGTCAAGTACACGGTACCTATATTATTGCTCAAAATGAAAATGGAATGTTTATGATAGATCAACATGCTGCTCAAGAACGTATTAAATACGAATATTTCAGAGAAAAGATAGGCGAAGTATCAAATGAAGTACAAGATTTGTTAATTCCTTTAACATTTCATTTCTCAAAAGACGAACAATTAATTATTGATCAATATCGAGAAGAACTTGATAAAGTAGGAGTTCATTTAGAACATTTTGGTGGATATGATTATATTGTAAATAGTTATCCAGTATGGTTTCCTAAAGTAGAAGCAGAGGAAATTATTAAAGATATGATTGAACTAGTATTAAATCATAAAAAAATTGACGTTAAAAAAATGCGCGAAGACGCAGCTATTATGATGAGTTGTAAGAAGTCAATTAAAGCAAATCATTACTTGAAAAAGAATGAAATGGCAGATTTAATTGATCAATTAAGAGAAGCGGAAGATCCATTTACTTGTCCTCATGGTAGACCAATTATTATTAACTTTTCAAATTATGAATTAGAAAAATTATTTAAACGAGTAATGTAGAAGGGATGCATAGAAATGAAAGAACACGTACTACCAGCAATTCGAAATATGAAAGATTTAGAGAAATTAACTCAAACGGATTATAAAGTGTGTGTCCTTTTAGATATGCATGTAGGTCATTTAAGAAGCATTATAGAGTTACTTAAAAAACATGACATTGAAGCATATATTCATATTGATTTAATTAAAGGAATGGCACATGATGAATATGCATGTGAATATATCATTCAAACTTATAAACCAAAAGGGATTGTTTCAACAAAAACAAAAGTCATTCAAAAAGCAAAATCATTAAATGTACTTACTATTTTTAGAGTTTTTATTATTGATAGTCAAGCACTCAATCGTAGTATACAACTCATAAAGAAAGTGGACCCAGATTATGTTGAAGTACTACCAGGTATTGCTCATAAAATTGTTGAAAATGTAAGAGAAGCAACGGGTGCTAAAATTATAGCAGGTGGGTTAATCGAAGAAGAAAAAGAAGTGAATGATGCGATTAATAGTGGTGCAAGCTATGTAACCACAAGTAATAGAAAATTGTGGTAGAAATTATCTTTTTAACCTGAGACAAAAATTGAGGTCTCAGGTTTTTTATGTATTACTAAAAAAATAATTATAGTACGTTGTTTTAATCTACAAAATAAATTGTGACAACTTTTTTACAAAATCTATTGACAACGCTTACAATTATTTTGTATGATTTATACAAGTTAATATTTGAATGAGAGATGAAGAGATTTCTGCAAGCTTAATTATATTATAGTTTGTAGAAGTCTTTTTGTCTTGTAGGAGGTTAAAACATGAATGCTTATTTAGCAGAGTTTTTAGGCACGGTCATTCTTATTTTGTTCGGTGGAGGCGTATGTGCAAATGTAAATTTAAAACGTAGCGCTGGACAAGAATCTGATTGGATCGTTATTGCCGCTGGATGGGGCTTAGCTGTAACTATGGGAGTTTATGCAGTAGGACAGTTTTCTGGAGCTCATTTAAACCCAGCTGTGACAATTGCTTTAGCAGTTGAGGGAAGTTTTAGTTGGGTAAAAGTACCAGGATATATTGTTTGTCAAATGCTAGGAGGAATTGTAGGAGCTACACTTGTTTGGTTAATGTATTTACCACATTGGAAAGCAACTACAGAGCAAGGTGCAAAATTAGGCGTATTCTCTACTGCACCTGCTATTAAAAATTATTTTGCTAACTTTTTAAGTGAAATTATTGGCACAGCTATTTTAAGTTTAGGGATTTTATTTATTGGGGTAAATAAAATTGCAGATGGATTAAATCCATTAATTGTGGGTAGTTTAATTATTGCAATAGGTTTAAGTTTAGGTGGACCTACAGGTTATGCCATTAATCCAGCTCGTGACTTAGGACCAAGAATTGCACATGCAATTTTACCAATTGCTGGTAAAGGCGGATCAAATTGGTGGTATGCTATTGTACCAGTACTAGGGCCAATTGCTGGCGGTATGATAGGTGCTGTGATTTATCAGGTTTTTTATAAAAATGAATTTACTTTTATGAGTGGTGTTAGCATTGTAGTTTTGATTGTTACATTACTGATTGGTTTAGCGCTTAATAAATCAAATAAACATAAAGATATTGAATCGATTTATTAAAAGAAAAATTTTAGTTTTAAATCATATAATATATTGACTATGTGATTCAAAGGATACTTAACACATACAGTCAGAATGAAAGAAGGAGAAAAATTATGGAACAATACATCATGTCAATAGACCAGGGCACAACTAGCTCTAGAGCAATTTTATTTGATAAAGAAGGACAAATTCAAGGCGTTGCGCAAAGAGAATTTAAACAATATTTTCCTAAATCTGGTTGGGTAGAGCATGACGCTAATGAAATTTGGACATCAGTATTAGCAGTAATGGCTGAAGTGATAAATGAAAATGAAATTGATCCTGAACAAATTAAAGGTATTGGTATTACTAACCAACGTGAAACTACGGTCATTTGGGATAAGAAAACAGGTCGCCCAATTTATCATGCAATTGTTTGGCAATCTCGTCAAACACAACATATTTGTAATGAATTAAAAGAACAAGGCCACGAAAAAACATTTCGTAATAAAACAGGTTTATTATTAGACCCTTACTTTTCTGGAACAAAAGTAAGATGGATATTAGATAATGTTAAAGGTGCAAGAGAGAAAGCCGAAAATGGGGATTTATTATTCGGAACTATCGATACTTGGTTAGTGTGGAAACTATCTGGTGGAGAAGCACATATTACAGACTATTCAAATGCCAGCCGCACATTAATGTATAACATTCATGAACTTAAATGGGATGATGAATTATTAGAATTACTAGATATTCCTAAAGCGATACTTCCAGAAGTTAAAGAATCTAGTGAAGTTTATGCACATACTAAAGATTATCATTTCTTTGGTCAAGAAGTACCAATTGCTGGTATTGCTGGTGACCAACAAGCAGCATTATTTGGTCAAGCTTGTTTCGAACGTGGTGATGTGAAAAATACGTATGGTACTGGCGGATTCATGTTAATGAACACTGGTGAAGAACCTGTAACGTCTGAAAGTGGATTATTAACTACAATTGCTTATGGTCTTGACGGTAAAGTAAACTATGCCCTTGAAGGATCAATTTTCGTATCTGGATCAGCAATTCAATGGTTACGTGACGGTTTAAGAATTATTAATTCTGCACCGCAAACTGAAAACTATGCAACACGTGTTAATTCTACTGATAATGTCTACTTTGTTCCTGCATTCGTAGGTCTTGGTACACCATATTGGGATTCTGAAGCACGTGGCGCGATTTTCGGATTAACTCGTGGTACTGAAAAAGAACATTTCATTCGTGCAACATTAGAATCTTTATGTTATCAAACACGTGATGTTATGGAAGCAATGTCTAAAGATTCAGGAATTGAAGTAAATAATTTACGTGTTGATGGTGGCGCAGTAAAAAATAACTTTATAATGCAATTCCAAGCAGATATTGTTGATACATCAGTTGAACGTCCGGAAGTTCAAGAAACAACAGCACTTGGAGCTGCTTATCTAGCAGGTTTGGCTGTAGACTTTTGGGAAGATAAAAAAGACATTGCTGATGGATGGAAATTAGAAAAAGAATTTAATCCAGAAATGTCTGAAGAAACAAGAACTAAGTTATATAAAGGTTGGAAGAAAGCAGTAGAGGCTACTCAGGTCTTTAAATTAGAAGATTAATTTTTAATTATGGCTTAGTTACAAAGAATATGTTATGATGTAGTTAAGTTAATACATTAGTCGAGATTTGAGAGACCTGTTATCATGCAGTATGCTTCTGTGTGTGTGTAGGTCTCTCTTTTTTTAATATAAATTTTGGAGGGTATATTATGGCATTATCTACTTTTAATAGGAACTTAATTAAAAAGAATTTAAGAAATAAAGAATTTGACGTTGTAGTTATTGGTGGAGGAATTACTGGTGCAGGTATTGCATTAGATGCTACACAACGTGGTATGAAAGTAGCTTTAGTAGAAATGCAAGACTTTGCGCAAGGTACAAGTTCTCGCTCAACTAAATTAGTACATGGTGGTTTACGTTACTTGAAACAAGCACAAATCAAAGTTGTTGCTGAAACAGGTAAAGAACGTGCAATAGTTTATGAAAATGGTCCCCACGTAACAACTCCTGAATGGATGTTATTACCGATGCATAAAGGGGGTACATTTGGTAAATTCACAACTAATATCGGGTTAACAATGTACGATCGTTTAGCAGGCGTTAAACGTCATGAACGAAAAAAAATGTTATCTAAACAAGCGACTTTAAATAAAGAACCTCTTGTGAAAAAAGATGGTTTAAAAGGTGGCGGTTACTACGTAGAATATCGTACTGACGATGCTCGCTTAACAATTGAAGTGATGAAACGTGCTGCTGAAAAAGGCGCTGAAGTCATTAATCACACTAAATCTACTGACTTCGTATACGATGCTAAAAATAAAGTAAGTGGTATTAAAGTAAAAGATATGCTTACAGGTGAAGAGTATCAAATCAACGCTAAAAAAGTAATCAATGCTGCTGGTCCATGGGTAGACGAAGTGAGAAAGAAAGATTATACACGTAATAATAAACAATTACGTTTAACAAAAGGTGTTCACGTAGTTATCGATCAATCAAAATTCCCATTACGTCAAGCGGTTTACTTTGATACTGAAAAAGATGGTCGTATGATTTTTGCTATTCCTCGTGAAGGTAAAGCATATGTAGGTACTACTGATACATTCTATAATAATGAAAAAACAAAACCTTTAACTAACCAAGAAGATAGAGACTATTTAATTGATGCAATCAATTATATGTTCCCTGATGTGCATGTTACGGATGCTGATATTGAATCAACTTGGGCTGGCGTGCGTCCATTAATTTTAGAAGATGGAAAAGATCCTTCAGAAATTTCACGTAAAGATGAAATTTGGGAAGGTAAATCAGGATTATTGACCATTGCTGGTGGTAAATTAACTGGATATCGTCACATGGCATTAGAAATTGTTGATTTATTAGCTAAGCGTTTAAAACAAGAATATGGTCTAAAATTTGCGGATAGCAAAACTAAAAATACACCTATTTCTGGTGGAGATGTTGGTGGTAGTAAAAACTTTGAAAACTACGTAAATCGTAAAGTCCAAGAAGGTAAAGCACTTGGATTAAGCACAGATGTGGCACATAATTTAGCTTCAAAATACGGTTCAAATGTAGATAAATTATTCGCAATTGCACAATTAACGAATGAAAAAGATTTAAATATGCCATTAGAATTATACGTTCAATTAGTTTATAGTGTACAAAACGAAATGGTATATAAACCAACTGATTTCTTAATTCGTCGTACTGGTAAATTATATTTTGACATCAATACAGTTAAACAATATAAACAAGCAATCATTGATGAATTAGATAAATTATTAAATTATACTGCTGAACAAAAAAATGAATTTTCTAAAGAAGTTGATGAAGCTATTGAAGAAGCAACACATGGTAATCATCAACCTGCAGAAAAATAAATATAGTTAAAATAGTATATTAACTGAGATTGGGTAAAAACACTCAATCTCAGTTTTTTTTATATTTTGATAAAATTTTTGAGTTTAAAGTATATATAACCTATTAAAAAGTGACAAACTATTTGATAACATTAAAGAGTATAGGTATATTAGTAGGAATAGTACGTTGTTAACAATACCATTATAGAAAGAGATTGGAGGCATATACGTGGGGCAAAGTGCTTATAAAATAACTGTAGAAGATGGAACAACTTTAGAAGTTAAAGTAGATAAAGCAAACATAGCGACTTATGGTATTGTACATATATTTCATGGTATGGCTGAACATATGGATCGATACGAAACACTTGTTAAAGCTTTAACACATCAAGGCTATGATGTGATTAGACATAATCATAGAGGACATGGGAAAGAGATTGATGAGAAAGAACGTGGACATTACGACAGCATGAATCAAGTCGTTCAAGATGCGTTTGAAATTGCACAAACATTATATGATAGTGAGAAAGGATTACCCTATATTGTATTAGGGCATTCAATGGGATCTATTATTGCACGTTTATTCGTTGAAACTTATCCAAATTTTGCTAATGGATTGATATTAACTGGAACAGGACAATATCCTAAATGGAAAGGAATTCCTGCAGGGATCAGTTTGAAATTAATTTCTATTTTTACTGGGAAGCGCAAGCGTTTAAAATGGGTCAATCAACTCGTTTACAAATCATTTAACAAAAAGATTGATCAACCAAGAACTGAAAGTGACTGGCTTTCATCACAGTCTACAGAAGTTGATAAATTCGTAAACGATGAGTATACCGGCTTTTTAGTTTCAAACCAATTAATTTATGAAACAGTAAAACATATGACACGTACTGCAAATTATAGTCAATTAAAAAAAATAAATAAACAGTTACCAATATTGATGATTTCTGGAAAAAATGATCCTTTTGGAGAGTATGGCAGAGGTATTAAATCCTTGGCCAGAAAATTTAAAAAAGCTGGTATTAAACATATTACGGTACAACTTTATGCAAATAGAAGACATGAAATATTATTTGAAGTTGATCAACAAATGATATGGAATCATATGTTTGATTGGATTCAAAAACAAGTATTGAAAAATAATCAGAGTGAGGCGTAATCATTGCAAGCATCAAAAAAACCTTTTCTAGTAGTCATTGTAGGGCCGACAGCTTCGGGTAAAACAGAATTGAGTATCGAATTAGCTAAAAAAATGAATGGAGAAATCATTAGTGGCGATTCGATGCAAGTATACCGTCAAATGAATATAGGTACTGCAAAGGTAACAGAAACAGAAATGGAAGGGATCCCCCATTATTTAATAGATATCTTAAATCCTGATGAATCATTTTCTGCATACGAATTTAAAAAAAGAGCAGAAGTGCTTATTGAAGATATTACAAAAAGAGGTAAAGTACCTATTATTGCAGGAGGTACAGGTTTATATATTCAATCTTTAATTTACGATTATCCATTTGATGATGAAAATATATCAGTAGAAAAAGAATTAAGAGTAAAAGAAAAAATAGATGTATTAAATCAATTAAATAATGATGACTTACATCGCTACTTAGCATCGTTTGATGAAACATCAGCTAAAGATATTCATCCAAATAATAGAAAAAGAGTACTTAGAGCGATTGAATATTACTTAAAAACAAAAAAACTTTTAAGTTCTCGAAAGAAAGTTCAACAATTTACAGAAAATTATGATACATTATTAGTAGGGATTGAAATGTCGCGCAAAACATTATATACAAGAATAAATAAACGTGTTGATATTATGTTGGGCCACGGATTATTTAATGAAGTGAAAGCACTAGTTGAACAAGGTTTTGAATCTAGTCAGAGTATGCAAGCAATTGGTTACAAAGAACTTGTCCCTGTTATAAAAGGAGAAATGGAATTAGAACCAGCTATAGAATTATTGAAACAACATTCAAGGCAATATGCGAAAAGGCAACTCACATGGTTTAAAAACAAAATGAATGTTCAATGGTTTGATAGAGAGACAATGTCACTTCAAATGATGTTAGATGAGATTACAACCCAAATAAATAAAAGGAGTTCTAAACATGATTGCAAACCAAAACATCCAAGATCAAGCACTAGAGAACTTTAAAGCAGAACAAACGGAAATTACTGTATTTTTCTTAAATGGTTTTCAAATGAAAGGTGTTATCGAAGACTTTGATAAAAACATGATTAGCTTAGTTTCTCAAGGCAAACAACATTTGATTTACAAACATGCGATCAGCACTTTCACTGTGGATACAGAATCTACTGATTCAGAAGCTACAGGTGAAGGTGAAGAATAAGTTGTAATTAAAGTGCCAAGTTACTGACTTTTAGAGCGTAGTCCACGGTCAAAATGTATACGTAGCTTGCAAAATTCTCATCAATTTTTGCACTTTTGAACAAATAGAAGAAATGTTTGTAATAAAACAAAGCTTCAATATAGAACGATTGTCTATGACATAGTCATCTATATTGAAGCTTTTATTTATTTATAGAAGTTTTTCAATATCTTTTTCAATTTGAGCAGGTTTTTTCTGAGGTGAGAAGCGTTGAACAATATTACCTTCACGGTCTACTAAAAACTTAGTAAAATTCCATTTAATTTTTTCACTTAACATACCTTTAGCTTGACTTGTTAAATAACGAAACAATGGATGTTGGTTATCGCCTTTAACGTCAACTTTTTCGTGAATAGGGAATGTGACACCGTAGTTAATTTTACAATTTTGATTTGCTTCAGCACCAGAACCAGGTTCTTGACCACCAAACTGATTGCATGGGAAACCTAAAACAATAAATCCTTGGTCCTTATATTTATTATATAGTTCTTGTAATCCTTCAAATTGTGGTGTAAATCCACATTCACTCGCTGTATTAACGATAAGCATAACATCGCCTTTATATACATCTAATTTATAATTTTCACCATTAGATTTTTGAACTTCAAAATCATAAATATTTTCCATACTATCACCCTTTCAACTTAGCTTTAATTTAACATAGTTTTAGTCGTTAGTCTTTAAACTTGCTCTATGATAGAATATGTAAGACATGTTAAAAAAGGAGATGTATATCATGGCTCAGCAACACACTTATGATACTAAGAAAAAGCTAGAAACTGCTGTATTAGTTGGTGTACATGCTCAAAGTGATCATCAATATAATTTTGAATCTACAATGGAAGAATTAGAAGCTTTAGCGTTGACTTGTCAATTAGATGTTATAGGACAAGTCACTCAAAATAAAGATCAATTTGATTATAAATATTATGTTGGCAAAGGTAAGATTGATGAAATTAAAGCTTTTATAGAATTTCATGACATCGATGTTGTTGTGACAAATGATGAATTAACAACAGCACAATCGAAAACATTAAATGATAATTTGGGCATTAAAATTATCGATAGAACACAGCTCATTCTTGAAATTTTTGCTTTAAGAGCGCGTAGTAGAGAAGGTAAATTACAAGTTGAATTAGCTCAACTCGATTACTTACTCCCTAGATTACAAGGACATGGAAAAAGTTTATCTCGTTTAGGCGGGGGAATTGGTACGCGTGGTCCTGGTGAAACAAAATTAGAAATGGATAGACGTCATATTAGAACACGTATGAATGAAATTAAACATCAACTTAAAACAGTGGTCGAACATCGTGAAAGATATCGTAATCAACGCGAACAAAATCAAGTATTTCAAATTGCACTTATTGGCTATACCAATGCTGGAAAATCTTCTTGGTTTAATGTTTTAGCAAACGAAACGACTTTTGAAAAAGATTTACTATTTGCCACACTTGACCCTAAAACACGACAAATACAAATTAACAATGGGTTTAATTTAATTATTTCTGATACCGTAGGCTTCATTCAAAAGTTGCCTACAACATTAGTAGCAGCATTTAAGTCGACATTAGAAGAAGCAAAAAGCGCAAATCTACTTCTACATGTTGTTGATGCAAGTCATTCAGAATATCGCGCTCAATATGATACGGTTAATCAATTGGTAAAAGACTTAGATATGGATGACCTTCCACAAGCAATCATTTTTAATAAAAAAGATCAATGTTCTGAAGAAACTGATGTACCAGTATCAGACCATCCGTCTGTATTTGTATCAAGTCGCAATAGTGAAGATAAATTAAAAGTGAAGCAGTTACTGTTTGATCAAATAAAAGCGACTTTGTCATATTACGTAGAAACTGTATCTAGTGAAGATGCAGATAGATTATATTTTTTAAAACAACATACACTTATCGAAGAAATGAAATTTGATGAGAATAATGAAAGTTATATCGTTAAAGGATATAGAAAATAATTATATATAAAGGAAGATAAATTGCATGTCAGATATTCAACACATCGTTTCTGAAGTAGAAGAAACGTTAACACCCTTTTTTAAAGAAATTGAAGAAACTGCTTATATCAACCAGGAAAAGGTTCTTGATGCTTTTCATCATGTTAAAGCGAGCGAGAATGATTTAGTAGGTTCTACAGGATATGGTTATGATGATTTTGGACGTGATCATTTAGAAGAGATATATGCTTATACGTTTAAAGCAGAAGATGCAATTGTTAGACCTCAAATTATTTCAGGTACTCATGCAATTACATTAGCATTGCAAAGTACACTCAAATATGGCGATGAATTGATGTACATTACAGGTAGTCCTTATGACACTTTACTTGAAGTGATTGGTGTTAATGGTAATGGTATTGAAAGTCTCAAAGAGCATGGTGTGACATATAAAGAAGTTGCATTAAAAGATGGAATGATTGATATTGAAATGGTTTTAAATACTATTTCGAAACAAACGAAAGTTGTTGCTATTCAACGTTCAAAAGGGTATGGCCAACGACCTTCAATTACAGTAGATGAAATAGAAAATGTTATTTCTCAAATTAAACAACGATATCCAAATGTAATTGTTTTTGTAGATAATTGCTACGGAGAGTTTGTAGAGCGTCGAGAACCAATAGAAGTGGGCGCAGATTTAATTGCAGGGTCATTAATAAAAAATCCTGGTGGTGGATTAGCCAAAATTGGTGGTTACATTGCAGGACGAAAAGATTTAATCGAACGATGTGGTTATCGTTTAACTGCACCTGGGATTGGTAAAGAAGCGGGTGCTTCATTATCTTCATTGCAAGAAATGTATCAAGGATTCTTTTTAGCACCGCATGTAGTGAGTCAAAGCTTAAAAGGCGCACTATTTACAAGTTTACTTCTTGAAAAAATGAATATGAACACAGTACCCAAGTACGATGCTAAGCGTACAGACTTAATTCAAACCGTTCAATTTGATACAAAAGAACAGATGATTGCATTTTGTCAAAGTATTCAACATGCTTCACCAATTAATGCACACTTTAGTCCTGAACCTAGTTATATGCCTGGTTATGAAGATGATGTCATCATGGCAGCAGGAACATTTGTGCAAGGCTCCTCTATTGAATTATCAGCAGATGGTCCGATTCGTCCGCCTTATGAGGCATATGTGCAAGGTGGTCTAACTTATGAACATGTTAAAATTGCAGTAACACGTGCAGTAATGAATTTAAAAGAACAGAATTTAATTTAAGTAGTATAACAAAATATTCAAAAATAAATAGTAATAAAAATAATGAGAGTGAATTTCTTTTTGTATATGGATTTATTTTATGATAATATATCATGGTTAATTATGCGAGATACTAATGAATAAGAAGGTTTAAATCAATTATGAAAGAAAATTTTTGGAATGAATTACCACGTCCATTTTTCATTTTAGCGCCGATGGAAGACGTGACAGACATTGTTTTTCGACATGTAGTAAGTGAAGCAGCGAGACCGGATGTATTTTTTACTGAATTTACAAATACGGAGAGTTTTTGTCATCCAGAAGGGATACATAGTGTACGAGGGCGTTTAACATTCAGTGAAGATGAACAGCCTATGGTTGCTCATATATGGGGTGATAAGCCAGAACAATTTAAAGAAATGAGTTTTGGTTTAGCAGATATGGGCTTTAAAGGTATTGATTTAAATATGGGCTGTCCTGTCGCAAATGTTGCCAAAAAGGGTAAAGGGTCTGGGTTAATTTTAAGACCAGAAAGAGCAGCTGAAATTATTCAAGCAGCCAAGGCAGGTGGACTACCTGTTAGTGTTAAAACACGTCTAGGTTATTATAATATAGAGGAATGGAAAGAATGGTTAAGACATGTATTTAAGCAAGACATTGCAAACTTATCTATCCATCTTCGTACACGTAAAGAAATGAGTAAAGTTGATGCACATTGGGAATTAATTGAAGCCATTAAAAAAATGCGTGATGAAGTGGCGCCTCAAACATTATTAACTATTAATGGTGATATTCCAGATAGACAAAAAGGGATGGAACTTGCGACGAAATATGGTATTGATGGAGTGATGATTGGAAGAGGTATTTTCCATAATCCTTTTGCTTTTGAAAAAGACCCACGCGAACATACAAGTAAAGAACTCTTGGATTTATTTAGATTACATTTAGAGTTATTTGAAAAGTATTCAAATGAAGAAACACAACAATTTAAAAGTTTACGACGTTTCTTTAAAATTTATGTGCGAGGTATTAGAGGTGCAAGTGAATTACGACATCAATTAATGAGTACAGAAACTGTGGATGAAGCTCGAGCATTACTTGATGATTTTGAAGCAAATATGGAAGATAACCATTAATGAAGCTTAAGTTTTCAAAACTCAACAATAAGAATACGCTATCGTATTGATGTCGTAAAAAATAATTTTTAAATAGTAAAAAGCCTGTAGATAACTGTATCTATGGGCTTTATGTTTATATGTAAGAAATATTTAATTTTCATGTAAGAAAACCTGACATATTTTTGTATTTCGTATTAATCTATGCTAAATTATAGACAAGTTCAAAAGTAGAGGTGAGGTTATAGTGTCTAACGATACAATAAGACGTAATATGGCCGTGTTCTCTATGAGTGTTGTTTGTAAATTGACAGAACTCACAGCAAGACAAATACGTTATTATGAAACACATGAACTCATTAAGCCCGAACGTACCGAAGGAAATAAAAGGTTATTCTCTATGAATGACTTAGAGAGACTGTTAGAAATTAAAGCGTTAATTGAAAAAGGTTTTAATTTAAAAGGTATTAAACAAATAATTACAAATAATCAAGGGCACTTAACTACTGATGAACAAGAAACGAGAAAAAGAATGATTGTAGATGCAACTCAGAAACCGCGCAGTGAAGCTTTACCGATAAACCGTGGCGATTTATCACGATTTATTAATTAATAACTTGGAGGATGTCTACCATGTCAAAACGTACTTTTACAAAAGAAGATATTCGCAAATTTGCAAAAGAGGAAAACGTAAGATATTTAAGATTACAATTCACTGATATCTTAGGCACAATTAAAAATGTGGAAGTTCCAGTAAGCCAATTAGAAAAAGTGTTAGATAATGAAATGATGTTTGATGGATCTTCAATCGAAGGTTTCGTACGTATTGAAGAATCAGATATGTATTTATACCCAGATTTAGATACTTGGGTTATCTTCCCTTGGACAGCAGGTCAAGGCAAAGTAGCACGTTTAATTTGTGATGTTTATACAACTGATGGAGAACCATTTGCTGGGGATCCACGTACGAACTTAAAACGTATATTAAAAGAAATGGAAGACTTAGGTTATACAGATTTCAACTTAGGACCTGAACCGGAATTCTTCTTATTCAAATTGGATGAAAAAGGTGAACCAACATTAGAATTAAATGATAATGGTGGTTACTTTGACTTAGCACCAACTGACTTAGGTGAAAATTGTCGTCGTGACATCGTCCTTGAATTAGAAGATATGGGCTTTGATATCGAAGCAAGTCACCATGAAGTAGCACCAGGTCAACACGAAATTGACTTCAAATATGCAGATGCAATTTCAGCATGTGACAACATTCAAACATTTAAATTAGTTGTTAAAACAATTGCACGTAAACATAATTTACATGCGACATTTATGCCAAAACCATTATTTGGTGTAAATGGAAGTGGTATGCACTTCAACGTATCTTTATTCAAAGGTAAAGAAAATGCATTCTTTGATCCAAACGGCAAAGATCAATTAACTGAAGATGCTTATCACTTTACTGCAGGTATCTTAAATAATGCACGTGGATTTACAGCAGTATGTAACCCATTAGTCAATTCATATAAGCGTTTAGTACCTGGTTACGAAGCGCCATGTTACATTGCTTGGAGTGGTAAAAACCGTTCTCCATTAGTACGTGTACCTACTTCAAGAGGTTTATCAACTCGTATTGAAGTACGTTCAGTTGACCCAGCTGCTAACCCATATATGGCTTTAGCTGCGATCTTACAAGCTGGTTTAGACGGTATTAAAAACAAAACTAAAGTACCAGAACCAGTAAATCAAAATATCTATGAAATGAATCGTGAAGAACGTGAAGCAGTAGGTATTCAAGATTTACCATCTACACTTTACACTGCATTAAAAGCAATGCGTGAAAACGATACAGTTAAAAAAGCATTAGGCAATCACATCTATAATCAATTTATTAATTCTAAATCTATCGAATGGGACTATTACAGAACTCAAGTTTCTGAATGGGAACGCGATCAATACATGAAACAATACTAATCGCTAAGCAAAAAGGGGAAAGACTTAGGGATATAAGGAGTTAAGGCATTTGCCTTAGCTTCTTTTTTGTTTAAAAATAATCTATTTTTACTTGATCACTTTCTTAAAAAGTAGTGAATTGGTCAATTTTTGGTCAAGTAAGTATTAAAAAACATTCTTTATATACTTTTCAAAATTTTTTAGTTTAATCATAGATCGTTTAGCTTTTTATTTAATTTTCAATATTGGTTTATAAATGTTAATTTTTATTTAGCACATTCAAAGTAATATTATGACAGAAAGACAGAACAATAAGAATTTAGACAATAATGACGAACAAATATAGAAAATGAGAAAAACTTCTTTTAATTAGAAATATTCCGAAAATAAATAAAAGTATATACATTAATTTTAATGTTGCTTTGACCAATCAACTTGATATTGTATCTATTAATCAAGTGATTACGGACTTTTTGCTCTTCTTTCGTTCTGTAAATTTCGTTATGATTATAAATTTTCTGGTTACTATTTTGTTGTGACGGAGATATATAGTACACTGTGTATCATCAGGTGTGATGTATCCAATCGTATCACCAGTTAATACCATTCATTATGATATTGATTTTGTTTACTATTATTATTTTGAATAGTATTGAATTGTATTGCTGCTTGATTCTTATTTGCAGTTTGATTGAGAGTTTTAAGTAATCAAATGATAAGATGATGTGTTTTTTATTTTTGTTATTATCTTGCTTTTTTTATCTTTTTTATCGATATTTTAAGAAGTATATTTTTTTTGTTTTTCATGTTCGCCTGCCACTAATTATTCTTTCATAATATGTAAATCTTATTTTTAGATAATATTTATTAAATATATCAGTAAAACCTTTATAAATTATAAAAATATTATGTAAACATAAAAATATAGACCCAAAGTACGTCATCTTAAGGTCTATATTAAATCAATTAATAGTTAAATTAATTCTAAAAGTTTATCTATATTTTCCTCAGTTGTTGCCCAACTTGTTGCAAATCTAACAACACGATGTGTATCATCGTATTTTTCCCAAATTGCAAATTTCACTTTACTCTGAAGATCTTTAATCTTATCATCACTTAATACGAAAAACTGTTGATTAGTAGGAGAATCAAAATACACTTTATAACCTTTATCGATAAATCCTTGTTTCATTTTATTCGCCATATTAATAGCATGTCGACTAATTTCAAAATACAAGTTATCAGTAAATAATTCCAAAAATTGAATACCAACTAAACGTCCCTTAGCAAGTAGGGCACCATGCTGTTTAATACGTGTAGTGAAATGTGTAGGTTCATTATTATTTGTGAATACAATCGCTTCACCACATAGTGCACCAATCTTTGTACCACCAATATAAAAAATGTCACAGTAATTAGCAATATCTTCAATTGTGACATCTGTTTCATTACTCATTAAACCATAACCTAATCGTGCACCATCCATAAATAATGGAATGTTATGTTCTTTACAGACGTCTGATAAATTCTTGAGTTCTTCTTTGCTATAAAGCGTTCCATATTCAGTAGGATGAGAAATATATACCATACCAGGAAATACCATATGTTCACGCTTGAAATCACTATAAAAAGTTTCAAGATAGGTATTTACTTCTTTAGGTGAAATCTTACCTTCATAAGATGGCACTGCTAATACTTTATGACCACTAAATTCTATAGCGCCCCCTTCATGTACTGCCACATGACCTGTATCTGCTGAAATAACTCCTTCATATGGCTTTAATACAGTATTAATAACAACTTGATTTGTTTGTGTACCACCAATTAAAAAGCGAACAGTGGCTTCAGGACATTGAATCGTTTTTCGAATTTGATCAGCGGCTTGTTTTGAAAATTGATCATCCCCATAACCCGAAGCTTGAATATAATTTGTATCAATAAAACGTTGTAAAATTTTTGGATGTGCACCTTCTAGGTAATCATTTTCAAAAGATATCATCGAATTCCTCCCTAACTTCCTTATGCTTATTCTAAACTGATTATTCTGAAAGTTCGAATAGAATGTGTTTAGTATACACCACCTTTTTACAAATGTGAATTTAAGTGAATAAAAATAAAAATGTAAGCGTTTTTAAAAGATATCCTATTATCCTTACAATTTAGTTGATAAATATATGTAAAAAGACTATGATTTAAACAAATATATGAAATGGAGTGTTACAAATGAGCAAAGTAAAATTTAAAAGAATTCAAGAACAAACAATTGAAGAATTGGAAAATGAAATTAATCAATATTTAGCAAGTGAAGAAGGTAGTCGCTATGAATTATTAAATGTTTCAATTGATAAAATTGAAGAACGCCAATTTCCTAATAATGAAGAAATATTAAGTGCCTTTTTAATATTAGCCGATAAATAAAAGTTGAATTTGAGAAGTAGGAGTTTAGAATTATGATAAGTCTTTTTGGCCCTAAAATTGGTACAATATTGAATATCATTTTAGTGCTTGGATTTTTAGTCAATTTAGTGTTGGCTTTTATTTTGATTTTTCTAGAGCGTAACAGACGTAGTGCATCTTCGACATGGGCTTGGATATTTGTATTATTTGTATTACCAGTGCTTGGATTTATTCTTTATCTATTTTTCGGTAGAACAGTTTCAAAAAGAAAAATGGAGAAAAATAATGGTAAAGAGTTAAATGTTTATAAAGATTTGATTGATGAACAAGCTCATAAAATTGATCATCACAACTATCATACAGAAAATAAGCAGCTACAAAATCATCAAGATATGGCAAGAATGCTATTAAAGAAACAAGATGCTTTTATTACTGAAGACAATAAAATTGATTTATTTATTGATGGTCATGAATTATATGACAAAGTAATCGAAGATATTTATAATGCGAAAGATTACATACATTTAGAGTACTTTGGATTTGAAATCGATGGTCTAGGCAAACGAATTATCGATGCCCTAGAAACAAAGTTAAAAGAAGGTTTAGAAGTTAAATTACTCTACGATGATGTGGGTTCAAAAAAATTAAAACGTCACAAATTTAAACGTTTTGAATCATTAGGTGGAGAGGTAGAAGCATTTTTTGCATCTAAACTACCAATTATTAACTTTAGAATGAATAATCGTAACCATCGGAAGATTATTGTTATTGATGGTCAAATCGGGTATATTGGTGGATTTAACGTAGGTGACGATTATTTAGGTTTAGGTAAACTAGGATACTGGAGAGATACGCATTTAAGAGTACAAGGTGATGTTGTAAATGCACTTCAAATTAGATTTATTCTTGATTGGAACTCTCAAGCACATCGTCCACAATTTGAATATGATAATAAGTATTTTCCTAAAAAGAAAGTACACAATGGTCATTCAGCCATTCAAATTGGTTCAAGTGGACCTGCATATGAATTACATCAAATTGAGTTTGGATATACCAAAATGATTATGAGTGCGAAAAAATCTATTTATATTCAAACACCTTACTTTATACCAGATCGAGCTTACATTAATGCATTGAAAATGGCAGCCAATACTGGCGTTGATGTTAACATAATGATTCCATGTAAACCTGATCATCCCTTTGTCTACTGGTCTACATTTTCAAATGTTGCTGAATTACTTGAGTATGGAGTAAAAGTGTATACGTATCAAAATGGATTTATACATTCTAAAATGTTAATGATTGATGATGAAGTAAGTAGTGTAGGTTCATCTAATATGGACTACAGAAGCTTTGTATTGAACTTTGAAGTTAATGCATTCGTATATGATGAACAATTAGCTAAGAAGTTAAAAGAGGCGTATAAAGAAGATATTAAAAAGTCTAAACAACTTACAATTGAGAAATATAAAAAACGGCCATTATCAATTAAATTAAAAGAAGATATTGCCAAATTATTATCCCCAATCTTGTAAGAATTAATAAAACCGACAAAGCATTGTGCTTTGTCGGTTTTATTAATGTGACAAATGTCACTTAAAAATAATGACATTTTTATCTGAAATTATAACTTGTTTGTTGATAAATTATTGATATTAACAAAAGGAAGTGATGAGTTATGATTCAAATTCGACATTTATCTAAAAGATATAATGGAAAGACAGTATTGAAAAACATATCACTAAATATAGAAAAGGGTATGAGTACTGCATTAATAGGAAAAAATGGAGCCGGAAAATCAACTTTAATTAATATTTTAATTAATCATTTGAAAGCAGATACGGGAGAAATTATAGATATAGATCATGTATTAAATTTAAATCATATTGGGGTATTATTTCAAAAAACATCTTTTCCTAGGTTAATAAAAGTAAAAGAATTATATAAATTATTTTGTCAACTGTATAAGGATGCAATTTCAATAGATGAATTTAAAAAAATTACAAAATTGAATGATAGCCAGTTGAATCTGTATGCAAATCACTTATCTGGTGGACAACAACGTATATTAGATTTTGGATTGTGTTTAATAGGAAAACCAAAGTTTCTCATTTTAGATGAACCTACTGCAGCTATGGATGTTGAAATGCGAGAACATTTCTGGACAATGATAGGGAAATTAAAAAAAGAAAATGTATCTATTTTTTATACTTCTCATTATATTGAAGAAGTAGAACGAATGGCAGATAAAGTTATATTTCTTGATCAAGGTATTATTAAGTTAAATGATTCACCTAGAAATATATTAACCAACCAACAATATTCAATAATTAAAGTGCCAAATACAGTAGACAATGATTTACAGAATTTAACAAATTATTTTGATGTAAAAATTGAAGATACTACTTTAAAAATTAAAACATCTGATGTTAAGAAAGTAATATATTATTTGGAAAAATTAAATATAAATTTAAATGACATTATTATTGAAAAGCAAACATTGTTAGAAACAATTTTATTTGCTGATGTAAAAGAGGGAGAGACTAAAAATGAATAATATCGCTTTATTAAAAACAGAATTTAAAATTATTTTTCGAAAGAAACTAACTACATTCTTATCAATCATATTACCGGTAGGTTTTTATTTATTATTTACTTCTTTACTAGACTTACCTGAAGAGGCGAAACAGCAGTTCTATAAAGAATATATGTATAGTATGACAGTGTTTAGCTTGATGAGTTTTTGTTTAATGCAATTTCCTATAGAGATTATTGAAGAAAGAAACACAGGTTGGTTTAAACGATTAATGGTAACGCCTTTATCTAGTAAAACCTATTTTACTACTAAAATAATAAAAACAATAATGCTATTTTTATTGGCTATTATTTTAATTTTTACTGTTGCTCATCTATATAAACACGTAAACATGAGTATACAACAATGGTTGCTTTCAGGTGTTTCATTATGGGTAGGTGCAAGTTTATTTTTAACCTTAGGATTAGTAATCGCTCAATTTAATGAGACACAAAAGGCAAATAGTATAGCAAACATAATTAATATGTTGTTAGCGATATTAGGAGGATTGTGGTTTCCAATTCAAACATTTCCAAGTTGGTTACAAAGAATTTCAAAAATTACTCCAACATATCATTTGAAAAATTTTGCATTAGAGTTAGCTAAAAATCAAGGTTTAAATATTACTTCATTATTTATTTTAATTGTATATAGTATACTATTTTTAATTATTACAGTGTGGATCAATCAAAGAAAAGAAGTGAGTTAGATGAAAAAAAGAAAATGGAGCGTTAGATTAGGAGAGCTATCTACGCTTATATATTTGTTATTTCCAATTATAAGTATCTTCAATGAAAAACGAGGTTCTCAAACTGTATATTTAATTGTTTTAGCTATATTTATTGTGTCATATCTTATGTTAGTAATATATTATTATCGATTTAACAATAACGTAATATATAGCCTATTAGTGGTTCATTATGCAGGAATTATATATTTTGTTTATACTATTAATCCAATGAATAGCTTATTCTTTTTCTTTAGCGCATTTGCATTACCTTTTATGTTTGAAGTAACAATTAAGTCAAGAGAATTTATCACATTTATAATTGCAATATTTTTATGTCTTATAATTACAAGTATTTATCAAATACAATATATAACTGTATTAGTTATCTTTTATTTAGTTATTTTAATTATTACTTTAGGAAATTTTAAAACTAAAAAAGATGAAGCATTAAAAAAAGAAATAGAAGAGAAAAATAAGTATATTAATACATTAATTGCAGAACAAGAACGTCAACGTATAGGGCAAGATTTACATGATACACTAGGTCATGTATTTGTAAGTCTTAGTTTAAAATCAGAATTGGCATATAAGTTGATTGATAAAGATCAAGAAAAGGCTAAAAATGAAATATTAGCGATTAATCAGATATCTAAAGCTACCTTAATTAAGGTAAGAAATATTATTGAAAATTTAAAATCTCAAAGTTTTGAAGAGGAAGTTCAATCCATAAAAACTGTCTTAAAAGATGCAAACATTCAATTTGAATTAAAAAATATAAGAAAGGTAAATGTTTTAAATCCAACAAAGCAATCTATACTATCAATGATTTTGAGAGAAGCAATCAATAATGTCATTAAACATGCAAATGCTAGTAAAATCTGTTGTGAGGTTAGACAAGAAAAAAATGAACTCTACTTAATTATTCAAGATAATGGAAAAGGTTTAAACGATACAGAAGACATTAAGTTAGAAAGTATAGAAAATAGAGTTCAATTTCTTAATGGAAAGCTAGAAATTAAAGATAAAAGTGGTATGCATATACGTATTATAATACCAAGAGAGGATATTAAATGATTAGCATTATAATAGCAGAAGATCAATATATGTTGCGAAAAGCGATGGTTCAACTGATTGAATTCAATGACCAAATGAACGTGATTGAGGACTGTGGTAATGGGGTTGACGCATTTGATTTTATTGAAAAGTATCATCCAGATATTGCTATATTAGATATTGAAATGCCTGGACTGACAGGATTAGAAGTATTAGTTAAAATAAAAGAATTTAAATTAGATACTAAAGTCATTATTGTAACAACATTTAAAAGACCAGGCTATTTTGAAAAAGCTGTGGCTAATGATGTAGATGCATACGTATTGAAGGAACGTTCAGTAGAAGATTTAATACAAACTATCCAAAACGTCATGAAAGGTGAAAAAGAGTATAGTACTTCATTAATGACTACTTTATTTAAAGAATCTAATCCCTTAACACATAAAGAACAAGTTGTATTACGTGAAATTGGAAATAATCTAAGTAGTAAAGAAATTGCAGAAAAACTTTATCTCTCAGATGGAACAGTAAGAAATTATACGTCTAATATAATTGATAAATTAAATGCAGATAATCGGTTTAATGCTTGGAAGCAGGCGAAAGAAAAAGGATGGATATAAAAGTAAGTAAAAAATTTTAAATAATATATAAAAAAGACTGAATTGAATGATATTTAATGTTTTCAATTCAGTCTTTTATTGAGAGTGACGTTGTATGATACTCCCTTATTTATCTTTTCGTTTACGTATAATACTTTGAATAATATAAACAATAAATCCAACTAAAATGCCTAACAATACTGCTATAACAACCGAAACAATAATAGGCAGTTTATAAACGATTTGTAAAATAACGCCAACGATAATAGCAATTACGACAGCAATCATCGTGACTAAATTTTCATTACGTTCGCTCATGTATTTCACTCCTAACATGTATAATTATATCATGTTGAATATCAATTAATCATTTTTTGAAAATAAATTCAATATAGGTAGACTTTTTAGGTCGAAAGTATTGATTGATTATTAAATACATATTATATATTATATTTGAGTATTAAAAATATAATATAGGAGGCACCTATGAATTCAAAGAAAAATTTAACAATAATTGTTTTTGCTGTCATTGTTATTGGCGTATTAGCATTTCAATTTTTAAATCATACAGGGCCATTTAAAGACGATAGTCAACATTCTTCATCTAATTCAACACAGACAGAATTTAAAGGAAAAGAAAAAGTCCACGTTGATCGGGTTGTAGATGGAGATACATTTGTGGCTAAGAAATCAAATGGTGAGCAAATTAAGGTACGTTTAATTGGTGTTGATACACCAGAAACGGTTAAACCTAACACACCAGTTCAACCTTATGGAAAAGAAGCTTCTAATTACAGCAAACAATATTTAAATAATAAAGATGTGTATTTAGAATATGATAAGGAAAAAGAAGACCGTTATGGTCGTACATTAGCCTATGTATGGTTAGATGAAAAAACAATGTATAACGAAGAATTAGTTAAAAAAGGATTAGCTCGTGAAAAATACTTTTCACCTAACGGTAAATATAGAAGTACATTTGAAAAAGATGAACAGCAAGCTAAAAAAGATAAAGTGAATCTTTGGAGTTAAAAAATGAGTATGGGAGAACATTCGTCAAGAATGTTCTCCCATACTCATTGTTTAGTTATGAAAATTTTCAACAATAGTATTAACTTGAGTTTCAGATAGAGGGTGTTTAGATAATTCAATAGCATTATTAATCACAGATTCTAAAGAAGATTTTGTGGATACTGTATCAATATATTTCTCTCTTTCGTCAGCACCTTCAATTATATTAACACTACCATCACTAAAATAAATGACCCCAATACTTTGAACTTTATGATTAAAATATTTTTCAATGCCATCTTTTAAGATTTTTGCATTAATAGCAGCTTGTTCATAAGGATCATGTTGATAAAATTCATAGATGACTCGATTGTTTTGAATTTTTTCAACAAAAGTATATATTTCATTACGATTTGAATCAAATTGACTATGATATTGCTTACTAATATAATGACCTACAATTTGTTCTACACTTTGATCATTACCCTCTAAGTGATCAGAAGTAGGTAAATCAAAATGATAAAATGTTTTTTGTTTCCAACTTTTAACGTCAATATTAATAAGACCTACGTCAGATACAACTATATAGTCAAAGGTTCTTGCATACTCAAACAGTGGATGTTTAGTAGCTAAATTACTAGTCGTAATGATATTATAATATTTTAATTTTCCTGAAGCTTTAAAACGGTCTAAGATATCTTGTAATTCACGTTTAGCATTACGTTTTGAATGAGGACTAATCTCGTTATTAGAACTTAATATTTTATTTTTAAGTTCTAAATTTTCTTTACTGAGTAAAGAATTTTTAGAGACCATTTGATTTTTAGCGTAAACTTCAGTATCTATTCTATCTTGCATGTATCTTTGATTAAGTATAAATGCAAGTATAAGAATAACAATAATAATAATCAGAATAATCGTATGTGTCATATGTTCACCTCCTGTTTAATATTTGTAAATTAGAAGATTAATGATTAAATTAATTTTCTATAAAAATCAATAATTAATTATAAACAAAATATATTTAATGTTCAATAAACAAAAAATGATAATTTAAGTTGAAAAAGAACATAATAACAGGATATAATTTATTCATTATTATAAATATAAAATTGTGTAAAATTATATCTTATAACCTAAAGAAGAGTTAAAAGATTTACAAATTTTTCACAAATTAAAATTGAAAATATAAAATTGTGTCTGTATAATTAACTTATGAAAGCGTTTCCTTTAAGGAGGACAGTTGTATGTCTCATCACCAAAATCATGTAGAAGAACTAGTTGGAATATTAAAAAATCAATGCCGTACAGCGTTCAAATTTCACGGTGAAGTTGCTATTCAACTATTTTTAAATGAACTTTTTGAATTACCTTCGAAAGTCGATATTTGTGTAGAAAGAAAACGAATAGTAGAGGTTTTAAAAGTTATTCCTTCAAGTTATACATTTAAATATTATGATATGTCCAATCATAACATGGATAAAGATAATTTAGATATTCCATCTATTTCTCAAATAAACGTTGTTAATAATGATAAAGTTATTTTAAGTATTTTTATTTATGATGTTATAAATGAGGAATGGATATTTAGACTAAACACTAATATCCGACTACCTAAAAATAGTATTTATTTTCATTCATTAACTTGGGATGTCGATTATATTAAACCTGAAATCGTATTAATGTATGATTTATTAGATTATCAACAAAATAATTTAGAAGCCAATTATAAGTCAGTTTTAGATGCTTTAAGCTATTATCAATTTGTGATTTTAAAAATGGTAGTGGGAGAGCATAAAATTGAAAAAGCACTTACACTAAAAGTTTAATATAAAAAATCTGAGACAAATAGATGTCTCAGATTTTTTTATGTAATGGTTATTTAGGACATAAATTTTTTAAGCATACACCATGATAGCAATACTCATAAGTTGATAACACAGCTTTATCTGCATTTTCTCTTGAAATACCAAACATCATAGAAATTTCAGAAGCACCCTGATTAATCATTTTTAGGTTGATATTGGATTCTGCTAGAGCATGTGTGATTGTGTTAGCAGTCCCGACAGATTGAGTCATTCCTTCACCGACAATCATTAAGATGGCAAGGTCATGGTCAATGCTTAATTCATCAATATCACATTTTTTTCTAATCGCACTCAATACTTCATTCTCTTTGTCTTTAATTTGATTAGAACGCATAATAATACTAATATTATCAATACCTGATGGCATATGATCGAAAGAGATATGATAGTCTTCTAATATTTCTAAAATTCTTCTTGTAAAACCAATTTGTCTATTCATTAAGTATTTTTTAATATTTATAACTGTGAAATCTTTATCGCAACTAATGCCAATAATTTGATTTTTATCTGTGACTTCACGATCATGGCGAATAAAGGTTCCTTTGTCCTCTGGATGATTTGTGTTTTTAATGACTACGGGTATTCTATGTTTATATAAAGGCTGTAATGCTTCATCGTGAAAAACACTAAAGCCGGCATATGATAACTCACGCATTTCTCTATATGTAATTTCTTCAATAAGTTCAGGATGTTCAATTACATTTGGATTTGCCTTAAAAATACCAGATACATCTGTAAAATTCTCATATAATGATGCTTTAATACCACGTGCTATGATTGCACCTGTGATATCTGAACCGCCTCTCGGAAATGTAACAACATAGTTATGTTTAGAAACACCAAAGAAACCTGGGATAATAATTTTTCCTTCAATTTCTCTTAATTTATAAATTTTATCATAAGCATCTTCTAAAATTTGTGCTTGTTGTGGTAAGTCAGTTACTAAGATACCAGCATCTTTTGGTGAGAGATATGTTGTTTTAATGCCTTGAGAATCGTTGTATTTAGCGATAAGTTGAGCATTAAAATTCTCACCACATGATAACAATGCATCGTATAAACGATCATGCTTATCGTTTAATTGTTTAATGATTGTTTCAAGTGTTTCATCTATTATTTCTAAGAGTGTAGACTCCATATTTAATTCTTCTAAAATATCTGCATAACGTTGAATAATCTCTCTTTTTTTATCTTGATAATCCAAATGATTGATTACTTTTTCATATAGACGAATAAGTAAGTCAGTTGTTTTAACGTCATTCTTATGTCTTTTACCAGGTGCAGATACAATAATAATTTTTCTGTCTGGGTCATCATTGACGATATTTAGGACTTTTTTAATTTGTGTTGCATTTGAAACAGAACTTCCACCAAACTTAGCAACTTTCATAAAATTTACCAACCTTTCTAAAAAATCAGAAAATTCTATTTAATTTCCTGATACTACATGATAATATATATCTACATATTCACTTTTTCTTTTAAAAGTCCTATTCAACTAATTTGATTTAATAGTATAATAAATTTAAGTGTTTTTCAATAAAACAATTGTACTTCTCAATAATACAAATGGGAGGAAGATAAAAATTATGAAGGAATTAAACGTCGCATTACTGGGGTTAGGAACAGTAGGCTCAGGTGTAGTAAAAATTATTGAAGAAAATCGACAACAAATTAAAGATACTCTAAATAAAGATATTGTTATTAAACATATTTTAGTAAGAGATACCACTAAAAAAAGACCTATTAATATTAGTCAATATCATTTAACAGAAGACATTAATGAAATTTTAAACGATGAAGATATAGATATCGTTATAGAAGTAATGGGAGGAATTGAACCAACTGTTGATTGGTTAAGAGAATCTTTAAAAAGAAAAAAACATGTCATTACAGCAAATAAAGATCTACTTGCTGTGCATTTAGAATTACTAGAGAACCTAGCAGAACAACAAGGAGTAGCCTTAAAATTTGAAGCAAGTGTTGCAGGTGGTATTCCCATTGTTAACGCGATTAATAATGGGTTAAATGCTAATAATATCTCTAAATTTATGGGGATTTTAAATGGTACGTCAAATTTTATTCTTTCAAAAATGACAAGAGAACAAACTTCATTTGAAGATGCACTTGCTGAAGCACAAAGATTAGGATTTGCTGAAGTAGATCCTACTGATGATGTGGAAGGTATTGATGCAGCTAGAAAAGTAGTGATTACTTCTTATTTATCATTTAACCAAGTAATTAAGTTAAATGATGTGAAAGTAAAAGGTATCAGTAAAACAACGTTATCTGATATTAATGTAGCAGACAAATTAGGTTATAAGATTAAATTAATTGGTAAAAGTACATATCATCATAGCGAAGTTAATGCATCCGTTGAACCAACCTTAATACATAAATCACATCAGCTTGCAGCAGTAGAAAATGAATACAATGCAATTTATGTTATTGGAGATGCTGTAGGGGATACTATGTTTTATGGTAAAGGGGCAGGTAGCTTAGCTACTGGTAGTGCAGTAGTGAGTGATTTATTAAATGTAGCACTCTTCTTTGAGTCAAATTTACATACACTTCCACCTCATTTCGAATTAAAAACAAATAAAACTCGAGAATTAATGGATAATGGTGACGCAATTGCTATTGGAGAAAAATTAAATTACTATGTTGTCATTCATAGTAATGAATCAATTGATAAACTTAAAGATCAACTTAAATCAGATTTACCCTTCCATAAATCACTTCAAATAGAACAACGTGATTCTAGTTCTTATGGCGTTGTGATTATCGGATTAGACCAATCACCTGAATCACTACTTAGTAAAGCAAATTACAACATTGAAAAAATTTATCCAGTTGAAGGAGTTTAATAATTATGAAAAGATGGCAAGGTTTAGTAGAAGAATTTAAAGATTATTTACCGGTTAATGAAGATACACCTAAACTTACTTTAAATGAAGGACATACACCACTGATTCACTGTGCTAATATATCAGAAATGCTAGATATTGATTTATATGTTAAATATGAGGGTGCTAATCCAACCGGTTCTTTTAAAGACAGAGGAATGGTAATGGCTGTAACAAAAGCGAAAGAACAAGGTAAAAAAGTAGTGATTTGTGCTTCAACAGGAAACACTTCTGCCTCAGCAGCAGCTTATGCTGCACGTGCAGGTTTAAAAGCAATTGTAGTGATTCCCGAAGGAAAGATTGCTTTAGGTAAACTTTCGCAAGCGGTCATGTATGGTGCAGAAATTGTCTCAATTGAAGGTAACTTCGATGAAGCATTAGAAATCGTTAAAGAGATTGCACAAAATGATGATGATATTGAATTAGTAAATTCTGTTAATCCATTTAGAATAGAAGGACAAAAAACAGGTGCATTTGAAATTGTGGAGCAATTAGAAGAAGCTCCAGACGTTCTAGCAATCCCAGTAGGCAACGCAGGAAATATTACTGCTTATTGGAAAGGCTTTAAAGAGTATCATGAGAAAAAAGGAAGTCAACTTCCTCAATTATTTGGTTTCCAAGCAGAAGGAGCCTCACCAATTGTTCAAAATAAAGTTATTAAAAATCCTGAAACAATCGCTACAGCAATCCGTATCGGTAATCCAGCAAGTTGGAAAAAAGCGACTGTTGCGTTAGAAGAATCAAATGGCCTCATTGATAGTGTGACTGATGATGAAATTTTAGAAGCGTATCAATTAATGACATCTAAAGAAGGTGTATTTAGTGAACCAGCAAGTAATGCCTCAATTGCTGGTTTAATCAAATTACAACGTGCAGGAAAATTGTCGAAAGGTAAAAAAGTAGTAGCAATATTAACTGGTAATGGACTAAAAGATCCAGACACTGCTATCTCAGTTTTAGATAATCCAATTCAACCGCTTCCAAACAATAAAGAAAGTATTATCAATTATATTAAAGGAACACTTTAATATGAAGCCATCACTTCACCTGAAAATACCTGCATCAACTGCTAACTTAGGAGTAGGATTTGATTCTATTGGTATGGCAATTAATAAATATTTATACCTATATGCTGAGGAAGCGGAAGGAAGTAACTGGGAATTTAGATATTTAAATGAAGAGTTAGACTCATTACCGAAAGATAAAAGTAATTATGTCTATAAAGTTGCACAACAAGTAGCTGAAAAATATAATGTGACTTTACCTAATTTAAAAGTGTCGATGAGAAGTGAGATTCCATTAGCAAGAGGGTTAGGATCATCTGCATCCGCTTTAGTTGGAGCATTATATATCGCTAACTACTTCGGTAATATCCAATTATCTAAGTATGAGTTACTACAACTAGCTACTGAAATAGAAGGGCATCCTGATAATGTAGCGCCTACAATTTATGGTGGATTACTCGCAGGATATTATAATCCTGAAACCAAAGAAACAAATGTGGCACATATTGATATACCTGATGTAGATGTGATTCTTACTATCCCAACATATGAACTCAAAACAGAAGACTCACGTAGGGTACTTCCAGATAAGTATTCACATGAGAAAGCAGTTCAAAATAGTGCGATTAGCAATACAATGATTTGTGCATTAATTCAACATAATTATGACCTTGCTGGAAAAATGATGACACAAGATGGTTTTCATGAACCTTATCGTCAACACTTGATTCTTGAATTTGAAAAAGTAAAAGTACTATCTCAAAAATATGATGCTTATGCTACAGTGATTAGTGGAGCAGGTCCAACGATATTGACATTGAGTCGTAAAGAAAAAAGTGGAGCACTTGTGAGAACATTAAAATCAGAAATAACAACTTGCGATTCTGAACTTGCAACAATTAATAATGTAGGTGTTATTGAAGAAGTTGTGTATCCTTCATAAAATTATTGTAAAATAGATAAGAGCAAAAATGAAAGGAGAGCAACTAAGAAATGAGTAACTATAAAATGATTGTTATGGATATGGATGACACTTTAATAACAAGTGATAATGTAGTTAGTCCTGAAACCAAAGATTATTTAATTCAACTACAAGAAGAAGGATATAAGATTGTTTTAGCCTCTGGAAGACCAACTGAGGGAATGATTCCAGTAGCTAAAGAATTAAAGTTAGATCATTACCAAAGCTATATCATTAGTTATAATGGTGGTAAAACAATTAATGCTAAAACAGAAGAAATTGAAGTAAGTAAAAGTGTAACTAAAGATCATTTTGATAAAATTACAGATTATTGTCGCGAAAAAGGCTTTTTAACATTAACGTATCAAGACGGACAAATTATCTTTGATACAGAACATGAATATCGTAAAATTGAATCAGAATTAACTGGTCTACCTATGAAACAAGTGGATGATATTAAAGCATATATTCAGTCTGATGTACCTAAAGCAATGGGCGTTGATTATGAAGAAAATATTTCAAAAGCACGTAACGAATTAAATGAAACATTTAATTCTGATATTGATGTGACGACGAGCAAACCTTTCTTCCTGGAATTCATGGCTAAAGATGTTTCTAAAGGTAATGCAATTAAAGCTTTATGTGAAAAGTTAAATATTTCATTATCAGAAGTGATTTGTTTTGGAGATAGCCTCAATGACCAATCAATGTTTGAAGTTGTAGGATATGCTGTAGCAATGGGAAATGCGAGTGAAGAATTAAAAAAGATTGCAGATAAAGTTACATTAGATAATGATTCTAATGGTATACCAGCAGCACTTAAAGAATTGCTATAAAACATTTATATAAATTAAAAGGAAGCGGAATGAATTCGTATTGAATCAAGTTTCGCTTCCTTTTTTTATTATCATAACTAGTTATTTAGCAGTGTGTGTCCAATCACGTTTACCTTTATTTCTTTTTACATGAGCATATACTTGATCAGCTGCATAATCTAAATTTGTATATACTGTTACTGTATATGCAGATTGGTTATCGCGAAATGGCTCATCTTGAAATACATCTTTTAAATGTGTAAATAAGTTTTCCATTTGATCATGAGTTAGACTAGGATACTCACGCAATGTGCGTTTCAGTAATTGTCCATTTCTTTCTTCTAAAGATTGTACGACAATAACAAAACGTTCATCGCTCTTTATTACGTCATCAAATAAATTTGTTTGACCTACCATACTCAGTCACCTCTAAGTCGTTATCGTTATACTCATTATACAAAATAAACGACTATTAGAAAATATACATATTGTGTTTAGTAATAAAAACAGGAGTAGAATTGTATTTAATTCTACTCCTAAATAAACGATGATATTAATCATGATAATGATGAGCTGTAAGATCCATATGATCTAATTTTACAAATTTAGTTTTACGAATCAATTTATGTACGATAAAGATAATCGCTAAGACAATTAAAGGCATGATATTAACAAAAAAATCACCTATATTACCACTAAATAAATCACCGATAGAATTACCAAAGTATAAGAAAATTAATGTAGCAAATACAATGATAGGACCTAGAGGGAAAAGTGGTGATTTATAAGGCAATAATGTATTAATATCTTTGCCTTGACGTTTAATACCTCTACGTAAACGTATTTGAGCCCATGCACTTATTGCCCATACAATAATAACTAAAGAGCCAATAATATTTAACAAGCTAAATACTGCATTAGCATAGAAATTAGCTAGAATAATAATTGCTACTACTAAAATGTAAGTGGTGACTAATGAACGCATCGGTAATTTTGTTTTATTATTTAATTTACTTAAAAACTTTGGTGCTTGCTTTTCATCACTCAAAGAGAAAAGCATTCTACTTGTTGTATACATTCCAGAATTCGCTGCAGATAGTAACGATGTAAGAATAACAGCATTAATAATTGATGCTGCAAATGCTATACCGATTCGATCGAAAACTATAGTAAATGGACTTTGAGATACTGATTGATTTTTATTTAATAATAAAGGATCAGTATAAGGAATAATAGCTGCAATGACGACAATAGATAAAACATAAAATAATAAAATTCTCCAAAATACTTGCTTAACAGCCCTTGGCATAGTTTTTTCAGGATTATCAGATTCACCTGCAGTGACCGCTACAACTTCCGTACCACCCACAGAAAATCCTGCTACAAGTAATACTGCTAAGAAACCAGATAAACCACCTACAAAAGGTGCTTCACCTTTGGTATAATTCTCGAATCCATATGTATGTCCACCAAGAATACCAAAAATCATTAATATACCGACAACAATAAATACAATAATTGTGACTACTTTAATTAGTGATAACCAAAATTCTGTTTCGCCAAATGCTTTAACAGTAAAGATATTTAATAGGAATATAATCGTTATAAAAATTAAACTCCATACTAGAGGACTGAAAATTTTAAATACATCCCAATAAAATAAAACATTAGAAGCTACCATTACATCAACGCTTGATACTAATGACCATAGAATGTAATACAACCAGCCCATTGTAAAACCGATAGACGGATCAATGAAACGGGTAGCATATGAACTAAACGAACCAGATACAGGATAAAATGTAGCAAGTTCTCCAATAGATGACATTAAAAAGTAAAGCATGATTCCTATCAATAAATAAGCTAAGATAGCTCCTCCAGGTCCTGCTTGAGAAACGACACTACCTGTAGCAACAAAAAGTCCAGTGCCTATTGCACCTCCGATAGCAATCATAGATATGTGTCTTGACTTAAGACCGCGTTTCATATTGTTATCTTCCATATAATATCTCCTAAATTAAAATTTAAAATATACAAATCATTTTAATCGTTTTGGTTCAAGTATTCAATAACTTTTGAACAATTTGTTTTAAAAATTTTAAATTTTCTGATTTTTTAAACGATTAGTTTTTGTTATGTAGAAGGAAACTGACTAAATTAAAAGAAACTTATTGCGTGAAAATGAAGGATATGATAGAATTTTAAATCGTAAGAATTCCTAATTATATATAACAAGAAAGGATGTTATTGATGCGCGTTAATGTAACTTTAGCTTGCACTGAATGTGGCGATCGTAATTATATTACAACAAAAAATAAACGTAATAACCCTGAGCGTATTGAAATGAAAAAATATTGCCCAAGATTAAATAAATACACGCTACACCGTGAAACTAAATAATTCCTTATCTTTTAAATACGACAAAAAGATAAACTATTATAGACTCATACATGTTTAAGATGAATAACATGTATGAGTCTTTTAATTTTAAAATAAATGTCTTTGTAATTTTTTAAAAGTATGTTAATATATAAAACGTAATTATTACGATTTATAAAAAGGAGATAATATATGGCTAAAAAATCTAAAATAGCTAAAGAATTAAAAAGAGAAAAATTAGTAAATCAATATTATGAATTACGTAAAGAGTTGAAAGAAAAAGGAGATTATAAAGCATTAAAGAAATTACCAAGAGATTCATCTCCAACTCGTTTAACAAGAAGATGCAAAGTTACAGGACGTTCTAGAGGTGTAATGAGAAAATTTGAAATGTCTAGAATTGCATTTCGAGAACATGCTCATAAAGGTCAAATTCCTGGTGTGAAAAAATCTAGTTGGTAATTGAAACTAATACTTTAGTCCGTTTACATTGTATTTAAAAAATTGTAAAGTATATAAGGATATAAATAATAAGAGCGAGAAAAAGGTGATTTCTCGCTCTAGATTACGTTATAAATAATTTTGTAAAGAGTCAGATATTTTATTTATGTCTACAGTGTCTTTTAAATTTAAAATGTATAGGGGAAATTTAAAGTATGAAAATTTTTGATTATGAAGATATTCAATTAATTCCAAATAAATGTATTGTTAATAGTAGATCTGAATGTGATACGACTGTACAATTTGGGCCAAAAACTTTTAAGTTACCAGTGGTTCCAGCTAATATGCAAACAGTAATGAATGAATCTTTAGCTGAATGGTTTGCAGAAAATGATTATTTTTATATTATGCACCGTTTTGATGAAGCAGGTCGTATACCTTTTATAAAAAAAATGCAAAATAAAGGACTTTTCGCTTCTATTTCAGTGGGTGTAAAGGAAACTGAATTTGAATTTATAGAAAAATTAAAAACTGAACATTTAATACCTGAATATATTACAATTGATATCGCTCATGGTCATGCTAATTCGGTTATTAATATGATTAAACATATTAAAAAACATATTCCTCAATCATTTGTTATTGCGGGTAATGTAGGAACCCCTGAGGGAGTAAGAGAGTTAGAAAATGCTGGTGCAGATGCTACTAAAGTTGGTATAGGACCAGGACGAGTGTGTATTACTAAAATTAAAACTGGATTCGGTACAGGCGGTTGGCAATTAGCTGCATTAAACATTTGTAGTAAAGCTGCACGTAAACCAATTATTGCTGATGGAGGTATTAGAACACATGGTGATATTGCGAAATCTATTCGTTTTGGAGCCACTATGGTTATGATTGGTTCATTATTTGCAGCGCATGAAGAATCTCCTGGCGAAACAGTTGAGTTAGATGGTAAACGTTATAAAGAATATTTTGGTAGTGCCTCCGAATTCCAAAAAGGGGAACATAAGAATGTTGAAGGGAAGAAAATGTTTGTGGAACATAAAGGTTCATTAAAAGATACCTTAGTTGAAATGCAACAAGATCTTCAAAGTTCAATTTCCTATGCTGGTGGCAAAGATTTAAAATCACTAACTACTGTTGACTATGTTATTGTAAGAAACTCAATTTTTAATGGCGACCGAGATTAATATATGTTTAGTAGGTGAATATTATTAAAAAGTTCCTTTTATTTACTGCAATATTTTTGTTATTTATCATTATAAAGCCTATCGAAGAAAATCAGTTTTTTATTCATTTACAAAATAATGTAAGAGATAAAGTAGAAGTTTTATTAAATGAAGATACAAGTTTTAAAAATAATGTGCTTAAAGTTCCAAAAAAACAAGAATTTGCAGTTAATAATATTCAATTAAATATGTCTCAAAAGGAAGTAGAAAATAAGATAGGGCGACCAAAAAGAGTGACATCAAATGAATATGGTACAAAATGGTACACTTATTACAATGATGATTATCAAAATTTTTTAATGGTAAGTTACATTAATAATAAAGTTAATGCTTTATTTAGTAATCAAAATATTATAACTTCTAAATCTAAAATTAAATATAATACCCCTAAAAAAGTGGTTGAACAACGTCTCGGTAAACCAGTAGATAAAATTACAAAAGGACGTTATCGTTTTGTTGTAAAAAATAATGAATATGATGTTTTTTATAAAGATCACATTTATACTACTGCATTTTACGATAAACATAATAAAAATAACTTAACAGGGTTGTTGCAAGTGAGTGAATCGATGGAAAACCGATTACAAAAGCAATATGGTGCACCATCTACAACGCTAGAAAAAAGCTTTGAATATCAAAATTTTGATTTAGTTAATGCAGAAAGAAAACAACGCGGATTAAATACATTGGATTACTCTAAAAAAATATCTCATACTGCAAGAAAACATAGTGAAGATATGGTTAAAAATAATTATTTTGATCATACTGATTTAAATGGTCATTCACCTTTCGATAGAATGAAACGTGATGGTATTCAATTTAATGCTGCTGCTGAAAATTTAGCTTATGGTCAACAAAGTAGTATTTATGCTCACGAAGGACTTATGAATTCTCTAGGACACCGAGAAAATATTTTAAATACGCACGTAAATACATTAGGTGTAGGTGTAGATTTTAATAAAAATCGACAACCATTTTGGACAGAAAACTACGCTGGATAATGTTTGATTTATAATATATAGGGGTATGTTCATTTTGCAAGGAAGTTGATATTATGCCTACAAAGAAAAATAAGAAAAAAGATATACTTGATAAAGTAAAAGAGATTTTAAATAAAAAATAAAACTAGAAGCGTCTATGCGCTTCTAGTTTTTTGTATATTAAACATATATAAGAGATTTTAACGTAACGAACAAGAGATAAACTATAATTCTCTATATAGACCAATGACTTTACCGATAACTGTTACATTATCTAAATATATGGGACTCATAGCACTATTTTCTGGTTGTAAACGATATCGATTTTTTTCTTTGAAAAAGCGTTTTACAGTAGCTTCATCATCTTCAGTCATTGCTACGATAATATCTCCATTTTCAGCAATAGTTTGGCTTCTTACAATTACTTTATCTCCGTCTAAAATACCCGCTTCAATCATACTTTCACCGATAACATTTAAAATAAACACATCACTATTGTGTGTAGACGTTAAATGTTCTGGTAATGGAAAGTATTCTTCTATATTTTCAACTGCGGTAATCGGAACTCCTGCTGTAACTTTACCGATAACAGGAACATAGATAGTTTCTTCTCTAGTCATATCATTATTTTGGTCACTCACGATTTCAATTGCTCTAGGTTTAGTAGGATCTCTTCTAATATATCCTTTTTCTTCTAATCTAGATAAATGACCATGCACAGTTGAACTTGAGGCAAGACCAACAGCTTCACCAATCTCTCTTACACTTGGTGGATAACCTTTTATTTGAACAACATGTTTAATATAATTATAAATCTCACTTTGTCTTTTAGTTAACTCTCTCATATATAGGCACTCCCTAAGTTTATTTTAATATAGTATAGCATTTTTTGGTTTTTTAAACAAACGTTTGTTCGTAATTCTATTGACTAAGAACGCTAGTTCTGTTAAAGTATTTATACAAACAAATGTTCTAGGAGTGGAAATAAATGCTTAGTAATCGTACTAGTAATATCATTAAAAATATAATTGTTCTAGTAGTATCTTGCATCGTTTTTCTGGTGTTTTTTACTAATTTATATCAGAACGCTCATACGGAACACATGTACGAAATTACCGATCATACGATCCCTGAAAAAGCGATTTTAAACGATGATTATAAGAACGATATACCCAACAATACAGAACAAACAGACTATAAAGTGTTCGCATTAGTTAAATAAATATTTAAGAGATACAGATAAAAAGTTATTACTTCTAAGAAATGGGAATATGAAGTATTATATAAAAATACTTCATTTATTTTAGAAAGAGTTTATGATGCTTAGATTTTTTATCTATGTCTCTTTTTGTTATATTAATTAAGTATTTTATATGTATTAAAGAAAAGAATAGGAAGTGTAATGACATGTCAAATAATAATTTAAATATAGATAGAATTAATGAATTAGCAAAAAAGAAAAAAGAGCAAGGTTTAACAGAAGCTGAAGCAAAAGAGCAATCTAAGTTGCGTAAACAATATTTAGATTCTTTTAGAGAGGGATTTAAACAACAAATTGAAAGTACCAAAGTCATTGATCCAGAAGGCAACGATGTAACGCCTGAAAAACTTAAAAAAATTCAAGAAAGAAAAAAGAATGATCAATAGTTAATAACATTTTAATCATTAACATTATAATCTTATCATTTACTATATTTTTAAGTTATAATATAAAAAAGATGATTAATTCTAGAAGGGAAGTATGTAAGATGTTTAATGAAAAAGACCAATTAGCTATTGATACTATACGTGCATTAAGTATTGATGCAATTGAAGAAGCAAATTCTGGTCATCCTGGTCTGCCTATGGGAGCTGCACCAATGGCCTACACGCTTTGGACTCGCCACTTAAACTTTAATCCACAATCTAAAGATTACTTTAACAGAGATAGATTTATATTATCTGCAGGTCATGGTTCTGCTTTACTATATAGTTTATTACATGTCTCTGGAAGCTTAGAATTAGAAGAATTAAAGCAGTTCAGACAATGGGGTTCTAAAACACCTGGACATCCTGAGTTTCGTCATACAGATGGTGTTGAAGTTACAACAGGTCCATTAGGGCAAGGATTTGCTATGTCTGTGGGAATGGCTTTAGCTGAAGCTCATTTAGGTGGTAAATTTAATAAAGGTGATATTAACGTTGTAGATCATTATACTTACGTGTTGGCTTCAGATGGAGATTTAATGGAAGGTATTTCTCATGAAGCAGCTTCATTTGCTGGTCATAATCAATTAGATAAACTTATTGTATTATACGATTCAAATGATATTTCACTTGATGGTGAACTTAACAAATCTTTCTCAGAAGATGTAAAACAACGTTTTGAAAGTTATGGATGGAACCATATTTTAGTAAAAGATGGCAACAATTTAGAAGAAATTGATAATGCGATTACTAAAGCTAAACAGCAAAATGGTCCTACGTTAATTGAAGTTAAAACAATTATTGGTTACGGCGCGCCAAACGTTAGCGGTACAAATGGTGTTCACGGAGCACCACTTGGTACTGATGAAAGAAAACTTACATTGGAAGCATATGGATTAGATCCAGAAAAACGTTTCAATGTTCCAGAAGAAGTATATGAAATCTTCCAAACAACAATGTTAAAACGTGCAAATGAGCATGAAGATGAGTGGAAAGAAAAATTAGAAACATATACAGAAAAATATCCAGAATTAGCTGAAGAATTTAAATTGACAATCAGTGGTAAATTACCTGAAAATTATAAAGATGAATTACCAAAATTCAGTAGTGACCATAATGCAGCTACTCGTGCAGATTCTGGAGAAATCATTCAAGCAATTAGTAAATCTGTTCCTTCATTCTTTGGTGGTTCTGCAGATTTAGCAGGATCTAATAAATCAAATGTTAAAGAAGCTACAGATTACAATCCTAATACTCCAGAAGGTAAAAATGTTTGGTTTGGTGTAAGAGAGTTTGCTATGGGTGCTGCAGTAAACGGTATGGCAGCACATGGAGGTTTACATCCTTATGGTGCTACCTTCTTCGTATTTAGCGATTACTTAAAACCAGCATTACGCTTATCTGCAATTATGGGATTGAATGCAACATTTATCTTTACACATGATTCAATTGCTGTAGGTGAAGATGGTCCAACACACGAACCTATTGAACAGTTAGCAGGTTTAAGAGCTATTCCAAATATGAACGTCATTCGTCCAGCAGACGGTAATGAAACAAGAGTAGCATGGGAAGTTGCATTAGAATCTAAACAAACACCAACATCTCTAGTTTTAACTCGTCAAAACCTTCCTTATTTAGATGTAGATGAAGAAACGGTTGAAGAAGGCGTACGAAAAGGTGCATATATTGTATTTGAAACTGAAACTAAACCAGAATATCTATTGTTAGCAACTGGCTCAGAAGTAAGCTTAGCTATTGAAGCAGCTAAAGATTTAGATAAACAAGGTAAAGGTGTAAGAGTAGTTTCTATGCCAAACTGGTTCGCTTTTGAGCAACAATCAGACGAGTATAAAGAATCAGTTATTCCAAAAGAATTAACTAAACGTGTTGCAATTGAAATGGCTTCACCACTCGGTTGGCATAAATATGTAGGCACTGAAGGCAAAGTCATTGGAATCGATGGTTTTGGTGCAAGTGCACCAGGAGACTTAGTTGTTGAAAAATATGGCTTTACTAAAGAAAATATTTTAAATCAAATTCGCACTTTTTAATATTATGATTTAGTCAACATAGAGAGCGGGAAATGAATTCAAAATGAGTTCTTTCCTGCTCTTTCTTATTTTGTGAATAGTACTTTATATGAAGTGATTTATAATATTAGTATTCGTGTTAAACAGTTTGTTAATATAAAATAGAAGTGGTGTTATTCTAAAACTAACTCTTGAAATCAAGATAGTTATTTAGTAAAATTCAGTAGGATATAGAAAGTGGGTGAAACAATGGCAACTTGGTTAGCAATTTTATTAATCATTGTAGCACTTATCATCGGACTAGTTGGTGGTTTCTTCTTAGCAAGAAAATATATGATGGACTATTTGAAAAAAAACCCACCTATCAATGAAGAAATGTTACGTATGATGATGATGCAAATGGGACAAAAACCGTCTCAAAAGAAAATCAATCAAATGATGACGATGATGAACAAAAACATGGATCAAAACATGAAGAGTTCAAAAAAATAATAGTTATTAAAGGATTGTATGCTATAAGGGTTTACAATCCTTTGTTTTTGTTGTAAAACATTTTTAGTTGGAGTATTTAAGAATTATAATAGTATTAAACTTTTAGTTATGTGAATATAAGAAGGTGTAAATTTGGCATATTTAGTTTTTTCCATAGTATTTGCATTGTTTATGGGGATTGTTGTCATAGTTATTCGTATGAAAGCACAAAAGTTTCCTGTAAATGAAAAGAAAATTATTTTACCTCCTATCTTTATGTCGACAGGTGCTTTGATGTATGTCATTCCATATTTTAGATTAACTGGGGCTGAAATTTTAGAATCTATCATTTTAGGTGTGATATTTTCGTCTGTACTTATCTGGACAAGTCATTTTGAAGTTCAAGGTGCTGAGGTATATATGAAACGATCAAAAGCGTTTCCAATCATTTTAATTTCGCTTTTAATTATTAGAACAATCATAAAAATATTTATTAGTAGCTCTATTGATCCAGGAGAAATCGGAGGCATGTTCTTTTTATTGGCATTTAGTATGATTGTTCCTTGGCGTTTAGCTATGTTATATAAATATAAAAACGTTAAAAAATCTTTAGTCTCATAATAGAGATTAATATTATTACCTTATCTAAAATTAAATAAAATATTATTATTTTGATATTAAATTGAATTGAAGTTTAGAGCGAGTATGTGAGTTCATTGAGAATTCAATCTCGCTCTTTTTTAAATAAATTATAAATCTTTAAAAAGTAAGGGGAATGTTATGAAAATTATACATACTGGAGATTGGCATTTAGGAAAGATACTTAACGGAAAACAATTTCTTGAAGACCAATCATTTATTTTAGAACAATTTATTCAATGTTTAAAAGATGAAAAACCTGATGTAGTTGTGATTTCTGGGGATATTTATGATACAACTTATCCGAGTAAAGAAACCATTTATCTTTTTGAAAATGCTATTCATACGATTAATATAGATATGAATATCCCCATGATTATTTCTAATGGTAATCACGACGGTAAAGAACGATTGAATTATGGTGCTTCATGGTTTGAACATTCCAAACTCTTTATACGTACAAAATTAAAACATATGAATCAGCCTATCGTATTTAATGATGTACATTTCTATGTACTTCCATTTGCTACTATTAGTGAAGTAAAAGAATTTTTTAAAGATGCTTCTATTCAAACGTATCAACAAGCAACAGAAAAATGTATTAATTATATAGTAGAAAATTTGAATAAAGAGAAAATAAATATTTTAATTGGTCACTTAACGATAAATGGGGGAAAAACATCAGATTCAGAAAGACCTTTAACAATTGGGACTGTTGAAAGTGTTACTAAATCGTGTTTTAACGTATTTGATAAAGTGTTATTAGGACATTTACATCATCCATTTAGTATTAAAGATGACATTATTGATTATTCTGGTTCACTGTTACAATATTCATTTTCAGAAATAAACCAGCCTAAGGGATATAAACGTTTGGTGATTAAAGATAAAAATGAAATATCAACATCATTTGTGCAACTTAAACCTTTAAGAGAGCTTGAAGTGGTTGAGGGCGAGTATGATGAAGTGATTCAAGGACATATTCAACCTAAAAATAAAGATAATTATATACATTTCAAACTTAAAAATATGTCGTATATTAGTGATCCAATGATTCATTTAAAACAACTATTCCCTAATACTCTTGCGCTTAGCAATATTACTTTTGAAAATGAGGGACCTTTACATCAGACACAAATACAACAACAAGACGACCAAACTATTATTAAGCAATTTTATAAGATGATTACAGATAATGAGATGACAAAATACCAGGAAGAAAAAATAAATAATTTAATCACTTTGGTATCGAATAAGGAGGTCTAAAATGAAACCAATAAAATTAACGTTACATAATTTTGGCCCATTCTTACATGAAATGATTGATTTTACTCAAATTAAAAATGATCAACTTTTTTTAATTAGTGGTAAAACTGGTTCGGGAAAAACCATGATATTTGATGCAATTGTATTTTCGTTATTTGGAAAAGCTTCTACAGAAGGCAGAAGTGAAGCGGGATTAAGAAGTCATTTTGCAGAGGCAAAATCTCCTATGTGGGTTGAATATGAATTTCAACTCAATAAAAAATATTTCAAAATTATTCGTCAAGGCGCTTTTACTAAAGAAGGAAACACTAGTCAAACACCAGGAAAACTAGATGTGTATGAATATGATTCTAAAAGTGAAACATATGAATTAAGAGAAAGTAAAATCAGCGTTGGAAATCAATATATTAAATCATTACTAGGAGTTAATGCTGAACAATTTAGACAGTTATTTATTCTTCCACAAGGTGAATTCAAAAAATTTTTAGTATCCAATAGTACAGATAAACAGGGGATATTAAGAACTTTATTTAATAGTATACGTTTTGAAGAAATTCAAAAACTTCTTCAAAGTGAAGTGAAAGAAGAGAAAAAACAAATTGAAAAAAGATACAATCAAATAAAATTACTATGGGAAGATATCGAAGCATTTGATGATGAGCAATTAATTCAATTTAAACAAATTCATCACATGAAAACTCAAGAATTAATACAGACTATTCCCGATTTTAGAGCAATAGGTCATCAAATCGAAGAAAAAAGACTGCATCTAAAAAATGAGCAAAACGAACAATTGCTTTCTATAACAAAACGTATTGATTTAAATAAAACGTTAGAACAACAACTGAGTGAACTGAAAGAATATCATCAATTAAAACATCAGTTAGATGAACAAATGGATGACATAAATGCATTAAAAGTAAAATTAAATCGATTAAATGATGCTGGCATGCTGTTTAATTTATATGATCAACAACACTTTAAAGAAGAAAAACATCAAACAATAAAAACCAAAATAATAGAAACTGAAAATAAAATATCGCAATTAAATAATAAAATAAACATGCTTGAAAAAGAACGTAAACAATTAGACAAGATGAGTGACTCATATCATTTAAAAAGTGAGAGTTTAGAACAATCGAAGCCCTTTTATAATTATTTGAATAAATATCAACAAGCGTTTAAAGAGCAAGAACATATTATTCACAGTTATAATGAAATGATGAAAGAGCAAGAGCAGTTAATTAATAAAGAACATAAAATGAGTAAATCTATTGATAGCTATAAAGTGGATAATAAAGCTATTGATGAGCTGACTGAACAAATATATCAATTACAAAAACAATTAGATGAACAACAGAATTTAAAAGATAAGTATGAAAAGCAAGTTTCCCTAAAACGACAATATCATCAACATTCAAAAGAGGTACAAAATTTAAAAAATGACATTGATACACTCAATCAACAGTTAGGAATCATTGATAAACGTAATATTGATTTAAATGATAAACAAACCTTTATTATTGAAATACAGTCAGCGTTACGTATTGGCGATACATGTCCAATATGTGGAAATGAAATTGAATCTTTAAATCAGCATATTGATTTCGAAACTATTAATCAAAATCATCAATTACTTGATAAACTTTCTAATGAAATTAATGAAAAAAAACAGCATTTAAGTAAAAGCGAAGCGACGTGTGAATTACTCTCTCAAAGCATATCAGATTTAGGAGAGATAGAGTATAAATCGATTAATTTAGACCAAATCAAAGAAAAGTTACAAAGTGCAAAGTCTGAAAAAATACAATTACAACAACAATTAGAAGAGTTAGATAAATTACAACAAAAATTTCATACGTTACAGCAAGAGAAGCATCAGCAAGAACTTAAATTAGAGAAATTAGCTTCTCAAAAACGTCAGAATCAAACTTTAATTCAAGATTTTGAAATAAATACAGGATATTCAAGTATTGAAACTTTTAAAAATTATTACTTAAGTCTTCGAAAAGAGATTGATGAATATCATCAACATGTTAATGATACTAATAAAAACATGCAATCATATCAAAATGCGCTAGCTTTAGAAAATAATAGTGTTGATAATTATTTAGCTACGAGTAAAGAACTACAAAAAGAATTAGATTATTTTGCAACAACTATCCGAAAAGAAATGAAACGATTAGGTTTAAAAAATGAAGATGAAATAAAAAAATTAAAGCATGAACTTCAAAATAAAGAACATATTGAGAAAAGAATTAATCAATTCGATAAGGAACAACATAAATATAACGTTGAAATAGAACGATTAACACGCCTTACAAGTGAAAAAGAACTTGAAGATATATCTAATCTTGAAATGCAAAAAGAACATATCGAAGAAAAATATAATCAGTATGTTAATGATGTTGTATCAATACAATATAAAATTAAGAAGAATGATGAAAAATTTGCAAAAATAGAAAAACATATTCACTATTTAGATGAAGAGTTAAAAGAGCAGCAACAAATTTTTAATTTATCTGAGGTTTTATCTGGAAAGAATCATCAAAAATTATCGCTTGAAAACTATGTATTAATTTATTATTTAGAAAGAATTATACATCAAGCAAATATTAGATTAGATATAATGAGCGGGCGAAGATACCAACTTAAACGAAGAGAATCAATATCACAAGGATATAGTGGATTAGAAATCGATGTATTTGATTTATATTCTAATAAGTCAAGACATATTAGTTCATTATCAGGGGGAGAAACGTTTCAAGCATCCCTGGCTCTAGCATTAGGATTAAGTGAAGTCGTACAACAAGAATCTGGAGGTATTACGTTAGAATCAATGTTTATCGATGAAGGATTCGGCACACTTGATCAAGAAACTTTAGAAACATCTCTTGATACATTATTAAATTTAAAAACATCTGGACGAATGGTAGGAATTATCTCTCATGTGAGTGAATTAAAACAACGAATTCCATTAATACTTGAAGTAAATACAAATCAGTATCAAAGTTACACAAAATTTAAATGGAAATAACAAAAGAGGCTGGGACATAATTTCTAAAAAATAGCCAGTAAATGAGTTTTTTATAAATTCATTTACTGGCTTCTTTATTTACAATACTACGTATTGTTGGCTCGCTTTCTTAGGGGACAGCTTCAGCCTGTAGTCTTCAGCTTGTCCTGTTCCCTCAAGAGTCTCGCCAAAATACTTTGTATTTATATGTAATTTTACATTGAAATACTTAAAAAAATAGGGCCCTTTCGTATAATTTAATAAACACTAATAAACTAAACTAACGAGGTGCCTTATGTATAAAGATTATAACATGACTCAACTTACTCTACCAATGGAAACTTCAATGCTTATCCCCACAAATGATATTTCACGACATGTCAATAATATTGTAGAAACCATTCCTAAGACTGAATTCGATGAATTCAGACATCATCGTGGTGCAACATCATACCATCCGAAAATGATGTTAAAAGTCATTCTATATGTCTACACACAATCTGTGTTTTCAGGACGTAAGATAGAAAAATGACTTAATGATAGCATCCGAGTGATGTGGCTATCACAAAATCAAAAGCTTTCTTATAAAATGATTAATCGATTTAGAGTCAATCCAAAAGTAGATGCTTTATTAGAATCATTATTTATTCAATTTCATAGTCAGTGTTTGAAACAACATCTTATAGATGAACAGGTCATTTTTATTGATGGTACGAAAGTTGAGGCGAATGCCAATCGATATACATTTGTATGAAAAAAGAGTATTCAAAACCATGAGTCAAGGAAGAATGAAGATTCTAAAGTGCTCTATCATGAATGGGTGACAAATAAAATCATACCTGAGATTAAAGAAGATCGCGATAATGACTTAACAAAAAAAGAAATAGATTTGATTGGTAGTCATTTCGATAAAGAAATCGAAGATTTAAACCAACATATCGATAATGAAAAATGGACTAAAATAAGAAAACAAATACGGCTCAAAAGAACTAAAATTAAAAAATATAAAAAGCAAATTAATAATTACTCTGAGCGAAAGCATAAATACGAAGGCTAAAAATTTATTTTAAAGCATAGAAATAGTTATTCTAAAACAGATCATGAGGCCACATTTATGAGAATGAAAGGAGATTATATGAAAAATGGACAACTCAAGCCAGGTTATCATTTACAAATAGCGACAAATTCTCAATTCGTTTTATCTTATCATGTGTATCAAAATCTTACTGATACAAGAACGATGATACCATTTTTAAATTCAATTCAAGAGACCTACGGTCATTTACCTGAATATATCGTAGCTGACGCAGGTTATGGTAGCGAACCCAATTATATGGCAATTATAGATGATTTTAATCGAACATCGCTTATAACTTACGGTATGTTGATAAAAGATAAAACTAAAAAGTATAAAGTGACATCTTTAATACTCAAAATTGGGATTATGACGAAATTAACGATGAATACATTTGTCCAAACAAAAAGCGATTAGGTTTTAAAAGATATGCCTATCGTCATGATAAATATGGTTTTAAACGGGACTTTAAATTATATGAATGTGATGATTGTTCAGAATGTTCTTTGAAGCACCAATGGATGAAATTCAATTCAAAAACAAATAAAAAAATAATGAAAAATTATAATTGGGAATATTTTAAAGCCCAAATTAATCAAAAGCTTTCAGAAGCAAAAACAAAAACCATCTACAGTCAAGGAAAAATTGACGTGGCGTCTGTTTTTGGATTTATGAAGGCTATTTTGGGTTTCACTCGAATGTCCATTTGAGGGATAAATAAAGTCAAAAGAGAACTAGGATTTGTATTAATGGCACTTAATATAAGAAAAGTAGCAGCTCGACGAGCTGAAAATAATCAAAAAAATTATAAAAAAGACAATTTCTATATTATTTCAATAGAAATTGTCTTTTTTCACTTATCTAGAAACTTTATGTCCCGGACTCTTTGGATTTATTTATTTGTTTTTAAAAGATCTCGAATTTCTGTAAGTAATACCGTATTTGTATCAATTTCTTCTTCTGGTTCTTCTTTTCTCATAATTGTATTGGCAATCTTAACAAAGATAAATAATGCAAAAGCAACAATAATAAAATCAATAATTGACTGAATGAAAAGACCATACTTAATGCCCCAAAGTTGCCAATCTTTAGCAAAATCTACCGAACCGAACAGTTTACCAATCAATGGCATGATAATATAAGTTACTAAGGATGATACAATTTTATTAAATGCTGCTCCTATAACTACAGCAATTGCTAAATCTAAAACATTTCCTTTAAATGCAAACTCTTTAAATTCTTTTAGCATAGTAATCTCCTATTTATTTAATTTTTATATAATATATCATACAAAACATAAATAAATTAGTAAATATTAAAATTAATGAAATTTGATTAAGATTAAAACGTTTGTTATTATATTAAAGTGGTTTACCGAAAAATTAATTAATTATTTTTATAATTAATTGTGTATTTTTCATTTTGAAAAAATTTAATATTACGATGAAGGGAGTTATATTAGTTATGAATTCTTCTTCTGAATCAAGTAAGAAAGGAAAGAAATTTTCGCCGGTATTTATTTATAGTGCGATTATCGTAGCGATTATTGTATTAATTGGGGCAATTGTACCGGAACAATTCGATTCAATTACTAGTTCAATAAGTGGATGGATTACTGATAAACTTGGTTGGTATTATTTAATACTTACAACTATTATTGTTTTCTTCTGTGTCTTTTTAATTTTCAGTCCAATTGGGAAATTAAAACTTGGCAAACCTGATGATAAACCAGAGTTTAATACGATTTCATGGTTTGCCATGCTATTTAGTGCAGGTATGGGTATTGGTTTAGTATTCTATGGTGCAGCAGAACCTATGTCACACTTCGCAGCACCACCAACTGCTAGTCCAAAAACGACAGAAGCCTTTACTGAATCACTTCGTTCTACTTTCTTCCATTGGGGATTTCATGCTTGGGCAGTTTATGGTGTCGTAGCTCTTGCCTTAGCATACGCTCAATTTAGAAAAGACGAACCAGGACTTATTTCTAGAACATTACGCCCATTGCTTGGAGATAAAGTAGAAGGACCTATTGGTACGATTATTGATGTACTTTCAGTATTCGCTACAGTAGTAGGGGTAGCTGTATCATTAGGTATGGGTGCATTACAAATTAACGGTGGTTTAAATTACTTATTTGGCGTCCCAAATAATGTATGGGTTCAATCACTTATTATTGTTGTTGTTACAATTTTATTTATTATTAGTGCTTGGTCTGGTCTAAGTAAAGGAATTCAATATTTAAGTAATGCCAATATTGGTTTAGGTACAATATTAATGATTGTTGCTTTAATTGTTGGACCGACTGTATTAATTTTGAACATGTTTACAAGTTCAATTGGTAGTTTGTTCAATACATTCTTATTCAACAGTTTTGATACAGCAGCATTAAATTCTCAAAAAAGAGAATGGATGTCTTCTTGGACACTATATTATTGGGGCTGGTGGTTAAGCTGGAGCCCATTCGTAGGTGTATTTATTGCGCGTGTGTCTAAAGGACGTTCAATTCGTGAATTTATTTCAGGTGTATTACTTGTTCCAGCTCTAATAAGTTTCTTATGGTTCAGTGTATTTGGCGTATTAGGTATTGAAATGGGTAAAAAACATTCTGAGCTATTCAAGATGTCAGCAGAAACACAACTCTTTGGCGTATTTAATCATTTACCTTTAGGAATGGTTTTATCACTTGTTGCACTTGTATTAATCGGTTCATTCTTTATTACATCAGCCGATTCAGCAACATTTGTATTAGGTATGCAAACAACATATGGCTCATTAGAACCATCTAACGTGGTAAAAGTAACATGGGGTATTGCACAATCTCTTATTGCCTTCATCTTACTCTTAGCAGGTGGTGGAGATGGCGCAGAAGCATTAGGCGCACTACAAAGTGCTGCAATTATTAGTGCATTACCATTCTCCTTTGTGGTCATACTAATGATGATTAGTTTCTATAAAGATGCTAACCAAGAACGCAAATTCTTAGGATTAACATTACAGCCTAATAAACATAGACTAAAAGAATATATTGAATATCAACAAAAAGACTATGAATCTGATATATTAGAAAAACGTCAAAATCGACGTAATGCAGAGAAAGCAGAACAATAATTAAAAAAAACGCCTAAGACAACTTATTTGTCTTAGGCGTTTTTTAATATGGTTAGATCGAAATATAAAGATTTTCAAAAGAAAATCCACATCCAATATATGTTGATATTGGAGCCAAAAATTCAAAATGAATTTCTATTCTACTTTCCTTTTTATTTCATTTAGCTTATTGAAAAAAATTCTCATTTAATAAAAAATACTTATAGTTTAAATGTACTATGATAAGTATTTCTTATATTAACTGATTATAAAACCAAAATTCAAATCACTCAAATTCTAGTGATATATAGTTGTTTTAAAAAACATATAATTATACAATTTAATTAAAGGAGTATAATTATGAATGTTTAATATTCAAGGGGGATAATCAAATGGCTTCTAACATTAAAGAACAAGCAAAAAAATCATTTGAAGTTCGAGGTAAATCATATACATATTATGATTTAAAAAGTCTTGAAGAACAAGGTTTAACTAAAATTAGTAAGTTACCTTATTCTATTCGTGTTCTACTAGAATCAGTATTAAGACAAGAAGATGACTTTGTTATTACAGATGATCATATTAAAGCATTAGCCCATTTTGGTAAAGAAGGTAATGAAGGAGAAGTACCTTTCAAACCTTCTCGCGTAATCTTACAAGATTTTACAGGGGTGCCTGCGGTTGTCGACTTAGCTTCATTACGTAAAGCTATGAATGATGTAGGTGGAGATATTAATAAAATTAATCCAGAAGTACCGGTTGATTTAGTCATCGATCACTCTGTACAAGTAGATAGCTATGCAAACCCACGTGCGTTAGAACGCAATATGAAATTAGAATTTGAAAGAAACTATGAACGTTATCAATTTTTAAACTGGGCTACAAAAGCATTTAATAATTATAATGCTGTACCGCCTGCAACAGGTATCGTACACCAAGTTAACTTAGAATATTTAGCTAAGGTAGTTCATGTAAGAGACGTGGACGGTGAACAAACTGCTTTCCCAGATACACTTGTTGGTACAGATTCACATACTACTATGATAAATGGTATTGGTGTATTAGGCTGGGGTGTTGGTGGTATTGAAGCTGAAGCAGGTATGCTTGGTCAACCATCATATTTCCCAATTCCTGAAGTGATTGGAGTACGCTTAACTAATTCATTACCTCAAGGATCAACTGCCACTGACTTAGCATTACGAGTAACTCAAGAGCTACGTAAAAAAGGTGTAGTTGGTAAATTTATAGAATTCTTCGGTCCTGGTGTTGCCGATTTACCATTAGCTGATCGAGCGACTATTGCTAACATGGCGCCTGAATATGGTGCAACATGTGGTTTCTTCCCAGTTGATGAAGAGTCACTTAAATATATGAAATTAACTGGCCGCTCTGAAGAGCATGTTGAGTTAGTTAAAGCTTATTTACAACAAAACAATATGTTCTTTACATCAGATAAGGAAGATCCACAATATACAGATGTAATTCATTTAGATTTATCGACAGTTGAAGCTTCACTATCTGGTCCTAAACGTCCTCAAGATTTAATTTTCTTAAGTGATATGAAAAAAGAATTCGAAAAATCTGTAACAGCTCCTGCTGGAAATCAAGGTCATGGTTTGGATCAAAGCGAATTTGATAAATCAGCCCATATTCAATTTAACGATGGCTCTGAAACAACTATGAAAACAGGAGACATTGCAATTGCAGCGATTACTTCATGTACAAACACATCAAATCCTTACGTTATGTTAGGTGCTGGTTTAGTTGCGAAAAAAGCAGTTGAAAAAGGATTAAAAGTGCCTGAATATGTTAAAACATCATTAGCACCAGGTTCAAAAGTAGTGACAGGTTACTTACGTGATTCGGGATTACAAAAATATCTTGATGATTTAGGATTTAATCTAGTAGGTTATGGATGTACAACTTGTATTGGTAACTCTGGACCGCTATTGCCAGAAATTGAAAAAGCTATTGCTAAAGAAGATTTATTAGTTACTTCTGTATTATCTGGTAACCGTAACTTTGAAGGTCGAATTCATCCATTAGTAAAAGCGAACTATCTTGCTTCACCTCAATTAGTCGTTGCGTATGCTTTAGCTGGTACAGTTGATATTGATTTACAAAATGAACCACTTGGTAAAGCTAAAGATGGTCAAGATGTATACTTAAATGATATTTGGCCTTCAATTAAAGAAGTTGCTGATACAGTAGATAGTGTTGTAACACCTGAATTATTTAAAGAAGAATATAAAAATGTATACAACAATAATGAAATGTGGAATGAGATTGATGTTACTGACTCTCCATTATATGACTTCGATCCTAATTCAACATATATTCAAAATCCAACATTCTTCCAAGGTTTATCAAAAAAACCAGGTACCATTGAACCATTAAAAGATTTACGTGTAATGGGTAAATTTGGTGACTCAGTTACAACTGACCACATTTCTCCAGCAGGTGCTATTGGTAAAGATACACCAGCAGGTAAATACTTATTAAATCATGACGTACCTATTCGTGATTTTAACTCATATGGTTCTCGTCGTGGTAACCATGAAGTTATGGTGCGTGGTACATTTGCGAATATTAGAATTAAAAACCAATTAGCACCAGGTACAGAAGGTGGCTTTACAACATATTGGCCAACTGATGAAATTATGCCAATTTATGATGCTGCAATGAAATATAAAGAAGATGGCACTGGCTTAGCAGTATTAGCAGGCAACGATTATGGTATGGGATCTTCACGTGACTGGGCTGCTAAAGGTACTAATTTATTAGGCGTTAAAACTGTAATAGCACAAAGTTATGAACGTATTCACCGTTCTAACTTAGTTATGATGGGTGTATTACCATTACAATTTAAAGATGGAGAATCAGCTGATTCACTTGGTCTAAATGGTAGAGAAGAGATTTCTGTAGATATTAACGAAGATGTACAACCACATGATATTATTAAAGTTCATGCAAAAAAAGAAAGTGGAGAAGTGGTTGATTTTGATGTCATTGTTCGTTTCGATTCACAAGTTGAAATCGACTATTATCGTCACGGTGGCATTCTACAAATGGTATTAAGAAATAAACTTGCTCAATAATACAATTATTCGAAAAAATATTTAAAATTTGAATGTATTTTGAATCCTTAGATGGCAATCTCATCTAAGGATTTTTTCTTCATTTGTGTCATTGAGCTATTTCAATAGTAGAAGTAGTAAATGGGGAATTCTATAGCAAGTAACTTTTTTATGTTAATATTGAAAGTGAACTTAATTGGAAAGAGGTACATAAATATGATTTATAGTATGACTGAAATTGAAGCGAGATACCAAGAGACAGATAAAATGGGAGTAATTTATCATGGGAATTATGCTACATGGTTTGAAGTTGCTCGTACTGATTATATTCGTAAATTAGGTTTTAGTTATGCAGATATGGAAAAAGAAGGAATTATCTCACCCGTCGTGGATTTACAAGTTCAATATAAGAAATCCATTTTTTATCCTGAAAAAGTTAAAGTGAAAACATGGGTAGAACATTATTCAAGATTGCGTTCAACGTACTGTTATGAAGTATATAATGAAAAAGGTGAATTAGCTACTACAGGGTCCACGCAGCTATTATGTATTAAAGCAAGTGATTTCAGACCAATTCGTTTAGATCGTTATTTTCCAGAATGGCATCAGGTATATAGTAAAGTCGAAGCATTGAATAACGAAGGTAAGGAATTAGAAATCACACAACGCAGCGATTTGAATATATAAATATAAGACCATAAATATCTGTAAATATTAGATACTTATGGTCTTTTTTTAATTAGTTGTAGAATAAACAATTTCGTCTTCATGGTCTACTTTTTCAACTAGAACTTCATGATCTTCAAAATACCATAAGTCATCTTCTGAAACTACAATAATTAAATCATTATAGTTTTCATGATAACCTATCTCAACGTCATTGCTCGGTTCCACACGAAATGCTGGGCTAAAACCTTGTTTAAGTTGAAATTCTCCACCATACCTCACATAAAATTGTAAGACTTTATTCTCTTCAGGTAAATCTAATTCATTTTTAAACCATTCAACTGCTTCATCAGTCAATTTGATTTTCATTATATGACCCATCCTTTATATTAATTATTATTATATTTATAATGTAATAATTGCTTGAACTAAAACATATTGTTCTCACTATTAAACATGAACTGCTTATCATATTTAATTAATAGAACTAAATCCCGAATCTTCACATTTGGTGCAAGAAACATCCATTTTACATCCATTTGATTTTTGGCTCTTCACCTTTAAAAATTCTAACAATATTAGAACGGTGTCTAAAAATTAAAATGATTGATACAAAAGCACTCATTCCAAATAATATGTAATCATGAATAACTAATGAACCTATCACACAGCTGATTGCCGCAATAATACTAGATAATGACACATACTTTGTTAAATATAAAATTCCAAAGAATATGACTGCTAAGATTAAAAGTAAGATTGGATTAACTCCTAACACAACTCCGGCACTTGTGGCTACAGCTTTACCCCCTTTAAATTTAAGATAAATAGGGTAAACATGACCAATTATTGCAAAAATACCGACAATTAATCCATGTGTGAAGAATGTACTAATTGGTCCATGCGCATGCACTGGGAGCCATAATGGGAAAAATACAGTAATGAATCCTTTAAATATATCTAAAAAAGTAACGATAAATCCAGCTGGTTTTCCTAAAACTCTAAAACTATTTGTGGCACCGGTATTACCGCTTCCAAATTCTCTAATATCTTTTTTAAAAAAAACTTTTCCTATAACATAACCATTTGGAATAGCTCCAATGAGATAGCTTAAAATCAACATGAGAACTATCATCATCATTTGTTTACACATCCCTTATATAATGTAGGTATATTTTATCACAAAGTATTCCTGACAACGATTAAAAATTGAAAAAACGTCTTATATATTAAGTTAAATACGTATCTTATATAACTCATACTTGCATTTTAATGCGTTTTATATAAGAATAACTATTGTAAAGTTAAAAAAACGAACGTACGTTTGTAGGAGGCGAACGCATTGGCAACAAAAATGACAAATCATTATTCAGATGATTCGATTCAAGTATTAGAAGGACTTGAAGCAGTTAGAAAACGTCCAGGAATGTATATTGGGTCGACTGATAAACGTGGATTACACCATTTAGTATATGAAATTGTCGATAACTCCGTCGATGAAGTTTTAAATGGTTATGGTAATGAAATTGATGTAACAATCAATAAAGATAATAGTATTTCAGTGGAAGATAATGGAAGAGGTATGCCAACTGGTATGCATGCATCTGGTAAACCTACTGTCGAAGTTATTTTTACTGTGTTACATGCTGGAGGTAAGTTTGGACAAGGTGGATATAAAACTTCTGGAGGACTTCATGGTGTTGGTGCTTCCGTAGTTAATGCTTTAAGTGAATGGCTAGAAGTTGAAATTCATCGAGATGGACAAATTTATAAGCAATCTTTTAAAGATGGCGGTATTCCAACCTCTGGTTTAGTGAAAGCAGGAAAAACTAAGAAAACAGGTACAAAAGTCACATTTAAACCAGATTCAAGTATTTTTAAGACAACAACGTCATTTAATTTTGATACATTAAGTGAGCGCTTACAAGAATCTGCATTCTTATTAAAAAACTTAAAAATTACATTGAAAGATTTACGTGATGGAAAAGAACGGGAAGATGTTTATCATTACGAAGAAGGTATTAAAGAATTTGTAAGTTATATCAATGAAGGTAAAGAAGTATTGCATGATGTTACAACGTTTACAGGTGCTGCAAATGGAATCGAAGTAGATGTTGCTTTTCAATATAATGATCAATATTCTGAAAGTATATTAAGTTTTGTTAATAATGTACGTACAAAAGACGGCGGAACTCATGAAGTAGGATTTAAAACAGCAATGACACGCGTATTTAATGACTATGCACGTCGTATCAATGAACTTAAAGATAAAGATAAAAACTTAGATGGTAATGATATTAGAGAAGGGTTAACAGCAGTGATTTCTGTACGTATTCCAGAAGAATTACTGCAATTTGAGGGACAAACTAAATCTAAGCTTGGTACATCTGAAGCGCGTAGTGCAGTAGATTCTGTTGTTTCTGAAAAATTACCTTATTACTTAGAGGAAAAAGGGCAATTATCTAAATCACTTGTGAAGAAAGCTATTAAAGCGCAACAGGCAAGAGAAGCGGCTCGTAAGGCACGGGAAGATGCACGTTCTGGTAAGAAAAACAAACGTAAAGATACATTATTATCAGGAAAGTTAACGCCTGCTCAAAGTAAGAATACTGAGAAAAATGAATTATATCTTGTCGAAGGTGATTCAGCAGGGGGATCAGCTAAACTTGGGAGAGACAGAAAATTCCAGGCTATTTTACCTTTACGAGGTAAAGTGATTAATACTGAAAAAGCAAAACTTGAAGATATTTTCAAAAATGAAGAAATCAATACAATTATTCATACCATTGGTGCTGGTGTTGGTAATGATTTTAAATTAGAAGATAGTAATTATAATAGAGTTATTATTATGACTGACGCTGATACAGATGGCGCCCATATTCAAGTGTTATTATTAACATTTTTCTTCAAATATATGAGACCTCTTGTTCAAGCAGGTCGTGTTTTTATTGCATTACCTCCGTTATATAAATTAGAAAAAGGTAAAGGGAAATCTAAAAAAGTAGAATATGCTTGGACAGATGATGAATTGGAAAAACTTCAAAAACAATTAGGTAAAGGTTTTATTTTACAACGCTATAAAGGTTTAGGTGAAATGAATCCTGAACAATTGTGGGAAACTACAATGAATCCTGAGACAAGAACGTTGATTAGAGTTCAAATCGATGATGAAGTACGTTCTTCTAAACGTGTAACAACATTAATGGGAGATAAAGTTGCACCAAGACGTGAATGGATTGAAAATCATGTTGAATTTGGCATGCAAGAAGATCAAAGTATTTTAGATAATACAGAAGTTCAAATACTAGATACTGAAGAAGATGATGAGGAGGAAGTCAATTGAGTGAGATAATTCAAGACCTATCACTTGAAGATGTTATTGGCGATCGCTTTGGAAGATATAGTAAATATATTATTCAAGAACGTGCGTTACCAGATGTGCGTGATGGTTTAAAACCTGTACAACGTAGAATTTTATTTGCTATGTATAGCAGTGGCAATACGTATGATAAAAATTTCCGTAAAAGTGCGAAAACAGTTGGGGATGTTATTGGTCAATATCATCCACATGGTGATTCTTCAGTTTATGATGCAATGGTACGTTTAAGCCAAGATTGGAAGTTGCGTCATGTATTAATCGAAATGCATGGAAATAATGGTAGTATTGATAATGATCCACCTGCTGCGATGCGTTATACAGAAGCGAAATTAAGTCAACTTTCTGAAGAGTTGGTTCGTGACATTAATAAAGAAACAGTGTCCTTTGTACCAAACTATGATGACACAACACTTGAACCTATGGTGTTACCAGCAAGATTTCCCAATTTACTAGTAAACGGTTCGACTGGTATTTCGGCAGGATATGCTACTGATATTCCTCCACATAATTTAGGTGAAGTAATTCAAGCAACATTAAAATACATTGATCATCCTAATATTTCAGTAAATCAATTAATGAAATATATCAAAGGTCCTGATTTTCCAACAGGCGGTATTATTCAAGGTATTGATGGTATTAAGAAAGCTTATGAAACAGGAAAAGGAAAAATTGTTGTTCGTTCAAAAGTAGAGGAAGAAGCGTTAAGAAATGGACGTAAACAATTAATTGTGACAGAAATTCCTTATGAAGTGAATAAAAGTTCACTTGTGAAACGTATTGATGAGCTTCGTGCTGATAAAAAAGTAGATGGTATTATTGAAGTACGTGATGAAACAGATCGTACAGGTTTAAGAATTGCTATTGAATTAAAAAAAGATGTTAATTCAGAGTCTATTAAAAACTATTTATATAAAAACTCTGATTTACAAATTACTTATAATTTCAATATGGTCGCTATTAGTGATGGACGTCCAAAATTAATGGGTCTACGTGAAATTATTGACAGCTATTTAAACCATCAAATTGAAGTTGTAGCTAATCGTACCACATATGACTTAAATCATGCTGAAAAGCGTATGCATATTGTAGAAGGTCTTATGAAAGCTTTATCTATATTAGATGAAGTGATCGCGCTAATTCGTCATTCTAAAAATAAAAAAGATGCAAAAGATAATTTAGTAAAAGAATTTGACTTTACTGAAGCACAAGCAGAAGCCATTGTAATGCTTCAATTATATCGTTTAACTAATACTGATATTGTTGCACTTGAAGAAGAACATGAAGAATTACAAACATTAATAGAAGAGTACCGAAATATTCTTGATAATCATGACGCATTATTAAATGTTATTAAAAAAGAGCTTACAGAGATTCGAAAACGTTTTAAAACATCACGTTTATCTTCAATTGAAGCGGAAATATCAGAAATTAAAATTGATAAAGAAGTTATTGTACCAAGTGAAGAAGTTGTTTTAAGTATGACTAGACATGGATATATAAAACGTACGTCTACACGTAGCTTTAATGCAAGTGGTGTGACAGAAGTAGGTTTAAAAGAGGGAGATAGTTTACTCAAATACCAAACTGTAAATACTCAAGATACAGCTTTAGTATTTACGAATAAAGGAAGATATCTCTTTATTCCAATTCATAAAATTGCAGATGTGCGATGGAAAGAGTTAGGTCAGCATGTATCGCAAATTGTGTCTTTAGAAGAAAACGAGAGAATTATAGATGTATTTAACGAAAAAACATTTGATGGTAAAGCTTTTTATATTATTGCAACTCGTAATGGTATGATTAAAAAAAGTAATCAATCATTATTTAAAACCACGCGATTTAATAAGCCACTCATTGCAACAAAGTTAAAAAATGAAGATGAAGTGGTAAATGTACTTCGCATAACTCAAGAACAAATGATTACTGTTATTACACATAAAGGCATGTCATTAACGTATTCTACAGAAGAACTTTCAGATACAGGATTAAGAGCGGCTGGTGTGAAATCTATCAATTTAAAAGATGAAGATTACGTTATTATGACTGATACTGTTGATAAGAATAATTCAATCATTATGACTACGCAAAGAGGAGCAATAAAACGTATTGCTAAAGATATATTACAAGATGCCAAACGCGCACAAAGAGGTATTACACTTTTAAAAGAATTGAAAAAAAATCCTCATCGTATTGTAGCTGCACATGTTGTCAGAGATGAAACATACTATACACTTTATTCAGATAAACATGCTGAAACAGGTGAAATTTCTCGTATTCATCTTTCTGAACAATATACAAATGGTTCATTTGTGGTTGATACAAATGAATTTGGAAATGTAAAATCAATGATAATAAATTAATATGATTTTAAAATTTTTGTTTTCAAGTAATTCATAAGATGATAAAATTAATTTAATATTTAATTATTTATAACTCACAAGAGATTTATATTGTTGGTAAGTATATCAAAGTGATTACATGAGAAATATGTACATTTTGATCTTTAATACTACAATATAAATCTCTTGTAATGTATATCATAACAATAATTTTGATGAGAGGGATTTAATTGAGAGATTTTGATAGTTTAATACCTGATTGGTTTAAATCCGTCGTCCAAGTTGGAAATGATTTAATCTGGTCACAGTATTTAATAGGTTTACTATTGACAGTAGGTATCTTCTTTACTATTAGTTCTAAATTTGTTCAGCTACGAATGCTACCTGAAATGTTTAAGGCATTAGTCGAAAAACCAGAAACTCTGAAAAATGGAGAGAAAGGTATTTCACCTTTTCAAGCATTTGCTATTAGTGCAGGTTCTCGTGTTGGAACAGGAAATATTGCTGGTGTAGCAACAGCGATTGTGTTAGGTGGCCCTGGGGCAGTTTTTTGGATGTGGATTATCGCATTTATCGGAGCTGCGAGTGCATTTATAGAAGCAACACTTGCACAAGTTTACAAAGTTCATGATAAAGATGGTGGCTTCCGAGGAGGTCCAGCTTATTACATAACCAAAGGTTTAAATCAAAAATGGCTTGGTATTACATTTGCTGTGTTAATTACTGTTACATTTGCATTTGTATTTAACACAGTTCAATCGAATACTATTGCTGAATCTTTAAGAACCCAATATCATATTAGTCCAGTCATTACTGGTATTATTTTGGCTGTCATTACAGCAATCATTATCTTCGGCGGTGTACGTAGTATTGCAACGTTATCATCTTTAATTGTTCCAATAATGGCTATCGTTTATGTTGGTATTGTTTTAGTTATCTTACTAATGAATTTTGATCAAATTATTCCAATGATTGGTACAATTATTAAAAGTGCATTCGGAATGGAACAAGTCGCAGGTGGCGCAGTAGGTACAGCGATTTTACAAGGTGTAAAACGTGGCTTATTCTCTAACGAAGCAGGTATGGGTTCAGCCCCCAATGCGGCTGCTACTGCTGCTGTACCACATCCAGTAAAACAGGGATTACTTCAATCTTTAGGTGTCTTCTTCGATACAATGCTTGTTTGTACAGCAACAGCTATTATGATTTTACTTTACTCAGGCTTAAAATTTGGTGAAAAAGCGCCACAAGGTGTAGAAGTTACACAATCTGCATTGAATGAACATCTTGGTTCTCCGGGCGGTATTTTCTTAACTGTCGCGATTACTCTATTTGCATTTTCTTCTGTAGTTGGTAATTACTATTACGGACAATCTAATATAGAATTTCTATCTAAAAACAAAGCAATTTTATTTATTTTTAGATGCTTAGTTGTTGTATTAGTATTTACAGGAGCAGTTGTTAAAACTGAAACCGTATGGAGTACAGCGGACTTATTTATGGGATTAATGGCCATTGTAAACCTTGTTTCCATTATAGGTCTTTCAAATATTGCATTTGCTGTTATGAAAGATTACATTCAACAAAAACGTGCTGGTTTAAAACCTGTATTTAAACCAGAAAACCTTGAGATTAATTTATTTGGTATTGAATCTTGGGGACGTGAAGATAAAATATCTAAAAAACATTAATAATTTAAATCAACACTTCTTTTCTCCATCTTTTAGAGTAATGCGAGAAAGAAGTGTTTTTTAAAAGGACGACTTTTCAAATATAATGTTTAACTATATAATTTTAATAGTAAAAAAAGGATGATAATGATGAGTAAATATCATATTTCAAAAATTTTAAATAATAACGTCATCATATGCATCAATAGTAATCAAGAAGTTATTTTAATTGGTAAAGGTATTGGTTTTAATAAAAAGCCTGGAATGGTCGTAGATGATAATGCTTCTATTGAGAAAGTGTATAAATTAGATCAAAAACAACAACAAGAGTATTACAAATCTCTAGTTGAAATAGCTGATGAAGAGGTCTTACAAGCAATTATTGAATCAGTTAACTATATTACAAGTACAATCTATATGAACGATGATAAACAACTAGTTATTGCCTTAACCGATCATATTATTTTTGCATATAAACGCTTAAAACAAAATCAAATAATTAGTAATCCCTTTGCAATGGAAACTAAACATTTATATAGTGAGGCGTATGATATTGCCACACAAGTTATACAGAGATTAAATGAAAAATTAGATGTCACATTTCCTGAGGATGAAATAGGTTTTATAGCATTGCATATTGCGTCAAATAAAGAAGATTTACCTATGAGTGAAATATCTTTAATTAATAAAATGATAAGTAAATGTGTATTAATTATCGAAAATGATATAGGGTATCCTGTAAATCCTCGAACGGTCCAATATCAACGATTTATTAGACATATTCAATTTCTAATTCGTCGTTTAAATAAAAAGGAATATGTTCATGCACAAGATGAATTTATCAATATGGTCAAAACATATTACCCTAATTGTTACAGTACAGCATATAAGATTTCTAAAGTTATTCAAAAAAATCTAGATATTGATGTAGATGATTCAGAAATTGTTTATTTAGCTTTGCATATTTATCATTTTCAATCTCAAAATAACACACAAAATGAATAAGCTACATGGTATGATATAATATAGATTATTTTATTTTAGATTAAAAGGTACGGTGAAAATGATATGTCAATGGACCACAATAAAGTTGAAGGAAAGAAAGCTAATAAGCTAAGCTTTTCTGAAACACGCTTTATGAAGTTTCTAGGTGGTAAAGATTTATTATTTGCGCTAGTTTCATTAGTATTACTTGGTATTACTATATTCATCTTTGACAAAATTTCTTATGTTTTTCAGCCTTTTGTCATTATCTTTAATACTATTGCAGCGCCAATTATTTTATCGCTTATTTTGTATTATTTGTTAAATCCAGTGATTAATTTGATGGAACGGTATAATATTCCAAGATTATTAGCAATTACAATAGTCTTTCTAGTGATTATTGGAGGAGCAACATTAATTATCGATTTATTAATTCCTGTGATTGGTGATCAAATTAAACAACTTGCAAATAACTTCCCAAAATATATTGAAAAATTTAATAGAGCTATTGATAAAGTGACACATATGTCTATTTTATCTTCATTTTATAATCAAATTCAGGACTGGCTTGATTCTACTTCTAAAAAGCTTCCATCGTTAACGTCAGATTATTTTAGTGGATTTGGAACTAAAATTAGAACATTTGCAGAAGCTGTTGTGAATGTTGGTGTTGTGATTGCGACTACTCCATTTGTATTATTCTTTATGTTGAAAGATGGAACTAAATTTAGAGATTATACAACTAAAATTGTGCCGCCTAAATTTAGAAAAGACTATCATGATTTATTAGAAAAAATGAGTGTACAGGTCGGCTCATATATTCAAGGCCAAATTATCGTATCATTTTGTATTGGTATTTTATTGTTTATTGGTTATTCTATTATTGGTTTAGATTATGGATTAGTTCTAGCTTCAATTGCTGCAGTAACGAGCGTAGTCCCATACTTAGGACCAACAATTGCAATTTCTCCGGCAATTATTATTGCGATTATTACTTCACCATTTATGTTATTAAAATTGATTATTGTGTGGACGTTGGTTCAATTTATTGAAGGTCATTTTATTTCTCCTAATATTATGGGAAAAACGTTAAAAATTCATCCTCTAACAATTATCTTTATTTTATTAAGTGCGGGTAATTTGTTAGGTATTGTAGGAGTTATTTTAGGTATTCCTGGCTACGCTATTTTAAAAGTATTAGTTTCTCATATCTTCTTATTATTTAAACGTCGTTACAATAAATACTATGGTGACGATGCAGGTCAATATGAGATTAAAAAAGAAGAACATAAAAATTACACAGAAGCAGAATAAATCACTATATTAAAAAGCCTGAGACATAATGAGTTGTCTCAGGCTTTTTAATATAGTGATAGTCATCGTTGCTAGAGTGGAACAATGAATTCTCTTCCACTCCTTTTTATCTTACAATTATGTTAGTTCAATAGTCTAAAGATATATGCCTAGAATATGATATGATATATTTTGTATTAATATAATGTAAAGGATAATAATGAATAATGACTGAAAAACATAAAAATAGATTGATATCTATATTAAAAGTGGTATTTGCTGTCACACTTTTTATTGTAGTAGTTGCTACTTTATATCATGAATTGTCACATATTAACTTCAAACAAACATTAGAAGCATTTAGTAAAATCAATCGATGGTTTTTAATTGGTTTATTTATATGTGGTGGCGCATCAATGCTACTTTTAAGTTTATATGATGTCATTCTTGTTAAAACTTTAAAGTTGAGTATACCACTGAACAAAGTATTTCGTTTGAGTTATATTATTAATGCATTTAATGCTATTGTTGGATTTGGTGGATTTATAGGCGCAGGATTTAGAACATTTATTTATAAAAATTATACTTCTGATAGAAAAAGATTACTTCACGCTATTTCAATCATATTAGTTTCAATGTTAACTGGTTTAAGCTTCTTATCTATTTTAGTCGTACTTCATATTTTCGATGCTTCTCATATTCTTGATAAAGTACGTTTTGTAAAATGGGTATTGTACGTAGTCGCTTTATTTTTACCTATTTTTATAGTGTATACAGTCGTTAAACCGGTTACTGAACATAATAAATTGGTAGGAATATATTGCACGCTTGTTTCAAGTATTGAATGGATAGCCGCTGCTGTTGTACTTTACTTGTCGGCATGGATTATTGATATTCATGTAGCTTTTACAACATTACTTGGTATTTTTATTATTGCTGCATTATCTGGACTAATTAGTTTTATTCCAGGTGGATTTGGAGCATTTGATTTAGTTGTTTTATTAGGACTAAAATCCTTAGATATTCCTGAAGAAAAAATATTGATTGCCTTACTGTTATATCGTTTTGCTTATTATTTTGTACCTGTTATTATTGCTTTAATTCTATCTACGTTTGAATTTGGCAATTCTGCGCGTAAGTACTTTGAAGAGTCTAAATATTTTGTACCCGCTAAAGATATTACCTCATTCATACTGTCTTATCAAAAAGATATTATTTCAAAAATCCCAGCATTTGCTTTATCTATTCTCGCACTATTAACAAGTTTTATTTTCTTTATTAATAATGTGACGATTGTGTATGATGGATTATATGATGCAGATCATTTTATTTACTATATCATGTTGTCTATTCATACAAGTGCATGTTTAATATTACTTGTTAATGTAAGGGGAATATATAAGCAAAGTAAGAGAGCAATTATTTATTCAATGATTTCACTTGTTTTAATATTTCTTGCAACGTTATATACGTATGCTTCTATCATGTTACTTACATGGCTCATCATTATTTTTATCTTACTTATTTTAGCTTATCGACGTGCGAAAGTATTTAAACGTCCATTTAGATTAAAAAACTTAATATTTACCTTAGTCATTAGTGTGATTGTTTTATATATTAATCATTTCATTATTTCTGAAACCTTATATGCTTTAGATTTATATCACTTGGAAATGGATACGTCATTATTAAAATACTATTTCTGGTTAACTGTGGTAGTTGTTATATTATTAATTGTTGGTATTGCATGGTTATTTGGTCGTCGCTTTGAACGCCCACATCAATTCCAAGAATTTTCTCAATGTAAATCAATTATAGAAACATATGGAGGGAATTATTTAAGTCATTTGATATATAGTGGTGATAAAGATGTATTTATGCATGACAGTGAACAAGCCTTTCTTATGTATAGATATAAATCAAATGCGCTGGTCGTATTGGGAGATCCAATTGGAAATACAGCATCATTCCAATCATTGTTGGATGATTTCTATAGTTATGCTGAAAAGTTAGGTTATGATGTCATTTTCTATCAAGTATCTGATCGTTTTATGCCGTTGTATCATAATTTTGGAAATCAATTTTTTAAATTAGGCGAAGAGGCTATTATTGATTTAACACAATTTACTACTTCTGGAAAAAAACGACGTGGTTTTAGAGCAACACTGAATAAATTTAATGATTTAAATATTAAATTTGAAATTATAGAACCACCATTTTCTAAAGCGTTTATAGAAGAGCTTAGAAAAGTAAGTGATAAGTGGCTCGATGGACGTACTGAAATGCATTTTTCTGTTGGTCAATTTACAGAACAGTACTTAGATAAAGCGCCAATTGGAATTATGAAAAATGAAGAAGGTAAGATTATTGCTTTTTGTACATTAATGCCAACATACTATAACGAAGCAATTTCAGTAGATTTAATTCGTTGGTTACCTGAATTAGATTTACCTCTAATGGATGGATTATATCTACATATGTTATTATGGGGTAAAGAAAAAGGGTATAAAGCTTTTAACATGGGTATGGCTACCTTATCAAATGTAGGTCAACTCGATTATTCTTATTTACGAGAACGTATTGCGGGACGTGTGTTTGAACATTTTAATGGTTTATATCGTTTTCAGGGGTTACGAAGATATAAGGAAAAATATAGTCCTCAGTGGGAACCGCGATTTTTGGTATATAGAAAAGATAGTTCTCTATGGTACAGTATGTTAAAAGTAATGCGAGTGATTAGACATAAATAAAAAAGATATCCGAAATTGTTTTCGGATATCTTTTTTATTATGAGTTAGAACGAGGATCATAATTTGCGCGATCTCGCTGTTCTTGTGCGTAACGTTCAGGATTTTTTTTATAGAAATTTTGATGATATTCTTCTGCTTTATAAAAATTTGAAGCGGGAAGAACCTTAGTAGCAATGGCTTTATCAGAATGCATCGTTTGTTCTAAATCTTTGATATAATTAATCGCAACTTTTCTTTGATCATCATTTGTATAAAAAATAGCTGTTTGATACTGTGACCCTCTATCTTGAAATTGACCGCCAGCATCTAATGGATCAATGACTGAAAAAAATATTTCTAATAATTTATGATAAGAAAATAAAGCAACATCATACTCTATTTTAACAGTTTCATAGTGTCCAGTAGTTCCGCTTTTTACTTGTTCATAGGTTGGATTTTTAACTGATCCCCCCATAAAACCTGATGTTACTGATTCAATACCTTCAAATTGATCAAACGGTTTTGTCATACACCAGAAACAGCCTCCTGCAAAGTATGCTGTATTAATATTCATTTATGCCATCCTTTCCTAACACCTTTGTAATATTTATTGAAAACACTTGATTTTTTAAGGTATTTTATATAACTTATTTATATATTATAGTATATCCGAATATTATTTTGAAGATTTTAAAGAGTGTAAGGTAGGTAAATATGACAGAAGAGAAGGATAATACAATATTAAGACGGCAATCGGGGACAACGATACCTTCTAAACGACGCAAGAAGAAAAAACTTCGAAAATTACCTTTTGTAATACTGATTATTGTAGTTTTACTTATTGTAATGATTACGTATGTCGTTCATGGATATCAAAGTGGGATGAAATATGCACAAGAACATGCAAAAGATATTAAAATTCATAAATTTAATGGAGCCGTTAAAAATGACGGGAAAATCACAATATTAATGCTCGGTGCTGACCAAGCTAATGGTGGAAAATCAAGAACTGACTCTATTATGGTTGTACAGTATGACTATATTAAGAAAAAAATGAAAATGATGTCAATTATGCGTGATATTTATGCTGAAATTCCTGGTTATGACAAATATAAAATTAACGCTGCATACTCACTTGGTGGACCAGAGTTATTGAGACAAACATTAAATAAAAATTTAGGTATTAATCCTGAATACTATGCAGTCATTGATTTCACTGGCTTTGAAAAAATGATTGATGAATTAGAAGCTAATGGTGTGCCAATTGATGTTGAAAAAGATATGTCAGAAAATATTGGGGTTTCATTGAAAAAAGGACATCATCGATTAAACGGTAAAGAATTATTAGGTTATGCTAGATTTAGACATGACCCAGAGGGGGACTTTGGACGCGTGAGACGTCAACAACAAGTTATGCAAACACTTAAGAAAGAATTAATTACCCCAAGTACAATCGTGAAATTACCTAAAGTAGCGGGTATATTGAGAGGATATATTAATACAGATATGCCAAACTCAGCTATTTTCCAAACAGGACTAAGTTTTGGAATACGAGGCGATAAAAATGTGGAAACACTAACTGTACCGTTAAAAAATTCTTATCAAAATATTAATACTAATAACGATGGTAGTGCATTAGATATTGATAAAGAGAAAAATAAAAAAGCAATAGAGTCATTTTTAAAAGATAATAAATAAGCAGGCCACTTTGGCCTGCTTATTTATTATCTCTTTAACTACAATAATATTATTATGTAAACTTTAAAGATTATAATATTATTGTTCTGATTTTCTCACGCCACCTACACCGTAGTGATTTTTCTTCATTTCATCAATAACTACATGGATTGCTTCTCTATTTGCGCCTGTTGTTTTCTCCACTGCATTTGTAACCTCAGTGACTAAGTTTTTTAATTGCTCATCTGAGCGTCCTTCTAATAATTTTACATTTACAATCGGCATGATGTTTTCCTCCTTATATAATTATGTGCTTAGTATATCATTTTTAAAAAATGAACTTCAAGATATTTAAACAGAACATTTGTTCTTTTTAATATTGTAAGGGAACAAATGTTCTTATATAATTGAATTATCTAAGGAGGGGATTGATATGTATGATTATAATTTACTTGAAGATAGAGACATACTATGTGTAGATCAGAAAAGTTTTTATGCTAGTGTGTCTTGTATTGAAAAAGGGTTAGATCCTTTAACGACAAAATTAGCAGTGGTTGCTGACACTAAGCGACAAGGATCTGTTGTTTTGGCAGCAACACCTAAATTAAAAGAACTTGGCATTAAAACTGGATCTAGATTATTTGAAATTCCACAGCGTAATGATATTTATATTATTAATCCAAGTATGAGAAGATATCTAGAAATATCTTTAGAAATTTCTAAAATTGCTCTTAAATATGTTCCAAGGGAAGATTTACATCAGTATAGTATTGATGAATTTTTTATGGATGTAACAAATAGCTATCATCTTTTTAATACTACAGTATATTCTTTTGCTAAGTGTTTCCAAAAAGAAGTATTAGATAAGACAGGAATATACTGTACGATAGGTATTGGCTCTAACTTGTTACTTAGTAAAGTAGCTATGGATATCGAAGCTAAACACATAAAAGAAGGTATTACTGAGTGGCGGTATCATGACATACCCGATAAATTATGGCGTATTTCACCATTGAAATCATTTTGGGGAATTAATAAAAAAACAGAAATAAAGTTAAATAAAAAAGGAATTATTACAATAGGTGATTTAGCACATTATCCTCATAGATATTTGAAGAAAGACTTTGGTATATTAGGCACTGATATGCATTTACATGCTAACGGTATAGATCAAAGTAAAATAAGAGAAAAAAGTAAAATTAATAATCCAGCTATATGTAAAAGCCAAATTTTGATGAGAGACTATCAATTTAAAGAAACAAAAATTGTTATGCAAGAGTTGATTGAAGATGTTACTTGTAGATTAAGAGAAAGAAAGCAATTAGCACGTACTATACATTTTTCATTTGGATATACTGAAGGTGGAGGAATACATAAACAACACACTTTAACTGATGCTACAAATCTAGAACAAGATATATTTAAAGTCGTTAATGATTATGCGAATCAGTTGTGTGATAAACACGCTTTGTATCGTACGTTAAGTGTTTCACTAACACAGTTCATTCATGAAGAAAATCGACAATTAAATTTATTTGTAAATGAATATAAAAGACAAAGAGATGAAAATTTAGCTAAAACGATTGATACGTTACAAAGAAAATATGGCAAAGGCATCGTTTCAAAAGCAATTTCTTATACTGCATCTGGAACAAAACATAACAGATTAGGATTGATGGCAGGTCATAAGATGTAAATAAATGGAAGTAGGTCAAAACTCATTTTGAATTTTGGCCCACTTCCATTTTTATGGAATATACGTATCAAATTCGTTTAAAGCAATAATACCTAATTCACGATCTTTTGGAGTTTTAAAGGTAACTTGTAAAGCACCTAAAATATCCTCACGAACTTCTAAAATTTTTAAGTTTCTTATAGAAATATTATGTAAACTAAGTGTAGAAGTAACTTCATTAATCATACCCGTTTTATCTGGAATATCAATATATAAATCATACCCAACATTCACTACACCATGTTGCTTAAGAGGTAATTGGTCTCTAAATATTTTTGCTTCGTCAAAGAATTGATATATTTGTTGTTCTTCTTCATTTTTAAGTTTAACTATCATATCCTTAATATTAGTTTGCATATCCTCTAGTAAACTAATGATATTTTGTTTATTGCTAAGTAAGATATCTTTCCACATTTCAGCATTACTACTTGCAATTCTTGTAATATCTCTAAATCCACCAGCAGCAAGCTGTTTGACTAAAGCATGATCTTTTGCATGGCTTGAACTCAAGTGTACTAAACTAGAGGCAATAATATGTGGAACATGACTGACAATCCCCGTTACGTAATCATGTTCTTTTGCATTAGTAACAATGAATTTAGCTTGTGTAGGGGAGAGCAAATCTTGTAATGTTTTAGCTGCTTGTGTATTATGTTCATCATCGTAAACTAAAATATAGTATGCATTTTCAAATAAATGCTTTTTAGAATTAAGCACACCAGATTTATGGCTACCAGCCATTGGATGTCCGCTAACAAGATGAATATTTGATTCTAATAAACGTTTTTCAAAATTTTGAATGATAAGCTTTGTACTGCCTGTGTCCGTTACAATCAAATGTGATTTGGTTTTATAATTAGGTAATGAATTTAGATATATCGCTGTTTGATGAACTGGAGTAGCAAAGATAATAATATCCGCTTCCTTGACACCAAGTGCATAATCATTAATCTTTTTATCAATTATACCAATAGACATTGCTTTATCTAGTTGAGTTACATCAGTATCATAGGCAGAAATTATAAAATCAGATTGATAAAATTTTAAATTACTAGCTAAGCTTCCACCAATTAATCCTAAACCAACAAATAAAATATTTTTCATATGAGCTCTCCTTATTTCTAAATATTCAGAATATCTATATTTTAAATTAGTCATTCATTTTAAACAATACTATTCATTAGAGTTCGCTATTTATCTAAGTTAAAATATATTTAAATTGATAAAGGGGGAAGTTGAATGGAATCAAAGATATTAGAATTAATTCAAAACTTAACTAACATTAATAGTCCTTCGGGAAATGCTTATAAAGCAATAAGTTATGTAAAACAAAAAGTAGAACATTTAGGATATTCAACTCAATTAACAAATAAAGGTGCTTTAATTATCACAGTTGAGGGTGAAGACAATGAGCGTCAACGTTGTATTACTGCTCATGTAGATACTTTAGGTGCAATGGTAAAAGAAATTAAAGAAGATGGTCGTTTAACAATCGATCTAATTGGTGGATTTAAATATAATGCGATTGAAGGAGAATATTGTCAGATTGAAACAGACTCTGGCGAAACATACACAGGGACAATATGTTTACATGAAACAAGTGTTCATGTATATCGTGAAAATGAAAAAATCCCAAGAGATATTGAACACATGGAAGTCCGTATAGACGAAAAAACGACTTCTAAGCAAGAGACAGAAGGTTTAGGAATAGAAGTAGGTAATTTTATTAGCTTTGATCCAAGAACAGAAATAACATCATCTGGATTTATTAAATCCCGACATTTAGACGACAAAGCAAGTGTAGCAATGATATTAGATTTATTAGAAAGAATAAAAAATGAACAAATTAAATTACCACATACTATTCAATTTTATATTTCTAATAATGAGGAAATAGGATATGGAGCGAATGCATCTATTTCTAATAAAATTGTAGAATTTATTGCTTTTGATATGGGAGCGCTTGGAGAGGGACAATCTTCTGACGAATATACAGTATCTATTTGTGCTAAAGATGCGTCTGGACCTTATCATAAAGAATTAAAAACACATCTAGTAAACTTATGTAAATTTAATCATATTCCGTATAAAATAGATATTTATCCTTATTATACGTCAGATGCGTCTGCAGCATTAAAAGCAGGAGCAGATATTAAACATGGGTTATTTGGAGCTGGTATTGAGTCCTCTCATGCACTGGAACGAACACATATTGATTCTATACATGCCGCTCAAAACTTATTATATGCCTATTGCTTGTCATCAATAAATTGAAATAAATATTGACAAGGAAGATTTATTTATGTATTATACTGAATTATGATAACATTTTAATAATTCTGAGAATTGAGTAGAAGATATGTGATGTAGCAAATAGAAAGCTAATGGATGATGTAAATTAGCACAGCATATGTTTGAATTGGACTTAGAAGGTGGCACCACGGTAACGCGTCCTTATCTATGGAACGTAATCGTGGTGTCTTTTTGGTATAAATATAGTAATTATTAGCTAGATAATCATAGAAAGTTAGTGGTTGATGAAAACTAACATCACTAATAATGAAATTGGGTTTATACTTATAAAAAATTAAATGAAAAATGAGTGAACTTTAAATATTTTGATAATTCAAAATATTTAGTTAATTAAGGTGGTACCGCGCGTCAGCGTCCTTTTAAATAAGGATGCTGATATTTTTTTGAGAAAGGACTAAAGCTTAATGAAAATATATTATGAAATACTTAGAGCTAATATTACACCCGAAGTATTAGGAAAGTTAAAGAAAAATAAAATTATTTTAGAAAGTACCAGTCAAAAACAAGTTAAAGGTAGATATTCTATTGTAGCATTCGAAAGCTATGGTTCTGTTGTGTTAAACAACGACTTACTAACGATAAAAACAAAAAAACAAAATATTGAAATTACTGAAAAGTCTTATGAATACTTAAAAGATTATATCAATCAATTTAATATTCAGATTACAGATGAAAAATTAAAACATTTACCATTTGTATCTGGCTTTATTGGTACATGTAGTTTTGACTTAATAAGACATGAATTTCCAATGTTAAAACAGCAATCTATACAAGAAATTAAGGACAGCAATGATATTGAATTTCACATGATAGAAGATGTATATGTATTTGATCATTATAAAGATGAATTATATGTTATTGCTACAAATCAATTCTCAGAAGTAGAACAGAAAGATTTAGAAGAAAGAGTAAAAAATAGAGTAAAGGCACTATCTCAAATTAAAGCTTATACAGATGATTATATTCATCCTCCTACGCCTTCAAATATCATGCCAAATGTATCAGATGATGAATTTATAAATACTATAAAACAATTGAAAGAACTTATAAAAGAAGGCGATATGTTTCAAGTTGTACCATCTAGAATATATAGCTACAATCATTATTTTAAAAATAATACATTGCAATTAAGTTATCAATTATACCAAAACTTAAAAAGACGTAATCCAAGTCCATATATGTACTATATTAATATGACTACACAAATTATTATAGGCAGTTCTCCAGAGAGTTTTGTAGCTGTACAAGATGGGACGGTCATTACGAATCCAATCGCTGGAACAATTAAAAGAGGTAAAACCATAAAAGAAGATAAGCAAAATGCAGAGCAATTATTGAGTGATGAAAAGGAATTAAGCGAACATCGAATGCTTGTTGATCTAGGCAGAAATGATATACATAGAGTCAGTAGAACCGGTAGTTCAAAAATTACAAAATTAATGAAAATTGAAAAATATGAACATGTCATGCATATTGTAAGCGAAGTAAGAGGTGAGATTAAGCGAGAATTATCTCCTATGACAGTAATTGCTAATTTATTACCTACAGGAACTGTTTCAGGAGCTCCAAAACTTAGAGCAATTAGGCGTATATATGAGACATATCCATATAAACGTGGCATATATAGTGGTGGTGTAGGCTACATTAATTGCAATCAGAATTTAGATTTTGCCTTAGCAATAAGAACAATGTTAATCGATGATACTACCGTGAAAGTCGAAGCAGGATGTGGGGTGGTTTATGATTCAGTACCAGAAAAAGAATTAGAAGAAACATTATTAAAAGCAAAAAGTTTATTGGAGGTAACACCATGATTTTAATCATTGATAATTATGACTCATTTACATATAACTTAGTTGATATAGTAAGTCAATTAGACGACGTCATTGTTAAATATCCAGATGATAAAGATGTGCTTAATTACGTTAACCAAAGTGATGGTCTCATCATATCTCCAGGACCTGGTCATCCTTTAGATAGTAACCATCTATTAAATATTATTGAAAGGTATAAATCTTTACCGATATTGGGCGTATGTTTAGGTGCACAAGCAATAACATGCTATTACGGTGGCCATGTTATTCAAGGTGAAAAAGTCATGCATGGTAAAGTCGATATATTAACAGTTATTCAACAAACTAAATTATATAACAACTTAGCAAATCAATTTAATATAATGCGTTACCATTCATTAATAAGTGATGAAATCTCTTTTCCATCACAATTAATAATTACTGGAAGAACAAAAGATTGCATTCAATCTTATGAAACAAAAAATGGATTACATTTTGGTATTCAATATCATCCCGAGTCGTTTGCAACAGACCAAGGACAACAAATAATTAAAAATTTTATCGATATCGTAAAGGAAAGAGGTAAATAGGATGACCTTAACATTACTCAACCAAATTCAAAGCCATGTAACACTCTCACAACATGAAACTACTGAATTTATTCAATATCTCATCAATCCAGAATGTCATACTCAAGATAAAGTAAAGTTATTACAAGCTTTCACAAATAAGTCGATACAACAAAAAGAATTAACTTATATAGTGAAAAGTCTTATTCATACGATGTATTCAACTCAACCTGAATACAAAGGAAGTATATGTGTTTGTGGAACAGGAGGAGATAAATCAAATAGTTTCAATATTTCAACGACAGTATCATTTGTAGTAGCAAGTGCAGATGTTCCAGTCATTAAACATGGAAATAAAAGCATTACATCTAATTCTGGAAGTACCGATTTATTACAACAATTACACATTCCTACTACGAAAGTAGCGAATGTAGCCAAACAAGTATCTAAAACGCATTTAGCATTTATCAGTGCTATGGAATCTTATCCAATTATGAAATATATTCAACCTATTAGAAAACTCATTCATGAACCAACTATTTTCAATATTGTCGGACCATTAATCAATCCTTTTAAATTAGATTATCAAGTAATGGGGGTATACGATGCTTCCCAATTATCCATGATTATTAAAACTATGAAAGATTTAGGACGACGAAGAGGTATCGTACTTCATGGCGCGAATAGAATGGATGAAGCAACGTTATCTGGGGATAACGAAATATATGAATTGCATGAAGATGGAACTATTTCACATTATGTTTTAAATGCACGAGATTACGGCATTGCTAATGCGAATAATATAGAACTTCAAGGTGGTACACCTGAAGAAAATAAAAACATTACCATTGATATATTAAGTGGAAAAGATCATTCCCCTAAAAGAAATGTCGTAGTGCTGAATGCAGCATTAGCCTTATATATATCAAATAGAGTGGATAGTATTAAAAAGGGTGTTGATTTAGCAAAAGATTTAATTGATAGTGGCAAAGCCTTAAAACAATATCAGTTGATGAAAGGGGAATAAAAGTGACAATATTAGATGAGATTGTACAGTATAAAAAACAATTACTAAGTGATGGGTATTATACTGATAAAATAAAACATATTAAAAAAGTTGATGTATCTTATAAGTCAGCTCTAGAAACCACTTTGAAAAGAGAATCAACATTGAGTATTATTGCAGAAATAAAATCTAAAAGTCCTTCTGTAAAAGCATTCAAGGACATTAACTTAGAGCATCAAATTGCTAAATATGAAAATCATGGAGCAAATGCTATTTCAATTTTAACCGATGAAAAATATTTTGGAGGAAGTTTTGAACGTCTACAAACGTTAACACAACTCACACATTTACCAGTATTATGTAAGGATTTTATCATTGATCCGCTTCAAATTGATCTTGCTAAGAGAGCTGGAGCTTCTATTATTTTATTAATAGTAAATATTTTAACCAATGATACACTTCAGTCTTTATATCATTATGCAATGTCTCAAAACTTAGAAGTCTTAGTTGAAGTCCATAACAAAGAAGAGTTAGAACGCGCATATCAAATTAAACCTAAAATCATTGGAGTAAATAATAGAGATTTAAAAACATTTATTACTAAAGTAGAACATACTAATGACATTTTGGAAATGAAAAAAGAAGGTTATTACTATATTTCTGAAAGTGGTATTACAACTTTAAATGATGTAAAAAAAATTGTAAGTAGTGGAATAGACGGATTACTTGTGGGAGGAGCTTTAATGAATAGTAATAATATATCATCGTTATTACCTTCATTAAAACTAAATAAAGAGAAATGAATATACTAAAATTTTGTGGTTTTAAAACAAAAAGTGATATTTTAAAAGTCAATTCCTTAGACATAGACATGATAGGTTTTATTCATTATCCAAAAAGTAAACGTCATTTAAATATAGAACAAATTAACTATTTAAATCAATTTGTAGCAAAGCACATTCATCGAGTTATAGTTGTTGTGAATCCTACATATAAAGAATTAAATACATTGTTGCAACAAACCAATGTGAATGCCATTCAATTTCATGGTAATGAAGCAATTGAATTAATCCAAAAAGTTAAATTGAATTTTAAGAATATTAAGATAATTAAAGCGTTGCCGGCTACAGAAAATTTGAATAGAGATATTAATCAATATAAGCCATGGGTGGATTTATTTATTATTGATACTCCTTCAATTCAATTGGGTGGTACGGGTCAAACGTTTAATTGGAAAATATTAGAATCAGTAAGCCAAGACATTCCTTATCTTATTGCAGGAGGAATAAACATAAATGCTATTCAACAGATTGAAAAGCTAAATTTATCACATAAAGGCTATGATATATCCAGTGGTATAGAGACAAATGAATGCAAGGATAAATTGAAAATGGAAACAATTATAAATTACGTTAAAAGGAGCTTAGAATATGAAACAGATACAAACTGAAGCAAATGAACTAGGTTTTTTTGGTGAGTACGGAGGACAATATGTACCGGAAACATTAATGCCAGCTATCATTGAATTAAAGAGAGCGTATAAAAAAGCCAAAAGTGATCCTAAATTCCAACAAGAGATAGCATATTATTTAAAGGATTATGTTGGGAGAGAAACACCATTGACTTATGCGAAATCATACACAGAAACATTAGGTGGGGCTAAAATTTATTTAAAAAGAGAAGATTTAAATCATACTGGTGCCCATAAAATCAATAATGCCATAGGTCAAGCATTGCTCGCTAAACGAATGGGTAAACATAAACTTGTTGCAGAAACGGGAGCTGGACAACACGGAGTTGCAAGTGCCACAGTGGCTGCATTATTTGATATGGAATTGATTGTTTTTATGGGAAGAGAAGACATCAAAAGGCAACAACTTAATGTATTTAGAATGGAATTATTAGGAGCTAAAGTTGAAGCTGTGGATGAAGGTCAAGGAACTTTATCTGACGCAGTTAATAAAGCGCTACAGTATTGGGTAAGTCACGTAGAAGATACACATTATCTATTAGGATCAGCTTTAGGACCGGATCCATTTCCAACAATGGTTAGAGATTTTCAGAGTGTAATTGGTCAAGAAATAAAATCACAACTATTAGAGAAGGAACATCGTTTGCCAGATGCAGTAGTTGCTTGTGTAGGAGGAGGCTCTAATGCAATAGGAACATTTTATCCTTTTATCAAAGATAATGTGAAATTATACGGGGTGGAGGCAGCTGGCAGAGGTAAGGATACTAATCAACATGCACTTGCGATAGGGAAAGGAAAGGCTGGTGTGCTTCATGGATCAAAAATGTATTTAATCCAAGATGAACATGGACAAATTGAATTGGCACATTCTATTTCAGCAGGATTAGATTACCCAGGTATTGGACCTGAACATTCATATTATCATGATATTGGAAGAGTAACCTATGAATGTGCTAGCGATGAAGAAGCAATGGAAGCACTTGTCCGCTTCACCAAAATAGAAGGTATTATCCCCGCTATAGAAAGTGCACATGCATTAAGTTATGTAGAAAAATTAGCACCTCAAATGAAACAAAACGATATATTAGTAGTGACAATATCTGGACGTGGAGATAAAGATATGGAAACGATTCAACAATATATCCAACAAAGAAAGGAGGATAAAAATGAGTAAATTATTTATTCCTTATATCATGGGTAATAGACAATTTTTAGAAAATGTAAAATTACTTGATAAAAGTGGAGCAGATATGATAGAAATTGGTATTCCATTTTCAGATCCTGTAGCTGATGGACCTATCATTATGAAAGCTGGTCATGAAGCACTTCAAAATCATATAACAATCGACTATATATTTGATGAGTTAGATAAACATCAAAACGAAATTAATTGTAAATATGTCCTAATGACATACTATAATGTTATTTTAAGTTATGGAGAAAAAGCCTTTTTTAAAAAATGCGATGATATTGGTGTTTATGGAGTAATTATTCCAGACTTACCATTTGAATTAATAGAACAATTAAAACAACAATTAAATGATAATAGAGTAGTAAAAATAATTTCATTAATAGCAATGACGGCAGATACAAATCGTATACAAAATATAGCAAAACATGCTGAAGGATTTATCTATACTGTAACGATGAATGCTACTACAGGAGAAGATGGAACGTTTCATCCAAAGCTTAAAGACCAGATAAAAATGATTAAATCTTTTACAGCTCTTCCAGTTGTAGCAGGATTTGGAATAAGAACTACAGACCATATAAAAGATTTGGTAAAAGATGTAGATGGTGTTGTTATTGGAAGTGAAATCGTTCGAAGATTTGAAAATGATGACTTAAATCAAACAGGAGAATACTTAAGGGAGATTAGACAAATTTTAAATAACTATTAGCATAGTATAAAATAAAAGTTATTTAAAGTATTCATAGCATGAAATACTTAAGAATTAGTAGCAATGTAGTATTAATTGATTTAAAATGAAATTAGATATGAATTTAAGAGCTGAAAATCATTCTTTTTCAGCTCTTATTATTTGTAGAAGATAGAAGCCAAGAATTTAAGAGCATTTAGGTTAATTGGAAGTGTATACAGGTTTATATTTTAGTTTTAACCTTATCTAGTGTATACTTATTGAGATTAGACCGATGCGTATTCACAACATATACATAAGCTAAAATTTTAAAATTAGTCAACTCAAATTAAATAAAGATTCTAAATTAGGAGTTATAGAGATAATGAAGTTTACAAATTTAACAGCTACAGAATTTGGCGATTTTACTGAAAAAATGCCATATAGCCATTTTACACAGATGACTGAAAATTATGAGTTAAAAGTTGCTGAGAAAACTGAAACTCATTTAGTAGGAATTAAAAATAAAGATAATGAAGTCATTGCTGCTTGTATGCTAACTGCTGTACCCGTTATGAAAATTTTTAAATATTTTTATTCAAATCGTGGTCCAGTCATTGATTATGAAAACAAAGAACTCGTTCACTTTTTCTTTAACGAATTAAGTAAATATTTAAAACAACAATATTGTTTATATGTACGTATAGACCCTTATTTGCCTTATCAATATCGTAATCATGATGGTGATATTACAGGAAATGCTGGGAATGATTGGTTCTTCGATAAAATGAAACAATTAGGATATCAACACGAAGGGTTTACAACAGGATTTGATCCAATATTACAAATTCGGTTCCATTCAGTTTTAAATTTAAAGGATAAAACTGCTAAAGATGTATTAAATGGAATGGATAGTTTACGAAAAAGAAATACTAAAAAAGTCCAAAAAAATGGTGTTAAAGTAAGATTTCTTACTAAAGAAGAATTACCTATTTTCAGATCATTTATGGAAGATACATCAGAGACTAAAGAATTTTCTGATAGAGAGGATAGTTTTTACTATAATCGATTTGATCATTTTAAAGATAGAGTATTAGTACCTCTCGCATATATAAAATTTGATGAATATCTTGAAGAACTTCATGCAGAACGTCAGACATTAAATAAAGACTTAAACAAAGCTCTAAAAGATATTGAAAAACGACCAGATAACAAAAAAGCACAAAATAAAAAAATAAATTTAGAACAGCAATTAAAAGCAAATGAGCAAAAAATTGATGAAGCAACACAACTTCAATTAGAACATGGTAACGAATTACCAATATCTGCTGGATTCTTCTTTATTAATCCATTTGAAGTTGTATATTATGCAGGTGGAACGTCAAATAAATATAGACACTTCGCTGGAAGTTATGCAGTTCAATGGACTATGATTAATTATGCAATTGATCATGGGATTGACCGTTATAATTTTTATGGGATTAGTGGTCATTTTACAGATGATGCTGAAGATGCAGGTGTTGTAAAATTTAAAAAAGGATTTAATGCAGATGTAATTGAATATGTTGGTGATTTCGTTAAACCTATAAATAAACCAATGTATTCACTATATACAACACTTAAAAAAATTAAAAAAAGATTGAATTAAGAGGGGAATAGTGCGAATATGAAATTTACAGAGTTAACAGTTAAAGAATATGAAACCTTCGTACAAAATCCATCATTAGAGAGTCATTACTTTCAAGTTACTGAAAATATAAAAACTAGAGAAAATGACGGATTTGAAGTTGTGTTATTAGGCGTAAAAGATGAAAGTAATAAAGTGATGGCTGCAAGTCTTTTCTCAAAAATTCCAACTATGGGAAGTTATGTATACTATTCAAATCGTGGACCGGTGATGGATTATTCCGATTTAGGTCTTGTTGATTTTTACCTAAGAGAATTAGAAAAATACCTACACCAACATCAATGTTTATATGTAAAACTTGATCCATATTGGATTTATCAAATTTATGATAAAGATATCAATCCGGTTGAAGGTCACGAAAAAAATGATGCTTTAGTTAATTTATTTAAATCACATGGTTACGAACATCATGGTTTCACTACGAAATATGATCGCTCTAGTCAAGTGAGATGGATGGGTGTAAATTATCTAAAAGGTGAAACACCTGCATCATTGAAAAAGCAGTTTGATAGTCAACGTAAAAGAAATATAAATAAAGCGATAAACTATGGAGTAAAAGTAAGATTTCTTAAAAGAGATGAACTAAACATTTTCTTAGACTTGTATCGTGAAACAGAAGCACGTACCGGTTTTGTTTCAAAAACAGATGAATATTTTTATAATTTTATAGATACATACGGCGATAAAGCATTAGTGCCATTAGCATATATTGATTTAGATGACTATATTAAATCATTGCAAACCTCTTTAAATGATAAAGAAACGCGTCGTGATCAAATGATGTCTAAAGACAATAAAAGTGACAAACAGCTGAAAAAAATTGCTGAATTAGATAAACAAATAGAACATGACCAAAAAGAGCTCTTACATGCAAGTGAATTACGTCAAACTGATGGACAAATTTTAAACTTAGCTTCTGGAGTATACTTTGCAAATGCTTATGAAGTAAACTATTTCTCAGGTGGCTCATCAGAAAAATACAATAATTATATGGGACCATACATGATGCATTGGTTTATGATGAATTATTGCTTTGACCATGGATATGATCGATATAATTTTTACGGTTTATCTGGTGATTTTACTGAAAATAGTGAAGATTATGGTGTTTATCGCTTTAAAAGAGGGTTTAATGTGTATATCGAGGAGTTAATTGGAGACTTCTATAAACCAATTAATAAACCTAAATATTGGCTATTTAAAACATTGAATCGTATACGTAAGAAGATTAAAAAATAACAATTAGAATAAAAAGCATATTGGCAATCTTGCCAGTATGCTTTTTTATAATTAGTGATAGAGACTAATTATAAATAGTGTAGGTAAATTCTAAGTTGTAAATACAAGTTGCATCCTACAAATTAATAATAGCATATCAATCATTTTTATCAATGATACATCAAAAGAAATTTATTTTTAATATTTTATAAAAAATAAATTTTATAGTGTTTTATAATTCAAATGATAAATACATAGTTATTATATCATCAAATAACTAATCTAATAGAAATCATTCCGCTTTGATTGATTTATCAAATAATTAAGAATGATTGTATGAATCGTAATGTCGACAACCATGATTCAATACTTTAGATATTGATTACCGAACTGTAGAAAAATAATAACTTTAAATAAATACTCATAAAATTATAATGCATGGGCATATGTAAATGAGTTAAGGAATATATTAAAACTTTAAATATCTGTATTTTGTTAAAAAGCTTAAATTGAAGATATTCATATAAAAATACAGATTTCAACAATTTAGTTTACATAATATATATTATAGGAAGTTATGTATATAACAATTAGGGGACCTATTCTATTTTAATGACACTGCAATGATATATTTTAATTATAATCTTGTGGTTAACATTGATCTATCTAAAATGATTGACTTAGTTATAATTTGTTAGGATAAAAATCATATACATAATATATAATGTATCAAACACTAATATGAATTTAGTGTTTGATATTTATGACACAATATATTTTGATAATGAATATAATAATGAATCAATTATTGAATGCTTATTTAGTTTACATAATGTAAGATATCAAATTATTTTTGCAGATAAATAATTTATTACCTGTTCTACCTTATCAATTTACGGTCTATCGATGATATTGGAACCATGATTTATAATAACAATTATTTTAAAGAATGACTTTTATATCATAAAAAATGATCCATTCTTATAAGTTTGATTATCGTTTATTAAGACGATTTTACTAAATATACCTTTTCGGTATTATGAGCAGTATACCCTTTTAAAAAATCATCGAATAATCAATAAGGCACTTATTTCAAGTCTAATACACGTATTAAAGAAATCGCCACCAATCTACTTTAAATAATAAAGTGATAAAGGATATGAAAGCAATAAAAAATCACCAAGTATATCAATTTGAAGCTAACGCTTGGTATTTTAGTGAAGGTGGTATTGAAACAACTATTCATCAATTAAACAAAATTGAAAAAACCTTAAAAAAATAATCATGTTATACACCATTAATAATATAAATGGGAGTGGAATAACGAATTCAAAAAGAATTCTATCCTACTCCCTTATACTTATCTTCTATCACGACGATGATACATGTACTCGTCGTTATCATATTTTTTCATCTCTTTTTCCAATTGCTTTTCTTTACGTTCTCGGCGCCATCCTCTTGTAAAATACCATAAAAGGAAACTAATCATTAAACTTATAATGGCAAGAAAAGCGGCATAGCCTAATAAAGGCTGGAACGTTATATTATAAAAATTAGGAATAAAGAAAGCTAATACTGCTAAAACAACGAAGGTAATTACTGCTGCTGAAAACCATTTTTTCAATACTAATGTACAAAAGACAGTTAATATCATCATTGCTACGATTGTGATCCAAAGATAATTTGGCATATCAAATATCGTCATAAAAAACGCCTCAACTTTTATATTTTATAATATGTAATATACAATACTTTTATAAATAATTATACCTTCTTAATTATTAAAATGACTCAGACTAAAGGCTTAAAACTGAGTTTACAAATAATATTATGTATAATATATATGAGACTAACTATTTAGGAGTGAATAAAATGAACACAGGCTTACCACTCAGAAAACATGTTCCAGATAATGAAAAATGGAATTTAGAAGATTTATTTACAAATGATGAAGCATTTTATAATACTTTAAATGGTGTATTAGAGAAATCCGCTCAATTTAATCAAAAATATAAAAATAATTTATCAGAAACTAAAATTATTCTAGATGCGCTTAAAGAATATGAAGACTTACTTATACAATTTGATCGATTAGGTAATTATGCTGAACTTAGATTAAGCGTCGATACTACAAACGAATTAGCGCAAACGTTAAATGCCAAACTATCAACATCTTATGGTAAGATATCTAGTTTATTATCATTTGTTGAATCTGAAATAATGATACTCTCTGATGATAAATTAAAAGAGCTAAAAGAGCAGTTCAATAGTCCTCATTATCTAGAAAAATTAATAAAACGTAAACCTTATCAATTATCTTCAGAAGTTGAAGAAGTGCTTGCTAGTTTGTCACCTACTTTTCAAAGTGCTTATGAACTCTATGGAACAACTAAAATGCTTGATATTGCGTTTGAATCGTTTGAACATAATCATGAAACGTATCCTTTAGATTATGCAACTTTTGAAAACGAATATGAAGACAGTTCAGATCCAGAGTTTAGACGTAAAAGTTTCGAAGCTTTTAGTAATGCATTACGTAAATATCAACACACAACAGCTGCAACATATAATCAACATGTACAACAAGAAAAAATTGAGGCTAATTTAAGAGGCTATGATTCTGTTATAGATTATTTACTACAAGAACAAGAAGTTACACGTGAAATGTATGATAGACAAATTGATGTCATCATGAGTGATTTAGCACCTGTGATGCAAAAATATGCTAAAATACTGCAAAGAATTCATAACTTAGATAAAATGCGATTTGAAGATTTAAAAATATCAGTTGATCCAAGTTATGAACCAGATATTTCAATAGAAGACTCAAAACAATATATTCACGGTGCTTTAGGTGTTTTAGGCGATGACTATATTAAAATGGTTGATAATGCTTATAATCATCAATGGATTGATTTTGCTCAAAATAAAGGTAAAGATACTGGCGCGTATTGTGCTAGCCCTTATTTTACGCATTCATATGTATTTATTTCATGGACAGGTAAAATGGCAGAAACCTTCGTATTAGCGCATGAATTGGGTCACGCTGGTCATTTTACATTGTCACAAAAACATCAACATTTATTAGATTCAGAAGCATCTATGTATTTTGTAGAAGCGCCTTCTACAATGAATGAAATGCTGATGGCAAACTACTTATTTAGTAATAGTAATGATGCTCGTTTTAAACGATGGGTGATTGGCTCAATTATATCTCGCACATATTATCATAATATGGTTACGCATTTACTAGAAGCAGCATATCAAAGAGAAGTATATAAAAAAGTTGATAACGGTGAATCTTTAACAGCACCGGTTCTTAATAAGTTAATGAGAAACGTTTATGAACAATTCTTTGGTGATGCGGTTGAACTTACTGATGGGATGGAATTAACTTGGATGAGACAACCACATTATTATATGGGATTATATTCATATACGTATTCAGCTGGATTAACTATTGGCACAGTGGTCTCTCAAAAAATTAAAAAAGAAGGACAAAAAGCAGTCGATGCATGGTTAGAAACGTTAAAAGCTGGAGGAAGTAAAAATCCAGTTGAACTTGCAAAAGTAGCAGGCGTTGATATAACAACAAATGCCCCACTTAAATCTACTATTGCGTATATTTCAGAATTAGTAGATGAAGTAGAAATACTTACAAATGAAATCGAACATAATTAATGTATTATAAAGGAGTGAGACACTATTCAAAATGAATAGTGTCTCACTCCTTTACTTTGATTTTTTTAGTTTGAATAAAACTATCAACTATAAAGTAGTTTAACGATCATATTTATCAAAATGTTCACCAGTAAAGTAATAATAAACACTTTCTGCTATATTTCTTACATGATCCCCTACTCTTTCTAAGTTACGTGCAGCTAAATGAGCTTGTCCAGCTACAAACGGATCATTATCAATTAGATAAGTTGTGTTAACAATATTCACGTATAAATCGTCAATATCTTTATCACGTTCGATAATTTCTTTAATCAATGTTAAATCTTCATTTTTAACAGCAGTATTTAAGTCTTCTAACATTAATAATGCAAGTTTACCCATTGTTTTTAAACGTGTTAAGACATAATGATCTGTAATTTTTACTCTTAGTCGAATATGAGCGATATTTGCAGCATTATCCCCCATTCTTTCAAAATCAGTAGAAATTTTTAAAGCTGCCATCATCATTCTTAAATCAGTAGCAATTGGTTGTTGTTTCGTAATTAACATGATTACTTGTTCGTTAATGTCATAATCAAATTTGTTAATTTCTTTATCTTTTTCAATGACGTGTCTAGCAAAGTTTCTATCATCTTCACTCAATGATTCAATAGCATTGTTAACATTTGAATAAACACGAAGACCAAGACGACGAAGTTCTTTAATTAAATCGTCCAATTGGCCTTCATATTTTTGTCTAATAATTTTCATTAAGCATTAACCGAAACGACCAGAAATATAATCTTCTGTTTGTTTGTCTGAAGGATTAGAGAAGATTTTATCAGTATCGTCATATTCATTTACATAACCATTAAGGAAGAATGCTGTTTTATCAGAAACACGTGCAGCTTGTTGCATGTTGTGTGTAACCATAATGATAGAATAATTTTCTTTTAATTCTTGAACCAGTTCTTCAACTCTTAAAGTAGAGATAGGATCTAATGCAGACGTAGGTTCATCCATTAAAATAACATCTGGTTCAATTGCTAAACATCTAGCAATACAGACACGTTGTTGTTGTCCCCCTGATAATCCATACGCATTTGTATGTAATCTGTCTTTTAATTCATCCCAAATTGCAGCACCACGTAATGACTTTTCAACAATTTCATCAAGTAATTTTTTATCTTTAATACCATGGATTTTTGGACCATAAGTAATATTATCATAAATTGATTTAGGAAACGGATTTGGTTGTTGGAATACCATTCCTACATTCGTTCTTAGTTTTTCTTTTGAATAGTTGCTATCAAAAATATTTTGTCCTCTGTATAAAATTTTACCCGCAGTTTTAACTGATGGTACTAATTCAACCATACGATTTAATGTTTTAATATACGTTGATTTACCACAGCCAGAAGGTCCGATAATAGCAGTGACATTATTTTCTAAGATATCTAAATTGATGTTTTGTAAAGCATGATTTTCACCATACCATAAATCTAAATTTTGAGTTGAATAAACTACTTTTCTTTCACTGTCAGGTTTAATATCTTTTTTATTTTCATTATTAGTTGTTACAATTGTTGTCTTTTGCGACTGATTGTCGTTATGTTGTTGTGTGTCGTTTGTTGGATGAGTGTGATTTGAGCGTTGATCAACAACATCATTTGTATGTTGTTCAACGTTCTTTTTCTTTTCATCTACATTGATTTTTGCCATATATAAAACTCCTTTTATTTTAAGAGAGAAAGCAGAAACCTTTCTCTCTATCCCAAATAACTTTAATAATAAAATGCTTAATATTTTCTAGAAAATTTATTACGTAAGAAAATTGCTAAACCGTTCATTAATAATAAGATAACAAGTAATACGATAATACCTGCTGATGCCACGTTTTGGAATTCAGCTTGTGGCATTTTAGCCCAAGTATAAATTTGAGTTGGTAAAGCAGTAAACATTGAGAATAAACCAGATGGTACTGCTAAGAAAATAGTCGGAATACCGATTAAGATTAATGGTGCTGTTTCACCTAATGCACGTGAAAGTGATAAAATAAATCCCGTTAAAATACCAGGTAAAGCAGCGGGTAAAACCACTTTTCTAATTGTTTGCCATTTATTTCCACCTAGACCATAAGATGCTTCTCTTACAGAATTAGGTACGGCACGAATCGCTTCCTGACTTGAAACGATAATAATCGGTAAGATAAGTAATGACATTGTTAAAGCAGCAGCGATAACAGTATTTCCTAAAGATAATGATTCAATACCAGCGCCACGTACAAATAATGTTAAACCTAATAAACCAAATACAATTGAAGGGACACCAGCTAAGTTAGAAATACAAATTTTAACGAAACTTGTAAACATATTATCGCGTGCGTATTCTTCAAGATAAATTGCTGTACCAACACCTAAGATAATAGAAATTGGGATAATAGTAATCATTAACCATAATGTACCAGCTAATGCGCCTTTAATCCCAGCTTGTGATGGTGTTGAAGATGAGAAACTTGTAAAGAATTCAGGTGTTAAATGTCCTACACCTTTTACAAGTGTTTGAATCAGTAGTGCGGCAAGAACGATTAAAGCAAATACAATACATGCAAAGAATAGCCATTTATTAAGACTATTTTTTTTATCACGACTAGATAGATTTTTTTCGACTTTATTTTTGTCAACTAAACCTTTAGCTCTTGGATCAGTCGTTGCTGTCATATTAATACTCCTCTCTATAACGCTTAGATATCCAGTATGAAATTAAGTTCATAATTAATGTGAAAATGAATAATGTGAAGCCAACTGCATAAATACTATAGTAAATATCTGAACCGAATGTCGCATCACCTGTAGCAATTTCAACAATATAACCTGTCATTGTTTGAATAGAGCTTGTTAATGTTAAAGATGATGTCGGTGAACTACCTGCAGCTAATGATACGATCATTGTTTCACCAATAGCACGAGAAATACCAAGTACAATTGAAGCAATTACACCAGAAGCGGCAGCTGGTAATACGACTTTAGTTGCCACTTCAAATTTAGTTGAACCTAAACCAAAAGCACCTTCCCGCATTTTATTAGGTACAGAAGCCATTGCATCTTCACTCATACTTGTAATAATTGGAACAATCATTATTCCAACTACGATACCAGGACTGATAGAGTTAAAACTATCGAGTTGAGGTATAAATGTTCTTAATAAAGGTGTTACAAAAGTTAAAGCAAAGAAACCGAATACGATAGTTGGAATACCAGCTAAGATTTCAAGAATAGGTTTAATAATACGTCTTGCTTTATCGCTTGCATATTCACTTAAGTAGATTGCAGCCCCTAATCCGATAGGAACAGCCACTAAAGTACCAATGAAAGTGATTTTTAAAGTACCAAGAATTAAAGCCCAAATACCATATTTAGGATCAGAACTTGTAGGGCTCCAATCTTTAGTAAAAAGAAACTCAGTAATTGAAACACGTGTAAAGAATGTGATTGTTTCAGTGATTAACGTAAATAGTATACCGATAGTTGTTAAAATAGAGATGGCAGCAATAATTCCTAAAATAATTGGCACGATTTTATCAGAAAATCCACCTTTTTTAGCGTTATTTTTAGCTATCATCTCTCTAACATTAGTGTTAGAAGCCATATGTAACCCTCTCTTTTTATTTCTCCCAATAGATTTTAAAAAAGAGCAGGAAATTATCAGGTAACGAATGAGTTCAAATTAATTTAAAACACTTTAACAATCACCCATGTATATATCCTGAACAACTCATGTAACATTTACATGAGTTGTTAATTCCCAGCCCTTTATATTAATAATGATTATTATTTGTCAGAATCTTTTTTGTATTTATCTAATTCTTTAATTTCATCTTTATAAACTTTGCTTGGTGAAGCAACGTATCCAGCATCTTCAGCTGATTTACCTTTATCATCTAAAGTGAATTTCAAGAATTCTCTCATAACATCATTATCTTCTAATGATTTTTCTTTAACATATAAGAATAATGGTCTACTTAAAGGATAAGAACCATCTTGGATAGTCTTTTTAGTAGGTTCTACAGATTTACCATCGTCACCTTTAATTTTAACTTCTTTTAATTTATCTTTATTTTGTTTATAGAAGTTATAACCGAAGTAACCAATACTTTCTTTGTTTTTCTCAACTGATTGAACGATAACGTTAGTATCTCCATTTTTTTGAGCTTTGATATCTTGTTTATCCATAACTTCTTCTTCCCAGAAGTCATAAGTACCATGACTTGAGTTTGGAGAGAAAGCTTTGATTTCTTTGTTAGGCCAGCTAGAATCTACATCTTTCCAAGTTTTAGCTTCGCCACTGTAGATTTTTTTCAATTGATCTTTAGATAATTCTTTTACAAAGTCATTATCTTTATTAACAGCAACAGTTACACCATCTTGTGCAATTTTAAATTCTTTATATTTAATGTTTTTGTCTTCTAATTTTTGTTTTTCTTCATCTTTGATAGGTCTAGAAGCTTGTGAGAAGTCTGTTTCACCAGCGATGAATTTTTCAAAACCAGCACCAGTACCTGCTTGACCAGATGAAATAGTTGCGCTTGGATGATCTTTAGCCCATTTTTCATTTAATTTTTCAACGATTGGAGCAACAGTAGATGAACCTTCACCTTTTGCAGAACCTTCAAGGTCTTTTCCATCTCCTGAACCACTGCCGCCACTATTTCCACCGCCACATGCGCCTAAAAGAACAGTAGCACCTAAAACAGTTGTACCAACTAATTGCCATTTCTTCATTAAAACATCCTCCTAATTATAGATAACCCAAAATGTTATATGTATTTCTTACAATGCTTATATTACATACTTTTTGTTAATGTAAAATAGAGTAATTGTAAATATTTTGTTAATTTATCAAAAAACTTATGTTTTATATAAATAAAACCCATAAAAAAACCATCGAAAGTGTTACCTTTCAATGGTTTTGAACTATCTATATAATATAGAAGAAACTCGTTTTTCATGAACTCATTATTCTTGAATAAGGGTTTTACCTTTTTTAGTTAATGTAATTTTTCCAGTTTCAATATTTATAATTTTTCTTTTATATAAATGACCAATTGCACGTTTAAATGAACCTTTACTCATGTTGAATACTTCTTTAATTGCTTCCGGACTTGATTTATCCCAAAATGGAAGTTCACCATCATACTCTACTAACAAATCAAAGATGACTTGACCATCTTCATCTAAACGTTCATGTGCGAGTGGTAAGAATGAACCGTTCAATTCACCTTTTTCATTATGCCCGATAATACGTACTTCTACAGCTTCGCCTAGTCTTGGCTCATGTTTACGTTCAGACTCATGTACAAATACTTTGTAACCATCCTCAGTTAATAAAAAAGTACCGATACGTAATAAACGATAAGGTCTTGCTTTTAATACTTGATTTTGCATATCATCATTAGATACAGGTGTAAACATTTTTTCCACAATTGTTTCACTAGCTAAACGCGCGAACATTTGATGATCTCTATCGATTCTTAATGTGACTAATACATAATCTCCTGATTGAGGCCATAACGATTTAACTTTAGGTAAATCTTCCCATGGAATAAGCACTTCTCTTGGTAAACCAACATCTACTCTTGCACCATCTCTATCTGTTTTTAATACTTTTGCAAAATCATATTTATCTTTTGTAATATCAGGCATATTTTGAGTGGCAAATAATTCACCTGAACGGTTTGGATAAATGAAGAAACTATATTCTTCTCCAATTTCGAATTCATCTTCCTCATTGATTTCTGACTGATTTAACTTCACTTGTTCACCATTTGGACCTTTTAATAAATAAGTAGAGCCTTCCAATCCAAGAACTTCTAGAAATTCAATTGAACCAACGATATCTTTGTCTAATGCCATAGTTGTCTCCTTTAAGCAGTGTATTTCTAAGTATTATAACATGAGTTTTGTAAAGTATCATTGACATAAATGATATAAGGTCGAATATAGGAACATTATATGATATAATTTTTTGCGTTAGATAAACGATGAATAAAGGAGTAAATGAATGTTACAAGTTACGGATGTAAGTTTACGTTTTGGTGATCGTAAACTATTTGAAGATGTAAATATTAAATTTACTGAAGGTAATTGTTATGGACTTATCGGTGCGAATGGTGCAGGTAAATCTACTTTCTTAAAAATCTTATCTGGAGAAATTGATTCACAAACGGGTCATGTTTCTCTTGGAAAAGATGAACGTTTAGCAGTATTAAAACAAGATCACTTTGCTTATGAAGATGAACGTGTATTAGATGTAGTTATAAAAGGTCATGAACGTCTATTTGAAGTGATGAAAGAGAAAGACGAAATTTATATGAAACCTGACTTCAGTGATGAAGATGGCATTCGTGCAGCTGAATTAGAAGGTGAATTTGCTGAAATGAATGGATGGAATGCCGAAGCAGATGCAGCTTCCCTACTATCAGGACTTGGTATTACCCCAGATTTACATGATAAGCAAATGTCAGAGTTAGAAAATAATCAAAAAGTAAAAGTATTATTGGCACAAAGTTTATTTGGAGATCCAGATGTTTTATTACTCGATGAGCCTACCAATGGTCTTGATATTCCTGCCATCAGTTGGTTAGAAGATTTCTTAATTAACTTTGAAAATACTGTCATTGTCGTATCTCATGATCGTCATTTTTTAAATAATGTATGTACACATATTGCAGATTTAGATTTTGGCAAAATCAAAGTCTATGTTGGTAACTATGATTTTTGGTATCAATCAAGTCAACTTGCTCAAAAAATGGCTCAAGAACAAAACAAGAAAAAAGAAGAAAAAATTAAAGAATTACAAGACTTCATTGCTCGTTTCTCTGCGAATGCGTCAAAATCAAAACAAGCAACTAGTCGTAAGAAGCAATTAGAGAAAATTGAACTTGATGATATTCAACCATCTTCAAGACGTTATCCTTATGTGAAATTCACCCCAGAAAGAGAAATTGGTAACGATTTATTAGTAGTTGATGGTATCTCAAAAACAATTGATGGTGAAAAAGTTTTAGATAATATTTCATTCACTATGAATCCAAATGATAAAGCTATTTTAATTGGCGATAGTGAAATTGCTAAAACTACCCTATTAAAAATACTTGCTGGTGAAATGGAACCAGATGAAGGTTCATTTAAATGGGGAGTGACAACTTCATTAAGCTATTTCCCTAAAGATAATTCTGATTTCTTCGAAGGCGTAGATATGAATTTAGTTGAATGGTTACGTCAATATGCTCCTGAAGATGAACAAACTGAAACATTTTTACGTGGCTTCTTAGGACGTATGCTATTTAGCGGTGAAGAAGTTAAGAAAAAAGCAAGTGTATTATCAGGTGGAGAGAAAGTACGTTGTATGTTAAGTAAAATGATGCTTTCAAGTGCCAATGTTTTACTACTTGATGAGCCAACGAATCATCTTGATTTAGAAAGCATTACAGCTGTTAATGATGGATTAGCTTCATTCAAAGGATCAATTATCTTTACTTCATATGATTTTGAATTTATTAATACAATCGCTAATCGTGTGATTGACTTAAACCAACCAGGTAGTTTATCTAAAGAATTGCCATATGAAGAATATCTAAAAGAAATTGGTGTGTTACAAAAATAAAATAACAGGATTTTAATAAGTTATCTTCTATTTTTAAAATTTAAAATATGCATAAAACTGTCGATAAATAACGAACTTTATCGACAGTTTTTTTATAAAATATTATTATTTTCGAATTATTGTTATTATTTACACAAATTACTTATTATTACTATCTCTTTTCTTTAACAGTAATATTACTTTAATAATTTTCAGTTTATTTCAAAAAATCACAAAAATCGGTTTACAGTTAAAAGGTGCTTATGTATAATTAAAAACATAGTAATTGAATAAGAAATTGATGAGGCGCATCAATCATTAGTATATATTAGAATACTGTCTGCCACGGCTAATATAGAAAGGGTGCGATGCCGAAACGAATTGCAACCGCAGTAAGCGTTCGTTGGACTTTGTGGTTAAGAGCTGAGAGTTTGTCATTATTATTTAATAATGGAGTGCATCACTTGTATATAAATTACGAGCAAGTTCGCACATTCCGAACTTGCTCTTTTTTATGACGTGTGCCCCTAAATTCTAGGAGGTAAAATCTTGAAACGACGTGTTTTGAAGTTCGGTGGTTCATCTGTCGCCGATTTTACAAAGATAAAAAATATTGCAGAAATGCTTAAACGCCGTGTAGATGACGGTGAACAACTTATTGTTGTCGTAAGTGCTATGGGCAAAACAACAGATCAATTAATGGAAAATGTTTCCCATCTTACAACAACACCAAAAGATGAAGAACTTGCTCTATTATTAACAACTGGTGAACAACAAACAGTTTCTTATTTGTCGATGGTATTAAATGATATTGGCGTAAGTGCTAGAGCTATGACTGGATATCAAGCAGGTATCAAAACAGTAGGTCATCATTTAAAAAGTCGAATTGCAGAAATTAATCCTGAAACATTTAACAAGGAATTTAAAGACAAGGATATTTTAGTTGTAGCAGGTTTCCAAGGAGTGAACGACGAATTAGAGTTAACTACGCTTGGTCGTGGTGGTTCAGATACGACTGCTGTTGCATTAGCAGCTAGTAATCAAATCCCTTGTGAAATTTACACTGATGTTGATGGCGTTTATGCTACTGATCCAAGAATTTTGAGTGAGGCAAAACGTTTAGATTATGTGTCTTATGAAGAAATGATGGAAATGAGCGCTTTAGGTGCTGGTGTGTTAGAAACAAGAAGTGTAGAACTTGCTAAAAATTATGATATCCCCTTGTATTTAGGTAGAACGTTATCAAATGTGAAAGGAACATGGATTATGCCAAGAACAGAAATATTAGAAAAAAAAGCCGTAACTGGAGTTGCATTAGATACACATATGATGCATGTAACAATTAGTTATCCTCTTCCAGATAATCGACTTCTAACTCAATTATTTACTGCTTTAGATGAAGGTTCAGTTAATGTGGATATGATTTCTCAAATCGTAAATGTTGAAGGTTTACAACTATCTTTTTCTATTAAAGATAGTGATGTACAACAAATTTCAAGTATCTTAGAGGAACTTTCTACAACATTTGATGCATTAGATTATAAAATTAATGAAGCGTACGTCAAAATTTCATTAATTGGTTCAGGAATGCGTGATATGTCTGGTGTAGCTTCAAAAGCATTTATTACGTTAATTAATTCTAATATTCCATTTTATCAAACAACAACTTCTGAAATTAGTATTTCTTATGTTATTGATGCAGAAAATGGAAATAAAGCGGTTGAAGTTTTATACGATGCTTTTGATATTTAAACTTAAGTTAAAATAAGTAATTTAAAATTCAATTAATATTTAAATGGAGTGATTCTTTTATGACAAGATTAGCAGTAGTTGGAGCAACAGGATTAGTCGGAACAAAAATGTTAGAAACAATTGATCGTAAACATATTCAATTTGATGAGTTAGTATTATTCTCATCAGCAAGATCAGCAGGAAAAGAAATTGAGTTTCAAGGGAAAACATATACAGTTCAAGAACTTACAGAAGAAGCAGCAAGTGAAAAATTTGATTACGTGCTAATGAGTGCAGGTGGCGAAACAAGTAAACAATTTGCCCCTATTTTCGAAAAAGCTGGAGCAATTGTTATTGATAATTCAAGTCAATGGCGTATGGCAAACGATGTGGACTTAATTGTACCAGAAGTTAACCAACCAGAATTTAAACGTGGTATCATTGCCAATCCTAACTGCTCAACAATTCAGTCGGTCGTGCCACTCAAAGTTTTATACGATGCTTTTGGATTAAAACGTGTAGCTTATACAACATATCAAGCAGTTTCAGGTTCAGGGATTAAAGGTAAGAGAGACTTAGCTGAAGGTGCGAATGGTAAAGCTCCAGAAGCTTATCCACATCCTATTTATAATAATGTTTTACCACATATTGATGTTTTCTTAGAAGATGGATATACAAAAGAAGAGCAAAAAATGATTGATGAAACACGAAAAATTTTAGGACAACCTGACTTACGTGTGACTGCAACATGTGCACGTGTACCTGTTCAAGATAGTCATAGCGTAGAAATTGATGTCACTCTTGATAAAGAAGCAACAGTTCAAGAAATTAAAGATTTATTTGAAAACGATAATCGTGTTGTTTTAGTAGATAATCCTGAAAATAATGAATATCCTTTAGCTATTAATTCAACAGGTAAAGATGAAGTGTTTGTAGGTAGAATTCGTCGTGATGACTCACTTGATAATACTTTCCATGTTTGGTGTACTTCAGATAACCTACTTAAAGGTGCAGCTTTAAATGCAGTTCAAGTGTTAGAACAAGTCATTAAATTAAAAGGAGCTAGATAATATGGCACATATTTTTGAAGGTGTAGGTGTAGCGCTTGCTACTCCATTTACTAATAATGAAGTTGACTATAAAGCATTAGAACAACATGTTCAATTTTTACTTGATAATAATGTTAAAGCAATTATTGTAAACGGTACTACAGCAGAGAGCCCTACTTTAACAGAAGAAGAGAAAGAAACAGTACTTCAAGCAGTGATTAAACAAGTTAATCATCAAGTGGCTATTATCGCTGGAACTGGTACAAATAATACAGCTAAATCTATTCAAGCTTCATTACGTGCTAAAGAATTAGGTGTAGATGGTATTATGTTAATCACACCTTACTATAATAAAACGAATCAACGTGGCTTAATTAAACATTTTGAAACTATCGCGAATGAAGTTAAGTTACCTGTTGTTTTATATAATGTACCTTCAAGAACGAATATGACAATTGATCCTGAAACAGTCGAAACATTAAGTCATAATGATTATATTGTAGCTATTAAAGATGCTACAAATGACTTTAACTATTACGAAGAAGTGAAAAAACGTATTCATCAAGATGAATTTGCTCTTTACAGTGGTAATGATGATAATGTCGTAGAATTCTATAATCGCGGAGGTAATGGCGTAATTTCTGTCATTGCTAACGTTATTCCGAAAGAATTTCAAGCACTCTATGATGCTAAACAAAATGGGAAAAAAATTGAGAAAGACTTTGAACCAATTGGTCAATTGTTAGATGCACTTTCAGTTGATGTCAACCCTATTCCAATTAAAGCTCTAACAAGTCATTTAGGATTTGGAAATTATGAATTAAGATTACCTTTATTACCACTAGAGAAAGAAAAAGCAAATGTATTAGTGAATGCTTATAAAGCGTTTAAAGCGGAGGAATAAAAATGAAAATTTTACTCATTGGATATGGCACAATGAATCAACGCGTTGCCAGATTAGCAGAAGAAAAAGGTCATGAGATTATTGGTACAATTGAGCCAGAAGACCATCAACATTCACCATATAAAACTTATCATCATATTGCAGACGCACAAAATGAAGCTGATGTAGCGATCGACTTCTCTAATCCTAATCTATTATTACCTTTATTAGATGAAGGTTTTGAATTACCTTTAGTGATTGCTACTACTGGTGAAAAAGAAAAACTAATTCAAAAATTAGAACAATTAAGCGAACGTATGCCTGTTTTCTTCAGTGCAAATATGAGTTATGGCGTCCATGCATTAACTAAAATTCTAGAAGCAGCTGTTCCCCTTTTACACGATTATGATATTGAGTTAACTGAAGCTCATCATAATAAAAAAGTAGATGCGCCAAGTGGCACGCTAGTCAAACTTTATGATGTTATTAAAGAATTACGTGAAAATGTAACGCCTGTTTACGATCGACATGAGCGAACTGAAAAACGTGAAAAAGATGAAGTCGGTATTCATTCAGTTCGTGGCGGTACAATTGTAGGCGAACATGATGTTTTATTTGCTGGCACAGATGAAACAATTACCATTTCTCATAAAGCGCAATCTAAGGACATTTTTGCAAATGGCGCAATTACAGCTGCTGAAAAATTAAACACAAAATCAAATGGTTTCTATACATTTGACAACTTATAAAATAACTTAAGGAGATTCTAAACTATGGTACAACACTTATCTGCACAAGAAATTATTCAATATATTAGTGATGCTAAAAAATCAACACCATTAAAAGTATACGTAAATGGACAATTCAATGACGTCACTTTTCCTAATACATTTAAAGTATTCGGATCTGATGATTCAAAAGTAATATTTTGTGAAGCGGATGATTGGAAAACATTTTATGAAACCAATCAATCACATATTACTGACTTAGAAATTGAAATGGACCGTCGTAATTCTGCTATTCCTTTAAAAGACTTAACCAATACAAATGCACGTATTGAACCAGGTTCATTCATTCGTGAACAAGCTATTATCGAAGACGGTGCCGTTGTGATGATGGGAGCAACAATCAATATTGGCGCTGTTGTAGGTGAAGGCACTATGATTGATATGAATGCAACATTAGGTGGTCGTGCGACAACGGGTAAAAATGTTCATGTAGGTGCCGGTGCAGTATTAGCGGGCGTTATTGAGCCACCTAGTGCTTCTCCAGTAGTAATCGAAGATAATGTATTAATTGGCGCAAACGCAGTTATTCTAGAAGGCGTAAGAGTTGGCGAAGGCGCTATTGTAGCTGCTGGTGCTATCGTGACTCAAGATGTTCCTGCCGGTGCGGTTGTAGCTGGTACACCTGCTAAAGTCATTAAACAAACATCTGAAGTTCAAGACTCTAAACGAGAAATTGTTGCAGCGTTAAGAAAATTAAATGATTAATGACAAACTTGAATAATTGAATGCTAAAGGCTGGGACAACATGTTCTCAGCCTTTACAATTAAATGAATACATAAGTTGAATAATAAATGAATAAAGGATTGATTAAGATGAGCGAATTAGAATTTGTCACACAACATAGAAGACATTTACATCAACATCCAGAATTAAGTCTTCACGAATTTGAGACAACTCAATATATTACTCGATTTCTAGATGAATTAAATGTACCTTACGAACAACCTCTTGAAACGGGTGCTATTGCATATTTAGAAGGTAATAGTGACCATACAATTGCATTTCGGGCAGACATTGACGCCCTACCCATTTTTGAAGAAAATAATGTCGATTATCGTAGTCAAACAGATAATGTGATGCATGCTTGTGGTCACGATGGTCATACAACAGCATTGATGTTATTTGTTAAACGATGTAAGGTGATGGCTGATCAACATCAATTACCTCATAATGTCGTGTTTATCTTCCAACCAGCTGAAGAAACAGGCGGAGGCGCAAATCGCTTAATTAAAGCAGGTGCTTTTAATCAATATCCTATTGAAGCAGTATTTGGCATTCATGTCAATCCTTTCGCTGAGGAAGGACAAGTCGTGATACGCGATGAAGAAATTACAGCAAGTGCCACTGAATATCGTTTTTTCCTAAAAGGATTATCTAGTCATGTAGCTGATAAAGAGCAAGGTCATTCATGTGGCGAAGCACTGATTCATGTTTTAAATCAAGTTGGTCAAATACAGCAATATCATTTAAATGGACTAAAACGTAATATTGTTCATATGGGCCACTTTAATGCAGGCGAAGCAATTAACACGGTGCCTAGTAACGGTTATTTAGAAGGAACTATTCGTACTTATGATGCCACTGATTTAAATATTGTGAAAAATCAAATGAATAAAATTGCAAAAAGTGTGAAATTATTATTCAATGTTGATTGTGAAGTCAAATTTGAAGAAGGATATCCTGCTACAATGAATAGTCCTAAACTACGTCATACCGTTGAAAAATCTATTCTATCTGCTAATTTAGAAGTTATTGAAAAGCCTCTGCCATTTTTATTCGGCGAAGACTTTAGTTTTTATGGCCAACAATTAGCACCGTCTTACTTTGCTTTTGTAGGAACTCGAAATGAAGATAAAGGCTTTATCACAGGCTTACATACATCGCATTTAAATTTTGACGAAAAAGTGCTTATTGATGTTGCCAATTACTATGAACAAATATTGAACCATTATGGAAAGGAGTAAATTAAATTGACAGCAGTTTGGTCAGTTGATTCAAAAATATTTTTAAGAAATGCAACTAAAGTAAAGAATAATCAATCAATAATGGCAGTTGTAAAAAATAATGCTTATCATTATGGATTAGAGTTTGCAGTAAGAACATTTTTAGAAGCGGGTATCCATACATTTAGTACTACTTCCTTAAAAGAAGCAGTGAGAGTTCGTAAACTTGCGCCTCATGCCACAATCTTTTTAATGAATGCAGTTTATGACTTTGATACAGTTCGAAATAATAATATTCAAATGACGCTTCCCTCTTTAGAATATTATTATCAGTACAAAAGTGAATTAAAAGATATTAATGTTCACTTAGAATTTGAAAATTTACTCCATCGTTCAGGTTTCAAAAATCTTGATGAAATTAAAGAAGTACTTCATCATCATGAAAATGATAATGGAAGTAAAATGAATATCGTTGGCCTATGGACGCATTTTGGGTATGCAGATGAATTTGATGTTCCAGAGTATGGGATTGAACGGGAAGCATGGTTAAACGTCGTTAATACATTATTAAATGAAGGATACCAATTTGAACTTATCCATGCGCAAAACAGTGCGAGTTATTATCGCGAAGGACAACAACTTCTTCCCTATCATACACATGCACGTGTAGGTATCGCTTTATATGGTTCAAGACCATATAGCAAATTAGATGAACATGAGATTGAACAAGCCTTAACCGTAAAAGGAAATGTAATTCAAGTTCGTGAAGTAAATAAAGGTGATTATTGTGGTTATAGTTTTGCATTTGAAGCAATGCATGATCATACACATCTTGCAGTTGTTGATATTGGCTATGGTGATGGTATTTTAAAAAAACGTGCAACACACGAAGCATTAATTAATGGTAAACGTTACCCTATTCGAGCATTAATGATGAGTCACATGTTTGTTGAAGTCGATGATGATGTTCATGCACAAGATGAAGTGATACTATATAATAATGATATACGCATTGATGAATACACATTCAAAGGTGTTGGCGCTAATTCAGAACAACTTAGTGCGATGAATCATGATTCTCTTATAAAGGAGTTTAGATAAAATGTCAGTTAAATATAATGATTACGGTGAATTAACAATGGCGGGTACAAGTTTGAAAACACTAGCTCAAAGTTTTGGTACGCCTACCATTGTTTATGATGAAGATGAAATTCGCAATCAAATGCGTCGATTTCATAATGCTTTTCAAAAAAGTGGATTAAAATACAATATTTCATATGCTTCTAAAGCCTTTACTTGCATTCAAATGGTAAAGTTAGTTCAAGAAGAAAACTTACAATTAGATGTCGTATCTGAAGGTGAGCTTTATACAGCATTAGAGGCTAAATTTGATCCTAGTCGCATCCACTTCCATGGCAATAATAAAACGAAACGTGAAATACAATATGCTTTAGAAAGTGGCGTTGGCTACTTTGTTATTGATTCTTTAGAAGAAATTGAATTAATCGATCGCTATGCAAGTGATACAGTTAATGTTGTCATTCGTGTGAATCCTGGAGTAGAGGCCCATACCCATGAATTTATTCAAACTGGTCAAGAAGATAGTAAATTTGGTCTTTCAATTCGCCATGGTCTTGCAATTCAAGCAGTTGAAAAAGTCAAAGCATCAAAGCATCTTCATTTAAAAGGAATACATTTCCATGTAGGATCACAAATTGAGGGTACTGAAGCTATGATTGAAACAGCTAAAATTGTTTTAAATTGGCTTAATGAGCATCATATCCAAGTTGAATTACTTAACTTAGGTGGTGGTTTTGGTATTAAATATGTCGAAGGTGATGTGAGCTTCCCTATTGAAGAAGGTATTGCTGAAATTACAGATGCGATTAAATCTGAATCAGAAAAATTAAACTACGACGTTCCTGAAATTGGTATTGAACCAGGACGTTCAATTGTTGGCGAAGCGGGCATTACTTTATATGAAGTTGGAATAATTAAAGACATTCCTGAAGTAAATAAATATGTTTCTATTGATGGTGGTATGAGTGATCATATTAGAACTGCTTTATATGGAGCAAAATATCAAGCATTACTTGTAAATCGTCATGAGGAGGCAGACGAAACGGTAACTATTGCCGGAAAGTTATGTGAATCTGGAGACATTATTATCCGAGATGCTATGTTACCTTCTTCTGTAAAACGTGGAGATTATTTAGCCATTTTATCTACTGGCGCATACCATTACTCTATGGCATCTAATTATAATCAAATGCAAAAACCACCTGTTTTCTTCTTAAAAGATGGAAAAGCACGTGAAGTTATTAAACGTCAATCATTACGTCAATTAATAATTAATGATACAAAATAAAATAACGAAAAAGTTTATACTTACCCGTTAATGTTGCACCATGATGATATTTGAATTCATTGAATTCAGATATCAAGAATTGTTTTAATTGAAGATAAAGTATGTTGGCGAAATACTTGAAGGAACAGGATGAAGCTGTTCTTTAAGAAAATGATCCAATAACAGAAAGTATCATAAATAAAGAAGCCAGTAAATGAGTTTTTTAAAACTCATTTACTGGCTATTTTTCTGGGATTATGTCCCAGCCTCAATTATATATAAAAAACACCCTACATCTTGGTAAGGTGTTACTAAAGTCAATTTTTGCAATCTATAAATTATAGTTTAACAACGTTTGCAGCTTGAGGACCGCGATCGCCTTCAACTACTTCAAACTCAACTGATTGACCTTCTTCTAATGATTTATAACCTTCTTGGTTAATTGCTGAGAAGTGTACGAATACGTCGTTTTCTCCTTCAACTTCGATGAAGCCAAAACCTTTTTCAGCGTTAAACCATTTAACTGTACCTTGTTTCATAATTGTGAAACCTCCAAGACTAAAATTCATTCAATATGCATTATTCGCATATTACAAAAAATACGTGTTATAAATATGTATAAATAACAAAATGCTATCAATCAATATTACAGATATTCTTTGCAATATGGAATAAAACTATTGCTTGGTAACTATTATATGTTAGTTTGAACTAAATTGCAATACAATTATAGAAAATTCTCTTTTAATTAATTTTTGGTAGATTATAATAAACTTCTTTATTATTTAAAACAATAAAACTATAAAATATTTGTAAATCTTCATCACAATCTTCACAAAAATTTAAATCACAATTATTATAAAATGCATAAATATTATATTTCCCAATAACATAATTATTATAATATTTTTTACTTTTTTTAATAATTGATTGATAATCTTTTAACATTTCTTCATAGTTACTATAATGATGTTGTTCTACGATTTTTTCTGTCCAGTCGCTAAATAACCACCATCCCTCGTAGTCAGCACGAATCTTTGCAACTGTCCACATGACTAAGTCCCCTCTCAAATTAAAACTCTAATAAATATTGTAACTTTTTTTTAGACGAATTCAAGCTTAAAGACTTCGTTCTTTTAATTGAGATAGAGATGATATGTATATTAATTATTAGTTTTTTGTAGGAAAAATACGTATAATATAATGTAGAGGTGATAATGATGCAACGTAAACATATACAAGTATTTGGAACTGTCCAAGGTGTAGGGTTCCGTCATCATACTGAATTAATTGCAAAAAAACTTGGTATATTTGGGACTGTTCAAAATGTTGAGGATTATGTAGATATATATGCTCAAGGTGACGAGGAACAAATAAAATCATTTATTGATAAAGTGATTGCTGGTGCTTCTCCTGCATCTTCAGTTTCTGATTATAGTATTGAAGATTTAGACGTAACAAATAGATACTCAGAATTTAAAACGATTTATTAAATAAAGGAAGATGAATATTGAGATATAACCTTTCTCGACTTCTGGGTGTTTTAGTAGGAATTCCAATAGCTATTATCTCATGGGTGACAAGTGTATTTGGATTTGATCTATCCTTTATACTTGATGCCCTAATAGGTATTGGAATGTTTTTTGTATCTTATTTTCCTACTCAAAGATTGACATCCAAAAAATATTTAAATGAAATTGGATTATCACGTAGAGACTATCGTTTTGTTAATCAGCAACTCAATCAATCACATAATAAAATTCGTAATATTTTAAAATCATATATTAATATCAGAACGATTAAAGATTTTCGTCAAATTAATGATATTTATAAAATTTCTAAGTCTATTCATTATGCTGTTAAACAGAGACCTTCATCATTCTTCAAGGTAGAGAGTTTCTTTTATTCGCATATAGATAATGCACTAAATTTAATTGATGCATATACCCGTTTATCTAAAATGCCAAAAAAATCTGATAAAGAAAAGCAAAAATTAGAGCAAACACGTATTACTTTAGATGAAGTGAAACGTACACTTATTGCAGATTTAAAAAGACTTAATGAAGATGATTATGAGCGTTTAGATATTGAAATGGAACTTAATCGGTTACAACAAAAACGATATAAAAAATAATAATTTAAAGTTAAGATAAGAATGGAGAGAATTTTTAAATGAATCAAAAAGACCAATTTATTAACTCACATCCATTAGATGATTATATAGAACATCAACCGCATGATGTTTCAACTCAAAATGTTAAGCAAGACTTTGAACAACAATTTAACGAACAAGATTTAAAAAAAATTGATTCAATTAGTCAACAAATCAAACCATTAGATAGTGAAGGCCTATTATCTTTTGGGACACATCTACAGCAGAACATGTCTCAATTTTCACATCAAATGTTAGATGAAGTTCAATCGAAAGATGTGGGTCCTATTGGTGATACTTTAAATCAATTAATGTCAAAGTTAAGAGAAGTTAATCCTGATGACTTGAATCAAGACAATCAATCTAAACTTAAACGTTTATTTAGACGAACAAAAGCTTCAATAAATGAAGTATTCTCTAGAATGCAATCTGTAAGTTCACAAGTTGATAGAATCACCATTCAATTGGATAAGCATAAAGGAAATTTAACTAAAGACATTCAGTTACTCGACCATCTTTATGAACAAAATAAAGTATATTTTGATGATGTTTCTCTATATATTGCTGCTGCACAGCGTAAAAAACAAGACATAAATGCTAATGAATTGCCTAAATTGCGTCAACATGCAGAACAATCTGGTAATCAAATGGATATTCAAAGTGTCGCTGATATGGAGCAATTTGTTGATCGATTAGATAAAAAAATTTATGACTTACAATTATCACGTCAAATAGCAATTCAAACAGCACCGCAAATTCGCATGATTCAAAATGTGAATCAAGCATTAGCCGAAAAAATTCAAAGTTCTATTCTCACAAGTATTCCTTTATGGAAAAATCAGATGGCTATTGCTCTCACTTTAATGAGACAAAAAAATGCAGTAACAGCTCAGCGTGCAGTTACTGATACCACAAATGACTTGCTTACTCGAAATGCAGCCATGTTAAAACAAAATGCAATTGAAACGGCTACTGAAAATGAACGTGGTATCGTAGATATTGAAACGCTTAAAGCGACTCAAAATGACATCATTGAAACGATTGAACAAACACTGCAAATTCAATATAATGGACGTCAAAAACGTCAACAAGCTGAAAGAGAATTATCACAACTCGAGAATGAGTTAAAAGAACATTTACTTACTATGAAAAAAGAATAGATAAAATTAAAACACCGATTGCTCTCATTTAAAGAAGTAACCGGTGTTTAGTATATCTATTCCTTTTGATAAACAATATACGATTGATTTATAAACTTAGATACGATATACCCTATTATGATTGAAATGATAGCTATAGGTAACCATTCTAAAGAATATTGCTTAAGAGGTAAATGATTTATAACATTTAATTTTATTAAACCTAACGTATTTATTGTACTTACAATTGAAACAAGACTAACAATGATAATAGGTATTTGTTGCGCAATAGGTTTAGTTGGAATAAAACGCGCAAGTAAGATTAAAATAATCATAGTAATAGCTACAGGATAAATAATACTTAATACAGGAACAGACATGTTTATAACAGAATTTAATCCTAAATTAGCCAATATAAAACTGATAATTGTAAAACCTATAACATATACCTTATAACTAATTTTTGGAAATATACTATTAAAGTATTGACTCACAGATACAATAAGTCCACAAGCTGTAGTTAAACAAGCTAAAGCAACAATGATACCTAGTAAGTATTTGCCTAGAACACCAAAGCCATTTGTAGCCATTGTAGTAAGTAAATAAGTTCCTATATTTTGATTTTTAGCCATTAGAGTTGTAATCGTATTTTGACTTATTCCCATATGATTACCAATATACCCTAAAGAAACATATATAAAAATTAATGCTAAGGCGGCAATAAACCCAGCTATAACTGTTTGTTTAAATATTTGATTGGTGTGTTTAACTCCTGTTGCTTTAATGGCATTAACCACAATCATTGAAAATGCAATTGCTGCAATTGCATCCATTGTTAAATACCCTTCAATAAAGCCATGGGAAAAACTTTCTATATTTGAAGAATATGTTTCTGGATTTCCATGAGATGAACCGGGTCCCTTATAGTCTACAAATCCTTTAATGATCATAGCCAAAATTGTAATTAATAATAAAGGAGTTAATAAAGATCCAATTCGATCTACTATTTTACCGGGATTAATACATAAATATAAAACAATAATAAAATAAATAAGTGTAAAAATGAATAAAGACATATTACTATTTGAATGAGTAATGGGTGTAATAGTCATTTCAAAAGACGTAGATGCAGTACGTGGTATAGCAAATAGAGGTCCAATGGTTAAATAAATAATAATTAGAAAGACAACTGAAAATCTCGGTGACAGTTTATTAAAGGCACCAATATATCCTTGTTTATCAAGTGCCCCAACGACTACTCCAAGTAATGGTAAGCCTATTCCAGTTAAACAAAAAGCTAAAATTGCTGGCCAGAAATAGGCACCACTTTCTTGTCCTAAATTAGGAGGAAAAATTAGATTACCTGCGCCAAAAAACATAGCAAATAGCGTAAAGCCGATAATCCAAGTATGTTTATTCATAGACTTGCTCCTTTTTATGTATATGTTTGCAATATTTAACATTCTAGCACAAAAAGAATTTACAAGTCTATGTATGTCACAAAAATTTGAATATTATAAATCAATATACAGTTTAATTATTGATTATGATTAAAAAGATTTTAATAACAATTTTTTTAGCAATGGTGATAAGTGACTCGGTAAATTTTCAACACCTTCTACAAATAATGCAAATTGTCCATAAATATTATGAATGGTTTCTTCAATATCTTCAGTAATAGGATCTTGGCTTAAAAAGACATTAAATACTTCGATTCCAAATTTACGTGCCATTTCCACAGCTTCATACGTATCTAAAATGCCGTCTTGAGCATAGTTATATGCTGAAGGTTCCCCATCTGAAAAGATAATTAAGAAACGTTGTTGATGACTTCTTCTTAATAAACGTTCACTTGCAATTCGTATAGCTACGCCATCTCTATTATCATCTTGAGGATGTAATGACATAATGCGTGGTCCACTTTTTTCTATGATGGAGCGATCGTAATGAACGATTTCATCAATGATATTAGGTTGTTTTCGATCATCAGAGTCAAAAGCATCTTCATTAAAAGCAAGTATCTCATGTTTAACGTTGAGTGCTTTTAATGTTTCATGAAATAATACGACGCCTTTAATCGTTTCTTCCATTTTATCGAACATACTAGCAGATACATCAATCAGTAATGTAAAAGTCGCATCGAATGTTTTACTAAGGTCTTGTTTTTTATAAAATAATTTATATTGATCATCAATAAACCAATTGGTTAAATCACGTTGAAGACGACCTTTAGTCAAATTATGACGTTCGTCCACGTGTTCTCTATCGATGGTTTTCTTTATAATCTGAATTAAATCTTTAGTTTCAAATTGTACTTCATTTTTAACTTGTTGGTAGCTTGAAATATACTCTGGCCCTATATCAGGCACTTTCCATTCTATTTCGACATTTTCATTAATACCACGTAAAGCAAATGATGGATTAGAACCTATAGAACCGCCTTCGTCACGATCAAGTGAATGATTAGAGCCACGTCCTTTTTTCGTCATCATATCTGTCATATCATCAGTTGAATCACCTTCACGTGCAGTGTCGTTATCACTCATGACGTCACTATTTTCACCTTCATGTAATTCCATTTCAAGATAAGCGCCACCTTCAGATTTACTATCTTGAGCGTTTGTTTCAGCTTCGGCTGATGTAGTGTCAGTTTCTTGATTTGTATTATCTTGCCCATCAACGTTACTTGCATCCATACGTTTAATATCCTCATAAGACATTTCATGAATAGCTTCATATACTTTTCTAGGAAGATGATAATATTCATTTAACATATCATGTGATAACATTTCATCGATTTGGAACATGATACGTTGTGCAAGATACATATTATCTTCAGATGATTCATTTTGGAAAAAATCAGGTAAATATTGAAACATATGATTTAATATGTCATCTAATTGTGGATGTATCGTGGGTATATCAAAGAAGTTTTGACTTAAAAATGCTCGCTCTAAATATAAGAAAAGTAAATCTGTATATACCGTTTTTGTTTTATAGAATTTAATTTGTGATTCCGTATAAGATAATCGAGTTTTCACTCTTAAATCAATTTGTTTAGCAGTGCTAGGCCGATCCACTTTAATAAAATTAAAAACGCGCATATCTTCTAGCAATCTAAAGAGTTGATGATAAAATTTGGGATGGCTAAATTCATTATCATGAAGGACTTCATTTACGATAGCTTCGTCCATCATTTTATAACCATATGCAGCGAGCATAACATCTGTTTTTAACCCTGCACTTTCAATATCTTTTGGACGATGAGACCAAAACCAACTTGTAATTAAAGTATTATTAATAGGATCATAATAAGGGAACTTTTGAATTTTTACTTTAGTTTGTTCGTTTTTCAGTAGTAAGCGCGCTAAATCTTGTAACATCATGACTTGCTTAGCATCTAGCTGCTCATCATTAAATTTTATAAAACGATCACTCATAATAATCCCTCTCTAAAAGTTTAGTTCGATTGCATTTCTGATGGCTTGCTGTTCGCGTTCATCTTCAAGTTTATCGATAATTGTACGCTTAATTGCTCTCTCTATTGGCATAACTGTAATTAAGTCACTTAAGTCAATTAACGCACGAATACTAGCTGCTTCTTCTGAAATTTGTCCTTGTTTTGACATTGTACGTAAGTCTTCATTAAATTTAATGATTTTTTTAATTATATCATCATCTTGAAGTTGGCTTTGTTGTTTAATGACATCTTTAAGAATGTCTCCTCCAATGTAATCAACTTGTATGACAATAAAGCGGTTTTTTAATGCTTCATTCATTGGTAATGTCCCAACATAGCCTTCATTTATCGCAGCAATTACATTGAAACCAGGGGCTGCTTTAATTACTTCTCCAGTAAAAGGATTGGTTAACTGACGTCTATAGTCTAATACACCATTTAAAATAGGTAATGTTTCAGGTTTAGCCATATTGATTTCATCAATATATAAGATATGACCTTCTCGCATGGCTTTTATAACTGGGCCGTCAATAAAAATAATTTCTTGTTGACCTTGTTCATTTGTTTTTATTGTTTTAAAACCTAATAAGCTCTCTGCGTCTAAATCAACAGAACAGTTAACTTGATGCATCGGCGTTTGGACCACTTCACTTAAAGTTTCAGCTAATCGTGTTTTACCAGAGCCTGTAGGGCCTTTTAATAAAATATTTTTATTTAAATTAAACAATGCTTTTGCATCATTGAATACAGATTGATCTGAATTGATATAATGATTATTTGGCATTTTAATATTCTCCTTTATAAGATGAAAAAATAGACCAAGAGCGTGTATAAATGTATAGATATTGGCACATCACTCTGAGTCTTAATTTAATCGTTATCTTTTTAGAAATTGAATGTATTTAAACTTCTTTAAAATAATCTTTGTAATAACCACCTACTAGATCAGAGTTATCAATGATTTGATAATATTCTTCAGTTTCATTGATGACATCATATTGTTTTCCAATAGTAAGCATATCTGATACTGTGAATTTTTTTGCATCAGTGTTAACTACCATCACTTGTTTAATTGGTGTGCGTGATTTCCAATCTTCATGTAACATTCCCATTTTAAATCCTCCAATAAAATGATTTATATTAATTTTTTTCTAAAGTATATATGAAAGAGATGCCGCTACCTTCAGTAATGCGTAACGATTGAGCATCACCTTGATTTAATATTTGATAAGGAATACCTATTTCATCCAGTTCTTTTTGTGCATGTTCAAAGTCTTCAGTTGAATTTGTACTGAATTCAATTTGTTCCACAATTCCTTCTTCTTTTAATTCAACTTGTTCATTAGATTGATATAAATGAATTTCTCCACCAAGTCCACCATCTCCGATTTTAAATACCTGGACAGTTTGATCAGGAAATTCAGTAGATTCGTATTCAGCATAATGCGTTAAATTAAATACATTTTTAAAGATAGAAGTTGTAACCAATAATTCGTTTACTTTAATAATTACTGGTCCCAATCCTTGAATTTGATGAAGAGGATTAACAGCACTTTCAAATGTGGGTGTCCCTAATCCAACGCCAACATTTAATTCATTAGAATAGATATCAAAAATTTGATGATTATCATCTTTAAAATTAAAGTGCTGATTACCGTTTAATTCAGTGATTGAACTAAATTGAATATTATTTTTTTCTAATATTTGTTGGTATTCTTCTAAACCAGCATTCGATGGTGTTCTTAATCCCACGCTTGATATATGTACATTTCTATAATTAGGATTAGGAACTTCTACAAAGTGAAGTCTTGTACCAGGATTTAATTCAGCATCGCCAAAACGTAATGCCTGTCTTTTTGTTGCAACATTAAGACCTAAAATATTATGAAATAAATTCTGTGTTTTTGAGAGATCACTTGTTCCAATCGTAACACTTCTTAGTCCACTCATTCATCGACACTCCCATTTATATATCTTTTCTTAAACATTATAACGTATTTTATATATGAATAATATGTTGAACTCTTAAATAAGAGTATTGTTTTTTATTATAAAATATACGTAAATAAAAATATTATAAATGATTAAAGTGTGTATAATAAATAAAATATATATAAGATAATATATACATTATACCCCTCCCCTACTTTGTTTTATATAGGTAGGGGGGTATGTCATAGGTTATTTAACTGTTTGAAAATAAAATTAAAAAATTATATAAAGTTCGTTTTTAAATTATTGTAGCTTTAATGACTATTATTTTTTTATGAATTCGTTTGGAATATCCTTAAAAATATTTGCTGTTTTTTGTCCAAATATAATACTTAATTTATCATTTTTATACATATTAGCATCTGCTTTGGAAAAGTCATAAATGGATAATGAGGGATGCGCTTCTCTGTTATTTTTTATATTCTCAATTTTTTTAATACTAATAATATAACTAAAACATAAAAAGAGTAGAATAAATTCATTATGAACTTATTCTACTCTTTATCAATTTTTGATTAAGGTTTCAATATATTTAGCTCTTTAATAAACGAAATTAAGATTCTAATAATAAGTCTTCTGGACTCTCGATAAGCTCTTTAATTGTTTTTAAGAATCCAACTGCTTCTTTGCCATCGATAATTCTATGGTCATAGCTTAATGCAATATACATCATTGGTCTGTTCTCGATTGTATCTTTATCAATAGCAATTGGACGAGTAATAATTGAATGCATACCTAAGATAGCAGCTTGATTACCATTAATAATTGGTGTACTCATCATAGAACCAAATACACCACCATTAGTGATGGTAAATGAACCATTTACCATATCATCTAATCCAAGTTTTTTATCACGTGCTTTTACTGCTAAATCTGCAATTGATTTTTCTAGTTCAGCAAAGTTTTTCTTATCACAATCTCTAACGAATGGTACTAATAATCCATCATCTGTTGAAACAGCAATACCAATATCATAGTATTGTTTAGTAATCATATCGTCTCCATCAATTTCAGCATTAACTTCTGGATATTTTTTGAGTGCTGCTACTGCTGCCTTAGTAAAGAATGACATAAATCCTAATTTAGTGCCGTCATGATCTTTAATAAATTGTTCTTTTTTACGTTTTCTTAATTCCATTACATTTGTCATATCAACTTCATTAAATGTTGTGAGCATTGCGGTATTATTAGATACTTCTAATAATTTTTTTGCAGCTGTTTTCTTTCTTCTAGACATTTTTTCACGGATCACTGGTTTATTAGGCGTATTAGCAGTTGATTTTTTAGATGTTTCTTGTTGTGAATTAGGTTGAGTATTTTGATTAGATTGACTTGGTTTTTGACTATTATCAACATCTTCTTTTCTTATCACATCGCTACCTTTTCCAGCTACTTCATTTAAATCAATACCATTTTTACGAGCATGACGACGTGCTGATGGTGTTGCATTCACTCTTTTATTATTGATTGATTCTGAGTCGTCATTTGAACTTGTATCGCTACCTTGTGCTTCAGTAGAAGTGCGTGGTGTTGAATAATTAGTTTCTGCAGAATCTGTTTTTGTGTTTTCATTTTCAGAATTTGAATCGTTATTTTGTGATTCGCTTGAACTACTTGTACTACCTTTACCTTCACTGACAATTGCAATAGCTTGGCCCACTTCTACAGTGTCGCCTTCAGATGCAAGTTGTTCTTGAAGTATACCATCTTCTTCAGATACAACTTCAACATTCACTTTGTCAGTTTCTAATTCAAGAATAGCTTCTCCTTTTTCAACATTATCCCCTATGTTTTTTAGCCACTCTGCAACTGTACCTTCTGTAATTGATTCTGCTAATTCTGGAACTTTTACCTCTGCCATTATATTTCCCCCTAGTTATTTTTGACACTATTTTCAATAATTTTATGTTGAACAAGTTTGTGAATTTCTCCATCACCTTCGGCAGGTGCTGCACGTTGTATTCTACCCTGATAACTTAAATTATATTGATGTCCAACAATAGATTTAAGATATGGGTAAACAAATAACCATGCGCCTTGGTTTTTAGGTTCTTCTTGAACCCAAGCAACAGATTCTAAATTTGGTAATTCTTCTAAAGCTTTTTTAATGTCCTCTTCTGGGAAAGGATATAATCTTTCCACAGCAATAAGTTGTATATTTTCATTAGGTTCTTTTGCTAATGTTTCTTTTAAATCAATAAACATTTTTCCAGAAGCTAAAATGACTTTTGTTACTTTAGCTTTTTGAGCATCTTCAACAATAATTGGTTTGAAACCGCCAGTTGTAAATTCACTAATTGGCTTAGCCACTGTTTTATTTCTTAGCAAACTCTTAGGTGACATCACAATTAATGGTCTCATCGCTTCAGTATTTAAACTTTTAGCTTGTGCACGTAATAAATGGAAGTAGTTACTAGAACTTGATAGATTGACCACTGTACTATTATTTTCAGCCGCCAGTTGTAAGAATCTTTCTAAACGTGCTGATGAATGTTCAGGACCTTGACCTTCAAAAGCGTGTGGTAAGAATAAAGTTAGACCACTACGCTCGCCCCATTTAGCTCTGGCAGATGACATAAAATTATCAAACATCATTTGTGCCATATTTGAAAAATCTCCATATTGGGCTTCCCAAATATTCATACTATTTTTATTTTCAACATTATATCCATATTCAAAGCCTACGACTGCAGCTTCTGATAATGGACTGTTATGCACTTCAAATGTTGCTTTTTGACTTGGTACATGGTGAAGCGGTGTATACGTATTGCCATTGTCTTCATCATGTAGTACAGCATGTCTGTGACTGAATGTACCACGTTCACTATCTTGACCTGTCAAACGAATTGATATGCCATCTTGAACAATTGTTGCAAAAGCTAATTGTTCTGCTTGAGCCCAATCAACTAGACCATTTTCATTTTCAAAAGGCTCTCTACGTTTTTCTAATACTTTATTTAATTTTCTAAATACATGGAAATCTTCAGGATAGTTTAACATTGCATCATTAATTTCTTTCAAATGTTCAAAGCTAAACTCTTTTTCATCACTTTGTAAAGGCAACTGAAGCGATTCTGGTTTATTCATTGCAGTACTATTCATTTTATCTGATTTATCAATTTTATCTTGAGCAGTACGCATTTCTTTTTGTACAGAATCAATCATTTCAGACATTTGTTCTTTCGTTAAAATACCTTCATCTACAAGTTTATTTCCATAAATCACTTCAACTGAATCATGCTTTCTAATATTGTGATATAATGTTGGATTTGTAATAGATGGTTCATCCATCTCATTATGTCCATATCGACGATAACCTACTAAATCAATGACAAAGTCTTTGTGGAATTCTTTTCTAAATTCCATAGCAATATCAATGGCTTCAATTGTCGCTTCTACATCATCTGCATTCACATGAAGAATAGGTACATCATAACCCTTAGCGATGTCTGATGAATACGTTGTAGAACGACCATCAATAGGTTCAGTTGTAAAACCAATTCGGTTATTTGTAATTATATGTAGTGCTCCGCCAGTTGAATAACCATCTAAATTACTTAAATTCATTGTTTCAAAATTGATACCTTGACCAGGATATGCAGCATCTCCATGAATAATAATTGGCATACCGTGATGAAAATCTGTAGTTGGTCCACCCGCATGATGTGTATCATCTTGAGCAGCACGTGTTTTTCCTATAACTACAGGTGCTACAATTTCTAGGTGACTAGGATTGTTTGCTAAAGAAATACGTTGTTCAATACCATATGAAGAAGTAGTTTTTACGCCACCTAAGTGATATTTAACGTCTCCTGTCCACCCAGCAGTAAGTTTTAAACTGCCATCTTCAGGTAAGAATTTCATTGGATCCGTGTGCATAAATTCTGAAATCATCATTTCATAAGGTTTTTCTAATACATGTGTTAAAACATTGAGACGTCCCCTATGTGCCATTCCAATTTGAATATTCTGAATGTCCTCTTGAGCAGCACGCTTCAATGTATGTTGCAACATTGGCACTAATGTATCTACACCTTCAATTGAGAAACGTTTTGCTCCGACAAAGTTCTTATGTAGATATTTTTCAAAACCTTCAACATGAGCAAGTGTTTTAAATAAGTTGATTTTTTCATCATTATTAATAGTAGCTTTATAAGGTGTTTCAATACGACGTTTTAGCCAAGTACGTTCTTTATTATTGTTAATATGATTGTACTCAAACGCAATAGAGCCTTTATAACGCTTTTCCATACGCTTTAACGCTTCATAAGCATTATCGTATATATCACTAAAGTGATCTGATACGATACCAGATGAAATATTTTCTAATGTCTCTTTATCTAAATTAAAATCTTCAATTTCTAATTTTGGGACATGCGTTCTTTTAGGCGCATTTACAGGATAAATATCAGCCTTTAGATGACCATATTGTCTAATATTATCAATTAATCGCATGACACGTTTGATTGTGCTATCATCTGCTGAAGTACCACTCCCATCTGTGGTAGACTTAGCTTTAATTTGTGCTTCGCCATTTTTTATTGTACTAAAAAGCACTTGTAAATCATCTGAGACAGAAGTTGGGTCTTGAAGATAATCATCATATAAATCGAGCATAAGACCCAAATTTGCCCCAAAATTTACTGGAGCTTCCGTAACATCCCTTTTATCCTTTGCCATTTTATACCCTCCACAAAATAGTTAAACCGCTTACAAAACTATCATAGCACTATTTTGACTATTGATAAAGACTATTGACTGAATATTATGTAAAAAGAAAAAATTCAATAAAGATAAATTTTTTTAATTTTATATTAATAAAAAAACACAGATTATTATCATCTGTGTTTTTATTTAAAATTGATTTTAAATGTTGTGAATTGATTAAGTTCACTATCTACAGAAATGTAACCTCCATATTGACTCACAATCTTTTCAGCAATTGAAAGCCCTAAACCATTACCACCTTGGCTTCTTGCTCTAGATTTATCTACTCTATAGAAACGATCGAAAATAAATTCTTGATCTTCTTTTGGTATGCCTAAGCCGTGATCGGTAATTTCAATACTTATTTGTTTATTACGCAATTGTGTTTTAATACATATATGCTTTCTCTCTTTATCATATTTCATAGCATTGTCTATAAAAATTAAGATTAATTGTTCAAATTGATGACGATTAATTTGCAAAACTAAAGGTTTTTGTTCTAATTCAATCTCAAATAAATAATCTGGATGCAGTTGTTGAAGTGCCTTAATTCGTGATTGAATTTCTTCATTGATATCAACGTCCTCTTTTTCTAAGGATTGCATATTTACTTTATCTTTGGTTAATAATAATAATTCTTCTACTAGCTTTGTAATTCGATTCATTTCTTCTAATGAAATATTTAAAGATTCTTCTAAAATGTCAGGATCTTTCTTACCCCATCGTTTAATTAAATTTAAATGGCCTTGAATGATTTGAAGTGGTGTTCTTAACTCATGAGAAGCATCTTCAACAAATTGTCTTTGTTGATTAAAAGAGGCTTCAATTTGATACATCATTTCGTTGAAAGTTTCTATTAAATTATCTGTTTCTTTATAACTTGTATCAAGTTCTAATTTATTTTGAAAACCATCGCGTCGTATTTGATTCATTTTATTAGACATTGTTACTAGCGGTTTTGTAATGTTTTTAGAAATGAAATAGCTAATACATGCAGTAATCACTGTAGCGAGTAGACCAAAAACAACAGCAATAATATAAAGTGATTTTACTAAGTTGTTATAATGCTCAAGAGAATGAATAAGTACGCTATAACCTTTAAAGTTTGGACTATGAAGTGGTTCAGTAATAACTAAATATTCTTTTCCATTATTTCGCATTACCTGAATTCGATCGGTCTTTTGTAAATTGTTGTTAGGTATAAACTGAATTGTACTTTCATTAGATGATTTCATTATTCTTTGACCTATATGATTGTAAATAATGACTTCTTCATAATTTTCTAATGAAGCACTTAAATCTAATATCGATATATTATTAATCGGACGCGTTTGAATTAAATTGACAATATCACTTAAACTATGTTCTGCTTCCTCCACTTCTCCTTCTCTTAAAGTATCTTTTAAGAAAAATATAATAATAAGACAAAATAAAATAATTGTCGTAAACATAATCAATGTAGTGATTGTCATCCATTTATATTGTAATGTATGATTTTTCATTATCGAATCACATATCCTACACCACGAACAGTTTCAATGACTTTCTCTTTATTAAAAGGTTTCAATTTATTTCTTAAATATCTGATGTATACATCAACCACATTCGTTTCTACTTCACTATTGTATCCCCATACATGATTTAAAATTTGTTCACGTTGTAATACGTGATTGCGATTCGTTGCTAATAGATACAATAAATCATATTCAGTTTTAGTAAAATCTAATTGCTTGCCATCAACAGTTACTTTAAATGCATCAATATCTATTCTGATACCATTGATATCGATAATATCTTTATGAGGCTGACGACGTAATACAGCGCGAATTCTTGCAAAAAGTTCCTCAATTTCAAAGGGCTTTACTATATAGTCATCTGCACCATAATCTAATCCAGTCACTTTATCGTAAGTATCACTTTTAGCAGTGATGATAATAATTGGTGTTGATTGCACTTGGCGTACACGTCGACAAATTTCTAGTCCATTTATATTTGGTAACATTAAATCTAAAATAATTAAATCAAAATCGTTATTTAATGCTTTTTCTAAACCAGGTTCCCCATCATATTCGATGTCTACTTTATAACCATCATGTGTTAATTCTAATTCAAGAAATCTGGCTAAATTTTGTTCATCTTCTACGATTAAAATATTAGTCATTTTTTCAGACACCTCTTTTTTAATAAACGTATGACTTCTCGTAATATAACCAATATTTTATCATAAAAATTATTTGTTACTAGAATGAATAAAATAAAAAGTAAAATTTTAATTGACAATCATTATCAATAAGTTATAATATTAATTGAAAATGATTATCAATTAATTCTAAGTTTCCCCTATAATTCAAAATACTTAGAATTATAATCATTTTCAAGCCATTCCCCCCTTAATTTATGTGTCCGTAAATATTAATAAACGTTCGTTTTAAAACGATACGTAAATAATAAATAAGTGCGCCAAATAAGGCGCACTTATTTATTGTTTATAAGATTGTAGGCTCATGTAATCCTTTTAATACTAAAGTTGAAAGAACGATACAGAAAGCACCTCCGATGATTCCTGCAATAATATCAGTTGGATAATGTACGCCTAAATAAACTCTTGAAATAGAAATGAGTAAAATAAGTGCCGCACATAGTCCGATAATAACACCTTTTGTACTTCCTGATGCTCTACGTTGGGCAATATACATTGCACTTCCAAAAAATGAAGTCGAACCCATTGCATGTCCACTAGGAAAACTAAATCCAGAAATATCAATTAAACGTAGTAATGTTGGACGTTCGCGATCAAAAATATTTTTTAGTAAAGGATTTAATATACCTGATAGTGACATAGTGATAACAAAAAATAAAGCTTCAATTTTGTAACGTTTAAGCATTAAATAAGCAACAAGCATTAATGACAAACAAACCATTGCCCATACTTCCCCAATTTTTGTTGCACCTAATAAAATAGATGTAGTAATAAAACTCTCCGATGCATAAATAAATTCATATACTTCATTATCAATCCATTTGCCTAAACGTGATTCATGGAAAAATGCAATGATGCCAAAGATTAATGTAAAAACAATGAGCAATGTAATGCGTTTCGTTCTATTCATCAATTGGTCCTCCTATATTAAAGCGCATCGTTCAAGATTTTATTAAATAAGTCTTCTTTAGTATAACTTTCTTTATAAGATTCCATTTGATGAATAATATCATTACGGTGAGACTCAATTTGTTTTAGTTGTTCGAGTAATTTGAATTGTGTAAGTTGATCTTCTGGAATCATTTTTCCATATCCTTTGGATTCAAAATATTTAGCATTGTCAATTTGATCTCCTCTAGATTGATCAAGTCCTAGTGGTATTAGCAACATTGGGATTCTTAAAGTCAAGAATTCATAGATAGCATTAGAACCTGCACGACTTACGACTGTGTCTGTAATCGATAATAAATGCGTTAATTCTTCTTTAACAAATTCATATTGGATATATCCTTTTTGTTTATAAGACTCATCTACTAATCCATGCCCCGTCAAATGAATGATTTGATAATCATGTAGTAAAGCTTCAAGATTCTCTCTAATAATATCATTTAATTTTTTACTACCTAGGCTACCACCCATAACAAGTAATACTTTTTTATCTGAATCAAACCCTGTTATTTCATAACCTTTTTGTTGATTACCTTCTTTTAAATCTTCTCTAATTGTTGCTCCTACAAAATCAGCTTTATCTTTAGGTAGATATTTAAGCGTATCTTCAAATGTTGTATATATTTTTTTTGAAAATTTTAAAGATATTTTATTTGCTAAACCAGGAGTTAAATCTGATTCATGAATAATGGTAGGAATATTCAATGAACGTGCTGCTATAACAACAGGAACAGAAACAAATCCTCCTTTAGAAAATAATAAGTCAGGCTTTTCTTTTTTTAGAACGCGACGGGCATCTAAGATACCTTTTAATACTTTAAAAACATCTTTTGCATTTTCAAAAGATAAATAACGACGTAGTTTACCACTTGAAATTGGGTAATATTTAATATTCGAAATTTGTGATTCAATCATTTCTCGTTCTATTCCGCTTTTAGAGCCAATATAAAAAACTTGATGTCCTTTTTCTAATGCAGTTGGAATTAAACTTAAGTTCACAGACACATGGCCTACTGTGCCGCCTCCGGTAAACGCAATTTTAGACATGATTATTAACCTCTATTCTTATATGTTTTTATAATATGCATAGAATGGTGCGCCTCTATTGAATGGATGATAGTCAATTTCTGTTTCTCCTACTTTTTGGAAACCAAATTTCTCGAATAAACCTTGAGCGGGTTTATTTAATGCAAAAGTATCTGTCAGAATCACATGGATATGATGTTCTTCTGCTAATTTAACTGCAAAATCAAATAATTGAGTTGCTGCACCTTTATAATCTTTAGAACCAACTAATCTATGAATAACATAAGCGTTATTTCTATCAACTGGCCATTCTAAATCATCATACCACTCTGATTGTTGTTGGTCGACAACAATAAATCCATAAATAGTGTTATTTTCTTCTAAAACATATAATGTCTTAGTATCAATATCTTTCTTAAAATGTTCAGTAGCTGGGTACTTATCGTCCCACTGATTATTCCCAAATGATTTCATTAAATCTTTTGCTTCTGACACTAATGTTTCGATTTGATTAATATCTTCATGTTTACCTAGTCTAATCATATAATAGATATTCCTTTCTATTTTATTAATTTTAATAATTTATCTAAGACCGTGTCTTCATTATTTGATTTTTCAACTAATAATTGAGTGAATTTTTCATTTGTTTTGGTATCAAATTTTCCCGTTTCAGATAGTTGATTATTTGATTGGAATAGTTTAATAGTATTAGCTAATTGATTATCAAATTGGTTTGATTCATCTCCGTTATAATAACCTAAAGCATCTAAACCAATTTTTATTGATTTAACATTTTTATTATTATCGCCAACAGAATATGTTTTATCAGACGGAATAACACTTAATGATTGATACTTAGGAGAATCAATTATAACATCTGGTCTAATACCTTTTCCATGAATATAATGATCATCAGGTGTTAACCATTTCATTTGTGTATATTTTAATAATGAGCCATCTTTAAGTTCTCGTGTGGTTTGAACGATTCCTTTACCAAATGTTTTTGAGCCATACACTTTAGCTTTATGATGATCTTTCATTGCTCCTGTAAAGACCTCTGACGCACTTGCGGAACCTTCATTTACTAAAATACTCACTTTCATATCTTTAACATCTTTTAAAGCATCATTAGAAGTTTTAATTGCTTCTTTATCATTGCCTTTTTCAAGTTGAACAACAGTCTGACCTTTATCAATAAAAATATTAGCCATTTTAACTGCCTCATCTAATAATCCACCTGGATTATTACGCAAGTCTAAGATGATATTTCGAACACCAGCATTATGAGCTTTTATAATTGCAGATTTTAATTCACCCGCAGTATTCTGTTGGAATTTAGTAATCGTAAATACACCTATGTTACCTTTTTTCTTATATTCCACACTTTTAACATGAATTTTACCACGTTTAATGTTAATATCTTTTTCTTCAGAACCGCGTTTAATAGTTAACTTAACATTTGAGCCTTCTTTACCTCTTACCACTTTAACAACTTGATCTAAAGGTTTACCTACCACTGACTTGCCATTAACTTTTGTGACAATATCTTTAGGTTGAAGGCCAGCTTTTTCAGCAGGAGAATCTTTCATGGGACTTGTAATCATAATATCTTTATTTTTCTTTTGCATTTCTGCACCAATACCTACAAAATCTCCAGATACATCTTCATTAAAGCTCTTTGTTTCAGACTTTGTCATGTATTCAGAATATGGATCTTTTAATTCTTTTACCATACCATTAATCGCAGCTTCAGAAAGTTTACTTGAGTTTTGTTTTTTGTAATAATCTGTATCTAACGTTTTATATGCAAATTCTATTTTTTTCATTTCTTGACGTTCTTCTTTAGTTAAACCACTTAATTTATGATTGATTCCTATCGTCGCAAATACAGCTATAATCGTTGTAATGATAATAACACTTAATAAAATTAAGATAAACTGCCATATTGTCAAATGCATCTTTTTTTTAGTAGATGCATATCTTTTTTCATCTGATTGTCCGTCATGGTGCTCCTCAGAATGATTATTCATAAAATCACTTCCTCTAATTACATCTTGTCTCTTATCATTTTTTATAAAGACATACCTAGTATGTCTTTATTTTTGAGCAAACGCAAATTATAAGAAATTGTATTTCTTAATTAGATAAAAATAAAAAGAGTGGCATATAAATCTAAAATTAAGATTTATATGCCACTCCATATCATATTTAGACATAAAACGAATTTAAATTAGAATTTTAACCATTCTGTATATTCTTCATATAAATCATCAAATACGGACATAGGTAACGTAATGTCACTTTGCATTTCGATATAGTCTGATAATATGTTGAAGTCACTTTCATGTTTTGGAAACGATAAGTCATTGAAAATGTCTTCGGCTAATTCACCTTTATCATCTTTACGTCCTCTAACCGTTAAGGCAAATTGATAAAATGAATGATCTTTCATTAGCTCATTGTCACATCGACAACTTTAGTTTCACCTTTAATAACAGCTTTAACATCATCGAGTGAAATAGATTCTGTTTGATCAGAATTTGTAATAATAATAGGTGAAATAACTGATTTGGCATTATTTCTAATAAATTCTAAATCGAATTTGAGTAGAGGGTCGCCTACTTGTACTGTATCACCACTGCTAACAAGTACATTAAATCCTTCACCGTCTAACTGCACCGTATCTAAACCAATGTGTACTAAAATTTCAAGACCATTTTTAGTTTTTAAACCAATTGCATGTTTTGTTGGAAAAACATTATCAACTTTTCCAGCAACTGGGGAAACTACTTCACCTTCAGTAGGATTAATACCGAAACCTTCACCCATCATTTTTTGGGCAAATACAGGATCTGGTATATCTTCAATTTTGACATATTCACCTGTTAATGGTGCATATAGTTGAGTTTCTTTATTGACTTCTTTATCTTTACCAAATAATTTTTTAAACATTATTCATCGCTCCTATTTATTAAAATGTGGAATCAAATCGCCATATCCTAATTCTTCTAATTTTTCGTATGGAATAAATTGAATGGCTGCAGAATTAATACAATAACGCAATCCGCCACTTTCTTTTGGGCCATCATTGAATACGTGACCTAAATGACTGTTAGCATCTTCTGATCTAACTTCAGTTCGAATCATACCAAATGATTTATCTACGAGTTCAACAATTTCATCATCATCTAATGCTTTTGAGAAACTCGGCCAACCACAATCAGATTCAAATTTCTCTTCAGAAGTAAATAAAGGCTTACCAGAAATTTTATCTACGTATATTCCTTTATCAAAATGATTCCAATATTCATTTTGAAAAGGAGGTTCTGTACCATTTTCTTGAGTAACAAGATACTCCATATCATTTAATTCGCTTTTATCTTTTTTAATCATTTTGAGACCCCCAATGTGATTCTATAAATGCTTTTCTACCAGAACCGCGTTGATATTGCTCATAATGCATAGGATTTTTTTTATAATAGTCTTGATGGTAATCTTCTGCTGGATAAAAGTTTTTGTAAGGAAGAACTGGTGTGATGATTGGTTTTTTAAAAATACCTTCTTCATTTAGTTGTTGGATTTTTAATTCGGCAGCCTTTTTTTGTTGTTCATCGTGATAAAATATTGCTGGTTCATAGCTTTCGCCTCTATCAAAAAATTGCCCTTTATTATCTGTCGGGTCAAATATTTTAAAGTAAACATCTAAAATATTTTCAAATGACGTAATATCTGGATTATAAGTAATTTGAACTGCTTCTCTATGACCCGTTTGATTTGAACATACTTGTTCATACGTTGGATTTTCTATATCTCCGCCGCTATAACCTGATACGACATCTTCAATACCTGGGTAAGATGTAAAGGGTTTAACCATACACCAGAAACATCCTCCTGCTAATGTTGCATATGCCATTATATTACCTCCTCTATCTTTCTTTAAATTTACGATATAATGATATTAAATTAAAGTAATTAACTCAGAAATCAATAACTTAAGTGACCTATTATTTATCTATTATCCTCTAACTACGACAAGACCGATAGCGCCTTGACCAGTGTGTGTAGAAATGACTGGTGTCGTTACATTAACATCATAGCTTTGTTGTCCAAATGCTTCATTAAATTGATTTTTTACTTTTTCAACAAATTCAATCGTATTTGCATGTGCAATACCAATCGATTGAATAGTATGATTTTCAATAAATTTAGCAATTTCTTTTTTTAGATATTGAATACTAGAATTTTGAGTACGAGAATTATGTACGATTTCTAAATATCCCTCTCTAAGTGTTCCTATCGGTTTTATTTTCATTATATTTCCGATTAAACCTTTTGTTTTACTGATGCGTCCACCTTTAATTAATTGATTGAGTTGGCCAATAACAACAAATAGTTTAATATTTTTCTGCAAGTTTGAAATATGTTTAATAATTTCTATACTTGAAAGATTAGTATTTACAAGTTCTACTAAACGTTGAATTTGGTATGCTAATCCAAATGAAATTGATTTTGAATCAATCACATTTACTTTTGCTTCAACCATATTGCTCGCTTGTAAAGCAGTCTGATATGTTCCACTTAATCCTGAAGACATATGAATACTAAAGATTTCTACATCGTCATTGTCATTATCAAGTTGTTCATATAATTCAATAAATTTACCAATTGATGGCTGACTCGTTTTGACGTCAGCGTTTTCTTCAATACGTTTAATGTACTCCTCAGATGAGATATCTACTTGATCTACAAATGATTCTTTATCAATAGTTAAATTTAATGGAACGACATGTATGTTATGTTGATTTAAATATTCAGCTGATAAATCTGAGGTAGAGTCTGTAACGATTACTTGTTTAGTCATAATTTCTCCTCTTAGTTTATTTTATTTTCGTACTAAATGTAAAAAGGTATGTGGAATAGTATTTTTTTCATCAAGTTGACCCTCTTCAGAAGATGCAACCGTCCAATCTTCAAATGTGTAGGGAGGGAAAAATGTATCACCTTGATGTTTTCCGTCTACTACAGTGATATACATATCGTCAACTTTATCAATCATTACTTCAAATAATGTTTGGCCACCGAAAATAAAAACATGACCCTCTAAGTTGTAGATATCATCTATTGTGTGAATCACTTCAACGCCGTCAGGTTTAAAATTGTTATCACGAGTTAAAACTACATTTTTTCTATTTGGTAATGGTTTGCCAATAGATTCAAATGTTTTTCTACCCATTACAAGTGTATGGCCAGTTGAGAGTTGTTTTACATGTTTTAAATCATTTGGAATATGCCATGGTAGAGCATTTTTATAACCAATGACACGTTGTTGATCATGTGCCACTAAAATTGACAATGTCATTTATCATATCCCCTTTTAGTTTATTTTTAATTAAAGATAGATTACACAGCAATGGGCGCTTTAATTGCTGGATGAGATTGATAATCTACAAGTTCTAAATCTTCATAATTAATATCAAAGATTGATTGTTCAGAGTTTATTTTTAATGTAGGAGGTGCAAAACTTTCTCTAGAAAGTTGAGTCTTGATTGCCTCTATATGATTAGAATAAATATGTGCATCTCCAAAAGTATGAATGAATTCTCCAACTTCTAAATTACATTCTTTAGCAATTAAATGCGTAAGTAATGCATAACTTGCAATATTAAAAGGCACACCTAGGAAAATATCTGCACTACGTTGGTAAAGTTGACAACTTAATTTGCCATCTTGTACATAGAACTGAAACATTGTATGACATGGTGGTAATGCCATACTATCAATTTCAGTCGGATTCCATGCTGAAACAATGTGTCTTCTCGAATTAGGATTTGTCTTAATTTGTTGAATAACTGTTTTAAGCTGATCGAAATGATTACCATATTGATCTACCCAATCACGCCATTGTTTTCCATAGACATGTCCTAAATCACCATATTTTTTAGCAAAAGTATCATCATTTAACACTTTCTCTTTAAATTTTTTCATTTCCTGTTGGTACATTTTATTGAAATTTTCATCTTTTTGAGAACGATGTCCAAAATTTGTCATATCTGGACCATGATAATCTTCAGATTGAATATATTTTTCAAAAGCCCATTCATTCCAAATATTATTATTATATTTTAATAAATACTTAATATTAGTATCTCCTTTTATAAACCACAATAACTCAGTAGCAATAAGTTTGAAAGATACTTTTTTTGTAGTGAGTAAAGGGAATCCCTTCGTTAAATCGAAGCGGATTTGATGTCCAAATTTAGAAATGGTACCTGTATGTGTTCTATCATCACGTTGATTACCAATTTCTAAAATGTCATTACATAAATCGTGATAAGCCGAATCAAAAGGATTGAGCATATGTACATCTCTCCTAAATTTTATATTAATTATCATTATACTAGAAAATAGAAAGATATTGAATGAATTATATTATTGAGTATATATTATTTCAAAACATTTTTATATTTAAAAATCTCCAATAATAAATTATCTTAGTTTGATAATTTATTATTGGAGATGCATATTAAGATAGAGTAAATTAGTCTAATAATATTAACAATTTTCGTCGAAAGCATCTTTAATATCCATACAAATATCTTGAATATCTCTACCTTCAATATGTTCACGCGGAATAAAATGTTTTAATTCTGTACCTTTAAATAAAGCATACGAAGGGCTTGAAGGTACTTGTTGGATATAATCGCGCATTGTTTGCGTTGCTTTTTTATCTTGTCCAGCAAACACTGTGACTTTATGTGTTGGCTTTTTATCATTTTGATCAGCAACTGCTACAGCGGCAGGTCTCGCTAGACCAGCAGCACAACCACATGTAGAATTAATAACAACAAATGTTGTTTCGTCATCTTTAACATTGTTCATATAGTTTGATACATCTTCACTTGATTCTAAACTTGTAAAACCATTATCAGTTAATTCAGAACGCATTTGTTGTGCTAGTTCATGCATATATTGTTCATACGGATTCATATAAAAAACTCCTTTAATGTTTATTACGATTAGCAATTTGTTTCCATACGGAACCTAATGCTTCATCGCCATTTTCAATTCTAGAAATTGCCATTTCCACTTGAAGTTTTACTTCGTAAGCATTGTCGTTCGCATGCGCTCTTAGAGATGCGAGTTGCGCTTTGCCACCTTCTTCAAATAAAAACATTGCAGCTCTCCAACGAACAATTTTTTGTGGATCATCAAGTGCTTTTTCCATTTCTGGCAAAGCTTCTTTATAACCTAAATCACTGATACAGTCTCCAGCTGTACGTCGAATAGCAGGATGCTTATCATTTAATCCTTTATACAAATATGGCAATATTTCTTTACTTTCAATCATACCAAATAAAACAATCGCTTGACGTCTTAATGGTAACTTATTTTCATTTAAGGCTTGCTCTAAGAGTGGAATATCCTCAAGTGTTGGTGTTGGAAATTCTGTTAACATTCTGAGACGTACTTTCCAGTCTGATTCATTCAAGTACTCCTCGTATGAAACATGTTGATAAAAATGAGATGTACTTTTCGTTTGCTTAGATAAAGCTTGAACGACTAATTGTTCCAATCGACTTTTTGGATACAATGCAATGATTTCTTCATAAACTTCTTCCATAACTAAAGAAAGTTCTCCATAACGTAAACCAACCTCTTTCCATTTTCTAAGAAAAATAACATTATCATCATCTTCTTGTGCTTTAAGCATACTATTGATAAAGATATCAGGTAGTTGTTTACGTATTTCTTCATGAGCATTTGTTAATTTAATTTGATATGGGATATTTTTAAAAGTGAGTATCTCTGCTTTCACTTCTCCATAGTGTTCATCAAACTGAGATGATTGACTAATCGTTTCCTCTTTTTGAAGTGACGCAGTAATTTGAGGTAATACCTCTTCCCAATTTGCTTTCGGATACTTATCAATAGCTAAAAAGTCAATTACATGAAATATAGATTTAACATCTTTAATTTGTAATAAGTCATTAATAAAATCAGGTTGAGATGTTTTGACTTCTGTATATGTGTTCGACTGATTATCAGCACGCTTTTCACTTAAAACGATTTTCATTGTATTTGGGCTTGGTGTTGGTTCAATTTTTAATATTTCCACTACTGTTCCTCCTAAAATTAAAATGTGTCTTCAATTTTAGGTACAAGATCATCCCAATTGGCATATTCCTCTTTATCTACTGAAATAAAATCCATGACATAAAAAACTGACTTTACTCCTTCGATATCAAATAATCGATTAATAAAATCAGGTTGCCCATCTTGAGCAGATGTATACGTATTTGATTGATTATCTTTACGTTTTTCACTTAAATTAATTTTAATCGTATTATAATTTGGTGTGTCTTCAATTGACTTTATATGCATAAAATTCCCTCCTATTGAAGTTCATTGCCTAATTGCTTAATTTGCTTACCTATTGAACATTCAGAAATACAAAAATGATGTGCTTGTGTTTTTCCTTCTGTTTTTCTAATGTGTGTTTTCAGTAAACATTTATCACAATAAGTATTCATTAATTCATCAATTTTTTCTATTGCATTTTGTTCGGAATGTGTAAGTATAACTTTCACTCCTTATACTTAATTTTATAAATATGGAGTTATTATAACTTATATGATGATCATTTTAAAATAATCGATTTTATTTTTTAATATTTATAATATGAATTGATTAATGAGTATTGAATTTGAATTACTTTTACTATAAAATATTAAAGTTGCTTAGCGGTTTCTAAACACCCGCATTATCAAAATTTAGGAGGATAAATGATGTATAATGAATTTTTTGGCATTGCTACTTTTTTTGTAACATTTATTGTAATGGTTTTAATGTATCGTTGTTTTGGTAAACAAGGTCTTATCGCTTGGGTAGCTATCGGTACAATTATTGCTAATATCCAAGTCATCAAAACGATTGATATTTTTGGTATCTCAGCAACTCTAGGTAATGTAATGTTTGCCTCTATCTACCTAGCTACAGATATTTTAAATGATATTTATGGACGAAAAGTTGCTAAACGTGCTGTATGGTTAGGCTTCTCATCAACTCTTGTTATGATAATTGTAATGCAAATGTCATTACATTTTATACCCGCACCAGAAGATATATCTCAAAAAGCATTATCTACGATTTTTGATTTAGTGCCGAGAATTGCTTTAGGTTCAATTATTGCTTATATTATAGGGCAACATGTAGATGTGTTCATCTTTTCAATGATAAAAAAAGTTTTCCAATCAGATAAAACATTTTTTATTAGAGCTTATGGAAGTACGGTATTAAGTTCAATTATTGATACTGCATTATTTGTAACTATCGCATTTATCGGTACATTGCCTGCAAGTGTTGTATTTGAAATCTTTATTACTACGTATGTTTTAAAATTAGTCTCAACGATTTTCAATGTTCCATTTGGTTATATTGCGAAGTCATTCTATCGAAATGGAAAAATTCAAAAATTAGACGAAGGTTATTAAAACAATCATACATGCATATTGTTTAGGTTTACTAAGCAATATGCTATTTTTAAATAGACAAATAGTGTTTAATTAATGCTTAAACTAGAGGTGTTTTTAATGGCTAAAATATTTTTTGATGCTGCGACGAGTGGCAATCCGGGACGTAGTACGTGTGGGATAGTAATTAAAGAAAATGATATTAAATATACTTATACACATGATTTAGGAGAATTGGACAACCATAGTGCTGAATGGTCTGCATTCATTCATGCATTAGAGCATGCTCGTGAATTAAATGTTTCAAATGCTTTATTGCATACAGATTCTAAATTGATAGAAGATAGCGTGAATCAAGGTTATGTAAAAAATGCGCTTTTCAAACCATTTTTTGAAAATATGGAGATTTTAGAAGCAAGTTTTGATTTGCTATTTGTAAAATGGGTTCCAAGAGATAAAAATAAAGAAGCAAATCAATTAGCACAACAAGCTCTATACAAATTAATTAAGAATAAACAATAATAATGTAAAAAAGAAGATAAAAGAATTTATGTTGAATTCTTTTATCTTCTTTTTTTATCTGTTTTACATTAAAATTTTTGAAGCAAGATATTTACCAGAGACATAAAGTTCGTGTTCATTACAAATTGAAAGAATATGATTCAATGAATGTGTATACTTCATTTCTTCATATAATGCAGTTGTATCAATAGGCACATCTGTATAGATTTTCGCTAATTGTTTGGATAGAATCAAATTTTCTTTATCAATTGCAATTTTTTTCTGTTGATTAGGTGTAAGTGATTCGATATTGTCTAGTACGTTTTCAACGCTACCATAAGATTGTATTAATTTAATGGCGGTTTTTTCTCCAATACCTTTAACACCAGGATACCCATCTGCTGAATCTCCCATAAATGCTTTAATATCAATAAGTTGAAGTGGATGTAATGCATACTCTTCATTAAAACGATTAAGAGTATAATGATGATAAATATTAAAACCTTTTCTGATTAACCAGACTTCTACTTGTTCATTGATACATTGTAAAATATCTCTATCTCCAGTTACAATATGTACTTCATTATCTTTTGAATATATTTTAGCGAGTGTTCCTATGACATCGTCTGCCTCATAATTTGCAACACCGATATTCACAAAACCAAATTGTTCTGAAATGTCTTTTACGTAATCGAATTGAGGTATCAATTCATCTGGTGGTGCAGGTCTATTTTGTTTATAAGAAGTATACATATCATTTCTAAAGGTCGCTTGCCCCATATCCCAACATATCGCGACATGACTTGGTTTAATATCCTTAATTGCCGTAAAAATATGTCTAACAAAACCCTGAATCCCATTGGTTGGAATGCCTTTAGAATTATACATAAATTGTTTGTGTAGACTTGTAGCATAAAAATGTCTAAATAAGAGCGCCATTCCATCTACAAGTAAGACACGTTGAGTCATATATTAATCCTTCTTTCTAATTTAAAAGTGGGTCCAATTGTTGATTTACTGTTTCTAATTGTTTAATGAGTGAATCATCGATACGTTTAGATAATAAGTCATTGATTTGTTCTAAAACATTATTATTTAACTGATTAAGTTCGATGTTCGCGTCGTGAGTTAAGTTAGAAACATAATAATCTAATTGTTGTTTTAATGCGTTTAGTGATGGTTGTAGTAGTTCTAGTGTATTTGAACAAATCATTTCTTGTAGTTCTCTTTGCGCATTTGCATTTAAAATTTTACGTTTAGACAACTGTTTAGGTAAAACTGAAAGCATCTCTTCTAAACTAATACGTAATAGTGCATCATCAGTAAACGGCGCTGTTATTTTAAAATGAGGTTGGATAAGTACATGAACTGAGTTTAATTTTTGAATTGTTGGTGCTACTTGTTGATCTAATTGAGAAGTAAAGTATGTTTTTATTCTTTCGACTAATAAAGTTTGTTCTAAATATAATCGTTGATGAACTTGATCTAAGTACATTTTCGTAGCATGTTTCTTTTCATCATTAAAATCATTATTTTGTGTCATTTGACTATTATATACTTTTTTAACCTCATCTAATAATTGAAGCTGTAATCGTTTATTTAAATGATAGATTTGTTCTTCAACTACATTTTTAGTATGTTGCTCACTTGTATGAATCATTTGGTTAGTTAATGGTGTTTTATCTTTATAAGTTTCAAGTTGTTGTTGTCGTTCTAACATACGTGTTTGATTTGTTTTAAATTCATAGATGATTTGATTAAAGTTATCGCGCATTTGCTCGATTTGATGAACCATTTGCTTCTCTAAAATCGTTTTCGATTCAGTTTCGACAAAATGATTAATACTTTCTTTTAATTTAAGAATGCCTTCATCTTTAGTCTCCAATGCACGTTTACTTGATACACCGAATAATTCAGATGGCAGATTCACTTGAGATAGAGCATCTTTTACATACTGCTCCACTGCTATTAAATCTTCATTAGTTTCAGCTAAATCTACCGCATTAATAATCATTTTAAATGTCTGTGCTTCATTTAATTGGTTAATATCTTTCATATGTTCAATAAATGCTTTGTCATTATCAGTAAATGAGTGATTAAAATAGCTCACATATAAAATTAGGTCTGAAGAAGTTAAGATTTGTTCAGTTTCATTTGTATGTCGTTGATTATTAGAATGTAACCCTAATGAATCAACGATAATTTTGTCTTTTAACCAATCTAGTGGAAGGTGTATATGAACGGTTTTAACAAATGTAGCGTATTCGTCTTCAGCACTCCATTGCTTAATTTCATGTTGTGAAATAGTATGTGTTATACCTTCTTTTAGCATATCTTGGTACATTGAAAAGTGCTTCTCTACTGATGTTATAAAAGCCAATTGATTTTTTTCTAATTGTTGTTTTAAAGACTCAATATTACTATTCATAAATTCTTCTAAAGAGTTAAAAGAAACGTTTTGATATTCAAGCAATTGATTTAATTCATTTAACAATTGCGTATTTGTTTTCAAAGTAATTTGACTATCATGACCATATGAGATTTCAGTTGTAGCTGCCGTTGTTGGATTAGGTGAGCTTACAAGATAATGATCTCCAAGTAAACCATTAATCAAGCTACTTTTTCCTGCACTAAATGTACCGAAGACACCTATTTTTACAATTTTATTATCTATACGTTGCAATGTTTCTTTGATGTCTTGCTTTGTTTTATTGAATAAAGGAACAGGCTCAATGATAGCCAGTGCTTTCTGAATATCAAAGTGATGAGTTCTCGTAGCCTTAGTTGATGTAATATCTTCGTCTAAATCATTTGTTGAAGATATGGTTGATTGATTAAGTTCATAATGTATTTCTGTTCGATCAATTAATTTATCGAGTGAGTCATTCATATGAATATAATAATGTTTATAATTTTCAGTTGTTAATGACTGTTTTAAATTCTTGAACTCAAGATACTGTTCATATAAATGTGCATCATTATTATCTATGTTAGATAATTCCGTTGCTTCAGTATGTTCAATAATATCTTTAAATAATGAATCTGATTGTTTTTCGACAACACGTGCAATTGCTTTTACAACGTCATCACTAAATGTGAGCACATAGGTATTATTAATGCTTGTTTGTACTTGATATAAATTAGAAATTAAAGTAGGTTCAATTTGATAATGTTGATTTAAAATTCGTTGATTCACTTCAGAATGATGGATAAAGCGAGTTATAAAAGATAAATCTTCACGCATGGGTTGACGAATGTGTCGATTCACTTTTTCTTGTAAACGGTCTACAACATTTTGTAAACGTTTTGCTCTCTCTTCTTTTGTTTTCTTTTTTTTATTTAGAAGACCACCCACTTTGAAGTCTAAAGCCATGCTTTCAAGATAATAACGAATATCTTCTTGCATATCATGAGGCATAATATAAGCATTATCTAATATATTTTTCCGTTTTTCTTTTAAGTACATTAATAATTGAGAAGAATGATTTAATAATTGTGCTTCTTCACTTATAGCTTGATTCTGTTGAAATTGTTTATAGGATTCTTCAAATTCGGATTCATTGATATTTAAGTCGTCAAGTATATTTTGCATATGCTCTTGAATATATGAAAGCTGAGTACGATGTATAAATTCAATGATACGTGTTACAAAATCTTCAATAGGTTCACGTAGTTTATCTTTTTCTTCTAAAAACTCTGAGAATAAATGAAGTTGATTGTTTGGATGATCAAATTTACTAACATAAAATAGTTGATCGACTTTAATATCCCAATCTTGTATAGATTGTTCTACTTTTTGTTTAAATGTATCAAAAGAAATTTCATTCTCATTATGCTTATCAATTTGATTGATAACAAAAATAATAGGTATGCCTACTTGATTCATGCGTTTCATAAATTGGAAATTGAGTGCAGACTGAACATGATTATAATCAACTGTATACACAATCATATTGCTTGTATATAAAAATTGTTCAGTAGTGGATTGGTGTGCAGAAACATTTGAATCTACTCCTGGAGTGTCTTGTAATGTAAAACCAAGATTAAACTTATTTGAAGGGAACTTTATTTCAATAGATTCCACATCCATATTTAATCGGTTCATTATTTTTACATCTTCATACGTTTTTAGCTTAACATAGTTTTGATATTCTAAATTAGCAATAATCTCTTCTTCTTTTGAAACAGAAACTATAGCCGTATTACTCGTCGTTGGTACAGGTGAACTAGGCAATATATCTTGTTCTAATAATAAATTGATTAATGTTGATTTACCAGCTGAAAAATGTCCAACAAATGATAAAGTATATTGATTTAAATATACTTTTTTAATCACTTGATTTATTGTATGTACTAATGCTTCGTTATTCGATTTTTCTATTTCTTTTTTTAGTTTGTATAATACATCTAATTGTTCATTATTTTGCATAATGCTATCCCCTTTATTTCGCTCACTCTAAAATATAAAAAAATTAAGGTTATAAAACTAAAAAGAATTATAACCTTACTTTTAGGGTGATAAAACTAAATTATCTTTAGCTGTGTTTATTAAATTTTATCATAAGAAATAATAAAAACCTATATAGAATGAATTAGTTAAACCAAGCTGGTTTATCGCCATCAGTATTTGGTTTATTTACTCCAATATTTTGTCTAGAATAAAGTTCAGGTTGTTTCGCTATACGTACTGCTAAATTGGCTACACTTCTTCTAGAAACTTCTGTTCCTTTAAAGGTATCACCTTTTTGAGTAATTTCATAATCTGATTCATTTTTAAATGTTAACCAAGCAGGACGAATGATTGTATAATCTAAGTCAGAAGCTTCAATTAAATCAGCTGCTTTACGATATTTAGTTAATTTTTCACCAAATTGTTCTTTATTAAATGTATTGAATTTATCTGGTAATTCGTCATAAATACCAGGAGCCGCCACAAATATTAAACGTTTAACATTCTTTTTGTTCATGGCATCTATAATGGCTTGTGCTTCTCTATCTAGGGATCCTGATAAACTTGCAAAAACAATATCTACTTGATCTAATGCTTTTTCTAAATCTTCAACATTTTTAGCATCACCTTCAAAGACAGTGATACGATTAGATGCGTAATCAGGAATACGATGGGCATTTCTTAAAAATAAATCAACATTAAAACTAGAATTCTCTAAGAAAATTTTAGTTGCTTCAATTGATACTTTTCCGTTAGCCCCTACAATTAGAACTGTTTGCATAACTTACTCTCCTTACTATACTGTTTAAATGTGCTGTGTTTTTAACACGCTTACTAATAACTTTACAATAGTCACTATTATAGTGCTAATAAATACATAAATTTTAAATAAATATTATCTAATTTATTAAGAAAAATTTACAAAATTAATTATTTTCAAATAAATCTTCAAATCAATTTATTTATCAATATTAGGCTTTTTTCCCCAGTATTGATAATACGTGCATTCGATATAACCATTAAAAAGTTTTCGACGTTTTGTTGCTTTACGATCAACTAAATACTCAAATTCTTTATTACTTGTAAGAATATATGTTGATAAATACGGGTGTTGTTTCATTAGTTTACCTACATATCGATACATTTCTTCTACTTCATCTCTATCTCCAATACGTTCGCCGTATGGTGGGTTACCAACTAACGCTACAGGCCCTTCTTGGCCGATAGTTAATGTATTAACATCCTTAACACTAAATTGAATAATATCACCTAGGCCTACTTCTTCAGCATTACGTTTAGCAATTTCAACCATTTCTGGATCTATATCAGACGCATACACTTGAATATCTTTATCATAGTCAGCTTGTTGATCAGCTTCATCACGCATGACGTCATAAATATTAGGAGGCATGATATTCCATTCCTCTGATACAAATTCTCTATTAAAACCTGGCGCAATATTTTGAGCAATTAAACATGCTTCAATAGCAATTGTTCCAGAACCACAGAATGGATCAATAAAGGGTGTATCACCTTTCCAATTGGCTAAACGTACTAAGCTAGCTGCTAATGTTTCTTTAATAGGTGCTTCACCTTGTGCAATACGGTACCCTCTACGATTTAGCCCTGAACCTGACGTATCAATGGTAAGTAGGACATTATCTTTAAGAATGGCTACTTCAACAGGATATTTCGCACCACTTTCATTTAACCATCCTTTTTCATTATAAGCTTTTTTAAGACGTTCAACGATAGCTTTTTTAGTAATGGCTTGACAATCAGGAACGCTATGAAGTGTAGATTTTACACTACGACCTTGGACAGGAAATTGCCCCTCTTTATCGATAATTGTTTCCCAAGGTAATGCTTTTGTCTTTTCAAAAAGTTCATCGAATGTTTTAGCATTGAAGCGACCTACTACTATTTTTAATCGATCAGCTGTACGTAGCCATAAATTACATTTTACAATGGCATTAGCATCACCTTCAAAGAAAATACGTCCATTTTCAACTTGAGTATCATAACCAAGTTCTTGTATTTCTTTAGCAACTACGGCTTCAAGACCCATTGGACACACTGCTAATAATTGATACATTATTTCATCTCCTTTGTCTCATATCATATTAGTATATTAACAAATATTAAAATAATTATGTATACAATATAAAAAAAGCTCTCCATAAAAAGGGAGAGCTAAACTAGTCCGTGATATCTCTATAAGCCATGTTCTGTACCATTGTACTCATAACGTACACTAGTTGTACTGGTACTTTGGTGGTAACCATCTGTCTACAAATCTTTACTATGCGAGTAAAGATGTCTCGTTTATACGTTGAATTCCGCTAAACAAGTGCTCCTACCAAATTTGGATTGCTCACTCGAGGGGTTTACCGCGTTCCACCTTTTATATTTCTATAAAAGCTACGTCACTGTGGCACTTTCAAACTATTTTAACCGTATCAATTAATGACTTAGGTTATTTCATTGCCGTCAAATTAATGCCTTGACTTATTGTTTCATCAAGCACGAACACTACAATCATCTCAGATTGTGTGAGCATGGACTTTCCTCTATATTTCTATAGCGATTACCCAAAATATCACTTGTGTGAGTATAACATAATTTTAAAATATTTAATAGAATTTTAAATAGATAAATAATTAGCTATCAAAATCCAACATAATAGCAATCAAACATGCTTCGTAACAAGCTTATATCTTTAAGATACCAATGTATTATTTACCAAAAACAGCTTTTTCAAGATTAGAAATTCTTTTTAAAATATCTACGTTATTATTCGCTGATTTCGAATTACTTGAAGCAAATGACTTATTATCAGAAGGACGTGAAGTTGCAACTCTGATTCTCAATTCTTCAACTTCTTTTTTAAGTTTATTATTTTCTTCAGATAGTCTGACTACTTCATTATTCATATCAGCCATTTTCTGATAATCAGTAATGATATCATCTAAAAAAGCATCGACTTCTTCACGACGATAGCCGCGAGCCATCGTTTTTTCAAAGTCTTTTTCATAGATATCTTTTGCTGAAAGCTTTAAAGAAACATCTGCCATTAATTTCCACCTCATTCAAAACTTTGGTCTTGTTGCCATTGTAAATCGTTAATAAAGTCAGTAAGTTCATCAAATGTCACAATATCACAATTATAAGTCGTTTTTTCCATAAAATCAACTAACATCCTCTTAAAATATTTTGGACTTCCTTCTTGTTCATCATCATAAATTAATAACGTCATATCTGTATGATCTAATATGAATTGATCTGTTTGTTTAAATTGAAAAGGTCCTTGATATTCAGAATGAAATACACTATCTAGAAATTGTGCATTACTAGCAATAGATTCATACTTTGCTATATTGTGTTCATTCCACTTGGAGGTATGACCATAAAATGGTGTGATAATACCTAATTTTAACTCAGGATGTGTGTCTTGCAATTTTAATACTACTTCAGCTGCCCATAATTCAATACCAATTTGTCCTTGAATAAGTACCCATTCTAGCCCTTCGTCAATATACTGTAATAATTTATGTTCTATAAATTGTTTAAGATAATCCACTTCTTTCATATCATCTTTAAATATATTTAATTCAAATGATTTATATCCAGTCACATATACTGTTTTCAATGCATTGATTCCTCTTTATCTTTGATATATTTAAACAAATTGGTAAGATCATAATTAACGGACTTCAATTTTTCATTAAATAACTTCTTACTTGTTTTATTGTAGTGACACTCTACAGATAATTCCTTAATATGTTTAACTAACATTTCTAATTTTTCTTTATTCATATAAGGAAATTGGATTAGTTCATCATCATAATGAGATAATTCTTCAGTTAAACCATCAATTTTTTTTACATAAGGAACAACATCTCGATGAAATTGCTTCTCTGACTGTGTCAATTTTATTTCATTATAGCTTGACGCCATGTACTGTAATTCTTTAAGTAGTTCATTAATTAATGTGTACATAACGATGCCTCCTATATTCTTACAATTTATTACAATTATTATAGAGTATTGTTTAGATATAAATTTTACATTATTACAAATTTTTAAACATATTGTTTTCACTGTTAAAGCACGTTAAAATAGAATAGATAATTAATGAATATATTTAATTATGTGTAGTATAATATAAATATTATGCTCATTTCATTATTATCATATTATAGTTTAATATTATTCTCTTAGACATTGAAAGTGTAATATTAAATTTGTGTGGTGAGTATGATAAATTATCCAAATGGAAAACCATTCAAACTAAATCCTACTAAGGTTGGAAGTAATCAAAGTGAGGCTTCTAGTAACATTAAATATGGTGGACGAGGTATGACTCTCGAAAAAGATATTGAGCAATCTAACAATTATTATTTTAAGCATGGTGTGGCTGTTATACATAAGAAACCTACTCCTATTCAAATTGTAAATGTTCATTATCCTAAAAGAAGTAAAGCTGTAATTAATGAAGCATACTTTCGTACACCTTCTACAACTGATTATAATGGCGTTTATCGAGGCTATTATATTGATTTTGAAGCGAAAGAAACCAAAAATAAAACGTCTTTCCCTTTAAATAATATCCATGATCATCAAGTAGAACATATGAAAAGTTGTTTTCTACAAAAAGGACTCGTCTTTTTATTGATTAGATTTAAAGTGCTTGATGAGGTATATCTATTACCTTTTTCGAAGTTTGAACCTTTTTGGGAAAGATATAAAAAGGAAATAAAAAAATCAATAACAGTTGAAGAAATCAAAAAAAATAGTTACTATATTCCTTATCAGTATCAACCTAGATTGAATTATCTCAAGGCTGTTGATAAGTTGATATTAGATGAAAGTGAGGACCGCGTATGACGGAAAATAAAGGATCTTCCCAACCAAATAAAGGCAAAAATGGGAAATCCAAATCAAAAAAGAATAAGAATGTAAAAAGAACGATTATTAAGATTATAGGCTTTTTATTCATTGCCTTTATCGTGTTACTTCTACTCGGTATACTTCTATTTGCATACTATGCTTGGAAAGCTCCAGCATTTAATGAGTCTAAATTACAAGATCCAAAGCCTGCTGAAATTTATGATAAAAACGGTGATTTGGTTAAGAAATTAGACAATGGTGCACGTAGAGAACATGTTGAATTGAAAGATGTTCCTAAAAATATGAAAAATGCCGTGTTAGCAACTGAGGATAATCGCTTCTATGAACATGGTGCTTTAGACTATAAACGTTTATTTGGTGCTATTGGTAAGAACCTAACTGGTGGTTTTGGTTCCCAAGGGGCGTCTACTTTAACACAACAAGTGGTTAAGCGTTCGTTCCTTTCAGAAAAGAAATCTATTGGACGTAAAGCGCAAGAAGCTTATCTATCTTATCGTTTAGAGCAAGAGTACAGTAAAGATGATATTTTCCAAATGTACTTAAATAAAATTTATTACTCAGATGGTGTATATGGCGTTAGGGCTGCAGCTAAATATTACTTTAATAAAAATTTAAATGAACTTAATTTAGCTGAAGAAGCCTATCTAGCTGGTTTACCACAAGTTCCTAACCTGTATAACATTTATGATAACCCGAAAGAAGCTGAAAATCGTAAAGAAACTGTTTTATACTTAATGCACTACCATCATAGAATCTCTGATAAACAGTGGAAAGAAGCTAAAGCTACTTCATTAGAAGATAATTTAGTAAAACGTACAACAAAAGAACGTCAAATATCTAATGATGATTCTAATAGTGAGTATGATTCTTACGTTAATTTTGTTAAAGCTGAATTAATAGGCAATAAACACTTTAAAAATAAAAACTATAGTGATTTAATGCAAAGTGGTATTAAGATTTATACAAATATGGATAAAAACGTTCAAAAAACGCTTCAAGATCGCATTGATAATGGTGATTACTATAAAAATGATGATCAACAAGTGGGTTCAACCATTCTTGATAGTAAAACAGGAGGCATTGTAGCCATTTCTGGTGGACGAAATTATAGAGATGTCGTTGATCGTAACGCTGCTACAGATACACACTTGACTGGTTCATCACTGAAACCATTCTTATCATACGGTCCAGCAATTGAAAATATGCAATGGGCTACAAACCACGCAATGCAAGATGAATCAAGTTATTCCATTGATGGTGGTACATTCCGTAACTATGATGGGCAAGGTCATGGTACAGTATCTGCATACGATGCATTAAGACAAAGTTTTAATATTCCTGCTTTAAAAGCTTGGCAACAAGTATCATCAAATGCAGGTAAAGATGCTCCAAAAGATTTTGCGTCTAAAGTTGGTTTAGATTATGAAATTGATTTAGGGCCATCTGAAATTTTAGGTGGCGGTGCTTCTGAATTCTCACCTACTCAATTAGCATCAGCATTCGCATCAATAGCTAATGGTGGTACTTACAATAATGCACATTCAATTCGCAAAGTTGTAACATCTGATGATGAAACTATCGAATTTGATCATACAAGTCATAAAGCGATGGAAGATTATACTGCTTACATGCTTGCAGAAATGTTAACTGGTACATTTAAACCATATGGTTCTGCTTACGGTCATGGTGTTGCTGGCGTTAATATGGGTGCTAAAACAGGTACAAGTACTTATGGCACAGAAGTTAATAATCAATATAACTTACCTGACAATGCAGCTAAAGATATTTGGATGAATGGTTTCACACCTAAATATACAATGTCAATTTGGATGGGCTTCAGCCAAATTAAACCAGGCGGTGAAGATTCATTCTTAGGACATTCTGAACAAGAATATGCACAATATCTATATAAAGATGTGATGTCAGATATTACTTCAAGTAATGATGGTGACTTCAAAAAACCTGATTCAGTTACTGGTTCAAGTGCAAGTACACTATCTGTTAAAGATCATCCAGATAATAATACAACATCAAGAAGTAAATATGATAACAAGTCTACTAGTAGTTCAGATAGTAGCTCATCAAATGATTCAAGTAATTCTAGTAGTACAGAAAGTAGTTCAAGCAATTCTACTTCTACCAGTGATAACAACTCAAATACTACATCAACAACGAACGGTAATACTACAACGAATACTGGTAATACAACTGATAACTCAGCAAATAATTCAACTACGAACAACAGTGCTAACAATAGTACCACATCAACTCAACAAAATAATAATAATGATAATACAAATAACAATAGTAGTTTATCTAACATATTTAAAGCAAACACGATTTTTAATTTTAGAAAAGCGTCGTAATAGCTTTAAAAACGACACAGTCTTTTATAAGGCTATGTCGTTTTTTTAATTAAAAAAAGTCTAGAACAACTTTGCTCTAGACTATCTTTCATATTAATTATTATTTTGATTTTTTCTTCTAATTTGATATGAAGCGTTCATTTTAATAAGCTCATTTTTTAATGTTTTCATTTGACTATACCCCATAAAGTGGTATTTTCTTTTTAACATATATTGATATCGTTCTAAAAAATTCATAGGAACAACTGGATATTGGTCTAAATGATTTAAATCAATAGACTCTATTTCATTAATTTGTTTAAAGAACAAAAGAAGCAGTTCAAAATAATCATCGATATATTGTTTTGCTAAATCAGAATTTAGTTGTCTTTTCTTAGCATAGACATCAAGTTCATTTTCTAGCGATTCAAATTGTGATTTATTAATCATTTGTTCCGACTTCCTTTTTCATTGCTTTCATGCGTTTTTGCCCTTCTCTACAATCCTCAAGTAATGGACAAATATCACATTTTGGTTTTCGAGCAATACAATGATAACGTCCAAAAAAGATAAGTTGATGATGACTTTTACTCCATCTTTCTTTTGGAATAATATCACACAAACGTTCTTCTACTTGTTTAACATTATCTTTCCACTTATTAATACCTAGACGCTTTGAAACACGTTCAACGTGTGTGTCTACTGCCAAAGAAGGCTCATCAAAAGCTACACTCATGACAACGTTCGCTGTTTTTCGTCCGACTCCAGCTAAGCTTTCTAAATCTTTATGTGTATGAGGAACTTGTCCACCGTACTGGTCGAGTAAAGATTGGCATAATTTTTTAATATTTTTTGCTTTATTACGATATAAACCTATTGATTTTATATCATTCTGCAATTCTTCTATATCTACTTTTAAATAATCTTCAGGAGTTTTATATTTTTTAAAAAGTGAACGTGTCACTTTATTAACTAAATTATCTGTACATTGCGCAGATAATAATACAGCTATTGTTAATTCAAAGGGATTATCATGTTTTAATTCACATTCTGCATCAGGAAACATATCTGCAATAACGTCAATCATTTCTAATGCTTTTTTCTTACTTACCATCTAGATTCTCTCCATTTAACCAGTCAAATTTAGGTATATGTTTTACAGTATGAGTTAATTTAGGTTTATTGAATTTTTCTCTCACTTTGTTAGATTCTTCTAAAGTTGTTACATTGTTTTTCTTCCAATTTAATAAGATACGATCAACATATTTAAAGCTTAATTTATCATGACTATATGCTTCATCTAATGCAGCACGTATTAAAGTGTAATCATGTTGGTCTACATCAATCCATTGGTTGAGCGTTTCGATTTCATATGGTGATAATGGTCTCGAAAACAACTGTTCAATATATTGAAATAATTCCTTAAAGTTTTGTTGCGTTTGATGATGTGTAGTTTCATTTTTTTCTTGAGTTAAAATATCACTTAACTTTTCGTAAAAACGATTTAAATTCATATATTCAGTAAATTTTCCTTCCTCATCTTTACTTACATGTAGTGCAAGTAAATCACGCTGAATTAAATTTTGAATAATTGATGTTATTTCTCTCGGCTCCATATTTGAACCTTTTTGCAAAAATTCTATTGAGGGTTGTTTATTAGAAACTTCAGCGGCATAAATCAACTTAATCAAAATGACTAAATCTTTTTCATTTAAACCTAATTCATTGTAATGATCGAAAAGTTCCCTTCTAACTACAACAGGACGAGTTTTAAGTTGATGTGTGTCCATGATACCCCTCTCTTTCTTATTTTAAAAAGTGGGAGTGAGACATGAATAACATCATTTAGTCTCACTCCCCATGTATGATTTATAAAACGTGATATTTTATGGATATAAACGATTTAATAAACGTGGGAATGGTGATGTTTCTCTCACGTGTTCAACGCCTGAAATCCATGCAACTGTACGTTCTAAACCTAAACCAAAACCACTGTGTGGCACACTACCATAACGACGTAAGTCTAAATAGTAGTTATAACTTTCTGTATCAAGTTGATGTTCATCGATACGTTGTTCTAATAATTCTAAATCATTGATACGTTCAGAACCACCAATAATTTCACCATAACCTTCTGGTGCAATTAAATCTGCACATAAAACTGTGTCTTCGTTGTCAGGGTTTGGCTGCATATAGAATGGTTTAATTTTAGTTGGATAGTTTGTAATAAATACTGGTAAATCATAATGATTGGCTATAGCTGTTTCATGTGGCGCACCAAAGTCTTCACCCCATTCAATGTCATCAAATCCTTCTTCTTTTAAGAACTTGATAGCATCATCATAAGAGATGCGTGGGAATGGCGCAGATACTTTTTCTAATTTACTCGTATCTCTATCTAGCGCTTTTAATTCTAATTTACAATGTTCTAATACAGATTTTACGATATGAGATACATATTGTTCTTGAACTTGTAAACTTTCTTCGTGATTTGTGAATGCCATTTCAGGTTCAATCATCCAGAACTCAATTAAATGACGTCTTGTTTTAGATTTTTCAGCTCTAAATGTTGGTCCAAATGAGAAGACACGTCCATGTGCCATAGCTGCAGCTTCCATATATAATTGACCACTTTGAGATAAAAATGCATCTTGATCAAAGTATTTAGTATGGAATAATTCACTAGTACCTTCTGGTGCACTTGCAGTTAAGATAGGCGGATCAATTTTAGTAAAGCCATTTTCATTAAAAAATTCATATGTTGCTCTAATGATTTCATTTCTAATTTTCATTACTGCATGTTGCTTTTTAGATCTTAACCATAAGTGACGATGATCCATTAAGAATTCTGTACCATGGTTTTTAGGTGTAATTGGATAATCGTGAGCTTCATGAATGACTTCAATTGATTTTACTTGCATTTCATAGCCTAAATCAGAACGATTATCTTCTGTAATCGTACCTATGACATATAGTGATGATTCTTGTGTAATGTCTTTAGCAAGTTTAAATGTTTCTTCATCGACTTCTGATTTAACGACAACGCCTTGCATAAATCCACTACCATCACGTAATTGTAAAAATGCAATTTTACCGCTTGAACGTTTATTTGTTAACCAAGCGCCAATTGTGACTTCTTGATTAATGTATTGTTTTGCTTGTTTAATTGTTGTTTTCATAATCAAACTCCTACTTTATTTTCTTTTTATACAATACTTATTTATTTTATCAAAATAGAAAGTGAACTTCTAGCACCTGAATAGTGTTCTCATTATTTAAAATAAACTATTTTTTCTATTTTTCAGTTTACTTGCCTGCATGCGGTAAAGTAATTTATTAAATTGTTGAATATCCCCTTTTTTTTGAGAATAAGATTCTAACGATTGTTCAAAAAAATGCTTATAGTTACTATTTGTTAAACGATCATCAAAGGAAACAATGAGTCCCTTATCGTCTTCGTTACGAATCAATCTACCTAGACCTTGTCTAAAACGCGTTACAGCATCAGGTAAGACATAATCTTTAAATGTAGATTCAAATTCTGAATCCATTAGCCAATGCTTTGTATTATATTTATTCATGAATGGTAATTTAGCAATCATCACACATTTAATACCATTAGATTGATAGTCAAATCCTTCAAAAAATGTTGATGTACCTAACAAAATAGCTTTATCAAAGTGATTAAATTGTTGAACGATTTTATAGTTTTGATTTTGTTGTTGGGTCAAAATAACATAATCGTCAAATATTGGTAATTCATTTAATAGCTCTTGTACCATATGCATCATTCGATAACTGGTGAAAAGTACGAGACATTTAGATTGTGTTATAGTGACGTACTCTTGAATATAGTCTACAATAGACGCTACATAATCCTCTGTATTTTTAAAATCATAAGAAACAACATCACTTGGAATATAAATATTTGTTGATTTATGATTTTGAAGTGATGACTGTACTTCATAAGTATTAAATTCTACATCTTCTTTAAACCAGTTTTTAAATGCCTCAAACGAATGGTTAAATGTAAGTGTGCCTGAAATAAATGTTAATGATTTAAATTTCTCGAGCACTTGCTTTGTTAAAATATCCCGTACTTCATAATCTTTTACAATTAGACGTATGGTCGATTTTTGATTCAAATTTTTGATAGATATGAAGGCAGTATGATTTTGTTTTAAACTTTGTTCTATATGTCTGTAATTATCGTTAATGTAAAGTAATTGTTTACGTATAGATTTGATTGTTTTATGGTTAATACCATTAAAAAATTCTAAAGTTTTATTGATTTTGTCTACAATTGCATGTAAATCTTTTAGAATACGTGTAGAATCAAAGTCGAATACATAATGATATCGATGTACATCATCATCATGTACATCTGAGTGTTGAACAATATCGAAAATATGATTAAATAGGGTTTCATTTAGTTCGTGTAAATCAGAAATATTAGATTTTAAACCAAACACGTCAATAGGTGGAATATCTAATCGTTCCAAAATACGTTGTTGCTCTAAATGATCTACTAATTTAAGAAGCTTTTCATTTTCATTTTTCCCTATTAAACCTAACTGATATTTGATATCAGAATAGTTTAATTCATTGGTCACTTGATTAAGAGCATAATCAGGTAAACGATGTGCTTCATCAATGATACAATCATCAAATAACTGATAGATTGAATTCTCTTGATCTGAATGAATAAGATGCGCATGATTAGTAATACCAATTTGAATATTTTGAGCATTACGTTTTATATAATTATAGTAATGAATATCGTGTCTTACTGGAACATAAGTTTCTAATTTTTGGTCAAAATACATTTTCTGACCACCTTTTAAATTTAACTCTTGTATATCTCCAGTATTTGTTTCTAATATCCATATAAGTAATTGCATTTTTAAAATATTCACTTCATAGTTAGCTGTATCATCTTTTAAAATTTGACTTATCAATCCTAGTGAAATATAGTCTGTTTTACTTTTAATAAGTGCAGCATTAATTTTGAAATCTAGCGCGCGATTAATACTAGGAATATCTTTTTGAAGTAATTGATGTTGAAGTAATTTCGTGTTTGTTGAAATCATTACATGTCTGCCTGTTTCAATGTTATACATCAATGCAGCTAATAAGTATGCTAATGATTTACCACTTCCTAAAGGTGCTTCAATAAGTGCCTTATCATTATGCATTAACTGCTCTAAAATAATTTCTGACAAATAGAGTTGTTGTGGGCGATAAGTAAGTTCAAGTGCTGTTGTAACTTCTAGATATAAATCTTTTAATGAACCTTTAAATTCAATTTGTGGCACTTTTAAGTCTTGTTGTTTTTTATAGATAATCTGTTCAAATTGAGCATACTGATAATCTATATCATGATTATGATGTTGTCTGACCATTTCAAATAAAATGTTAAATAAATCATATTTTAAATGCTTACTTAAATAATATAATTGTTTTAAGGTATCTATAGGTAATGACTCAAACTTTTTAAAAGCTTTAATCATTAAATAGGCCGTTGTTGTTGCATCCTCATCTGCTCGATGTGCATTTGTCAGAGGTATATTATGAGCATTTGCTAATTCACTTAATTGGTAACTTTTTTCAGTAGGAAATGCAATTTTAAATAATTCTAGGGTATCAAGCACCTTTTTAGGTTTAAAATGAATATTACTTTTTTCAAATGCTTTTTTAATGAAATTCAAATCAAAGTCAACATTGTGGGCTACAAATATACAATCTTTGAGTTGTTCATATATATCATCAGCAATTTCATGAAAATACGGTGCTTGTTCTAGCATAGTTTCTTCGATAGAAGTCAAAGCTTGGATAAATGGTGGGATTTCCAAATCAGTACGAATCATTGAATGATAAGTTCCTGATATTTTATTATCACGTACAAATGTAATACCAATTTGTATAATTTCATCATGTTCAAGTTGGTTTCCGGTTGTTTCTAAATCTACTACCGCAAAACTTGTATATGCCATATCTATCTCTCCTAATTCTATCCGTATGCTTATATATCTATATCTGCGCTTATAAGTCGTCTAGTCTGATTATCTTCATCTTTGACAATTAAAAAGCCGTCATTATTAATATCAATAGCTTCACCTATAAATTGTTCTCCATTTTCAGTAAATGTTAACTTACGATGCCAAATATTAGATGTACGAATGTATTCATCTCTAATCGTTTCAAATGAAGAGTTAAGAAATTGATGGTAACGCTTTTCAATTTCCTCAATTAAACGTTTCAAAAATTGATATCGATTGATTTCTTCTGAATGGTGCAAGCGAATGCTTGTAGCACGATGACGTATCATATCAGAAAAATCTTCTTCTTGATGGTTTAAATTAATACCAATACCACATATTATGGCCTCAACTGCATCAGCATTTGCTACCATTTCTGTTAAAAATCCACATACTTTTTTATCATTAATATAAATATCATTTGGCCATTTAATCTCTACTTTGTCTCTAGAAAATGCTTGGATAGCATCTCTAATTCCTAAAGCTATAAAAAGATTAAATTTTGGAATCATTGCAAATGAGACATTAGGTCTTAAAACAACAGACATCCATAACCCTTTTCCTTTTGAAGAAGACCAATTACGATTGAAACGACCACGACCTTTTGTTTGTTCATCACTTAAAATTAACATGGTATGCTGATTATCAACAAGACCTTGTTTAGCAATAGTTTGAGTAGATTCAACACTATCATATACTTCAATTTTGGATACTAAATGATTAGACTCTAGTACTTTATTGATAATGCCTCTATACCAACGATTTGGCGATGCATTAAGCTTATGTCCTTTATGATTAATTGAGTCAATATCACATCCATCTGCTTTTAATTGATCAATTACTTTTTTCACAGCAGCTCTCGATATATTAAGCTGATTTGCAATGTATTGACCAGAAATATATTCTGATTGATGCTCATATAACATTTTAACGACATCTTGACTATATTTTGACATTTTCATTCACCCATTTCAAAATTTCTTCTTTGTTATTTTTGATTTTATCAGTAACTATCGCACATTCTATTTCTCTCAATACATTTTTTAACCAAGGGCCACCATTTTTATTAAAATGTGCAAGTAAATCTTTTCCATTCACATCCATTTCTTTACGTTCATGTAATTGAAGGTGTTGAACGACTTGTTTAATAGAAAGAGAATTGATAATAAGTTCTGAAGCGGTAGGAATTTGATTATTTTGAAGTACAGAATAAATATTTAAAACCTTTAAGATATAATAGTCACTATAATCATAAACAAATAATTTCAAAGCATCTTTAGTAGTAATTTGAGGTAATGTTTCAATGATAGCAATATATGTATGTATATCTGATTTTTCTTTATTACTAATTTTTAATTGCTTTAAAGAAGGAAGATTATTATTTTTTATAAGTAAGATGGCTAACCATTGTTCAAATTCAAGAGGTTCATTGATGTAAACACATGTCATATCTAATTCATTAAAAAATGGAATATAATTAAAAATTTTTAAAGATAATAAATTATGATAACTCTGTTTAACATTACTTCCTAAGATTAATTTTTTAAATTCTACAACAATTCGCTCGATTGATAAATATTTAACGTCCGAACAAGTTAATTGCATTGCTTCAAAGGTTTCAGTATGAATATCAAATGTAAGTTGTGACTGAAATCTAAGGCCACGAATAATTCTTAATGCATCTTCTTTAAATCGTTCACTTGGATTCCCTACCGTACGTATCAATTTTGATTGTATATCCTTTTGACCACCAAAGTAATCAAATATTTTATAATTTTTATCCATAGCAATAGCATTGATAGTGAAATCTCTACGTTGTACATCTTCATAGAGATTTCTCACAAAATTAACTTCACTTGGACGACGGTGATCTAAATAATCACCTTCTGATCTAAATGTTGTCACTTCGTAATTTTCATTGTTGAAAACAACATTGATTGTGCCATGCTCTTTTCCAATTGGAATAGTGTGTTCAAATATATCTTCAATTTCGTCTGGCATCGCACTTGTAGTGATATCAATATCATGAATTGTACGATGCATAATGTAATCTCTGACTGCCCCGCCTACAAAATAAGCTTCGAAATGATGTTTTTCTATTTGATTTAGAATTGGCAAAGCTGTTTCAAATAATTCATTACCCATATTAATCCTCTTTTTTAATTCAACATTTTTTTATAGTAATATTCATATTGATCGACGATAAGTTCAGAACTAAATCGTTGTTTAATATCTTTAAGCATATTACTTTGTAATTTTTGATAAAGTTGCTCATCTGTTAATAATTTTAGTGCATAATGACTTGCTTGTTCACTATCTCCTACATCTACAATATAACCTGTTTCACCATGTTTGATGACTTCTTTGATACCACCAGCATTTGAACCTATAGGTACGACTCCTGTAGTCATTGCCTCTAATAGTGTAAGGCCAAAACTTTCTTTTTCACTTAACAGCAAAACTAAATCAGCCATTTGATAGAATTTACTAACTTGATCTTGTTTACCTAAAAATAATACATCATCTTCGATATGTAATGACCTTGCTATTTTACGCATATCTAAAAGTTCTGGACCATCACCTAATAAGATCAACTTGCTTGGTATATGTTTATGAACTTTAGCGAAAGTTTCTAAAATAGAGTCAATACGTTTGACTTTTCTAAAGTTTGATACATGTATAAGAACTTTTTCCTCAGGCTTTATATCGTAAAGCTCTTTATATTGATTTTCATGTTGTGTAGGAAATTCTTTTTCTCGAACAAAATTATAAATAGGAATAATCTCTTTATCTGTTTCAATAATTGACTGTGTTTGTTTAGCTAATGAATGACTGACACTAGTCACGAGGTCACTTTGTTCAATGCCAAATTTAATAGCGCCTTTAAGTGAATGATCATAGCCTAACACTGTGATATCAGTACCATGTAATGTTGTCATAATTTTTATATCTTTTCCAGACATTTGACGTGCTAAAATACCACATACAGCGTGTGGTACAGCATAATGCATATGCAAGATATCTAAATCATATTCTTTAATAACTTCAGATATTTTTGTGCTCAATGTAATATCATATGGTGGATATTGAAATACTGCATATTGATTTACTTCGACTTGATGGATAGTAATGTTAGGCAAAGGCTTACGAATTCTAAAAGGAATATTTGACGTAATAAAGTGAACTTCATGTCCCCTTTCTGCCATTTTTATACCTAATTCAGTTGCTATGATACCTGAGCCACCCATTGACGGATAACATGTAATACCTATTTTCATAAAATAACCCCCTTTCTATCCATTATTTACGTTCAAATCGATTTTTATCTCTAGTATTAAATTTATCCATTGTATCATTAAAACTTTCTGTCATATCAATACCAAGTGAATTAGCAATGCAAAGTAAAACAAATAAATTATCTCCTAATTCAGCTTTAACAGAGTTTTCTTCTTCCGTTGGTTTCTTTTGCTTTTCACCGTAATAATGATTGATTTCTCTTGCAAGTTCGCCCACTTCTTCTGTTAGACGGGCTAAATTAGCTAATGGAGAAAAATAACCCGCTTTAAATTGACTAATATAGTCATCTACTTCTTTTTGCATTTGATTTAAAGATTTCATCATCATTCTCCTTTTTTCCGTTTCTTTCTAAGTATATCTCAAATTAGTTGTTAATGCATTTTATCAATTCTATTCTATGAGATATAAAAAAAGAGCGAAACAGAATTCATTTTTGAATTCATATTTCGCTCGATATAACTCCTTGAAAATCTTAAATGTTGTTACACAAGATTTAAGATTAAGTTAGTTTATAAAGGTAGTTTAGTTATCACTTGCACGTGCCAGTAAAATAATTCTAACAAGTTCGGCTACAGCTGTAGCTGTTGCTGCTACATAAGTCATAGCTGCTGCTGATAATACCTTTCTCGCATGTTTATATTCTTTTTCATTCACAATATTAAGTGCAGTAATTTGTTTCATCGCTCTTGAGCTTGCATCAAATTCAACTGGTAATGTCACGATTGAGAATAAAACTGCTAATGACATTAACCCAGCACCAATCCATAATGCAGTTGAGCCAAAAGCACTACCTAATGCTGTTAAAAAGATACCAGCCATAATAATGATATAGCTTAATGAACTACCAATATTTGCTAAAGGTACTAAAGCAGTTCTAAAACGTAAAAACGCATAACCTTGTTGGTGTTGAATAGCGTGTCCAACTTCGTGTGCCGCAATAGCTGTACCAGCTACTGAAGGACGATCAAAGTTTGCAGGAGATAAACAAACTACTTTCTTATTTGGATCATAGTGGTCTGTTAAAAAGCCTTCGCCCTTAACTACATCTACATCGTAAATTCCATTAGCATGAAGAATTTCTTCTGCTACTTCACGACCCGTCTTACCACTTGTTGATCTTACCTGTGAATATTTTTCATAATTTGATTTTACTTTGTGTTGAGCCCACATTGGAATGAGCATAATAATGACGATATATATAATATAAGACACTATAGACAATCAATTTCACTCTCCTTTAATCATATTCTACTGACTATCGAATTTTTTATCAAATAATTTAACCTTTATTAATTTATTAAAACTATAATAAAGGATAAGTGACATAATACTTAGCCATAGCGCGATAAAAGCAACTAAATGAATGTGTTGCTGTATAAAATCATAATAAGGATATTTCTTTAATATATAATCTACATAATCATTGTTAAATATCCATATCATAGAAATAAACAAACTGAGTATAGAAATTTTGAATCGTGGATAAAAATAGATACTTTCAAGTACCATAATTCCATGACTAATAATTAAAAGTACATTCATAATAGTTATATCGTTATTATTAACCATCATTATCAAATTCATAATGACAGCCCATAAACCATATTTAAATAATGTTACAAATGCTAGTCCTTCAATAATACTATTTTGTTTATTTAAAATAATTAAACAAATTGATATACATAACAATAGCGATGCAATAGGACTATCTGGTACAAAAATTAGATAATGCCATTGTGTCTTAAGTAATTGATCACCATACCATATAAAACCATAAATGGTGCCTAAAACATTACATATAAGCAATATTACGAGTATGGAACGTTGATATAATGATAATTCCCATAGTTGTCTTAAAGTAGGCATAAGTTATAATTCCTTTAATTTTGATCTATGAGTGATGAGTTAATACACTCAAAATTTGTGATAATTGATAAAAACGTTGTTGATCTTTCATTTGTAAACTTACATCGATATGATGTTCTAATTGTTCGATTAGTGAATACTTTTTATTTAGATCAAGACTTAAGTGATATATATTATTAAGATATGCAAGATATTGATCAGAATATATTAATTGTTGAATTATAAGCTCATTTAATCGCCAATCTTGCTCATCGTTGTATTCAAAGTGAATGAATATATCAATACAAATATCTTTAGAAGTTATATAATTGAATATTTCATTTGTATTAATTAATGTTTGATCGTCTTTTGTTAATTTAATTGCAGCGAAATTGGAGTGTTTTAGGCCAATTTCAAGGGTTATATGACTTTTAATTTTCTTATTTACAAAATGACTACAATTTAATTTTATCGGTGAAGCTTTTAAATAATTTAATAGCCACACACTAATTCTGGACTTAAAATGATAATGAAACAAAGCATATTCAATATAGCTTTGTTTCATTTTAACTAATGTGTCATTCAATTTTAACACCCACTCTAGTCATTCAATCTGCTCAATTCTTCATTCCAAGTTTCATTAGTTGGATCGATAATTAATAATTCGTTAAGTAATACTTTAGCTTTATCTTTTTGGCCAATTTCAATTAAATAGAAATAATAATCGCTTAAGAATAGACTCTGAGATTTTAATGTTGGATAAGCCAATTCATAGAAATGTTGGGCTTCAGTATCTCTTTCTTCTTCCCCATATGCATGTGCTAAATGCCACATAAAGACAGGGTCAAGATCTTCTTCATCTACATAAGATAGAAGTGAAATGATGGCTTCATAGTCTTCTTTTTGACGGAATAAATCACTTAAGATAAGTAAAGGTTCATGGTAACCATTATCTACTTCAAGTGCTTTTTTAAGAAGTTCTACCCCCTCATTCGCATCTCCATGTTCAATTTCTAAACTACCGGTAGAAACCATGAGTTCTTTATAAAATTGATTAAGACGTAACCCTTCTTTACCTGTTTCAATCGCATCTGGATAATTTTTTTCATTTTCATATAAAGATTGTAAATAAAAGTAACCTTGAATAAAGTCTGGGTCTTTAGAAAGAAGTGTAGTCATAATTTTTATAGCTTCTTGGGTTAGATCATTTTTTTCATATGCGATGGCTTTTTTGAAAAAGTCATCAGAGATCATTTCATCTTCACTAATCTCATCAAATAACTGTATAGCATCACTATAATTTCCACTTTGTAACGCACAATCAGCCATTCTTGAAAATAAATTAATTCCATTTATTTCATATTCGCCTGTATCTAAAACAACTTCATATTCTCGTGTAGCACGAAGGTATTGTCCATCAAAATAAAGTAATTCTGCTAAAGCAAAATGAATAATTGGGTCATTAGGTTCTAATTCACGCGCTTCAGTTAACTTATCAATAGCAACTTCAGTCATATTGATTTGTTGATATAAGTCGGCTTCTAACATTAACTTTTCAGGTGATAATTCAACTTGATTTAAATATTCTAATGCTTCGTCTGTTTGATTTTCAGACATAAGGCCTTCGATAAAATAAATTAATAGTTCACTTTCATCTGGATACTTATGATATAACGTTCTAAACACTTCAAGACCTTGAGGTGTTAATCCAAAGTTATATAATGTTTCTCCTAAAATAAATAAAGCATCATCATTATTGGATGTTAATGCTTCATTTACACGTGTATCTAAATGATCTAATTTTTGAAGATTGATATCGTCTATTAATTTATAGATATCTTCCATAATATTTTATCCCTCATTTTCTAAAAGCTTTAATTTCGGCAAGAAACCAGGGAATGATACATTTACTGCATCAAACTGACGTATCGTTAATGGCGAATCACTTAAAATAGAGGCGACTGCAAGCATCATGCCAATTCTGTGGTCAGTTAAGCTATCTACTATAGCATTTCTAGTTAATTCAGAGGGATGAATAATTAATCCATCCTCTGTAGCTTGTAATTTAAAACCTAGTAAATTAAGCATATCTGCAGTTGTATCAATACGATTAGTTTCTTTTACCTTTAATTCCTCTGCGTCCTTAATCATACTTGTACCAGAAGCTTGAGTGCATAACAAAGCAATAATTGGCAATTCATCAATTGCTTTAGGAATTAAATCTCCTTCAATTGTGATTGGTTTCAAGTTGTTCGTATACTGAACTCTAATCGACGCAGTTGGTTCTGAAGACTCTGTAACATTAAATAATTCAATGTTACCATTCATTTGTTCAACGATATCTATAATACCTGAACGTGTAGGATTGATGCCAACATTATGAATTGTAATATCACTTCCTGGAGAAATCAAAGCAGCTACAATAAAGAAAGCAGCTGAAGAAATATCTCCTGGTACTACAAAGTTTTTAGGTTGAATATTGCTTATAGCATAAGGAGATGTTGTAATCACTTTTTGATTTACTTGTATTGGAATTTGATAATGTTTAAACATCGTTTCAGTATGATTTCTACTTATGTCTAATTCTGTAATTTGTGATGCTTCTTTTGAAAATAGACTTGCAAACAAAATTGCACTTTTAACTTGAGCACTTGCGACTTCCATTTGATAATTGATACCATTAATGGCTGAAGGCTTAATAATAAGTGGTGTATAGTTATTTTCAATACCATTAATATTTGCATTCATTAATTTTAAAGGTTTTAAAATACGATCCATAGGTCGTTTTCCTATCGATGTATCTCCAGATAAGACACACTCTATGCCCAATCCACTTAAAAGACCAGCAAGTAAGCGCGTTGTTGTACCAGAATTTCCAGTATATAACGTTTGATGTGGTATATTGAAATGTTGATATCCTGGAGAATTAACAATAAGACGATGTTCTTCAATTTCAATCTCAACACCTAAGAGTTTAAAAATTTCAATTGTACGTAAACAATCTTCACCTAGAAGCGGTTGTTCAATAATTGATTTACCTTTAGCGAGTGACGATAGCATAATTGCTCTATGCGTCATAGATTTATCTCCAGGTACTTCTATCTCACCCTTTAATGGACCATGAATATCTATTGTTTGACTTGTTGTCACAGTATTTCACCTACTCTACTAATAATTGTAGTTGTTTAAATGATTGCTTCAATATATTTTTTTCTACATGATATACATTAGGTTTACCTAATTTCTCGAGTAGAACCATTTGAATACCTTCACCATTATTTTTTTTATCTGATAACATATATTGATACATTTCTTCAAAATCAATCTGCTGGATTAAATCCAGCGGATAATTTAATTGATTCATATAATTAATATAATGTTGAATATCAAATTGTGTGCCAAGAAGATGATTTGCCACAATAAACTGATAAATCATCCCAATCATAATAGCATGACCATGAGGTATTTTATACTTATATTCTACTGCATGTCCAAAGGTATGGCCTAAATTTAAATATTTTCTAACATTACTTTCTTTTTCATCTTTTATAATAATGTTTAGTTTTGTTTTTATACCCTTAAAAATAAATTGATCTATATCTTTAAGTGATTCAAGTGTTTTCCTATCTGAAAAGTGTTTTTCAATATCTTCTGTAGCAACTGCGCCAGTCAATAAAGCATGCTTATATACCTCAGCGTATCCACTTAAAATTTCATGATAAGGTAAAGTTTTTAAAAAATTTAAATCATATATGACTGCTTTAGGTCTATAAAATGCGCCTATAAGATTTTTACCATGGGAAGAATTTATTCCAACTTTGCCTCCTACACTTGAGTCATGCGCTAATATCGTTGTAGGTACTTGTATAAAATCAACACCTCTTAATAATGTAGAAGCTAAGAATCCTGTAAAATCTCCTGTGGCCCCACCACCTATAGCCACTAAACATGTATTACGAGTAAGGTTCATTCCTAGTAGTTGTTCCATGATAGATTGATAATGATTAAACGTTTTCATTTTTTCACCGGCAGGAACGATAACTTTTTGAATGTTTGAATTGTGACATAATATTTCAAATTTATCTCTAAAATTAAAATCAACAAATTCATCTATAATTAAGAATACTTTATCGTAATCTTGAATATAATCGGATAAATATTTAAATGCATGATGTTCTACAATAATTGGATAATTATCACTGTGATATGTGGTTTGTAATTGCATGATATACCTCATTTCTAAAGGTTAATTAAAGATGTTTAAAATTCTATATTTAACTTTCTACGTTCTTCAATTTGTTCTTTAAGTTGATCGATATGATTAGATTGGAACTCTTCTAAAAGAGCTTTAGCAACTTCAAATGCAACGACATGTTCGCAAACAACGCTTGCTGCTGGAACTGCACAACTATCTGAACGTTCTATAGTTGCTTTAAAATCTTCTTTAGTATTAATATCTACAGAATTTAAAGGTTTATATAAAGTTGGAATAGGTTTCATAACGCCATTTACAATGATAGGCATACCATTAGTCATTCCACCTTCAAAGCCACCTAAATGATTAGATCCTCTATAATAACCTCTTTCAGAATGATATAAAATTTCATCTTGAATTTCGCTTCCAGGTTTTTCAGCAGCTTTAAACCCTTCGCCAAAGCTCACACCTTTGAAGGCATTAATACTTACAACACCTTGTGCAATGCGTCCATCGAGTTTACGATCATAATGCACGTAGCTACCTACTGCAACTGGCATATTTTCAACCATAACTTGAACTACGCCACCTATAGAGTCGCCTTCCTTTTTAGCTTCATCGATTTTATCTCTCATTTTTTGAGCAATCGATTCATCAATCACACGTACATCATTTTTATCGATATTTTGTTTAAATGTTTCTGTATCGTATAACCCTACATCTTTAATTCCACCAATTTCTACAACACGACTATACATATGAATGTCTAGTTGAGAAAGTAAAATTTTGGACACTGCTCCTACAGCTACACGTGCAGCTGTTTCTCTTGCAGAAGAACGTTCAAGTACATTTCTCAAATCACGATGATTATATTTCATTCCGCCAATTAAGTCTGCATGACCAGGTCTTGGCTTTGTAATTGTACGTTTCATATTTTCACGTGCCTCGTCACTAATTGGTTCAATACCCATAATATTTCTCCAATGAGTAAAATCATCATTTTTAACTACAATTGTAATTGGACTACCTAAAGTAAAGCCATTTCTTACACCAGAAACAATTTCTACCGCATCTTTTTCAATTTGCATTCGACGTCCTCTACCGTATCCACCTTGACGCTTAAACATTTCTTTATTTATTTCCTCAGCTCTCATTTCTAAGTTAGCTGGAACACCTTCAATAATCACGGTTAGTTGTGGACCATGTGATTCTCCTGAAGTTAAATATCTCATGATTAATAGCTCCTTTCCTTTACCACTTTAAATAGTATTATGTATTATTTGTTATCATATCATATTCAATGAAATTACATAACTAGTGTAGAATAATTGGTGTTTGAAAATTCAAATAATTTTATATAAAAAAGTACCTAAGACAACTGTTGTCTTAGGTACTTTCTAACATGTCGGCAGTCAATGGTTGAATTGAAAATAAATTCCAATTTATTCTACTTTTTAAAAATTATTCTTCATAAAGCCAATTTTCTCTATTAGCTTCGTAGCTATATATTTCATCATCATTAAACCATAAATTGATTTCTCTTTCAGCAGATTCTACAGAGTCTGATCCGTGAATAATATTTCTCCCTACTGTTAAACCATAATCGCCTCTTATAGTACCGGGATCGGCTTCAGTGGGATTTGTTTTTCCGATAATATGTCTAGATACCGCAACTGCGTCTTCTCCTTCAACAACCATGGCAAACACAGGTCCAGAAGTTAAAAAAGAAACAAGTTTATGAAAAAATGGCTTCTCTGTATGTTCAGCATAATGTATGTTAACAGTATCTTTAGTTGGAATTATAAATTTACCGCCAACTATTTTTAAACCTTTTCTTTCAATTCTAGAAATAATTTCTCCTATTAAATTACGTTGTACTGCATCTGGCTTAATCATTAAAAAAGTGCGTTCCATTATACAAATCCCCCTAATTAAAAAATTGATTTAATATGTATAAATACATTTAATAGCAAACAACCTACTACTACTAAATACTAACAGGTTATTAAAGCGCTTTCAACTTTTTTCTATTCTTATGTATTTCTAGAACGCATTCTTTTAATAAGCTTTCTAAATAAATTTTGAGAATTTGGTTCCTCTAATTGATCAATTAAGTCGAGTGCTTTATTTAAATAATGATCGCTCACTTCTTGAGATTGTGTGATACTATTTGAATTCTTGATTTGATCAATAAGTGGATCAAATTGATGTTTATTTGTCAGGTGTGATAACTCAACAATTTGTTTTTTGAAAACCGGGTCTTTTTTCATCTCTAATAAAACTGGTAATGTAATATGACCATTCATTAGGTCACTACCCACAGGTTTACCTAATTTTTTCTCAGTACTTGTAAAATCTAAAATATCATCTACAATTTGAAAACTCATTCCAATATAATGACCAATCATTTTTAATTTTCGAATCGTCTCATTATCAGCTTGTGATGTTATTGCACCAACTTCTGTTGAAAGTTGAATAAGCAACGCCGTTTTTCTATTAATACGTCTCAAATAGTTCGTAATATTTTGATGACTATTAAATTGGTCTTGGAATTGGAAGAGCTCCCCTCTACAAACATCAACAATTGCGTTAGAAATAATAGTATGAACACGATGATCTTCAATTTTAGAAAGTTGTTTTAAACCTAAAGCTAGTAAGAAATTGCCAGTTAGGATAGCAGTAGTGACATCCCATTTTTTTTCAATAGTCAATTTACCACGACGTTTGTCACTTTTATCAATCACATCATCGTGCACAAGTGTTGCCATATGAATTAATTCTAAAGCTACTGCAACATGATACGTATCTTCAGTAATTTTCTTTGGTCCAAACTGACTACTAAGAAGAACAAATGCTGGACGCACTCGTTTGCCACCCGAAGATAATAAATGAAATGCTGCTTCTTGTAATACAGAATCATTACTTTTAATAGCATTTTTTAAACGCTTTTCAACATTTTTAATTTCACTATTCATACTTAACTTTGCCACATTAATCACCTTTTATTTAGTAGAAGTTTCTATTTATAGCCAAGGTGCATTGCAGCAACGCCACCTGTAAAGCTACGAACTTTTACATGACTGAAACCAGCCTGCTCAAATAAACGCTTTAATTTAGTTTTATCTGGAAAATTGAATGTAGATTGTTGTAACCATTCATATTCTTCCCTAGATTTAGCAAACAATTTCCCGAAAATAGGCATCACAAATTTAAAGTAAAGTTTATAAACTTGTTTAAATACGGGTAATGTTGGTTGACTTGTTTCTAAACATACAATCATACCGCCTGGTTTCAATACGCGATTTAATTCTTTTAATGTTGCTAAATAATCAGGCACATTTCTTAAACCGAAGCCAATGGTTACATAATCGAATGTTTTATCCTCAAATGGTAAATTCATAGCATCGCCGTGCACTAAGTGAATATTAGGCATTGATTTAGTTTTTTCTTTACCAACTTCAAGCATATTTTCACTGAAATCTAAACCTGTAACTTCTCCATTAGGTCCTACTGCTCTACTTAAAGCAATAGTCCAATCTGCTGTACCACAACATACATCAAGTGCTTTACTTCCAGGTAACACATTCATATCTTTCATTACATGTTTACGCCATATTTTATGTTGTTCGAAGCTTATTATATTGTTCAATCGATCATATTTTTTAGAAATATTTTGAAAAACCGTATGAACTTGTTCTTTTTTTGCATTATTTTCAGTCATTAATTATTACCTCTACTTTTCTCTTTATCGCTTTGTTTTATATGTTTAATAAATTGGTTTATTTCATCTTCATCATATTCACTTAAATAAGAGGGATAATATTGATGTACCCCACTAAATAATTTTTCAAATATTTCATATTGAGAGATCTCAATATCTGTAAAATGAGAAATAGTTATAAAAGGGAAAAGTGTTTCTATATCTAACACAGCCTTATATATATCATGACGCTCGAGTGAATGATGATGCAATGAAGTTTTAAGCTCATTAGATTTTATAATCGCTTCACTCATTAGCTTTTGATATGACACATCACCAATTTCAGATATTAAAGTATAAAAATGAGCACTTAATAAGTCACCAATTAGAATTGATTTCTTAGATAATTTATTTTTAGAAATATCATCTAGATGCTTCATTGAAGTATCAATAGTGAGGCAGGCAAGTTTAGCATTTTCTGGAATATTAAAATGATCTAAAACATCACTTAATCCTTTATTAATGTGAATTGCTTCATATTCATTAATTCCTTTAAGCCTTTGAGTAATTTGTCTATTTAATTTGCTTAATGTTCTTTCCATGTTCACACCTCACGTTAGTATCAATATACATATTAACATTATATTCATAAAAATAAAATATAGTGCTTATGACGAAAATAACTTCACAGACGCTTCACAGTGAATTGTACAATTATAAATAAAACATATGTATTTAGAATTAAACAATATATAAAATAAAAAGCCCTTATAGGGCTTTTTTAAGTAAATTATTTTACAGCATCTTTTAATGCTTTACCAGCTTTGAATGCTGGAACTTTACTTGCAGGAATTTCGATTTCTTTACCTGTTTGAGGGTTACGTCCTTTACGTGCAGCACGTTCACGTACCTCGAAGTTTCCGAAACCAATTAATTGAACTTTTTCACCTTTAGAAAGTGAGTTTTGAATTGATTCGAAAACAGCGTCTACTGCTGAACCAGCTTCTTTTTTAGTTAAATCAGCTTGTTCTGCAACCGCATTGATTAAGTCAGTTTTATTCATTATGAGTTCACCTCCAGATGAATGATAATGATAAATTTATATCATTATGGTATGACTTTAACACAATAATTCCCTTTACCGCAACGATTTATATACTTAAAACGTTGAATTATCAGTATTTCGTGAATAATTTTATAAAATATTTGCGTTAAATAGCAAAATTACACTTTATTCAGCTTTTTTATCTCGTCCCATTAAATCCTTCACACTATCTTTCACTGGTTTATCTTCAAATAATACTTTGTATAAAGCATTGGTTATTGGCATATCAACATTTTGAGCTTTTGCTAAATGATATACTGAATTTGTTGTATAAATTCCTTCAACAACCATATTCATTTCGTTAAGTGCTTCTTCAGTCGTTTTACCTTTTCCTAATTTATATCCTAAAGTATAATTTCTTGAATGAGTAGACGTACACGTTACAATTAAATCACCAATGCCACCAAGACCTAGAAAAGTCATAGGATCAGCCCCTAGCTTTTCACCTAGTCGACTAATCTCAGCTAAACCTCTTGTCATTAAAGCAGCTTTAGCATTATCACCATAACCCATTCCAGCAACAATACCACTTGCTACAGCAATAATATTTTTAAGTGCACCTCCTAGTTCTACACCTATCAAATCATTATTAGTATATACTCGTAAGTAATCATTCATGAATAAATCTTGAATAAGTTTACTTATGTGTTCATCTTTTGACGAAGCTGCAACAGTTGTAGGTTGCTTAATTACAACTTCTTCAGCATGACTTGGTCCAGATAGTACCCCTACACCATTTTTATGGTTCTTAGATACTGAATCTTCAATCATTTCTGATACACGTTTAAATGTTTCATTTTCAATACCTTTTGCAACGTGAATAAATGTTTTTTTAGTTTTAATATGTTGATTAATTTCAGTCACAACGTCTCTAATTGCTTTTGTAGGTAAAGCAATTAAAAATATATCTGAAAAATTAACTGCTTGTTCTAATTGATTTGTTGCTTTAATTGTTTCAATTAATGTTACGTCTTTCAGGTACCGTTTATTTTGATGAGATTGATTAATTTCATCTACAGTATTTTCATTTTTTCCCCACATTAAAACTGAATGGCCATTCTCTGCTAAAACATTTGCTAATGCAGTACCAAAACTTCCTGTACCAAAAACTGTAATCTTAGTCATCTTAATCTCTCCTCTTAGTTTCTTCTTCTAGGGATGATATGAATAGGCGTTCCTTCAAAACCAAATGCATCTCTAATTTGATTTTCAAGATAGCGTTTATAAGAAAAATGCATTAACTCAACATCATTTACAAAAACCACAAATGTTGGTGGTTCAATAGCCACTTGAGTAGTATAGAAGACATTTAAACGTCTACCTTTATCTGTAGGTGTAGGATTCATTGAAATTGCATCCGTCACCACCTCGTTAAGTGTTGAGCTTTGAACACGTTTTTTGTGATTTTCACTTGCTTCTCTTATATAAGGGAAAAGTGTTTTTAATCGTAGTCGCTCTTTTGCCGATACGAAAGCGATAGGTGCATAATCTAAAAATTGAAATTGATTACGTACATCATCAGCAAATTTTTTCATGGTATTAGTATCTTTTTCTACAGCATCCCATTTATTTACAACAATCACCATTGCTTTTCCTTCTTCATGAGCATATCCAGCAACGCGCTTATCTTGTTCAATAATTCCTTCTTCGGCATCAATAACTAATAACACCACATTTGAACGCTCAATTGCTTTTAAGGCTCTTAATACAGAGTATTTCTCAGTTGACTCATATACTTTACCTTTTTTTCTCATACCTGCTGTATCTATTAACACGTAATCTTGTCCATCATAGCTATACTCAGTATCTACAGCATCTCGAGTTGTACCTGCTACATTTGATACAATAACACGTTCTTCACCTAAAATGGCATTTACTAAACTAGATTTACCCACATTTGGACGGCCAATAATAGATAAACGAATAGTGTCATCATCATATGGATCACTATCTTCTTCTTTAAAATGTTTAACGACTTCATCTAATAAATCACCTAGACCTAAACCATGTGAACCAGAAATTGGATAAGGATCGCCAAAACCTAAAGAGTAAAAATCAAAAATATCACTTCTCATTTCAGGATTATCTACTTTATTTACTGCTAAAACAACAGGTTTTTTTGATTTATAAAGTAATTGAGCCACCATTTCATCACTTTGAGTGAGACCTTCCCTCACATTTACCATAAAGATAATAACGTCTGCTTCATCAATAGCGATTTCTGCTTGAGCTCTTATTTGTGTTTGGAAAGGTGCATCTCCGATTTCGATGCCTCCAGTATCAATGATATTAAATTCATGTGTTAACCATTCGCCTGAAGAATAAATACGATCACGCGTAACACCTGGAGTATCTTCAACAATTGATACACGTTCACCTACTACTCTATTAAAAATTGTAGACTTCCCCACATTAGGTCTACCTACAATTGCTACAATAGGTTTAGTCATAAGCTAACTTCCTCTCTTTCTAAAATCTCTATAATTTTATCATACGCAATGATTATTTAAAAACAAGTATATATTGTCATACAATAGATAGTGAGTAAAGATAAATAAAAAAAGAGCAAGAAAGAATTCTATTTGAATATCTTTTCTTGCTCTCATCATTAAATTAAATAATAAAATATTTAATATTAGAATTTTAAGTTTTTAAATTTATCACCAAAAACGTCACCTAAAGTTGGATTGTCTTCATCTGTTTCATTAGATAAATATGATTGAGTTGTAGCTTCGTCACTTTCAATCACATCTTCATTTGGTAATGTAGCTTTAATAGATAAAGAAATACGCTCATTTTCTTCATCAATACCTAAAATTTTAACGCTCACTTGTTGTCCTGGTTCTAACACTTCACTTGGTGTACCAATATGTTTATGAGCAATTTCTGAAATGTGTACAAGTCCTTGAACACCAGGAGCAATTTCCACAAAAGCACCAAAGTTAGCCAAGCGAATTACTTTACCTTCGATAACGTCGTTTTCGTGGAATTTACCTTTAATATTTTCGAATGGAGTTGGTAAAGTATCTTTAATAGATAAAGAAATACGTTCAGAATCTTTTTCAACAGATTTAACTTTAACGTCTACTTCTTGTCCAACACTTACCACGTCTTCAGGAGATTGAACATGCTCATGTGATAATTCTGATACGTGAACTAATCCATCAACGCCACCAATATCTACAAAAGCACCAAAGTTAGTAAGACGTGCAACTTTTCCTTTGATAACGTCTCCTTCATTAAGTGAATCTAATAACGATGCTTTTTTAACGTCATTTTCAGCTTGTTCAACTGCTTTACGGCTTAAAATGACTCTATTATTTTCAGGATCTAATTCTTCTACTTTAAGACGAATTGTTTGCCCTTCAAATACAGAGAAATCTTCAATGAAATCAGTTGAAATGAGTGACGCAGGAACGAATCCTCTTTGGCCCACATCCACAACTAAGCCACCTTTAACTACTTCAGTAACTTTAGCTTCGATTACTTCGTCATTATCAAGCTTTTCTTGTAAATATTCATATGATTTTTCGGTTTCAAGTTGACGTTTTGATAAAATGTAAGCGCCTGATTCATTTTCTTCGTCAATTTCAATTTTGGTTACATATGCTTCAATTTCATCACCCTCTGAAATAATCTCACTTGGATTTTCAATGTGATGAGTTGAAAGTTGGCTAATTGGAATAATTCCGTTATATTTAGCCCCATCAATATGAACTACTACTTGTTTATCTTCAACTTGTTGAACTTTTCCAGTGACTTTGTCACCATCTTTAATATCATTAATCATTGATTCATTGAATTCTTCAGTCATCATGTTTGCCTCCTTATACACTACATAACTATAACATCTTATAAACACGAGGAATTGTCAAGAAATACCCCTTTAGTTTCATAAGTTTTTAAAAAATATATCATTTTTTAAAATTATTTAATATTAAGCAATAGAAAAATATATTTATTAATATCGATAAAAATCGAAACTTATGATTGAATATAAGACTAAGAAAATTTATTGTTTATATTTTCATAATTAATTATATATAACTAAAATAGCTATTTAAAATAATTCGCTTATACTTTAGTCATTTGACGAATTAAATTAAATAGCTATGTATGAAAATTACAGATTCTCTACTAACTTTAATATTTCTTCAGTTACGTCTTCTATAGTTTTACTCGTTGTATCCACTGTTATAGCATCTTCCGCTTTTCTTAAAGGTGAAATATCACGATTCATATCGTAATGATCTCTTTCTTCAATCTCTTTTTTTAATTGATTTAAAGTGGAAGGAATGCCACGTAATTCATTCTCTTTTTGTCTTCTTTCCGCTCTTTCATCTACAGAGGCAATCATATATACTTTTAACTCAGCATCTGGAAGAACGACGGTACCAATATCTCTACCGTCCATAACAATTCCTTTTTTTATTGCTAATTCTTTTTGTTTTTGTACGGCGTAGGTGCGTACAGGTTCTTTTGATGCAACATATGAAACATGTTGTGTGACATCATTTTCTCTTAAATAGTCTGTCACATCCTCGTTATCTAAAATAATTCGTTGGCCTTTTGATGGATTGTAAGTTAATTCTAAAGAAGTATGATTAATTAAATTTTGAAAATCTTCAGGAGCATCTTGCTTTAAATATTTATACGTTATTGCACGATACATTGCACCAGTATCGACATAAATCATTGATAATTTACTAGCTACTTGTCTTGCAATTGTACTTTTCCCAGCAGCAGCAGGACCATCTAATGCAATATTAATTGGATTCATAACATTTTTCCTTTCTTGTTGTTTTATCTGTATTATTTTATCATAAATATATATTTTAAAAATAGGAGGAGTTTAATGAAAAAGATACTTGTTATTCATACAGGTGGAACAATTAGTATGTCTCAAAATCAACTCAATCAGGTCGTTACAAATGATATCAATCCTATTTCATTGCATAAAAACATCATAGATCAATATGCAAATGTATATGAAATAAGTCCCTTTAATGTGCCATCACCACATATCACACTTTCTCATGTCATAAAGTTAAAAGATATCATTATGAAGGAATTTTCTAAGAATCATTATGATGGATGTGTGATTACACATGGCACAGATACGTTAGAAGAAACAGCTTATTTGCTCGATTTAACAATCGATATAAGTCAACCTATTGTTATAACAGGTGCAATGCGTTCATCAAACGAGATTGGTTCAGATGGGCTATATAACTTTATCTCAGCAATTAGAGTTGCAACTTCATTAGAAGCTTCTGATAAAGGCGTGATGGTCGTATTTAATGACGAAATACATACTGCGAGAAATGTTACTAAAACACATACCTCGAATATCAATACCTTTCAGAGTCCTAATCAAGGCCCTTTAGGTATCTTAACTAAAGATCGTGTTCAATTTTATAATCGTCCATATCGACAAAAAGTATTTCCAAGAATAGATGAAAGTTTAAATGTGCCATTAATTAAAGCGTATATGGGAATGACTAATGATGTTTTAGAATTTTATGCTCAACAAAACGTTCAAGGTATAATTATTGAAGCGTTAGGCCAAGGTAACTTACCTCCAAGTTGTTTGAAAGGTATTGAATCATGTGTCAAAAAAGATATTCCTATCGTACTCGTGTCTCGCTCATTTAATGGCATTGTAAGTCCAGTATATGATTATGAAGGTGGAGGTTTTCGATTAGCTGAAGAGGGTCTTATTTTTTCTAACGGATTAAATGGCCCTAAAGCAAGATTAAAACTTTTAATTGGTTTAAGTAACCATATGAATCATAAGGAATTGAAAGAATACTTTGAAACTTAAAAAAGAGAGAAACAATGATGATGCACTCATTGTTTCTCTCTTTTAATTAAAATAAATGAAATTTAACTTTCTAGTGGAGTTTGTTTTTTTCTTAAAATACTTTGAGCGATAATACCACCATGATATTTACCGTTTTCAATGAAAATTGAATTATTATCATTACCAGCTGCTATAACACCAGCAATATAACAGTTTTCCACATTTGTTTCATACGTTTCTTTATTATAAATTGGAGCTGTTCCAAATTCATTAGTATGAATATCTATACCAATAGATTGTAAAAACTCATAGTCTGGATGATAACCAATCATTGCAAAAACAAAGTCATTTGGTATTGTTACTGTTTCACCATTTTTTTCATAAGTTACTGAATGTTGAGTGATTTCAGTAACATTTGCATCAAATTCCATATCGATTTTTTCATGGTTAACTAAAGATTCAAAGTTTGGCAAAATCCAAGGTTTAATTGCTGCTGAATATCGATCTCCACGATACAATACAGTCACATTTGCCCCAGCCTTTTCCAATTCCAAAGCTGCATCTACTGCAGAATTCTTACCTCCAATAACCACGACATCTTGATTGAAGTATGGATGTGCTTCTTTAAAGTAATGTTTAACCTTAGATAAATCCGCACCTTTAACATCTAAAGTATTATGTTGACCATAATAACCAGTCGCAACTGTTAAAAATTTACATTCATACACGTCTTTAGTTGTTGTAATTGTAAATTTATTTCCAATTTTTTTAACTGTTAATACTTCCTCAAAAGGATGTACATTCAACTGATGAAATCTTACTACTTCTCTATAATAGACAAGTGCTTGGTTACGACGAGGTTTACTTTCCTCTACAATAAATGGCACATCTCCAATACTTAATTTATCGCTAGAAGAGAAAAAAGTTTGATGCGTAGGATAATGATAAATGGCATCTACAATGTTACCTTTTTCAATTACTAGTGTTTCTATGCCTTTTTTCTTTTGCTCAATTGCTGCACTTAAACCACATGGGCCTCCACCAATAATAATACTTTCAATTGTTTGCATGTTTAATGGCCTCCTTTAATCACTAACATATTATATCAGTTTACAGATATATTTCTAAATAAAAATATTTACATTGTTATTTACTTATCTTCAAATAAACATAAAAAAGATACACCATTTTAGGTGTACCTTTTTTAATACATTCAGATATTATTGAGGAATAACTAATTTTTGACCATTTACAATATTATTACTAGTTAAGCCGTTAGCTCGTTTTAATTTATTTACATTTTCAACTGTACCTTCACCATAGTATTGAATTGCAATACGATATAAATTATCATTACCAGATACTACGTGAGTTTGTTGGCCAGCACTATTACTTGATTGTGTGCTATTTTGAGTTGATTGAGAATTTGAGTTATTGTCTGAACTTGATGAATTGTTATATACATTTGATTTATTGTTATCATTTTCAGATGTTGCACTTTCAGTAGAATTTTTATCATTATTATTGTTTGATGTACTGTTTTCTGTTGTAGCTACTTCATTTGACTCATTACTATCTTTTTTAGTGCTATTATCTGATTCGCTTGATTTATCTTCTTTTGTTGCTACTTTTTCATTTGATTGGTCTTTTTCATTTGTAGCTTTGTCTTTAGCGTTATCTTTGTTCTCAGTTTGTTCTGTTTTATTATCTGCAGTGTTATTGTTTTTTTCTTTATGGTCATTGTTAAGATACATGCCAATAAAAATAGCTAGAGCAGCTAAAATAAGTAATAAAGCTATGAGTGGAAGTAAAATTCCCATTAAACCACGTTTTTTATTACCGTTATGTGCTTGGAAACCATCATTATCTTCGTATTCACGATGTTTATCAGCATCATGATGATTTAGATTGTTATGTTCATCATGTTGTTTATGTTTAGAAGCGGCAGCACCAGCAGCACCTGCTCCAGCTGCGCCAGCTCCAGCTGCGCCAGCTCCAGCTGCGCCAGCTCCAGCTGCGCCAGCACCGACTGCAGCAGCTTTTTTGCCTTTATTACCTTTTTTTCTGTGATGTTTATTATCTAGTTCATTATTATCTTCGCTGTTATGTTGAACACTTCTATTTTCATTATCTCTATAATTTTCATCATCATGACGATTATTTTTACGTTTTTTATTACGTGATGCTTTTGCTCCAACAGCTCCTGTAGCAGCAGCTCCTCCAGCAATTGTTGCGTCTTTTCCGATTTTTGAATGATGAGCTTCATGTCTATCGTTATCTTGATCAAAATCACGATGACGACGATGATCACTATTCATTCTATCATCACTATTATCATCATTTTCATAACTATCGTCCTCAAGACGATGATTAGAATGACGATTATGTTCATCATAACGCTCATCTACATCGGAACGTTGATAATTCTCATCATTCTCGTGATTATGATGAGAATTATTATCGTTATGTACTTTGTCAAATGTCTCCTCATCATAACGGTCATCTAATGAACCTTCTTCATAATCATTAACCTGATCGTTAAATTTTTTGTTACGACTAGAAGATTGGTTTCTTCTTCTTTGTCGTCTTTGTGCATTTCTTGGTGGAAACTGTTGATCGGTTTCATTGTTAAAATTGTCTATTTCATCGTTAGTTTCATTATTTACACGATCGAATTGATCGTTTGAATCTATCGATTGTCGATTTTTTTCAAAATCATCCTTAAAATTATCTTTAGACATAGTCAACATCCTCTCTTTTTCTTATTTTAATTGTCACATTATTTATACCCAAGTAATGCATAAATATGTATCATTTTTAAATTTCTTATAAATCACTATGTAATTTAATTATATCCTGTATAAAATATTTTAGTAAAGTAAAGTCACTAAACTCTAAATAAATTTTTAATTTTTTCATTGAAAGTAAATTGTCTTTTAACTTTTTTTCTGTTGTAACACTCAATTTTACTTAAATCTGAATCATTGTCACAACATTCATTAGGTTGATTAGGAGATTCTCCAAAAAATTCCAATAAAAATTTTCTTCTACATTGATCTATACGAGTATAACCTATAATTCTTTGATAACCAGCTTGTTTACGTATATATGAGGTTTTAAAAATGTGTTTCAATTCTTTAAATGTATAATTTTGGTGTAATACTGTTAAAATTTCTTCTTTATTAGGTGGAAGGAATGCGCCTAGCTCAAAATTTTCGACATCTTCTGTTACGATAGCATCATTAAATAGTAACGTCTCTAGAATATAAGCATCGTCTGGTTGATATAGACTAATCGCTTGACTTTGTTTTCCATCTCTCCCAGCTCTTCCAATTTCTTGTAAATAATTTGAAGGACTAGATGATAAATGAAAATGAATCACAGTCCGAATGTCTTTTTTATTAACCCCCATTCCAAAAGCACTAGTAGCTACAATAACTGGAATAAAATTATTAATAAATTGATTTTGAACAGTTTGACGTTCTTGATAAGTTAAATCCCCATGATAAATACCAGTTAAATATCCATGTTGATAAATGAGTTTTGCGAGTTGTAAGCATATTTTCTTAGATGATACATAAATAATTGTGGGACCTGAAGATTCAATAAATTTCAATAACCATTCTATTTTTTCGTCGTCATCCTTGAAATTAAAATGTGATAACGAAATATTTTTACGATTCATAGTAGTTTGTATAGTGTTTAATTTAACTTTTAAAATATGTTCTAAATCACTTGTTAAATGTGGCGGTGCAGTAGCAGTTAATGCTAAAATAGTCGCTAATTTAAAATGATGAGTGATTTGACCGATAAGTGCGTAATGCGGTCTGAAATCATATCCCCATTCTGATAAGCAATGCGCTTCATCTAATACTACTAAACCAAATGGGATGTTTTTAATTAAATTGAAATGATGAGATTGAAGAATAAATTCAGGACTTAGAAATATAAAACGACTTTGATTTAATAAATTGATATTTTCCTTCTTTTCTTGTTCATCCATACCTGAATGAATACATACAACCTTTCGTTCACCTTGAGATTTAAGTTGCATCACTTGATCGTCCATTAAAGAAATTAGCGGTGAAATAATAAGAGTAGGTTTTTGTTGCATATAAGTTGGAAATTGGTAACACAGACTTTTCCCACTACCTGTTGGCAAAACACCAAGTGTATGATTGCCTTGTAACACACTTTCTATAACTTCTTTCTGACCTGGGTGAAAACTTTCATGTCCAAACCATTGTTTAAGATTGTTCTCTAACATTGATTTCACCTCTTTCTATCCCAACAATCATGAGTTTAATTTCAAAGTATGATAAATGGTCAAACTCTTGTTTATATATTTTTAATCTTTCTCCTTTATGCTCTGTATAGTATTGAGTAAATTGAAAAACATCTTTTTTCTCTACGTAATTTTCGTAATTTTTCTCATAACCTTTAATAAATAATTCTAAAATATGATCTTCTATTGTATTGAGTTTAACATTCTGTGCAATTGCAATTTCATTTAAACTCAAACCTTGATGAAGATATTGTTGAGTAATAGATGTTTTATTTAATAATGATGAAAGAATAATACATTCAGACAATATAGGATAACGTTGTTTATTTTCAATTTCACTTCCTAAGGTGACTAAATTATTCAATTCTAATGTATATAATTTTGAAATAGAAATATTCTCAATCAAACTTACCTGTTGTCTTGTATACATAGGCTCATCATAACCATGCAAATAATAATGAAGGTAGCACTTATTATTATTATTTAAACTGATTGCTTGAAATAAATCAGTCACTTCATTTTCAAAATCTTTTATTAAATCATTTTTAATAATAGTTCCATAAATCTTTTTAACTTTATTTTGAATAATAACTTGTTGGTTCATTGGTACGAATTTAAGTTGATGATGGAGATATTGAGATATCGTCTGAATTAATAATTGAATACATTTAAAAGTATTATTAAGACTGTCATAAGTGAACCGAGGATGCACCTTGATATTTAATTCTTTTATATCATTTTTATTCAAAAGTCGTTCAAATGTCTGATATTTTAATTTAGGTAAACTATGATATAATGATAAAAGTTGTTGAGAGCTCGCATCAAAAAACGTTTGATGTGACTTTTTTCCACTTAAAATATTATATATACTTTTATTAGTTTTATAATTGAATGAGTGATGTTTAACATAACTAATCATTTCTTGCATGAGTGAACTCCTCTTTTATAGAACTTTTATATCTAGAATATAATAAAATTATTTATTATGACTAGTGTAGCATTTTTATCAAAGGAGGCGAATAAAATGGCAAAGTACACAATCGTTGATATGGATACATGTATTGCTTGTGGTGCTTGTGGCGCTGCTGCACCAGATATTTACGATTATGATGACGAAGGTATTGCTTTCGTAATCCTTGACGATAATCAAGGTACTGCAGAAGTACCAGAAGAATTATATGAAGATATGGAAGATGCTCTTGAAGGCTGTCCAACTGATTCAATTAAAATTGAAGAAGAGCCTTTTGATGGAGATGCCTTAAAATTTGAATAAATCTGTAAATAAAATTGTATTACCATAATTATAATATAAAACCTCCGATGATTCCTACTTAGAAGTCATCGGAGGTTTTAATTTTATTTCAATACTTTTTTTAAACGGCGATATAGCAAGATAAAAATGATCGATATGACACATCCTTTAATAATATTAAAAGGAATAATACCAGATAAAATGATTACTTTTAAATTAGTAAACACATCACCAAGATTAAATATCATACCATATAAAGGTAGTAAGACAAAATAATTTAAAATACTTAAAACGATACTCATTGCAATAGTACCGGCAACTAATCCTATAATTAGTGAACGACGAGATGAATATTGTTTACGATGACTAACAAAATAAGCTGTTAGTAAAAAACTAGCTCCAGCTAAAAAATTTGCCACAGGCCCAACAGGATCGCCAATATTAAATAAGAAATTTAATATATTTTTAATTAATGCTACAAGAAGACCAGATAAAGGACCAAAAATAAAAGTAGCTAATAAAGTCGGTACATCACTAAAATCTAATGTTAAGTATGGAGGCAAAAATGGTAACGGAAATTTCAAAAATGTTAATATGAATGCAATTGCACTCAACATACTTATGGTAATTAAACGTTTATTTTGTTGCATATTCAGTTTTCTCCTTCCATTCATCTTACTAAGAATTGGAGGATACTTTTACACAACAAAAAACCTCCACCTTCTCCCATCCAGACTATACTGTCGGCTTCAGATTTACACTGAATCAGCCACTTCTATTGAAGCGGGTCGCAGGCTCAAATTACTGCCGGTTGGGAATTACACCCTACCCCGAAGATGAATTATTGAATTTATCATTTAAAATTTATATTACACGAATAAATCTTTCATTGCAATATGTCTGTTTATTTATAAAAATGAGAGATATGTTTCATCAGTTTCATCGACTGATTTTAAATTAATATGACATGAAATATTATATTTAAAAAACTATAGATATAAAAATGCTCTTCAAAGTTTTATCTTTAACTTTGAAGAACATAATCTCAAAAAATTTGGATATTTAATCCTATTTTGTTGAAAGTTAATTATTTAGAATCTATAGAAGGTTTAGGTAATTTAATAATAAAGGTTGTGCCTTTATTCACTGTACTTTCTACAGAAATAATTCCGCCATGCTCTTGAATAATCATCTTACTAATAAATAATCCTAAACCAGTTCCTTGTTTACCCCTAGTTCTAGAAGCTTCTACTTTATAAAAACGATCAAATACATGATCAAGATGTTCAGGAGCAATACCGCTACCTGTGTCGTTTATATTTAAAATTTGATACTGACTATCTTTATTAGCAGTAATCGTAATTGAATCTCCAGGGTGTGTATAGCGTGTTGCATTATCAATTAAGTTTGTGAGTACTTGATCAATTCGATCAGCATCGTAATTCCATAAATCATCTTCATTAATATTTGGTAACAAGTCTATGTTTAGTTCTAAATCTTGTGCTTGTTGACGGTATTTAAGTTGTATTTTGCGTAATAATGGCATTATGGGCTGTATTTCTTTATTAATGGTTAATCCTTCCGCATCCATTCTTGCAACATTTAAAAGCTCGTTGACAAGGCGATTAAGTCGTTTTGTTTCATCTAATACAATTGATAGTGATTCTTTGATTTCGTTAGGTTCTGTTACAATGCCATCAACTATCGATTCAGTATAACCTTGTAATAACGAAATCGGTGTACGGAGTTCATGGGATACGTTTGCGATAAAATCTTTTTTCATTTGATCAAGATTATGTTCATTTGTCATATCTCTTATGATGATTACAATTCCACTACGACCATCTTGTTGAATACGATCAATATAACTCATTATAAATACATAATACTTAGAGTTTATTGCATATTCATTAAACTCTGTGCCTTTTGAATGAAACGTGGCATTAATTTGATTTTTAATTTCTGAATAAATAGATTTATCAATTGTCGGTAGTATTTGGTCTGCCATTTTGTTAGATAAAATAATTTCACTTTTATCATTTAAACCCACTACACCTTCAATCATAGAATTAAATAAACGATCACGAATATTTTTTTGAGTAGATAAAGCTTCAATGTGCTCTTGAATTTTATAACTCATATTATTAAAAGTATAAGAAAGTTCACCAATTTCATCTTTTGTATTTACTGTTGTTTTTTGAGAGTAATCTCCATTTGATACATTGATTGCCTGTGTACTTAATTTTCTAAGTGGTTTAGTGATACGATTAGATAAAAAGAACGCAAAAATCGTTGAAACAATAAAAAATACAATAGCAGTAATTAAAATAATAATGGTAATTGCATTATTAGTATCTTCAATTGTTTTTAAATCTTGATATATAAATACTCCGCTAAACTTAGCATGCTTACGATCTTGAGATTGCATCGGATATCCTAAAAGAATATAAGAATGGGATGTCCCTTTTTCACTTATTGTGACATTTTGTGTGGCAGATTTCCCTGTATTAAATACTTTATTAAAGTTGTCGTTGTTTTGAATTTCTTTTAACATTCTTTTTTTAATCAAATTATATGATTTTTCTGCTGACATATTTTTATTAGACATAATAATAACGCCACCTGTGCCATCAATCAATTCCTGACTATGTTGTATGGCAAGTGACTTGTTATCAGCTTTTTCAACAAGGTGACTAATTCTTGAAGCATCTTCTCTTATAGCATTTTCTGTTTGTTGGGTGTAATAATATTGAATAAATGTAATTAATGCTGCACTTAATAAAATTAAAACTGTCGTTACTATAAATATTATAGTTAACCACAGTTTTATAACAACACTATTTAGACGATTCATCATTTGTATTGACCTCAAATTTGTAACCGACACCCCAAACGGTTTGAATCATATGTGCTGCTTCTTCAGAAACTCGATTTAATTTTTCTCTTAATCGTTTAACATGTGTGTCTACAGTTCTTAAATCACCATAAAATTCATAATGCCAAACTTCTTTTAATAGTTGTTCACGATCAAATACTTTATTAGGTGTTTTTGCTAAGTATATTAATAACTCATATTCTTTTGGAGTTAAATTCACTTGTTGTTGATCCGCTAATACACGATGCGCATCATTATCGATAATAAGATGATTAAACTCAATGACATCTCTTGCATGTGGTTCGCTTTGTTCTGGTTTAGATGTTTGAGTTCTACGTAGTAATGCTTTCACTCTTAATACGACTTCTCGGGGAGAGAAAGGCTTCACTATATAATCATCTGCACCTGATTCGAACCCTTCCACACGATTAGTTTCTTCGCCCTTAGCTGTAAGCATAATAATAGGCGTATCTTTATGCTCACGTAATTTTGACGACATTTCAATACCATCCATTTCAGGCAACATTAAATCTAAAAGAATGCACGCATAGTCATTTTCCATAGCAAGTTCATATGCTTCTTTACCATCACTTGCTTCATGGATAGTAAACGATTCTCTTTCTAAGTAAAGTTTTAATAATCTTCTGATTCTATCTTCATCGTCTACAATTAATATTTCATTCGTCATTACAATATACCTCCTACACATGCTCTATACCGTTTTAATTATAGCATATTCACTATATTAAAGCTTTCTATTCAATTGACTTTGTGAAAAAAATATCAAAATATCTTTTTTAATGTAGAACCTATGATTTATTATTACAGTGAATAAATAAAAAAAGAATACACATTGTAATTGAGAATATACTTTGTATTGTTAAGTTATTTCGAATTAATTACCATTTTCAGCCATATGTCTTAATATTTTCACCTCATGAGGTGTTAATACTCTACCTTCACCTGCATTTAATCCTTTTAAATTAAGATTTCCAAATTCGATTCGTATTAATTTATCGACGGTGTGATTAAAATGTTCGAACATACGTCGAACTTGTCTATTTCTACCTTCGCTAATAGTTATTTCAACCAGTGTCGTATTTTTTTCTTTATTTTGATTTTTTATTTTAACTTGAGCAGGTTGTGTAAAACCATCCTCTAATTCAATTCCTTGTTCTAATGCTTTAACTTCTTCTCTCATTAAATACCCTTTTAATTTTGCAACATATTTTTTTTGAATATGATATCTGGGATGAGTCATCAGATTAGTAAATTCACCATCATTTGTAAGTAATAATAACCCTGAAGTATCATAGTCTAATCGTCCAACTGGATAAATTCTTGCTTCTAAATCTTTAAAATAATCTGTTACAACCGTTCTACCTCTATCATCTGAAACACTAGTAATAACTTGCGTTGGTTTATAGAACAGAATATAAATTTTATCTTCTTGCTCAATTTTAATTCCTTCAACTTCAACAGTGTCTGAAGATTTAACTTTCGTTCCAAGTTCTGTAACTACTTGACCATTTACTTTCACTTTACCTTCAGTGATTAAAGTTTCTGCCTTTCTTCGAGAGGTATATCCACTGTTAGCAATTCGTTTTTGAAGTCTTTCTAAATCTTTATTCATTTTATTTCTCCTTTTGATTTGTAAGTGTACTAAAGAAATTCTCAATCTCTTCGTTATCTTCTTCAGTAGATGGTAATTCTTCTATTGATTTCATTCCAAAAACATTTAAAAATAAATCAGTAGTCATGAGTAAATGACTCCGCGAATTCTCCATGTCTTTTGCTTCAATAAGTCCTCTAGCAATTAATGTTCTCACTGCACCATCAGAATTGATACCTCTTGTTATTTCGATATCACTTCTAGTTAATGGTTGATTATAAGCAATAATTGATAGTGTCTCCATAGCAGCTTGAGATAATTTCATGTTTGCTTTTTGCTTCACTAGTACTTCGATAAAAGGTGCACACTCTTTTTTGGAGGTTAACATATAAATGGAACCATATCTTTGTATTTCAAGACCTTTTGAATGATACGTCGAAATTAATTGATCAAGTTCATCTAAATCCATTTTTAAAATATCTGCAAGCTGACGTGCTTCCAGTCCTTCATCGCCTACAGTAAATAATAAGGACTCTATAATTCCAAGGTTATCCAATCGCATAGTTCACTCCTCTAATGATATTGATGTCTTCAAAGTTATTTGACTGTTCTATATTAATAAGACCTGCTTTAGCCATTTCTAATATTGCTAAGAAATGTGTAACGACTTTACTCACAGGTTCATTAAAGTTAAATAAACTAAAGAAGTTAAATGCTGTTTGTTTCTCTAAATGTTTAGCAACCACTTCAGTAGCTTGTTGAATTGTAAAAGTATCTTTTGAAATTTCAACTACTTTTGGCGTATTTAATGCTACTCTATTTTTTACTCTTTGGTATGCAACAATCAGTTGAGTCAAATCAATCGTTTGATTTTTGTCCCAATGCGTTTCTTTTTCCAAGTGAGATAAATCAGCTGGTGATTTAGTATAATATAATTCTCGTTCTTTTTTTAATTCTGTTAATAGTAAAGAATATTCTTTATAATTTTGATATTCGATTAAACGACCTACAAGGTCCTCACGAGGATCTTCTTCTAAGTCATTTTCAGTTTCTTGTTGTGGCAATAATAATCTACTTTTTATCATTAATAATTCTGAAGCCATCACTAAATATTCACTTGCAATATTAATTTCAACTTCTTTCATTGCATGAACATATTGCATATATTGTTCAGTTAAAGCTTTCATTGGTATATCATAAATATCTATTTCATATTTATGAATTAAATGAAGAAGTAAATCTAATGGGCCATTAAAAGCATCTAATTTAACTTCGTACATAAATTAACTTCCTTGTATTATAAAATCTAAATTGTGCATAATTCACCTAAATATTATAGCATGAATATATATTAGAATTAAATTAAGGGGGAGTATTCATGAATAAAGCATTAAGTCAATTCTACTATCAATTTCATACACACCAACATTATTTTTTATGTCATGATATTTTAGAAGAATTATGGAAGTCTAACCCTAATTTTTCTAAGAAAGATGCTATAGTGAGTTTAATACTATTTTCAACTGCCATGTATCACTATAGACGATGTAATAAGTTAGGTGCATTAAAAAGCTTTAAAAAAGCGTTATATACATTTAAGCATGCAAAGGATAAGGATACACTAGGTTTAAAGGTCAATGAATTTACTTTATTGATTCAAAATCAAATAGAAAAAGTGAAACATGATCAGACATTTCAACCAATACAGTTGCCAATTACATCTTCAATAGAAAGGGAACTTATCAATTTATATCCTAATTATGAATATAAGAAACAAATTAACAATGATGACATGATTGTTCATTGTCATCGTCTAAGAGATAGAAGCGATATCATTGCAGCTAGAAAAAAAGCACTTAAAAATAAAAGAAAGAAAAGTTAAATAATTCACTTTTCTTTCTTTTATTTTAAGCTCTAGGATGAAATTGATTATACATTTGTCTTATTTGGGATTTAGACACATGTGTATAAAGTTGTGTCGTTGAAATATCTGAATGACCAAGCATTTCTTGAACTGCTCTTAGATCTGCCCCATTTTCTAAAAGATGTGTAGCAAATGAATGTCTCAACGTATGAGGGGTTAAAGTTTTATTAATATTGGCCTTCAAACCATATTGTTTAATCATTTTCCATATTCCTTGTCTAGTTAAAGGTCTACCGTGCATATTTAAAAATAATACATTCGTAATAGTCTTTTTCAAAAGTTGAGGACGTACCTTTTCTAAATACGTATCTAGAAATTCAATCACAGTGTCTCCTAATGGTATAATTCGTTCTTTATTACCTTTACCAAATACTCTAACAAATCCCATAATAAGATTGATATCCTCAATATTAATTTGTATCAGTTCCGAAACACGCATGCCAGTCGCATATAATAATTCTAATATTGTACGATCACGATACCCATTTTTCTTATTTAAGTCTGGTGTTTCTAAAAGTTGAAGTACTTCCTCAACTTCTAAAACATCGGGTAACTTCTTCTCATATTTCGGAGTTTCAATTAAGACTGTTGGATCTTTAGCGGCATATTTTTCTCTAAGTGCAAATTGATGAAAATTGCGAATTGTAGAGATAAAACGCGCCATTGATTTAGCTGAAGCACCTTGGTCTATTAAATATCCTAAGCATTCTTGTATGACTTGGCGATCAATAAAATCGATATGAGCAATTTTATGTTCTTTCATGTACTCTTCATATTTAGCTAAATCGCGTCGATATGCGCCGATAGTATTGTCACTCAATCCCTTTTCAATTTGAATAAATTTTAAGAATTCTTCAATAATCGTATTCATATTACACCTCTGTTTATATAAAAAAGGTATGAAATAGAATTCAAAGTTGATTCTTAATTTCACACCTTCTATCGATTAATTATTACATATCACTTTTTTTTATCTTGAAAAGCTCTTCTAGGCATTTGCATATAAAGTTGATACAACACTTTATTAGGTTTAACTTATTATTTACCTTTAGCTTGACATTCTGAACATATACCGTGAAATGTTAAGCGATGATCCAAAATTTTAAATTGATATTCTGATTCAACACGTTCTTCCACTTTTGGTAATAAATCTTCATGAATTTCCTCTACCTTACCACATTCCATACAAACTAAGTGATGATGAAAATGTTTAGCACCTTCTTTTCTCAAATCAAATCGTGCTACGCCATCACCAAAATTAATTTTATCTACTACTTTTAATTCAGCAAGTAGTTCTAAAGTTCGATAAACAGTAGCTAAACCTATTTCAGGTGCTTTATCTTTTACCTTTAAATATACGTCTTCAGCACTTAGATGATCTTTTTCATTTTCAATTAACACACGAACTGTTGCTTCGCGTTGAGGCGTTAATTTGTAAGAAGATTGCTGTAATTGTTGTTTTACTCTATTTAGACGTTCTTCCACGGGAGCATCACTCCTCAATTAATTATAATCATTTTAAATTAAATTATTTCAATTAATAAATTACCAATAAATTTAGTAAAAATCAAGTAGTTATCACGTCTTATTTAGAATGATTATAATTTAATAATACATATTGTAAAGCAATCATTGTTTTCGCATCTTCAATTTCATGATTTTCTAAAAGTGCATGGATATCATCTAAGTGTATTTTATGCAATTCTACAAATTCGTCATCATCCAGATTCAATTCTCCTTCACTTAAATTATCAGTAAAATAAATGGTTAGTTTCTCATTTGAAAATCCTGGAGAACCATACATATGAGTGATGAATGTTAGATGATTAGCTTTGTAGCCAGTTTCTTCTTCTAATTCGCGTTTAGCTGCTTCTTCTCTTTCTTCATCTTCTTCTAGTTTACCTGCTGGAATTTCTAACAAGGGTTTTTCAATAGGTTTACGATATTGTTTAACCAATAATACTTCTTTTTCTGGAGTAATAGCGCAAATTGCCACAGCACCATTATGCTTGATAATTTCTCTCTTGGAAGTTTTCCCGTCTGGTAACTCCACATCGTGTAGTTCTAGATCGATAATTTTACCATTATAAATGACTGTTCTATCAAAAGTTTTTTCATTAAAGTCCATTATATCCACGTCCCTTTTCATTAAGTTAATAAATTGATAAGATAAATGCGTTAACTAAAGTGTATCGGAAGGAGATTGTTCATGCAAAAAAATATATTAAAAAGTGGCATTGAAATTTCGGAACTAGGTTTAGGGTGTATGAGTTTAGGCACAGAATACCATCACGCAGAGGAAATCATTGAGTGTGCAATTGAAAATGGTATCACATATTTTGATACCGCAGATATTTATGATAGAGGTGTCAATGAAGACATTGTTGGAAAGTCTTTAAAGAAATATCAAAATAGAGATGATATTGTTATAGGAACAAAAGTAGGAAATAGACCGCTTAATGATGGTAGTACTACTTGGGATCCTTCAAAAAAATATATTAAAGAAAGTATTAAAAGTTCTTTAAAACGTTTAGGTTTAGAACAGTTAGATCTTTATCAACTTCACGGTGGTACAATTGATGATCCCCTAGATGAGACGATTAGTGCATTCGATGAACTGAAAAAAGAAGGTGTAATCAAAGCTTATGGAATTTCTTCTATTAGACCTAACGTGATTGAGTATTATTTAAAACATAGTCAAATAGAAACGATTATGTCTCAATTTAATCTTATTGATAATCGTCCAGAACGTCTTTTGAATCACATTCATTCTCATGGTGTAAAAGTTTTAGCACGTGGTCCCGTGTTTAAAGGGTTACTTACTTCAAATAGTGTTAATGTACTTGATCAGAAATTCTCAGATGGTATTTTTGACTATAATTATCATGAATTAGGAGAAACGATTGCTTCTGTTAAGGAAGTTGAAAGTAATTTAAGTGCTTTATCATTCGAATATTTAAAATCCCATGATGCATTAGGATCTATTATTGTTGGTGCAAGTTCTGTTTCACAATTAAAAGATAATATTACTAATTTTAATAAAACAGTAAGTTTGGATCAAATTAAATCTGCACGTCACCGCGTGAAAGATTTAGAATATACTCAGCATCTTGAGTAATTAATTAATAAATTCTTATAAACAATCGTTGATGTAAAGTACAAGTGATGAAGTATCTATGATGAATGCTTCATCATTTTTTTAGGTTAAATTATATTTTATTTTTAAACAATGAAGTAAAATATTTTTCAATTTTTCTAGGAGCTAATTGGTAAAGTTTTAATAGTGGATTCATCCATAGCGGCTTGTTAATTTCTACTTTACGAGTGATGATACCTTTAACGATATCTTCTGCGAGTATTTTAGGATCTATCATTAGTGATGCATATTTATTAGCGTACTTCAATGATGGATCTGCTTTTTTGTGAAATGGTGTATTAATGGGACCTGGATTAACAGTCATAACATGAAAGCCTTGCTCCTCAATTCTTAGAGCATTTAATACGCCATTTAAAGCAGCTTTAGATGAGCCATAAAATGCAGCGTTCGCTTGCGTTACAAATGCTGCCTGACTTGAAATAGCCACTATAGAAGCATTCATTGTTAAATATGGTTTAACAGTTTTAAATAATGTAATAAAACCAAGCACATTCACATCATAAGTCTCCAAGGTTTCTTCTAACGAATGAGATTGTATTGATTTAAAAAAGCCTAAACCTGCACTATAAATAATTCCGTCAATCGGATAACAAAGGGATTTAGAAATAGTATCTATTTGTGAAGTATCTTGTAAATTACATTTAATCATTGAAACACGATGTTTGTACGGATTAAAATTAATATTTTCGAATTTCTCCGTACTACGAACAATGAGGGTAATATATGCACCTTTTTTTAATAATTTTTTCGTTATTTCTAAACCTAAGCCACTAGTTCCTCCAGTTACGATGAAATGTTTACCTACAATCACTGATGAGTCTCTCCTATCTAACAAGTATAGTTAATTTTTGATAATAATTATAATGAATATGTTACTATAGTTTTATCAATTAAGGGTAAGGATGGTGCTATTTTATGAAGTTAGTATTTTATGGCGCTGGTAACATGGCACAAGCCATTTTTAAAGGAATTATTGATTCTAAAATATTAAATCATAACGATATTTATTTAACAAATAAATCAAATGAGAATACTTTAAAATTATTTGCGAAAGAATTAGGAGTAAAATACAGTTACGATGATGCATTTTTATTAAAAGATGCAGATTATGTTTTTTTAGGTACTAAACCTCATGATTTTGAAACGGTCGCATCACGTATTAAATCACATATACAATCAGACCATCGTTTTATATCTATTATGGCTGGTTTATCCATAAATTATATCCGAGAAAAGTTAGAAACGAATAATCCTGTTGCTAGAATTATGCCTAATACAAATGCACAGGTAGGTCATTCAGTGACAGGTATTAGTTTTTCTGGTAATTTCGATCCTCATTCTAAAGATGAAGTAACAGAATTAATTAGTGCTTTTGGCTCAGTTATTGAAGTTGACGAAGAATATTTACATCAAGTGACGGCTATTACAGGAAGCGGACCAGCTTTTTTATATCACGTATTTGAACAATATGTTAAAGCAGGAACATCATTAGGTCTTGAAAAGAAACAAGTTGAAGAATCCATTAAGAATCTCATTATTGGAACAAGTAAGATGATTGAACGATCGGATTTAAGTATGGAACAACTTAGAAAAAATATTACCTCTAAAGGTGGTACAACACAAGCTGGATTAAATGAACTTGATCGACATGATATTGAGAGTATTTTTAAAGCCTGTCTAGACGCGGCAGTTCATAGAAGTATTGCCCTTTCTAAAAGTGAAGATGAGTAATAAAAAAAGCTATAACGAAAATTAAGTCATACATATCGTTATAGCTTTTTATGAGTTTTTACGTATCATTATAAAACGCTAATATTATTTAAAATTTGAATGTATCGAAGTCTTTAACAAACTCAAAGTTTGGTGTATCTTTCATTTCTTTTAATGCACGGTTTATCTCTTCTATATCTTCTAAATTATATCGATTACTTAGGTGGGTAATAAAACTTTTCTTCACATTAGACTGATGAATTAACCTAAATACATCATCAATGTGACTATGATGATAGTTATTTGCTAAAATTTTGTCACCTTCAATATATGTTGCTTCATGAATCATAATATCCGCATTTTCTGCAAGTATATATTCGTTGTCACACGGTTTCGTATCTCCAAAAATAGTAACAATAGGTCCTGGTTTGGCTGGACCTTTAAAGTCTTTAGAAAGATAAATTTGATTATTATATTCAAAAGTATCAAACATTTTTACTTCTTGATATTTAGGACCCGGTTCTAGTCCAATTGCCTTTAATGCAGTTACATCAATTGTACCTGGTGTTGTAGGAGCCTCAATTCGATAACCATATGAAGGTATACCATGATTTAATAACCTTGATGAAACTGTAAAGCCATGATGATGATATGTAAAATTATTATCAATTTCAATATATGTAATAGGATAGTTTAAATGAGATTCAGATAATTTCAAAGCAGTTTCAATAAATTGTTGTAAACCTGTTGGCCCTATTAACGTCAATGGCTTATCTTCTCCACCTTGGAATGAACGACTTGTTAATAATCCAGGTAATCCAAAAATGTGGTCGCCATGCATATGCGTAATAAAAATATGATCAACTTTGCCTAATTTTATTGAGTGATGCAAAATTTGATGTTGAGTCCCCTCTCCTACATCGAATAACCATACTGAATTTGAATAAGGTTCTAAATTTAAAGCAATCGCTTGAGTATTACGATCTTTAGTAGGTAAACCCGCACTCGTTCCAAAAAATGTAACTTCCATGCATTTGCCTCCTCTTTCTTCAATAATATATTTTATCATACGTCTATAAGTTTGTTATCATATGAAATAAAATAAATGAATTTATCAGAATTTAGGGTATAATGTAACTTATAAAAAATAAATTGTATGTTATTTAGTTTAATGTTGTAAATATTATCAACAATTTTAGGCAAAAACATATCAAGAAAAACAGTTTTAATTTATAATGAATTAATCATAGCAATTAAAGAATTGAGGTTTTGAATTTGAACACACACACTAAACATATCCCTTGTTTAATTACTATATTTGGCGCAACTGGAGATTTGAGTCATAGAAAATTATTCCCTTCTTTATTCCATTTATATCAACAAGATAATTTAGATGACCATATTGCCATTATTGGCGTTGGTCGAAGAGATTATACTAACGACTTTTTCCGTGAACAAGTTAAACAATCTATTCAAACGCACGTCAAAGATACTGATCGACTCGATGAATTCATAGAACATGTTTTCTATTTTAAAAATGATGTCAATGAAGAAGAAAGTTATCATGAATTATTAACATTCTCTAATGAACTTGATGATACATTTAAATTAGAAGGTAATCGCCTATTCTATTTAGCAATGGCACCTCAATTCTTTGGACCAATTTCTGATTATTTAAAAGCTTCTGGCTTAACTGAAACTAAAGGATTTAAACGCCTTGTAATTGAAAAACCATTTGGTAGTGATTTTAAATCTGCTGAAAAATTAAATAATCAATTACGACAATCATTTAAAGAAGAAGAAATATACAGAATTGATCACTATCTTGGTAAAGATATGGTGCAAAATATCGAAGTTCTACGATTTGCTAATGCGATGTTTGAACCTCTTTGGAATAATAAGTATATCTCTAATATCCAAATCACTTCTTCAGAAATACTAGGTGTTGAGGATCGTGGAGGTTATTATGAATCGAGCGGTGCATTAAAAGATATGGTACAAAACCATATGTTACAAATGGTTGCATTACTAGCAATGGAAGCACCTATTAGTCTTAAAAGTGAAGATATTCGAGCTGAAAAGGTGAAAGTATTAAAATCTTTAAGACAATTAAAACCTGAAGAAGTCAATCAAAACTTTGTGCGTGGACAATATGGAGAAGGGACTATTAATGACCAACGTGTTATCGCTTATAGAGATGAAGATCGTGTTGCGTCTGATTCCAATACACCAACCTTTGTTTCTGGAAGATTAACTATCGATAACTTCCGTTGGGCTGGTGTACCATTCTACATTCGTACTGGTAAGCGTATGAAGTCTAAATGTATACAAGTTGTTGTAGAATTTAAAGAAGTTCCTATGAATTTATATTATCAAACGGATCGACTACTAGATTCTAATTTATTAGTTATTAATATTCAACCTAATGAAGGGATTTCATTACACTTAAATGCTAAGAAAAGTATTCAAGGTATCGAAACAAAGCCTGTTCAACTGTCTTATGCTATGAGTGCACAAGATAAAATGAACACAGTAGATGCATATGAAAACTTGTTATTCGATTGTCTTAAAGGTGATGCAACCAACTTTACACATTGGGAAGAACTTAAATCTACATGGAAATTTGTAGACGCTATTCAAGAACATTGGACCATGATTGATCCAAACTTCCCTAATTATAAATCAGGGACAAATGGCCCTATCGAAAGTGATTTATTATTAAGCAGAGATGGAAATCATTGGTGGGACGATATTCAATAAACAGATATACTAGAAGCTTCATGTGATAGATGTATAAAGGATAAGACATATTATATTATTTTCACTCATTGAAAATAAGGTCTTGTCCTTTTTAAATTGAATATTGAAAGAGTCATTTAAAAATTTAATTTTATTTTATATTATTGATGTATATTTTTATAAAATAATGTAAAATATTAGTATTGATTGTAAATTTATTGGAGTGAAGGTTTTGGACGTTATCAAGCAGATACAACAGGCAATTGTATATATAGAAGATCATTTATTAGAGCCTTTTAATTTGCAAGATTTAAGTGATTACGTTGGTCTTTCCCCTTACCATCTTGATCAATCGTTTAAAATGATTGTTGGACAACCTCCTGAAAGTTATGCTCACTCTCGAAAAATGACTGAAGCTGCTAAAGAAATGATACAAAGTTCTTCAAGATTGGTTGATGTAGCAAAACGCTATAATTATTTAAGTTCCAATGACTTTGCAAATGATTTTAGTGATTTTCATGGAATATCTCCTATTCAAGCTTCTACTAAAAAAGAAGAACTAAAAATGAATGAACGTTTGTATATTAAATTAACAACTACAGAAAGAGCACCATACCCTTACAGACTAGAAACGACTAAAGACACACCTTTAGTTGGTTATGTAAAATATATTGAGGCTAATCAACTATCTAACCCTTACAAAGTTCCTGATTTTTTAGAAGATTTATATTTAGATGGTAAAATAAAAGAATTAAAACGATATAATAATATAAGTCCATATGAGTTATTTGTTATTACATGTCCTTTAGATGAAGGTGTAGAATTATTTGTGGGCGTACCTAGTGAACGTTATCCAGCTCACTTAGAAAGTCGATTGTTGCCAGGGCGACACTATGCAAAATTTAACTTGCAAGGTCAAGTGGATTATACTGTTAATGAAGCTTGGTATTATATTGAATCCAGCTTACAACTTACTCTACCTTATGAAAAAAATAGCTTATATGTTGAAATTTATCCTTTTGATCTCTCATTCGAGGACCCGTTCACTAAAATACAGTTATGGCTGCCTATTAAACAAGAAACTTATGATATAGAATAAAAGAAGCGTTAGATGACTAAGTTATTAAACTTATGTCATCTAACGCTTTACTATTAAAGTTCGGCTACGAACGCTTCAAAAGGTCTCATATTAGTGATATCTAAATCATTTTTATAATTGTGTAGCTTAATTTGAGATGGTTCAACTTCGAATGGTAAATTTAATGATGCAACATGATCTGTTAAATTTCCTGCAACTAGAACTGTCTTATTATTGAGTTTACGTGTGTAAGCAAAAATATTCTCGTTCGCATCATCGATTAAATTAAATTCACCATAAGTATATATATCATCAGATTTTTTTATTTTAATTAGACGTTTATAAAAATTAAGAACGGAATCTGAATCCTCGGATTGTTGTGCTACATTTATTGTTTTATAGTTAGGATTGACTGGGAACCATGGCGTACCTTCAGTAAAACCTCCATTTACTTCATTAGTCCACTGCATAGGTGTTCTAGAATTATCACGATTCTCCATTTTATATTTATCTAATAACTGATTAACATCTCCACCTTGAGATTTAACAATTTGATATTCTGTTTTTACAGCAACATCGTTAAATGTTTCAATACTTTCAAATGGATAGTTTGTCATACCAATTTCTTGACCTTGATAAATAAAAGGTGTGCCTTGTTGTAAGAAATATACCACTGCATGGCTAGTAGCAGATTCAAACCAATACTTTTTATCATCTCCCCAAGTAGAAACACGTCTAGGTTGATCATGATTTTCGATAAATAGTGCATTCCATCCTATACCCTCTAGTTGTTTTTGCCAACGGTTTAATACATTTTTATAAGATAAAACATCAAATTTAGAGTCTCCAGTACTCCATAAACCTAAATGTTCAAATTGGAAAATCATATTAAATTTACCTTCTTTTTCTCCAACCCACTCTTTTGCATTATCTGGATTCACGCCATTTGCTTCTCCAACAGTCATAATGTCATAATGACTAAGTGATTTGTCCTTCATTTCTTGAAGCCAATCTTGAATGCCTGGTTGATTCATATCAACATCAAATGCTGGAGCGTATTGTTTTCCTTTTGGAACAGGTAAATCACCAGCTTCAAATGTTTTTTTGATATGAGTGATCGCATCGACTCTAAAACCATCAATTCCTTTTTCGAACCACCAATTCATCATTTTAAAAACAGCTTCTCTAACATCAGGATTACTCCAATTTAAATCAGGTTGCTTTTTACTAAATAAATGAAAATAATACTGTTTTGTTGTGTCATCATATTCCCATGTTGAACCATTGAAAATACTCTCCCAATTATTAGGTTCAGAACCGTCAGGTTTAGGATCTGCCCAAATGTACCAATCTCGTTTAGGATTATCTTTACTAGAACGAGATTCTATAAACCATGGGTGTTCATCAGATGTATGGTTAACAACAAGGTCTAAAATTAATTTCATTCCACGCTTATGAACCTCAGATAACAAATGATTAAAGTCTTCCATTGTTCCAAATTCTTCCATAATATCTTGATAATCACTAATATCATAACCATTATCGTCGTTTGGAGATTTATACATAGGGCTAAGCCAAATGACATCAATACCTAAATCTTTCAGATAATCCAACTTTTCTACCATCCCTGGTAAATCACCAATACCATCATTATTGCTATCATTAAAACTTCTTGGATACACTTGATATGCTACGGCTTCTTTCCACCAATTTTTTTCCATTTATATCGCTCCTTTGAAAATATTATGTAAATAAATGAACTTTGAAATAATAAATCATAGTATTCGAGTTAGTTATTTTAATAGTCAATGTTAGTCTTTAATATATAATCTAATTTTTTCTGGATTTATAGAAATATAAAATAATATGTAATAACATTATATATGGATAATCCAGTTTTTTAGAAAACGTTTACACCTATATTTATCGTACTAATCGAGTCTCTAAATGTCAACTTGGGATATATCGATTAAATATAAATTAAAATAACAAGACTATATTTATTAAGACATCTATACAAACCTATCATAATAAAAAAATCTGAGACACTTAATGATGTCCCAGATTTTTAATCATGCAATAATTATTCTTCAGTCCATTGAGTATGGAAAATACCATCTTTATCTTTACGTTCATAAGTATGTGCCCCAAAATAATCACGTTGTGCTTGAATTAAATTAGCAGGTAGATCTTCTGAACGGTAGCTATCATAATAGTTGATACTTGCTGAGAAACCAGGTGTTGGTACACCATTTTTAACACCAGTAGCAACTACTTCTCTAAGTGCATCTTGATATTCAGTAACAATACCTTTGAAATAAGGGTCTAATAATAAGTTTTGAAGACCTGAATTATTGTCATATGCGTCTTTAATTTTTTGTAAGAATTGGGCACGAATAATACAACCTTCACGCCAAATCATTGCTAAATCACCTAATTTAAGGTTCCATTCGTTTTCATTGCTCGCTTTACGCATTTGGGCGAAACCTTGGGCGTATGAACAAATTTTACTCATATATAACGCTTTACGGATTTTTTCTAAGAATTCTTCTCTATTTCCATCAAAGTTTGATTTAGGACCACTTAATACTTTCGATGCCTTCACACGTTCTTCTTTAATTGAAGAAATGAAACGTGCAAATACAGATTCAGTAATGATTGTTAATGGTATACCTAATTCTAATGCATTAATTGATGTCCATTTACCAGTTCCTTTTTGACCAGCAGTATCAAGAATTTTTTCTACAAGAGGCTCATTATTTTCATCTAATTTAGTGAAAATATCGCCTGTTATTTCAATTAAATAACTTTCTAATTCTCCAGCATTCCATTCTTTAAAAGTTTTAGAAATTTCTTCATGAGACATACCTAATAATTCTTTCATCATTGCATAACTTTCAGCAATTAATTGCATATCAGCATATTCAATACCATTATGAACCATTTTTACATAATGTCCTGCACCATTTGGTCCAATATATTCTACACATGCAGCACCATCTTTTGCTTTAGCAGCAATGGCATCTAAAATATCACTTACTTTGTTGTAAGCTTCTTGTTGACCACCAGGCATTAAAGATGGACCAGTTAACGCACCGATTTCACCACCAGAAACACCCATTCCAATAAAGTTGATACCACTTTCAGCAAGTGCTTTGTTACGACGAATTGTATCTTGATAGTTTGTATTACCGCCATCAATTAAAATGTCATCGTCATCTAATAAAGGCAATAAGCTATCTATTGTTGCATCTGTAGCAGGACCAGCTTTAACCATTAATAATATTTTGCGTGGTTTTTCTAAAGAGTTCACAAAATCTTCTAAAGAATACGTTGGATGAATTTGTTTACCTTCTGATTCCTTAATCATTAAATCTGTTTTATCACTAGAACGGTTATAAACAGATACGCTATAACCACGTGATTCGATATTCCATGCAAGGTTTTTACCCATAACAGCTAAACCTACAACACCTATTTGTTGAGTCATATTACTTACCTCTCTTATTCAATAATTTCATTAGTATTGTATCACAAAAATATAAATGACTTCACTAAAGTAAAATATTATTTCGCTACTAATTCAACAATTTTAATCAATTGACTCGTAAGTTGATTTAAAGCAGCTACAGGAATACGTTCAGAAGTAGTATGAATATGTTCATATCCTACACCTAATATGACAGTTGGAATATGATACGTGTTAATAATACTGCCATCTGAACCGCCACCAGCAATAACAGTTTTACCTGAAAGACCTAAAGTTTTCGCACTCTTTATAGCATACTGAGTTACAGTCTCAGAATCGTTTCTTCTAAAACCAGGATAACTCTTAGAAATTTCAACATTTGCTTTACCGCCTAATTCTTTTGCTGTAGTTTCGAAAGTTTCTTTCATATGGTTGACTTGATACTCTAAACTTTTATCATTATGCGAACGAGCTTCTCCCTCTAAAATGACTTTATCTGCAACAATATTTGTAGCAGAACCGCCATAAAATTTACCAATATTAGCTGTGGTATCTTGATCAATCTGACCTAAATGCATTTTATTGATCGCCTTAGCTGCAATATGAATTGCACTTATACCTTGGTTGGGTTTACTAGCATGTGCTGTTTTCCCATAAATAGTTGTATTAATAATCATTTGAGTTGGGGCACCCACCACTGTTGTTCCAACCGCTTGGCTGGCATCGACAGCATAGCCGAACTCTGCATCTATTAAGTTTTGATCTAATTCTTTAGCACCTTTTAAACCTGCTTCTTCTCCTACAGTGATAATAAATTGAATTTGTCCATGAGGTAATTCTTGTTCATTTATAGTTTGAATCATTTCTAACAAAGCAGCTATACCTGCTTTATCATCTGCCCCTAATACAGTTGTGCCGTCTGAATATACATAGCCATCTTCTTTAAGGATTGGTTTAACGTTAATACCTGGAACAACTGTATCCATATGGCTAGTAAAATAGATTTTAGAAACATGTTCTTTTCCTTCACTACTTGGTAAGGTACAAATTAAATTATTTGCACCTAACCATTCTCTTTTAGACGCATTATCTTCTACAACATTTAATCCTAAATCTATAAATTTCTTTTTTAGAATGGGTTGTATCGTTTCTTCATTCCCAGTTTCAGAATTAATTTGCACTAACTCTAAAAAAGTATTAAGTAAACGGCGACTATTAATCATTATGAAAACCCCTTTCTTATATAGTTAATATTTTAACTGACTTTGAGAATTAGAGTAAATAAATTGATTGCCATTTTTATCGAAATCATTTAAGGTTATTTTATATATTATAAGTTATTAATATAACGAATAATTAAATTATTTAAAGGTTTCAAGGAGCGTTTACATTGAATAATAAAGTGCTAAAAATTATTATCATTATCATGTTAATTGCAGTTGTAGCTGCACTGTTACTTACAAGTCTTGTTCCTCTCATGCATTAAAAATTACTTAGAATAGAAACTATCGACAAAAAACCAAATTTGACGATAGTTTTTATTATTATTTCTTAAATTTATGCAAATAAAAAAGACAAACTTTTTGTATTTAAAGGAAGTTTGTCTTTTTACTTTGATTAGAAATTATTTTTAGATGTTATATTTCACTATGTAATTTTAAAGAGCCGAAGTGAGATTTAATATTTAAATATTCTTCTAATTCATTTAAAATTTGCATCATACTTGCTCTTGATTTTAAAGATTGATGTGATTCTGGCAATGGCAATTCGTCTAATTTTAAACGTATCTCATATAATGAATGTAGTCTTAACACAGTGTAATCATTACTATTAACATTATCTCCAATTTCAGCCATTAAATGGGCAACAGTCTCTATCAAAGGATCATTAGATGAAGTATTATGAATTAATGTTTGTATTCTGCGTAGTATTTCTAGTTGTTCTTCTCTCATATCGAAATAGTGATAATATGAGTTTTCATTTCGCACAAAGTGATTTTTAACGTCTCTAAAAGCAATAGATTTAGCCTTACGAATATTGTTTTCTAATGTATCAAAAGAAATTGACAATTGTTTATTAATATTTAAACACGCTTCACTATATTGTTTAAATATCGTTTTAATTTCATTTTCAATTTTTTTCTTAAAATTACCTAATGTATTATCTAGACTAGGCATAATTAAATTCATTAAAAATGCTATTCCTAAACCAATTATAAGAAGTAAAATTTCATTAATAATTAAATGAAGACCAATCACTTTGGCATTAAATACGTGAAGTAAAATGACACAACTTGTCACTACACCTTCTTGAACATTCAACATCACTGTAAGTGGAATAAATAATAAAACAATTAATCCTAAAACGACTGCATTTTGACCAAGTAAATTAAAAATAAATGAACCAAAAAATAACATTAATAAACACGAAACGAATCGAGAACCAATTGCTTGTAGTGAGTGAACTTTAGTATGTTTAATACATAGAACAATGAGGATAGCACTTGAAGCATAGTTATCAAGTCCTATCCATTTAGCTAAAATAACGCCTAAAGTAATTCCTACAGCTGTTTTAAGTGTTCTAAATCCAATTCTATAAGGATTTAAAGTTAGCATGTATTGTTCCTCTTATCTTTCTTCACAATACTTATCAAATAACTTTTGAAGTTGATTGATAACATCCATTACGTCATGACCTTCTATTTGATGGCGTTCTATCATTTCAGTAATCTTACCATCTTTCATAAGTGCAAATGAAGGACTTGAAGGTGCGTATCCTTCAAAATAGTCTCTTGCTTGCTGAGTTGCTTCTTTATCTTGACCAGCAAATACAGTAACTAATCTATTAGGTAACTTATCATAGTGAAGTGCGTGACTTGCGGCTGGACGCGCTATACCTCCTGCACATCCACAAACTGAATTTATCATTACTAGTGTAGTGCCATCTTGTTTAAATACTTTATCAACTTCATCTGAAGTAGTTAATTGTTCATAACCAGCAGATTCAATTTCATTTCTAGCTTGTTCTACAACACCATTCATATATAAATCAAAATTTAAATCCATTTAGAATCACCTTTCAGTCAATTGTTATGTATTGTCATTTTACTAATTTCCAACATATAGTTCAAATAGGTTGGTTGTAATATAACAAACTTTTAATAAATATTTGTTGTTTCAATTGAATAGCTTTCAATTCGATTTTTTACTTGCGACATAAATCGTCCAGTTTGAACACCATCTAAAATACGATGATCAATTGAAATACATAAATTAACCATATTTCTTATAGCTATCATATCGTCGATGACAACAGGTTTTTTAACAATTGATTCTACTTGTAAGATTGCTGCTTGAGGATGATTAATAATACCCATTGAAGATACAGAACCAAATGTCCCAGTATTATTAACTGTAAAAGTACCACCAGTCATGTCTTCTTGAGTCAGTTGTTGATTTCGAGCTTTTTGTGCTAGTTGATTGATTTCTCTAGCAATACCTTTAATTGATTTTTCATCTGCATTTTTAATTACAGGAACATATAATTTGTCTTCATCAGCTACAGCTATCGAAATATTGATGTCTTTATGAATTATAATTTCATTACCATCCCAACTGCTGTTAAGTAATGGATTAGATTTCAAAGCTTCTGCTACAGCTTTTACAAAGAAAGCAAAGAATGTTAAATTATATCCTTCTTGTTTTTTAAACACAGTCTTATAATGATTTCTAGTTTTCACAAGGTTTGTAGCATCGACTTCTATCATCATCCAGCCATGTGGAATTTCAGTGGCACTGGTAACCATATTTTGGGCAATTGCTTTTCGCACGCCTTTAACTGGTACTGTATAATCGTCTAATGGTTCATTTGATGAAGCGTTATTATTTCTTGAACTCGTTTCGGAATGATTGGTTATCTGAGTGGTAGGTGTTTCTTTTAAGTCTTGCTGGTTATTTTCTTGAATATAAGTTTCAATATCTTTTTTAGTTACTCTACCCTCAAATCCTGTGCCAGGTACTTGTGATAAATCAATATCGTTTTCTAAAGCTATCTTAAATACGACTGGAGAAAATCTTCCATTATTGATCGAATTCGTAGATGATTGATTTGTGTTAGAAGGCTTAGACTGACTCTTTACAGAATTACTTTGTGTTTGACTAGGTGTTTCATTAGTATCGTCTTGATTAGAATTTAAAGATGTATCATCGGGTTGAATTTTACAAATGATTTGATTGATTTCAATCGTTTCACCTTCAGTAGCAATTAACTCTGTAATTGTACCAGAAATAGTTGAAGGAACTTCTGCTGTTACTTTATCTGTAACTACTTCACATAGTGGTTCATATTCATCTACATGATCCCCTTCAGAAACTAACCATTGTTCGATTGTACCTTCATGGACACTTTCTCCTAATTTTGGCATTTTAACATCCATTATGTTACCTCCCTAAAATTGTGCTAACTCACGCATTTTTTTTAATATCTTATCAGGATTCATCATTACTTCATTTTCTAAGTTAGGAGAAAATGGCATTGATGGAACATCAGGACCAGCTAACCGCATAATTGGTGCATCTAATTCGAATAAACAATGTTCAGCTATGATTGCTGAAACTTCAGACATGACACTACCTTCAAGGTTATCTTCAGTTACAAGCAAAATCTTACCATTTCGTTTAGCGCGTTCAATAATCGTTGTTTTATCTAATGGATAAACTGTTCTTAAGTCAACTACTTCAACATTAATGCCATCTGCCTCTAAAATATCGGCTGCTTGAATACAATAGTTAACACATAAACCATAAGTGAAAACTGTAATATCATCACCTTCACGTTTAACATCAGCTTTACCCAAAGGAATAGTATAGTAAGAATCGGGTACTTCTTCTTTTAAAAATCGGTATGCTTTTTTATGTTCAAAAAATAATACTGGATCATTTGATTCAATTGAAGATAATAATAAACCTTTCGCATCATATGGAGTTGAAGGAATTACAATTGTTAATCCAGGTGTAGATGCAAAGATACTCTCAATACTTTGAGAATGATATAAACCACCATGTACGCCACCACCGAATGGTGCACGAACAGTTAAAGGACATTGCCAATCGTTATTAGAACGATATCGCATTTTAGCGGCTTCACTAATAATTTGATTAACTGCTGGTAAAATAAAATCTGCGAATTGAATTTCAGCTATAGGACGTTTGCCAAGCATTGCTGCACCAATTGCAGTACCGATAATATTTGATTCTGCTAAAGGTGTATCAATTACGCGCAGTTCTCCATATTTTTCTTGTAAACCACGTGTCGCACCGAATACACCACCTTTTCGTCCTACATCTTCTCCTAATATAAAAATATTATTATCTTTTTCCATAGCCAAGTCTTGTGCATTTTGAATGGCTTCTATATAACTCATTTTAGTCATTGAAAATATCTCCTTCTGGATCATACACATATTGATATGTTTCTTCTACATCTGGATATTGAGCATTTTCAGCATCTTTTGTAGCTTTATCTATAATAGATTTATGTGCGTTATCTAATTCGTTTAACCAATCTTCATCAATAATGCCTAAATCGAGTAATTCATTTTTGAATTTAAGATTACAGTCAGATGTCTTAAAAGCATCTCTTTCTTCTTTAGAACGATATGTATCATCATCATCAGAAGAATGAGGAGTCATTCGAGTGGTAATAGCTTCAATCAATGTTGCCCCTTCGCCATTAAGTGCCCTTTCTCTTGCTTCTTTCATTGCTTTGTACATCGCAATTGGATCATTTCCATCTACGGTTTCTCCATGAATACCATAACCTATTGCTCTATCAGATAGATGCGTTGCTGCATATTGTAATGAATCTGGTACTGAAATTGCGTATTTATTATTGATAATTACACATACAAACGGTAAGTTATGGATTCCAGCAAAATTCAATCCCTCATGAAAATCTCCTTGATTAGAACTACCTTCTCCTACAGTAGCAGTTGCTATATTAGATTGTTGATTCATTTTTAATGCTAATGCTGCTCCTACTGAGTGAGGGATTTGTGTTGCTACCGGAGAACTTTGAGATAAAATACCTTTTTCTCTATGACTAAAATGAGAAGGCATTTGTTTTCCTCCAGAATTAATGTCATCCTTTTTACCGAAAGAAGCTAACATTGTATCATAAGGTGAAATCCCCATATATGTAACGAAAGCTAAATCTCTATAATACGGAGATGAAATATCTCCTTCTTTCATTGCATACGCCATACCAATTTGAGTGGCTTCTTGTCCTTGACCACTTACTACAAATGGTATTTTTCCAGCACGGTTAAGTAACCATAAGCGTTCATCTAGTTTTCGTCCTAAGTCCATCCATTTATATATTTCTCTCAAATCTTCATCTGTAAGTCCCACAGATTTGTAGTCAATCATTTTTATTTCCTCCTTTAAACGTGTATGGCTCTATTTTCAGCCTTTAGTCCAAGTTCCATCAATATTTCAGACAATGACGGATGTGCATGAGTCGTTAACCCTAATTCTAATGTTGATCCATTCATAAATTGTAATAAAGCAACTTCATTTATTAACTCCGTGACATGTGGGCCTACCATACTTAGACCAATAATATCTCCATTGTCCTTATTTAATATAATTTCACAAAAACCACGTTTATTTTTAGTTTCTTCAATAACTGCTTTTCCAATAGCATTAAAAGGAACTTTATAACTTGTTGCCTTAATATTTTGAGATTTAGCAGTTTCTATATTTAAACCGATAGATGCGACTTCTGGATAAGTATAAACACATTTGGGCATTAAATGATAATTCACTGGAAGCGGATGATCATTAAACATATGTTCAACTGCAGTGATTCCTTCTTTAGAAGCTACGTGAGCTAATTGTAATGTTCCGATACAATCACCTGCTGCATAAAGATGCTTATCACTCGTTTGTTGAAATTCATTTACTTTGATATAACCATGAGTATCTAATTGAATTTTAGTATTTTGAATACCAATATCACTTGTATTAGGTACGCGACCTACTGCAACTAATATTTTATCAACTGTAATAGTAGTTTTTTCATTTATATGTATTTGGATGACATCATTTTTATGTATGATATTCTCTTCACTTAGTTGGCAATCTTCAAAAAATTCTACACCTCGTTCAATTAAACTATCTTTTAAAAATGTAGAAATGGATTTACTGTCAGAAGGTAATATACGTTTACCTGCTTCAATCACTTTAACATTTACATTTAAATCAGTTAGTAAGGAAGCAAATTCAAGGCCAATCACGCCGCCCCCAACAATAGCAATACTGTCTGGAAGTGTATCAATTTGTAATATATCATCGCTCGATAAAATATTTCGATGATTAATTTTTAAAAATGGTAATGTTTGAGGTCGTGACCCTGTAGCGATAAGTACAAATTGATTTGGAAGTAACTCTGAGCTGCCATCTTCGTATTCAACAGAGATTGTTCCGCTTTGTGGAGAAAATATAGAAGTTCCCATAATACGTCCAATACCATTATAAATATCAATATGATTTTTTTGCATTAAACTTTGAACGCCATTATGCATTTGATTAACAATATCCGTTTTTCGATTCATCATTTTTTCAAAATTAATATGTAAACCCTTTGTGTCTATACCAAATTCTGAAGATTGTCTAACAGTACGAGTCACTTCAGCAGATTTAAGTAGCGCTTTAGTAGGGATACACCCTTTATGTAAACATGCGCCACCTAATAAAGATTTCTCTACAATTGCTACCTTTTTTCCTAATTGAGAAGCACGAATCGCTGCTACGTATCCTGCTGTCCCACCACCTAAAACAACTAAGTCATATTGTTTTTCAGACATTTTGCTACTCCTTATTAATCAGATTTAAAGGTTAGAATTGAAAAGTGTGAATAAACAATTTGAATATAAAAAATAACATTATACTCAATATGTTCTATTTCTTTTCGACATCCAACCTTAATTTAAATTATTTAATTATAAACTATTTATGATTTTGAGCAATCATTTCTCTAGCATTTTCTCTTGTTAATTCAGTTACACTTGCTCCAGAAATCATACGGGCAATTTCGTTAATTTTATCTTCTTTTTTTAACTCTTTCACTTGAGTTGTTGTACGATCATTCTTAGACAATTTACTAATTAATAAGTGATGATCACTCATAGAAGCTACTTGCGGTAAGTGAGATATACAAATAACTTGAATATATTTTGCAATATCTCTCATTTTTTCAGCCATTTTTTGAGCTGCTTGACCAGAAACACCCGAGTCAACTTCATCAAACAAAATAGCAGTTTGACCTCTTGATTCAACGAATATACTTTTTAACGCTAGCATAATACGAGAAAGTTCTCCTCCAGAAGCTATTTTATTTAAACTTTTAAGTGGTTCGCCCTTGTTAGGACTAATGAGAAACTCTACAAATTCAATTCCCTCTATTGTAGGAGTTTCTAATGGCTGAAATGAAATTTCGAGGTTAGCATCTTTCATTTGTAAATTTTGAATTTCAGCCACGATATGATCCCGTAACGTTCGAGCTACAATTCGTCTTTCCTTCGATAATGACTGTCCATATTTTATTACTTTTTCATAGAGTAGGTCAATTTCTTCTTTTAATTGAGAAGTACTTTCTTCATAATTTTCAATCTTAGCAATTTCACTTTCTAATTTAGATTGATAAGTAATAAGTTCATCAATAGTTTTACCGTACTTACGTTTAAGATTATTCAGTAAGTTCATTCTAGATTCTAATTCATTAAGTAATTGTTCATCGAATTCAGTATTTGACATTTCATCGTATAGTTCGTGTTTAGCATCCTCTAAGGTATAGTAGAACTGATCAATATCCTCTTTAAGTTTTTTAAATTTACCTGGAATAATGTCATCAATAGTTTGTAAATGATTACTTAATTCATATAAACGGTCAGTGATAGCATGTTCATCTGTAAGTGTGACATGTGCATTGTTTAATGCTAAACTTAATTTTTCAGAATTCTGGATTCGTTTTATATCAGATTCTAATTGAGTAATTTCACCTTCTTTTAGAGAGGCTTCTTGCAATTCCTCAAATTGAAACTTCATTAAATCAAGACGTTGCAATAATGCTTGATCAGCAGACTGTAACTCTTCAAGTTCTTTTTTCTTTTCTTTATATTCATTAAATGTAGTTTCATATTGTTCTTTAACACTACTATATTGATTTTCAGCATAATCATCTAATAATTTTAAATGATATTTTTGTTTTAATAACGTTTGCGTTTCATGTTGACCATGTATGTCTAAAAGTTCTTGCATCACTTTTCTTAAATCTTGAAGCGTAACAATTTGATTATTAATACGACAAATACTTTTTCCCGAACTAAAAATTTCTCTTTTTACTAATAGAAAGTCTTCATCAATATCAATATCTAACGCATTTAAAACTGAAATGGCCTCTTTACTATTATCAATATCAAAAATCCCTTCGATAATTGCTTTTTTCTCTCCATGTCTTACAAAATCAGAAGAGGCACGCATACCAATAAGTTGGCCTATTGCATCTATAATAATTGATTTACCAGATCCAGTTTCACCGCTAAGCACAGTTAAACCATCAGAAAAATGAATTTCGAGTTCATCTATAATTGCAAATTGCTTTATTGATAAGGTTTGTAACATAGATTAATCGCATCCTTATAATAAATTGAAAATTCTTGTTTTAATTGTATGACTTGCTTCTTCATCTCTGCATATTAATAGACAGGTATCATCACCACAAATAGTTCCCAATACTTCATCCCAATCAATTTGATCTAAGATTGCTCCGATAGATTGAGCATTACCAGGAAGCGTTTTTAGTACGAGTAAGTTTCCTGTTCCTTCAATATTTACAAATGAATCCATTAAGTATCTACCTAATTTTTCTAAAGGATGGTACTTTCTATCGTTGGGAAGGCTGTATACATACTGTCCTGATGAAGCAGGTACTTTAATTAATTGTAATTCTTTAATGTCACGAGAGACAGTCGCTTGAGTAACATTTAGGTCGTATTCATTTAGACGTTTTACAAGTTCATCTTGTGTTTCAATTTGTTCACTTGAAATAATTTCTCTTATTTTTATATGTCTTACAGATTTTTTTGCCATTATGAACACTCCTAGTTTCGAATATTTATACAATGATTTTAACACAACGTTATTTTAACTACTACTAAAGTTATCCTTTAGAAAGGTTGATTTGAAGAATGATATTATTATTTATGATACGTATTATCATATTTCCTATTTAAATTAAATTTAAATTTATATACATTTATGCATTTTAAATCATTAAAAGTAGATTACTAAAACAAAAAACTCTTTAAAGATTATTGTCTTAGTAATCTTTAAAGAGAAAAACTCTAACTATTAATGGTCACGTGAATAAAATAAATCTACAATTTCTAGAAGCGGTTCAACATCATATTGTGGTTTCAATTGATTAATTGTATCTATTGCAGCATCTTTATGATATTTTAGTTTTTCTTCAGCGCCTGATTTACCAAGTAAAGAAACATAAGTACTTTTATGGTTTTCTACATCGCTTCCTACTTTTTTACCCAATTTTTTCTCATCACCATAAACATCTAATAAATCATCTTTTATTTGAAACATTAGGCCTAAGTGTTCACTGAAACAATCTAATGTATTTAAAATTTCTTTGTTTACATTGGCAATATCCGCAGCACTTAAAATAGAAAATTTTAAAAGAGCCCCAGTTTTTGCCTTATGAATTTGCTCTAGAGTATGTAATTCTATTGGAGTATTCTCACTATCCATATCTAAGGTTTGGCCACCGACCATGCCGAGATTGCCACTATCATGTGCTAGTCTTGAAATAACTTTTACTTTTGTTTCAGCATCTAAGTTTTTATCATTTGCAATTAGTTCAAATGATTTTGTTAGTAAGGCGTCTCCCGCTAAAATCGCTTTCCATTCTCCATACACTTTATGATTTGTTAATTTTCCTCTTCTAAAATCATCATTGTCCATTGCAGGTAAATCATCATGTATAAGTGAGTAAGTATGAATCATTTCTAATGCCAGTGCGGTTTGTAAACCTTTTTTATAATTTTCATTTAACACTTCTAAAGTGAGTAATACAAGCACTGGACGAATTCTTTTACCACCAGCATCAAGTGAATATTGCATACCCTCCTCTAGTTTAGTATTTAAAGGAGACGATTTTATAATACCGTCAAGATTATTATTTATAATTTCAATCAATTCATTCATTGATTTCTTCAACATCATCTTCATCCTTTGCTTCTTCTTTGATTAATTGATTTACTTTATTTTCAGCATCTTTCAAAGTTTTGTCACAAGCAGATGATAATTTCATACCACGTTGATATAAATCAAGAGATTCTTCTAATGAAACAGTTTCATTATCTAACTTTTGAACTATACTTTCTAATTCTTTCATCATTTCTTCAAAACTTTGTTGTTCTTTACTCATCTTCACACCTTACTTTCTTAACTATAGCGTCTATATTACCGTCTTTCATTGATAATGTGATTTCATCTTGTTCATTTAAATCGTGTGTGCTTGTAATGACTTTATTGTCCTTATTAATAATTGAATATCCTCTTAACATTGTATTAGTTGGACTAAGTTGATTTAATTGCTCAATTTTATTCTTTAAATTAGCTTTATTATGATTAATTAAGTTATATGTTAAATTTATTAATCTATTTTCATTATTACGGATCATTTTTTGATATTGTACAATTGAATCATTTAATCTTCTTATATTAAAATGTTGACGCAATACAGTGATATTGTTTCTTTTTTTTTCAATATTTAACGTTAAACGTTGTGTTAGTTTTTTTTCTAAATCATCTCTTCGTTGAATCTGTTGTTCATATAACAACGTAGGTTGCTTAAATTTATAATAAGATGATAAATAATCTAATTGTTTATGTTGTTTTTCTATTAGTTGTTTAATACTTTTAGTAAGAGAAAATCGATACTGATGTATTTGCTGAATGAGTTCGTACTGATCTGGTGTAGCGATAACAGCAGCTTGAGTAGGAGTTGCTGCTCTCATATCTGCTACAAAATCACTTAAAGTAAAATCAGTTTCATGTCCTACAGCTGAGATAATTGGTGTATGACACTCATATATAGCTCGAACAACTTCTTCTTCATTGAAATTCCATAAATCTTCAATAGAGCCGCCTCCACGGCCTAGAATGATGGTATCTACTCCTAAAGTATCTGCATACTTAATTTTTTCAATAATATCATTTTTAGCATTAATACCTTGTACTAATGTACTAATTGATATTTTTTCTACTAGAGGGTATCTACTATCTATAGTAGTGTGAATATCTCTGATTGCTGCTCCAGTATCAGCTGTAAGAATAGCAATCTTTTTAGGGAATCTAGGGATTGCTTTTTTATGATTTTGATTAAAAATCCCCTGTTTATTTAGTTTTTCTTTTAATTGCTCTAACTTTTGGTATAAATTTCCTATACCGTCAATTTCCATTTTATTAACATAAATTTGATAATTTCCTCTACGTTCATAAACCGAAACTCGAGCTTCTAATAAAACTTCGTCTCCTTCTTTAGGATCAAATGTTAGTTTAGAAGCATTTCCCTTAAACATCATAGCACTTATCACACTATTTTTATCTTTCACATTAAAATAAAGATGACCACTAGAATGTTTTTTAAAGTTTGAGAGTTCACCTTTTAATAGGATAGATTGCAAGTGTGGATCTTGATCAAATTTATATTTAATATATTTAGTTAAAGTAGAGACACTTAAATATTCTGACATGATTCATCACTCAAATATGTTTATTTTATATTACTTAAGACACCGTTTATAAATTTATAATGACCATCATCACTAAATTGTTTTGTTAGCTCTACTGCTTCATTAATGATGACTTTAGGAGGCGTATCACTATGAAGCAATTCAAAGGTAGCCATTCTTAAAATAATACGATCCGTTTTTAATAATCGTTGTATAGACCAGTCTTTTAATTTTGGTTCAATTGATTGATCTAAAACTTGTTCATGATCTTTCACTCCTGTAACAAGCCAATGAATGAACTCAAAATCTAAGTCTGGATAATCGTCTTTTATAAAATTTATAGCTTCATTGATTGTTAAATCTGTATTTTTCATTTCTAGTTGAAACAATGTCTGAAATGCTTGTTTTCTTGATTCTTTGCGACTCATAAGAAACTCCTTTGTATTATGGTAACTTTAATTTATTCAGTTGTGATGTGCATGATATGAATGTTAATTTCTTTGGGTTCGATAGCAGTCATTGTTTTAATGGAATTAAAAATAGAAGTTTGAATTTTACTTGCAACTTTAGCTATTTTTATTCCATGTTTAATAGAGCAATAAACATCAATATGAATACCATCATCTTTAGTATTAACTTTTAAATTTTTATTTAAATTTTTACGACTTATTTTTTCAATATTACTCTTTTTTAGTTCATAAAAATGCCCAGTCACTCCTTCAACTTCAGAAACAGCAATACTTGCTATTACTGAAATAACTTCTGGTACAATTTCTACTTTACCTAAATTAGCATGTGAATAATCTGCTACATTTACCATTGTTTTATCCTCCTATTCACTCTCAGCCATAATATTATACTTTTCTAAAAAGTTTGTATTATAATCTCCAGATTTAAAAATATCATTATTCATTAATTTAAGATGGAATGGAATGGTTGTATCTATTCCTAGAATTAAATATTCACTTAGTGCTCGAATCCCAGTCATTATTGCTTCATCTCTGGTAGGTTCATGCACAATCAATTTTGCTACCATTGAGTCATAATAAGGAGGAATCGTATAGTTTGTATAACATGCTGATTCGATTCTTACTCCGTATCCTCCTGGCGCAAGGTATTGTGTGATTTTACCTGGTGAAGGCATAAAATTTTTATAAGGATTTTCAGCATTAATTCTATATTCAATGGCATGGCCATTTATTGTAATATCATCTTGCGTATAAGGTAGCGGTTCTCCCATAGCAACTTTTAATTGCAATTTCACTAAGTCTACACCTGTTACCATTTCAGTAACTGGATGTTCTACTTGAATTCGTGTATTCATTTCCATAAAATAGAATTTATTTTCATTTAAATCATATATGAATTCTATAGTACCAGCATTTTCATAATTCACTGCTTTAGCTGCTCGAATAGCGGCTTTACCCATCTCTTTACGTTTTTCATCTGTAAGTATTGGCGAAGGTGACTCTTCTACTAATTTTTGCATACGTCTTTGAATTGTACAGTCACGTTCGCCTAAATGAATGACATTACCGAATTGATCACCAATCACTTGAATTTCAATATGACGGAAATTTTCAATGAATTTTTCTAAGTATAATCCACCATTACCGAAAGCTGTTTGAGCTTCTTGTTGTGTCATACGGTAACCATTTTCTAAATCGTTCTCATTTCGTGCAACACGAATTCCTTTACCTCCGCCACCAGCAGTAGCTTTAATAATAACTGGATATCCTATCTGTTTAGCCACTTTTTTAGCATCTTCAATCGAATCAATTAATCCATCACTTCCTGGTACTACAGGCACGTTAGCGGCTATCATTTCAGCTTTAGCTACATCTTTAATACCCATTTTTTGAATGGATTGATAACTTGGTCCAATAAATTTTAATTGGCAAGCTTCACAAAGTTCAGCAAAATCCCCATTTTCGGCTAAAAATCCATAACCTGGATGAATTGCTTCACATCCTGTTGAAGTTGCTATAGATAGGATGTTTGGAATATTTAAATATGAATCTTTAGACTGAGTTGGACCGACACAATATGCTTCATCAGCGATTTGAGTATGTAATGCATCTTTATCTCCCTCAGAATATATAGCAACAGTTTGAATACCTAAATCATGGCAAGCTCTAATAATTCTAACTGCAATCTCACCACGATTTGCAATTAATACTTTTTTCATTATTTCACCTTAAATAACGGCTGGCCATACTCTACCATTTGTCCGTCTTCAACTAAAATTTCAACGATTTCTCCTGTAACTTCTGCTTGAATTTCATTAAATAATTTCATGGCTTCTAAGATACATACAGTTGAATCATTAGTGACTTTATCCCCAACTTGTACATAAGCTTCCTCTTCAGGTGATGGGGATTTATAAAAAGTCCCGACCATCGGAGCATTAATTGTTTCGTAGTTTGACGTTTCATTTTCTTGGTTTACTTCACTAGTTTGAGACATTTCATTTGCCATTGGTGTTTGTACTGATGGTTGAGATGCCATCACTGTTGGTTGTTGTGAATATTGAGGCGTAATAATTTCAGTTTCTTTTTGTTTTTTTAAATTAACTACGCTACCTTTATTATCTTCTATATTAATTTCAGTTAAACTTGATTCATCAAGAATTTGAATTAATTCTTTAATTTCTTTAAAGTTCATAATTTAATGACTCCTCGACTTAGTTTTCATCTACCCATCTATTTTACTTGAGTGTGAAATTCAATTCAAGCGTGTTCATTTAACTGAGATCTAACTTATGATTAAAAAAGTATATAAGTAATTATAATATAGTAAATTTATATTAAAACTTAGATACTAAAATATTGATTATTCTTTTTAATCATTTATATAAAAACAGGTTAATCCATAATTAAATATGCATTAACCTGTTTTAATTTAAATTTTTAAAATTATTAATTATGCTCTTGAAATGTAACTGCCATCGCTTGTATTAATAACTAACACATCGCCTTCGTTAACAAATAATGGTACATTTAAAGTATAACCAGTTTCAACTGTAGCAGATTTTGTAGCACCAGTTGCAGTATCACCTTTAATACCTGGCTCTGTTTCAGTAACTTCAAGTTCAACAGTTTTTGGTAATTCAATACCAATCGTTTCGCCTTCATATGACTGAATTTGAACTTCCATATTCGCTTTTAAATATTTTAATTCATCTTTTAAATAATCGCCAGATAATTCTGTTTGATCAAATGTTTCATTATCCATGAAGACATGAGTATCTCCATCAGCATATAAATATTGCATACGACGATTTTCAATCATCGCTTGTTCTACTTTTTCACCAGCTCGGAAAGTTTTTTCTTGAATAGCGCCTGTTCTTAAATTACGTAATTTAGAACGAACAAAAGCAGAACCTTTACCTGGTTTTACGTGTTGGAAATCAATTACTTTCCAAATTCCATTATCTACTGAAATAGTTAAACCTGTTTTAAAATCATTAACCGAAATCATTCAGTTTCCTCCTCAATTATACGCTTACTATAAAATAATAAGGTCTTTTGTGCATTTAGTAAAGACTTCACACCCATTTTCAGTAATTAAAATGTCATCTTCTATACGCACTCCACCAAGACCATCTACATAAATACCTGGTTCAATAGTAACACAATTATTAACTTGAACTGTATCATTAGTGTTTTTAGATAATACTGGACCTTCATGAATATCTAAACCAATACCATGACCTAAAGAATGACCAAATTCATTACCATAACCATGTGCTTTAATATAATCTCTAGATAATGCATCAGCTTCCTTAGTTGTCATACCTGGCTTGATTTCTTCAATTGCCTTTATTTGAGACTGAAGCACGATATTATAGATTTCTTTCAATTTTTTATCAGGTTCACCAATCGCAAATGTTCTAGTAATATCTGAACAGTATCCTCTATAATATGCACCAAAATCAAGAGTAATCATGTCACCTTTTTCGATTACTTTATCGCTAGCAACTCCATGAGGCAAAGCCCCTCTATAACCAGAAGCAACGATTGTATCAAATGATGGACCATCAGCGCCTAGTTCTAACATTTTGCTTTCAAGCAATGCTTTTAACTCTCTTTCAGTCATTCCAACTTTTGCAATGTTTAAAATGTAGTTATAAGTATCATCCACGATCTTAGCCGCATATTTTATTTTATCGATTTCTTCAGGTGATTTAACTTCTCTAATTTTTTCAATGGCATTGCCTATACTTACGTAATTCGTATCAATTTGGCTTAATTCTCGAAACGTATCATAGCTAACTAAATGACCTTCAAAACCTACTGTTTTATACTGCTTGTTTTCTATAATTTCTTTTATCTCATCAATAATCCCACTACGTCGATTTACAATTTCAAAATGAGTGGCTTGGTTTGTGGCTTGTTCAATGTAACGAAAATCTGTAATCAACTTATTTTCATTATTAGAAATAATTAAAGCGCCACTTGTTCCGGTAAAATCAGAAATATAACGTCTATTATAGTCAGATAATATAACAAGAGCATCAAGATTTTCACTTTCTAATATATGACGAACTTTAGCTAATTTATCCATTTAACCCACTCCTTGTATAACGTTTGTACATTTTTATTATATACATTAAAATAATAACATACTTAAAATATTAAAGATATTTTGATTTAGGGAGATTTACATGAAAAGATTATTAACGATTTTAGGAGCTTCTTTGTTTTTGGTTGGCTGTGGCTCTCAAAATTTAGGACCTTTAGAAGATAAAACAACCAATTTAAGAGATGAGAATCATAATTTAAAATTAAAAATTCAACAACTAAATCAAGATATAAATAATCAAAAATCTCAGTTAGAAGCATTAAATAAAGATAAAAAGAATGTATCTAAAACTGTTGATAATAATAATGAAGCTAATTTTTTACAAGCTTCTTCAAATTATTATCAAGATATTGCTAAGATTATCGATAAATTTAATCAACTTGATTTAAATAAAACAAAAAAAGATGATAAAAATCAAAATCTTGAAAAGCTAAATTCATTATCAAATGATATAGATGATGCCTACAGTAAATATAAAAGTGATACAGATAAAGGTAATATATCAAATGATAATACTAACGAAGACAAAAATATTAAACAAATAAACAAAAATCTTCAATCTGGTTTTAAAGATATTAAAAATGGCTATGAATCTAATAATAAAAAGAAAATAAATCAAGGTAAGATGAAGTTATCACAGATTAATGTTTCTAGTAGTTCATAAAATAGGAGTTGTTTAGTTGAAAAATATTATATTTTATTTCGTTTTAATTATAGCAGCTATAGGTTTACTGCTAAATCTAAATATTTTTGTAATGACGTTCATGAAATCAATTTTCACACTTATAATGATTGCTCTTATTATTTACTTTATCTATTATTTTTTCTTCCTTACAGAAGATCAGAGAAAATACCGAAGAGCAGTTCGAAAATATAAAAAAAGACAACGAAAATAAAAACAAGGAGGTTCAAGAGTATTAGTACTCTTAAGCCTCCTTGTTTTATTTCTATTTTTTATATAACCACTCTTCTGAACGATATTTTTCTTCAAGCACTTTTACTTCGGCTAATTGATTTTCAGTTAGAGATAGTGGTTTAAATTCAATATTTAATCCTTTTTTAAATCCTTCTTCAAATGCTTTTTCCATTTCTTCAATAGAGATGTGTCTATCTGATATATCATTTATTGCTACAGCTTTATCTACGAAAGCTTTTTTCATTTTTTCTTTCAAGCGATCATTCTTAAAAATAAACATATCAAATAATTCGTCTACATCTACATCTTGAAGTAGTGATCCGTGTTGAAGAATAACGCCCTTTTGACGTGTTTGTGCACTACCTGCAATTTTACGTCCTTCAACGACCAGTTCATACCAACTTGGAGCATCAAAGCAAACGGCACTTCTTGGTTGTTTTAATTTTTCTCTTTCTTCTTTAGAACGTGGAATAGCAAAATAAGCATCAAATCCTAATAATTTAAAGCCTTCTAAAAGTCCTTCTGAAATGACACGGTAAGCTTCAGTAATTGTAGAAGGCATATTTGGATGAGATTCAGGTACGATAACACTATATGTTAATTCTTTGTCGTGTAAAACGCCTCTACCACCAGTTTGACGGCGAACTAAACCAAATCCTTTTTCTTTCACTTTATCGATATCAATTTCTTTTTTTAATCTTTGAAAATAACCTACAGATAAGGTAGCAGGATCCCAAGTATAAAATCTAACTACAGGATCAATTTCCCCTCTTGAAACAAAATTTAATAAGGCTTCATCCATCGCCATATTATAATAGGGGTCATGGCTTCCAGTATTGATAAAATTCCATGTTTCAGTCATATAAAAACTCCAATCACAACTTAATTTATATAAATTCAACGTTAATATTACGTTAGAATGTATCAATAATATGAAACAATAAAAAAATTTTGATAAATTGAGCTAACACCTTTATAATTAATAATATCGGTTAATTAGGGAGGATGCAATATGAATGTATCTTTGATTATAGCATTAATAATTATAGTTTTAATAATCCTTTACATGGTTGGAAATTTCTTTCTTAATCGACGAGCTGTAACTGAACTAGATCAAAACGAATTTCATAAAGGTTTAAGAAAAGCCCAAGTCATTGATGTACGTGAAAAAGTTGATTATGATTATGGTCATATTAATGGTGCTCGCAATATTCCAATATCTATGTTTAGACAAAGATTTCAAGGTTTACGTAAAGATCAACCTGTATATCTTTGTGATGCAAATGGTATTGCCAGTTATCGTGCTGCTCGCATTTTGAAAAAAAATGGATATAAAGATTTATACATGCTTAAAGGCGGCTATAAAAAATGGACTGGTAAAATTAAAACTAAAAAATAATTATCAGAAATAAAACTCTCAAGAAATTTCTTGAGAGTTTTATTATTTCTGAAATTAAATCATCCATTAAACTATTTACAATATTAAAGTTTTTCTTGATGTAAATCTTCAAATTTAAGAATAGGTTTACGAGCTGCAGTTGTTTCATCCAATCTATCAATGATAGTTGTATGAGGTGCTTCTAATACGTTATCAGGATTACTTTCAACTTCGTCTGCAATTTGAAGCATTGCATCAATGAAGTAGTCTAAAGTTTCTTTAGATTCAGTTTCGGTTGGTTCAATCATCATACCCTCTTCCACATTTAGCGGGAAGTAAATTGTTGGTGGATGTACACCAAAGTCTAGTAAACGTTTTGCCATATCCAGAGTACGGACACCATATTCTTTTTGTTTAGATCCACTTAAGACAAATTCATGTTTACAATATTGTTCATAAGGGATTTCATAACGATCTTTTAATCGTGCTTTAATGTAGTTCGCATTTAAGACAGCTGCTTCAGACACTTCTTTTAATCCTTGTGCACCCATAGTTCTAATATACGTATAAGCTCTTAAATAAATACCAAAGTTACCATAAAATGGTTTTACCCGACCGATTGAATTTTCAATATCATTATCATATTTAAATGTATCACCGTCTTTAATCACCATTGGTTTTGGTAAATAACTTGCTAATTCTTTTTTTACGCCGACTGGACCTGAACCAGGACCACCACCGCCATGAGGACCTGTGAAAGTTTTATGCAAGTTTAGGTGCACAGCATCAAATCCCATATCTCCAGGGCGAACTTTATCCATAATAGCATTTAAGTTTGCTCCATCATAATAGAGTAACCCGCCTGCTTCATGAACAATTTCACGAATCTCCATAATATTTTTTTCAAAGATACCTAAAGTATTTGGGTTAGTTAACATAATAGCAGCGGTATTTTCATTAACGACACGCTTTAAGTCTTCGATATCAACTTCACCGCGTTCATTAGATTTAACAGTTACTGATTTAAATCCAGCAAATGAAGCTGATGCAGGGTTTGTACCATGTGCAGAGTCTGGAACAATAACTTCATTACGATGGCCTTCACCATTTTTTATATGATATGCTTTAAAAATCATTAAAGCTGTCCACTCACCATGAGCACCTGCTGCTGGTTGTAGAGTTACTTCATCCATACCTGTAATTTCTTTTAGTTCTTCTTGTAAACTATAAATAATTTCTAATGAACCTTGAATTTGTTCTTCCTCTTGTAGTGGATGAGATTCTGCAAATCCAGAAATACGAGCAACTTTTTCGTTGATTTTTGGATTATATTTCATAGTACAAGAACCTAAAGGATAAAATCCAGAATCTACCCCAAAGTTTTTATTCGAAAGTTCCGTGTAATGACGTACTAAATCTAATTCTGCCACTTCAGGAAACTCTGCTTTATTTTTACGAATAAATTTATCATCTAAAATACGTTCAACAGAGTCAGTTTTAATATCACTTTGCGGTAAAGAATATGCATATCTACCTTCTCTAGATCTTTCAAAAATTAATGGACTAGATTTACTTACTGTCATTTAGCTCACCAGCTTTCTCAACAAATGTATCAATCTCTTCTTTAGTTCTTAATTCAGTAACAGCAATTAACATATGATTGTCAAAGTCTGATGAAACTTCACCTAAGTCAAAGCCTCCGATGAAACCATGTTCTGCTAATTTTTTATTTACATTTTTGATAGGTTGATCAAACTTAACAACAAATTCATTAAAAGATGTACCATCTAGGACTTCAAAACTGTTATTTTTAAATTGATTTTTAGCATAATTAGCATGTTCTAAGTTTTGAACCGCAATATCATAAATACCTTGTTTACCAAGAGCTGACATAGCAATTGAGGATGCTAAAGCATTCAATGCTTGGTTTGAACAAATATTTGATGTGGCTTTATCACGACGAATATGTTGTTCACGAGCTTGTAAAGTAAGAACAAATCCTCTATTACCTTCATCATCTTGCGTTTGTCCTACTAATCTGCCAGGAACTTTACGCATTAACTTTTTAGTAGTAGCAAAGTAACCACAATGAGGACCGCCAAATTGAGTAGGAATACCAAATGGTTGTGTATCACCAACAACAATATCTGCTCCAAATTGTCCTGGAGGTGTTAAAACGCCTAATGCTAATGGGTTAGAATAAACAATGAATAACGCTTTTTTATTTTCAATATAAGAATGAATTTTTTCTAAATCTTCAATTGTTCCATAGAAGTTAGGGTATTGTACAGCAACTGCTGCAGTATCATCATCAATTGCTTGTTCTAATTTTTCTAAGTCAGTAATCGTTCCATTTAAATCAACTTCAACAATTTCAAATTCTTTTCTTACTTTAATATATGTTTTTAATACTTGTAGAGCCTGATAATGGAGACCTTTAGATACTACAATTTTGTTCTTTTTAGTATGATTAAAAGCTAATATACAAGCTTCGGCAAAGCTAGTTATGCCATCATACATAGATGAATTTGCGACATCCATTTGAGTAAGTTCACAAATTAATGTTTGGAATTCAAAAATTGCTTGTAGTTCACCTTGAGAAATTTCAGGTTGGTAAGGTGTATAAGCAGTATAAAATTCAGAACGAGAAATCATAGCGTCTACTACTGCAGGTGTGTAATGATCATATACTCCTGCACCTAAAAAACTCACATGTGTTTCTTTAGTAATATTTTTATTTGCAATAGTATTCAATCTTCTTAAAAGTGAAGTTTCAGCTTCTGCACTATCTATATTTAAATCTCTATTAAGTAAAATATCTTTTGGAATATCTCCAAAGAGCTCGGTAATTGAATTTGCTCCAATTGTTTCTAACATTTCTTTTTTATCTTTATCAGTTAATGGTATATAACGATGACTCACATTGCACACCCCTTAGTTATTTTTCGATTTGGTTTTTCTTAACAATTTTAGCTTTTAATTGTCTTTTACGAACTTGAACTAGTAATTCTTTACCTAACTCAAATTCATCACGATCAATAATAGCCATAGCAATTGATTTTCCTGAAGAAGGTGATTGAGTTCCTGAAGTAATTTCACCTATTTCTTTTCCGTCAAGATTCATTACTGTATAACCCGTTCTTGCAATGCCTTTATCTATAAGTTCTAAACCCACAGTACGTCGTTTTGACCCATTCTCTTTTTGATCTTTTAAAACAGATTTACCAATAAATTCATCTTCAATTAAAGGTTTAGCAGCAAAACCAATTCCACCTTCATAAGGCGTGATTGATTCAGTGAGATCTTGTCCATGAAGAGGTAAACCAGCTTCTAATCTAAGTGTATCTCTTGCACCTAAACCACAAGGTACAACGCCTTTATCAATAAAACCATTCCAAATGTCAACTGTATCATTTGAATTACAATAAATTTCAAAACCATCTTCACCTGTATATCCAGATTGAGATAAGATAACATTTTTTCCAAAGATAGTTACATTTTGTTTGAATTCAAAAGGCTTCATTTCACTTACATCAACATCAACAAGTTCACTTACTAAAGTTCTTGCTTGAGGACCTTGAATCGCTAATTGACCATATTGTTCAGACACATTTGTTACAGCAGCATTAAATTTAGATTGATGTTTTTGAATCCATTCGAAATCCTTATCAGTATTGGCTGCATTAACAATTAATAAGTATTTGTTATCAGCAATTTTATATGTTACTAAATCATCAATAATACCACCCTCATCATTACATAAAGCTGTATATTGAGCTTTAGTTTCAGATAAATTAGTAGTATCATTTGAAAGTAAATATTGAACAAATTTACTAGCATTTTCACCTTCAATTAAAATTTCTCCCATATGACTTACATCGAACATACCCACTTTGTATCTAACTGCGTTATGTTCTTCTTTAATACTAGTAAATTGGACAGGCATAGCCCACCCACCGAATTCAACTATTTTAGCACCACTATTTACATAAGTTTCATATAATGGTGTCTTTTTTAATTCGCTTGTCATTTAAAAACCCCCTATTTTATAAAAAAAGCAGAGTAGCAGAAGCTACCCTGTCTAAATAACAAATCCAGGACTGCGTAACAGTATTATCCTTTTGCCTGAGAGTTTCGTAGTTTACTTGCACCTTCGGCGATAACATGACATAATTTCAAAACAACTATAGAATCAGTTCAAGTTATTCTCTCTAATACTGATCATTCGCATGGTATATGATTTAAAATTGTTTTATATACACATTCAATTGTTTTACTACTATCTACTTTTGTGGATGCGATTTCATTATATCTTGAAACTCTCGATAAATACAAGTCTTTTAATTGTTTTTCACTTTTGTTTTTCGCATTTGGTCTATGTGGATCATTAGCAATTCTATGATAGATAATATCAATATCACAATCTAACCAAATAACTGTTTTATTTTTTAAAAGTGAGATAGAATCATCGTTTTCTATAATCCCTCCTCCCGTTGATATAATATCGTATTTACCAATACAATCCTTTAAATAGTTATATTCTAACTTACGAAATCCTTTTTCACCAATTTCATTAAAAATATCTGGTATTGTTTTAAATTCTTTCATTTCTATATATGTATCTAAATCAATATATGAATAGTATAATTTTGAAGCCAAATATTCACCAATAGTACTTTTACCAGTACCCATAAAGCCTGTTAATATAAGTGGTAAATAAGAATGAGTCATCCTAATCACCTCTCTTAAGTTTATCACTTATTATACTATCATAATATATTTGAATATTATGTATTGTTTTTAATTTTATACTATATTGAGCAGAATAAGTAGATATAATTATCAAATATATACTAAGAATAAATAATGTATAGCTACTTATATATCCTTTCATTTTATAAAAATAAGTTTTTTTCATAGTAGTCGTTTTTATCACCTATTTTTAGATTTAATTTTATGATGTTAGAAGGTAAAATTTGAAATTCTGCATTGATGACGTTATTTAGTAAAACGATATTGCCATTTCCATTAATTTTGTAAAATAGTTTGTTGTTTTTAAATTCTATATAATCTTTAGACGATTCATTATCAATGATAATTGTATGTTTATCCTTAATTATAAGGGCATGATGTTTTTTCGAAATAATTTGAGTTATATTTGTCTGAAAAAAAGCATATTCTGTTTGATAACTATTATATGACTCGTATAAATAGGAATGAGTCAATTTAATTAATTGAGGAAAAAATGTTAACATCATTGTTGTTAAAAATAATGAAACTAACATTTCTATTAAAGTGAACGATTTTAATTTAATATTTAACGCATGATTCGATTTCAGTTTCTTTGTGAAGTCCACATATTTTATTGGAATAAAGTTTAATATGATAATCACCTAAATTTATACCTTTTGAAATGGTTTTTTTATCATAATGGTTGATACTACTCATTATGGTTTGCTTGATTTCAACAATTTGGTATTCTCTTTTTAATGTATGATTTAAACTGATTAGTAGTGGAATTAAAGTAAAAACTATAGTAGTGAATATATATAAGCTAAATAAACTATCGATGAGTAACACTGCTTTAAATTTTAAAATATCTAATTCTTCCTTTTTCAATATTAATGATTAATTTATATTGATGTTGATTAATTTTCAATATTAAAGAGCCAAACTGATTTGTTCTTCCTTCTTTATTAAAAGTAATTTTCCCTAAATTTTTAACTTCAACTATTTTTCCATCTTCAATATTGTAATTGTACCGACCACCATGTGCTTCTATTACTTTTATAATTGAGGAATGTTTTGAAATTAACAATGTAATAGATTGATGATTACGCATCGCTTTAGATTTAAAATATTCTAATTGATTAACAAATTGTGTTGCTTTTATATCGTCTGACAAAGAAATATTGTTAAATACATTTACCCTTAACGTTACATTAAGTAAGATTGTTAAAATCAAAATGATTAATAGGCTCTCTATAAAAGTGAATGATTTAATACTCTTACTCTGCAACTGCTTCTCCATTTTTAATACTGATAGTTTCTCCAGACTTACAAGATGATTGCCCTTGTTTTATAAACCCTTCAGTTATTAAGTTCTCAATAGAATTAGGAACTCTATTATGTTTTAAAGTATAAGCTTCAATTTGACTATTGACCATTTTCACTTGTGCTTCACATCCTGTTGATTGAATATGTGCCATTTGTTTAGCTATGTTTGGAATAATAAGAATGAGTAAAACACTAATTATTAATAGTACAAGTAACATCTCGATTAAAGTAAAAGCTTTTAATTTATGTTTGAATTTTTTCATAAAAACCTCCATTTTACTTTATTTAATATTTTGCATAAGTTGGAACATGGGTAACATGATTACTAGATACAAGCTGACTATAAAGGCTCCTAAGAATATAAATACGATAGGTTGGATCATTTTTGATTGTTTTAAAGCTGTTTGTTGGAGCCTTTGAATTAATATTTGACAATACATTTTCAACTCAATATCTAATTTATTGTTTTTCTCACCTTGCTTAATAAACTGTATTAAATCATATTGATAACATGGTATTTTAATCAAAATATTGGGTAAATTAATGCCTCTATTTAGTTCATTTTGAATAACGATACCAATATAATTCAAAAATGAGTTGTTTTGTAGATGAATGTACATATCTACGACTTGTTGAATACTAATACCATTTTTATAAAATAAAGCTAAATCATTAGCAAGTTGATATGTTTTTATAGTCGAATAATAAAAACGTACAATTGGTATGTAAGAAATGAATGTAAGTTTTTTGGATATATCTAATTTATTAAGAAAGATAAATATAATGATGGATAAAGTTAGTAAAGTAGAAAAAACAAAAAGAAAAATTTGTGGTAAATGACTAATTAAATATGTAATAATAGTTTGTGATAAATTGAGTTTAACATCCATCATTGAATACAGATGTTTAAATTGAGGTAAAACTGTATAATTTAATATACTTAACATAGTTATAAATATTGCAATTAAAATAATGGGATATTGAATAGCTTTTAATATTCGTTGTTTAGCTTGAAGATTTGTTTTTAAATAATTCATTGCTTCCTCTAGTGCTTCATTTATATTCCCATATTTCTGCGCAAATTGAATTTGAGTGATAATAGATTTAGGATAGCCTATTAATTCTAATATTTGATCGCATTCTCCTCCCGTTTTTATTATTTTAACTATCTTATTTGCTATATTTTTATTTTTATAATTAAAATACAAATTTATAAAATTAAAACATTCTAATAATGTAAATCCACTTTTAAGTAAGTTATTCAAATTATTTAGAAGTATAATTTGTTGATTTTCGCTAAGAACTTTAGAATGTTTGTTAAATATATTTTTCAACCACATCTTCACATATAAGACCTTCTTTCGATAGCGATAACAATTTTTCTTTTAAATTATTAAATGTCTCAGGAAGCGTATGGTTATGTTCAAAAAAATATTGAATTTGATTATTTGTAATAGACTCACAAACAAGCTTTCTTTGATTTAAAGTAGTTGTAACTAATCTTTGATTTGAAATGACATTTATTGCTTGTGAAATTTCTTGAACACTAATCCCCATCTCTAACAATCTGAGTATTGCGCCCTTACAATTGCTTGAATGCATAGTGGTTAGTACTAAATGACCACTTAAACTTGCTTGAATAACACATTTTGCCACTTCAGCATCTCTAATTTCACCAATTAAAATAACATCTGGATCACATCTTAATATTGCTTTAAATGAATTAACATAATCTATACCAGCTTTATGATTTACTGACACTTGTGTTATGCCTTTTAATAATTGTTCAACAGGATTTTCTATTGTAATAACATTTAAATTTAATTCTTGAAAAGCATAGAGTACTAATTGATACATCAAAGTACTTTTACCTGAACCTGTTGGACCAGTAAGTAAAATGAGACCTTGCTTTTTATTCATTAGAGGTTTAAAGTCATTAAAGTCTTTATACTCTCTTTTAGAAGTGAAATATTGAGGGATAAGTCTGATAACACAACTTTCTATTCCTAATGACAAAGGTAAAGTAGAAATTCTTAAATAAAATATTGATTTAGCATGATAAGTATATCTACCACTTTGAGCTACTTGATGTGTTGATACATCTAAATTTGCTTTAAATTTCATATAAATTAATAATTTTTCATAAATGTCATTACTAAATATTTCATACGTCTCTAACCTATCATTCACTCTGAATTTAATATGTACTTTATCCTCTGAAGGAATAAAGTGTACGTCACTTGCATTTTTTGAAATTGCTTTATTAATTATTTCTTGAAATAATAATTTCAAAAAAACACCTCCTACATATATAAACGTAAGAGGTGTTTAAATTACTTTTTTTATTGTCCATCTAAATATGGATTGAGTTGTTCATCATCTACCGTAGTGTATTGACCGTGACCTGGGAATAAAGGCAAATCTCCGTCTAATTCAAATAATTTGTCTTTAATTGAGTCTACTAATGTTTCATAGTCTCCTCTATATAAGTCTGTTCTTCCAATACCGTTATTAAATAATGTATCTCCGACTACTGCAAAATCGTCAAAAACGTAAGTTAAACTTCCTGGTGAATGACCTGGTGTATGAATAACATTAAATTTAAATTCATCAATTGTAAAATTACCTTCATCTAAAGCAATTGGTTGAGCTTTACTAGTAGTGAGTGGCATACCATATTGTTTAAACTTTGAAGAACCATTTTTTTCAGGATCAGTTAAGAAAGAAAATTCTTCTTTATGCATATAAACAGGTACATCATATTTGGATAATACATCATCTAAAGCACCAATATGATCAAAATGAGCATGTGTAAGTAATATTGCTTTCAAAGGTTTATTGATTTGATTTAATTGCTTAAATATTTTATCAGATTCTCCGGCAGGGTCAACTAATAATACACTGTTATCGCTTTCTATAAAATATGCGTTTGTATCAACTAATCCTAAAGATAAATTAGAAATTCTCATATTACTCACCTTGTTTATCTAAGTGTTTTTGAACAGATTTTAACTTATCATTCATTTTACGAGACTTATCTCTTCTATCATCAATACGGATATTTGTACATACTCTATTTAATCCTTTATCAAATGGTAATTCGTGAATTGCTTGAACTACTTCAAATAAATCTTTAAGATCACCTTCGATAAGCGTATTCATAGGTGTTAATTGATAGTCAATTTTACCTTGTTTTTTAAATTCTTCTAGTTTCATTTGGATTTCTGCAATATATTTACTAACACTTGGACCTTCCGTTCCAACTGGTATAACAACTACATCAACAATAGCCATTATTTAACACCATCCTTTTCAATTATATATGTTTTTATTAGTCCAGCAGCACCAGTGATACCAGCATCATTTCCAAGTTTTGCTTGGACAATTTCAGTATCTTTTTGAGCAGGAGTAAATGTTAAATTATGATATTCTGTTTTAATATTTTCAATTAATATTAATCCTGCTGTAGACATTCCTCCACCTAAAACAATATATTTAGGATTGCTTGTAGCACTAATTATACTACATAAATAAGCGATATGATTTGCGACCTTCTCTGTTATAAATATGCAGAATTGATCTCCTGCTTTTGCTGCATCAAATACAGCTTTAGCAGTTACTTTATTTTCTTTTATAAGTGATAAAATAGATGATTTAAAAGTAAGTTTAGGATAATAAAAATTGACTAAATTAACAACTCCAGTAGCTGAAGCAACAGTTTCAATACATCCTGATTTGCCGCAGTTACAATTAAAACGTTGATCAAAATCAGTTCTAATATGACCTATTTCCGCACCTGAACCATTATGACCATGTACAATTTCACCATTTGAAATGATACCTCCACCAAGACCAGTACCAAGTGTAATAGCAACTACATCATTTGCACCTTGACCCGCACCTTTATGCTTTTCACCTAGTGCAGCTACATTTGCATCATTATCAACATATACAGGACAATCTATAAATTCACTAAAAATCTCTCTCACATTTACATTTCCAGGCCAATGTAAATTAACAGCCCCATGTACGATTCCCGTTTCAAAATCAACAGGACCGGGAACTCCTATACCAACTCCGATAACATTTTGAAGATCAAAGTGATAAGATTCAGTTGCTTCTTTAAAAGAATCAAAGACTTGCCTTAATAATGTTCGACCTGTATGGTCTGAAGTATCGGTTTCAATAGACCATTTATGTAATCGTTCTAATTTCGTATCAAAGATACCTAGTTTACATGTTGTTCCACCTATATCAGCTGCTAAAATAATATTTTTCATTTATGCTCATTCCTTCTTTGATTAATTATTAAAATACATTTTAGATATTCTTCTTTTGATAAAAGATCATAATTGTAAAGAGAACGTATTTCTTGTTGCATCATTTCATACATATCTTCTTTATCTTTAAAATATATAATAAAACCATAACGTTTCAAAAGTTGCAAGACATCATAAAAATTGTTAATTTTTAGATTCATTACTATCTTTCAATTCTTTTTCTAAATTTTTATAGCTTTGGTTGTTGCCATCAATTTTTAAAGCTTTTTTTATATATTTTAAAGATTTATCGTTATCATTTAATGCTCTATTAGCTATGGATAATTCATAGTTTAGTAATGCAGAGTTAGGATGACTTCTTAGGCCTCTTTCCCAATCAGCCATTGCTTCTGCTTTAGAACTTTTAGTAGCAGTTATTAAACCCTTTAAGTAATATGTTTCATCATCATCGTATCCTTTATTGATTGTATGTTCAACAATTGATAAAGCATCATCATAATTATAAGATATCATTTCGTCTTTAATAAGTTTATCGTAAATATTTTCCTCTTTAATTGAAAATATTCTAATTTGTAATAAAACAAAAAGTACTAATAATAAAATTAAAAATAACCAAAATAAATTACGGTTCTCATGAAAATAATAGCCTATTAATGTAATAAGGAAACCACCTATGAAACCACCTAAATGAGCCATTAAATTAATGTTCGACATAAATAGCGAGACAAAAATCAATATTAATACAACAACTAACAATTGTATTATCATTTTCTTATTAAAAGTCTTACTTAAGTACATCATCGTTAAAATAGCTCCTATAAGACCAAAAATAGCTCCACTTGCACCAACAGATATGGTACTTATATTAAAGGATAACGAAGCAAAGTTTCCAAATAAACCAGAAATTAAATAGATACCTAACATTTTATATGGACCAACGATAGTCTCTACAATTTTACCAAAAATGAATAAAGATAGCATATTCATTAAAATATGTTCAAAATTAAAATGTAAAAACATCGAGGTAATAAGACGGTACCACTCTCCGTGCACTACATTGAAGTGTACTAATCCCCCAACATCTAGTAACTTAATATCTGAAAAATGATTTAGATAAATCTTCATATATAACCATATTAGAACGTTTATAGCTATAAGTGTATAAGTCATTGGTGAAAACATCATCATATACTTATCAACAAGATTCGTATTAAGTACACGTTTTTTATAATCCAACGATGATTTTTTTTCTTTTTTATTAATGCGCTTTTTTAAAATAAAATTAGGCATTGTATTTTCTAAGTCTTTTTCATTAGTGATACTATGATAAATCAACTTAGTAGGATGCATTTCATCGAGATGATCAATATTCATCGATGTTTCTAAAAAGTAGAAGAACTCGACTTTTTTAATTTTAAATCCTAACTTTTTTTGTAAATTCTCTTTATGATCATTTATTTTAGATTTGTCGAAGCGTATCTCTTGAGTTGAACTCACTTCTTTTCTAAATACAATAAGTTCTTCTTTTTTCTTATTGGATAACCAAATTTCATTTGTATTTTTATCTGTGTGTTCTAATTTATAGTTAAAATATTTGATCCAATAATAAATTGATTTCCAATATAGTTTATCAATATTCATTAATTCCTCCCAAATTTAGTATTACATATAATTAAATTATCTACAGGTTGATCATGTTTTTCCACATCGAAATCTGATATTTGGAAGTCATATATAAGACTAATCGAGTTAATATCGTGTTGATTTAGAAATTTATCATAGTAACCTCCTCCGTATCCTATACGAAAACCATTTGTTTGAAAAGCTATTCCAGGTACAATAAGTAAGTCCATGTCATTACTAATAGATGTATCTTCATTAACATAATTAATACCTTTATCATCGGTAGCTATTGATGACAAATCTAATAGTTGTTTAAAATTCATATTACGACTTCTGTAATCTGTATCGGGCACAAAAATTTGTTTTCCATTATCTAAAGCGAAAGTAATAATATTGTATGTATTAATCTCGTGTGGCATAGACAAAAATATACCGATACGATGTGCTTTTTTAAATTTTTCATTTTCAATTAATTGTTTCATTAACCAAATATCAGCTTTACGCTTATTTTTTTTATCAAAGTCTTTCATTTGTGATAAAATATTTTTTCTAATTTGCTTTTTACCCATTCTTTCTCCCATCCTTTAATATATTATAACGTTATTATATAGTGATGTCATTTATGATAATTCAAATTATTTTAAGTTAAAAAATATATTAATCTATATAAAATAAATATAATTGCTAATTATATATTTAAGATGATTAATGGTTGAATGATCTACTAAAGTAAAAAAGGTTGGAACAATTTTGTTCCAACCTTTTTTACTTTTAATATTATTTAGTTTCACGATGTAGAGTTTGTTTGTTATCACGTGAACAATATTTTTTCATTTCAATACGTTCAGGATTGTTTCTTTTATTTTTAGTAGTAATGTAGTTTCTGTCACCACATTCAGTACAAGCTAATGTTACGTTTACGCGCATGATTATACCTCCTTACCTTTTCTAAATACGACTTTATTATCATACCACTTAGACGATTAATTGAAAAGTATTAATTTTTACTAGTATTAAGTAGAAAAGCATCTTATCAACGGTTATTAAAATTATTTTTCATTTTTAAAGTAGTAATTAATGATATCTCTTCCTAAATCTCCCCCATTTAACCATGGTGGTGGAACAGGTTGATTAGTATATACGATAGAAAAAGCTAATTTAGGATCTTTAATAGGCGCATAACCTATATATGTTGAGTTAACTCTAGATTGTCCATTTTGATAAACTTCAGCAGTACCAGTTTTACCAGCTGATGGAACAACAGTTTTATGGAAGCTTGCATAGCCTGTACCATCTTTTTCATTGAAAGCCATCTTGAATCCTTGTTTTACTTCATCTATCTCATCTTGAGAATTATTAACTTTATTTAGTATATTACCTTTAATTTTATCTTTTACCGGTCCTACTTGATCACTATTTGTTGCGTCATGTATAGCTAAACCAATGTGCGGTTGTACTCTGTAACCATTATTTGCAATTGTAGATATATATTGTGAAAGTTGAATAGGTGTATAAGTATCATACTGACCTATTGATAAATCTAAATAATTGCCTGGATTATTAGTTAATGGTTCAATTTGACCAATTGTTTCATTAGGTAAATCGATACCTGTTTTAACACCTAATCCTACTTGATTTAGACCTTTTCTTAGTTTTTGACCAGCTTCTTCAATATTATTAGGTAAACTCATACCACTTGAGTAAGGATCACCAGCTAGTCTTAAAGCAGTTTTAAACATATATACGTTTGAAGAATGCATTAATGCTTCTTTGTCGTTAATTAGGACTTTGCCATTTTGGTTAAAGTAAGAACGTTTAGTTAGTCCGCCTCTAAAGTGTAAAGGTTCATCAATCATTTCTTCACCGACTTTGATAGTATGATTTTGATAACCAGTTAATAAGGTTGCTCCTTTAACAGAAGAACCGACTGCAAATTGGCCAGTAAAGTTACCTAAATCATAATCTAGCAGTTCACCATTTTTATCAATTTGTCTTCCAGCCATTGCAAGAATATCACCATTTTTAGGATTTTGAACAACTACAAGCGCATTGTCCATGTTGGTTGCTCCTTGACTACGCAGTGTTTTTATTTCGTTTTCTAACAGAGACTCAACTTTTTTCTGTAAATCAATGTCAATTGTTAGTTGTAAATCATTTCCACGTGACCCAGGGTTAATCACTTTAGAACTAATAACTTTACCAGATTTATCAGTAGTGTATTTCAGCTGTTTCTTTTTACCACGTAGAATGTCTTCATATTGATACTCTAGATAAGCTTTCCCTACCCTGTCATTTCTAGAATATCCTTTTGCTAAATACTGTTCAGTTAATTCTTTAGGAATACCCTCAGAAGGTGTAGAAACACTACCAAATATACTTCTTAAAGTTTCACCATATGGATATTTTCGATCCCAGTCCATTGAAGTATTGACACCAGGTAAATTATCCAATTGTTGAGAAACAGCAGCATATTCCTTTTCACTAACATCTTCATTTTTTATCATTTGCGGATCAAGTGTAGATCCAGATGACATTTCTCTATATATAGCTAACACTTGTAAATCATGCTTAGATAAACTATTTAATTGAGTATTTTTAATTTTACTATGTAATTGTTTATCATACTGTTCTTGACTTATGCTACCATTGTTAAGCATAGTTGTTTCTTTTTTCATTAATTTATTAACTTCTTTTGGATGATTTTGTATCCAAAAGTCTTGTTTATCTTGCTTTGTAATCTTATCAGTATTCATTGTAATGAGTTTAGCTAATTTTTTAGCGGTATTTAACATGTCTTGTTGACTTGTTTTTCTAGAACGCGTGTAGGTAATTGCTAATTTCGAAGCATTATCAACTAAAATCTTGCCATTTCTATCTAGTATTCTTCCTCGTGGTACGGACTCATTGACAGTAATATTCTCATCATTTTTCACTAATTGACTATAATGTGCACCTTGTGCAATTTGTAAATATCCTAGTCTTAGGACAATTAATACGAAAATCAAAACAATTGCACCAAATATAAAACGAATTCGTTTATTCATCGTATGTTTTATTTTTTCATCATTTGATTTTTCTTTTAATCTTTTAAGCAAGACAACCGACCTCAATTATTAATCATGTATACTTATAAATGATATATGAAATTGTATAATTTTTCTATATTTTTCATAAAAAAAGTGATCTCCTAAAAAGAGATCACTAATAAATACTTTTTTTATTTATTATTTTGTAGCAGCATTGTATAACTCGTCTACTTTTTCCCAATTTACAACATTCCAGAAAGCACTGATATAATCTGGACGTTTATTTTGATATTTAAGATAATAAGCATGTTCCCAAACATCTAAGCCTAAAATTGGAGTTTTTCCTTCAGTAATAGGGTTATCTTGATTTGGAGTAGTAACAATTTCTAATTTTCCATTATTTACTACTAACCAAGCCCAACCTGAACCAAAACGTGCTGCAGCTTTATCAGCGAATTCTTTTTTAAACTCATCTAAAGAACCCCATTGTTCTTTAATTTTATCAACTACAGTACCTTTTTCTTCAGAATTAGGAGTTAATAATTCCCAGAATAATGAGTGATTTAAATGACCTCCACCATTATTACGTACTGCTGTTTGAATATTTTCAGGTACACTATCTAAATTTGCAACAATTTCTTCAATTGATTTAGATTCTAAATCAGTACCTTCAACTGCAGAGTTTAATTTTGTAACATAAGTGTTATGATGTTTGTCATGATGAATTTCCATTGTTTCTTTGTCGATATGTGGTTCTAATGCATCTGCTGCATATGGTAAATTTGGTAATTCAAAAGCCATAAATAATCATCCTCCTAAATTATCTTCACATAAATCATAACAAGCTATATGATGTACAACAAATCATTTGCTTTAAATATTATTCACATAGTTGTCATATTTCTTATTATACTCTTTTTATATCTCATTTTAGTAGTTTTTAAACATTATATTTCAATATTAGTAAAAATTCAGACTTTTGACCTATAAAAAAACTGAGACGCTTATTTACGTCTCAGAACATATCTCATTTTAATTTATACCTTTATTATGGCAAGTTTCACATATACCATATACTTCTAATTTATGAGTATGAATATCTACATTAGGTAGAAATTGCTTAACTTGCTCAATTGGACAAAAATCTATTACTTTTGTATCTCCACAATTTTCACATATAAAATGATGATGATGGTGATTAGTACAAGCGATTCTAAATTTCATTTCTCCATCTAATTCTGTACTTTCAACAATATTTAAATCTTTAAAAAGATGAAGATTACGATAAATAGTATCAAAAGATATACCTGGATAATCATTGTCTAATTGTTGTTGTATATATTTAGCATTAATATATTTATCTTCATTAACAAAGATATTAATCATATCTTCTCTTTTCTTAGTATATTTTAACCCATTGTCTTTTAAAATTTTAATAGCGTCGTTTGTATTCATAATTTAATGCTCCTTTTTGGCAGTTCGTTTAGTTTTCTGTAGTAACATCGTTATTCCTAAAATTAGAACTAATAATACCACGATGACACCACCAGGAGATATATTAATATAAAATGCTAAGGTAAGTCCTAGAATGACAGAACATTCACCTATAATAATACTTAAGATAATCAACTGTTTAAATCCTTTAGTTAATCGCATTGCTATAGCCACAGGTAATGTAATTAATGCACTCACAAGTAAAATTCCTACTACTCTCATTGATGCAGAAATAACCATAGCAACAATCGTTATAAATAAAAACTGAATCCATTTTGGAATATTAATAACCTTACTATATTCCTCATCAAAAGATAAAATAAATAATTCTTTGTATAATAAAAGAATGAATAATAATACGACGATTGAAATGATCGTAATTGTGACTAAGTCACTTAAATTTACAGCACTAATTGATCCGAATAATAATCCAACAATTTCTTGATTGAACCCATCAGCTAGAGAAATAAAAATTGCGCTTAATGCAATTCCAGCACTCATTATAATTGGAATTGCAATTTCTTGATAGTTTGAATACGAAGTTCTTAATTTTTCTATAAGTAAAGCTCCAACTATTGCAAAGATTATACCAAACCACATAGGGTTTATAAATACTAATACTGGTGATAAGGTAATAATAAACATTCCAAACGAAATACCGCCTAGTGTGACGTGACTTAAAGCATCAGCAATTAATGATAATCGCCTTACCACTATAAATGCACCAATTAAAGGTGCAATAAAACCAATCAATATCCCACTTAAAAGTGAATATCTCATAAAATCAAAGTTTAACAATGCTTCAATCATGATATTCACCTCTTAATTTAATCCATATACTTATCATAATTAACTCCTATTTAAAATTATGCTTCACAGCATGAACGATTATGTTGATGATCAACAAATTTAATTGGATGACCATATATTTTTGAAATTTCAACTTCATCAAGAGACTTAAATTCTTCAGTAGAACCGTGGAAATGAAGATGTTTATTTAAGCAAGCGACTTTTGTAGCTGTGTCTACCACAACGCCTATATCATGAGTAACTAAAATAATCGTTATACCTTCTTCTTTTAAATGTTGCAAGGTGGCATAAAATTCATTCACATGTTTTGCATCAATCCCATTTGTCGGTTCGTCTAATACTAAGACAGATGGATTTGAAATTAAAGCGCGTGCAATTAGTACACGTTGTTGTTGTCCACCTGATAATTCTGCAATATTTTTATTCTTTAGATGATGAATATTTAAACGATGTAAGACATTATCTACTTGTTGTTCATCATTTTTATTAAACCACTGAAAAATTCTTTTCGTTTTAGTTAAACCACTTAAAACAACTTCTTTCACACTAGCAGGAAATCCTGCAGTAAAAGCATTGGCTTTTTGAGACACATAACTAATTTTTAATGCAGATTGAGTATTTTTTTTATAAGATTTCCCGTCAATGTATATTTCACCGCGTTGTAATGGTAATAAGCCAAGAATAACCTTTAAAAGAGTAGATTTTCCTGCTCCATTAGGACCAACAATTGCAAGAAAGTCACCTCTATTAATTTGGATATTAATGTTTTCTAATACTTGTTTATTATCAAAATAATAATCAATATTTTTTAATTCAAAAACAGGTTGATTCATCTTTTCACCTCGCTAAATACTATACAATTATATATGTTTTTTGTAAATAGTAATGTTTACGAATTAAAATAAGAGTAAGATAGTCTCTTTGTAGATTATGCTATCTTACTCTTATTTTAATTATTGATTCAATATTTTTTCTTTTAATTTAGGATCAAAAATTTGAGATTTTAACATTTCAATTTCAAAGCGATAAGGCGGCTTTTTATTTTTCTTATCTTCTCCTACATAAGGAGTTTCAAGGATTTTAGGAATGTCTTTAAAAGCTTCATGATGTACCACATTATTCAAGGCATCAAAACCAATATATCCAAATCCAATATTTTCATGTCGGTCTTTATGTGCACCTTGTTCATTTTTACTATCATTTACATGAACAACTTTAATACGGTCTATTCCAATAATTTTATCAAACTCATTCAAAACGCCATCAAAATCATTTTTGATATTATAACCAGCATCATGTGTATGACAGGTATCGAAGCAAATAGATAACCGATCGTTATGTGTCACACCATCAATAATGCGAGCAAGTTCTTCAAAACTACGTCCAATTTCTGTTCCTTTTCCAGCCATTGTTTCAAGTGCAATTCGTACATCATGATCATGTGTTAACACTTCATTTAATCCTTTAATAATCTGATTAATTCCTTTATCTGCACCAGCACCTACATGTGCACCTGGATGTAAGACAATATCTTTCGCTCCTAAAGCTTGCGTACGTTCAATCTCATTTTGAAGGAAATTAACACCTAATTCATAAACTTCAGGTTTCGTTGTATTTCCTATGTTTATTATGTAAGGAGCGTGTACAACAATATTTGATAAACCATATTGTTCCATAACTTTATGCCCTTTTTCAATATTTAAATCGTTTATACTTTTTCTTCTTGTATTTTGAGGTGCACCTGTATAAATCATAAATGTTGATTCACCAAATTGATGTGCTTCTTCGGCCGATCCTTCTAACATTTTTTTACCACTCATTGATACATGTGAGCCAATTAACATTTGTTTCACCTAACCTTTTTTATTGTTTTTTCGTTGTTGTCTACTACGTTGTTTACTGTATTGCTTTCTTTCTTGTCGTTTCATTCTTTCTACTTCTTGTTTAAATTTCTTTTTATAACCTGGTTTAACTTTATTTTTAGATTTACTTCTTACTTTATGTTTTACTTGATTTGTTAAATGATCATCTTTACGTTCGCGTTTATGACGTGTATTGTGCGCTTTGATTGGCTTAAGTTCTCCATTTTTAATATCAACATTATCAAAGTGGTAGCCTTTATCTTCAATAAGAGAAATATTATGTTCTTCATCTGGGCTATATAATGTTAGAGCCACGCCTTTATAATTTCCACGTCCTGTTCTACCCACTCTATGAGTAAAGAAATCAATATCATTAGGAACATCAAAATTCACTACATGACTAACGCCTTCAATATCAATTCCTCTTGAAGCTAAATCACTTGCAATAACATATTGGAAATCTAAATTCCGAATACGTTTCATTTGTTGTTTACGTTCTCTTGGTGTTAAACCGCCATGAATCATACCAACTTTAATGCCAGACTCATTAAGAGATTGAGCAAGTTCATTTGCATTTTCTCTACTGTTACAAAAAATAATACATAGATATGGATTTAGTATATCAATTAATTGCAAAGTTTTATCAACTTTTTCAGTTCCTTTAGTAGGAATCAAATAAAATTCAATATTTTTTTTATTTTGGGATTTGTTATCAACTACAACATATTCAGGGTGACTAAGATACTTATTTAAAAACGGTTCTAATGATTTTGGAATTGTTGCACTAAAGACTGCAATATTAGCATTTTCATCTAAACGAGCAGCAATATAGTCAACATCTTCTATTAAGCCTAAATCAATGAGTAAATCTGCTTCATCGATAATTAAATATGATGCCTTATGAATATGCAAATGTCCACTCTGAGCTAAATCATTGATTCGTGTTGGTGTACCAATCACTAATTGAGGTTGTTGATTTGTTCGTTGTTTATCTTTCTCTATGTCAGTACCACCAATAAATAAACTTACTTTAATATCTGATTGAAAACTAGCTAGATGACTAGCCACTTTATACAATTGTTGTGCTAATTCACGAGTTGGTGCAACAACAATACTTTGAGGTTCTTTAATGTCAGTATTAATTAAATCTATTAAAGGTAATAAAAAGGCGTGTGATTTGCCAGTACCGGTTTGTGATTGACCAATTAAATTGGTTCCTTTTTTTATACGTGGAATAATTCTGTTTTGAATTTCAGTAGGTTTATTAAAATTTAAATCTTTAACTGCATCAATAAGATTTGTATTTAAATTAAATAATTCAAATGGATGATTAGCCATTCATCTGGCCTCCTTTGTATAATTTTAAATATAATTAAATGGATCTGTATTTATTTCTGAAGCTTCTATATTAAACTGCTTACTCTCATTACTAAATAACCATTGTCCTAGTAAGCCTTTAAGTCCTTCTTTCATAACGTACTCACTATAATGATTGATATCTAATAAATGAATGCCATTAGTTTTAGCATCAAGTGCATCATGATGTTTTATGTCTCCAGTAACGAAAACATCTGCTCCCTTTTTAAAAGCACTAGTTTCAAAACCGATACCAGCACCTCCGATAATAGCAACTGTTTTAATTAACGCTTCTGAAGGACCTGTATAACGAACGCTAGGAATATTTAAATGTGCTTTAGCATATTTAGCAAAATCTTCTAAATTTAACGGCTCATTTAGTTCGCCTATTTTTCCAAGACCATAATTAGCAGATGTCGTCATCTTAATAAAATCATATACAGGTGTTTCATAAGGATGGTAATTAATAATTGCATTTTTAGCAATATTTAATTGATCTTTACGAATCATAAATTCTAGCTTCACTTCATTTACATATTCAATTCGATTTAGTTCTCCAATATGAGGGCGAGCCTCTCCAACTGGTTTGAATTGACCTTTACCTTTGGACTCAAAGAAACAATATTCATAATTCCCTTCTTTTGCTAAACCAATATTATTAATATGATATTTAAATGATTCTAGATTTTCTTCGGGAATGTAAGTTTGTACTTTATAGTAAAATGATTCTTCTTCATTTAAAAATCTAATATTAGTTAAATTTAATTTTTTTGCTAGCATCTCATTGACACCATCAATGTGATTATCTAAATTGGTGTGCAAAGCAATAAGTTGAATATCATTTTGAATAAGCATGTGTATTAATTTACCATATCCATCATTAACTAATGATTTAATACCTTTAAAAATTAAAGGGTGATGGGCAATAATTGTATTGTATCCTTTGCTAATTGCCTCTTCTATTACTTCCATTGTGCAATCTAATGCTGTCAAAATACCTGTTATCTCTTTAGTGTCATCTCCAATTAATAAACCCACATTATCCCAGCTTTCAGCAGTTTTAAGGGGAACGTGTTGGTCAATAATTGACATTAGTTCTTTAATTTTCATTATAGAGTACCTCTCTTATCATTGATATCTCTTCTTCAATCTCTTCTAGTCTCTCACGATGTTGTATTGGATTCAATTGATTACGAATATGCTCTAAAGCTGCTAACTCTCTTTCCCACTTTTTTATAAAAATACCGTTTTTATTATTTAAAAGAATAGGACCAAATTTAAGTGATTTTTTATTAAGAAGATTAAGATTTTCTTTCCATTCACTAACTACAATTTCATAGATATGTCCTTTTTCTTCTAAAATTTCTTCAGCGATAATATCATAATTAAGATGTTGAAGTGTCTTGCGTAAGGTTTCAGTTTGAATATTACTTTGCAAAATTAGACGTGGATGATGTGCAAGTTTATCTTTACCTTCATCTAATATTTTCGCTATTAAAGGTCCACCCATTCCACAAATTGTGATATTATCTACTTTATCTTTCTCAGTTAGTATACTAAGACCATCACCTAATCGAACATCGATATGTTGAGTAAGTTGATGCTGTGCTACATTCTTTTTAGCAGCTGTATAAGGTCCTTTGATTACTTCGCCAGCAATAGCATCATCGCATAGATGATGTTGTAATGCATAAATAGGTAAATAAGCGTGATCAGAACCGATATCAGCTAATGAATTACTTAATAAGTATTGGCTTACAACTTTTAATCGATGATTTAATGATATCATTGTTATCTCCTTTATTATAAAAAGAGGCTAGGACATAGTATTGTCTTAGCCTCTAGTTTCTTTATACATAACATCTATCGTTAACTCAGATTCACCATTAATCTTAGTCCATAAAATCTTTAAGACGCTTGCTACGACTTGGATGTCTTAATTTTCTAAGCGCTTTAGCTTCGATTTGACGAATACGTTCTCTTGTAACACCGAACACTTTACCCACTTCTTCTAATGTTCTAGTTCGTCCGTCATCAAGGCCAAATCTTAAACGTAAAACATTTTCTTCTCTATCAGTAAGTGTATCTAAAACGTCTTCTAATTGTTCTTTCAATAACTCATAAGCAGCATGGTCAGAAGGGCTTTGTGCTTCTTGATCTTCAATAAAGTCTCCTAAGTGACTGTCATCTTCTTCACCTATTGGCGTTTCTAGGGATACTGGCTCTTGAGCTATTTTAAGTATTTCGCGAACTTTTTCAGGTGGTAAATCCATTTCTTCACCAATTTCTTCAGGAGCAGGATCACGACCTAAGTCTTGTAATAATTGTCTTTGTACACGAATAAGCTTATTAATAGTTTCAACCATATGCACAGGAATACGGATAGTACGAGCTTGGTCAGCAATAGCACGTGTAATGGCTTGTCTAATCCACCACGTAGCATAAGTAGAAAATTTAAATCCTTTACTAAAATCGAACTTTTCTACTGCTTTGATAAGACCCATATTCCCCTCTTGAATTAAGTCTAAGAAAAGCATACCACGACCAACATACCGTTTTGCAATACTTACAACTAATCGCAAGTTGGCTTCTGCAAGGCGAGATTTTGCTACTTCATCACCTTGTTCAATACGTTTAGCTAATTCAATTTCTTCTTGTGCACTAAGAAGATTTACACGTCCAATTTCTTTTAAGTACATTCTTACAGGATCATTAATTTTAACACCTGGAGGCGCACTTAAGTCATTTGGATTTAATTTTTCATCTGTATCTGAACTATCTTTTTCATTTACTAAACTAATATCGTTATCATTTAGTTGGTCAAAGAAATCATCCATTTGGTCGGAATCCATGTCAAAATTTTGCAGCTTTTCAGCAATTTCTTCATGACTTAGATGACCTTCCTTTTTACCTTTTTCAATTAATTGTTTTTTAACATCTTCTAATGTTAAAGTCGGATCAATTGTTTGTTTTTTGATTTTAACTTGGTTATCAGACATGAAAAGGCCTCCCAATCGTATTTTAAGCTTTCAATTAAGATATTTAATTATATAATAAATTATTATAATAAGAAAAGTATATTTTATAATAAACATGAAATATTATCATTCTATAGGTAATAAAAATGATATCCTTATTTCATAAATATTTAACTTACTATTTGTCTACCCTTTAAAAAAGCATAATAACCATTATACAGTAATGGTTATTAAATATAAATACTATATTAAAAGTTTAATATTTGTTTATATTTCTTTAATTTAAATATTCATCTACATGCGTTGCTTATTTTTATTAACTATCATTTGTAAATAATACTTTTGAGATTCTACGTCACCAATTCTAAGTGCTTCTTTTAATTTATGATTAAGTTCTTCAATAGAATCTTCATATTTGTTTTCATTTAAAGTTGAGATATATTCTTCAATTTCTAAATCATAAGGTTCTCGATTTAATTCATAATCATCAAGCTGTATAATTGCTTCTCTAATATCTTTATCTTCAATGTATAATATTAAATCACTTATCGAATAGTAATCATTTTCAGAATAATAATCGGTTAGCGCTTTAAAAATACTTTGGAAATATTTATTCGTAAAATCATTTGCTTCAAGTTGTCGGTTATAATTTAGAAATACATCTTTATCCATCATAAAATGTTTTAATAAAGCTCTTTGTGCTTTTTCACTTTTGTTTAAATGTGTAAAAACAATGTTTAAATTTTGAGAATTTGAATTCGAGTTATCATTGGTATTTCCAATATAGTCTTCTTCATATGAGATAAATTCAGGTTGTTGATGTACATTGGACATCATAGTATTGGCATCAATATTGAAAATGTCAGCTACGTCATTCACAATTTTATTTTTTAATATTGAAGATCTGACAAATGAAATATCTTCAGTAATCTCTTTAAAGTGACGCTCATAAGCTAGATCATTATTTTCAATTTCTTCTCGATAGAATTGAACTTTGTAAATAATAAACGATTTCTTCTCATTATTTAAAAATTCTATAAATTTTTCTTTACCGAATTTAACTATATATTCATCGGGATCCATGTTTTTTGGTAATTGTACTACAAATACATTTAATCCATGTTTCAGTAAATGTTCTCCAGTTTTTAAAGTGGCCTCTTGACCAGCAAAGTCTCCATCAAACATTAAAGTTATATTAGAGGTTAATTTTTTTAAAACTGTCATGTGATCTTCTGATAATGCTGTACCCATACTTGCTACCACTGTTTTTAATCCAGCGTAATCAGCTTTAATTACATCCATAAATCCTTCTAACAACATTACTTCATCATTTTTTCTAATTGATTTTCTTGCGTTATCAAGATTATAAAGTAATCGTCTTTTTTGAAAAATCGGTGTCTCAGGACTATTTAAATACTTAGGTTCTTGATTGTTATAAGTTCTACCAGAAAAACCGACAATTCTTCCTTGAGCATTTTTTAAAGGAAACATGATGCGATCTCTAAAACGATCGTAGTAACTAAAATTTTCTTCGTTACGTGATAACAAACCAGCTTCATAAGCTAGTTCTATGTCATATCCTTTTTGTTTTAAAAAGTCATGACAAAAGTGAGCGTTATTAGGGGCATACCCTATTCCACGAGATTTTATTAATTCTTCAGTGAAACCACGATTTACGAGATAATTTAAAGCTTCTTCACCTTCTACTGATTTCATTAATGCATACATATAATATTCATTAATTAATTCATGCATTTCAATCATTTTTAAGTCTTCAGATGCTATTTGAGTTGTAGAGGGATTAGAATGACCAATATCTACTTTTATATTAACGCGTTCTCCAAGTTCTTGTACTGCTTCTACGAATGAAATGTCCTTAATGTCTTGAATAAATTGAAAAACATTTCCACCGTTTTTACAACCAAAGCAATGGCATATTTGTTTATCTTCAGAAACTGTAAAAGAAGGTGTTTTTTCATCATGAAAAGGACACAAACCAATGTAATTGCGTCCTCTTTTTTCTAATTTCACATATTCACTTACTAAATCTAAAATATCTGTTTTTTCCTTTATTTCGTTAATTACAGACTGTTCTATACGCAATATATATCACCTATTAAATAGTAGTCATAATATTATACACTTTTATAAAAGGTTTTTAAATATTTATGCTTTACTTTCAATAATTTGTATAACATCATTTGCTGTTTCTTCAATAGCCTTATCAGATACATCAATAACAGGGCATCCTATTTTTTCGACAATTTTTTCAAAATATTGAATTTCTTCTTTAATTCTATCTTCAGTCGCATATCTAGCATGTTCACCTAATCCTAATTGTTTAAGTCGTTGTTTTCTTATTAAATTAAGTTTATCTTCACTAATCTTTAATGCTATACATTTAGTTGGATTAATTTTAAATAATTCGTCTGGTGGCGTTACCTCTGGAACTAGAGGAATGTTCATTACTTTATAGCTTTTGTGCGCTAAATACTGAGATAGAGGCGTCTTAGAAGTTCTTGAAATGCCAATTAAAACAATATCTGCCTTAGGTAATCCTTTCGCATCTTTACCATCATCGTATTTTACCGCAAATTCGATTGCATCTATTTTTTTGAAATAGGCATCGTCTAATTTATGAACTCTGCCTGGCTGATTATACGGCTCCTCATCATGCGTTTGATTAAGTAGTGTCATTAGAGGACCCATTATATCAACAGCTTTTAAAGAGAAATCGTCTACTTTTTTCTTCATATATGCTTTAATTTCTGGTTCTACTAACGTATATACAATAATTGCATTTTTATCTATAGCGACCTGTATAACTTCATCTATATCCTTAAAGGTTTCTATATAAGGATATCTCAAAAAACCATGTTTACAAGCTTTAGGATTAAATTGAGCGACGCAAGCACTAGCAACCAACTCAGCTGTATCTCCTATTGAATCAGATGCAATGATTATCTTTATATTTTCCATTGTTTATCACCTATTCTTTAAATAATGAAACAAATAATTTTGTTATTGTTGTTTTAGATATTCTACCTACAACTTTATATTTACTATTTTCTTTTTTTCTAACGACGGGAATTGAATCAATTTCCTTATCTATCATTTGACTTGCAGCATAGATGACGAGATCTTCTTCTTTTAAATAAACAATATTAGGCATACGTGACATGATGATACTTATAGGCATAGTATGAATATCTTGACCAATCATAGAGGCACGTAACAAATCTTTTCGCGAGCTCACACCAATCAATTCATCTTTTTGATTAGTAATAAATAATGTTCCTGTATCTTCTAAAAATATAGTACATATAGCATCATAAATTGTCGTATCTTCTTTAACGATAACAGGTAGAGACATATGATCTTTTATTATATATTGACGTAAATGATCACTGATTAATTTATTCTTGGATTTACCTGAATAATAATAACCCACACGTGGTCTAGCTTCAATAAAACCAGACATAGTTAAAATAGCTAAATCAGGACGTAAAGTAGCACGAGTTAAATTAAGCTTATCTGCTATATGTTCACCTGTTATCGGGCCACCATCCTTAACTATTTCAATTATTTGTTCTTGTCTTTTACTTAATTCTATAGGTCTTCACCCCTTTTAATTTCATGTTTTATTATACCTATTTATATATATACCTACAAATACATATAAATCCTTGCTATTAAATTTTCTATGAATTAAAATATGATTAAGCGAGTTAAGGTTGGTGGAAGCTTAACATTTTAAAAATTGGCTTATCAATATCATTACATAAAAGCGAGTGTCTACACTAATTTGGGTGGAACCGCGGGTTATTTTGTTAACACTATATATTTATATAGATGAATTATTAACTCGTCCCAAGATAATAATAAGTATTGTTTTATATTTATTTATTGTCTTGGGACGTTTTTATTTTAAAAGGAGAGATAATATGGTTAAAGATATGGATACTATTGTATCACTAGCTAAACATAGAGGATTTGTATTCCCAGGTAGTGATATTTACGGTGGTTTATCTAATACATGGGATTATGGTCCATTAGGTGTTGAATTAAAAAATAATATTAAAAAAGCATGGTGGCAAAAATTCATTACTCAATCACCATACAATGTTGGGATTGATGCTGCAATTTTAATGAATCCAAAAACTTGGGAAGCATCTGGTCATTTAGGTAATTTTAATGACCCAATGATTGATAATAAAGATAGTAAAATTCGCTATCGTGCAGATAAATTAATCGAAGACTATATGCAAAATGAAAAAGGTGATGAAAATTTCATTGCTGATGGCTTAAGTTTTGAAGAAATGAAACGCATCATCGATGATGAAGGTATTGTATGTCCAGTAAGTGGTACTGCTAATTGGACAGATATTCGTCAATTTAACTTAATGTTTAAAACATTCCAAGGTGTTACTGAGGGCTCTACTAATGAACTATTTTTACGTCCAGAAACTGCTCAAGGTATTTTCGTAAACTATAAAAACGTTCAACGTTCAATGCGTAAAAAATTACCATTTGGTATTGGTCAAATCGGTAAATCATTCCGTAATGAAATCACGCCTGGTAACTTTATTTTTAGAACAAGAGAATTTGAACAAATGGAATTAGAATTCTTCTGTAAACCTGGTGAAGAAATTGAATGGCAAAATTACTGGAAAACATTTGCAAGTCAATGGTTAAAAGATTTAAACATCAATGAAGAAAATATGAGATTACGTGACCATGATGAAGAAGAATTATCTCACTATTCTAATGCGACTACAGATATTGAATATAAATTCCCATTTGGTTGGGGCGAATTATGGGGTATTGCAAGCCGTACTGATTTTGACTTGAAAAAACACAGTGAACATTCTGGCGAGGATTTCAGATATCATGATCCAGAAACAAATGAGAAATATATTCCATATTGTATTGAACCTTCTTTAGGGGCAGATCGTGTTACATTAGCTTTCTTATGTGATGCTTATGATGAAGAAGGCGTTGAAGGTAGTAAAGATGCTCGTACAGTAATGCATTTTCACCCTGCTTTAGCACCATATAAAGCTGCTATTTTACCATTAAGTAAAAAATTATCTGAAGAAGCAATTAAAATCTTTGAACAATTAAGTTCTAAGTTTTCTGTTGATTTTGATGAATCACAATCAATTGGTAAGCGTTATCGTCGTCAAGATGAGATCGGTACTCCTTACTGTATTACATTTGATTTCGATTCATTAGAAGATAATCAAGTTACAGTACGTGATAGAGATTCTATGGAACAAGTTCGTATGCCAATCTCAGAATTAGAAACATTCTTAGCTGAAAAAGTTAAGTTTTAATATAACAAGAACCCACTTATTACTTGCTATGAGTAATAAGTGGGTTCTTTTAATTAATTTAAACATTGTATATTATTCTAATCGCTTAAGTTGATTAATTAATTTTTGACCTTTAAAGTACATGCCAGCATATTCTCTATACAGCATTATCATTAATTCTGACATTTCATCTAATAAAGCTTGGTTAATATTAAAATGATTCATTTTATCAATTGGCAACTTTTGTAAAATATCCAATAAATAAAATGTTTTATTGGATAGCTTTAATGCATAAGGATCATTATTTAATACAGTTTCTGAGATTGTCCCGTCATATTTAAAACTGTAAGCAATAAGCTTAGATTGATCAGTATCACCAGTAATTGCACAATAATTGAAAAATGCGCCAAAACCAAATTTATTCATACATTTCAATAATACGATAATCGACATTAATTGAGCAGAATTACCTTCTGAAATTTTATTGAGTACAAATTCTAATAACTTATAATGATATAGAGAAACTTCATCTGGTTCTAATGATCGATCTATTGCTTCGACACATAAAGTCGCATAACTACTATCAAAAATATCTAATCGTAATTGATAATATTGGTTTATGACATCAATAGAACTGAGCGTCCCCATACCTTTCCATTTATTATAAATAAATAAGCCATACACAAAGAGTTGTGTATGAGCTTGCAAGCCGGTTTTAGATTTCTTAGCACGTCTTACCATAATAGGAATTTTAGCACCATGCTCGTTTAATATTGTAATAATTTTATCGGATTCACCATAATCTACTGATTTTATGATAATTCCTTTTTGTTTTTCTAACAATGCATCTCACCGGCTTTCCTATTAATTTAAACGTTAATCTTGATCTTCAACATATCCCATTTGACGAATAAAGTTTACTTTATTTCTCCAATCTTTCTGAACTTTTACCCATAATTCAAGGTAAACTTTTGATCCGAGAAGCATTTCAATATCGCGTCGAGCTCTTTTACCAACTTCTTTAAGTTTTTTCCCACCCTTACCTATAACAATTCCTTTTTGAGAATCACGTTCAACAAAAATAGTTGCTTCAATTCTTACTCTTTCTTCACTTTCCTTAATCATTCTGTCTACATTTACCCCTATTGCATGTGGGATTTCTTCACTTGTTAAATGTAAGATTTTTTCTCTAATAATCTCGCCTACTACAAATTGTTCTGGATGATCCGATATTTGATCATCAGGGTAATATTTTGGACCTTCAGGTAAATAATCTTTAAGTACATCGATAAAATAATCCACATTCAATCCCTCAAGTGCCGAAATTGGCACGATTTCAGTAAAATTCATATAGGTTTTATATTTTTCAATCTTAGGCATAAGTGCATCTGGATGAACTAAATCAATTTTATTTAACACTAGAAATACCGGTGTTTTAACATTTTTCAGCATTTCCATTATATATTCATCACCACGACCAATATCTTCATTTACATTTACCATAAACATAATAGCATCGATTTCTGATAGCGTATTTTTAGCTACACGCATCATATAATCTCCTAATTTATGCTTAGGTTTATGAATGCCTGGTGTATCTAAGAAAATGATTTGAGCATCTTCTCTTGTCATTACTCCCTGAATTTTATTTCTTGTTGTTTGAGCTTTATCTGACATAATTGCAATTTTATGTCCAATGACTCTATTCATAAATGTGGATTTTCCCACATTCGGTCTCCCTATAATAGATACAAATCCTGATTTGTGTTCTGTCATTTATTCTAAATCCTTTCCTGAAAAGCCGTGAGGTAATAGTTCTGCTACAGTTGATTTAATCATCTCACCTTTATGATTTGTCATATACACAGGCATGTCGTCATCACAGAGTTCTTTTAATACTTGACGACATGTTCCACAAGGTGATGACGGATGTTCAGCGTCAACGGTAACTGTTATTGATTCAAAATCTCCTGGTCGATAGCCTTCTGAAATTGCAGCTACTAAACTAGATCGTTCTGCGCAAATCGTTGCTGGATAAGCTGCATTTTCAACATTTGCTCCATAAAAATGACGACCGTCTTTTGTTTTTAAATATGCACCTACTTTAAAATGACTATACGGTACATAAGCACGTTGTTGAGCTTTTCTAACTTCTTGAAAATAATGTGATTGATAACTCATTTTATTGTCCCCTTAAAAAAAGATGTGAGGTATAAAAATAATTAAACCTATAATTAGTGCAAAGATTGAAACAACCATAACACTAAAGGCGGCAATATCTTTAGCTTGTTTAGCTAATTCATGATAGTCAGAAGTAACTAAATCTACGACGCATTCTATAGCCGTATTCACAGCTTCAAGCGTAAGTACCAAAGTGATGCTTAATAAAACAAACAACCATTCTACAGTTGAAAGTCTTACGATAATTCCTAAAATGATAGCTATGAATGCGAAGATTAAGTGTATTAGATAATTGTGATCTTTTTGAAGAAGTGTTTTTAAACCATCAAAGGTGTAGTTAAATCGTTTTAAAAATTTAATCTCTAGTCAATCCGTATGCATTTAAAATTTCTTTTTGACGTCCAAACATTTCTTTTTCATCTTCTTCATTCATATGATCATAACCTAATAAGTGTAAAAAACCATGTAAAGCTAAAAAACCAAGTTCTCTTTCAAATGAATGATTATAAGATTCAGCTTGTTCCTTAGCTACATCAGTACAAATAATAATATCTCCTAATACTCTAGGAATATCTAAACCAATAATATCTGGTTCATCTTCTTCAAGTGCAAAAGAAATAACATCAGTCACTTTATCTTTATCTCGATAATTTTTATTTATTTCTTGAATTTCATCTTTATCTACAAAAGTAACTGACAATTCAGCATCTTCATGAATGTTTTCTTTTTCTTTAGCAAAGTTAATTAAGTCTTCAATTTGATGATACCATTTATCTTTAACTAAGTTTGTATGATCATTGAAATCAATCGTAAACATTTAATTGTCTCCTTCATAACGTTCGATAATTTTACTTACTAATGGGTGTCGTACTACATCACTTTGATCTAGTTCCATAATATTTATTCCTTTAACACCACGAAGGTTCTTAATAGCTTCTTTTAATCCACTTTTAACACCTTTTGGTAAGTCAATTTGAGTTTGGTCTCCAGTTACAACCATTTTTGAACCAAATCCTAGACGAGTTAAAAACATTTTCATTTGTGCATGTGTTGTATTTTGAGCTTCATCTAAAATGACAAATGCATCATCTAGAGTTCTACCCCTCATATACGCTAAGGGAGCAATTTCAATTGTACCTCGTTCAATAAAACGTGCTGTTTGTTCTCTACCTAGGACAGTATTTAAACCATCATAAAGAGGTCTTAAATATGGATCAACTTTTTCTTTTAAGTCTCCTGGTAAGAAACCTAATGATTCACCAGCTTCTACAGCTGGTCTTGTTAAAACAATTCTTTTTACAGTTCCTTTTCTTAATTGTTGTGCAGCATAAACAACTGCAAGGAAAGTTTTACCTGTTCCAGCAGGACCTATACCAAATACCAAATCATTACGTTTCATAGCATTAATATAAAGACGTTGCCCCATTGTTTTTGCACGAATTGTTTTACCAAAGGCATCTTTAGTAATCTCTTCATCATATAAATCCAATAGATATTGAATAGTATCATTTTTAGCCATCTTTATGGCAGCCTCAACATCCTTTAATGTAATTGAATGTCCTAACTCAATTACCTTTAATAAATTTTTAAGAACTAATTCTGCTTTTTCAACATGCTCTAATACTTGACCTTTTACTGCAATTTCTTGCCCACGAGCATGTATGATAACATCAAATGCTTCTTCAATCGACTTTAAGTGTTCATCATTATTACCAATTAAAGCTTGAGAATGATTGATGTTATCTATTTGAATTATTCCTGGCATAAAAGCGCTCCTTTTCACATAAAACATATTCATTAATAATTAATCTTTCATATAAATTTTACTAAACAATGATAAAGTATACAAATTTAAATGTTTTGAATGAATAATTAACCTAAGATAATATAGCATAACAAAAAAGTACCAAGAACACTATGAGTTTTAGGGGCGTCTTAACTTATTAGGAACATAAATAAAGAGACTTTCACGTAGAAAGTCTCTTATAGAGGTCAGAATGAAACAATGAATCTTGTCTTATTTTTTTATTTATAACCTCTTATAATTTTTTAGGTTTATTTAATATTTCTTGCCAAATAATTCCATCAACTATTGGATCATTATCAAATTGAAACGTTTGATGTGTCATATTTTTCTCAATAGATTTACTATTGAGTAGTTGATTCAGTTTATAACGTTTCGTTTTTTCAGATAAATACTTATCATTAATAATTTCTTTAGCTTTCTTTTCAATTAAAGAAAGTTGTTTTTCTTTTTCCCTGTCAATTTCAGATCTCACATTAAATAATTCTTTTGATAGCGAGTCTTCTAACTGTTTTTTAATATTTTTTTCACTTTGAGATCTCTCTCGTGAAGTTGAATATCTATCTTTAGAAGGCACTTTTCCGGTGTGAGATTGTTTAGTTTCAAACCGTTTTGATTCTCCACGATGATGTTCAGGCGTAACATTTTTTTTTAGATTTTTATCACTGTGAACCGTTTCTTTTTTAGAAGATGGTTTTGGTGATGATGTTTTTTTAGTTTGTTCTTCTTCATCAAATTCTGATGCCATCTCATTAAAAGCTTCTTCTATCTGTTCAAAAATACCTTTTTTTCTTGGTGTGTTTTGCGTAGGACTTTGTGTATTTTTGTGTGGAGGCATTTGATTTTTTCGTTGTTCATGACTTTTATCTCTCATTGCACTAATACCAGTAACAATCACAGAAATAACGAATATAAGAATTCCAATATTCATTTAATCACCCCTCTATTTAATTTGGTGATTCATCGTCATTTTGTTCGGTACGTTTATTAATAGCGTTTCTCATACCTGTATCTGCTTCTACATTTTTTAAATTATAGTAATCTTTTACTCCGATATTACCTTTACGTAAAGCTTCAGCCATTGCTAGTGGTACTTCTGATTCAGCTTCTACTACCTTAGCACGCATTTCTTGAACACGTGCTTTCATTTCTTGTTCAGAGGCAACAGCCATAGCACGTCGTTCCTCAGCTTTAGCTTGAGCAATATTTTTATCTGCGAGTGCTTGTTCCGTTTGTAAATCAGCGCCGATATTTTTACCGATGTCTACATCTGCAATATCAATCGATAAAATTTCAAATGCTGTTCCTGAATCCAATCCTTTACTTAATACTGTTTTAGAAATATTATCAGGATTTTCAAGTACTTGTGTATGATGTTCACTAGAACCAATTGTGGAAACAATACCTTCACCAACTCGTGCAATAATTGTTTCTTCTCCAGAACCACCTACAAGTCTAGAAATATTAGCTCTTACTGTAATTCTAGCTTTAGCTTTAACTTCGATACCGTTCATCGCAACACCGGTAATAAAGGGAGTTTCGATTACTTTGGGATTAACAGACATTTGAACAGCTTCTAAGACATCTCGTCCCGCTAAGTCTATTGCGGCACCTCTTTCAAAAGGTAAATTGATATCTGCACGTTGAGCTGCTATGTTGGCATCCACTACTCTATCTACATTACCACCAGCTAGATAATGAGATTCCAATTGATTTGTTGTTAAATTTAATCCTGCTTTATGAGCTTTAATAAGAGGACCTATCACTTTACGAGGAGATACTCTACGAAGTCGCATTCCTACAAGTGTAGCAATACTAACTTTTACACCTGCAGCAATAGCGGAAATCCATAATCCGACTGGTACAAATGAAAATAATAACAATAACGCAACTATTATAATAATCGCAATAATTATAATTCCAATATTTAACATTGATTTTACTCCTTTTATATTTTTATTTCTCTTACAACTACTCTACTACCTTCTACCTCTAAAATTTTTACTTTTTTATTTCTCAGGATAAATGTACCGTCAGAAACAGCATCAATTCTTTTGTCATCTAAAGTTATGATTCCAGCAGGTCTTAAATCAGTAGTAGTATACGCAGTTTTTCCCACTAAGTAAGAACAATCATCATGAGATCTATAACCAGCTTCTGTACTCGTTGAATCATTCAATACCACTTTATCAAAAAATGGTATTTTGCGATTAAATACTTTCACCAAAACCACCCATTCTATAATAGAAAATATTAAAGCGACAATAACATTAAAGAGCATAACTAAAATATTATCTCCTAACATAATCATACTAACAATAATAAGCACTATTCCTATAATTCCAATGACTGCTCCAACAACGAATAGTTCTATTATTAGTAAGATGATACCTATGAAAAACAATAAAATCGAAATCAAATTGACATCGCCACTAATTAAAAATCCTAGAAATAGAATAAGTAACGCTAGAGAAGCTAAAATACCTAAAATATTTATCCTTTTAGAATAAAGTTGATATAAAAAACCTAAAAAGATAATACATGTAAGAATTAATAAAACAATAGGATTAACAATGATATTTGACATATGATTCAACCATGAATGATTCAATGAAGCAAAAGTATTCTCGATATGTATCAAACTTATACTTATCATTATCTCACCTCGCTCTCAATTAAATTATACATGAAATAAATACTATATTATAGTATTACAATGATATAAAAAAACTCTCAATTAGTTTAACTAATTGAGAGGATATATATAATTAACATTCATGTTGAGGGAGTCAACAGAGCTATTAATTATTTGAATTTACGTTTACGTGCAGCTTCTGATTTTTTCTTACGTCTTACACTTGGTTTTTCGTAAAATTCACGTTTACGTACTTCTTGGATTGTACCACTTTTAGATACTGAACGTTTAAATCTACGTAATGCATCTTCTAGTGATTCATTTTTACGTACTACTGTTTTAGACATCTGTATTTCCCTCCCTCCAAATATCAACGAAACTTAAAGTCAATAATTGCATAGAAATAATTAACTATGCTTTATTTAGTATAATATATGAAATAATTATGGTCAATTATAAATCTTTATAATTTCAAAAATTTATAATAATATGCCTTCTTCAGTTTTATTAGTAGCATGATTAACGATTCTAACTGCACTACCAATGTTAATTGGATAATCAGCTTTATTAATTTTAACTTTAACAATCTCACCGATTAAATCCTCACTACCCTCAAATTCAACTTTCATATAATTATCTGCGTAACCTACTAATGTATTTTTTGTTTCCCCTACTTCTTCTGGAATCACTTCTAAAACTTCATTTTCAAATTTTGATGCGTATTCTTTAGCAAGTTGATCACTTAAAGCAATAAGTTTATGCACACGTTCATTTTTAATTGACTCATCAATTTGATCATCCATACGTGCAGCAGGTGTACCAATACGTTGTGAATACGGGAAAACATGTAACTCTGAGAATTTATGTTTAACTATAAAATCATATGTTTCTTGGAATTCTTCTTCAGTTTCTCCTGGGAAACCTACTATAACATCACTTGTAACCGCTAAGTCAGGTAATGCATCATGTAATTTTGTTAGTCTTTTAGAAAAATGTTCCATAGTATATTTGCGACGCATACGTTTTAATACTGTATCTGAACCTGATTGTAATGGTACATGTAAATGTCTAACTACTTTATTAGAATTTTTTAGAACGTCAATGACTTCATCAGTAAGTTGACTGGCTTCAATTGAAGAAATTCGAATTCTTTCTAAACCATCAATTTCCTCAAGATCTCTGAGTAATTGAGCTAAATTATAATTTTTTAAATCTTGACCGTATCCACCGGTATGAATACCAGTTAATACAATTTCTTTATATCCAGATTGAACTAATTGTGTTGCTTGTTCAACTACTTTTTCAGGATCTCTAGAGCGCATTAAACCACGTGCCCATGGAATAATACAGAACGTACAAAAGTTATTACAACCTTCTTGGATTTTTAGAGATGCACGAGTTCTATCCGTAAAATAAGGTACATCTAGTTCTTCATATGTACGATTTTTCATAATATTTCCAACACCATTAATTGGTTGACGTTCTTCTCTAAATTGATCAATATAACTAAGTAATTTATGTCTGTCTTGAGTACCAACAACGACATCTACACCTGGAATCTCCATAATTTCAGCAGAAGATGTTTGTGCATAACAACCTGTAACACATACTACTGCATCCGGATTACGACGTATTGCTCTTCTAATGACTTGTCTACTTTTTTTATCACCTGTATTAGTCACGGTGCAAGTATTAATGACATATACATCTGCATTAGTTTCAAAATCTACTCTTTCATAATTAGCATCTTTAAATAATTGCCATATTGCTTCAGTTTCATAATGGTTTACTTTACAACCTAAAGTATGAAACGCTACTGTTGCCATTTAATTCACCCCATCAATTCTTTCTCAAAACTTATAGCACTAAGTGCATATAGTGGCGCAGTTTCTGCTCTTAATATTCTAGGGCCTAAACCAATGTTTAAGCTTACCTCCCTAAAGAGATCAATTTCCTTATCGGAAAAACCACCTTCAGGTCCAAATATGATTAACACACGATCATTCGTTTGAAAGTTGTTTAAAATATTTTTAAATCGACTTTTTTCACCATGCTTGGCTTCGTCTTCATATGCTATTAACACATAGTCATAATTATTTATGGTATCATAAATTACTTTTAAATTCGACTGAAATTTAACATCTGGAATAACAAGTCTATAACTTTGTTCAGCAGCTTCTTTTACAATCTTTTGCCATCTATCTATTTTCTTTTGTACCTTGTTCTCTTGTAATTTAACTACAGATCGATCCATACCCACTGAAATAAAATGATTGGCACCCAATTCTGTACTTTTTTGAAGCAACCATTCATATTTATCAGCTTTTATTAAACCACTACAAATCGTTACATCAACTGGTAATTCAGTGTCAATATCTAATTGGTTTATTGGTAAAACTTCAATTTGATTAGAACTTATATGTGTAATTTCAGTAATAAATACTTTTTTATCATTAAAATTAATTATAATTTTGTTACCAACGGTATTTCTCATTACATTTTTGATATGATGTATATCTTCTTCATTGGTAATAAAAAAACGCTGATGAGAATCAGCGTTTTGATTGATAAAGTATCGTTGCAAATTATTCACTCACTTTCTGACCAACAATGCAAACCCATCCATTGTCATGATTGATTGATACAATATTAAATCCAACACGCTTCATATGCGACAGTATATCTTCATGCTTTTCTTCTATAATACCTGAAGTTATAAAATAACCATCTTCATTTAGTGTATTATAAGCATCTTCAATCATTTCATCAATAATATGAGCTAAAATATTTGCGATAACTACATCAAATTTTTCATTTTCTTCTTTTAATAGATTACCGGGAATGGCTTCAATATCATTTTCACAATGATTTTTTCTAAAATTCTCCTTAGCCACACCAACAGCCATTTCGTCTATATCTAAGGCTTTAATTCGTTTAACACCTATTAAGTGACTAGCGATACTTAATATACCAGAACCTGTACCTACATCAATGACTGAGGAATCGGGTGTTACATAAGTTTCAATCGCTTTTAGACACATACTTGTTGTTGGATGATCTCCAGTACCAAAAGCCATTCCAGGATCTAATTCTATACATAATTCATCTTCTGATTCTTTTGAATAGTCTTCCCAACTTGGAACAATCGTAAATCTCTTAGAAGCTCTGAAAGGATGAAAATAATTTTTCCATTCATTAGCCCAATCTACTTCAGCAATAGTCTTTGCTGAAAACTCAACTACTGAATCATCTATAAGATCCAAATTTAATATTTCATTTTCTAATTTATTTTTAAATTGAGTGTTATATTTCAATTCATTAAAGTATGCTTTTAATCTCACACCTTGTTCAGGGTAATCTTCTTTTTTTAATTCGTAGATTTCACCAAATTTATCAGTAGGTTGATTAATTAAATCATTGGAATCTTCTATAACTACTCCATTTGAACCATAGTTTTCTAATATGTTAGTGACTAAAGATTCAACTTCATGATTTACAGTGACTGCAAATTCTGTCCAGTTCATGACTATTCACCTCTAAAGAATTTACGAGCTTTGTCTTTAAAATTAGCAGGTTGTTCTTCCGGATTTTCACCACTAATTTCCGCAAATTCTCTCATTAATTCTTTTTGTCTATCAGTTAGTTTATTTGGTGTGACAACTTTTATATTAACAAATAAATCACCATGGCCATATCCATGAACATTTTTAACGCCTTTCTCTTTAAGACGGAATTGTTTACCATTTTGAGTACCAGCAGGAATTGTAAGCATAACGTTACTGTTTAGAGTTGGTACTTTGATTTCATCGCCAAGTGATGCTTGTGGGAAGCTAATATTAAGTTCATAGAATAAATCATCGCCATCTCTTCTAAATTTATCAGAAGGTTTAACGCGGAATACTACATAAAGATCACCATGTGGACCGCCATTTTCACCAGGTGCACCTTCACCAGCAAGACGGATTTGTTGTTCATTGTCTACACCTTCAGGTACAGTTACTTCTAATTTTACTGTTTTATTTTCAGTCCCTTTACCATGACAAGTTGGACATGGTTCTTCAAATTCTTGACCACTACCCTCACACTTAGGACAAGTTTGTTCAGTTCTTACGCGTCCTAAAATTGTATTTTGTTCAACAGATACATGTCCTGAACCATGACAATAGCTACATGTTTTTTTACTTGTACCTGGTTTAGCGCCATCACCATGACATGTATGACACGTAACATCTTTTCGAATAGAAATTTCTTTTTTAGTACCAAAAACAGCTTCATCGAATTCTAAAGTCATAGTGTATTGTAAGTCGTCACCTTTTCTAGGTGCATTTGGATCTCTTTGACGTGAACCACCAAAGAATGAGCTAAATATGTCTTCAAAGCCTCCACCGAAGCCACTGAAGTCTTGTCCACCAAATCCTTGACTGCCAAATCCACCTTGGGCACCGCTATGTCCAAATTGGTCATAATTTGCACGTTTATTGTCATCACTTAGAACTTCGTATGCTTCAGAAATTTCTTTGAACTTTTCATCAGCGCCTTCTTCTTTATTGATGTCCGGATGATATTTTTTTGATAATTTACGGTATGCTTTTTTAATTTCATCTTTTGAAGCATCTTTACTTACGCCAAGAACTTCATAATAATCTCTTTTAGCCACAAGTATCTCTCCTTTTCTAAATTTTTATAATTTAAACACATACTCAAGTATCTTAATTATAAAAGAAAAAGTCAAAGCCAATGTTCAATTGACTTTGACTTTTTGGCTTACATTTATAAATGTTTACATAGTAAACGTTATAAACGATTAGCTTTATTTTTTATCTTCGTCGTCTTTAACTTCTTTGAACTCAGCGTCTTCAACATTGCTATCATTTGATTGTTGTGAATTGTCTTGTGCTTGTTGTTGAGCTTGTTGAGCTTGTTGATATACTTTAGCAGATAATTCTTGAATTACTTGTTCTAATTCTTCTTTTTTAGCTTTAATATCATCTAAATCTTGACCTTCTAATGCTGATTTAAGTGCATCTTTTTTGCTTTCAGCATTTGATTTGTCTTCTTCACTGATATTTTCACCTAAGTCTTTAATTGTTTTTTCAACTTGGAATACTAAGCTATCTGCTTCGTTTCTTAAGTCTACTTCTTCACGACGTTGTTTATCTGCTTCAGCATTTTCTTCAGCATCTTTAACCATACGATCAATTTCTTCATCAGATAATGCAGAACTTGATTGAATAGTAATATTTTGTTCTTTATTTGTACCTAAGTCTTTTGCAGTAACGTTTACGATACCATTTTTATCAATATCAAATGTTACTTCAATTTGAGGTACACCACGTGGAGCTGGTGGAATATCAGTTAATTGGAATCTACCTAATGTTTTATTATCTGAAGCCATTGGACGTTCACCTTGTAATACGTGAATGTCTACTGCTGGTTGATTGTCAGCTGCTGTTGAATATACTTGAGATTTTGATGTTGGAATTGTTGTATTACGTTCAATTAACGTATTCATACGACCACCCATAATTTCGATACCTAATGATAATGGAGTTACGTCTAATAATACAACGTCTTTAACATCACCAGTAATTACGCCACCTTGGATAGCAGCACCCATTGCAACAACTTCATCTGGGTTTACACCTTTATGAGGTTCTTTACCAATTTCTTTTTTAACTGCTTCTTGTACTGCAGGAATACGAGTTGAACCACCAACTAGGATAACTTCATCAATTTCAGAAGTAGATAAGCCAGCATCTTTAAGTGCTTGACGAGTTGGTTCCATTGTTCTTCTGATTAATGAATCAGCTAATTCTTCAAATTTAGAACGAGTTAAGTTGATTTCTAAGTGTAATGGACCATTTTCTCCAGCTGAAATGAATGGTAATGAGATTTGTGTTTGAGATACACCAGATAAATCTTTTTTAGCTTTTTCTGCAGCGTCTTTAAGACGTTGTAACGCCATTTTATCTTGTGATAAGTCAACACCATTTTCTTTTTTGAATTCTGATACTAAATAGTCGATGATTACTTGGTCAAAGTCGTCCCCTCCAAGTTTGTTATCCCCTGCAGTTGATAATACTTCGAATACGCCATCGCCTAATTCAAGAATAGAAACGTCGAAAGTACCGCCACCTAAGTCAAATACTAAGACTTTTTGATCTTGTTCAGTTTTATCTAAACCATAAGCTAATGCTGCAGCTGTTGGTTCGTTAATGATACGTTCTACTTCTAAACCAGCAATTTTACCAGCATCTTTAGTAGCTTGACGTTCAGCATCATTGAAATAAGCAGGCACAGTGATTACTGCTTTATCCACTTTATCTCCTAAATAACTTTCAGCAGTGTTTTTTAAATTTTGTAAAATCATTGCTGAAAGTTCTTGTGGTGTATATGATTTGCCATCAATATCTACTTTATAATCTGTACCCATATGACGTTTAATTGATTGTACAGTATTTGGGTTTGTAATTGCTTGACGTTTAGCAACTTCACCTACTTGAGTTTCACCATTTTTAAATGCCACAACTGATGGAGTTGTTCTAGCACCTTCAGGATTTTGAATTACTTTAGGTTCGTCTCCTTCTAATACAGATACGCAAGAATTTGTAGTACCTAAGTCAATACCTATTACTTTACTCATAATAAAATTCCTCCAATTTTAAAAATTTTTTAAATTTAAATCTTATTGATTAACTTTGACCATAGATGGTCTTAAAACTCTATCTTTTAATTTATACCCTTTTTGTAATTCTTGAGTGATTTCACCAGAATTAAAATCAGGATTGTCATCTTGAACAACAGCTTGATGGAAGTTTGGATCGAATTCTTGACCTTCAGATTCAATTTCTTCTAAGCCATTGTCTTTTAATGCTCTTAATAAGCTTTCATGAATCATTTGAACGCCTTTTTTGAGAGATTTAAATGATTCATCATCACCCTCAATTTGCAGTGCACGTTCAATGTTATCGATAGTAGGTAAAATATCAGTAAGCACATGTTGAGCTTGATATTTTTTATTCGTTTCATTTTCATTTCGAATTCGACGCTTATAATTTTCGAATTCAGCATATAATCTTAAATATTTTTCTTCATTTTCATTTGCTTTTAATTGTAATTGTTGAATCTCTTCGTCTTTAGATTGATCATTTTTATCTTCATTATCATGTTCAGATGTAGATTCATTATTTAATTCTTCTTCAGAAGGATTATTTTCTACATCATTTAAAGACGACGCTTCGTTTTTAACGGTTTCATTTTCTTCAGTATGTTCAGTGTTATTTTTCACTGATTCGTCTTTTTCTGTCATTTTATGCCCTCCAATATAATTACAATTAGATTCACCATATTTGATTAAGTAATTGAATCACATTTTGATAATGCATCGCAGTTGGTCCGATAACCGCAATTTGTCCTTTTAGTGCATCATCAAAATGGTACTGGCTCGTTATAATTGAAATATCACTTAACCCTTTATCTATTTCGTGGCCAATTTTAACATTAATTTCAGAAGTAGAAATATTTTCTAGTAACTCGATAATTTTTTCTGATTCTAGATATTGTAAGATTGGCTGAATAGAAGAAACATTGGTTTCGTTCAGTGCATCAATAAGTTTAACCTTTCCACCCATAAAAATGCTATTACTTTGTTTATGGAGATGAGAAGTTAGCATGATAGTTAATTCATTTATAAAGGATTGTTCCGCAATAGAATTTGTAAATTGTTTTAACTTCTTATTAAAATCAAATTGACTTTTATAATAATTATCAGTCAAAAAATTTGAAATCCTTGTTAACCTATCATCGTCAAACTCCATTGATTCACTTAAATGTAAATGTTCTACATGTCCAGAATTATAGATGATGACCATTATAATTATAGACGAATTTGCACGAATCAAATGAACATTATTTATAATATCTGTTTTGTGATTAGGTCGAACAACCAACGTTGCATATTGAGATTTTATTGATAATTCATCAGCAAAATAACTAAGGGCTGAAGAAATATCATAATGATTCTCAATCAAAAGTTGATTTAAACGTTGAACTTTATTTTGTTTTTGATGAGATGTTTGTTTTAACAATTGATTGACGTATAATCTAAAACCTTGTTCAGAAGGTGCACGCCCTGAAGATGAATGAATTTTTTCTAAAAAATTCAACTCTTCCAAATACTTCATTTCGTTTCTAATAGTAGCTGGGCTTACATTTAAGTTATGTCTATCAATTAAGGTTTTAGAACCTATCGGTTGTCCTAAATCAACATAATCTTCAACAATTGCATTTAAAATGCTTAATTGTCTATTTGTAATCATGTCTTCACCTCATTAGCACTCCTTTGTCTCAAGTGCTAATTATAATTTAACAAATTGGTCAAAGTAAGTCAACGTTAAAGCTCTTATTTTTCAAAAAAATTTATTAATTTAATAGAAATGCTTCAAAAACTTCATTTCCAATGATTTTTCCCCTGTTTGTCAATGAAATATGGTTATCTCTTTCATAAAGTAAATTTTTCTTTTTCAGATTATTTATTGTCTCACCAAACACTTTATCCATTGAGGTACCAAATTTTGAAAGAAATTTAACTTTATCGACACCTTTATTCATTCTTAATCCTAAAAACATTTCTTCTTCCATTCTTTCTGATTGAGTAGGGAAATTGGAAGTTAAAATAGGACGTTGATGATTATTAATAGCATTGATGTAATGATTAACAGGATTGAGATTCGAATAGCGTTCTCCATTTACATATCCACTTGCGCCTGCTCCAAAACCATAATATTCTTCATTTAGCCAGTAAGTCTTATTATGTCTTGATTCATGATGAGACTTGGCGAAATTTGAGATTTCATACTGTTTAAATGAGGTTTCTCCTAAAACATTCATTAAATATTGGTACATTTCAGCTCCTAGATCTTCGTTTGGCAATTTTAATTTGCCTTTTCGATACATATTATAAAATTGAGTTTTAGGTTCTAAAATTAATCCATAACTTGAAATATGATCTATATCCATTTGTATTGCTCTATTAAGACTATCTGAAAAATCGTCTAATGTTTGAGTTGGTAAATGATACATTAGGTCTAAACTAATCGATTCAATATTTGCTTTTCTAGCATAATCTACAGCATTATATATATCTTGAGTTTTATGTGTTCTACCTAGAATTTTTAGTAATTCTGGTTTAAATGTTTGTACACCCATAGAAATTCTATTTACACCATATGAGTGCAGTAATTTCACTTTATCTAAAGTTAATTCATCGGGGTTTGCTTCAAATGTATATTCACCTTTAATTGAAAAAGTTGACTGTATTGCTTTTAAAAGTGTTTCAAGTTGCTTGAGATTTAAAGCTGTAGGAGTACCTCCTCCAACGTACATTGTTTCAAGATTTCTAATTTCACTTGTTTTCATTTCTTTAATTAATGCAGAAATATATTCATCTACTGGTTGTTTGTTAATAAAGTACTTATTAAAATCACAATATGTACAAATCCTAACGCAAAAAGGTATATGAATATACGCACTTTTTATTGACATAGTTACACCCTCAATTTTAAGTTTTTAAAACACAAACGAGGTTGGAACACATGATTGTAGGTTCCAGCCTCGCATTAATAATTTATTCATCATCCATTTTAAGAACAGCTAAGAAAGCATCTTGTGGTATTTCTACGTTACCAACAGCTTTCATTTTTGCTTTACCAGCTTTTTGTTTTTCAAGTAATTTACGTTTACGGCTGATATCTCCACCATAACACTTAGATAACACATTTTTACCCATAGATTTAATATTAGTTCGGGCTACGATTTTTTGACCTATTGCAGCTTGAACCGGAACTTCGAATTGTTGTCTAGGAATAAGTGTTTTTAACTTTTCAACAAGAGCTTTACCTCGTTCATACGCAAAATCTCTGTGAACGATAAAACTAAGTGCATCTACTTTGTCACCATTTAATAAAATATCCATTTTAACTAAATTACTTTCTTTATTTTCGATAAATTCATAATCAAATGAAGCATAGCCTTTCGTATTAGATTTTAATTGGTCAAAGAAATCAAATACAACTTCTGACAATGGAATTTCATAAACGATATTTACACGGATATCATCTAAGTAATCCATGTTTATAAATTGGCCACGTTTACGTTGACACAGTTCCATAACTGCTCCTACATAGTCATTTGGAACCATCATTGTTGCTTTTACATATGGTTCATAAATCGCTTTAATTCTATCACGTTCAGGCATTTGAGATGGATTATCAACTATAACTTCTGAACCATCATTCATTTCGCATTTATATATAACTGAAGGTGCAGTGGCAATTAATTCTATTCCAAACTCTCGTTCAATTCTCTCTTGAATAATTTCCATATGTAGCATACCTAAGAATCCTGTTCTAAATCCAAATCCCAACGCTTGTGATGATTCTGGTTCAAATTCTAATGATGCATCATTTAATTGAAGTTTTTCAAGAGCTTCTCTTAAATCGTTATAATCTTTATTATCAATTGGGAACAATCCACAATAAACCATTGGATTCATCTTTTTATACCCTTTTAACGGAGCATCTGCTGGTCTATCTACATGAGTGATAGTATCCCCAACACGTGAATCGTCGACATTTTTAATACTTGCAATAATATATCCAACATCGCCTACTGTAAGTTCTTCAATTGGTAGTTGTTTAGGAGTATTAATCCCAACCTCAGTAACTTCAAACTCTTTTCCTGTTGCCATCATTTTGATACGATCTCCAGCTTTTACAACGCCTTCCATTACACGAATAGAAGAAATAACACCTCGATAAGGATCGTACTCTGAATCAAAAATAAGAGCTTTAAGCGGTGCACTAGGATCTCCTTCTGGTGGAGGAACAACTTCAACAATTTTTTCTAAGATTTCATCAATACCAATATTTGATTTAGCACTTGCTAACACAACTTCATCTTTATCTAAACCAATAACATCTTCTAATTCTTGTTTTACTCTTTCTGGTTCAGCTGCGGGTAGATCTATTTTATTTACTACCGGTAAGAGTTCTAAATCATTATCTAGTGCTAAGTAAACATTAGCAAGAGTTTGAGCCTCAATGCCTTGTGCAGCATCAACTACTAAAATAGCGCCTTCACATGCAGCTAATGAACGAGAAACTTCATATGAGAAATCGACGTGCCCTGGAGTATCGATCAAATGAAACGTATAAGTCTGTCCATCTTTAGATTCATATTTTAATCTAACAGCATTTAATTTAATTGTAATACCGCGCTCTCTTTCAAGATCCATTGAATCAAGCAATTGATTTTGCATTTCTCTAGTTTCTACAGATTTAGTATTTTCTAATATTCTATCTGCTAACGTTGATTTACCATGATCAATATGAGCAATTATAGAAAAGTTTCTTATATTGTCTCTTCGGTTATAGCGTTCTTGCATATCCATAACTTATCATTCTCGCTTTCGTAAATTTACCCGTATGTGTATACATCTTTGACATAATATCGTTTTTAATCATTATTTGCAAATTTAAGAGAAAAGAATCATCATGTGAAGATTCTTTATTTACTTTTAATTTTAAGATTTTTCTTAAACTACATAACAATTATAAAGTGTTGTATAAAGGTTTCCAATAGTTAATATCGTTCTTTTTGTAAATAAATAGGTTTAATGTTAATAAATGATTGCACAAATATTCATGTTTTGATAAAATATTTCTTGTTGTAATCAAAATAAAATTTGATATGCTTAGATCACTTTTAGGAGGTGACAGTAATGCCAAATATTAAATCTGCTATTAAACGTGTAAGAACAACTGAAACTGCTGAAGAACGTAATATTTCACAAAAAAACGCTATGCGTACTGCAGTGAAAAATGCTAAATCAGCAATTGAAAATAATGCTGATAATAAAGCTGAATTAGTTAACTTCGCAATTAAATCAGTTGATAAAGCTGCACACAGTAACTTAATTCATTCAAATAAAGCTGACCGCATTAAATCTCAATTAATGTCTTCAAGCAAATAATCATTTAAAAAGTTCAAGCGATTAGCTTGAACTTTTTTTATTTATAAAGAAAGAATAAATAATTCTAAAATCAGTTGTTTATCCATATATGAGGATTTTAACTTATAATCAGTTTCTGCACATTGATCAATAATATTTAGCAAATGAGTTAATTGATAATGTTTTACTTGATTTAAAGCCAATTTAACTCGATATGGGTGCACATTAATTGTTTTAGCAATTTGTTGTCCGCTATATCCTTTTCGACTTAAAATTTTACATTGATAATATAATCGATAATTACTTGTTATTAATGCTAATAGTTTAATAGGTTCTTCCTTCATTACTATTAAATCTTTAATAAGTTGAATGGCTTTATATTTTTCTCCTTTTTGTATATATTCAGTTAAAAGAAAAACATTTTGTTCTAAACTTCTATTAATAATCTCTTCAACATCTTTTTTATTTATAGTTGGTCGCTCTCCTAAGAATAAAATGATTTTTTCTAATTCTTGCGAAACTATATTAAAGTTAATACCAGTTAATTCTATAAATAAATCTAATGCATCCTGTTTAATATCTTTAAAATTTTCATGAAGTTTATTTTTTATCCATTTTTTAATCTCTTGTTCAGACATCTGTTCAACTTTAGTTAGCTTGCTTGTCTTTTTTAAAGTTTTAGTAATTTTCTTTCTTTCATCTAATTTATTTTGATACACTTCAAAAATGATAAAATTTTCTCCATCATATTTTTCTAAAAATTCGTTCACTTGTTCGTTGTTTGGTTGGATATCTTTTGAAACTTTCTCACCTGTAAAGATAAAAGCATTTTTAACAACGATAGCTTTTTTCTCTGAAATAAAAGGCATCGTTAATGCTTCTTCCATAATCTGATTAAAACTTGTATCATAAAGATTATATTTAACATAGTTAAAATCGTCTTTTTTTTCATTTAAGTAACTTTCTACGATTTCATTACTTTTTTTCTCCACTAGTTCTGGCACTTCTCCGTATATAGCCATTATATTATTAGCCATGTAAACTTGCACCCTTTCAAAATTCTACCATTAAGTTATTATAGCATTGTGTAATTATTATTCTCTATCATTAACTTTTATTAAAGGATGATATAAGTTGATTATCGAGATTTAAAGTAATATCTCCATCAGTCTGAGTATTGTAGATATGAGAATTAATTTTCTCTAATTTATCTATCGTTTCATTATTAGGCAAATGAAAAGTATTATTTTTTCCACTTGAAATAATACTTATTTTAGGTTGTATGATTTCTAACAAATGTTTTGAACTACTTGTTTTACTGCCATGGTGTCCAACTTTTAGAACATCAATTAACGGTAAATGATATTTCTTTAATAATAAATTTTCATTTTCTTCAATTGCGTCGCCCATCAATAATAATTTGTAATTTTTGTACTCTATTAATGAGATTATACTTTGTGCATTTTTGTCTTCATTGGAATCAATAAAAGCATTTAAAAATGATATTTTAGCTTCTTTCAACTGAATTTTATTAGTCTCTGAAACATCAATAACTTTTATATGATATATACTACAAGTTGTATGTATAGTTTTAATTTGTTCTATAGAATAACTTTTTATATATAAATATAAATTTTTGATTCTTATATTTTGTGCTAAATAAGGAAATTCGCCGATATGATCATTATGTGGATGGGTAAGAATTAAGTGATCAATTTTTGATATTCCTCTAGATTTTAAAGTAGGAATAATATGATATTTCGCAATATTATGATTATCTTTAATCTTCGTTTGAACTACTTTACCACCAGTATCTACCATCACAGTTTCATTATTTTTTGTTTGAAAAAGAAAACTATCACCTTGGCCAACGTTTAAAGCAGTAAACGTCGTCGCTAATGGTTGATTAGTTAATCTTAAAAATATTATAAATAAGATAATTATAATTAAGAATACTCTATAATTTTTATAACATATAAATGTAGTTAGTAGAGTTAATAAAATGAAACAGTATAGTAGACTTAAATTTGATTGATCAGCGATATTTATTTGGTAATTTCTAAATAAAATGAACGGTTGTATTATTCTATCGTGCAGTTCAAATAATTGATTTGCAACCATATTTATATATCGCAAGTCACTAAAGAAATGATAGAAAATAAATAAAACAATAGAAAGTGGAAAAATAATGAAAGAATATAATGGGACAAATATTATATTAGAAATAAAACCAATCCATTGAAACTGATTAAAATGGTAAATACTAATAATCATGGATGAAAATTGAGCGATAATTGTTATATAAATATAATTCTTTAAAATTGATTGATTATTAAATAGTGGCTTAGAAAGTAGTATAAAAAAAGAAATGATGAAAGAAAATTGAAATCCAATATCATAAGCAAAATTCATATTCCAAATTGTCATCAATAAAAAGACTAAAGATAATACACTTATAGACGAAATTTTAAAAGCCTTAGGGATAATAAAAAAAGTAATAGCGGTTAAAACTGCTCTTAAAGCACTCGGTGCAAAATTTGTATAAAAAATAAATAGTATTAGTATTATAATAATAAAAACTCGTATAAATAATTTTGGAATATTAAACCTGACCAGACTATATTGAATGATAAAAATAATGGTAGCAACATGTGATCCACTGACAGCAAGTAAATGATAAATACCTATAGCTTTAACTTTATCTAAGTAATCTGTATCAATTGCACCAGTATCCCCAGTAATTAAAGCTAATACTCTCTCTGGATATTTTAACGAAGAATGATATAACTTGTTTTGAATATAATTTAGGTGTTTATCTATAAAACTTATATGATTAACCTTAGTACAATATTTATTATCTATTTGATTGATATAAACATAGACTTCATTTTGAATACTATTTGTGATATTTCCATTAATTTTACATTCTCGATTTTTTAAATCTTTAGCTCTCAATTGTGGACTTTTAAAAGTAAAGTGATAAAGATTATGTTTATATCGAAATTGTCCTTTAATAATTTGATTGAATTGTTTTATATCATTTTGAAACGTTACTTTTGAATGTATATTACTGTGGACTTTTAAATTTTGGAGTATTAAATGATTTGTTTTCAAAGTATGGTGTACTTGAAATAAAGCTAGAAAGAAAAAGGATAGAATTAATAAATAGTGGTATAAAGGAATACTCTTTCGATACACAATAATTAATATAATAGTAAATATTAAAATTGAAAATAATTTAAGATGAACCCATAATATACCACTTAAAAAAGAAAGTGCATATAAAACAACTAACATTCTTTAGTTAAAAATTCAGCTATTTTATTAGCAGAAAATGGTATTTTTTCATACTCAATACCTGCTTGATTTAATAATTTAATAGCATATTTATGATTATGATAATCTTTTGCATAGTATATTTTTTTAATACCTGCTTGAATAATAGACTTAGTACAGTTTAAACAAGGAAAATGTGTGACATATATCGTTGCATTATCTGACGATACACCTTGTTTTGCGCATTGTAATAATGCATTCATTTCTGCGTGGATGGTTCTAATACAATGATCATCTTCTATTAAACATCCTACATCAATACAGTGAACTTCTCCTGCTACTGAGCCATTATAACCTCCTGCAATTATTCTATTGTCCTTTACAATTGTTGCGCCTACTGATAATCGTTGACATGTAGAACGTAATGCAAGCAAATGACTTTGTGCCATAAAATATTCATCCCATTTTATTCTATCCATAAAGTTCAACTCCTTAAAAAAATATATATCTATTATAATTTATATTAAAATTTCTTCCAATTTAATTTATGTAGTAAAGTAATCTTTAAGTTTCTCAAAAGTTTTCCCTCCAATTCCTCTTACTTGTTTTAAGTCTTCAACATTATTAAACTGTCCCTTTTCCTCTCTGTATTTAATAATCTCTTTCACTTTAGTTGGCCCTATACCTGGAACATTAAGCAATTCTCTTTCATTTGCTGTGTTAAGATTGACTTTAATACTTTCAGAAGTATTTAAATTACTTTGATTAGTGGGTGTAGCATTTATTTTCGTTTCATTTTTATTAGGTATATAAATCATTTTTTGATCAGTAAGTTTTTCAGATAAATTGATTTTTGTAATATCAGCGTTTTCAGAAACTTTAGCTTTTTTTAATACATCTTTAACTCTATCGTTCTTTTTCATTTCATAAACATCTGGTAATTTAACAGCCCCTTTGACATCTACATAAATAGTTGAATTTTCTTTAGAAGAAGTGGATAAATTATTATCATTTTTATTTTTATTATATTTTTCATTATTATTAAATTGGCTATTATTAGCATTAGATGTTGTCATATGTTCTGAAGTCTCATTATTTTTCATAAGCATGAGAATCACTATAAAAAGTAACACTACTGCAATTAAAATGATGATATGAGTCTTCCACTTAGTTAATAATTGAATTATTTCATTTCTATACTTAAACAAAAACTCATCTCCTTATATGTATAAACGTATAAGGAGATGAGTTTACTTTATTTTATTTATAAGCAACAAAAAACAATCTGTCACCTTTTTCATTATGATTATTGATGTCAAAGTCTACAAAAGTTTCAATACGATTAAATCCAGTTTGTTTTAACAATCGAATATAGAAATCTTTTTCAAATGTTCTTTGATAGTGTGATTCATTAAAACGGTGATAATTACCATTATGCTGTTTTAAAAAGAAACTCATATCATGATAAACACTATAAGGTTCTTCACCCTTTATAGCTTCCCACGCTAAAAATATATCATCATTATCATCAATATAACATTGATTATTAAATGCTGTGTTCATTTTATATATCGTATGAATATCGAATATAAACATTCCTAAATGAGATAAATGATTAAATACACAATTAAACGTATTTACGATATCATCAATATCAGGTAAATAATTCAGGGAATCACAAAATATTGTTACAACATCATATGTTGTATTTAATGAAAAATCGGTCATGTCACCTTCTAACCAAGTAACTTGATTAGATTTATTTGCAGCAATAGATAACATGTTTGTACTTAAATCCATGCCTGTAACCGTTCCAATAGAAGGAAGTAATTGCGTTAAACTTCCAGTGCCACAACCAATATCAAGAATATTTATTGAATCATTAGAAGACATTGTTCTTGTATAATATTTTACAATATTAAACCATTCTTCATAAGGTTGATCTTGAGTAAGCTGATCATAAACTTTACTCATTTCAGTGTATTGCATCATTTTAATATGCTACCTGATTATATGATTCTATTGGAGCATCTTGATAAAGTTTCTCTATATTATAGTAATTGCGTTCATCTTTATGGAAAATATGAACTACTACGTCTGCTAAATCAATTAAGACCCATCTTGCACTTTGATAACCTTCCATACGCTTTACTTCAATATTATTTTCATGCACTTTTTCTTTTACTGCTCTAGCAATTGATTGAACTTGACGTTCATTATTACCATGACACACTACAAAATAATCAGTCATATCACTAATACCTTGCATATTAAGAGAAACAATATCTTCTGCTTTTTTATCTTCTGTCGCTGTGACAGCAATATTTAATAATTCTTCTGAATTCATTTAATCATCCTTTATCTTTTGATCACTATAATTATAATAATTTAAACATTCAATCGTAGAACCATAAACAGTAATATCTTTACTAATTAAAAATAACACTGTTCGCTTTGATATTTCATAAATTGTTTTATCTAAGCTACCTTGATTGTATGCCATATCTCTAATTTCTTCAACTCCTGGAGTTTTTCTACCAGGTTCTATATAGTCAGCAATAAATACCAATTTTTCAGTTTTTGTCATTTCTTTACGACCAGTAGTGTGATATTTAATGGCTAATAATATTTCTTCATCTTCGATGCCATAATCAGCCTTCATTAATGCTGCACATACAGGTCCATGAAGAATTTCACTTCCATAACTTAACAAATTGCTATCTAAATCATGTTGGCGAACGACTTGATACATTTTTCCTAAATCATCATATTTACAATAATCATGTAAAATACCTGCTAACTCTGCTTTACTTTTATCTCCATCATAGATTTCAGCAAGCTTAACTGCTGTGTCAGCTACTCTAAGAGAATGTTTAAAACGCTTTTTGGGCAATTTATTTTCGATAAGTTTTTTTGCTTCTTTAGTGTTCATAGAATCCTTCCTCTCTAATATATTTACTAACATTTCGAGGGACTAAAATATCAATTGTTTTTTTATCTTTTACACGTTGTCTAATCATTGATGAACTAATATCCATTCTTGGAATAGATATGGAAATCATATTTTCATCAACCTTTTGAATCTTTTTTTCTCTATTTACTACTATAAAGATAATCATTTGCTTTAATTCATCTATTTTATACCATTTATCAAGTTGATCATATTGGTCTGATCCTATTACAAAATAAAACTTATCGTAAGGATTTTGGTCAATTAACGCTTTTAATGTATCATACGTATAACTTTGACCTTTTCTTTCTAATTCTGCATAACAAATATTTCCGAAACCTAACTGCTCAATTACCATATTAATCATTTTGATGCGATAATGAGCATCTAAGTAATCGTTATGTTCTTTAAGTGGAGCCATATAACTTGGTAAAAAATAGAAAACATCCGGTTTAATTTTATGAAATACTTCATTAGCTACTAACATATGTGCAGTATGAATAGGATTAAATTGTCCGCCGTATAAAACAATTTTTTTCATAGAATTATGGTAATGAAATTTCCTTATTTTCTTGAGATTCTCTATAAATGACTATCATTGATCCAATGACTTGGACCACTTCACTATTAGTAGCTTGACTTAGCGTTTGGGCTAAATCGTTTTTATCATCAAAATTATTTTGAAGTATATGAATTTTAATTAATTCTCTATTTTCAAGTGTTTCATCTATTTGACTAATCATATTATCATTAATTCCAGCTTTACCTATTTGAAAAATTGGATCAATGTTATGCGCCAAACTTCTTAAATATCTTTTTTGTTTACCTGTTAGCATAGCATATTATTCTCCTTTTAATTGATTTAAAACTGCTAATTTCATTTCTTTAATTTCAGCATCTTTGCCAGTCCATATTTTAAAGCTCTCAGCACCTTGATATACAAACATATCTAGACCATTATAAATAGGGTTACCCTTCTCTTCAGCTTGTTGTAAAAATGATGTTTTATAGGGAATATAAATGATATCACTTACCAATGTATTCGGTGATAATTGATCGAGACGAATTACACTCTCTTTATTATTATCTAATCCTGCTGATGTTGTATTAATAATAATATCAAACTCATCAAGATATTGTTCAGCTTGTTGTAGGGTAATCGCATTAATATCTAATTTCCAATTATCAAAGCGACTCATTGTTCTATTCGCTATAGTTAATTTAGGTTGTACACATTGTGAAAGTGCAGTTGCAATACCTTTGCTTGCACCCCCAGCTCCAAGAATTAAAATGTATGCATTTGATAAGTCAGGATATACTTGTTTTAATCCTTTTACGTATCCAAGACCATCAGTATTATAACCAATCCATTTATTCCCTTCTATTTTCACAGTATTCACTGCACCTACAGCTTTAGCTTGTTCATCAATATCATCTAAGAATGGAATAATGCGTTCTTTATGAGGAATAGTAATATTAAATCCACTTAAATTTTTTTCAGTTATTATTTCTTTAATATTATCGAAATCTTGAACCGGTATATGCAATGCTTCATAGGTATCATTTAAACCTAAAACTTTAAAATTAGTATTATGCATCACTGGTGATAATGAATGTGAAATCGGATCTCCTATCACTGCAAATTTCATTATGAATCCTCCCTACATAATAGATTGTCTTAAAACAACATCAACACTTTTAGGAACACGAACAATCACTTTTGCACCTGCTTCGAGTGTAATAAAGCCCAATCCAGAAATCATAATGTCACGTTTTTCTTTCCCTGTTTCTAGACGTACAGCTTTCATATCACTTATATTAAATTTTTCGGGGTTACTAGGTGGACTTAATAAATGCCCTATTTGATTTCGCCATAAATCATTTGCCTTTTCAGTTTTAGTTCTATGAATATTTAAATCATTAGAAAAATAACATACAAGTGGTCGTTTCCCACCAGAAACATAATCTATCCTAGCTAATCCACCGAAGAATAAAGTTTGTTCCTCATTTAATTGAAATACACGTTGTTTAATTTCATTCTTAGGAATAATCACTTTCAATTCTTTTTCAGTAACATAATGGGTCATTTGATGCGCTTGTATAATGCCAGGTGTGTCATACATAAATGTTTTTTCATCTAAAGGAATATCTATCATATCTAATGTTGTACCTGGAAATCTTGATGTTGTAACGACATCTTTTTCACCTACACTTTGCTCAATTAATTTATTGATTAAAGTTGATTTACCAACATTTGTAGTACCAACGATATAAACATCTTGATGATTTCTAAAACGGTTGATTGATTCTAAAAGTGCATCAATACCCCATCCTTTATGAGCTGATATTAATACCACCTCTTCAGCTTCTAATCCATACTTTCTAGCTGTTCTTTTTAACCATTCTTTTACACGACGTTGATTAATTTGTCTTGGTAAAAGATCTAATTTATTCGCCGCCAAAATGATTTTCTTATTTCCTACAATTCGTTTTAAAGCATTAATAAACGATCCTTCAAAGTCAAAAACATCAATTACGTTAACGATAATCCCTTGTCTATCGGATAATCCATTTAATAAATTTAAAAAATCTTCACTATCCATTCCTACATCTTGTATTTCATTATAATTTTTTAATCTAAAACAACGTTGGCATATAACATCATCTCTAAATAAATTATGTTCTGGCACATACCCAGGTGCGTTTTTATCTTCAGATTGTAAAGGAGCGCCACAACCGATACATTTTAAAGTTTCATCCAATCAATTTTCCTCCCATGTAATATAGCCTTTTCTTTTAAAATAGTTTAATAATCGACGTTCGATTATTCTATTTAGTCTAGTTAAAAATCCATCTGTCTTTTTGACAGGGACTACCATGATAGTATATAGACCGTTATTATTGCCACCAAGTACGTCTGTAAGCATTTGGTCACCTATAACGACTGTTTCTTCTGGTTTAATATTCATGTGTTGTATAGCCTTTTTAAAAGCTCTTCCCATAGGTTTTCTAGCTTTAAAGATAAAATCAACGTCTAAGTCTTTCGAAAAACCGGAAACACGTTTTTCACTATTATTTGATACAATTGTAATCGTTAATCCTAAATCATTTGCCTTTTTAAACCATTCTTGTATTTCTTTCGTTGGTGTTTTAACGTCCCAACCTACTAATGTATTATCTAAATCTGTAATAATACCTTTAAAACCAGAATTTGCTAACTTTTCAATATCAATTTGAAATACAGATTGTACATAATCACTAGGCATAAAATATTTTTTAATTAATCCCATTCATTTCACCTTTAAATTATTTATTGTTTATATTTCTTTAACCAACTGTTCAACAATGTTACTTGATGATTGAGCTGCTTTACCAAGAAACTCTTCAAACGACATTTCTGCTTTCCCATTTGCTAAATCAGAAACAGCACGAGTGACGATAAAAGGTAAATTAAATTGATAACAAGTTTGAGCAATAGCCGTTGCTTCCATTTCAACTGCCATAGCTTCTGAAAACTGACGTTTAATTTTTAATCGCTGTTCGCTACTACCAATAAAGCTATCGCCACTTACAATTTGACCAATTTTAGCGGTTAAATTTTGCTGTTTTACAACTTTTTCAGTTAATTGGAGTAATTGTTGGTTAGCTTCAAATTGAGCTGGCATTTGAGGTATTTGACCGATGTCGTATCCAAAAGCAGTTGCATCTGCATCATGGTACATCACATGATTACTAATTAAAATGTCTCCAACTGATAAACTGTCATCTAAAGCACCAGCTGAACCTGTATTTATAATCAATGTTGGTTTAAATTTTTCAATTAACAATGTTGTGGATATTGCAGCATTTACTTTTCCAATTCCACTTTGTGTTAAAACAACATCTTTATCATTTAGTTGACCACGATAAAATTTTACATGTGCTACTTCAATCTCATTTAAATTCACTAATTTATGTTTTAAAATCGCTACTTCTTCTTCCATAGCTCCAATAATTCCAATCATATTTACACCTCAACTTTAATCTTAGCACATGTTATTCTAACATAATTTCTAGTTCATCACGACTAACTTTTTCTATTAAAATAATCTTGAAAATGATTTAATAAAAAAACTGTCGACACAGTTAAACACTGTCGACAGTTAAATTTTAAAATCTTAAATTATATATATATTTATGATTAACCTTTCCATAAAGTAGCTAAATCTTGTAGAGACAATATACCTGTTATAATTGTAACAATAACTGCTATAATGCCAAATACTAGCATCCATGTTGGATGTTTATAATCTCCAACAATTGATTTTTTTCTACTCGCTATCAATATTGCACCCAAAGTAATCGGTAAAATCCATCCATTTATTGCTCCAGCAATAATCAATAAACTAATTGGTTTTCCAATTAATAAGAAAATTATTGTTGAAATCACGATGAAGACAATGACAATCAAATTATTTTTATTAAATAATGATTTGTGTAATGTTTTTAAGAAAGTTGCACTTGTATATGCTGAACCAATCACTGATGACATTGCGGCTGCGAAAATAACAACTCCAAAAATATTTTTTCCTATTGGTCCAATAGCATGTTCAAATACTGAGGCTGGCGGATTATCTGCATTTAAAGTGACACCTGTCACTACAACTCCAAGTACTGCTAAAAATAATAATGTTCTCATAATACCTGTAGTTAAGATACCTGCAATAGCTGAACGATTCACAAATGGTAAAAACTCTTTACCTTTCATTCCAGAATCAAGTATTCTATGTGCGCCAGCAAATGTGATGTATCCACCTACTGTTCCTCCAACTAAAGTAATAATTGGTAAAATTAATTTAATAGGATGTTCTGGTGCAACTGTATGAACAAGTGCATCACCATAGGGAGGGTTAGATACAACCATGACATAAGCGACTACTAATATCATTATTACTCCTAAAATCATTGAAACAATATCCATAATTTTTTGACCACTTTTACTTACAAATATTAAAATTGCAAAAATGGCTGTAATAGCTGCTCCCCATTTAACATCAAGTCCAAATATTGCATTCAATCCTAAACCAGCACCAGCTATGTTTCCGATATTAAAAGCAAGTCCTCCAAAAGCAATCAATATTGAAATTAAAGTTCCTAATCCAGGTAACACTTTATTTGATACTTCTTGACCACGTAAACCTGTTATAACTAATACGCGCCAAATATTAATTTGAGCTCCAATATCAATTAATATAGATATTAAGATTGCAAAAGCGAAACTTGCATAAAATTCTGCTGTAAACACAGCAGTTTGAGTTAGAAATGCAGGACCGATCGCAGATGTAGCCATTAAAAATACAGATCCATAAAGTAAGCGTCTATGACTTTTTGTAAATTTAAAATTGTCTTTATCTTGTGTTTGATTTAAATTTTCTTTCATTAGAAAACCCCCTTATAAGGATTGAATATCAATGCCTTCTTTCGTTAATTTTTTTCTTATTTGTTCAACAAATTCTAGTGCATGTTTACCATCACCGTGAACACATATTGTATCTGTTTCCAAATCAATTTCTTTCCCATTGCGACTTATCACTTTGTTTTCAGTTACCATTTTCAAAACTTGTTTTAGTGCTTCATCAGTATCAGTAATGACTGCGTCTGGTTCTTTACGACTAACTAATTGTCCATTATCTTCGTAACGTCTATCAGCAAACACTTCAGAAGCTGTTTTCAATCCAATTGCTTTAGCTTCAGATATTAATAATGAATTAGATAAACCTACAAGCACTATAGCAGAATCAAAATCGTATACTGCTTTTGCAATTGCTTTTGCAATTTCTTTATTTTTAGCGCCCATATTATACAGCGCACCGTGTGGTTTAACATGATTTATTCGTGTTTGATGTACTTTACAAAATCCTTCTAAAGCACCTAACTGATAAACTATTAAGTTATATACTTCGGTTGGACTAATATCCATCTTTCGACGACCAAACCCTTTTAAATCTGGAAGTCCGGGATGAGCGCCAATACTTACATGATTTTTTTTAGCTAATTTTACTGTTTGATTCATTACATTTTCATCACCCGCATGAAAACCACAGGCTATATTAGCAGATGTAATTAAAGGAATGATATCTTTATCACCTCCAAATGAATAATTACCAAATGCTTCACCTAGATCACAGTTTAAATCAACTTTCATCATAATTTCACTCCTTTAACTATGTGATGTTTTTCAAGGAATTTAATATCAACTTCTTCTGCATTTCCTTTTGCGTATGGTGGGTAACTTAATACTGCATATAGAAAATCAGCCGTAGTAGTGAAACCATCAATTACCATTTCATCAAGTGCCACTTTTAATTTATTAATCGCAGAAGTTCTATTAGAGTCTTTTACGATAACTTTTGCAACTAGTGAATCATAGTAAGGAGATACTTGATAACCAGCATATAATAACGAATCTACTCTAATATTAAAGCCTTGAGGTAAGTGTAGACGTTTAACTTTACCTGGAGTAGGTTGGAATTTCTTTTCTGGATTTTCAGCGTTGATACGTGCCTCTATTACATGACCATTGAATACAATATCTTCTTGACTAAACGGTAATTTATTATGTAATAACAAATATAATTGTGCTTGTAATAAATCTCTATCTGCACGCATCTCAGTAACAGTATGTTCTACTTGTATTCTTGCGTTCATTTCAATAAAGTAATGTGCATCTTCAGTAACTAAAAATTCAATAGTACCAGCACTACGATAATTAGAGGCTTTTGCAACTTTGACAGCATCATTACATATTTTTTCACGTCGTTCTTCAGATAATGCTGCACATGGTGCTTCTTCTATTAATTTTTGATTTTTTCTTTGGACTGAACAATCTCGTTCACCTAAATGAACATAATTTTCTTTTCCGTCACCTATCACTTGAACCTCTATGTGTTTTGCAACAGGAATAAATGCTTCTACATACACTCGATCATCATTAAAATATTTTTGACCTTCACTTTTAGCTTCTTTTAATGATTTCTCAAGTTGATTTTCTTCCTTAACAATTCGAATACCTTTACCGCCGCCACCACTTGCGGCTTTTAATACTAAAGGATATCCTATGTCTTTTGCTAATTCTTTAATTTCTTCTACAGAGTTTACCGCATCTGTTGAGCCTGGAATAACTGGTACTCCTGCTGAATGAACAGTTTGACGAGCAGTTATTTTATCACCCATCATTTCCATTGTTTTTTTGTTAGGGCCAATAAAATGAATATCGTTTTCTTCAACTTTTTGGGCAAATGTTGTACTCTCCGATAGAAATCCGTATCCAGGATGAATAGCATTAGAACCTGTGATTTCAGCTGCACCAATAATACGTTCTATATTTAAATAACTATCTAAAGGATTTGCTTCTCCAATGCAAACTGCTTGATCAGCTAAACTTACATGAAGACTTTTTTCATCACCTTTAGCGTATACTGCGACAGTTTCTATTCCCATTTCTCGACACGCTCGAATGATACGTACCGCAATTTCTCCTCTATTTGCTACTAAACAACGATACATATTTCTGCCCCCTTTATTTTACTTTAACTAGAACTTGATCGTATTCAACGTTTGTACCATGTTCAACCACAATGTCAGTGATCTCACCATCTATATCACTAGTCACTTCATTCATTACTTTCATTGCTTCAACATATCCGATAACATCACCAGATTTAATGTTGTCACCTACTTGAATTATAGGATCCGTTAATTCCTTGCTATCTTGTAAGAAGAATGTTCCTACCATAGGAGAAGTAATTGTTTTTGCTGAATCATTTGAAGGGTTATTTTCTGAAATACTTTTGTCTTGAGAATTCCCTTCAGATTGTATTACTGGAGTACTATTATTTTGATTGTTACTTTGTTCAGTAAAATCTAATTCGATTTCGTTTTTATTATCTTTATATTTAAATTTTTTTACATCATTTGATTTTACAAGTTTAATGACTTCTTCTATTTTTTTTATATCCATAACTATCTCTCCTCTGTAATGATTTTAGTCAATTTCTTTGCTGTCGGTCTCATTTCACCCATATTAAAGGTTGGTGACGTGTTAATTTCAGCATTTAAATGATTAAAGTGATTTAGATATTGTTCTTGAACCTTTGTAGCCTCTTCAATCGTTAACCACTTAAATCGAATTAAATTTCCCGGCTTAAATTGAGCAATTTTATTTAAATCTAGTTGAGTGACTGTAGCGATTTTCGTATAGCCACCTATAGTTTGTTTATCATTTAATAAGATAATAGGATTACCATCATTTGGGACTTGAATACTTCCTAAAGCAACAGGTTCTGAAATAATATCTGCCCCAGTTTTAGGAGGGATATGCTCACCATTAAGACGATACCCCATTCTATCAGATTTTTCAGAAACTTTATATTCCATATTAACGAGCTTATTTATACTTTCCTTTGAAAATGCTTCAATTTGTGGACCGGTAATAATATGTATTATATTATCTTCGGGAATAGCATTATAAACTGTTGTTTTACCCAAATTTTGTTTGAAAGATGGATTTTCTTTTAAGTATATCAAATCTCCTTTTGATAATGGTCTCCCTTTGTAACCACCAATTTTACTTCTAGTATGTGTCGAATAACTTTCTGCTATTGGTTGAATATCTAAAGGATGGCCAAAGAAAATATAACCACGAGCGCCTGCAGTCACTGCTCCAACTTTCAAAATATCGCCTTTGCATGCATAAATTACAGTATTAATATCAACTGTCTCTTCATTTAATTTTGCGTTTACATGTGCTCCTGTCAAAATAAATGTATTATCTTTATTAAATTGAAGTGTTGGACCGATAATAGTATATTCAAGGCTAGGTCCATTATTACCAATTAAAGTCTTACCAATTAAATAACTATATAAATCCATAGCACCAGCACTTGAAAAACCTAGGTGTTGAAAACCAAATCTTCCTTCATCTTGAACAGTTGTAAACATACCAGGTTGAATAATACTAATCGACATGATTTAACACCCACTTTTCTTTATTAAATCGATTTTCTGCTATTTCACTTTGGATGTCGTTAAATGTATTTTCATCAATAGAATAAAACTTAATATAATCCCCCGCTTGATATAAAGACATTTCATCGTCGTTGATATCAAATACTTTTAATGGTGTTCTTCCAATAATTTGCCAACCACCTGGTGAATCAGAAGGATATAAACCAGTTTGATTATTTGCTATTCCTACTGAACCTGCGTCAATTTTGACTCTAGGTTCATCTCGACGTGGAGTATGTAAACGAGAATCCAATCCACCTAAAAATGGAAAACCAGGCATAAAACCTAACATGTAAACGAGATATTCATTTTGAGTATGGATTTGAATGACTTCATCAGTAGTTAGTTTGTTATGTTTAGCTACATATGGTAAATCAGGTCCGACTTCTGAATTATATAATACTGGAATATGTATGATCGTTTTATCTGAAATATCTTTAGCATGTTCACCATTTAACTGTTTTAAATCTAATATATCTATTAATTGCTTAAAATTAAGCTTTATATTATCAAAATTTATCATAATTGCTCTATATGACGGTATCACATCTTTGATACCATCTATTCTTTTAGCGTGTATATGTTTAGTAACGGATTCAACATCTCTGTAATTACTTTCAGATATTTCTTCTTTAAAATAAAGCGCAATTGATTGTTCATTAATAATCTTTATTTCCAAAGATGATGGTCCTCCTTCGATTATAAATAACGTATTTCATTTTATATATTAGTAATATAAAATATCCACGTATTCATAGTAGTTTAATATGTCTTTCAAATAGACAATAATAAAAGAAGGTAAGTAATGCATTAATGTAATCGCTTACTCCCTTTCAGTACAAGATAACTATATAATTTGTCTACATTGTTATTTAAGCATATATTTATATTTTTGTCATGTGAAAGTTCTAAAAATTAAATGAATGTACTTGCTTATATCTAATTTATAGTTAAATAATTATAAATATTTAACTATAAAAAAATCCAAAAATCAAAATGATTTTTGGATTTTTTGTTACTTAATATCAACGATTTTAACTTTCATTTCTCCACCATTTGGAAGTGGAACACGAACTTCATCATTTAAATTTTTACCAATAAGTGCTTTTGCCATTGGAGATTCATTTGAAATTTTTCCTTTAAACGCATCTGCTTCTGCAGATCCAACAATTTGATAGCTTTCTTCTTCATCACCAGGTAATTCGACAAACGTAACAGTTTTACCAATTTGAATAACATTATTATCACCGTTGTCTTCAATAATCAAAGCATATCTAAGCATGTGTTCAATACGTTGAATATCTTGCTCAATAAAACCTTGTTCATCTTTAGCAGCATCGTATTCTGAGTTCTCAGATAAGTCACCAAAAGATCTAGCAACTTTGATTTTTTCTACTACTTCAGGACGTTTAACTGTTTTAAGTTCTTCTAATTCTTGTTCTAACTTTTCATAACCTTCCTGTGTCATTGGATATTGTTTTTGATTTTCCATAAGTTCATCTTCCTTTTCAACAAGTTAATTTAATTTTGAAAAATACATATTATTCGTTAATGCTTCCCAACAAGCGTTTGTATTTTTGTTGTCATTATATCAATTGCCACCTTATTACTTCCACCTTCTGGAATAATAATATCAGCATATTTTTTTGTTGGTTCTATAAATTGATTATGCATAGGTCTGACAACATTTAAATATTGGTTAATAACTGATTCCATTGAGCGTCCTCGCTCTTTTGTGTCACGTACAAGTCTTCTTAAAATACGTAAATCTGCATCAGTATCAACGTATATTTTAACATCCATCATATCACGTAATGTTTTATTTTCCAAAGCAAATATACCCTCTACGATAATAACATCTTTAGGTTCAAATGCAATTGTTTCATCACTTCTAGTATGATTTTTATAATCATATGTTGGAACTTCAACCGATTGACCGTTACGCAAATCTTTTAAATTACTAATAAGTAAATCATTATCAAATGCAAAAGGGTGGTCATAATTAGTTTCAAGTCGTTCTTCAAATGTTAAGTGTGATTGATCTTTATAATAATAATCTTGAGCAAGTAAAGCAACACTATGGCCTTCTAAGTTTTTCATTATTTCATTTGTGACAGTTGTTTTTCCTGATCCTGAACCGCCAGCGATTCCGATGATTGTTGTCTGTGTCATTAGCCGATTTCCTTTCTCATCATATTATTAGGGTAAATAGGATGATTCACTTTAATTTGAACAATTTGAAGAGGATGACGTGCTGCATCAAGGTGATTTCCTTCTTCATCATAAATGACATCAATAACCTGTTTAAATGATTCAATTTCAGGTCCAAAAAATTCAATCTCTTGACCAGGTTTAAAGTGATTTCTTTGTTGTATTGTAGCAATATGAGTTGCTTCGTCATAATCTAAAACTAATCCACAAAAATCATATGGTGACTTTTTACTTTGTTGAACACCAAACATTTGCTCTTCATATCCAGGCGTTCCTTCAAAGAAAGCAGGTGCTGTATCTCGATTAGCACATTTGTCTAATTCAATTAACCACTCTGGTTTAATTTTAAAATTATCCGGATCTTCTGCATATGCATCAATAACCTTACGATAAACTGATACTACTGTAGCAATATAATGAATAGATTTCATTCGCCCTTCAATTTTTAAAGAATCTATACCAATATCCATCATTTGAGGAATGGATTCAATTAATTTTAAATCTTTTGGGCTCATAGCAAAAGGCACAACTTCGCCATCTTGATAAAATAAATCTAATTCTCCCTCTTCATCAACAGCTAGTAAATCATAATCCCAACGACAACTTTGACAACAACCGCCTCTGTTAGAGTCTCGTGCTGTCATGTGATTACTTAAAGTACATCTACCTGAATAAGCAATGCACATCGCACCGTGAATAAAGGCTTCTATTTCGATATCAACATTGTCTTTCATTTCTTTCATTTCCATAGCGCCTGTTTCACGAGCTAATACTACTCGATCAAGTCCTTCTTCTTTCCAGTATTCCACAGCTTTGTAATTAGAAAGAGATTGTTGTGTTGAGAGATGAATTTCTAATTTAGGAGCTACTTTCTTACATGTTTCAATAATAAGTGGATCTGCTACAATAATTCCTGTTGCACCTGTAGCTTCTAATTGACGTAAATAATCTTCTAAACCGTCTATATTTTCATCATGAGCGATTATATTAGTCGTAACATAAATTTTTGCACCATAACGGTTTGCAAATTCAACGCCTTCTTTAATTTCTTCCATAGTAAAGTTATCAGCGTTAGAACGTAACCCGTATTCTTGTCCACCTAAAAATACAGCATCAGCACCATAGTGAACCGCAATCTTTAACTTCTCTAGGTTTCCAGCAGGCGCTAATAATTCAGGTTTTTTTATTTTTCTTTTAGCATTTACTTCAATTTCATTTAACGTCTTCATACTGGCGCCTCCCTTAATATACTGTTTGTTTATATAAGAACCCTTCATCAAATGGACGATGTTCAGGTTGAATTTCTTCTATTGGATCAATTAACATAAATTTTTCATCTTCATAAGCTTCTGGATCTTCATGATATAAGTCAATGGCTTCTCTATATTGTGCTGTAACAGTATTAATGTATGATTCACTATGTAAGATACCATCAATTTTAAATGAATCAATATTTGCTTCAAAGAATGGCTCTAATTCTTCAATTAAACAGATATCATTAGGAGACATAATATGAGTACCATTGTAATCTTCAAACACAGGATATTTATTTTCTCTTTCTTCATCGTATAATAATAAATCTTGCTCATTCTCACTACGTTGGATTTTCATTTGTCTATCTTGAAAAGTGTAATAATTACCCAATAACATACGTTTAGATTGGAACATACAAGTCATACCGTGAACCTGAACTTCAATTTCAACCTTTGCATGTTTTTTAATATTTAAAATTTCATCTAGGTTTAATTCACGTGCTAATACAGCTCTTTTAGCGCCTTTTTCACCCCAGTAATTACATTGGAAATAATTCGTAACAATTGTTTCTGCATCCCAATTTAATGGTATCGGATTATTTTGTTTTTTAACATACATCACGACAGCAGGATCACCAAAAATAATTCTATCTACTCTTATTTCATGTAAAAATTCAATATAGTTTTCTAAGGCATTTAAATGATAATTATGAAAAATACCATTAACTGCCACATATACTTTTTTATCATGTTCGTGTGCTAAATTAACTGCTTTTCGAACATCTTCACGATTAAATTCTCCGGGTAATCGCAATCCAAATTTTTGCTCTCCAATCACAAATGCATCAGCACCGAGTTCTATCAATGTTTTCATATGATTTAAAGATTTTGGAGTGACAAGTAATTCAGTCATATTCATTCTCCTTTAATAGATATGGCTAAACCATCATCCATATTTAAAAAATTTGTTTTATAGTTCTTTTGTTTCATAAGCCAAGTATTATATTTTTGTACCTTTTTTACCATTTGCTTAACATTTCTTGATCGTACGATATCTATATCAGATACAAATCCATGATACAAAACGTTATCAGTAATAACTAAGCCACCATTTTTCAATAACGGTGTATAATATTCAAAAAATTTTTGAGATTGCGCTTTAGCTGCATCGATAAATATCATATCATATAAATGATTGCTCACTTTATCGTACTGTGATAGCGCATCGCCCTCTATAAGACGAATTTGATTTTCGTATTCAAATTTTTTAAAATTAAATTTTGCTTGTTTTATCATATTCTCATTACGTTCAATAGTAGTAATAGAAATATCTGGTGAAACAGAAGCAAATTGCATCGAACTATATCCAATAGCAGTTCCAATTTCCAAAATATTTTTCGAATGATGAATTCTAATTAATTGTTTTATCATGTCTAAAGTTAATTTATCCACTATAGGAACAGCGTGTTCTTCTGCATAAAATCTTAGTTCTTCAATATTATTATTTAACTGTTCATGAAGATTTAATAAATAGGATTGATTTGATTCCACTTCTATAACTTCCCTTTTAATATCAATAGGCATAAAAATAAATCAGTCAACTAATATTACATTATTTAAAATAAAATAATAAACCTACTTTATGTTTTAATGTATAAATATAGTAACTGACTGTATATTTAAAAATTTATGCTACAGTAATTTAACTTTAAATATTTTATCATAATTCTAAATTAAATTTAAGCCTGAAATATTAAAAACCTCTAACCAAAGTGAATTGATTAGAGATTTATTATTAACAAAAGACTGTTTATTCTTCCATATTTGTATTTACAACTTCTTCAATCATATCCCATTCTTCATCTGTTTCAATAGGAACAAGTTTACCACCATCACCAGATTCATCTGGTTCATTAATCATTGGAATGAGCTCAATCATGTCATCATCATCAGATTGAGCACCTTCTTCAGCTAAAATAACATACTCTTTTTTAAATTCTGGATGATAAAATTCAAGCATTTTTCGATATAAAACTTCATTTCCATTTTCATCGAATAACGTTAATAATTCTTCTTCATTACTAATATTTAATTCTGTATTATGATTATGTTCAGTCATAATGAAATTCTCCTTTATTGAATTGAATCTAAATAGCCTTGCAGTATAAAAACTGCTGCCATTTTATCAATTACTTTTTTTCTTTTTTGTCTTGAGACATCAGCTTCTAATAATGAGCGCTCAGCAGCCATGGTACTTAAACGTTCATCCCACATAATAATTTCAATATTTGGTAAAGCCTCTTGAAGCAATTCTTTGTATTTAAGGGAAGCTTCTCCACGAAAACCAATAGAATTATTCATGTTTTTCGGTAATCCTATGACTACTGAACCAACATTATTGTCTTTTATGATTGAAACCAATCTATCAATACCAAATTCTTCATTTTCTTCATTTATTCTTAGAGTGTCTAGTCCTTGAGCAGTCCAGCCCATCAAATCACTAATTGCGATACCTACAGTTCTACTACCTACATCTAATCCTAAAATTTTATGACGTAACATTTATTTATTATTCTCTTTTAAGTAGTTTGAAACGAGTTCTTCCATAATTACATCTCTATCAATGTGTCGTATTTGATTACGTGCATCATTTTGACGAGGAATGTATGCAGGATCTCCTGAAAGTAAATAGCCGACAATTTGATTTACAGCATTGTAGCCTCGTTCTTCTAGAGTCTGATGTACATTTTTTAAAACTGTTTGGACATTTTCTTTTGGAATTTCATCATAATCGAATTTCATAGTTTTATCAATATTTTCCATAGATGCGACACTCCTCTGACATGTATTAACTTACATATTAATATTACACCAGTTGATTAAAAAGTTATAGGTTTTTAATATAATCTTTAATAAAGCGTAATGATTCTGAGATGTTTTCAGGTTGTGTGCCGCCACCTTGTGCCATATCTGGACGACCGCCACCTTTTCCTCCTACAATTGGAGCCATGTTTTTAATGATATCACCGGCTTTAACCTGACTTGTAAGCTCTTTAGGTACAGCGGCAATTAACGAAACTTTTTCACCAACATGACCTGCTAAAATAATAATTGTATCTTGTTTTTTTGATTTAAAATCATCCATTGTTTGACGGATTTCTTTTGGATTAGATACTTCTACCTCTGTAGCTAATACTTTAAATCCATTAATCATTTCTACTTGATCCTCTATATTACCCATTTTAAGTGAAGTAATTTCCTTATTACGTTGCTCTAATTGCTTATTCAATTGTTTTTCATTTTCTTGAATTTGAACAACTTTATCATAAACTTGTTTATCTGATTTTACTTTAAGTTGTTCTTTGACAGAATTAAATTTATTTTGAATATCTTCAAAATATAAAAATGCGGCTTTACCGGTAAGTGCCTCAATACGTCTAACACCTGCACCTGTACCTGATTCGCTTACAATTTTAAACAACCCTATTTCAGCCGTATTATCTACATGAATACCACCACATAATTCAATTGAAAATGGAGCCATATTGACTACTCTTACAATATCACCGTATTTTTCACCAAACAGAGCCATAGCACCCATTTCTTTAGCTTCTTGAATAGGCATTTCTTGAATATGAACTGAAATTCCTCTCCAAATTTCTTCATTTACTCTTCTTTCAACTTGATCAATCTCTTCTTTTGTCATTGGACCAAAGTGAGAAAAGTCAAATCTTAATCGTTCACTTTCAACGAGTGAACCCGCCTGATTAACATGTTCACCTAAAATCTCTTTTAATGCAGCATGTAGTAAGTGAGTGGCACTATGATTTTTTTGTATATCTTTACGTTCTTCTTTATTTACAGTTGCATCTACATGACTATTTACACTTACTTGTCCAAATTGAACTATACCTTGGTGTAAATTTTGTCCGTTTGGTGCCTTTGTAACTTCTTGAACGGCTATTTCGAACTGATCATTTCCTACAGTTCCTTTATCTGCAACTTGTCCACCACTTACTGCATAAAATGGTGTTTCTTTTAAGATAAAGTAAACTGTTTCTCCAGCTTCAGCAGATGTAACAGTTTTACCGTTATAAATTAAATCTGTTAAAATTGTTTGATAATCTGTTGTTTCATAACCAACAAATTGGCTTTTAGTATTAATATTTTTTAAAACATCGCTTTGAACTTGCATAGATTGTGAACTTTGTCTAGCTTCTCTCGCTCTAGTACGTTGCTGTTCCATTTCAGCTTCAAATGTTGCCATGTCGACTGTAATACCTTCTTGACTTGCTAGTTCTTCAGTTAACTCAATTGGGAATCCATACGTATCATATAATTTAAACGCATCAGAACCATTAATCTGATGTGTAGATTCTTTTGCTTGCGTAATGAGTTGATTTAATATAGATACGCCTTCTTGAAGTGTTTCATGGAAACGTTCTTCTTCAGATTTAATAACACGTTTAATAAAATCTGATTTTTCTTTTACATTTGGATAATATGGCTCCATAATGTCAGCAACGATATCAACCAATTTATACATAAATGGCTCATTAATGCCAAGCGTTTGACTAAAACGTACGGCACGACGTAAGAGACGACGTAAAACATAACCACGCCCTTCATTTGCAGGTAAAGCGCCGTCAGAGATTGCGAATGAGATTGTTCTGATATGGTCGGCGATGACTTTAAATGCTACATCTTGTTCGTTATTTTCAAGATATTTTTTTCCTGATATATGCTCTACTTCTTCAATAATTGGCATAAATAAATCTGTTTCATAATTGGTACGAACATTTTGGGAAATAGACGTCATGCGTTCTAATCCCATGCCGGTATCAATATTTTTGTTTGGAAGTGGTGTATAAGTATGATCCTTATTATGGTTATATTCACTAAACACTAAGTTCCATACTTCTAAATATCTCTCATTTTCACCGCCAGGATACATTTCTTCTGCTGGATCATTTTGACCATATGCTTCACCACGATCATAGAAAATTTCGGTGTTAGGTCCTGATGGTCCTTCTCCAATATCCCAGAAATTCCCCTCAATTCTAATAATACGACTTTCTTCTAAGCCAATATTTTCATGCCATAAACGATAGGCTTCAACATCTTCTGGATGAATTGTTACATATAGCTTTTCTGGTTCCATTCCCATCCATTTGTCACTAGTTAAAAATTCCCAAGCAAATTCAATTGCTTCTTTTTTAAAATAGTCACCAATTGAGAAGTTTCCAAGCATTTCAAAGAAAGTATGATGACGCGCAGTAAAACCTACGTTTTCAATATCATTTGTTCTAATTGCTTTTTGAGAATTAACTATTCTAGGCTTTTTAGGTGTTTCTCGTCCATCAAAGTATTTTTTTAAAGTTGCAACACCAGAGTTTATCCAAAGTAACGAATCATCGTCAATAGGCACAAGTGGTGCAGATGGTTCTACCATATGACCTTTTTCAACAAAGAAATCAATATATTTTTGACGTATATCACTTGCTTTAAGTTTTTTCATTTTTTCACTCCTAATATAATTAATACATTTATAAATAAAAAACGTTCATCCAACAAAGGGACGAACGTTTTCGCGGTACCACCCTACTTACAAGAAATAAATACTTTTGAAATATATTTAATTTCTCATCACTTAATTATCATATAAACGATAACACAAAGTAGCGTTCAACAAATTAACTTGTACTTTTCACCAACCAGTACATCTCTACATAAGTTAAAAAGTTTACTCATCTTTATGCGAATTCAAATTTATTTTAAGTATTTTTGTTTAAATTGTCAATGTTCAACAAAGTCGTAAGGCGAAACATTTCCCATATTAATCATTGGATTAATTTGATAAATTGTTTCTTCACTTAAAGTAATGTGTTCAACTGCATTATTATCATCTTTATCATCTATATTTATCTGTTCATCATTCTCTTCTACATCTATATTAACCTGACTCATACCAAAATAATTTATAATTAGTGTTTTTAATTGTGTATGTCTTTCTTGACCTTGCGTATTTAAGGCAATGTCAAATGCCTTTGGATCTCCTAATAGTACTAAAGATTGTTTTGCACGTGTCAGACCTGTATATAAAATAGGTCTTTGCAACATTCTAAAATATTGTTTGACAATAGGCATAATGACAATAGGAAATTCTGACCCTTGTGATTTATGGATTGAGGTACAATAAGCATGTGTGAGTTCTAATAAATCTTGTCTAGTAAATGTAATTTCATTTCCTTCAAAATCGATAATCAGTACATCTTTGTTAAGTGCATTTTCTTTAGCCCAGAATATACCTACTATGACTCCAATATCACCATTAAAAATATTATCATTTGGTCGATTGACTAGTTGTAAAACTTTGTCTCCTTTTCTAAACGTTATATCGCCAAACTCTATTTCTCTTGTATCTTTTTCTTTAGGATTTAAAATATTTTGTAATACTTGATTAAGTCTTTTTATCCCTGCACTTCCTTTGTACATAGGTGCTAAAACTTGAATATCACTCATATCATATCCTTTATTTACAGCGCTAGATACTACTTTCTCCACTACAGTTGGAATTTGTTCTACATTGCAATGAATAAAACTTCTATCATGATAACGTTTTGTAATATCTATTGGCTCATGATGTTTCATGCGATGAGCTAAGTCAATAATGCTAGAACCATCTTGTTGGCGATAAACTTCAGTTAAATTAACTCTTGGAAATGCTTTAGACTCAATTAAATCCTTAAATACTTGGCCAGGACCGACAGATGGCAATTGATCTTCATCCCCTACTAGAATGATTTGTGCATCTAGTGGAACGGCACTTAAAAATTGGTGGAACAACCAAGAATCAACCATTGACATTTCATCAATTATAATGAGCTTAGCTTTAATTTCATTCTCAAGAATATCTTCTGGTTGAGTATCTTGATTCCATCCTATTAATCGATGAATCGTCATTGCCTCTAAGCCAGTTGATTCTTGTAAACGCTTTGATGCTCTTCCAGTTGGGGCGGCTAATACGATTGGATAATCATCTTCTTGATAATCAGAATACTTAAGAGATAGACCATGAATTTCAGCATATAATTCTACAATCCCTTTAATAACAGTTGTCTTACCTGTTCCTGGCCCTCCAGTCAGTAACATTATTTTCGAATTCATCGCCGTTTCAAGTGCTTCTTGTTGTGATTTAGCATAATTAACATTATTTTGATCTTCTAGTTCACCAATATGTATCTGTAAATCTGATTGCTCTATTATTTTAAAGTGATTTTTGTATGTTTTGATACGATACAAATTTTGAACACTTTTAAGTTCTGAATAGTATAAGCTTGGAATCGCAACATGACTATTCTCTAAAATAATTTTCTTTTCTTCAAAAAGTGTTTGTAGTACATGTTTTAATTGTTGTTGTTCAATTGTTTCATCTAAATGCTTATCTGAAAGCATATCTTCTGTAATTTCTAATACAGCATTTTCATCTAAATAAGTATGCCCCTGTTTTATACATTCTTCTTCAAGAGTATATAATAATCCAGCTTTTAAACGTTCTGAATCGTTATAAGCAATACCATTATTTCTAGCTAATGTATCAGCTTTTTGAAAACCAATACCTTTTACATCATAAACTAATTGGTATGGATTGTTTTCTAAAACTTTTAAAGTCTCTGATTGATAGAATTGATAAATCGCCATAGATAATTTTGGACCAAAACCTAAGTCATGTAAGCGAATCATTATTTTTTCTGACTCTTGATTTGCACTAATCTGTTCTACAATCTGTTTTTGTTTCGTTTTTGCTAAACTAGGAACATTTTCAAGAACAGAAGGATCAGTTAAAATATCATTTATTGCATTTTCTCCTAATGTATTTACAATATTCTGAGCAGTCTTTTTACCAATACCTTTAAATAAGTCACTAGATAAATAACTTATAATGGCATCTTTAGTTTGAGGCAATTCTTTTTCAAATGTTTCAGCTTTAAGTTGTTTACCATAACGAGGATGTTGAACAATTTGTCCTTTAAACGTATAGACATCTCCTTCAACAATATTAGGAAAAAACCCTACGACTGTAGGCAGATTATCAAATGATTCATTAGTTTCAATGGAATCTACTTTTAAAACAGTATAAAAGTTATCTTTATTTTGAAACAGAATGGTATCAACTGTTCCTTTAACCATTGAGTAATCAAATAGTGTAGGGTTTGACATATTATTCCTCCTCATTTTTTAGAGATTTAAATGTTTGTTTAGCATGCTGACTTAATAAATGTTTAGGATCAATTTGAATTGCTTTATCAAAATACTGAATTGATTTATCAGCATCCTCAGTTTCCATATATGTTGCAAGACCTAAATTATATAATGCATCTACGTGATTAGGATTAATAGATAAAACATAGTTTAATTGCTTAATGGCTTCTTGAAACATTTCTAAATGACATAATGTTAAACCATATTGAAATTGAACTTCTGTGTCCAAAGTTTGATCTAATTCAGCAGCAGTCATAAAAAAGGGTAATGCTTCTCTTTGCGCATCTAGTTGGCTAAAAGACATACCAATCATATAATTAGTATCAACGGGATTCATATTATATTTTAAAGCTCGTTGATAAAGTTTTATCGCTTCTTGAAAACGCGATTGTTCATAATATAGATTAGCTAAATTATAGTAAACCGCGCCATTTTTGTCATCTAATGTTATTGCTTTTTGAAAAAATCTTTCTGCTTTCTCAATCTCACCAACATCAGCTAAAACGATACCAGCATTAATATAATTTTCAATAATATTAGGATTCTCTTCAATATTATTAAATAATGCTTTAATGGCTTCTTCATAATTACCATTATTCATCCACTGATATATTGTTTCTTGTTCAATCATTTCCATGTCTCCATTTCTAACATAAATTTACAATTAAAAAGAAACCGCTAATTCTCATTTACAATGAGTTAACGGTTTACTAAACATTAAACAACATAGCTAAGTTGACCTGTTGTTTTATATACATCATCTATAGTAGCGCCACCTAAACAAACTTCTCCATTATAGAATACCACTGCTTGGCCTGGTGTAATAGCTCGAACAGGTTCGTTGAAAGTAACTCGAATAGATTGTTCATCTTCTTTTTGAACAAATACTTTAGTGTCTTTTTGACGATATCTAAATTTAGCAGTACATTCAAATCCATTTTCTAAATCAACTGGATTAACAAATGATGCGTCGGAAGCAATTAAATAATCACTATATAATGCATCATGATGGAAGCCTTGCTCGACATATAAAATATTATCTTCAAGGTTTTTACCAACAACAAACCATGGATCTCCATCTCCACCAATACCTAGTCCATGACGTTGGCCAATAGTATAGTACATTAAACCACTGTGTATGCCCATTTTTTTACCATTGAGTGTTCTCATCTCACCAGATTGTGCCGGTAAATATTGAGAAAGGAATGATTTAAAATTACGTTCCCCAATAAAGCAAATACCCGTAGAATCTTTTTTCTTAGCTGTTGCTAAGTCTTGTTCTTCAGCGATTTTACGAACTTCTTTTTTTTCTAAATCTCCAATAGGAAACATAACTTTAGATAATTGTTTTTGAGATAATTGATTTAAAAAGTACGTTTGATCCTTATTATTATCTATCCCACGTAACATTTCTACGTGACTATCTTCATGTCTATGGATTCGTGCATAATGACCAGTAGCCACATAATCCGCTCCTAATTTTAATGCATGTTCTAAAAATGCTTTGAATTTAATTTCTTTATTACACATGACGTCTGGATTAGGAGTACGACCTTTTTTATATTCATCTAAGAAATATGTGAATACTTTATCCCAATATTCTTTTTCAAAATTCACAGCATAATATGGTATACCAATTTGATTACATACTGCTATGACATCATTATAATCTTCTGTAGCTGTACATACCCCATTTTCATCTGTGTCGTCCCAGTTTTTCATGAAGATGCCAATAACATCATATCCTTGTTCCTTTAAAAGGTATGCTGTGACTGAACTATCTACACCTCCAGACATACCAACTACAACACGTATATCTTTATTTGACAAATTCTATTCCTCCTTAAATTTATGATATATTTTATGAATTTCAGCAACAATATATTTTATATCTTGTTCAGTTGTGATTTCATTAAAACTAAATCTGACTGAATGTTTTGCACGATCGTCATCTTCATACATCGCAGCAAGTACATGTGACGGAGTTGTTGAGCCAGCTGTACATGCAGAACCAGACGAAACATAAATATTTGCTAAATCTAATAAAGTTAACATTGTTTCTACATCTATAAATGGAAAATATAAATTAAGTATATGGCCAGTCGTTTCTACCATTGAACCATTGACTTCAAATGGAATTGCACGTTCTTGCAAACTTACTAAAAAAAGTTCTTTTAATTGCATTAAATGAATATTATTTTGATCTCGATTTTTAGTAGCTATTTCTAGAGCTTTTGTCATTCCAACTATTTGTGGAACACTTTCCGTTCCAGCACGACGTTTAGTTTCTTGTTCGCCGCCTAATTGAGAATACTCGATTGGTGTATTGTTTTTTACTAATAAAATACCTACACCTTTAGGTCCACCAAATTTATGAGCAGTAATACTCATGGTATCAATTTTAAACTCACTAAATTTAATATCTAAATGGCTAATTGCTTGGACTGCATCCACATGTAATAGAGCATTTGAATTAGAAACAATGTTTTCGATATCGTAAATAGGTTCTACTGTGCCCACTTCATTATTGACAAACATAATAGATACTAAGATAGTATCATCTGTTAAAGCTTCTTCCAATTGACCCAAATCAACTTTACCTGTATCATCTACGTCTAAATATGTGACTTCATATCCTTCTTTCTCTAGTTGCTCGAATACGTGTAATACAGAATGATGTTCAATTTTTGTAGTAATAATATGATTACCTAAATGCTCATTAGCATAGACTAAACCTTTAATAGAAGTATTATTTGATTCTGTAGCACCACTAGTAAAAATAACTTCGCTTGGTTTAGCACCTAGTAATTGAGCAACATTTCTTCTAGATTCATCTAAATAGCGTCTAGCATCTCTACCTACTGAGTGAATAGAAGATGGATTGCCGTAGTGTGATTGATATATATCCATCATTACTTCTATAACTTCTGGTTTGACTGGTGTAGTTGCAGCATAATCTGCATATACTTCCATTATTAAGTACACTCCCCACAATATTATCAATGTTCCTATAATAGCACCTCATTCTAAAATTTTCTACCTTCTTGTTTATGAATTAATATATTAACTATTTTTCTTTCAATAATCATTTTAAGTATGAGCAATTTAATAACTGTAATTGTTTTAAATTGTTAAACTATTAGGTAATAAAGATAAAAAGGAGAAATAGTCTATGTCTGATATAAAATTTTCTGCATTAAATTTAGTTCCTATACGAGAAGGTCAAACTGATAAAGATGCAATAAATGATATGGTGGCTTTAGCTCAAAAATTAGATGAATTAGATTATGAGCGTTATTGGATTGCAGAACATCACAATGCACCTAATTTAGTAAGTTCAGCTACATCATTGTTAATACAACATACGCTTGAACATACTCATAATATTAAAGTTGGTTCAGGTGGCATCATGCTTCCAAACCATGCACCTTTAGTTGTTGCTGAGCAATTTGGTACCTTAGAAACCATTTATCCCAATCGTGTAGATTTAGGATTAGGTAGAGCACCTGGTACTGATATGATGACAGCAAGTGCATTGAGACGAGATCAACATAATGGTGTGTATGCTTTCCCTGAAGAAGTAGAACAATTACAAACTTATTTTGGTCCAGGAAATAAACAAGCTTATGTAAGAGCTTATCCTGCGGTAGATAAAAATGTACCGTTATATATACTCGGATCATCAACTGACTCTGCACATTTAGCAGCTAGAAAAGGTCTACCCTATGTTTTTGCAGGTCATTTTGCACCACAGCAAATGAAAGAAGCAATTGAAATTTATCACGACTTATTTGAACCATCTGAAGCATTAGATAAACCATATATGATTGTATGTTTAAATGCTATCGTGACAGAAACTGATAAAGAAGCAGAATATTTAGCTAGTTCTTTAGCACAAGTATTCATTAGTATTGCTCGAGGAAGAATGCAACCAGTTCAACCACCAACTGATGATTTAAAAGGTCTTTTAACACCGAGAGAGTATGAAATGGCAAAACAAAGATTTGATGATTCTCTTATTGGTTCTGAAGAAACTGTAAAAGCTAAATTAGAAGCATTTTTAGAGGAATATGGTGATATTGATGAAATAATGGCCGTAAGCTATATTTATGACCAAGATAGACAATTTGAATCATATGAGCGTTTTAAACGAGTAATTCAAAAATTAAATAAATAATATTGATTAAAACCTGTTGAACATAAATAAATTGTCAACAGGTTTTAAATTTTTCATAAAAAAAGAGTGATGACTAAAATCATCACTCACAATTTTAATTATTTGTTGTCTTTTTTGTCATCTTTACTGTCGTTATTTCCACCAGTATATTCATTAATTTTATCTTTTACTTTATTTACTTGTTCGTTATCGCTATTTTTAAATTTCTCTGCTGCATCTTTTGCTTTATCCATGAATGCCATATTGAAATTCTCCTTTCGAATTTAAGCATTTAATTTTTAATAAGTAAATTTTACTTACTTTAATCCAATACCACAGTAAAAAAGTTTTAAACATAATTAATTTAAATTTTTAAATGTAAAACATATAACCATCTAAATCGTTATCTGATTCTACAAAATCAGCTAAATATTTTAATGTTGTATTATCTAAAACTTCTCTAACAGCATCTCTCATTCGCAACCATAATTCTTTTTGTGCTGGTGGTTCAGAATCTATACTTTCTACAATAGTAATAGGTCCTTCTAATAAGCGAATAATATCGCCAGCTGAAATTTCTTCAGATGGGACTCTTAATTGATATCCACCCTTAGCGCCACGAATACTTCGAATTAATCCAGCATTTCTTAAAGGACCCACGAGTTGTTCTAAATATAAATCACTTAAATGATTTTCTTCAGCAATTGTTTTTAATGATACACACCCTTGCCCCTCTCTTTTTGCTAGGGAAATCATTAAAGTTAACCCATATCTTCCTTTCGTTGATATTTTCATAGTTTTACCTCACTTAATTCGAATAATATAGTCCCATTCTATCATTTTTTCAGTTAATATAGTAATAGAAAGGTGTGAAAAAATTGAATACAGAACCTTTAGCTTCAAGAATGAGGCCTACAAATATAAATGAAATTATTTCACAACAACATCTAGTTGGTCCAAGAGGCATTATAAGACGTATGGTAGAAACTAAAAAATTATCTTCTATGATTTTTTATGGACCTCCTGGAATTGGCAAAACCAGTATTGCTAAAGCCATTGCTGGCAGTACTGAATATAAATTTAGACAATTAAATGCAGTAACGAATACAAAAAAAGATATGCAAATGATAGTTGAAGAAGCTAAAATGTCAGGACAAGTCATTTTATTATTAGATGAGATTCACCGCTTAGATAAAGCAAAACAGGATTTTTTATTACCACATTTAGAAAATGGTAAAATCATTTTAATTGGTGCTACAACTTCTAACCCTTATCATGCAATTAATCCAGCGATTCGCTCACGTGTACAAATTTTTGAATTATATCCACTTGATGAAAAAGATGTATATCAAGCATTAACTAGAGCATTAAATGATGATCAAAATGGTTTAAAATCGTATCAACCAAAAATTGATGAAGATGCACTAAAATATTTCTCTACTCAAAGTCATGGTGATGTAAGAAGCGCTTTAAATGCTTTGGAATTAGCAGTATTAAGTGCTAAAGTTTCCAATAATCAACGTCATGTTACTTTAGAAGATGCTAAAGATTGTTTACAAAAAGGTGCTTTTATCAGTGATAAAGATGGCGACATGCATCATGATGTCATGAGTGCATTTCAAAAGTCTATTCGTGGAAGTGACGTTAATGCTGCTTTATATTATTTGGCGAGATTAATCGAAGCAGGTGATCTTCCAACAATCGTACGACGTTTACTCGTCATTAGTTATGAAGATATTGGCTTAGCTTCTCCAAATGCTGGTCAAAGAACACTAGCAGCTATTCAATCAGCTGAACGACTCGGATTGCCTGAAGCACGAATTCCTCTAAGTCAAGCAGTAATTGAATTATCACTATCTCCTAAGTCTAATTCAGCTATAAAAGCAATTGATAGTGCATTAAGTGATATCAGAAAAGGCAAAGTTGGACAAATACCTAATCACCTACGTGATGGTCACTATCAAGGAGCAAAAGACTTAGGCCGATCTATCGGTTATAAATATCCTCATGATTATGAGAATGGTTATATTAAACAGCAATATTTACCTGACGCTTTAAAAAATAAAATATATTATGAGCCAAAAACAACTTCTAAAAGTGAACAACAATTTAAAATAGTGTATGATAATTTAAATCATAAAAATTAATAAAACCTATGGAAAAGATGATAATACTTCATTCATCTCTTCCATAGGTTTTTTGTTAGTTGTTACCTTTATCTTTAATTCTACGTACAGGAATATCTTTTAAAATATCATTTACGACATAACTTGCACAAATTAAACCTACTGTGCTTGGTACAAATGCATTCGATGATGGAGGCATTTGACCTTTTCGATTTATTGCATTTGCATCTCCAACTGTTTTCTTAACATCTTCACGAATAACTATTGGACTCTCATCTGAAAAAACAACAGGAACACCTTTTTTTATTCCAAGTTTTTTCAACTTGTTACGAATAATTTTTGCCATTGGATCCATATATGTTTTTGAAATATCAGCAATTTTGAAACGTGTTGGATCTATTTTATTCGCAGCGCCCATACTTGAAATCAACTTGATTCCTCTATCTAAACATTCTTTCATTAAATGGACTTTGTATATAATCGTGTCACTTGCATCGATAAAATAATCAATATTGTAATTATTAAAAATATCTTCATATGTCTCTTCAGTATAAAACATGTGAAGAGGTGTAACTTTACAATTTGGATTGATGAGTTTAATTCGTTCTTCCATTAATGTTACTTTACTTTGACCTATGGTAGTAGTTAATGCATGAATTTGACGGTTTACATTAGTGATATCTACGTCATCTTTATCAATAAGAATAATGTGACCAATGTTAGTTCTTGCTAAAGCTTCAGCAGCAAATGAACCAACTCCACCTACCCCTAAGACCGCTACTGTCTTGTCTTTTAGTAAATCTAGTCCTTCTTGTCCATAGGCTAATTCATTTCTAGAAAATTGATGTTTCATAATTAACTCCTTTACTTAGCAAATATTAATACTATATTAACAGAAAAAAGCAAAAAAAATACGTAAGGCCTAAAGCCTTACGTACCGATAGAGTCCGTAGTTGCCGTAGTTATAAAAAGCTTGATCATTCGGCCTGCTATATACAGGTGGGTGCCCTGTTTCTTGTTTTGCAAGTCCTCCAAATGAGGCGTGTGCGCTGCAAGAAAACCTATTGGGCTCCCTGATCAAAAAGTGTTAGGCCCAAATAAAAAGCAAACATACGAACAACACAGATGACTATCTTATAGACATATTTTATCATAAAGAGCTTATTAAATAAATCCTTAAATACTATATGAAGATATTTTATATTTTAAAATGTCTTTAAATATATATGTTTACATAATATAATTATTGTTATTTAAAATTTAAGTTAGTTTATACAAAAATTGGAACAGAAATTCAATTTCCGTCCCAATTTAGCACTAAATTATTCTATTTTAAAAATGAAGATTAATGACGAATTCTTAACGATAATTCTTCTAATTGTTTATCTGATACTTCACTTGGTGCATCCGTTAATAAGCAAGTTGCAGAAGCAGTTTTAGGGAAAGCGATGGTATCACGTAAATTAGTTCTATTTGTAAGTAACATAACTAATCTATCTAGACCTAAAGCAATGCCTCCATGTGGTGGTGCACCGTATTTAAAGGCATCTAATAAGAAACCAAATTGATCTCTAGCTTGTTCTTTAGTAAATCCTAAAACTTCAAACATTTTTTCTTGTAATTCTCCGTCAGATATTCTGATTGATCCACCGCCTAATTCGTATCCATTTAATACTACGTCATAAGCATTTGCTTGAACTTTTTCTGGTTCAGAGTCTAGTTTAGCAATATCTTCATCTTTAGGTGATGTAAACGGATGATGCGCAGCAACATAACGTTTAGCATCTTCATCATATTCTAATAAAGGCCAATCTGTTACCCATAAGAAGTTTAATTTTGATTCATCAATTAATTTTAACTCTTTTGCTATTTTAATTCGAAGTGCACCTAAACTTTGTGCCACAACATTTGGCTTATCTGCAACAAACATTACTAAATCTCCAGGTTTAGCACCTGTTAATTCTTTTAATGTGTTAACATTCTCTTCTTCAAAGAATCTTGCTATCGGACCACTTAAGCCTTCATCTACAACTTTCACCCAAGCTAGACCCTTAGCGCCATAGATATTTACAAATTCTGTTAATCCATCCATATCTTTACGTGTATAGTTATCTGCAGCACCTTCAGCAACGATTGCTTTAACTTCTCCGTCGTGTTCTACAGTATCTTTAAATACTTTGAAATCCATTTCTTTTCCTAATTGAGACACATCTTGCAATTCCATACCAAAACGTGTATCTGGTTTATCAGAACCATATCGTTTCATTGCTTCATCATATGTCATACGAGGGAATGGTGTTTGGATATCAATACCTTTTACATCTTTTACAACTTTAGAAAGCATTTCCTCGCCCATTTGAATAATATCTTCTTGATCAACAAAACTCATTTCGATATCTACTTGTGTAAATTCAGGTTGACGATCAGCACGTAAATCCTCATCACGGAAGCATTTTACAATTTGATAGTATTTATCAAAACCACTAATCATTAATAATTGTTTAAATAATTGTGGTGATTGTGGTAAAGCGTAAAATTCGCCTTCATGTACACGAGATGGCACTAAATAGTCTCTCGCACCTTCTGGTGTAGATTTTGTTAATACGGGTGTTTCAATATCAAAGAAACCATTATTATCAAGATATTGACGAATCGATCGAGTTGTTTGATGTCTCATTTTAAATGTTTGAGCTAATTCTGGTCGTCTTAAATCTAAATAGCGATATTTAAGACGTATATTTTCATCAACACTTTGATTTTCTTCATTAATTGAAAATGGAGGTGTCGCTGATTTATTAATTATATGAATATGAGATACTTGAACTTCTACTTGACCCGTTTTTATTTTTGGATTAACTGTTTCTGGGTCTCTTTTAGTGACTGAACCTTCGACTTCGACCACATATTCTGATCTTACAGTTTCAGCAATAGATAGAGCTTCTTTTGAAAAATCTGGATTGAATACAATTTGTACAATTCCTTCTCTATCACGTAAATCAACAAAAATAAGGCCTCCTAAATCACGTCGATTATGAACCCAACCTTTTAGTGTTACTTTTTGACCTAATAATTCTTCAGTTACTAAACCACAGTATGTTGTTCTTTTACCCATTATTTATTCTCCTTTTCTTTATTAAAGAAACTAACTACTTCATCTAATTGAATTGTTTTTGTTTCACCTGTAGACATTTCTTTAACATCAATTTTATTATTGTCTAGCTCTTGGTCACCTATTACAATCGTATATTTAGCATTTAAACGATCAGCTTGCTTCATTTGTCCCTTAATTTTTCGATTTAAGTAATCTTTATCAGCTTTCACGCCATGTTTTCTTAAATCATTTAAAAGTTTCACACTATATTGTTCAGCTTTTTTACCCATCGTTACGACAAATAAATCGAAATCTTCATCCACATTCAATTCTATGTCTTCTTCTTCAAGTGCAAGAAGTAATCGTTCAATACTAAGGGCAAAACCTATTCCTGTTTGATTAGGACCATCTAATAACTCAAGAAGTCCATTATAACGACCTCCCCCACATAGCGTAGTAATAGCACCGTCATAATTTGGATTATCCATCATGAGTTCAAATGCTGTATGAGTATAATAATCAAGTCCACGCACTAAATTAGGATCTTCAACATAATTGATATCTAGTTGATCTAAATGATGTTTAACCGCTTCATAATAAGCCTTTGATTCATCATTTAAGTAATCTGTAATTCTTGGAGCATGTTTAACTGCTTCTTTGTCTCTATCAATCTTACAATCTAAGATTCTCATTGGGTTTGTATGCAAACGTGATTGACAATCATTACAAAATGTATCAATGACAGGTTCAAAATGCTTAATTAATGCTTCATTATATTCTTTACGAGATGCTTGGTCTCCTATACTATTAATCACTAGTTTTAGATGTTTTAAACCAAATGATTCATATATATGCATTACCATTGCTAATACTTCTGCATCAATACTTGGATTTTCTGCTCCTATTGCTTCTACACCAAATTGATTAAATTGTCGATAGCGACCTTTTTGTTTTCGTTCGTATCTAAACATTGGTCCATTATAGTAAAGCTTAATAGGTTGATTAGGTTCACCCTGCATTTTATTTTCAATATATGATCGCACTACTGCTGCAGTTCCTTCAGGTCTTAATGTGATACTTCTATCGCCTTTGTCTTTAAACGTATACATCTCTTTTTGAACGACATCAGTAGAATCTCCTACACCTCTTGCAAATAAGTCAGTACTTTCAAATATTGGGGTACGTATCTCTTTATAATTGTATAATTTCATTAATTCATCTAATTTATTTTCAATATATCGCCATTTTGCAGACTCTTGAGGTAAAATATCTTGCGTTCCTCTAGGAATCTTAATCATACAATCACTCCTTCTAAATTGTTGTTAACTATTAAAATTCTTTAATAAAAAAGTCCCTTATATAGCTTCATGCTATATAAGGGACGATATGCCGTGTTGCCACCCTAATTGAGAATAAAAATATTCTCCACTCATCACGTGTAACGTACGCAAACCGGCTTTATTTTATCAAAGCACCTTTTCTTGTGTTCAAAGATACCAATGTACTAGTATAATCTTTCAGCCTAGGATTACTTCTCTTCACAATCATTATGATTGTCCACTATTTCATTAGTCTTTTCAAGAATACAAACGGTATTATTTATAAAGTTCACAGATTATGATACCGATTTTAGGAAAAGTTTGCAAGTATTATGAAGCAAAATATTGTTTTAATCCATCTACGACTGCTTCTTCTACAACCTGTCTATGTAATTGATTTCTAATCATTTTTTCATCAGTAGGATTACTTATATAGCCTAATTCAAGTAACACAGCTGGTTTATTCGTTTGTCTTAAAACTTGATAATTTTGTTGACGAACACCACGATTAGAAAGTAATGACTTTTTTTGAATATTCGCATTTAATATTTCTGCTAATGTTTCTTGACTATTTTGATACCAATATACAGTAGCGCCATTAGCATTATGACTATCTAATGAGTCATTATGAATACTTATAAATACATCGCCTGTCGCTTTTCTATTATCTAAGCTTACATAACTATCATCTGTTCTCGTCAATTTAACATGCGCTCCTGCTTTTTCTAATGCACGTTTTAATTCAAGTGCTGTTTTCAAAGTATAGTTTTTTTCGAGAGATTTAAGAGCCGTGGAGCTTGAGGCTCCCTGATCACTACCTCCATGACCAGGATCAAGTACCACAGTTTTATTCCTAAAAGGATTTTCCTGTTTATTGACATCAGCTTTAATATTCAAACTCGTATGCCAACCAGCAACCCATCCTTTTTTATCTCCTTTAGCATTTTGGACTTCAATCCATTTTCCTGTAGTCTTTAATTTTTTAAAACTATCTCCTTTTTCAACTTTATATATCACCGGATAGCCTGCATTAGGACCTGTTCTTATTTCTGCATCTTCCGTTATTGTTAGTCTATTACTATCTTGATCATTATGATTCATAAACATAAATAATAATATTATAAAAAGAATAAATAATAACACTACTACTAACGTCAACATATTTTTTAGATCATGTTTAGTTAACCATGTATCTAATTTATTCATATTACTTTGCCATCCTGACTTTCATATATAATCGTTACGGGACCATCATTAATAATTTCTACTTCCATATCTGTCCCAAATTCACCAGTTTGAATATCAATATCATACTTTTGAAGTTCAGAGTTAAACTTATCGTATAATATTTTGGCATCTTCAGGTCGCATGGATTGTGAGAAACCTGGTCTATTACCTTTTTTAACTTCTGCATAAAGTGTAAATTGAGAAATAGATAAAATCGCACCATTAATTTGTTGAATATTTAAATTTAATTTCCCGTTATCATCTTCAAACAAACGTGCGTTAACAATTTTCTTCGCTAATACTTCTATATCAGCTTCCGTCGAATTTTTCCCAACACCTACTAATAAACAATAACCTTTTTCAATTTGGTTATGAATAGATTTATTAGTGACAGATGCTCGTTTTACTCTTTGTACAACTATTTTCATATCTTAGCACCTCTTTTAATTCCATACTCTAGAAACTGTATAAATATCACTCAATTGTTTAAGTTTTTCAACTACACGAAATACATCATTTACATTTTTAACCATAACGCTAATTGTAATGATTGCATTCTTGTCAATATCAGATCGTGCATTCATTTTAATAATACTTCCTACGGTTGAATTTACGGCTTGAATCACTTCATTGAGTAACCCATTTCGATCATATGCATTGACTTCTAAATCTACTTGATAACGTTGTGTTGAATCTTTTGATTTAACCCATTCGACATTAATTAATCTCTCGTTTTCATTTTTAATATTTGGGCAATCTGATCTATGAACTTTAATACCATGTCCTTTAGTGATGTATCCAACAATATCATCACCAGGAATTGGATTACAACATTTAGATAGTTTGATTAAAACATTTTCTAATCCTTCGACATAAACCCCGCTATCAGTAATGATATCTTCTTTAATTGGTGATGTTTTAATGACTTCTTGTGCTTCATTTAATGCTTTTTGTTTATCTTGTATACGCTGTCTTTCTGTTAATTTATTCACTACTTGTAATGCAGTAACTCCACCAAAACCTACTGCAGCATATAAATCATCATCATTGGCAAAATGATATTTTTCGTTAACGACTTCAATATTTTTTTCTGTTAGAATCTCATCAACTCGATAACCTTGTTCTTTAATTTCCGCTTCTACCATAAATTTACCTTTTTCTATATTAGAAGAACGATCTTGCTTTTTAAAGAAACTTTTTATTTTACTTTTTGCTCCAGATGATTTAACAATTTTCAACCAATCTCTACTTGGACCATATGAATGTTTACTTGTGCGAATTTCTATAATATCGCCTGTCTTAAGTATATAATCTATAGGCACAATTTTACCATTAACTTTTGCGCCAATCATTTTATTACCAACTTCGCTATGAATGGCATAAGCAAAATCAATAGGGACTGCGCCATAAGGTAATTCAATCACATCACTTGCTGGCGTAAATGCATATACTTTATCACTTTGTAAATCATATTTAAGTGATTCCATAAATTCTTGTGCATCTGAAGATGTATGGTCAGTTTCTGCAAGCTCTTTTAACCAGTTAAGTTTATTTTGGAAATCTTGTGTTTTAGAATTTATTGTTTTACCTTCTTTATATGCCCAATGCGCTGCCACCCCATGCTCAGCAATTTCGTGCATTTCAAATGTTCGAATTTGAATTTCTAAAGGATCACCATTAGGTCCAACAACAGTAGTGTGTAATGATTGATACATATTTTGCTTTGGCATAGCGATATAATCTTTAAAACGACCTGGCATCGGTTTCCATAATGTATGAACTAGGCCTAAAATAGCATAACAATCATTAATTGAATTCACAATCACTCGTATAGCTAATAAATCAAATATTTGATCAAATTGTTTTTTTTGTTTTACCATCTTACGATAAATACTGTAAATATGTTTAGGGCGACCGCTTATTTCACCTTGGATATTCATTTTATTCATTTCAGTTTGAATTTTATCCATAGCATTTTGAATATATGCTTCACGTTCACTGCGTTTTTTCTTCATTAAATTAACAATTCTAAAATACTGAACACTATCAATATAACGTAACGCAATATCTTCCAATTCCCATTTAATGGTATTAATACCTAGACGATGCGCTAAAGGTGCATAGATTTCTAATGTTTCTTTGGAAATACGAATTTGTTTTTCTCTAGCCATTGCTTTTAACGTTCTCATATTATGTAAGCGGTCAGCTAATTTAACTAATATGACACGAACATCCTTAGCTATCGCAATAAATAACTTTCTATGATTTTCCGCTTGTTGTTCCTCTTTAGAACGGTATTTAACTTTTTTTAACTTCGTTACACCATCTACAATTCGTGCAATTTCTTCATTAAACATATTCTTTACGTCTTCAAATGTATATGGTGTATCCTCTATCACATCGTGTAAAAAGCCAGCTACAATTGTTGGTCCATCTAAGCGCATTTCTGTTAATATACCTGCTACTTGAATTGGATGCATAATATATGGTAGCCCATTTTTTCGAAACTGTCCTTGATGTGCTTCATAAGCAATATGATAACTTTTTAAAACATATTGATAATCATCTGCTGATAAATAGGATTTAGCTTTATTTAGTACTTCATCAGCACTATATGGATACTCGTTATTCAATATATGACACCCCGACTTTTTAATATTTCAAATACTCTACCGATAACCGAATCATTGAAAATCAAGACATTTCTTTTCATTACTTAATTAATCCGAGTACCACTCCTATTAATTAAAGATGCGTGAGTATTAATGTAATTTTAACAAAAGTATTAAAATCTCTAAAAGATTAACTTTGGTTTAAATAATAGTTATATAATACTACAAGTTTTTAAATAAATAAATGTGATTAGATTAATGATGATACAACGATAAATAAAAAAGCGAGATAGTATTCAATCTGAATTCCTACACTCGCTTTAAAGTATATATTAATCTAATTACTAAATTAATGACTATTCATCGTAAGAAATTAAACTCATGACATCATAGTCTTTAATTTTTTCCATACCATTTAAATATTTTAATTCAATAATAAAAGCTATTCCAACAACAATACCACCTAATTTTTCTACTAATTTAATAGCCGCTTCAATTGTTCCACCTGTCGCTAATAAATCATCAGTGATTAAAACACGTTGTCCTGGTTTAATTGCATCTTTATGCATTGTTAAAACATTTGTCCCATATTCTAAGTCGTATTCATAGCGAATAACTTCACGTGGTAATTTTCCTTCTTTTCTTACAGGTGCAAATCCAATTCCCATTGAGTACGCAACTGGACAGCCAATAATAAATCCTCTTGCTTCAGGGCCTACAACAATATCAACGTTACGATCTTTTGCATACTTTACAATTTGATCAGTTGCATAACCGTATGCTTCACCATTATCCATAATAGTTGTAATATCTTTGAAACTAACACCTGGTTTAGGCCAGCCTTGTACTTCAGATACGTATTGCTTTAAATCCATTTAAAAATTTCCTCCTATGCGTTACGCTTTTTGAGCTTTAATCCAATTCTTAAGATGTGAAAAGTCATCATAAAGCATTAATTTTTCAACTTCAATTCTTGACTGTCTCGATTTATAAACTTGACTCGACTCAATAGATTGTTTACTTGGATTATCATTTATTTTAATTATACCATTTTCTTCGTAAATAAAACTTAGGTCAAGAAATACTTTTAAAATAAACTTTAAAGTATTTGGCTTAATATTTAAGTATTGACATAATTGTAAACCTTCTTTTTCTAAATTCATTTCTTTCCTAATGAATAGTGCCTTATAACTTTGTTTAAATAGATGACTACTCGGTAACCCCTCGAAATAAATTGAATGTTGATGGTGTAATACTAAATAGAGTTGTGAGTATTCTAAATGTTTTAGAGATTGTTTGACACTATCTAAATCAGTTGGTAAATCACGAAATACAATCGTATTATATGATGAATCAATTGTTTCACCGTAGTGGAAATAATTCTCCCCTAGCTTCTCTTTTTTAGAATGAATGACAAAAGCAACATTTTTAGATGACGTATCAATGTTAAGTTGTTTACGTTTACTTCTATAATCTAATATTTGCTCATTTTGAGTCGCTAAATCTTGTATCATCATTTGAGGTGTCTGATTGCCATTCCACTCATTTATTTGTAAATGTCCTATGATATTGACGGGTTGGCCTAATTCTATTTGTGTAATTAAACCACCATTTTTCCAAAATAAATGTTGTAACTTAGCTTGACCAGTTACTAATTTTAAATGATTTTTATCTTTTCCAATCACTTTAACATCATTAACTTCTGTATCATCCAATTCAAATAAAGGTTTTTCAAAATCAGTACCAAACGGTTTCAGTATTTTAATATCATGAATATTTGATACAGTAATGTCATCTTCTGAAAGTTTAGTCGTAATATGTTTTGTTGGTTCTAAAGAAGTATGTTTAGAAAGCTGAACCATCCACTCATTTAGTCCTTTTGATAATGCATCAATATTATCAATCTCCATCGTCATTCCAGCTGCCATATGATGACCACCAAATTTAGATATCAAATCTTGATGTGCACTTAAAATTTCGAACATGGACACTTGTTCAATACTTCTAGCTGAACCTTTTGCATGATGTTGTTCTAAATCTATATTTAAAATAAGAGTGGGTAAAGCATAAGTTTCTACAATTTTTGAAGCCACAATACCTAATACTCCCTCATGCCATCCTTCTTTAGCTAAAAGTAAAAATTTGTCGCCATTTTCAACTTTTTCATTAGCCATCAATAGGGCTTCTTCTGTTATTTGAGCTACAATATCTTTACGTTCAATGTTAAATGCCTCTACTTGTTCAGCTAAAAAATTCGCCTCTTCAGAATCTTCTGCCATCAGTAATTCCGCTGCTAATGACGCATCTTCTAATCTACCTACCGCATTTAAACGAGGTCCAATAATGAAACCAATTGTTTCTTCATCTATCTCATCATTAAATCCTGCTTGATTTAATAATGATTGAATTTGAAATGGACAGGATTGATTTAAATATTTAAGACCTTCTTGAACAATCGTTCTGTTTTCATCAGTCAGTGACACTAAATCTGCAATCGTCCCAATAGTTGCAAGAACTATGAAATATTCTGGAGGATGATCTATTAAACATTGCGATAATTTGTATGCGACACCGGCTCCACATAAATATTTAAATGGATACTCAAATTCTGGATGCATAGGATGAATAATGGCATACGCTTTTGGTAATGTACGGCCTATTTCATGATGGTCTGTAACAATTACATCGACTCCTAATGCTTGTACCATTTCAATTTCTTCATGACCTTGTATTCCATTGTCAACTGTAATAATAAGTGATACGCCTTCATCGTAAGCATTTTGAAAGGCGTATTTATTTGGGCCATAACCTTCGCTAAATCGATTAGGAATATACCAACCGACTTCAGCGCCCAATTTCTGCAGTGTTTGAACTAATATCGTTGTAGATGTTACGCCATCGGCATCATAGTCTCCATATACTAATATTCTTTCATTTTTATCAATCGCTAAATTAATTCGATCAACAGCTTTTTGCATATCACTCATTAGCCATGAATCATGCTTTTTATTTGTACCATTAATTAATGTATTTATCTCATCGTACTGTGTAATCGATTTACTTTCTAAAATCTTTCTTACAATAGGAGATAAATTAAATTCCTTAATAATCTCAGACGATATATTTTGTTTAGGTGCTTCATAAAGCCATTTATATTTAGATTGAATCATAAAGTTATCCTTCCTTTTTCCACAAGCAATTATACCTAAAAAAAGAATAAATAAAAAGAGGAAGAAACACTGAATTCAATTAGAATTCTTTTGTTTCTTCCACTAATTTTATATCATATATTTAATTATACTAAGATTTTTTCATCATTTGATTTTTTCTCTTTATAAACTACAAGCTTATCGTTTTCAGATTTTTTCAACTGATGTTTCTTCATGATTCCCCATAGTGGAACTGCAATAAAGATAGAAGAGAATACACCAGATAATAATCCAATAAGTAATGCTAATGAGAAGTTAAACAGACTTGATGCACCAAAGATTAGTATGGCGATAACTACTACAACGACTGTAAGAACTGTATTAACAGAACGAGTCATCGTTTGTCTAATAGATTGGTTAACAATATCATCGATTTGATGAGGTTCTGTTATAACTTTAATTTTATGAAGATTTTCTCTTACACGGTCGAAAGTAACAATTGTATCATTTATTGAGTAACCTACAATCGTTAAGATTGCAGCGATAAATGTAATATCTACTTCAAGTCTTAATAAACTGAATAAAGCAACGATAATAAATACGTCATGAAGTAATGCTAAGACAGCAGAAAGCCCCATTCTCCATTCGAATCTTAATGAAACATAGATAATAATACCAATAGCTGCATAAATTAATGCTTTCATTGCATTTTTAGCTAACTCTTGACCAATCATTGGAGAGACTGTGTTCACTGTCGGTTTATGACCATATTGATCATTAATAACTTTATTAAGTTTCAAAGTTTCATCTTTAGATAAATCATTTTTAAATTGAACTGTTGCTTGTTTATTGTCATTACCATTAATTTGAATTTGATCAGGTGTCAAACCAACATCTTTAATCGTACGTTCAACTTTCGTTTGAGATAACTTCGTATCAGAATCAAGATCTACTCTTGTACCAGATGAGAAATCAATACCTAAGTTAAGTTTAAATATACTTAGAATAATTATACCAATTACTAAAATTAAAATACTTACTCCAATTAATGGTTTTGCTAATTTAACAAAATTCCATTTTTCAAAAGCTGTTTTTAAGTCATGAACATCTACACCTTCATTGATATCATGGCGATTATTTTTATTTACACCAAACATCCAATATTTCTTCTTAAAGTAATTAGAAGAAACTAAAAGTGATAATAGTCCTCTTGATAAGAAGACAGCTGTGATGAATATCATTAAAATACCTAATAATAACATCGTAGCAAATCCTTTAACTGAACTTTGCCCAAAGAAGAATAATACTGCTGCTGCTATAACCGTTGTTAAGTTTGAATCAAAAATCGTTAAGAAAGAACTTTTATTTGCTTTAGAATAAGCCTGTTTAAGCGTTCGTCCTACTCTAAGTTCATCTTTAATCCGTTCATACATGATGATGTTTGCATCTACAGCCATACCAACACCTAATACTAATGCAGCTAAACCTGGTAATGTAAGTACACCTGAAATAAAGTTAAATGCTACTAATGTTAAATAAACATATACTGTTAAAGCTATCACTGCTACAATACCTGGTAATCTGTAAAAACCTACCATAAATAAATAGATAATTGCAACACCAACCATTGATGCAAAGATTGTTTTATCTAATGCATCTTGACCAAATTGTGCACCTACAGAATTAGAATAAATTTCTTTTAAATCAACTGGTAATGAACCTGCATTTAATAATTCTGCAATTTGCTTAGCACGTTCTACGCCTTGTTGACCCTGGAAGCCACCTGAAATTTCTACACTGTCTGAATTAATGGGTTGATCTACTGAAGCGGCTGAAACGTATTTCTGTTTATCTTCAGGTTTTTCCAACTCTTTATGATAGCTATCACCTTTTTTATAGTCTAACCACACTACCATCATATTTTCTTGTTTTTTAGAAATTTCTTCTGTAACTTTTTTGAATTTCGCACGGTCTTTTAATTTAAAAGTGACTGCAGGTTCGTTTGTACCTTGTTTAAATTCTTGTTTTGCAGAACCTTGTACAATATCTTTACCTGTTAATTTAACGTGGTCATCAGCATCACGTATAGTCAGATTTGCTTGTGAGGACAAAATTTTTCGAGCTTCATCAGGATTTTTTACCCCTGCGAGTTGTACCCTAATTCTATCAGGGTCTTCAACTTGAATATGAGGCTCAGATACACCTAATACATTAACACGATTTTCTAAAGTTTGAGCAGTAGATTGTAAAGCCTTATCATCGATTTTACCATCACCGCTAAGTGGTTTAACTTGATATAATACTTCGAAACCACCTTGTAAATCCAAACCTAGATTTACATTCTTAACTACATTCTTATATGTAAAGCCCATACCTACAATCAGTAGCGCTACAATGAGTATGAATGCAATTATTCTACTTGTTTTTTTCACATGAACACCTCATTATTTACTTATGTAATTAGAATAATCTTTTAATAAACCATGTGCAAGTGAATTAAAGATTACATCTATGTGACAAGACTTATCTATCTTAACATAACCTCTTTATTAGTGTAATCAAGATAAATAGTTAATAAAAAGACATTCCATGACAACAAACTGTCGTGGAATGTCTTTTTATTATAATTTATGATGGATCAACTTGTTTAATCGCAGGTTTTTCAAATGTCATTTCAGTACCATGACCATTTACTGTGATTACAACTGCTGTTTCATCCACAGCTTTAACTGTTCCTTTGATTCCACCAATAGTTGTAATTTTTTGACCTGCTTCGATACGACTAATCATTTCACGATGTTCTTTCGCACGTTTTTGTTGCGGTCTAATTAAAAAGAAATAAAATACTATAATTAAAATTATAGGCAAGATTAATGCTGAAACATTCATTATGTTGTTCTCCTTATTAAAAGTTTTTAGGGTTCTCTACATTTAGCCCATATTGTTCGAAAAATTCTTCTTTAAAATCTAATAAACGATCTTCTCGAATGGCCTGTCTAATATCTTCCATTAATTTTAGCAGAAAATGTAAATTATGAATAGTAGTAAGACGGATACCAAACGTTTCCTCTGCTTTAATTAGGTGTCTAATATATGCACGTGTATAATTCTTACAAGTATAGCAATCACAATTCTCATCTATAGGACTAAAATCATCTGCATATTTAGCATTTTTTATAACCAATCGTCCTTGAGATGTCATACATGTTCCATTTCTAGCTATGCGTGTTGGCAACACACAATCAAACATATCCATGCCGCGAATGCTACATTCTATTAAGGCATCAGGTGATCCTACTCCCATTAAGTATCTTGGTTTATCTTCTGGCATAAATTGAACCGTATGTTCAACCATATCGTACATCACTGGTTTTGGTTCACCTACAGATAAACCACCAATAGCATATCCAGGAAAATCCAATGATACAAGTTCTTTAGCACTTTGTTCTCTTAAGTCTTTGTACTCTCCACCTTGTATAATACCAAATAATGCTTGGTCTTCTGGACGTTGATGTGCTTCAAGACATCGTTTAGCCCATCTCGTTGTACGTTCAATTGAATCTTTTACATATTTATATTCGGCAGGCATAGGTGGACACTCATCAAATGCCATCATAATATCTGAACCTAAGTCATTTTGAATTTGCATTGATTTTTCTGGACTTAAAAACAACTTAGAGCCATTTGTATGATGTCTAAATTCGACACCCTCTTCTGATATTTTTCTAAGATTACTCAAGCTAAATACTTGGAAACCACCAGAATCTGTAAGAATAGGGCCATCCCAATTCATGAACTTATGTAAGCCCCCAGCTTGTTTGATAATATCATTTCCAGGTTGTAACCACAAATGATATGTATTTCCTAATATAATTTTAGCTTCAATTTGTCTTAACTCTTCTGGACTCATTGTTTTAACTGTTGCTTTCGTACCTACTGGCATAAACATGGGTGTCTCAAATGAGCCGTGGGGTGTATGAATAATCCCTAAACGTGCACCTGATTGCTTACAAGTTTTAATGTGCTCATAAGTTACTGCTGGCATAATCTGTACCTCTCATTCATTAAATTATTAACATTGCATCTCCAAAACTAAAGAATCTATATTTAAGTTTTACCGCTTCTTTATAAGCATTCAAAATATATTCTCGACTACTAAAAGCAGAGACTAACATCACTAATGTTGATTTGGGCAAATGAAAATTAGTAATTAACCCATCAATTGCTTTATATTCAAAACCTGGATAAATAAATATATCTGTCCAACCACTTGTGGCAACAAATTGTTCATGATCACGACGAATGGTTTCTAACGTTCTAGTAGACGTTGTACCTACAGAAATAATTCTATGCCCATTTTCTTTAGTTTTATTCAGAATATCTGCCGTTTCTTTAGTCATTTGATAGTATTCACTATGCATTTCATGATCATTAATATCCTCCACACTTACTGGTCTAAAGGTACCTAGGCCAACGTGTAGTGTAATAAATGCAATATTGACACCTTTATCTTTTATTTTCTGTAAAAGCTCATCTGTAAAATGTAACCCTGCAGTAGGCGCTGCAGCGGAACCATTTTCTTTAGCATATACAGTTTGATATCTATCCGGATCGTCTAAACGTTCTTTAATATAAGGTGGTAAAGGCATTTCACCTAACTCATCTAAGCGTTCTTCTAAAATACCTTCAAAATGTAGACGCATAATACGCCCACCTTGTTCTAATTCTTTTATACATTCAGCAATGATTTTGCCGTTACCAAATGATAAAGTATTACCTACTTTAATACGTTTTGCTGGTTTTAATAACACTTCCCAGTCATTGTCCTCTATCCTAGTAAGCATTAACATTTCTACCTTTGCACCTGTTTCTTCTTTCAAACCGAATAAACGCGCTGGCATAACACGTGTGTCATTTAACACTAATGTATCTCCAGTTTCAAAATAATCCATAATATCTGTAAAGTGTTTATGTGCAATATTTCCAGTCTTTCTACCTAGCACAAGTAATCTACTTTGATCTCTATTTTTTAAAGGTGTCTGAGCAATCAATGATTCAGGTAAATGATAATCAAACTCCTCAACGTTCATATTATTCCCTCATTCTTTAGTTTTTTTGAAATGTTCATAGGCAAATGGTGTTGCTTTTCTACCTCTTGGTGTTCGTTCTATAAATCCTTTTTGTATTAAAAAGGGTTCATAGACATCTTCGATTGTAATACGTTCTTCTCCAATTGACACTGCTATCGTATCCAGTCCCACAGGGCCTCCATTATATTGATTAATAATACAATTCATCATTTTATGATCAATGTAATCTAAGCCTTCATCATCCACTTGTAATAAGTTTAAAGCTTGCTTTGTTGTTTCGATATAAATTTGTTCATCTTCATTTACTTGTTGAAAATCTCTTACTCTTTTTAGTAGTCGATTTGCAACACGAGGTGTTCCTCTTGAACGCTTAGCAAGCTCAACTGCACTTTCATCATCAATTTTTGTACCTAATACTTCAGCAGTTCGAATAATGATTTCTTTTAAATCTGATTCCGAATAGTACTCTAATCTTAAATGGACACCAAATCGATCTCTTAAAGGGCCTGTTAAACTTCCAGCACGTGTTGTCGCACCTACTAGAGTAAAAGGTGGTAAATCAATACGTATACTACGTGCTTCATCACCTTTACCGATAATAATATCTAAGAAAAAATCCTCCATAGCAGAGTATAAAACTTCTTCTACTACACTACTTAAGCGATGAATTTCATCAATAAATAAAACATCGCCAGGTTGTAACCCAGATAAAATTGCCGCTAAATCTCCAGGTCGCTCTAATGATGGACCAGATACAGTTCTTATATTGACTTCCATTTCATTAGCAATAATATTTGAAAGTGTCGTTTTACCTAATCCTGGAGGGCCAAAAAGTAATACATGATCTAATGGCTCATCCCTTAGTTTAGCCGCTTTTATAAAAATTTCTAAATTGTTCTTTATTGATGATTGCCCAATATATTGTTTTAATTTAGTTGGTCTGAGTGAGAATTCAAAAGAAGATTCTTCATTGTGTAATGATTGATCTACCATTCTATCATCCATATTTATCCCCCCAGTTATCGTTCATAATATTAAGATACAAGCGTTTTTAAACCAATCTTAACTGCTTCATCAACAGAGTGAATGGATGTTTTATTAAGTACTTTTTCAACTTTAGAAAGCTCTCTCTTAGAGTATCCTAAAGCTGCAAGCGCTAATAACGCTTCCTTAATTATATTGTCATTTTCTTCAACTTGTCCCTCAACTTGTAACAAGGTCTCACTAGTCTCTTCTGTAATCTTAACTTTACCTTTTAAATCTAATACAATTTGTCGTGCAGTCTTTTTACCTATACCAGGAAATTTAGTTAGATAAGTATCATTTTCATTTTCAATTGCACGTTTAACTTCGTTAGGTGTACTTGTGGCTAGAATAGCTAAAGCTGATTTAGGGCCTATACCTGTAACTTTTATTAAGCTTAAGAACATCTCTTTTTCTTCTTCGCTAATAAAACCATATAATAATTGTGCGTCTTCTCTTACAATAAGTGAAGTAAAGACTTTACATTCTTGATTTAAATATTTTTGAAATCGATATGAATTTGGAGTTTGAATTTCATAACCGATACCACTAGACGTTTCTACAACAATATGTGTTGGAAACAATTGAGATAAATGTCCTTTTATATAAGCGTACATAAATACCTTCCTTACATACTCATACTAATTAATTCAACTTTATAAACATGTTGAATATTTCTCAAAGTGCCCATGACCTTTTCTATTGATAATGATTGATCTTTTGCACTCAAAGAGAGTGTAATCGTTGCTTTTTCTTCCATTGGAACACTTTGATGAATAGTTAAAACGGATAACGCTAGTTTTGAAATAATTTGTAGTACTTGAGCAAGCATTCCTACTATATCATTAACATAGAGAATCAAGGTGAATTCACGGTGTTCAAAAATCTTGTCATCTACAGGAAAAATAGTATCTCTATATTTATAAAAAGCACTTCTTGATAGATTAAACTGCTTAACTGCTTCATAAATGGACAGTGTGGAATCATTTTTTAAAGCGTCTTTAATTTTAAGCGTTTTAACCACTGATTCTGGTAAAACGTCTTCACGTATTAAATAAAACTTTTTATAATCTTTGCTGTCCACTAAAAAGCCCTCCTATTCGACGAATTCAAATTCTCCCCCAAGTATTCTAACAATATCACCATTACTACATCCACGTTCTCTTAATGCATCATCAATACCCATAGAGCGCATTTGACGTGCAAAGCGTCTTACTGCTGGATCACTATTAAAGTCTGTCATTTTAAACATGCGTTCGATTGCATTACCGCTTACTACATAGGCACCATCATCATCTCTTGTAATCGTAAATTTATCTTGAGATGGCGTATGTTTATATAATACGCGATTAACACCTGCATCTTCATCTTCTTCTACACTAAAATCAATATCTTTTACTTCTTCTAATTTATCAGCAATTGTATATAGTAATTGATCAATATTATCTCTTGTAATTGTAGAAACTGGAACAATAGTTACCTCTTCATCAATTTCTTTTTTAAATAATTCTAGGTTATCTTTTGCTTCCGGTATATCCATTTTATTTGCCACTATAATTTGAGGTCTATCTTCTAATCTTTGTTTATAATTTATCAGTTCATTATTGATGATTTGATAATCTTCAAGTGGATCTCTTCCTTCAGAACCACTCATATCTATCATATGAACAATAACTTTTGTTCTCTCAACATGACGTAAAAATTGATGACCTAAACCAACTCCTTCTGAAGCTCCTTCAATTAAACCTGGTAAATCTGCCATTACAAAACTTCTATGATCAGGTGTTGAAACCACACCTAAATTTGGTTTAATTGTTGTAAAATGATAAGCACCAATTTTAGGTTTTGCCTTAGATACAATAGACAACAATGTTGATTTCCCTACACTTGGGAATCCAACGAGTCCCACATCAGCAAGTAGCTTTAATTCTAAGGTAACATCTAGCTCTTCTCCAGGTTCTCCATTTTCACTAAAGTCTGGAGCTGGATTTCGAGGGGTTGCAAAACGTGAATTTCCTCGACCTCCTCGACCTCCTCGAGCAATGACTGCACGTTGACCTTCTTCAACTAAATCTGCTAAAACTTCTTCTGTTTCTACACTTTTAATAATGGTACCAGGAGGCACTTTTAAAACTAGGTCTTCCGCATTTTTACCATGCATATTACTACTTTGACCATTTTCACCTTTTTTAGCCTTAAAATGACGTTGAAATCTAAAGTCTAAAAGTGTTCTTAAACCTTCATCAACTTCAAAAATAACTGAAGCACCTTTACCGCCATCACCACCGGCAGGGCCACCAAATGGTACATATTTTTCTCTACGATAAGCAGTAATACCATTACCTCCATCGCCTGCTTTTAGAGATATTTTTACTTGATCGACAAACATATATCTCACCTCTTTTTATATATTTTATTAATTCATCGCTAATATTATATCATTAACTCTAAAACGTTAGATTCTATTATAATCATTTTTAAACAAAAATAAAACACCAGAAGTCTTCACTTCTGGTGTTAATTAGACAAAAATTATTCAGCTACTGCATATACAGAAACTTGTTTTTTGTCGCGACCTTTACGTTCGAAACGAACAACGCCGTCGATTTTAGCGAATAATGTATCATCGCCACCACGACCTACATTTTCACCAGCATAAATTTTAGTACCGCGTTGACGATATAAAATTGAGCCACCTGTTACGAATTGACCGTCTGCACGTTTAGCACCTAAACGTTTTGATTCTGAGTCACGACCGTTTTTTGTAGAACTTACCCCTTTTTTAGATGCGAAGAATTGTAAGTTTAATTTTAACATCGGGATACACCTCACTTATAATTTAATCTGATATTTTCATTATATTCATCTTCAATCGTTTGTAAAGACACAAGCATTGCTTGAAGAATTAATTGTGCTTGCTCATTGTTAGTGTCTACTGATCTAATGTGAAAATGACCACCGTCATCATCATAATCGATATCCGGCTTTTCAGAAGTTAAACTTAAAATAGCATTTACACTTCCAAAAAGAACAGCTGAAGCCCCTGCACAAACAATATCATAGCCATAATCACCATGATTAGCATGGCCATCCATAATGACGTCTGTTACTTTACCTTCATCATTAATTGAAATATCAACAGTAATCATAATTAAGCGTTGATTTTATCAATTGTTAATTTAGTATAAGGTTGACGATGACCTTTTTTACGTTTTGAATCTTTACGACGTTTGTAAGTGAAAACAGTAATTTTTTTACCGCGACCTTGTTTGTTCACAGTAGCAGTTACTGTAGCTCCTTCAACAGTTGGAGCACCAACTTTAACTGAATCTCCACCTACAAATAATACTTTATCAAATGTGAATGAATCACCTTCATTAACATCTAATTTTTCAACGAAGATCTCTTGACCTTCTTCTACTTTAATTTGTTTACCGCCTGTTTCGATAATAGCAAACATACTTTGCACCTCCTATAATTATAAGTCACGCCATATACAGGTGATAAAATAAAAACATTTTAACGCTTAAACCTGTATTTGAGCGGTTGTATGTAGCTATAAAACTACTCAACTACTGCATCTTACCATTACTTATATTCAATGTCAATCTATTATATTGGCTTTTTAAAAAATTTAAAGAATATAGGCATAAAAATAATTAATAAAATAATATTTAATATAAGTGTTGGGATAATACGTAGTAATATAAAATTTAGTAAATCAAATTCTACATAGCTAATGACAGAATATATAATTGCTACAAATATTTCAAGAATCATTACACCAATGATACTGAACCAATATACCATAATATAGTCTCGGTAAAAAATCTTCAAGAATTTATTAAATATTGTTATTAAGAATATATAACCAAACAAATATAAACCATATACACTGCCAAAGTAGATATCAGTTATAATACCTAAAAAAATGCTTAGTAATAATGTGACCATAAATGGTCTATAAATTGATAAAAGTAATAAATACATTAAAGTTAAATGAGGAACTAAGATAAATGTTAGGTTTCCTATATGAAAAGGAATAACTAAACTAATAAGTGTATCAAGATAAAAAACGATGATACCAATCATTATATAAACGAACGCTTTCATTATCGGGTCTCTCTTTCATTGAAATCCGTATTATTACTTTTTTTCGCTATGTATACATGTTGAATATCTGATAAATTAGCTCCAGTTTTCACTCTCACTTCTTTTGCTAAACCATATTCATCATTTTCTACCTTCGTCACTTCTCCTATGTATAAATCACTTGGCAATTGGTCGGCTAATCCACTTGTTACTACTTTGTCACCTTTTGAAATTTTATCCTTATTATTGATATTACTAATAATTAATTCCTGAGTTTTATTATCATAGTGATCAATTAATCCAAAAACATTTTTAGAATGATGTTGAATATTGACTGATAGTTTTCCAGCTCTTGTACTCGTAGAAAGTAAATCAACTTGAGAAGAAAATTGATTCACTCTAGTTACTCTTCCAATTAAACCATCACTAGTAAACACTGCCATATTATTGCTTACACCAGCTTTTTTACCTTTATCAATAATCACTGTATTCATCCATTGATCTGGATTACGTGCTATGATGGCACCTGAAATTGCATCGTATTTTGAAGCATCAGTCATATCAAGTTCTTTTTTTAAGTTTTTATTTTCAGCTTCTAATGCTTCGTTTTTTGCTTTTAATTGATTAACTTCATTATGATTTGATTTGTTAGATTTTAAGAAGTTACCTATAGCTCCAGTCACAAAGTTTACCGGGTAACTAATTACTCTCTGACCAAATGACACTGAGTCCCCCACATATTGCTCAGGAGGTGATTGAGTTTGTGAACGAATGGACAAACCAATCAATGCAATAAAAATAATTATTGCACAAAAAACAACAATTAACTTGTTATTTTTAAAAAAATTTAACACTCATAACACCTCTACTATTTATTTTAAACTATTATATTCTATTTTATATTACTCTAGGATTGAAATAAAGAATAATATTAAATATTATCTTCAAAGAAGAAAAAAGGAACAAGTTAGAATCTTCATTGAATTCTAGTACTTGCTCCTATCAAATGTCATCTTATTTAATTTTACGATTTTTTATTCGAATTATCTTTTTTATCTTCTTCATAGAGCGTTTCATCTTTTCTCCATTTCGAAAATAAATTTTGTGCTTTTGCTTGTTCATTTGCTTGTTTTTCTTTAGATTGTTCAGACATACATTACACCAACCTTCAAAAGATTATTGTATCTATTCTAGACATTAACGCATTTATTTATTTTTTTCAAATTATATTTTTTAATACTCATTCTGAGGTTTTAAAGTAATTGATTGTCCTAGACGATTTAATTCCTGTTCCATTTCAATTTCCGTACTAAAGACTTTAATCGTATCACTTCCGAATTTATAGATGATAAATTCATTATCTCTTTGCCCTACAATGTAATTTTCATTATATCCCATCCTAACTATACCTGAAACTTCCATAAATTCTTTTTTATCTATAAATTTAAATACATTTTTCGTTTGACTAGCAGGAATATTCTGAAGTAAATTGTTTTCTTCTATAGTATAACTTTTTCCATTAGTGGGCACTGGTGTTGATGTTTGATTACTTGGTAGAAGCTCGAATTGGTTACTAAGAGGTTGATTCATAGGATTCCAGTCCTGTTCTCTTAAAAATGGGGCATATTTTAATGCAAAATAAACAATACTAAGGATTGCAATAACTGCTACTATATTTTTAAAAATACTAAATACCATTCGCAATTAAATCCCTCCAATTTTAAACCTAAATTATTATAAATATAAAATAGATTTCATCCATCGGTCTAAAGAAGTAAATTAAGTAAATTCTTTAGACTGATTAACATTTTCTTAAAATATATTATAATAATTAATATCACTCGTAAAATAAATTTAGAGGAGTGTGAGAAATGAACATTCTTACAATTATTTTACTTATCTTGCTTGCAGTTATACTTTTTAAAGTAGGATTTGCACTTTTAAGATTTTTAATCTCTGCTACTTTTATTATTCTCGGACTGTATTTAGCCTATCAAGGTGTTCTTTGGATTTTAGAAAATTTTAATGTGCTTTCAGCTTATATAAGATAATGAAAAAGCTAGTTACTTTTCAATGTAATTGATACAATCTATCCCTTTATTAATTCGTTTATGATTGTATTGTATGAAAAGTTAACTAGCTTTATTTACGATTGCTTTGAGACAAGTATTCATAAATTTTATATATTGTTGCTAATAGTAACCCAAATATCGTTCCAGTTACTATATCACTAATAAGTACAATATATAATTGAGTATGCGTTTGGTTAACGAATACTCCAATAAAAGAAAAAGTTGTAATACCAACAATCGATAATAATACAGTATTAAGTGTTTCTTTTAAACGAATTGTTTCTTGTTTAATATTCAATCTCATTATGTAAATAATAGGTATTAATACCCCTATGATTAAAAATAAAGTCATCGTACACCTCTAAATATATAATTAAGGTTTATTATACTAAAATTTTAACAATGAGACTATAAATACTTTTTAACCTTTTATACGAAATATCCCTCCTCTACTAAACTAGTAAATTTTTGATCACCGATAATAATATGGTCAAGTAATTCAATGCCAAGAATTTGTCCACATTCTTTAAGTCTAATGGTAGTAGCAATATCTTCTTTTGAAGGCGTCACATCTCCAGATGGATGATTATGAATCACAATTATTGCATTACATGAAGCTCTAATGGCAGCATTAAAGACTTCTCTCGGGTGTATCACTGAAGAATTTAATGTTCCTATAAATATAGTTTCTTCTTTAATCACTATATTTTTAGTATTTAAAAATAAAGCAACTAAATGCTCTTGAGTTAAATCTTTCATTTTAGACATCATCATATCTGCGACATCTTTAGGAGATTTAATCTTTACTTTTTCAATCGAATTACGTTTATTTATTCTTTCTCCCAATTCGAAAGCGGCTTTTAATGTCACTGCTTTATGCAATCCTATACCTTTTATTTTTAACAAATCATGTATTGAAAGTAATTTTAATTCTTTTAAATTATTTACTTTATTAATCATTTCATTCGCAATATCAATACTTGAAACCCCTCGTCGTCCAGTGTTAATTAAAATTGCTAATAATTCACTGTTAGACAAACTTTTTTCACCATATTGAATGAGTCTCTCTTTAGGAAGCTCACTTTTGGCCATATCTTTAATTTTCAAAAACATCACCTTTTCTTTATTAGTTACATAATATTGTTGGAAAAATTAATTAATAAAATATATGAGATTGAAATAAAAGGAATAAGTGGGATTTTACGTATCTTAAAACGAAACATGATGATATAAAACATAAGACCAATTGCACAAGTTAATAATATTAGATGAAGCATAAATTCATAAGTATAAAATATAGAAAGTATACTAAGTAATAAAATATCACCGTACCCTATACTTTTAGAATTTAACAGAAAAAATGTATGTAATAGAAAGAAAATAAATATAAATGAAATCAAATGTAATGAAGAAATATAGATACCGACAATGAAAAAAATGAGGATTAAGTTACTGTTGATTGTTAATGTTTGAATATCGGTTAGAGACATCGTTATCAACATTAAACAAGTTAATATAAAGAGAGAATAATTTATATGTATATCGATAAATATTAAATATGGGACAATAAGAAACGATAATATTTCACCTATAATATAGGAACGCTTTAAAGGATTTGAACAACATCTCGAGCGTCCTTTTAAGAATATGAAACTTAATAATGGTATAGTATCAAACCACTTTAATGATGTATGACAATAATCACATTGGGATCGTCGCTTGAAATATTGAAGATTCACTTTCTCTATACTTGAAAATTGATATAAAAAACTAAATATTACACTACACGTAAATGCTAATAATACTATTATACTTATCACCTCATATCATTCATTATAACTAAAATATGGTCTAAGTAAATGGAATAACGAGGATTAGATTAAATTCATTTCAATAAATAAATATATCTTCTTTAAAGCATTTTAAATTCAATAAAATGAATAAAACTTTTATTAAAAATAATCAGTCCACTCTTAATCTATCAATTATATAACTAATAAAAAAGCTATGAAGAAGTTTAATTTGTAACTTTCTTCATAGCTATATTTAGACATTTAACATACTATATATTATGAATTAAATTCAACTTTCGATTTTACTTCACTTATAAAATATAAACTACCTGTAATCAATAAGCCCTCACCATCATAATGATTTATAAAATCTACATAATCATCAATATATTCGATGTTATCAGCATCTATACTCTCAAGTAATTCTTGTTTAGATAAGGCTTTATGAAAATCAAATTCAGTAAAATAAAAGGTACCAGCTAAATTTTGTAATTTACTTAACATTTCGTTTACAGGTTTACCTTTAATGGCTGAAAATAAAACATCCATTTTCTCAAGATCATAATAATTTTTGATTGTTGAAACTAATGCTTCAACACTTTCATTATTATGTGCTCCGTCAATAATAATAAGAGGCTTTTCTTTAACTTGCTCAATACGTCCTGTCCAACAAACACTTTCAATAGCATCAATCATTTTATTAAAATCTAATTCAATAATATTTTCTTCGTTCAACTCTATTAAAGCTGTAATAGCTAATGAAGCATTTTCTTTTTGATGATCACCTATCATATCTAAGATGATTGTTTCTAACTCATAATCTTTATATCTATAAGTAAATTCATCATCTTCAGATACAATAATGATTTCTCTATCTAGTTCAATTGGCTTTGCATTCTGATTTACCGCTAAATCTCTAATGTATTTTAAAGCTTCCTCATTTTTGACTGCATAGATGACGGGTACATTAGGTTTTATGATAGCACCTTTATCTTTTGCGATATCTAAATACGTACTTCCTAAAATATCAGTATGATCTAATCCTATACTTGTCAAAATTGAAAGAATAGGAGTAAACACATTAGTTGAATCATTTTTAATTCCTAGTCCCGCTTCTACAATAACAAAATCTACAGGATGTATCTCTCCAAAATATAAAAACATCATTGTTGTTATAATTTCAAATTCTGTTGCAGAACCGAGTTCGGTTTCTTGTTCTAACGCTTCACTTACTGGTTTAACTCGCTTTACTAATTCAACTATTTCGTCATTTGAGATCGGATAACCATTTAAACTAATTCGTTCATTAAACGTTTCAATAAAAGGAGAAGTAAATGTTCCAACTTCATATCCATTCTCAACTAATGCAGCTCTTAAATAAGCTACTGTAGAACCTTTACCATTTGTTCCACCCACATGAATACCGCGAATATTTAATTGAGGATTATTTAAGTGGTTAAGCATCCATTCCATTCTTTTAACACCAGGTTTAATACCAAACTTAGTGCGCTCATGTATCCAATATAAGCTATCTAGGTAATTCATTGACAATTCTCCTATGCTTTTAATTGTTCAATTCTGTTTTTAACACCATTATATTTTTCTTGATATTTTTGTTGTTTTTCGCGCTCTTCATTTATAATTTTTTCAGGTGCTTTATTAACAAAATTCTCATTTGATAATTTTTTATCAACACGGTCTAATTCTTTTTGAAGTTTGTCTAACTCTTTCTCTAAACGTTCAATTTCTTTATCCATATCAATAAGTCCTTCTAACGGTAAAATGACTTTACCAGCAACTACTACCGCTGTCATCGCTTTTTCAGGAATATCTACATTTGTATCAATGGTTAATTCACTTGGATTACAAAATCTATGAATATAATCCGCATTTTTTTCTAAGATTGTTTTAATTTCTTCATTTTTAGCTTGAATGAGAATAGGGATTGATTTAGAAAGTGGTGTGTTTACTTCTACGCGTGATTGTCTCACAGATTTAATAATTTCAACTAATTGTTCCATTGTCTGTTTACTTTCATCAAACACAAACTCTTCTTTAACTGTCGGCCATGCTGCTTTTACAATTGTTTCTCCTTCATGCGGTAAACTTTGCCAAATTTTTTCAGTTACAAATGGCATAAATGGATGTAGCATTCTCATTATTTGATCAAGTGTATAACTTAGAACAGAACGTGTTGTTTGTTTTTGAGCTTCATCTTCACCATTCATTGGTATTTTACTCATTTCAATATACCAATCACAGAATTCATCCCAAATAAAGTTATATAAAGCACGTCCAACTTCACCAAATTCATATTTTTCACTCAGATTAGTAACGGTCTCTATTGTTTCATTTAGTCGTGTTAAAATCCATTTATCCGCTAAAGATAAATTACCAGATAAATCAATGTCTTCCACTTTAAAGTCTTCTCCAATATTCATCAAGCTAAAGCGAGCACCATTCCAAATTTTATTAATAAAGTTCCATACAGATTCAACTTTTTCGGTAGAATAACGTAAGTCATTACCTGGAGAAGAACCAGTTGCTAAGAAGTAGCGTAAACTATCTGCTCCGTATTTTTCGATGACATCCATTGGATCTACACCATTACCAAGTGATTTACTCATTTTACGACCATCTTCAGCTCTTACTAAACCATGAAGAAGTACATCATTAAATGGTCGTTTACCAGTAAATTCTAATCCTTGGAAAATCATTCTTGCTACCCAGAAGAAGATAATATCATAACCGGTTACAAGAACATTCGTTGGATAGTAACGTTGATAATCTTTTGCTTCTTCATTAGGCCAACCTAAAGTTGAGAATGGCCATAACGCACTTGAGAACCATGTATCTAACACATCTTCATCTTGAGTCCAATTTTCGATATCAGCAGGTGCTTCTTCTCCAACATATACTTCACCTGTTTCATTATGATACCAAGCTGGAATTTGGTGACCCCACCATAATTGTCTAGAAATAGTCCAATCTCTAATTTCTTCCATCCAACGATTAAATGTATTTTCAAAACGTGGTGGATAAAAATCAATTCGATTATCTGTTTTTTGATTATCTAGTGCTTGTTGCGCAAGTGGTTTCATTTTTACAAACCATTGTGTAGATAAATAAGGTTCTACTACTGCACCAGAACGTTCTGAATGACCTACAGAATGCATATGTTCTTCAATTTTAATCACTAAATCTTGAGCTTTTAAATCTTCTACTAATTTTTTACGACATTCGAAACGGTCTAAACCAGCATACTGAGATGCATTGTCATTCATTTTTCCATTTTCATCCATTACGATAATGTTTTCTAAATGATGTCTCTGACCAATTTCAAAGTCATTAGGATCATGTGCAGGTGTAACTTTCATAGCTCCACTACCAAATTCAATATCAACATACTCATCTGCTAAAATTGGTAATTCTCTACCTATAATTGGTAAAATCACTTTTTTTCCTATAACATCTTTATAACGTTCATCATTTGGATTAACGACTATAGCAGTATCCCCTAGCATTGTTTCAGGACGAGTTGTGGCAATTTCAATATATCCATTACCATCAGCATAAGGATATTTAAAATGATAAAAATGACCTTGCACATCTTCATGAATCACTTCTATATCTGACAATGCTGTACGTGCGACTGGATCCCAATTTATAATTCGCTCTCCACGATAAATAATTCCTTTATTATATAAATCAACAAATACTTTTCTAACCGCTTTACTTAAGCCGTCATCAAGAGTAAAACGTTCTCTACTATAATCAAGACCTAAGCCTAATTTAGCCCATTGTTTACGAATAAAAGATGCATATTCTTCTTTCCAAGACCAAGCATGTTCTAAAAATTTTTCACGTCCTATATCATGACGAGAAATACCTTGTTCTTTTAATTTAGCATCTACTTTAGCTTGTGTTGCAATACCCGCATGATCCATACCAGGTAAATAAAGCGTATCGTATCCTTGCATACGTTTCATTCGAGTAATAATATCTTGTAATGTTGTATCCCAAGCATGTCCTAAATGTAATTTACCAGTCACATTCGGCGGCGGAATAACAATTGTATATGCTTCTCTAGATTCATCTTCTAGAGGTTTAAAGTATTCATTTTTTACCCATTCTTCATAACGTCCCGCTTCAACTTCACGAGGATTATACTTTGATTCCATTTTCATTGAAATAACCTCCTAAAATAAAAAAGCATCCTTCCTAATATATAGGACGGATGCTCCGTGGTACCACCTAAATTCAAGACGATACCTCCATATCTTCTTGCACTTATTTATGATTAACGCTCATACACGCTTCTATCTACTATTATATGTGTATTCAATAAAAGAACTTGTGGGCTACCTTCAGTTTGATCATTATACATATTTACACCGTCCATATGCTCTCTTTGATAAGTATCAAACATACTCTTCCCAAAAAATATATTTAATTACTAATTAATAGTATAATAGAAAACAATGATAAGTCAATCTTTTGGAGGAATATTTATGAACGCATGTGCCTTTGGAACTACAGACCCTATTTATTTAGATTATCATAATAAAGTATGGGGACAACCAGATTTTAATAGTCTTTCACTTTTCAAATTACTTGCACTTGAATCTCAACATGCTGGTTTATCTTGGTTAACTATATTAAAAAAGAAAGAGGCTTATGAAAAAGCATTTCATCAATTTGATCCTATAAAAATTTCTAAAATGACAGAGAAAGATATTAATGCTTTAATGACCTTTCCAAATATCGTACATAATAGAAAGAAATTAGAAGCCATAGTATCTCAAGCTAAGGGTTATTTACAAATTGAAAAAGAATATGGTAGCTTCAGTAAGTTTTTATGGTCATATGTTGATGGACATCCTATTGACTTGCACTATAAAACTCCCTCAGAACGTATTACAGTTGATGAAAGAGCAAAACAACTTTCAAAAGATTTAAAAGCTTATGGTTTTAAATTTTTAGGACCTGTAACTGTATTCTCGTTTATGGAAGCGGCTGGTCTATATGATGCTCACTTAGAAGGATGTCCTTCAAAACCTAATCATTAAATATTAAAAGGAGTAGAACAGATTATTTTGAATTCGTAGTTCTACTCCTTATGATTGATTATCACTTTTTTTTCGTTTTAAAAAGTAATTAATTATTGGTGCTACTAAAAATAATATAAAAAATATCCTAAAGATATGAAAACTTGATATCTTAGCAACATCTGCACCAGTAGCTATGGCAACTAGCACAATTTGACTCATACCTCCAGGAGCTCCACCTAAAAATAATTCGTTTAGTGAATTATGAGTAAACAAATGAACAATAAAGACCATCAAAAATGATCCTAAAATTAAACTTATATTTTGATACATAATTGCTATAGCAATGCGACCTTTTAAATCACCTAATAAATGTGCAATTTGTAAACCAATTCTAATCATATAAATCACTTGTGCAAAAGCAAGAATATAATTATCTAAAGTAAAAGTCAGATGAGTTGATAAATTCCAAACAATTAAAACGACAATTGGAGCGAGTAATTGTTTTGTTGGAAAATTTATTTTTGACATTAAGAAATAAACAAAAGCTATAGCAATCATAATTAAAGCAATTTGGGGCACATTTAAAGCTCTTGTTAATGGTGTAGCTTTATGAATCATCTCTTCACTTGATGATGAATTGCTAAATAAAAAAGAAATAAGTGGTACAAGTACGACTACAAAAATAACCCTAGAAGTTTGGGTTAAACTTACTACTAAGATATTCGCTTTTTTATCTTCTTCAGCCATAATTAACATTTGACTTAAAGCGCCAGGTATTACACTCAAGATAGCAGTTTCAGTATTAACTCTTGCAATTTTTTTGAAAAAATAAGCAATCAATAATGATAACGTGATGAGTAAAACAGTCACCGTCACAATGGTTAACCACTCATTTTTGATATCGTTAATGACTTGTGACGTAAACGTAGATCCTATTTGTACTCCAAGTAATATTAAGCCAATCTGACTAATCCAAAAAGGCCATTTAATATTTAGTTTTAGTACTTTAACCACAATAATTGAGGCTATAATGGGCCCAAACATAAAGGGTAAAAGCATATGAGATAATTTTAATATTAAACTCATGATTATCGCTATTATTAATAATATAATATTATTTAGCCAAATTCGCCTCAAAAATCATCACTTCTTTCTAGATTAAAAGCATTTAAATTAAAAAAAGTGGAACGATGATATTATCTCATCTTTGTTCCACTTTTATTATATTAACTTTTAAATATTAAACAATTCTACTTAATGCATTATCAAAAGCATGAATCGTTTTTTCAATATCTTCTTTGGTATGTGCGGTAGATAAGAATGTTCCTTCAAACTGAGAAGGTGGTAAAAATATGCCTTCTTTAGCCATTTCTCTATACATATGACTAAATAACTCTAAATCACTTTGATTCGCTTCTTCAAAGTTGGTTACAGGTCCTTTATTTAAGAAATAACCAATCATAGAACCAGCTCTATTTACTGTAATAGGAACATTGTGTTTAGCAAATACCTCTTTAAGTCCTTTTTCTAATATATCGCCTAATTCTTGGAAATACTCATATGATTCAGGCGTTAATTGACTTAGTGTTTCATAACCACTTGTCATTGCTAAAGGATTACCAGATAGAGTTCCCGCTTGATAAATATTACCTACTGGAGCAATTTTATCCATAATTTCTTTTTTGCCTCCAAAAGCACCTACAGGTAAGCCACCGCCAATCACTTTTCCTAGGCATGTGATATCTGGTGTCACACCAAAATAACCTTGAGCACAGTTATACCCTACACGGAAACCTGTCATGACTTCATCAAAGATAAGTAAAGAACCATATTCTTTAGTGACTTCCCTTAATCCTTCTAAGAAACCTTTTTTAGGGGGTACAACACCCATATTTCCTGCAACTGGTTCTACTATCACACCAGCAATATCATCTCCATAATTTTCAAATGCTACTTTAATCGCATCTAAATCATTATAAGGTACTGTAATTGTGTTTTTAGCTGTGCCTTCAGGTACTCCTGGTGAATCTGGAAGACCTAAAGTTGCTACACCTGAACCTGCTTTGATAAGCAATGAATCGCTATGTCCGTGATAGCATCCTTCAAACTTAACAATTTTATTTCTACCAGTGTAACCTCTAGCCAGTCTTAATGCCGCTAAAGTAGCTTCAGTACCTGAAGAAACCATTCTTACTTTTTCAATTGAAGGCACTCTTTCAATAACAAGTTCAGCTAATTTATTTTCTTCTAGTGTTGAAGCACCAAAACTAGTGCCTTTATCTACAGCATCATGTAATTTACTAATGACTTGTTTATTTTTATGACCTAAAATTAATGGTCCCCAACTTAATACATAATCAATGTATTCATTGCCATCTATATCATAAATCTTCGAACCTTCACCATGATCCATAAAAATTGCTGGTGTATCTACTGATTTAAATGCTCTTACAGGGCTATTGACACCACCAGGCATAAGTGTTTCAGCAATGCGCATTGCTTCTTGTGATTTTTCATAAGTCATTAACTTGTTCCTCCTTAACCATTATTTATCTAAGTAACGACAAATATCTTTCGCGAAATAAGTAATAATCATATCTGCGCCCGCACGTTTCATTGATACCATTTGTTCCATAACCACACGTTCTTCATCTATCCAACCATTTTGAGATGCTGCTTTAGTCATAGCATATTCACCACTAACATTATAAGCAATAACAGGAATATTAGTGTTATTTTTTACATCTCTAACAATATCTAAATAACTTAAAGCTGGTTTGACAATCATCATGTCTGCGCCTTCTTTTAAGTCACTTTCTAATTCTCTTAGTGCTTCTAAACGATTAGCTGGATCCATTTGATACGTTTTTCTATCTCCAAATGAAGGAGCTGAATCTGCAGCATCTCTAAATGGTCCAAAGAAACTAGAAGCATATTTAATGCCATAGCTCATAATTGGAATATTATAATAACCAGCTTCATCTAAACCTTGTCGAATTTCGGTAACAAAACCATCCATCATATTACTTGGAGCAATAATGTCAGCGCCAGCTTCGACTTGAGAAATTGCTGTTTTAACTAATAATGGTAAAGATTTGTCATTATCAACATCATGCGTATGATCATCAATGATACCGCAATGACCATGATCCGTATATTCACATAAACAAGTATCAGCAACGATTAATAAATCTTTATGAAGTTTTTTTGCTCTACGTGTTGCCTCTTGAACAATGCCATTATGATCGTATGCACCAGAACCCACATCATCTTTTTCATTAGGTACGCCAAAAAACATAATCGCTCTAATACCTAAATCATATGCTTCATTAATTTCATCATCTAATAGATTTAAACTTATTTGATATACACCAGGTAACGATTTAATTTCGCTTCTAACATTATCTTTTTCTACTACAAAAATTGGATAAATTAAATCTTCTTTTCTAACATGATTTTCTCTTACTAAACTTCTCATTGTAGCTGAAGAGCGTAATCTTCTATGTCTATCGAATTTCATTATTTATTCCTACTTTCTAAAAATGTGTTTATTAATGCTTCAGAAGTTTGTTTATCTGCAATATAAGGTTCATAACCATAGGCTCTAATGCTATTTGCAGTTTGTTGACCTATAGCATAGTAATTTTTAAAATGCTTAGGAAATGCCTCACTAAAATAATAACGCACTGCAGATGAACTTGAAAATGTTAATGCTTCAACTTGATTATGTTGAATTAGATTGATAACTTCAATAATATTCTCTCTATCCGCTATAGGTGTATACAAGTCAATTTTCACAACATTATTATGTTCAGCGAGAGTTTGTTGCAATTTTGGTCTTGCCTGTGCACTGCTCGGAATTAAAATAGAAGATTTTTCTAGATTTAATCCTTCTAATAAACCTTCTTGAGAATAATCGTTAGGTATAAAATCTATATTTATACCTAATTGTTTACATAACTGCGCAGTTTTAGCGCCTACTACTGCAATATGTTTTACATTCACGTACTCTAAATATTTATAAAATAAATGTACGGCATTTTTTGAAGAAAAAATAAGCCAGTCATAATTATCATGCAAGAGTTGAGTATCAAATTCAAGTGATTGAATTTTAATAAATGGCTTATGAATGACTTCTACCATATCACTCTGTACTTTACTCGTTTGCGTCATAACTATCACTGGTTTCATCTAACTGTAACACCTCTACTAAGATTTAGTATTAATGTGATGCTTCTTCGTTTAATTTTCTTATAATTTCATACGCACCTTGTTCTTTAAGTATCTCACTTACTCTGTTCCCTAATTTTACAGGGTCAGTTCCTACTTCAGTATGTTCATAACGTTCCTTACCATCTGGTGTCATGATTAAGCCTGTAAACTCAATTTCATTGTTATTGTTATAATTCGCATATCCACCAATTGGAACTTGACAACTTCCATCCATTGAAGCTAAAAATGTTCGTTCGGCCGTTACACAATTTGCAACTTCATTATTGTGAACTTTTTGAAGTAACTCGAGAAGTTCAATATCGTTACTACGGCACTCAATGCCAAGAGCACCTTGACCGATTGCAGGTAGTAATGTGTCTTTATCTAAATAAGTTGTTACTACGTCATCAGACCAACCCATACGTTTGAGTCCTGCTGCTGCTAAAATAATCGCATCATAATCTTCTGTTTCTAATTTATTTAAACGTGTATCAATATTACCACGAATCCATTTAATTTTTAGATGAGGATATTTAGATAATATTTGTGCACCTCTTCTTAATGAACTTGTACCAACTATACTATTCTTAGGAAGTTCTTCTAATGGTACGTGATTTTTGGCAATATAGGCATCAAATGGTATTTCTCTATCAGGAATACAACCTAATGTTAAACCTTCTGGAATAATACTAGGAACATCTTTTAATGAGTGTATTGCCATATCGATATCGTTGTTAAATAGTTCATTTTGAATCTCTTTAACAAATAGGCCTTTTCCTCCAACCTTAGATAGTTGTTGATTCACAATTCGATCTCCCTTTGTGACAATCTCTTTAATTTCGATTTCTAAAGATGGATCAATGGCTTTTAATTTATCAATGAATTGTTTACTTTGTGTTAAAGCAAGTTTACTTCTACGTGAACCCACAACTAATTTACGCATAAACAAGGCCTCCTACATAAGTTTTCTTTTAATTAAAATGAGTAGTGAAGAATAAATTCACCATACATAGGCAAAATATCATAATATTAAAATAAATTAAATTAATTGAGATGATTTTCTTTTTTAAATACATAACGATATATACTGTATAAAGAAGCGTAATAATGACAGACAACATAACCTTCGGATCTTTAAATATTGCTATACCAACCGCATAGATTCCCCATTGAGCAATTAAAATTACACTCAATATTAATATTACTAAACCGCCCAAAGTTGAAAAAAATATAATTTTTTCAAGAGTTGCTACACTGCCAATTCTAAAATATTTCTGATTAAAGTTTTTTTCTTTAAGGTTTTTATATTGAATGATATATAGCAATGCATTTACAAATGCAAGTGCAAAAAAAGCATAACTCAATACTGCAAGCCCTACATGTACAAGTAATAATTCATTTATAACTTGTACTTTTTGTATACTGTTTGTATAGTGTTCAGGTCTAAATGTATTCATCGTTAATAAGATAAATCCAATTACATTCAAAAAAAACACAGAAAAACTTAGAACTTTAATAATATTTAAAACTAAAGAAATAGAAATAATCATCCATGACAAGAAGAAAAAAACATCAAATATGGAATTAAACAATACATCACTATGCGAAGTAATACACATAGACAAAGAGATTGTTTGTAAAAACCAAACAATCCCTAAGGCATAAATTCCAAGTACTCTAATCTTATGACTCTTCCGAACAAAGTCTATAAAATAACAAAGAATGCTAATTAAATATACAATTAATATAATTTCATGAAATCTAATAAATAGCGTTTCTTGCATATTATCACCATTTTAATATGCTTATTCAAAACTAAAGATATGTCGTACTGAAAGTTCCTTTTCTTTTTTACGTTCTTTCACTGCTTTATAAGGATCTTCGGCTTCAATATCAAATATATTTTGAAATAGCTCTAATTTTTCATTACTTTTTTTATCGTTACTCAATTCCTTAGCCTGTTTAATTGGATCTTTCAACATTTGATTAATAATACTTTTAGTATGTTTAGAAATGACTGTTCGTTCTCGTTCAGATAGATTCGGTAATTTTCTATCGATACTATCCATTGTTTCAGCTTGAATAGTCATTGCTTTTTCACGTAAAGCTCTTATTACAGGAACTACACCCAACATATTTACCCAATCATTATGTGCTTTAATTTCAGCAGGAATTTCATTAGAAATAGCTTCAGCCGCCATTTGTCGTTCTTTTAAATTAGCATCAACTAAACCTTTTAAATCATCTACATCATAATTAAATACGTCATCACTTAAATTATGACATGGTTCAATATCTCGTGGTACTGCAATGTCTAATAATAATAATTTAGATTTTCTATATGATAGTGCCTGATTAATCATACTTTTAGTAATAATATAATCTGGTGAACTAGTAGAACTAATAACAATATCAGTTGAAGTTAATAAACTAGGTAAAGATTCTAGCTTATCATAACTAACTTGATGTTTTTCAGCTAAAATTCTAGCTTTACTTTCTGTTCGATTTACAATTGTAATATGATTAATGCCTGAGCCGAGTAAATTTAATAACGACAATTCACTCATTTCACCTGCACCAATAATAACAGCATGTTTATTTTTTAATTTACCTAATACTTTTTTTGATAATTCCACAGCAGCATATGAAACACTTACAGCATTATCTGCGATATCTGTTTCATTATGTGCTTTTTTAGCAAAAGTAATTGCTTGTTTAAATAGATGATTAAAGATAGTTCCAGTTGTTTTTAAATCTTGCGCTAAGAAAAATGCATCACGCATTTGGCCTAAAATTTGTGTTTCTCCTAACACAATTGAATCTAAACCTGAAGTTACACGCAATAGATGTTCTACTGCTTCGTCCCCCACTTTAACTTCAGACATTGCTTTAATATCATCTACTTCAAATCCAAATGAACGAGCTAAAAATCGTTGAATATAATATCGTCCTGTATGAATTTGATCCACTACAGCATATACTTCTGTACGATTACATGTCGATAATATTACATTTTCTAAAATTGCTTTAGTTTCGAATAAATCTTCATTGGCTAATCGTAAGGCATCATCTCTAAAAGCAACTTGCTCTCTTAAAGCTACATCAGCAGTACGATGATTTATGCTAATAGCAATAAAATGCATTTATAACGCCCTCCATATACTAACAATATCGTTAGTATAACACATTTTAGAATGAATTTAAGTTTGATGCTCAAATAAATTAGAAACATTCTAATGTGAAGTCAAAATTTCGTCACTTAATTACAAGATATGTCTTTTAATTTATATAATTAGCAATAATATCCCAAATGTATTGCTGTTTAGAATTTTGAATAGAAGAGTAACTTATAATTGTATCGTTTGGATCTAAATCTAATTTTTGTTTTATATTTTTTATATGTTTTTGAACTTTACCTTTCGCAATTTTATCTTCCTTAGTACAAATGACTAGTGTTGGCAGATCGAAATGTTTTAAATAATTATACATTAATACATCATCTTCGGTAGGATTATGTCGTAAATCTACAAGTTGAATGACTAAACCTAGATTTTCTCGTTTAGTTAAATACTCTTCTATCATTTTCCCAAATTTTTCACGCTGTGATTTACTTACTTTTGCATATCCATATCCAGGAACATCAACAAAAATAAGTTGTTCATCAATATTATAGAAGTTTAGAGTTTGCGTTTTTCCAGGCTGTTGTGAAGTACGAGCCATATTTTTTCTACCAATCATACTATTAATAAAAGAGGACTTACCCACATTAGAACGTCCACTTAAAGCGATTTCAGTTAAATTGGTTTCAGGATATTGTTCTTCTTTCACTGCACTAATCATTAATTCTATATTATTTGGGTTAATATTCATATTCAAACACCTCTTCATTATTATAGCTGCTTTATTATAATATAAATGTTTAAAAATCTAAAATTTTAAAAAAATGATATGTATAAAAATAAGGAAGCAGTTTCGAACTCAAATGAATTCTATCACCACTTCCTTATTATATGGTTGATAATTAAGCTGAAGTTTTAGTACCGTTCAATAAATTACCTTCTGAATCATACATTTCAGGCTCTATTTCCTCATTAATTGTTTGAGCAGTTACTACAACTTTAGCAACATCACTTGTTGAAGGTACATCATACATAATATCAATTAAAGATTCTTCTATAATTGATCGTAATCCACGTGCTCCAGTTTTTCGTTCAATTGCTTTTTCACTGACTGCTGCCAAAGCTTCTTCAGTAAATTCTAATTCAACGTTATCAAGAGCTAACATTTTTGTATATTGCTTAACTAACGCGTTTTTAGGTTGCGTTAAAATATTTTTAAGCGCTTCAACATCTAATGTTTCTAAATTAGCAACTATTGGTACACGTCCAATAAATTCTGGAATTAAACCATATGCTTGTAAATCTTCAGGACGAATTTGTGCTAATAAAGCTTCTTCATCATACTTATCTGCTTCATTGCTAGCAAAACCGATAACTTTTTCACCTAAACGGCGTTTAATGACTTCATCAATACCATCAAACGCACCACCTAATATAAATAGAATATTAGTTGTGTCAATTTGAATCAATTCTTGGTTAGGATGTTTACGGCCACCTTGAGGTGGTACACTTGCTGTTGTACCTTCTAAGATTTTAAGTAATGCTTGTTGTACACCTTCACCAGAAACATCACGCGTAATTGATGTATTTTCAGATTTTCTAGCAATTTTATCAATTTCGTCTACATAAATAATTCCTTTTTCTGCTTTATCAATGTCAAAATCAGCAGCTTGAATCAAACGTAATAAAATATTTTCAACATCATCACCAACATAACCTGCTTCAGTTAAACTTGTCGCATCTGCAATAGCAAATGGTACATTCAATGTTTTAGCAAGTGTTTGTGCAAGTAAAGTTTTACCGCTACCCGTTGGTCCAATTAAGGCGATATTACTTTTTTGTAACTCAACATCATCTTCATTTGGACCCAATTGTTGAATACGTTTGTAATGATTGTAAACTGCCACTGCTAAAGATTTTTTAGCTTTTTCTTGGCCAATAACATATTCATTTAAATGGTCCATAATTTCTTTAGGCGTCGGTAATTCAGTAAATTCTTCTGAAGTAGCTTGAGCTAATTCTTCTTCAACAATTTCAGAACATAGTTCGATACATTCATTACAAATATATACACCACTGCCTGCTACTAATTTTTTAACTTGATCTTGGTCCTTACCACAGAAAGAACATTTTAAATTTTCTTCATCTTCATTAAATTTAAACATTCATTTACACCTCTATCCTTAAACGACTATACTAGATAGCATTCTACAATGCAAATTGATAGTTAACAACTAAAATGCTTAAAACATATAGTAGCAGATACATATAATGATGCACCTGCTACTTATTTTTTAAACTTTATATCAATTTAAAAGTTTATTATTTGTCTTCTTTTTTATCGTCTTTAGCTGAATCAACATATTTAGCATTGTCTCTTAATAAATCAATTACTTTTTGAATACGTACATCATTTTTAATGATATCAGTATTACCAAGAGTTTGTTTAATATCTTCTACTGAGATATTAAATTGACTGCTCATTTTTTCTAATTCTTTATCAATATCTTCATCTGTGACTTCGATATTTTCTTCATCTGCAATTGCTGATAATGTTAAGTTTGTTTTAACACGTTGCTCTGCATCGTCTTTCATTTGTTCTCTTAATTGAGATTCATCTTGACCAGAAATTTGGAAGTAAGTTTGTAAGTCTAAACCTTGTTGTTGGATTCTTTGACCAAATTCTTGAACCATACGATCTAATTCAGTGTCAATCATAGCTTGTGGAATATCAATTGTTGTATTTTCAGTTGCTTTATTAATTGCTTCTTCTTTTTCCACATTTTCAGCATCTTGTGCTTTTTCTTCTGATAAACGTTTGCGTAAGTTTTCTTTATACTCATCTACTGAATTAGCATCTGAATCTAATTCATTTGCAATTTCATCAGTTAATTCGGGTACTTCTTTGTATTTAATTTCATTTACTTTAGTTTTGAATGTAGCTTCTTTACCAGCTAATTCTTCAGCGTGATATTCTTCTGGGAATGTTACAACAACATCTTTTTCTTCTCCAGTTTTAACGCCTACTAATTGATCTTCAAATCCTGGAATAAATGAACCTGAACCAATTTCTAAATCATAACCATCAGCTTGGCCACCTTCAAATTGTTCGCCATCTACATAACCATCAAAGTCAATATTTACAGTGTCTCCTTCTTCAACTGCACCATCTTCTTTAACTAACATATCAGCTAAATGACCTAAACTATGATCAATTGCATCTTGTAAATCCTTATCAGTTAATTCAGAATCTTGTTTTTCAATTTCAAGACCTTTATAATCTCCTAATTTAACTTCAGGTTCAACAGTCACTGTTGCTTCAAATTCGAAATCTTTACCTTTTTCAATTTGAGTTACATTAATTTCAGGTTGAGCGACTGGATTGATTTTAGTTTCTTCAATAGCTTCACCATAAGCTTCAGGTAAAAGAATATCTACTGCATCTTGATATAATGCTTCAACGCCAAAACGTTGTTCGAAAATTGGACGAGGCACTTTACCTTTACGGAAACCAGGCACGTTAATTTGTTTAACCACTTTTTTAAATGCTTGATCTAATGCTTTATTTACCTTTTCTGCTGGAACAGTAACTTTTAATAAACCTTCGTTACCTTCTTTTTTTTCCCAAGTTGCTGTCATGTATAAATACCTCCATGCTTACATTTTTAATTTTTTCAACTTCCCTATTATATCATAGGTCCAATATGGACACAAACAATGTTTTATAGGCGATTTTAAATAATAATTCAACTTTACAGAATCATTTAAGTAAACTAAAATGATTTGCTCACATTTAATTATCTAACTGATAAATTAATGCTAATAATTCTTGATTTGCTTCACTTACTTCTATACCAATCATTGACTTAAAATAAACATCATAAGCTATTATCCAATCTTCTTCATTAAAAAGTGAAAATATATCAAGTGGATATAGTTTTATTGAATGATTATTCATCACATACTGAGCTTCATTTTGTATATTCAAAGCTCCATTTTCTAATCTATCGAGAACTTTGGGAATAACAGTAGTTTTCATATCTGTGTGTTCTAAACCTTTTAATGTTGTAGGTAAGATGTTGACTTCATAACCATACTTCTCAATTTTTATTTCACTATCATAATTTGAAAAACGTAAATACTCAAGCATGAGACTTTTCAAATTATAAGATTCTACTTGATTAGATAATAAAAAAGCAACCGTCTTTCTGAATTCATAATGTCCGTTATCAATGAGTTTAATCATTAATTTAGTTTGACGATTTAAATCTAAACTAGTAAATTCTGATAATAATTGACTAGAAAGTTTCTTGTCTTCATCTAATTTAGATTGTGCATATTCTTTTAATGGAAAGAGTGCCATTCTAGTTTTATGTTCTTTCACTTCGTTAATGATTTGATTAATGACTTCAATTGCTTCATAATTCTGATTTAAACCTATTAATGCTTTAATATAGAAAATAATCAGTTCGTCGTAATGAGGTATACCTTTTTTTAAGAAAATAATTGCTTCTTCTCTTAATTCTAAATATAACCCTAATTCATTTAACATGTCACATTTAATCAAAGATAATTGATTATCTAATTCGAATGAGGCTTCATATATATCAAACAATTGATACATTTCTTTATATTTATTTTGTTGTTGTGCATTTAAAATATTATGATATAATTTTTGCTTTGATTGAGGAAAAGGGATAATATCAGACATATTGAGCCCCCTTTATTTTAAATCTTTTAAAATTAACGCACTCCATGATTCAAAATGATTTAAATCATTTATTTCATCTTGTGATACCCAATTAATTTTTAAAGTGTCGGTTTCTCTAACTTCTACATCACTAGATTTCACCTTAATTTTGAAAACAACACCTATATGAACTTTACCTACCGCATTAGTATCATCATTAATAAAACCAATATATTCTATATTTTGAGATCTATCTTCAGATAATCCTACTTCTTCATTAAGTTCTCTTTGTGCATTCACTCTTAAAACTTCATTAATTGAATCGGCGCCAACAACATTATTCATATGTCCACCAACACCCACTGAAGACTGTCCGTGTAAGCGTTCTTCTCCGCCACCACTTAAACGTTGATATACTAAGATTTCATCATTTTCATTTTCTAAAAGACAATATGAAATAAGTTGTTTATAAGATGGATCTTCTTCCATATCTCCACGTCTTTTTACTTCATAATTTTTAAACGTATTAAATATTTCTTCACCTTGACCATCGTTTTTCGATAAGAATCCATTAAATGCATTTTTTTCATTATTAAATAATAATTCTCTTGATACGACGATGATTTGTTCATCAAATTTAGACATAGTTAACTCCTTGAAATTAATATTCTTTTTTAATAGTTTAACAAACCAATGATTTAAATCACAATGATATTTAACTGGTTCGTTTACTTATCATAATTCTATTAAAGAATATTTGATGAATAAAAGTAAATAAAAAAAGCCAATAAGGTTTTATAGTTACCTTATTGGCTTTTAAATATGAATTATTTTAAAGCATCTTTAGCTTTTGATACTAATTCACCGAAAGCTTTATCGTCTGAAATAGCAATTTCAGAAAGCATTTTACGGTTAATGTTAATGTCAGCCTTTTTCAAGCCGTTCATTAAACGAGAATAGCTGATGTCATGTTGACGTGCAGCTGCATTAATACGTGTAATCCATAATTTACGGAAATCACGTTTACGTTGACGACGGTCACGGAATGCGTATTGACCTGATTTCATCACTTGTTGTTTTGCTACTTTATATAATGTATGTTTTGAACCGAAGTAACCTTTAGCTAATTTAATCGTTTTTTTACGACGTGCTCTTGTTACTGTTCCACCTTTAACTCGTGGCATGTTAAATTCCTCCTTAAATATATCGCTTTATCATCGTTCGAAAGTAATATTAATTATTTTTTGTAAGCTAATAATTGTTTTACGCGTTTCATATCGCTTTTAGATACTAGTTTAGCTTTACGTAATTTACGTTTTTGTTTAGTATTTTTATTTGCAAATAAGTGAGATGTGAAAGCTCTAGAACGTTTTAATTGACCTGAACCAGTTCTTTTAACACGTTTAGCTGCTCCACGGTGAGTTTTCATTTTTGGCATGATTCATTTCCTCCTAATAAAAGTAAATTATTTTTCGTTTACAGGCGCTAACATAATAAACATTTGGCGCCCTTCCATTTTAGGTTTTTGTTCAACAGTGGCAATATCTTTACATTCGTCTGCAAATTTTTCTAAAACACGTTGACCAATTTCTTTGTGTGTAATTGCACGACCTCTGAAACGAATAGAAACTTTACATTTGTCACCTTTAGTTAAGAATTTACGTCCATTTTTTAACTTAGTTTGGAAATCGTGTTCCTCAATAGTTGGACTTAAACGAATTTCTTTAACATTGATAACTTTTTGTTTTTTCTTCATTTCTTTTTCTTTTTTCTGTTGTTCGAATTTATATTTACCATAATCCATAATTCTTGCAACAGGTGGTTTAGCATTTGGTGCAACAACTACTAAATCTAATTCAACTCTTTCAGCCATCTCAAGAGCTTCTCTTTTAGATTTAACACCAATTTGGTCACCATTTTGGCCAATTAAACGTAATTCTTTTGCGCGAATTTTTTCGTTAACTTGCGTTTGATTTTTTGCTATGGTTGACACCTCCCAAAATTTTACGAAATTTTCCCAAGCAAAAAGAGCGGACAATATTTGCCCGCTCTTCACTCATACACAATAATTGTGTGACATGATTAACCTGCCAACAGCTTTTTGCGTCGCTACAGGTGAGAAACGGGTGTTTCTACTTGGTTCGTTTCGTAATCAACGATACTAATCATATCAAGTTTTATTAAGCATGTCAATTGTTTTTTGAAATTAGTGATGTTTTACTTCATTCATTGAGACATCTTGGCTTAAATCAACTTCTTCAAGAGGTATTTTTTTAGTTTTATATCTTAATTTATGATAAATAAAGAATACTAAAAATACTGGAATACCCATATACGTAATAATAAATCGATTAAGATCAAAGTGCCCTGTTTTAATGAAATCCACATCTTGTCCAACAATCACAATCACACACAATATACCTGCAAATATTGGACCGAATGGGAACCATTTCGCTTTATATTTCAATTCTGATTTACGATGATGTTGAACATTAAATGCTCGTCTAAAGCGATAGTGACTTACTGCAATACCTACCCAAGCAATAAAGCCTGTCATACCACTGGCAGCTACAATGTATTCATAAGCATTTCCGCTTAATTTTTGTACTAAGAAAATAACGACTACAAGTACACCAGTAGCAATCAATGATAAATATGGCACGCCGTGTTTATTCGTTTTACCAAACGAAGCGAATGCTAATTTATCTTTACTCATTGAATATAACATACGTGTTGATGCATACATCCCTGAATTACCAGCTGATAATACTGAAGTTAAAATAACTGCATTCATAAATGAAGCAGCAAATGCTAAGCCTGCATTTTTAAAGACAAGCGTAAATGGAGATGTTGCAACATCGTTATCTCCACCCATTAAAGCATTACTATTATAAGGAATTAACATACCAATAACAAAGATGGCTAAGATGTAAAATAATAATATTCTCCAAAAAACTTGTTTAATTGCTTTTGGGACAGCACGTTCTGGATTCTCAGATTCTCCAGCAGTAATACCTATTAATTCAGTACCTTGGAATGAGAAACCAGCAACTAAGAATACACCTAGGATTGAAAGTAAACTACCGCCAAGATTTCCACCTAGGATTGGCCCATCACCTTTAGTAAATGTTTCAAATCCTACAAAATGTCCACCCATAATTCCTAATATAGTTAAAATACCAATAATTATAAAAATAATTACTGTAATCACTTTTATAAGTGCAAACCAATATTCACTTTCACCATATACTCTTACAGATAAAGAGTTTAATGCGAAAATAATAACTATAAAGATACAACTCCATACCCATGCTGGTATCCCTGCCATAGGTGTCCAATACTGAATGACTTGCGCTGCAATAGTTACATCTGCCGCTACAGTAATTACCCAGTTAAACCAATAGTTCCAACCTAATGCGAATCCTAATGATGGATCTACAAATCGTGTTGCATAGGTACTAAATGAACCTGAAACAGGTAAATACGTAGCCATTTCTCCTAAAGAAGTCATTAAAAAGAATACCATAGCTCCAATAATTGCATATGCAATAAGCGCACCTAATGCACCAGCATCGTGAATAGCACCACCTGATGTCATAAATAGGCCTGTACCAATACAGCCTCCCATTGCAATCATAGAGATATGACGATCTTTTAACCCTCTCTTCATACCGCTATCTTGATTTTCAACTTTACTCATATAAGCTCCCTTTCTTAATGTAGAGGTTAGCTAAGTATTTATTTGTTATGTGAAGATAATTAACATATTTAATTTTTATAAATGATATGTAAATCAAATTACAAATTAAAAAATAGGTACATACCGTTAAGATATGCACCCATTACTTAATCTATGTCGGTAGCACATCACAAACTGTGACAGTACAGTTTCTATTCGATAACTGTCCCAACAAATCATAAGTATGGTTATCATTTGTTTCGGCATCTTTACCTTTCATACTTTCAACATACGTTCCATATCAACTTCTGAAGTATTACTTTTTAAAGATGCAACCTCTAACTCATTTTTATTTAACTACTTTGTAATATACATTAAGGATATTATTTTATCAAGACTATCTACGTCTTTTTAGACGAATTTCATCTACTAAGTTCCAGATAAATTCATCTCTTTCTATTGTTTCTTGATCTTGTGAGCCATACTTACGAACATTTACTTCGTTGTTTTCAACTTCTTTATCTCCTACTACAATTTGATAAGGAATTTTTTGCATTTGTGCCTCTCGAATTTTATAGCCCATTTTTTCGTTACGATCATCAATTTCTACACGAACACCTTGAGATTTTAATTCATCTTGTAAATTTCTCGCATAGTCGTAATGTAAATCTACATTTACTGGAATAATCTCAACTTGTTTTGGAGCTAACCATGTTGGGAAAGCACCTTTAGTTTCTTCAGTTAAGAAAGCTACAAAACGTTCCATAGTTGAAACTACGCCACGATGAATAACAACAGGTCGGTGATTTTCACCATCACTACCAATATAAGAAAGATCAAATCGTTCAGGTAGTAAGAAATCAAGTTGTGCAGTTGAAAGGGTTTCTTCTTTACCCATTGCAGTTTTAACTTGAACATCTAATTTAGGACCATAGAATGCTGCTTCTCCAATAGCTTCAACATATGGTAAGCCCATTTCATCTACTGCTTCTTTAAGCATAGACTCAGCTTTATTCCACATGTCATCATCGTCCATATATTTTTCTTTATCTTCAGGATCTCTGTAACTTAATCTGAATGTGTAATCTTCAAAACCAAAGTCTTCATAAACATCTTGTATCATATGAACAACGCGTTTGAATTCATCTTTAATTTGGTCAGGACGTACAAAGATATGAGAATCATTTAAAGTCATACCTCTTACACGTTGTAAGCCTGATACTGCACCACTTGCTTCATATCTATGCATAGTACCTAATTCAGCAATACGAATTGGTAATTCACGATAAGAATGTGGTTTATTATTATAAACCATCATATGATGTGGACAGTTCATTGGACGTAATACCATTTCTTCAGTTTCATCTAATTTCATTGGTGGGAACATATCATCTCTATAGTGATCCCAATGACCTGAAGTTTTATAAAGTTCAACGTTAGCTAGAACTGGGGTATATACATGATCATATCCCATGCTTACTTCCTTATCTACAATATAACGTTCAATTTCACGGCGAATTGTTGCACCATTTGGTAACCATAGTGGAAGACCAGCACCAACAAGTTGATTATTTGTAAATAATTCTAAATCTTTACCAATACGACGATGATCACGTTCACGACGTTCCTCTAACATGTCTAAATGTGCTTTTAAATCTTTTTTATCAAAGAAAGCAGTACCATATATACGTTGTAACATTTTATTGTCGCTATCCCCACGCCAATATGCACCTGCAGTAGAAAGAAGTTTAAATTCTTTAATTTTTGAAGTTGATGGCACATGAACACCACGGCATAAATCTGTAAATTCACCTTGAGTATATAATGTTACATTCTCATCTTCAGGAATTGCATCTATTAATTCTAATTTATATGGATCATCTTTAAAGAAATCTTTTGCTTCTTTACGAGAAACCACTTTACGTTCAATTTTATAATTTTCGTTAACAATTTGTTTCATTGTTTTTTCGATTTTTTCAAAGTCATCTGATGATACTTTTTCATCCATGTCAAAGTCGTAGTAAAAACCGCCTTCAATCACTGGACCAACACCGAATTTAACATCTCCATAAATTCGTTTTAATGCTTGAGCCATTAAATGAGCAGTTGAATGACGTAATACCTCTAGAGCTTCATCACTACCAGGTGTAACAATTTCAATTGCCCCATCTTCTTCAAGTGGACGAGTTAAATCAACGAGTTGATTATTAAATTTTCCTGCTACTGCTTTTTTTCGAAGTCCAGGACTAATTGATTGTGCAATGTCTTCTGTAGTAGTTCCTTTATCAAATGATTTTGAATTGCCATCTGGAAATTTAATATTAATTTGTTCCATATCGAAACCCTCCATAAATTTTATTCTATGATCGCTGAAGAAAATAAAAAAACTCCTCCCTATAAAAGGGACGAGTTCGTCGCGGTACCACCCTAGTTATCTAGATTATTCTAGATATCTCTTCATAAGATAACGGTCTTGAGCCGGATACTGATTACCAGCATCTAAATATGAAGGAGTAATAATTTAATATATCAACCAAATTCTCATCAATTGTTGGCTTGCTGTATGATAGAGATTAAATTATCATATCTTCATTTATTTCAACGATTTAGATTTATCTTTATTATACATCACACATTGTAAATTTCAATTATTTCGTAAATTTTTTCCATCTAAATAAAATTCATTTGCTAAACTTTTGATACGTTCGATAATTCGAGCAGCTTTCGTTATTTCTGCCCCTTTGTTTGATATAGATAAATGATGTTCTAATTCTTCCAAATTTAGATTTGAACTAAAGAATGTTGGTAATTCATGAACCATACGATAATGTAATAAGGGACCTATCACCTCATCCCTTACCCATGTTGTGACATCCTCAGCTCCGATATCATCTAACATTAATATATTTGCTTCTCGTATACGCTCTAACTTTTCATTATAACTCCCATCTTTAAAACCACCTTTTAGTATACGAATGTATTCAGGTAAATATACTATTGTAGATGGCACATGTTTTGACTTAAGCTGGTTTGCGATAGCTCCTAAAATAAAAGATTTGCCTGTTCCAAAAGGGCCATGTATATAAAGACCCTTAACGCGTTCACCGTTAACTAACTTTTTACAAATATCGTTAACTTCCATAGCTATTTCAAGTCGACTTCTATCGTTAGTATAGATATCTTTAACTTTTGCATTTAACGTATCTCGTTGCATGTGATGAGCAGTAATGAGTTGTGAACTTAAACGTTCTTCATCGTATTTAATTTTGCAAGGACATAATCGATAACGAACTTTAATACGCTCATTTTCTATATATAATTCTGGAATATGACCTTTAACAAAGTTTGGACAGTGTGCATAATCGTGACCATCGTAGTGTTTTTGTTGATCTTTATATTCTTGAAGTACATTTAAATCTTTATCAATCATTTCATTAGTAAGTTCTGACTGGTGTTGATTTAAAAATTGTTTAACATCAGAATCATTAATGACTTGATGTTTTATTTTAGCAATTCTTTTGTTTAAATTATCTTGATTTTTTATAAGTTTACTAAATGGTTTCATCTAATCCTCCCAATCTTGTTCTAATTGAGCACGAAACGCTTCTCTATCTTTTTCAAATTGCGCATCATTATTGTTTGGTTTTTCATCTTGTTGGTTTTTATCTTTTAACCATTTTGGTGTTTTTTCTATTGATGCAACGTCACGTTGTTTATATTGACGTTTTGTTTTTTTAGTTATACTATCATTGATTTGTTGATTTGTTTTCAGCGCATAATCATATGCTTGTTGTGCAGTTTTAATACCTAACTTTTTCCAATTTGAAGCGATTTCAAATATATAGGATTTAGGAAGTTTCATTTCATTCTTAAGCATTACAAATTGTAATAAAATATTAATTACACCAAATGACAATTTTTCACGCTCTATTAACTCTTCTACCATTCTTTTTTGTTGTAAAGTTGGTTCTGATTCAGACCAAGACGCTAACATATCAATAGGACTTGTGTTTTCTAATAACTTAAACCAACTATCACTTTCCTTTATATCATCAGTAGTCTCATTTGGACGCTGTGATTGTTCTAAATAATTAGAAGGATTAGCTTTAGTTTGTAACTTAGGAAGCTGTTGTTGATGCTCAATTAAGTAATGAGACCTTGCTTGTTTTCTCATCTCTTCAAATGATAACGTTTGATTTTGTGTGATAGAGTTAAGAATGATTCGTTTCATAGAAGTAGGCGTTAACCCATATAAAGTAGCCAATTGTAAAATTAATTGTTTTGCCTCTTTAGTAATAATTTCTCCACTTATAAAATGATGTTGTAACATATCTCTCAACATATCAAAGTCAAATGATTCATTATCTAAATCTATAGTAGCTGAATGATTTTCCTTTTGAATTGTTGAAGCATCAATAGATATATTTTTATGTGGAACTTTGAATACATCAGTAAATTTGCGCGTTACTTGCTGAAATTCTTTTAAATCTGGTTCATCTTTTTCAAAATACGCTTTTAAATCTTTATATCTTCGATTATCAACTTCATTGTATAGGTATATAGATAACATTGGATCATTAAAAAATTGGTATGCCGTTGGAGGTTGAATCAATTCATATATAAACAATGACTGATTACTATCATGTTTTACAAATGTTTTAATTAACCCAATGCCTTCAAGTAAATCCATATATTCACGGAATTCTAATAAATTTATTTTAAGCTCATTCATGATAGTGTAATGTGTGAGAATAGTATCTTCAACTTCATCGATAAATTGGTTCATGAAATGATATACACCAATAGCTTTAAAGCCAATTAACGGTATGTACAATCGATTTAATATCTCTAATTGTTGATGATTAAAGAAAAAATGTCGATATACTTTAAATCCATCGTGTGGACTTAAACCATACTCATAAGATTTAAAACTCATTTATGAATCACTCCGTTTGTTATCATCCAAAATACCTTGCATCGATGCTAGTAATTGATCCACATCTTTAAACTCTTTATATACTGACGCAAATCGTACATAAGAGACTTGATCTACATGCATGAGCAAATTCATTACATATTCACCTATATCTCTAGATGAAATTTCTGTATGACCTTTATCGCGTAATTGCCATTCTACTTTATTAGTAATGTCTTCCAATTGTTGATATCTAACTGGTCTTTTTTCACAAGATCTTACAAGACCATTTAATATTTTTTCTCTTAAAAATTGTTCACGTGTGCCATCTTTTTTGACCACAATAAGTGGACTCACTTCAATATGTTCAAATGTTGTAAATCTTGTCCCACAATTCTCACATTCACGTCTTCTACGTATTGCGTTAGCTTCATCAGCATGTCTTGAATCTACCACGCGTGAATGTGTGGCACTACATTTTGGGCATTTCATATCTGTCACCCTCTTGAATAGATTATGCTTCATTATACTATAAAAACGATTTATGACAAAAGAACTCATATGTATTGATAATAAATTGATACAACTTAGCTGTCTAAACCTATAATAAAATATAAAAAGGAAAGTGAAATAGAATTCAATATAAATTCTTTTTTCACTTTCCTACATATGACTCATTAAAAAAATTATTTAATGTTTTATAATTTTTTAATCTATAAAATCAATGACATTATATTAGAATATCAACTCTAAAATTAACAATCTTTTACTTATTAAAAGCTTAAACTGCAGTCACGGTAGACTTTTCTACTAGTTGTTCACCAATCATTTCAGCTACTTCTACTACTCTATTAGAATAACCCCATTCATTATCATACCAAGCAATCACTTTCACCTTATGATCATCCATTACAATTGTATTCTCAGCATCGATAATAGCTGAATGTGGATTTGTATTGAAATCGACAGATACTAAAGGTGCATTTTCTACTTCTAAAACACCATCTAAATCTGAATGACGAAATGCATTATTAATTTCGTCAACAGTTACCGGTTTTTCTAAATCTACAACTAAATCAACTAAAGAAACATTTTTTGTAGGCACACGTAAAGCTAACCCATGAAGTTTACCTTCTAGTTCTGGTAAAACTTCTTTCAATGCTTTTGCTGCTCCAGTAGAAGTTGGAATAATACTTTCATTACATGAACGTGCTCTACGTAAATCTTTATGGGGATTATCAATATTTTTTTGATCATTAGTAATTGCATGAACAGTAGTCATTAATCCATTTACAATACCAAATTGATCATTTAAAACTTTAGCAACTGGTCCTATACAATTTGTCGTACATGAAGCATTACTGAAAATGTCATACTTTTCAACATCTAATTTGTCATCATTTACCCCTTTAACAATCATTTGGACTTCTCCACCTTTAGATGGGCCAGTTAGTAATACTTTTTTAGCTCCAGCATGAATATGTCCAACTGCTTTATCACCATGATTAAATTTTCCAGTTGCTTCAATTACGATATCTATATTTAAATCTTTCCATGGTAAATTTTCAGGATTTCTATCTGACACTAACTTAATGTTATGGTTATCAACACGTATACCATCCTCAATTGGTTCTACCTTTTTATCATAACGTCCATGCGTTGTATCATAGTTAATTAGATGTGCAATTGTTTCAGGTGGATAGCTTGCATTAATCGCAACCACATTAAAATTTTCATTATGTAATGCAATTCTTAAAACCATTCTTCCTATTCTACCCATTCCATTAATTGCAATATTTGTTGACATTTAAAGCACCCCTTGTTTTATATGTTATACTTTATAAAATTAGTATAACATAATAGATTCCGATTGAAAGCGTTTACCAAAAATAATGTAATATTTTTTACATTTTAAGTTTATATAACTAATATATTTATTATATAAATAAAAAGAGTTTAAGACTAAAAATAAAGTCCTAAACTCTTTTTCTCATATTATTCATGAATGTATCCTTTTTCAATCAATAGTTGTTTAAGAAGGGTTTCTAATTCAGATTTACTTCCTAAATTATCTATAACATGATCAGCCATTCTGCTTTTTTTATCAATTGATATTTGACTATGAACTCTCGCTTTTGCTTGATCCAAGTCTAAATTGTTACGTTTCATTAAACGTTCAATTTGTACACTTTCAGATGTGTAGACCAGCCAGACTTCATCCACAGTATTTTGTAAATCATTCTCAAACAGAAGCGGAATATCCATAATCACATCATACCCTTGTTGTAAATACTGTTGCTTTTCTTGTTCCATAATCGTTCTTACAATAGGATGAATAATTTCATTAAGTTCTAATCGTTTTTCTGGATGATTAAATACTAATTCTCCAATGTATTGTCGATTCATTTCTCCGTCACTTGTGATTGCTTCGTCACCAAACGTTTCTTTTATTTGTTCCAAAGCAGTTGATCCTTTCTCTACTGCTTTTCTTGAAGCTATATCTGCATCGACAATTTTAAATCCATATTCTGATAATAATTTAGAAACTGTTGACTTTCCGGTAGCTATTCCACCTGTTAATCCAATTACTTTAGGCATTTGTATCACCGCTCACTTTATTTATTTCTGACAATATGGACAAAAATGACTGTTTCTAGATGCTATAACTTTTTGTTCAATATCATGGCCACATACTTTACATGTCTTTTGTTTGTATACATTTAAATGTAATTGCATTTTTCCAGTTTTTCCGTCAGCATGACGATAATCTGAAATACTTGTTCCACCATTATCAATACCCTCTTTTAAAACTTCTTGTACATAATAAAAGAGCATTTGTCTTTCTTGATGAGACGTATCTTTTACTTTTCTCGCAGGATGGATACCTGCTCTAAACAATGCTTCACAAGCATAGATATTTCCACATCCTGCTATGATTTTATGATCCAGTAACATCTGTTTAATAGGTTTATTGGCTACTTTTTTTTGAGATAAATAGTGATTAAAATGTTGTAACGCTTCTTCGTCAAAAGGCTCAGGCGCTATTTCTAAAAATGAAGGATAATCTTCAAATGAATTTAGGTTTCTAATCTCACCAAATCGACGTATATCTGAAAACACTAATTTTTTTCCATTATTTAAATGGAAAATCACGTGCCAATGTTTACGATAGTTGGGAATTGCTATCTCAGATAGGTGATTGACAATGAAAAATCCACCAGCCATACCTAAATGACTAAGTAACACACGTTTACGATTATGTTTTTCAATATGAAAAACAATATATTTACTTCTTCGTTCGACTTTAATTATCTTATAGCCTTCGCAATTCAAACGAAAACCATCTAAATTCATTCCTTTGATAATCGTTTCTTTATTCTGACTTTTACCTTCAATTACTTTTTTAGAAAATGAAATATTTTTAATTGTAGCATTTACAATAAAAGGTTCTATTCCCCTTTTAACATGTTCAACTTCTGGTAATTCTGGCATTATTCATTCCTCTTTCTATTTCGCATCATACCAAGTAGGACCATAATTAGAGTCTACTTTTAATGGAACATCTAAGTCTAATGCATGCTCCATTATATCTTCAACAAATAAACTAAATTCTTCAACTTCAGACTTAGGCACTTCAAATATTAATTCATCATGTACTTGTAAAAGTAATTTAGCTTTGTAAGACGTATGTTGAACTTGCTTATCAAATTCAACCATAGCAAGTTTAATAATATCGGCTGCACTTCCTTGAATTGGAGTGTTCATTGCTGTACGTTCCGCAAAACCTCTTAAATTAAAATTACGACTAGTGATGTCAGGAATATAACGTCTACGATGCAATAATGTTTCAACATAGCCATTTGCTTTAGCATCCTTTACAATGTCACTCATATATTGCTTAACTCCAGGGAAACTTGCTAAATAATCATCAATAAATATTTTTGCCTCTTTACGTGTTATATTTAAGCTTTGACTTAAGCCATAATCACTAATACCATAAACGATTCCAAAATTTACAGCTTTGGCTTGTCTACGCATTAAATCAGTGACTTCCTCCGCTTCAACACCAAATACTTTTCGTGCTGTAGCAGTATGAATGTCCTGTCCATGAATGAATGCTTCTTTTAAACTGTCATCTTGTGTAATATGCGCTAAGACACGTAATTCAATTTGAGAATAATCTGCAGATAAAATAACACTGTCTTCAGATGAAGGTTTAAATGCTTTACGTATTTTACGCCCTTCTTCAAGTCGAATCGGTATATTTTGTAAATTAGGATCAACTGAAGATAATCGTCCAGTTTGTGCTAATGTTTGATTAAAACGAGTGTGTATACGCTTATCATTACTAATGACTTTTTGTAAACCTTCCACATAAGTAGATTGTAATTTAGCTAATTGACGATATTCCAAAATATCATTAATGATAGGATGTTCATTCTGTAACTGTTCTAAAACATCGACTGCTGTAGAATAACCAGTTTTTGTTTTTTTAATGACAGGTAGTTTTAATGTTTCAAATAAAACCACACCGAGTTGTTTAGGTGAATTAATGTTAAATTCTTCACCTGCTGCGTCATGAATACGTTGAACTAACAATTCTAACTTCTCTTGTAATTCTTGTTGCATGCGTTGTAAATCATTTACATCTGTATAAATACCAATTTCTTCCATTTTACTTAAAATACGTGCTAGCGGAAGTTCTAAATCTTTTAGTAAATTCATTTGTTGATGTGATTCTAGTTCTTTTTCCATTAACGGTTTAACAGCATCAATAGATTTAGTAATAGATGCAATATGCGTATTTAAAATTTCAGTATCAGGAACTTGTCGCTTTTTACCTTTCCCATAAATAGAGACATCTTCTTTAACATACGTTTGATGATAATTTGTTACAACCGAATAGACATCATCAATCGTTCGTGATGGATCAATAATGTAGCTTGCTAACATCGCATCAAAAACGATATTTTGAATGTTGATATTTAATCTGTGTGCTATAACAAATGTTTTCTTTGCATCATAAACTACCTTTTTAGAATTTTCATTTTCTAACCATTTAATAAGTTCTGGATAATCTTTAATATTATCTGCATCAACTACGATATAACGTTCTTTATCATAAAATCCAAACTTTAAAATATCATCTTTTAAATAATTAGAACCATCTATTTCGAAATGAATCACTGCTTCATCAAGATGATTAAAATCAACATATTCAAAAGTAGGTAAAATATCAAAAGAAACTTGTTTTTGTTCTTGCTCAAACTCAGATGCTTTATTATCTATATCTGCTAATAATTGTTTAAATTCTAATTTCTTAAAAAGTTCAATTTTTTCATGATTATCCTTGATATCACTTAATTTAGTATCATTTAAAGTGACTTCTATTGGACTATAGCGATTAATTGTAGCAAGCTCTTTACTCATTAATGCATCTTCATGACTAAGTTCGAGCTTTTCTTTTAATTTTTTACCAGATACTTTATCAATATTCTCATAGACACCTTCTACAGAATCAAATTGATTTAAAAGTTTAATTGCTGTTTTTTCTCCTACTCCAGCTACACCGGGTATATTGTCTGAACTATCTCCCATTAAACCTTTCATATCAATAATTTGTATTGGTTTTAAACCATTATATTTTTCTGCTATAAATTCTGGAGTATAGTGATCAACGTCTGTGACCCCTTTTTTAGTATAATAAATAGTCACATTTTGAGTTGCTAACTGTGTTAAGTCTCTATCTCCAGTTACAATAATAGTTTCAAAATCATTTTGATCTGCTTCTTTACTTAGCGTACCAATAATGTCATCTGCTTCGTAGTTTTCTAATTCATAATGTTTAATATGATAAGCATCTAACAATTGTCGAATATATGGAAATTGTTCGCTTAATTCGGGTGGTGTTTTTTGACGTCCACCTTTGTATTCACTATATTTAGAATGTCTAAAAGTAGTCTTACCTGCGTCAAAGGCTACTAAGAAATGTGTAGGTTGTTCTTCTCTGATAATTTTTTCGAGTAATTTGGCGAACCCAAGAATCGCATTTGTATGAATACCTGCTTTATTAGATAAAAGTGGCAATGCGTAAAAAGCTCTAAAACTTAAACTATTGCCATCTATCAACACTAATTTATTCAAATTTTAAACCTCCAGAATGAGTTTAATTATATTTTAGCATAAACCTTTGGTCATAACGACTGAACGATATTTTACGAATTTCAAAAAATAAAGTCCTACAAGTTTAGGTCCCTTTAAAATTATAAAAGCATAAAAAAGTATTTTAAAGTGTGGATGACCTAAAATTGTAGGACAAAATAGTTATTCGATTTTATCTATAAATGAGACTCTAAATAGCGATCCTTTATTCAGTTCACTTTCGACCATAATTGTACCGTGAAGTGCTTCTACAATATGTTTTGTAATCGATAATCCTAAACCTGTTCCACCAGAGTCACGACTTCTTGCTTTATCTACTCTATAAAATCTCTCAAAAATATGCTTTTGATCTTTTTTGTCTATCCCAATGCCATAATCTTGGATTTCTAGATTAACTTTTATATCTTCTCTGTAAACTCTAACAATAACTTTATTATTTTCGTACGAATAGTTAATGGCATTTGAAAGTAAATTTGTGATAACTTGAGACAACTTTCCTTCATGCGCTTCAATAATAACATCATTTTCTATTTCAGATTTAATAGCGATGTTTTTATACTTAGCTTGAGTTTGTAGATTATGGATTGTATTATGTGCTAAATCTGAAAGATTAACATAAGTAGTCTCAATCTCAGTTTGTTGTTCAATATGAGATAAATCTAATAAATCCATGACAAGTGATTCTATACGATTTGATTCTTTTAAAATAATATTTAAAAACACCTCAAGAGATTGTTCATCATTCTTTGCACCTTCAATTAAGGTTTCTGCAAATCCTTTAATTGAAGTAATTGGAGTTTTAAGTTCATGTGAAACATTTGCAACAAACTCACGTCTCAAATTTTCTAATTTTTTTAAATTAGTGATATCATGTAATACTACAACCATACCTTGAAGTTTCTTTTTTGCTTTACTTAAGATGGGAATACAAGAAACATCAAAATATTTTTGATGAACATCATTAATGTATAACTCAATTTGTTCATGCAACGGTTTTTCAGTTTTAAAGCTTTCAATAACAAGATGTTGAATTTCTTTATCTAAATGTACAGTATAATCTTTATTTTCGACTTTACTATCTGGTTTGAATACCTCGTAATAAGCATGGTTTGCAATAACAATTTCACCTTGCTTATCTATCATTAATACCGAGCTAGGAATATTTTCTAATGTTGTTTTAAGACGATTAGATTGCATTTTTTGTTTATTATTTAATTTTTGCAATCGTCTTGCTAAATCATTGGTAGTGACAAATAATGCTTTTGTTTCTTTCACATTACTTTCAGGTACTCTAACATGATAATATCCATCTGCAATTAAAGATGTCGCATAAGTAACTTCGTTGATTGGTCTTATATAGGTGCGATTAATGCTTCTTACAGCTAAATAAATAGCAATTAACACAATGATTCCAATTAATGATAAGTACTTCCACATATTTTTTTGTAAATCTAAAATTTCAGTATTAATACCACTTATGTATATTGTTTTATTACTTACAGTATTTTTAAATGTGTAATCCACTTTATCCTTATTTTTATGATATATAATATTCGAAGGATTAGCTGCATTATCAATAGTATGATTAATTTGATGTTGATTACCAGTTTGATATAACACATGTCCATTTTCAGAAATTTCAACAACCAAGTTTTGATTTTGTGCTATACGCTGAATGTCTGCTTGTTTATTTCGATTATTTAAATTTACGATATTTTCTGATAGATGATTTAATTCTCTAGTTTGAGTATCTGATAATATTTGATAAATCGTATGATGAAGAATTGCACCTAAACCTATAAAACTAATAATTGTTATTGTACATAGTAGAAGTAATAATCTATGATGAAATTTAATCATTAAGCTTTAGGTCTTTCTAATTTATAACCCAATCCACGCACTGTTTTTATCAACTTAGGTTGTTTAGGATTTTCTTCTAATTTATCTCTTAAATGACTAATATGAACATCTACAATTCTTGAATCTCCTGCAAACTCGTAATTCCACACTGAATTTAACATATGTTCTCTAGTAATTACGCGTCCTTGACGTTCAATAAGATAAAGTAGTAACTCAAATTCTTTAGGTGTAAGTTCAAGCAAGGTATCATCTCTATAGACTTCAAAGAATTCAGGACGAATTCTAATATTATCAATTACAATATCTTCATCATCCACGTCATCTTTTACGACTTCATTAGCAATTTGAGAGCGTCTTAAAATAGCTTTTACTCTCGCTACAACTTCTCTTGGAGAGAATGGTTTAGTCATGTAATCATCAGCACCTAATTCTAAGCCTAACACACGATCAAACTCATCATCTTTAGCTGTTAACATTAAAATAGGTACAAGATTTTTATCAGATCGAATCGTTTTACATACTTCTATTCCATCTTTTTTGGGTAACATGACATCTAATACAATCAGTTCAGGTTTAACCTCTTTAACTTTTTTGAGTGCTTCTTCACCATCATACGCTACATCTACAATATAACCTGCTGTTTCTAAGTTATATTTTAGTAACGTTACTATTGATTGCTCGTCATCAACCACTAATACTTTTTGTGACATGATTTGCCTCCCTAAATAGAATTAACAATTTCAATTTTATTATAACTGAAATTTAAATAAAAATAACATACAACATATTGAATTTACATAAACTTAACATTTAATTAATATTTTCTATTTGTGAAGGATATTTTTGTTAATCTTGCTATGATATTTATTAATAATGAACAAAAAAACAGTCTAAGACATCAAAATCCATCTTAGACTGTTTTATCAAAATAAATATTATGTTTATTTTAAGTTTTTAATAAGTTCATCGGCAAATTCTGAAGTTGATACTTCAGTAGCCCCGTCCATTAAACGAGCAAAATCATATGTTACAATTTTAGAAGCAATTGTAGCTTCAATAGCATCAGTAATTTTATCAGCCGCTTCTTGCCATCCTAAATGTTCTAACATTAATACAGAACTTAATAATTCAGATGATGGATTCACTTTATTTAAGTTAGCATACTTTGGTGCTGTACCATGTGTTGCTTCAAAAATAGCATGCCCTGTCTCATAGTTAATATTAGCACCAGGAGCAATACCGATTCCTCCTACTTGTGCAGCAAGTGCATCTGAGATATAGTCGCCATTTAAGTTCATTGTAGCTACTACATCATGTTCTGCTGGACGTGTTAAAATTTGTTGTAAGAAAATATCTGCTATTGAATCTTTAATAATAATTTTACCATCTTTTTCAGCTTTTTGTTGTGCGTCATTTGCAGCATCTTTACCATCTTTTTCAGCAATTTCATCATATTGTTGCCAAGTAAATACTTTATCAGAAAATTCATTATGAGCTAAATCATAACCCCATTGTTTAAATGATCCTTCTGTAAACTTCATAATATTACCTTTGTGAACTAATGTTACTGATTTACGATTATTATCAATTGCATATTGAATAGCAGATCTTACTAAACGTTCAGTCCCTTCTTTAGAAACTGGTTTAATACCAATACCAGAAGTTTCGGGAAAACGAATATTTGTAGCACCCATTTCATTTTGTAAGAAGTCAATAACTTTTTTAACTTCTTCTGTTCCTTCTTTAAATTCAATTCCTGCATAAATATCCTCAGTATTTTCACGGAAGATAACCATATCAACATCTTGAGGACGTTTAACTGGTGAAGGTACACCTTTAAACCAACGTACTGGACGAAGACAAGTAAATAAATCTAGTTCTTGTCTTAATGCTACATTTAAAGAACGAATGCCTCCGCCAATTGGTGTAGTTAATGGTCCTTTAATTGCGATTAAGTATTCTTTGATAGTATCTAAAGTTTCTTGTGGTAACCATTCACCAGTTTCATCGTACGCTTTTTGACCAGCTAATACCTCTTTCCACTCAATACGCTTTTCACCGTTATATGCTTTTTCAACCGCCGCATCAACAACACGACTAGCTGCTTTCCAAATATCAGGACCGATACCATCCCCAATAATAAATGGAATAATTGGTTCATTAGGTACATTTAATAATTCATCATTTGCTCTAGTAATTTTTTCAGCTGCCATTATAAAAGCCTCCATAAATTAAATTTTAAAATATTTTATCTTTCTTCAACTGGTACATATTTACGATTTGTTTCTCCAACATATTTTGCACGCGGACGAATAATTCGATTATCACGATATTGTTCTAAAATATGCGCGGTCCATCCTGCAGTACGACTCACAGCAAAGATAGGTGTAAAAATATCGTGTGGAATTTCCATACTATGATAAACAGTTGCACTAAAGAAGTCTACATTTGGAATTAAGCCTTTTTCATCGTGCATACGCTTTTCAATTGCAAGAGAAATTTCATATAATTCGTTATGTCCGGTTTCAGAAGTTATTTTTCGACTCATTTCTTTTAAGTACTTAGCACGTGGATCTCCCTCTTTATATACTCGATGACCGAATCCCATGATTTTTTCTTTGTTAGCAAGTTTCTTATCTAAATAATTATCTACTTCATCAAGTGATTTAACTTCTGATAACATTTTCATTACTTGTTCATTTGCTCCACCATGTAAAGGCCCTTTTAATGAACCAATTGCTGCTACAATACCTGAATACATATCAGATAGAGATGATACTGCACATCTTGCTGTAAATGCTGAAGCATTGAGTTCATGATCGGCATGTAATATTAAAGCTTTATTAAAAGCTTCAACTTCAGTATCAGATGGCAATTCCCCTTTTAACATATACAAGAAGTTTGCTGCATAGCTTAAATCAGAGTTAGGCTTAACAGGTTCCTTTCCTTCTCGTACGCGTGAAAACGCTGTAACTAATGATGCAATCTTTGCTTGGATACGAATAGCTCGATCTTTTCGACTTTCATCTGTTTCCTCTTCAGCATCTGGATCAAAGTGTGCAATATAAGAAACAGAGGTACGTAATGCAGTCATTGGATGTACATCATCTGTAGCATATTCTTCAAAATGCTTATATACCCTTGGATTTAATGTCATATATTGTTTTAGTTTCTCTTTTAATTCTTCAAGTTCTTCTTGTGTTGGTAATCTATAATTCCATAATAAGAACATGATTTCTTCAAATTGAGCATTTTCAGCTAAATCATCAATATCATATCCTGAATAAGTTAATTGACTATCAATAATTGAACTGATTTTAGTTTCTGCTGCGATAACCCCTTCTAAACCTTTTTGTAATTCTGCCATAAGTAATTCCCCTTTTCTTTTACATAATGTAATGGCTTTCATAAATAGTATATCTAAAATTATAAGTTTTGTGAATCATGATATATGTGGTTTAAATTTTCATTGGTAAATTATTTATATATTAATTTTAATTATAATGATTATAAAAATTGTTATAAAGCTATTTATAAGAATTAAGACAAGGTTGACTTATGTGAAAATAATGAATATTTTAATTATTTATCAATAATGATTATCTTTTATTAACTCAATGTTAATAAAATTTTTAGAAAAAATTTAGAAAAATAATTGTCGAATTTAATATATAAGTGCATAATTAATATTAATTAAATGTAAGGGAGTTGTCTTATGGCAGAAGAAAAATTACAAAGAGGATTAAGTAATCGTCATGTACAATTGATTGCTCTTGGTGGCGCTATCGGAACTGGATTATTCTTAGGTGCAGGTCAAACTATAGCTATGACTGGACCTTCTATTCTATTAACCTATATCATTATTGGATTCATGCTATTTATGTTTATGAGAGGCCTTGGAGAAATCATTATTCAAAATACTCGTTTTAAATCATTTGCTGATGTAACAAACGAGTATATTGGACCATTTGCAGGATTCGTTACTGGATGGACATATTGGTTATGCTGGATTATAACGGGAATGGCAGAAGTAACTGCAGTTGCCAAATATGTTAGTTTCTGGTTTCCAACTATACCAAACTGGATTACTGCTTTATTTTGCGTATTAATATTAATGGTTTTTAACTTATTAAGTGCAAAATTATTTGGAGAATTAGAATTCTGGTTTGCTATTATTAAAATTATAACTATTATAGCTTTAATCGTCATTGGTGCAATAATGATTTTATTTGCTTATAAAACTCAATTTGGACATGCAAGTTTAACTAATCTTTATAAACATGGTATTTTTACCAATGGAACTTCTGGTTTCTTTATGTCATTCCAAATGGCTTTATTCTCATTTGTTGGTATTGAAATGATTGGGGTAACTGCTGGTGAAACTAAAAATCCAGAAAAAACAATACCTAAAGCTATAGATGCAGTACCGATTAGAATTTTAATTTTCTATGTAGGTGCTTTAGCAGTCATTATGTCTATTATTCCTTGGGACAAAGTGGATCCAAATGAGAGCCCATTTGTTAGATTGTTCTCATTAATTGGTATTCCATTTGCAGCTGGATTAATTAACTTTGTAGTTTTAACTGCTGCTGCTTCATCTTGTAATAGTGGTATCTTCTCAAATAGTCGTATGTTATTTGGATTATCTGAACAAAAACAAGCGCCTTCTATATTTAAAAGTACTAACAAGCAAGGTGTACCACATATCGCAATTATTGTATCATCTGCGTTATTATTGGTGACAGCATTATTAAACTATATTTTTCCAAATGCAACGCTAGTATTTACATATGTTACAACAATTTCAACAGTATTATTTATTATCGTGTGGGCTTTAATTATTTGGGCTTATATTAATTATCATAGAAAAAATCCTGAATTACATAAAAAAGCAAAATTCAAACTTCCTGGTGGAAAATATATGGCCTATATTATTTTAGCATTCTTCTTATTTGTGTTTTGTTTACTATTTGTAAATGCAACAACAAGAAACGCTATTTTCTTAACACCTATTTGGTTTATTATTTTAGGTATTATGTATTTAAGATATAAAAAAGTAGCAAAATAACATTAAAATATCAATATGAAAAATGACTGGAACAATTAATAATGTCCCAGTCATTTTTATGTTAATGCAGTCGATGTCTGAATTGAAATACTCTTGTAACAAGCTTTTTCAACACTACTATCCCCAACATAGAGATTTTCTTAATGAAAATCTACGTTCAATGCAAGTTGGGACGACGAATACGGCTCTCTCCCACTTTTTTCTAATATGTTTAAATAACATAAAAAAGAGCGAGAATTTTATCCATTAACATGTAACGTGGTTATTCCCGCTCTTCTAGCTTTCTATTTAAACATACTTATACAATTGTTTAATTAAAGGACATTTGCATACCCTTCAAAAATTCTACCTTGATTTGCATCAACAGTAACTAATAAGTCATTTTTCAATTCTTTCGTTGCATTTTCAACACCAATAATAGTTGGGATACCTTGTTCAAGCCCAACGATTGCACTTGGTGATGTTATACCGTTTTCTTCAGTAATTAAACCTGCAGCTTTTTCAACATATGGAACATAGCTTTCATCTATTGAATTAGTCACAATAATTGATTGACTTAGGTCTTTTCCTTCTAAATCACTAGCAGTTTTAGAAATCACTGTTTTACCAGTTGTTGATCCACGACCAACACCTTGACCTTTAGCAATTTCATCACCTACTAAATGTAATTTCATCATATTAGTCGTACCTTTTTCACCAGTTGGAACGCCAGCAGTAATGATAATTAAATCACCATTACCAACTTTTTCAGTAGCAACAGCTGTTGCTACTGCATTATTTAATAAATCATCTGTTGTTTTACGTCCTTTTTTAACAACTGGATATGCACCCCATACTAGTGCTAATTGTCTTGCAGTATGTTCACTAGGTGTTACTGCAATAATATCTGAATGTGGACGATATTTAGAAATTGTAATCGCTGTTGAACCACTTTCAGTTGCAGCTACAATTGCTTTAACATTTAAATTTAGAGCAGTATGTGCTACAGACACACCAATCGCATTTACTAATGATGTTTCTACTAATTTAGTACGATCAGATAATAATTTTTTGTAATCTTGAGCAGCTTCAGCTGAAATTGCAATATTTCTCATTGTTTTAACTGCTTCTTCAGGATATTGTCCTGCAGCTGTTTCACCAGATAACATAACTGCATCTGTACCATCATAGATTGCATTAGCAACGTCACTTGCTTCAGCTCTTGTTGCACGTGGATTACGTTGCATTGAATCAAGCATTTGAGTTGCAGTAATAACAGGTTTTCCTAATTTATTACATTTTCTAATTAAATCTTTTTGAACGATTGGCACAGATTCAGGTGGAATTTCAACACCCATGTCACCACGAGCAACCATTAAACCATCAGATACTTCTAAAATTTCTTCGATATTATCAATACCTTCTTGGTTTTCAATTTTAGGGAAGATAGTAATATTATCATTATTTTCTTGTTCTAAAATTTCGCGAATATCTAATACATCACTAGGACGACGTACAAAGCTTGCTGCAATGTAATCAATATCTTCTTTAATACCAAATTTAATATCTGCAGCATCTTTATCAGTGATACCAGGTAAGTTTACTTTAACACCAGGTAAGTTTACACCTTTTTTATTTTTTAATTCACCAGTGTTTAAGATATCACATTTAACTTCGCCTTTATCTTTATCAATATCTTTAACTTGTAATTCTACTAAACCATCATCTAATAAAATGTATGATCCAATTTGAACATCATTAATTAAATCTTCATATGTGACTGAGAATTTCTCAGGTGTACCTTCAACTTGAGACATACTCACAATAACTTCTTTACCTTTTTCAAGTACAATTAAGCCGTCTTTCATATCATGTGTACGAATTTCAGGTCCTTTAGTATCTAATAAAATACCAATAGTTTTACCTAATTTTTTAGATACTTTACGAATTGAATCAATACGTGCTTTATGTTCTTCATGACTACCATGAGAGAAATTTAAACGCGCAACGTTCATTCCAGCATTCATTAATTTTTCTAACATTTCCTCAGACTCTGAAGCAGGTCCTATAGTACATACAATTTTAGTCTTTCTCATTATAAAAGCCTCCTAAATTAAATAGATAATTCTTTTGCTAAGTCATAAATACGAGTGTTGAATTTATGGCTTTCATTATTGAAAATTTCATCAAATGGTGTTGCTGTAAGTTGGTTATTTTGTATACCTACACCGAATCCTGTTTGACCTTGCATTAACAATTCAACAGCATAACCGCCTAATCTTGAAGCAAGCACTCGATCTACACCAGATGGACTACCACCACGTTGGATGTGACCAAGAACAGATACACGTGCATCAACATTGATATATTTAGTTAATTGTTCTGCACATTCATGGCCACTCATACAACCTTCTGCTACCATAACGATAGAATGTTTTTTTCCACGTTTAATACCACTTTCAATTTTTTCAGCAACATCTTTAATATCTGTGTGCACTTCTGGAACTAAGATTGTTTCAGCACCTACTGACAATCCAGCCCACAGTGCTAAATCACCACAATCACGTCCCATTACTTCTACAACAAAAGTTCTCGCATGACTTGAAGCAGTATCTCTGATTTTATCGACACAGTCAATAATCGTATTTAATGCTGTATCGAAACCAATCGTGAAATCAGTACCATTAATATCATTATCAATTGTTCCAGGGATACCAATTGTTTTTATATCGGTTGTTTCCTCGCTAATACGTTGAGCACCTCTATAACTGCCATCTCCACCGACTACTACAAGTCCTTCAATACCATGCTTGTGTAAGTTCTCAATCCCTTTTTGTCTTACACTCTCATCTTTAAACTGAGGACATCTAGCAGAATATAGAAAAGTTCCTCCTCGTTGAATCGTATCTCCAACACTTCCTAATTCAAGTTTGTGGATATTATCATCAAGTAAACCTTGATAACCCTGATAAACACCAAAAACTTCGATATTATTATAAATTGCTTTTCGTACGACTGCTCTAACAGCAGCATTCATGCCTGGTGAATCTCCACCACTTGTTAATACCGCAATTCTCTTCATAGCGACATTCCCTTTCCTAACTATAATAATCTTCATGTATAAATTACCATAATTTTATTATCTATTCCATTAATATTGATAGATTATATATATGTAAACGTTTTAAATTTTAATTTAATTTATATAAAAAAATGACTAGAAATTTAATTAAAATTTCTAGTCATTCTGTGCTAATTAATAAAAGTACCAATATTTCTAAACTTATTAAATCGATGATTCGCTAAAGCTTGTCCATCTAATTTATTTAATTCATTAAGCTGATGAATAAAAGATTGTTTAATTTGTTTTGCTTGAAAAACGATGTCTTTATGAGCGCCACCTTGTGGTTCAGTAATAACTTCATCTATCACGTTTAATTCCAGTAAATCTTTTGCAGTAATTTTCATCGTTTCAGCAGCCATTTTTGCTAAAGAGCTATCTTTCCAAAGTAATGCTGCCGCCCCTTCTGGAGAAATAACAGAATAAGTACTATTTTCAAGCATTAATAATTTATTAGTTATACCAATACCAAGCGCACCACCACTTCCACCTTCACCGATGACAACACCAATCACAGGTACTTTAAGCGAAGCCATCTCAATTAAATTTTTCGCAATTGATTCACTTTGCCCTCGTTCTTCAGCGGCTTTCCCCGGATATGCACCTTTCGTATCAATAAACGTAAAAATAGGACGCTTAAATTTTTCAGCTTGTTTCATTAAGCGTAAAGCTTTACGGTAACCTTCAGGATGAGCCATTCCAAAATTACGATAAATATTATCTTTAGTATCTTTCCCTCGTTGCTGACCTATGATAGTTACCGGTTGATTGTTGAGATATCCTATTCCACCAATCATCGCAGGGTCATCTCTAAAATTACGATCTCCATGTAATTCAATGAATGAGTCGAAGATATATGGAATATAATCAAGTGTTGTAGGTCTTTCTTGAAGTCTTGCAATTTGTACTCGATCCCAAGGTTTTAAATTGGTATATATTTTTTTTCTTTCTCTTTCCAAAGAGGCTTCTAACAAGTCAATTTCATCTTGTAAGTCGACGTCATTTTTTTCTTGAGATTCCTTCAATGAATTAATCTTTTCTTTAATCTCATATAAAGATTTCTCGAAATCAAGCATTCGTCTTCACCTCTTGATGTAGTTTTAAAATTTCAGAAAGTGTTGCTTTCATGTCTTTTCTATGCACAACTTTATCTAATTGACCATGTTCTAATAAAAACTCAGCAGTTTGAAAATCTTCCGGCAATTTTTCGTTAATTGTTTGTTCTATCACTCTACGTCCAGCAAAACCGATTAAAGCTTTAGGTTCGCTTAGGTTAATATCACCCACAGAAGCAAAACTAGCTGATACACCACCAGTAGTAGGATGTGTTAAATATGAAACATATAATAATCCAGCATCAGAATGTCGTTTTAATGATACACTTGTTTTTCCCATTTGCATTAATGAAATAATACCTTCTTGCATTCTGGCACCACCACTTGCAGAAAATAGTACAAATGGTAACCGATGTTCAGTACAATAATCAACGATTCTACAGATTTTTTCCCCTACGACTGAACCCATACTTCCCATTCTAAATCGTGAGTCCATGACTGCAATACCATATTTCACGCCATCTAATTCTGCTGTACCAGTTACGATGGCTTCATTTAAACCCGTTTTCTTTTGATCTTTTTCGACTTTTTCTTGATAGCCAGGAAAATCCAAAGGATTAGAAGAAACCATTTCTTTATCGAATTCTTTGAACGAATTTTCATCTGAAATAGCTTCTATTCTTTTGTACGCAGGAAGTGCAATATGATGATCACAATTAAAGCATACATTTAAATTTTCAGTTAGTTCTTTTGTATACATTATTTTTTTACAATTAGGACATTTAGTCATGATGCCTGCTGGTACGTCATTTTGTTTAGAATCCGGTACCGTTAAATATTTCTTTTTTTTACTACTTCTATTAAAAAAATCTTTAAACATGCGTAAACCTCCGCATAACTCACTCAATAATTTCGTTATTTTAAATAGTTACTTTTAAATTCGCTTACTTTATTTTAAATCTATTAACTTCATTGTTTTATCATATACTTATTGGAAATCTACTTCAATACATGCAACACCTAATTCTATAACAGATCGTGTTAAATCTCGTGTCACTGATGGTGCCACTCTTTAATCGAAAGGAGTAGTTTCAATATCTAAGATATCTTTAAAAATACCTAGAAAAGCTAATACCTTATTAACTTGATTTGGAAAATAAGGTCGTCTCGTTCCTACTACTTTAGCACTACTTCTTTCGCATCATCAGGTTTGATTTCTAATTTACCTTGATTCTCTTTATGCATTTGTAATGCATCGTCTCTTAAAGACATTCAATCAACTTCTAATTGATTTATAATTAAATTACTTTTGAAAAGAGGGATTTTTGTAACAATTAAGTTCAATTTTAAAAATCTTTTTATATGCTACATGTTATTAAATCAAGAGATAAAAAATCAATAAAATTATTAATTCTTCTTTATAACCATCAACTAACTATATCATAATTTTTTTGCATATAAAAGTTATATAATTCTGATGTCACTTGGCTTGAACATCTTTATAAACCTTTCGACTTGTTCCATTTCTTTTTGTAAAAATCCTAAAGATTGAGTTTGTTGTTGCATTTCATTAAATAAAACTACTTCTAAATCGTTATGTGTAGTCTGATCTATTAAAAATGATTTAATATCTTCTAATTGATTGACGTTTCTAATCACTATTTGTTTGGCTTGAGATAATTTGTTATTTTCAAAGTCGTTAATTGTATCCATATTTTGAATGATAATTTGTCTCTTTTGATTTCGTTCTTCAAATTTGCCATGAACGACTAGAATATCATTTTGTTGTTGAATCATTGTCTCATATTGTTTGTACTTATCTGGAAACAAAACACCATCAATAGTGGTTCTACCATCATCTAGAACTAAGAACGCCATATGTTGTCCAGTTTTTGTTCTTATTTGCTTAAATTGATTAACCTGAACAAGTATAGGTTGATAATCTAAACTATTCTTAATCGTAAAAATACCTAAATATTGTTTGATATAAAATAATTTTTCAACTGGATGGTTAGAAATATAAAATCCTAAGTATTCTTTTTCATAAGCACTAATGATTTGATCACTGAATTCCTCTTTATCTTCATAGGATTGCTTTGGTGTTAACATATTAAATAAAAATTCATCTTGTTCAACATTCGAAACTTGATCAATAACTTCGTCAATTGTAGATAATAGTGTTGATCTAGTTTTACCAAATGAATCAAATGCGCCCACACATATTAATGCTTCTAATAATTTTCTAGTTTTAATTCTTTTAGGAATTCTTCTGGTGAAATCAAAAAAGTCTTTATACAATCCATTTTCAATTCGTTCGTCTACTATAGATTTGACGCTTTGATATCCGACACCTTTTATTGCGCCCAACGATAAATAAATATTTTTTTCTGTCGCTTTGTAAAACCAATGACTTTTATTAATATCTGGAGGTAAAATATTTAAACTTTGAGTTTTAGCTTCTTCTATTATTATTGCCGTTTTTGTTTCATTACCTATAACATTACTAAGAATATTCGCGTAGAAATAATTAGGATAATGCACTTTTAAATAAGCCATGATATACGCAATTTTAGAATAACTCACCGCATGAGCTCTAGGAAAACCATAATCCGCAAATTTTAATATTAGTTCGAAAATACGTTCACTAATTGATGCATCATAATTATTACTTACAGCCCCTTCAATAAAGTGTTGACGTTCACTTTCTAGGATAGCTCTATTTTTTTTACTCATTGCACGTCTTAATATATCTGCTTGACCATAACTAAAATTAGCGAATTGACTAGCAATTTGCATGATTTGTTCTTGATAAATAATGACGCCATATGTCTTCTTTAAAATAGGCTTTAAATCAGGATGTAAGTATTTAATGTCACTTTGACGATGTCTTCTTGATATGTATGTAGGTATTTCTTGCATTGGACCGGGTCTATACAATGATGTTACAGCAACGATATCTTCAAAGTGTTCAGGCTGTAATTCCATCAATACTTTTCTAACACCTTCTGATTCTAATTGAAATATACCTGTAGTGTTTCCTAGAGACAATAATTTAAATACTTTTTGATCATTAAAAGGGATTCGTTCTATATCGATATCAATATTTAAATCTTTTTTTACTTGAGTGATAATTTGATGAATAATTGATAAATTTCTAAGACCAAGAAAATCAATTTTTAATAAACCTAATCGTTCTGCTTCAGTCATTGTCCATTGAGTCAATATACCTGTATCCCCCATTGTTAAAGGAGCAAAATGATACAATGGTTTATCATTAATAATTATTCCTGCAGCATGGGTAGATGTATGACGTGGTAAGCCCTCTAGTTTTTTACTAATTTCAAACCATTTTTCATGACGATAACTTTTATGAACAAATGCTTTAAATTTTTCATTTTGATAGGCTTCTTCTAGTGTAATACCTAATTGATGTGGGATTAAATTCGATATTTCATTTAACGTTTTTTCGTCAAAACCAATAATACGGCCTACATCTCTCGCTACAGCCCTTGCTAATAAGTGACCAAAAGTGACGATGCCCGATACGTGATATTGACCATACTTTTCTTGTACGTACTGAATCACTTTTTCTCTTCTCGTATCCTCAAAATCAATATCAATATCTGGCATAGTGACACGTTCTGGATTTAAAAAGCGCTCGAATAATAAATCAAATTTAATTGGATCAATAGTCGTGATACCTAATAAGTAACTAACTAAAGATCCTGCAGATGAACCACGTCCAGGTCCAACCATCACATCATGCGTTTTAGCAAAATGTATTAAGTCGCTCACTATCAAAAAATAATCTTCGAATCCCATATTCGTTATTATTGAATATTCATGATGTAATCGGTCAATATATCGCTGATCTTTATCTAATTTAAATTCTTTAAGATTATATTTTAACTTTTCTAAAAGATAGGATTTAGCACTTTGTTGATTGGGCGTTTTAAAGTTAGGCAATAGATTTTGATGGTATTGAATTTCTGCGTTACACTCATCAGCTAAAGCCTTTGTATTAGCTATTATTTTTTCAGACAACTGAAGTTCTTTAATATTTTCACTAGTTGGAAAATATTCATGAGCATCCTTGATATCATTTACTAAATCCAATTTTGTATTGTTTTTTATTGCTTTTAATGCAAGTATTGTATCTGCATCTTCAGGATTTAAATATCTTGCATTATTAAGAAAGACAATTTTATCGTCTGAAAAATCTAATTGACTTGTATGATTTATAAATACTGACTCATTATTCTTTAGTGTTTGAATTAACGATTGGTGAGACGCATTAGCATCTTTAAAAACAATAGCAAGATGGTAACTATATTTTTGTAGCCATTTTAGGGGTATCGTAGTCTTTTGTTTCATATTAATTGCAGAAGAAAGTTGATACAGAGCATGGAGACCTTCATTATTCTTTGCGAATAATACGGTTTCAATTGTGCTAATTTCATCAGAAACCATTACAGTCATTCCAAATATTGGCTTAATTCCCTCATTAATACATGCGTCATAAAACTTAGGGAAGCCATATAATACGTTCGTATCCGTAATTGCAAGTGCTTGATATCCATTTGCTTTTGCCTTTGATACGACATCGTTAATTTTTAAACTTGAATATAATAAATCATATGTTGAATGAATATTCAAATGTACAAACATGTATGACTTCCTTTCGTAATTTATAGTTTTTGGCGCAAGGCTTCACCTAAAATCTCAAATTGTTCCCAATTTTCAACAGAGACTCCAGATGCATTTGGATGTCCTCCACCGCCAAATTGATTAGCTATATCATTGATAGTAATTCCTTTAGAACGTAATCGACATCTAATTTGATCACCTTCATCAACACCAAACATCCATATTTTTAGACCTTTGATATCCGCTACAGTGTTAACAAACTGAGATGCTTCGTTAGGTGCAATTTGAAATCTGTTTAGGACATCTTTAGTAATCTTTATTTGACAATATTGATGATTTTCACTTAATTGGAAATTTTGCAAAATATATCCTTGAAATGGCATAAGTTTTGGATCTTTCTCACCCAATTGATTTAATACATCATTATGATTAAATGGAAATTCTAGCAAACGACTAGCAACATTCATAGTATGTGGTGTGGTATTACTAAATAAAAAACGACCTGTGTCTCCGACAATTCCTAAATATAGAACACGTGCGACAGATTCATCGATAATATTAATATCATTAAAATGTGTAATAAAATCAAAAATAATTTCGCTGGTTGAACTTGCATTGGTATCGACATAATTTATTCTGCCATATTGATCAGTAGCAGGATGGTGATCAATTTTAATTAAATCTTTGCCTTGATTAAATCTCTGATCATCGATACGAGGTGCATTTGCTGTGTCACAAACAATCACTAGAGCGTTTTGATACATATCATCTTTAACTCTGTCTAAGTCTCCTATAAATGCTAAAGAAGATTCTGGTTGTCCAACTGCATAAATAGACTTTTCTGGAAATTTACGTTGCAAATAATATTTTAAGCCTAACTGTGAACCATATGCATCTGGATCAGGTCGAACGTGTCTATGAATAATAACAGTTTCATATTTATCAATTTCATTCATTATTTTATTAAAAATTTCTACCATTTCTTTTCTCCTTTAATTTCAAAAACTATTTTTAAATATCTTCAAACATTTGACATATGATCATTGCATTTGCAACTTTCTCATTTTTACAAGTCATAGTGACCTCTAATTTAGCAAAATTTCTTCCTACATCTAACATGTTATACTTTACATCAAGCGTACTTTCAATTGCGACATTTTTAATATAAATAATATTCAAGCTTTCAATCATAACATCTACTTTTTTATACTTACGCAATTCATGTTTAATTGTTTCTTCAATAATTGCGACACATATTGCTTTACTCAACGTACCATATTGGTTGGTTAAAGCTGGTGAAATTTTAACAGACGTCTCATTATGATTTATTGAGATGTGTTTGGCAATTTGATCGATAATGGTTTCTCCAATTTGAGGTTGTCTTCCAATTAATTGCATTGCTTTTAACACATCATTTCGTGTAATAACACCTATTGCTTTTTTATTTCTTGTTGTGACAGGTAAAATTTCAATTCCTTCCCAAATCATTATATGAGCACAACTCGCTACTGTAGTTGTTAATTCAACATTGATAGGTCGTCTTGTCATGACTTTATTAATCCTATCATCTTCGTTCATGTGAATAACTTCTTTACTCGTTACAATTCCCACAAGTTTCCAATCTTTATTTACTACTGGAAAACGAGAATGTCCTGTGACTTTTGCACGAGAAATATAGTCGTCTAAACCCATTTCATCGAACACTACCGTCATATCATTGATAGGTTTTACGATATCTTCAACAATAAGTATTTCTTTTCTTATCATTTGATTATACATGGCTCTATTAATGATATTAGCTACTAAAAATGTATCATAATTTGAAGAAATAATAGGTAGTTCTTGTTTATTTGCATAATCAATAATATTTTGAGCTGTACTAAATCCACCGGTAATAAGTATACCGCTTCCTCTTTTTAATGCTTCCATCTGAACTTCAGGACGGTTACCTACAATTAATAACGTTTGATTTCCAATATACTTTACTACATCTTTTAGTTCCATAGCGCCTATTGCAAATTTACTAACAGTTTTATTTAAACCACTTTTGCCACTTATGATGTCACCTTCAATAATATTCACAATTTCTTGAAAAGTAAGATGTTCAATTTGTTCACGACTCTTTTTATCTATCCGAACCGTACCTACTCTATCGATGGTAGTTACAAAGCCAAGTTGACTAGCATCTTTAATTGCTCTATAAGCAGTCCCTTCAGAAACATTCATTACTTTGGCTATTTTTCTAACTGAAATTTTTTGTCCTATATTTAATGATTCTATATAGGATACAATTTGTTCATGTTTAGTCATTTTCAACCCTCTTCATTTTTAGACAATGTCTAATATATTATAACTTTTTTATTTATAAAAATCGATTTGAATGCGACAAAAGTATCAAAAACTGATATATCGGTATCATTTTGTTTTTAATGTATATAAATGAAGTTAATTTAAATAATAAAAATATAAATTTGATGGAAATATTAAATCACTAATTATATAATTAAATATAAGGAGGGATGACCTATGTATAAAAACATATTACTAGGTGTAGATACTCAATTAAAAAATGACAAAGCATTGAAAGAAATTTCAAAATTAGCTGGCCCAGATACCGTTGTTACAATCATGAATGCGATTGGTGAACAAGACATCCAAGCCTCTATTAAAGGAGGTACTCACATCGAACAATTGACACATCGTCGTGATCAAGGTCTTGAACACACACGTCATACTTTAGATGATTATGGTATTAATTATGATCAAATTATCGTTCGTGGAAATCCAAAAGAGGAATTAGTGAAACATGCAAATAGTGGTAAATATGACATTGTCGTATTAAGTAACCGTAAAGCTGAACAACAAAAGAAATTTGTTTTAGGTAGTGTTAGTCATAAAGTTGCTAAACGTGCTACTATCCCTGTTTTAATAGTTAAATAATTTTAATCTTATAAAAAAAGACGGTAAATGCTATATTTACCGTCTTTTCTATATATCATTAAAATGTCACTTCATCACCAGGTTGTAAAATTTGTACTTCTCCTTGAGATACTGCTTCTTTAAATTTCTCTGGATCTTGTTCAATTAATGGGAATGTATTGTAATGAATAGGCACTGAAATTTTAGGTTTAATGAATTCATTTATTGCATAACTTGCATCTTCAATACCCATAGTAAAATTATCACCAATAGGAATAAAACATACATCTACCGGATGACGTTCAGCAATTAATTTCATATCGCTAAATAAACCAGTATCTCCTGCATGGTAAATCGTTTTACCTTCTGCTTCAATGATAACACCCATTGGCATACCCAAATAAATAGGTATTCCATCTTCATTAGTATAACTTGAACTGTGGAAGGCTTGAACAAATTTTACTGTACCGAAATCAAATTTGTATTTACCTCCAATATTCATACCATGTGCGTGTTCAATTCCATGATACGTTGTTAAATAGCCTTGGACTTCTGCAGAACCAATCACTGTAGCATGATTACGATTAGCTAATTCAACTACATCACCAAAATGATCACCATGTCCATGCGTTAAAATAATATAATCCACATCTAATGTCTGCTCATCTAAATCACTTTTATCATTACCAGAAATAAATGGATCAACAATTACTTTTTTACCATTACTTTCAAAATAAATCGTTGACTGTCCATGAAATGAAAGTTTCATATATAGAACCTCCTATATTTTAATATTATTATTATACCCTGATAATTATATTTATAACTTGAAACACTTTGAATTCATTTCTATTTAGACGTAAAATTAAATTGATTAAACTATAGGAGGATACGTATTATGATTAAAACAGATGAAATTATTGCAACATTAAAAGAAAAAAATGCTGATGCAGCATGGATTACTACTCCACTTAATATATTCTACTTTACAGGTTATAGAAGTGAACCTCATGAAAGATTGTTTGCGTTACTTATAACTTCAAATGGTGAATGCACATTATATTGTCCTAAAATGGAAGTTGAAGAAGTTAAGCATTCACCTTTTAATGGAAATATTGTTGGCTATTTAGATACTGAGAGTCCTTTCGATTTAGCACCCCATACATTTAATACTTTATTAATTGAAAGTGAACACCTCACTGTTAAACGTCAAAGAGAACTTACGAATAACTTTAACGTTAAAGCGTATGAAGATATCGATTTAACTATTAAAAAGCTAAGAAATATTAAAGATGAAAATGAAGTTAAAAATATAAAAAAAGCAGCTGAACTTGCAGATAAATGTATAGATATTGGTGTTTCATTTTTATCTGAAGGCGTAACTGAAAGAGAAGTTGTAAATCATATTGAAAATGAAATTAAAAAATATGGTGTCAGTGAAATGAGTTTCGATACAATGGTACTATTTGGTGACCATGCTGCATCTCCACATGGTACACCTGGAGATCGAACATTAGTTAAGAATGAATATGTACTATTTGATTTAGGTGTAGTCTATAATCATTATTGTAGTGACATGACAAGAACTGTAAAATTTGGTGAACCAAGTAAAGAAGCAAGAACAATTTATGATATTGTATTAAAAGCTGAACAAAGTGCTATTGAAGCAATTAAACCAGGTATCCCTTTACAAAATATTGATAAAATTGCTAGAGACATTATTTCAGAAGCGGGTTACGGTGATTTCTTCCCTCATCGATTGGGACATGGACTCGGCTTAGAAGAACATGAATATCAAGATGTATCAAGTACAAATACAAATTTACTTGAAGCAGGTATGGTGATTACAATTGAACCTGGCATTTATGTGCCTAATGTCGCTGGCGTCCGAATTGAAGATGATATTTTAGTCACTGATACTGGGTTTGAAGTACTTACACATTATAATAAGTAATTTAAAAGTTAAATCTCTCTTTTATATCAAAAAAGCGGAATAGACACTCATAAAGAATGCTATTCCGCTTTTTATTGAATTAATTTAGATTATTCTTTTAATGCATCTTCAATAGATGTATAAGTTAAATCAAAGGCTTCTGCAACACCTTTATTAGTTACATAACCTTTATACGTATTTAAACCTAATGAAAGAGGCTCATTTGCTTTAAATGCCTCTTTATAACCTTTATTAGCAAGTAACTGTGCATAAGGTAAAGTAGCATTATTAAGAGCAATAGTAGACGTACGTGGAACTGCGCCAGGCATATTCGCTACTGCATAATGTACAACACCATGTTTAACATAAGTTGGATCATCATGTGTCGTGATTTTATCAGTAGTTTCAAAGATACCACCTTGGTCAATAGCAATGTCGACTACTACTGAACCGTCTTTCATTTGTTTAATCATATCTTCAGTAACTAAACTTGGTGCTTTCGCTCCAGGAATTAATACTGCACCAATAACTAAGTCACTTTCTTTAACTGCATTTTCAATATTAAGTGGGTTAGACATTATTGTATTAACACGACCGTCAAACACATCTTCTAATTCCGCTAAACGTTTAGGATTTACATCTAAAATAGTTACATCTGCACCTAATCCTAAAGCAATTTTAGCAGCATTTGTACCTGCTTGTCCGCCACCAATAATGGTAACTTTGCCTTTTGGTACACCTGGCACGCCACCAAGTAGAATACCCATTCCACCGTTAATTTTTTGTAAGAATTCTGCACCAATTTGAGCTGACATACGTCCTGCAACTTCACTCATTGGTGTTAATAAAGGTAAAGAACGATCTGGTAATTGAACTGTTTCGTAGGCAATACTTACTACTTTATTATCAACTAATGCTTGAGTAAGTTTTTCCTCATTAGCAAGATGCAAGTATGTGAATAAGATAAGACCTTCTCTGAAATATTTATATTCTTCTTCTAATGGTTCTTTTACTTTAATCACCATGTCTACATCCCAAGTTGTTTTTGCATCGTTAACTATTTCTGCACCGGCTTGTTTATAATCTTCGTCTTCAAAATATGAACCAGAACCTGCGTTTGTTTCAACAAGTACTGTATGTCCTTGTTCAACTAATGCATGTATACCACTTGGTGATAAACCTACTCTGTTCTCATTATTTTTTATTTCTTTTGGAATACCGATTTTCATTCCATCCACCTCCACTCCTTATGGTAACGCTAAATTAATGAAAGCGCAATCATCAAAGGTGCACAACGTCCACATAATTGTTGAATTATAAATATTAAATATTCAGAAATTTATGTTAAAATTGAATTAAGAAAAGTTAAGGGGGACTTAAGATGTTAACTTATAAAAATATTTTAATCGCAGTTGATGGTTCACATGAAGCAGAATGGGCTTTCAACAAAGCTTTAGACGTTGCTAAACGTAATGATGCTCAATTAACTATTGTTAATATTATCGATTCAAGAACTTACTCTTCTTATGAAGTGTACGATGCTCAATTCACAGAAAAATCTAAAGGTTTTTCTGATGAACTTTTAAAAGGCTATAAAGAAGTTGCTTCACGTGCTGGTGTTACAAATGTAGAAACTCGTCTAGAATTTGGCTCACCTAAAGCAATTATACCTAAAAAATTAGCAAATGAATTAGGTGTCGACTTAATAATGTGTGGTACTTCAGGATTAAATGCAGTAGAACGATTTATCGTTGGTTCTGTTTCAGAAGCAATCGTTCGTCATGCACCGTGTGACGTACTTGTCGTGCGTACTGAAGAAATTCCAGATGATTTCCAACCTGAAGTTGCAACTCCTGAATTTAGAAAACAATTTTCTTAATAAAGTAATGTATTTAAATAAAGAGGCCTGAGACATAAGGAATTGTCTCAGGTCTCTTTAATATGTTAGAGATACATCATCAGGGTAGGACAACAAATTCAACATGACTTTTGTCCTATTTCCCTGCTATGTTCTAAAAAAACGATGAGATAAGTTTAATCTCATCGTTTTTTTAATATATCTTATAATTCACCGAATTTTACTGTGTCTCTTGCAATCATGACTTCTTCATTAGTTGGAACAACAATTACTTTAACTGGAGAGTGTGGATAATTTATGAAAGCTTCTTCACCGTGAGTAGATTCATTTTTCTTAGGATCCCAATAAACACCCATAAACTCTAAGCCTTCTAAAATTTTAGCACGTATTGGTGATGAATTTTCACCGACACCTGCTGTGAAGACAATAACATCAACGCCATGCATTCTAGCAGCATAAGAACCAATATATTTGTGAATTCTAGAAGCAAAAATATCTAAAGCAAGTTCAGCTCGTTCATCGCCATTTGCAGCTTCACCTAATAAATCACGTAAATCACTTGAAGTACCAGAGATACCTAATAATCCAGATTCTTTGTTTAAAACTGTTAAAACTTCCTCAGCAGTTTTACCTGTTTTTTCCATAATAAATGGAATTAAAGCTGGATCAATATCTCCTGAGCGTGTACCCATTGTTACACCTGCTAATGGAGTGAAGCCCATTGATGTATCGATAGATTTCCCACCATCAATTGCAGCAATTGACGCACCATTACCAATATGACAAGAAATAATACGTAATTCTTCAATAGGTTTTTCTAAAATATCAGCCGCACGTCGTGATACATATTTATGGCTTGTACCATGGAAACCATATTTACGAATACCAAAATCTTCGTAATAGTTATATGGTAAACTATACAAATAAGAACTTTCTGGCATAGTTTGATGGAATGAAGTATCAAAAACTACAACATGTGGAATATTAGGTAATAACTTTCTAAAGGCACGAACTCCCATTAAGTTTGCAGGATTATGTAATGGCGCTAATTCACTTAATGACTCAATTTTTTCTTCTACTTCATCAGTGACTAAAGCAGATTTAGGGAATAATTCTCCACCATGAACAACGCGATGCCCTGTACCAGCAATATCATTAATATCATTAATAATACCATGTTTTTTGAAGCTATCTAACATGATATTAATTGCTTCTTCATGATCTTTAATATCTTTAACTCTTTTTATTTTTTCACCATTTACTTCAATAGTAAATATTGAATCTTTAATACCAATACGCTCAATTAAGCCCTTTGTAACTAATTCTTCTTCAGGCATTCTGATAAGTTGGAACTTTAAAGAAGAACTTCCCGCATTAATCGCTAAAACTAATTTAGACATGATTCATTGTCCTCCAATTTATATATTAAATATCCATATCTATTTAACCACTAATACAGAAGTAATTCAAGAATATCACAGTTTATTTTTGTGAATGATTTGCGTCCATCCATTCATTTAATTCGTTAATAAAACCATGGAATTGATTAGGATTTTTAAAATCCGGAATATTAGCTAATAACACTTCTACAGGCTTAGTTTCATTTGCTTTTTTCTTTTGTAGTATTAAAATTGATTTACGTGCATTTTCATTTTTAAACAATGTTTTAGGAAGGTTTAAAAATGCTTGCATTTCAGTTTCTGTAGTAATAAAATTTTGTAGCTGTTTCACATGTTCATCTTCAAAAATATTACTAGGTACTACTAAAAAAGCATAGCCACTTTGTTTTAAAGCATAGACAGCTTGTTCGATAAGTAAAAAGTGTGAATAACTATGGCCTTCTTCAAATCCAAGTTTCATTTCTTTACTACGCCCATCTAAAGGATAATATCCAATAGGAAAATCTCCAATAACAACATCAGCTTCTTCCAATGGTAATGGCATAATTGCATCTTGAGGATACACATCGAATGGTATTTCTAAAAAATTCGCTAGATGCACACTAACTCTCGATAAAACAGGATCTACTTCAATTAAGTGATGCATAACTTCGCTATCTTTTAATACTTCATTCACTGTAGCGCTTAAATGACCTGCTCCACTTGCAATATCAACAATCTGTAATTCTTTATTATTTTCTGTAAATTTTTGTACTAAAAAACCTAAAATCAAACCAATAGAATCTGGTGTAATTTGATGATTTGCTTGAATATTTTCTTCTTGTAATAAGCTCAAGTAAGCAAATTGAAATGCTTTTCGACGATCTTGGAACGTTGCTTGTTCTAACAGTGTACGTTGATTACGATATACATCTTCCATTGCTAAGCCTAAATTTTCTATAAAGCTTTGACCATTTTCTTCATTTAACGACTTAGCTTTATCATCTAAAGTTCGGAATAATCTTTCCATAATAGTTTGTTCTTCTGCCATATTCAATTCCTTTCCAATAAAAAAATGTCCATAATGCAAATGTCTTAAAACGAAATCATTCATTTTAAAATACATATGGACAATATTAGTATTATATCTTTAATTTAATCGTTTAGTAGTGACTTAAATATTACGATATGCTTCTAAAGCAGCCTCGAAATTTGGAAAATCAGTACCTTCTTGAACTAACTCTTTATAAACTACATGATTGTTTTCATCTAATACGAAAACAGAACGAGCTAATAATCTCATTTCTTTCATAACAACACCATAATGTTCACCAAATGATAAATCTTTATGGTCACTTAACGTAATTACATTTTCTAGACCATTTGATGCACACCATCTTTTTTGAGCGAAAGGTAAATCCGCTGAAATTGTAAGTACTACACCATTTTCTTGAGAAGCCTCTTCATTAAATTTGCGAGTTTGTTGATCACATACACCAGTATCAATAGAAGGAACGACACTAATCAATTTCTTTTGCCCTTTAAAATTATCTAAAGTAACTTCATTTAAACTATTATCCAAAACTTTAAAATTAGGAGCCACATCTCCTTTTGAAACCTCAGTTCCTTCTAAATGTATAGGGTTATTTTTAAAAGTAATTTCTGTCATATTATATGACCTCCCATTAGTTATTTAAATTATAGTTTAATGATACGATAGTATTTAAACTTATTTCAATCATTTAAAACGCTAACTATTATTTTAATTTGAAATGATTTGCATAATATAATCAAAGGTATTTTTTAAAATGAGTAAAATGGTGACTATTATAAATACAATTTTGACATATCCTACACCTTTTTTGATTGCAAAATGTGCACCAGTATACGACCCAATCACCATACTAACTGCCATAATTAATCCATATGTTATATTTACTTGGCCAAGAATAATAAATAATGTTAATGCACCAACGTTTGAAGCAAAGTTTAATACTTTTGCATTTCCAGCTGCACTTAAAAAATCAAATCCAAACATTAATAATACAAATAACATAAATGATCCAGTACCACCGCCTAAGAATCCGTCATAAAATCCAATTAAAAGCAGGAGTGATATAAAGGCAATCGCTTTACTAATAGTAAGTTTAGAAAACGTTCTGACATTACCCCATTCTTTCTTAAAAATGGTGTAAATTAAAACAAGTGTCAATATCACTATAACGAGTGGTTTCAAAACTTCTGATGGTAAGAAAGTTGCTAAACTTGCTCCACCAACTGCAAATATAAATACAAACGGAAATAGTCTAAATGCTATTTTTTTATCCACATTTCCAGATTTTAAAAATTTGATTGCACTCGTTAATGAGCCAAACGCACTCGCTAATTTATTTGTACCTAATGCTAATGATGGCGGCATTCCTATAGCTAAGAGTGCAGGAATTGATATTAAGCCACCGCCACCCACAACAGCATCTATAAATGCTGCCAAGAAACCAAAACTAATAATAATGAAAATAATATGAAAACTTAGTTCAATAACGCCCACCTCTTATTAAATGACTTTACTACTTTCATATTAAAATAATTCATCAATGAGTGCATCAGTATGTTTATCTTTTTCAGTTTTATAATCTTTATTAATCTCTATTGTTTCTACATTGTCTGCTGCTTCTTGGACAAGATCATCAAAATTAAACACACTTTCATATTTAACAACTTTATCAAAATCTGGTTCAGTTACAGGGTTTTCAGGCGTGAAAATCGTACAGCAATCCTCATAAGGTTGTATTGAAACTTCAAATGTTCCTATTTCTTTTGCTTTTTTAATAATATCTTCTTTATCTAAAGAAATAAGTGGTCTTAAAATAGGAGTAGATGTAACATCATTGATTGCGTACATACTCTTTAATGTTTGACTAGCTACTTGACCTAAATTTTCACCATTTACGATAGCATTCGCTCCAATACGTTCTAAGATAATATCTGTCACTCGTAACATCATGCGTCTAGTAGATGTCATGGTATATCGTGGATGCACAGACTTATTGATTTGTTTTTGAAGTGCTGTGAAAGGAACAATGTGTAATTTAATTGGTCCTACACGTTCAGATAGTATGCGTGTCAATTCAATCACTTTGTCTTTCGCTTTTTCACTTGTAAATGGTGGACTGTGAAAATGAATAGCTTCTACTTTTACTCCACGTTTCATAATTTCCATACCAGCTACTGGTGAATCAATTCCACCTGACAACTGAAGAAGTGTTTTACCACCTGTACCGGTAGGTAATCCGCCAGCACCATTGATAACTTTAGTATAGATATACACGCCTTTTTTACGTACTTCTACTTTAATATTATGTGTCGGACGTTTAACATCTACTTTTAAATGATCAACTGCTTTTAAAATGGCGCCACCTAGTTCTCTTTGTAGTTGATACGTATCTAATGAAAATGATTTATCTACACGTTTTACATCAACTTTAAAAGTATCTCCATTTGCAAAGTCTTTAGCTAACGAAATACAAAGTTGTTTCATATCTTCAAGATTTTGTGTTGTTTTAAATACTGGACTAATAGATTTTATGCCAAATATCTTTGTTAAACGATTTATGACTTCATTAACATTTACGTCCTCAAAAAGCGAGATAAACATGCGATCTCTCTCACATTTAACCTGTGTACCTTCTAATGAACGTAATGATTGAATAACATTTTCTTTTAATACATTTGTGAATCTTCTTCTATTTGTTCCTTTTAACGTAAGTTCTCCATATCTAACCAAAATATGATCATATTTCATTTATTTCAACAACTCCTTTATTTGAGCATAGATTAATTCAAGTTTATCTTTAAATTGTTCGATATCTTTTTCTGTTGTCGTTTCACCCATGGATAAGCGAACACTTCCCTCTATTCTGTTATCCTTAATACCCATTGCTAACAAAACTTCATTTAATTTTTCTCTTTTAGACGAACATGCACTTGTAGTCGATACCATAATATCCAATTTTGAGAATGCATTAACAAGCACTTCTCCTTTTACTCCTGGAAAAGCGATATTTAAAATATGCGGAGCACTATTTTCTGGAGAATTAATATACATTCCCTTATATTGACCTAAACATTCTCTAATTACTTTATTATAGCGTGATAGACGATGATTAAGCTCATTTAAATTTTGAATTGCAATTTCCATTGCTTTCACAAGTGAAACATTCATTGCTAAATTTACAGTGCCACTTCTAATTCCATATTCTTGGCCACCGCCAAATATTGTCGGTTCAATTTTTTCCTTATTATCGATAATTAATATGCCTTGACCTTTTAAACCATTAAATTTATGACCACTAAAACTAATACTATTTACATCCTCTAATTGCATTGGAATTTTCCCTAAAGCCTGTACGCCATCTACGTGAAAATGTGCCTTAGGATATTGTTTTAATAATGATCCTATTTCTTTTATCGGTTGTATTTGTCCCATAACATTATTGACATACATACATGTAACTAAGCCCACATTATCCGTCATTAATTGTTCTAAATGATTAATATCTATTTGACCATTTGGAGTCACATTCACATATTTCAATATAAATCCTTGTGTTTCTAAATAACGCATCACTTCTAGTACTGATGGATGTTCTAAGACTGAGGTAATGATTACATTCGCAAACTGTTTTTTTCTTAATGCAATACCTTTGAGTGCAATATTATTAGACTCAGTAGCACCACTTGTGAAAATGATATCAGCATTTTTATTGAGGTTTAACATCTCTTTTACACGCGACTTAGCCTGTAATAATATTTTTTCTGATTGTAAACCCATTTGATGAGGACTATTAGCATTATAATAAGCTTTCTCACTTACTTTTAGAAATGAATCTAAAACCGCTTGGTTCGGTTTTGTTGTGGCAGCATTGTCTAAATAAATCATATATATAGAACACTCACTTTCATCAATAACATATCTAAAACATATTTTAACTTTCTCGACTTAAAAATAGACACTCAAGCATTATACTATTTTTTTTAAAAAATAAAAGAGAATAACCTAGAAATATGTGGATGTCTAGGTCATTCTCTAACTATAAAAATGTATTATCCTTTAATTACTTCATTTTCAATATGTTTTGTTATACCAGGTTCTACACTTTCAAGTGCTTGCTCTGATACTTCAATTGAGCGTTTATAACGGTTATTTTTAAATAAACGTTCTGCTTCGTTTAAGCTTTTATCTACAGTATGATGATCTTTACGATATCTATTTCCATATTGAATTAATCGTTCTGCATAGACTGCATTGACTAATATATCATTCGCTTCATCTTCAAACGTATTCATTTGAATTACGATTTTTGAAACTTTATCTTTAAGTTGTTTAACATGAAGCGGACGTTCGTTAAATTGTTCGCTGACCGCTCTTACTTCATGGTCGATTTCATTTTTCATAATAACAAATCGCTCTGGAACACTTGTTAAGTTTGAAGCAAGAAGTCGACGATAAATCTCTTCTTTTTTCGATTGAATTTTTAATAGATTATCTTCAGCCTCAGCTTCATCTTCTCTAAGTTGAATCAGATGATTTTGTAATTTTTCTTGTTCTTCATTAATCACTTTTACATGTTCATCTAAGTATTCTAAATTATCTTTTACTTCACTATATCTCACAGCAGATTTAGACATTTCTTTTAGAATATCATCATATACTACAACTAGATTTTGAATTTCATTTTCATGTTGTCTAATACTATGAACATCACTTTCATTAATGAAATAGTTTTCTCGAATATAGTCGATTTCTGTTCTAAGCGTATAATTCATTTCTCTCGCTTTGAATAATTCATTTGTAATATCTTCTTTTGTTTCTTCAACTTCATTTTTAGCTTTTACTTCATGCTCAATTAAATCATACATTTCATCAAGCTTATCATTAATTTGTTGCAATTTATCATTAGCTTCCTGTAATTCAAGACGACTAATCATAGGTTCTACAAAATTTAATTCAGTTTTTAAGCTTTGTAATGTACCATCAATTTTTACATGATCCAAGTCATAACCATTTACTTTTAAATCTCTACAACCATATTTTAAATCTTGGAATTGTCCGGGTAACTCTTTTTGAGTTTCTCTAATTAAATCTGGAATTTCATCCATGTATTCTTTTGTTTCATTAATAGATTCATTTAATCCATTAATATGATTATGAGCTTGTACATAGTTACCTTCTTCTTTCAGCATGTCATACTGATCAAGTTCTGGTTCAAAAGCCTCAATACGTTTTTCAAGAGGAGCTGCCGCTTCTCCAAATTGATGTCTATTTGCTAAAACATCTCTTTTCATTTCACGATAATCTGTTTTACATTTTTCATAGATTGCTTCGTTATCTTTATGTAGAGAAAGAATTTCATTTACTTCATCTACTTGTGACTGATAACCAGCTTCATATCTATCCATTAATTCATGAGCATCATCAATTTCAGTTTGAGCTCCTGCAAATTGGAATTTATCAAGTTGAAGCTCAGCGTCATGAATTTTTTCTTCTACTGGTGCTAAATAGTTATTAGTGTGATCTAATGTGTTTTGTTTTAACGCGTCATATTTTGTTCTCGTTTCACCTTTAAGATTTAAAGCTGATAACTTTTCTAAATTATCTTCAAAAGGTAACTGTTGAACTTTTAATTTACGTTCTTCTGCTTGCTCAACTATTTTACGTTTGTTAGAACGTAAATAAAACATAATACCGACAGCAATCAATATAATAATAATAATTGCTAATATAATGTATAAAACCATCTCATTCTCCTCCTATATTATCATTATTATAACGTATCTTATCTCGTCATTAAAATAAAATTCAAAGAATTGATTGAAAAATTTTTTACATTTATACTAATAATCAAAATATTGATAGAGAGGTTTTTATATGCCGACAATTAAAGAAACAAATTACAACTTATTAGGTAAACAACTTGCAAGTCTTATTGAAGATGAAACAAATCTAATCGCAATTTTAAGTAATACTTCAGCTTTACTCAATGACAATTTAGATCAAATCAATTGGTTAGGATTTTATTTAATTGAAAATAATGAACTTATTTTAGGTCCTTTCCAAGGCCATCCTGCTTGTATGCATATCTCTATAGGAAAAGGTGTATGTGGAACTGCTGTTGCAAACAACCAAACACAACTTGTAGATGATGTAAATACATTTCCTGGTCACATCGCTTGCGATGCTAATAGTAAATCTGAAATTGTCGTTCCAATTCATGTTAATAATGAAATCATCGGCGTGTTAGATATAGATGCACCTATTACGCAACGATTTAGTAAAGACGATCAACAAGGACTTGAAGAAATCGTTTCTATCTTAGAACACCAATTATCAAAATAATAAATTTAAATGATTCCTTGACACTTTAAAAAATAATGGTACAATGAATTTTGTGTGAATTAACGAAAATAGCAGTTGTATATTATTAAGCTCTATGTTGTTCCCGATGTGGACGTGTCGCGTAACTGTAGCTATAAGGTGAAGACACATAAAACAATATATCTTAATGAGCATACAACACTCTTTTTTGTTTATTCATTCCAACAAAAAAGAAAAAGGAGGAGTCTTATTATGGCTCGATTCAGAGGTTCTAACTGGAAAAAATCTCGTCGTTTAGGTATCTCATTAAGTGGTACTGGTAAAGAATTAGAAAAACGTCCTTACGCACCAGGACAACATGGTCCAAACCAACGTAAAAAATTATCAGAATATGGTTTACAATTACGTGAAAAACAAAAATTACGTTATTTATATGGAATGACTGAAAGACAATTCCGTAATACATTTGATATTGCTGGTAAACAACACGGTGTACATGGTGAAAACTTCATGATTTTATTAGCTAGCCGTTTAGATGCAGTAGTTTACTCATTAGGTTTAGCACGTACACGTCGTCAAGCTCGTCAATTAGTTGGTCATGGTCATATTGAAGTTGATGGTAAACGTGTTGACATCCCATCATACGCTTTAAAACCAGGTCAAGTTATCTCAGTTCGTGAAAAATCACAAAACTTAGATATCGTTAAAGAATCTGTTGAAATCAACAATTTCGTACCAGAATATTTAGATTTCGATGCTGACAGCTTAAAAGGTACTTTTGTTCGCTTACCAGAACGTAGTGAATTACCAGCTGAAATTAATGAACAATTAATCGTTGAGTACTACTCAAGATAAGTTGATTAATATTCTACCACCCTTTCCATTTTGGTCAGGGTGGTTTTTTATTTATAATTTAAATATATCATCTGGTATATCTGAAATAATTCCATCTACTCCTAAATGAATCAATTTCTTCACATCTTTCACTTTATTTACTGTATAAGGTATTACTTTAAGATGATATTCATGAGCACGCTTGATAAATTTTTTATTTATTAATTTATAATTAGGATTTATAAATTGTGCAAAAGAAGCTATATTTTCATAATCAGGTTGTTTGTACCAGTATTGCTTTTTACTTATTAAAACACCTAGTGCATATTTCTTTGTGTATTCAGACATTTTTTTAACACTTTCCACATCAAATGACTGAATAACGACTCTATGAGAGGGAATTTGAAATTTATCTAGTTCCTCAAGTAACGCTTTTTCAATGCCAGGATACTGTTCTGGTTTTTTTATTTCAATAAGTAATGTTTTAGAATACTTTTTAAATAAAGAAAGTACTTCGCTAAAAGTAGAAATACAGGTATTTTTAAAAGATTCACCATGTTTGATTCCAAAATCAAATTGTTTTAATTCTTCTAAAGTAAAATCTTTTACTTTACCCTTTTGATTCGATGTGCGATCAATGGAGTCGTCATGAATGACTACTAATTGTTTATCTTTTGTAAAATGTACATCAATTTCTAACATATCAATATGTTGCATAAGGGCTGCTTTAAAACCTTCCAACGTATTTTCAGGATATTTCTGCGATAATCCACGATGTGCAACGATTTGAAATGATGTATTAGGCTTTTGTATTTTCATTTTTAAACACCATCCTTTAAATTAGTTATATGTTCAACTACACTTAAATTACCATAATGATATAGGAGGTCAATAATAATGGTTAAACACGATTTTGTAGTTCATACATCATGGCGTGGAGGTCGTGAAGAAATCGGTAAAGTTAAAGGCGATGTAATTTCTGAGCAAATTTCTATTCCCTCTTCACTTGGGGGTAATGGAACTGGGACAAATCCCGATGAAATGTTAGTTGCAGCAGCCTCCTCATGTTATATTATCTCTTTAGCTGCTACACTTGAACGAGCTAAATTTACTAATATTCATTTAGAAATTAAGTCAATTGGGAGTGCAGTTTTTGAAAATGGAAAATTTAAAATGGAAAAAATCACTCATTATCCAACAATATCTCTTACAGAAGAAGAAAAAACGCGTCTTAATAAACGACTTCCTAAACTATTAGATATTGCTGATCATCATTGTATGATATCTAACTCAATTCGAAACAACGTTAAAATAGAAATTCAAGCAACCATTCAAGATGAGAACTAAAAGCGGTCAATTAAACTGCCGCTTTTTATTTTAGACTTTTAAAATTTCAGAATATTTGGTAAAATTAAAAAATCTTATATCAGGAGGAAGATTTACGATGTATTATTACGAACCTTTATTATTAACACCTGGACCAACCCCTGTACCTGATGAAATCACACATGCACTTAATTTATCAATGATAGGCCATCGTTCTTCAGATTTTGAAGCTGTCGCAGAAGAAGCATTTAATCATTTAAAACCTATGTTTGGAACTAAAAACAAAGTAATGATCCTTACTTCAAGCGGTACTAGTGTTTTAGAAGCTAGTATGTTAAATATAGTCAATCCTGAGGACCATTTTGTAGTCATTGTATCAGGTGCATTTGGTAATCGTTTTAAACAAATTGCTGAAACATATTATAAGAATGTACATGTTTATGATGTTGAATGGGGAAAAGCTGTCGACATTGAAGCATTTGAAACATATTTACATTCACTTAATCATGATATTACTGCTGTATTCACTCAATTTTGCGAAACTTCTACTGCTGTACTTCACCCTATACACGAATTAGGAAAAGTGATTAAAGCACTCAATCAAGACATTTACTTCGTTGTCGATGGCGTAAGTTGTATTGGTGCCGTTGATGTCGATTTAGAAAGAGACAATATTGATGTACTCGTGTCAGGTAGCCAGAAAGCTTTAATGTTACCGCCTGGCCTATCTTTTGTTGCTTATAATCATCGTGCACAAGAGCGATTTAAAGTAGTTAAAACACCACGTTTTTATTTAAATTTAAATAAGTACTTTGATTCTATTGAACAAAATTCTACTCCATTCACACCAAATGTTGGATTATTTAGAGCGGTTAACGCTTATGCTGCACTTATTAAAAAAGAAGGATTTAACAATACCATTCACAGACATTATTTGATTAGAGATGGTTTAAGAGAAAGTTTAAAAGCATTAGATTTAAAATTATTAGTTACTAAAGACTCATATGCCTCTCCTACTGTTACTTCTTTTATCCCTCACGATAAAGACGAATTAACATATATTAAATCAACACTAAAATCAAGATTTAATATTACTATTGCTGGTGGTCAAGGCAAACTAAAAGGAACCATTTTGAGAATTGGTCACATGGGAAAAGTGTCACCTTTTGATATTTTATCTGTTGTTTCAGCTTTAGAGATAATTCTTACAGATTATCGTAAAGTCAATTATATTGGTAAAGCTACGTTAAAATTTACGGAGGTAATTCAACATGACGCATAATATTTTAGTTTCAGATCCAATTTCAGAAGAAGGTTTACAAAGTTTAATCCATCATCCTGATTTTAAGGTTGATTTTAAGTCTGGTTTAACTGAAGAAGAACTTGTCGATATTATTCCTAACTATCAAGGGTTAATCGTACGTAGTCAAACTCAAGTCACAGAATCTATTATTAACCATGCTTCAAACTTAAAAGTTATCGCTAGAGCCGGTGTAGGTGTGGATAATATTGATATAAAATCAGCAACTCTAAACGGTATACTCGTTGTAAATGCTCCCGATGGAAATACGATTTCTGCTACTGAGCACTCAGTTGCTATGATTCTAGCAATGGCACGAAATATTCCGCAAGCTTACACATCACTAAAGAATAAAGAATGGAATCGTAAAGCATTTAAAGGAGTTGAATTATATCAAAAAGTATTAGGCGTCATTGGAGCAGGACGTATTGGTTTAGGTGTAGCAGAAAGATTAAAAAGTTTTGGTATGACTGTTTTAGCTTATGATCCTTTTTTGACTAAAGAAAAAGCCGAGCAACTTGGAATTGAACTAGCAACGATTGATGAAATTGCTCAACGTTCAGATTTTGTTACCGTTCACACACCGTTAACACCTAAAACAAAAGGAATTATCGATGCTCATTTTTTTAATCAAGCCAAACCAACGTTACAAATTATTAATGTAGCTAGAGGCGGAATTATTAATGAAAACGACTTGCTTAATGCTTTAAATCAACATCAAATTGCTAGAGCAGCATTAGACGTATTTGAAAATGAACCTCCCCTAGATTCACCGCTTCTCGATCATAAAAATATTATTGTAACTCCTCATTTAGGTGCATCTACGATTGAAGCACAAGAAAAAGTAGCTGTATCCGTTGCTGAAGAAATCATTGATATTTTAGAAAATGGTAATGTTACAAATGCAGTCAATGCACCTAAGTTAAACTTAAACCATATTGATGAGAAGACACAACAATGGCTTCGTATTAGCCAGCTTTCAGGTGAATTGGCAATTCAATTATTAGATGATGCACCTAGAGAGATTAAAGTGACTTTTAACGGAGAAAATGCTAAAAAAGAATCTGATTTAATTACTCGATCAATCGTCACGTCAATTTTAAAACAAAATTTAGGTGAACGCGTGAACTTAATTAATGCTATTGCATTATTAAACGAACAAGGTATCACTCATCATATTGAAAATCGTGCTTCACAAGGAACATTCAGCAATTATATTCAAATTAATTTGATAAGTGAACATGAAGAAGTAAAAATTGGTGTAACTGTAATAGATGGATTTGGTGCACGTATTGTAAGAATTAATGATTATTCAGTAGATTTTAAACCCAATACTTATCAATTTATTTCTTATCATAAAGACTTACCAGGAATGGTAGGTTTAACAGGTCAACTACTCGGTAAACATGATATCAATATTGCTTCAATGTCTTTAGGAAGAAGTTCTGAAGGTGGACAAGCAATGATGATTCTGTCAATAGATCAACCTATTACTCAACAAGTTATTAAAGAATTATATGAGATTGGTGATTTTGATAACATCTACGGTACAACTTTATCAATATAATAAATAAGAAAGGAACGACGATAATATTCGGCGTTCCTTTCTTTTTATTATTTATTAAGTAGAATATGTCTAATGTCACAAATATGATTAACAATATAGTCAGCACCGTGTTGCTCTAGGTCTTCTTTTGCTTCTTTCCCACTTAAACCAGTTAAAGTACCTATAAATGTTGCCCCAATCTTTTTAGCACATAATAAATCCGCTAATGAATCACCAACAATAAATACATCATTCTCATTAACAATATGTTTTTGATTTTGAATATAGTGCAAATAATCTCCCTCATTGTTTCCATAAAGAGTTGCAATATAACTAAATGGATTAGGTTTACCTAGTGGCCCTTCTTTTGGAAATACTGACTCAGCTTTCAATACTTCACTCGCTGTGACAATATGATTTTCATTAAAAAAAGATTTAAGACCAAAGGACTCAAATGGAACAATTGTTTCTGTTCTTGGTCTACCAGTTGCAATGGCAATGTTAAAACCTGCTTGTTTTATATCATTTAATAATGTTTTAATTTCTTCCACAGGACGTAAGATCTTTTCTTCATAAATAAAACCAGACTTAGGAATAGACAAAGGAGTAAGCTTTTCTACTTTTTCATATAAAGTTGTTCCTAAATACCATTCTTGATATATTGCTCTAGCTAAATTCCAAAGTGGACTTTTTAAATTAAATAATTTAGCATTTTCAATATTTAATTGATCTTTTGCGTAATCTTCTAATTCAAGATAAATATTCTCTTTACCACTTTGACTATTTTGAATAAATTTTAACGGTACTGCATAATTAACTTTAAATTGATAATTATAAGATTGTAATTCACGTAGAGTCTCAACTGAAAACGTTTCAACATGAGTCACTTGTCTAATTGTTTCTGAATCCAACTGTTTCAAGAGATGGATGAAATGAATACTAAATACAACAAATAACATATCCCAGTTAGAATTAAGGCCTAAAGATTTTAATTGATTTAAAATTTGATCGTTTAAAAATACTTGTGTTCTTATATCTTCAATTAATTCATCATTCATATGATTAAAATTTTGAGCGCTATCTAAACCTAAAAAATCATCACTCTTTAATAGTTCTTCAACTGTTAAGGCAGATACATCAAAGCAACGTTCTTCACTTAAAAACACACCATCTACATCAAATAAAATTGATTTCATCGACATCTCTCCATTTTTTGACTATTCTGATACTTATAATCATAACGAACATTTATATAAAGTCAATGTAATAAAAATAAGAGCCAATGCTTAAAATCTAGCATTAGCTCTTTTATATAAATAATATTTATCAATAGGACTATAGTGTAACAAATGATTTGGACATATAATGTCGCTTTTATTGTTTCTGTTGAATTATTTCATCTGTTTTTCAATTTCATCTGCTACTTGTTGAACATGTGTACCAATAATTACTTGTGTTGAATGGTGGCCATTTTTCGTCACCCCAACAGCTCCAGCATTTCTAATTTTTTGTTCATCAATAATCGTATTATCTTTTAGTTCTAAACGAAGTCGTGTAGCACAGTTTGTTAAACTATCGATATTAGATTTTCCACCTAAACCTTCTAATATTTGTGTAGCTGGTTGATGATATTTTCCACTTTTTGATTTATCTATAGTTGTCGTTTCTTCTACTATTGGATCAGCTAGTAAGTTATCACCACGTCCTATTGTATTTAAATTCAATACTTTAATCATAATTCTAAAAATAACATAATATAAAATAAAGAATACAATACCTTGAACTAATAGAATTAAAGGGTGATTAGCGACTGGATTAATGAGTGATAAAACATAATCAATTAATCCTGCACTAAATGAGAATCCCGCAGTCCACTGAAATAGAGATGCAATAAATAATGAAAGCCCTGTTAATAAGGCATGTATGATAAAAAGTACAGGTGCAACAAACATAAATGCAAATTCAATTGGCTCTGTAACTCCTACTACAAAGGCTGAAATAGCACTTGCTAAAAACCATCCCCATACTTGCTTTTGTTGCTTTGTCTCAGCACTGTGATACATTGCAAGTGCTGCTGCTGGTATACCAAACATCATAATTGGGAAGAAACCTGCTTGATAACGTCCTGTTATACCTTTTACTGCATCTACACCTGTTTGGAATTTACCAATATCATTAATTCCTGCTGTATCGAACCAAAATACTGCATTCAATGCATGATGTAAACCAGTAGGAATAAGTAGTCGATTAAAGACACCATATAAAAATGCTCCGAATGAACCAAAACCTACTAACCATTCTCCAAATGCAACAATGCCTGAAAAGACCATAGGCCAAATAAATAATAGTATAACTGCTAATATAGTACTAAAAAATACAGTCATAATAGGTTTTACCACTAAAAAATGACAAGGCCATAGGTAATTCAACTTCACTAAATTTATTAAAAGAATATGCTGCAATTAACCCGATAATAATACCAAGAAATACATTAGAATTATCCATTTTTGTAAAGCCTAAGTTAACTGCTTTTTCTTTTATATTAAATAACGTAGCCACATTTTCTGGATTTAATACTTTCGTTACCATGGCATATCCTAACGCACCTGCCAAAGCAACGGCACCATCGTTCTTTTTAGCCATACCAATAGCTACACCGATAGCAAAAATTAGTCCTAATTGTTCTAAAATAGCTGTTCCTACAATTGAAAAGAACATGGCTACTGTAGGAAGAATATGAAGTGCGTTTAGTAAGTTGCCTATCCCAGTTATGATTGCTCCTGCTGGTAAAACAGCTACAGGGAGCATTAACGATCTTCCGAGATTTTGAAAGAATTTAAACATCTTTTATCCTCCTTTATTTATTAAAAATTATATTTTTTATGTATTTAGTCTAATATATAATTTATCACATTTGTAAGCGGTTACGCTATATGTTCATATTATATAAATAGACAATGTGATGACAAAATAAAAAAGATACGCTTTAACCAATAAAGATTAAAACGTATATATATTTAATAAGATATTATAAATGATTTTTATTATTGATTGAGATAATTAACTGGTATTTTACTTCAAATCTATTTTTTTATTAAATAATCTTTCCGCATTGACTAAATAAAAATGATTAAAGACAAAATAACAAGAACAATACGTTAGGTAATATATGGTACTAACGGAAAATAGATTTCTTAAAATCTGTCATTTTCACTCATGGTACTCCTATCATCCATTTATCAATTATTTATAAAAAAAGAAGATTCTCTATTTAGAAAATCTTCTGATGAATAATGCTATCAATATCTATTAAAGACGTTCTTGAATAAGATGAAGTTCATGTTGTAACTGTGCTGTACGTCTTTCTATTTCTTTAGTTAGAAAATCAATTTTTTCGTTACGCTTTAAATCTTTAGGTATGTCAGATTGATAAATAGGTTTACCAAATTTAATCATCGCTTGACCAGTGACTAAACCATGTAACTTCGTTGGTCCAACATAAGCAGCTGGTAAGATTGGTGCTTTACCTAACATAGCAATCGTTGCAGCTCCACGTTTTAAAGGCGCGCCTTCAACTGAAGTTCTATGACCTGTTGGGAAGATACCTACTGTTTTATGATCTTTCAATAATTTAACAGGTTGTTTTAACGTACTAGGTCCCGGATTTTCTCGATCTACTGGAAAAGCATTTAAAGATCTTAAAAATTTGCCACCCCATTTATTACTAAATAATTCTTTTTTAGCCATATAATGAATTTCATTTGGAATTAAAGCTAATCCTAATAAAATCACTTCATTATAACTTTCATGGGTACAAGTCACAACATATTTACTATCTTTAGGAATGTTCTCTTTACCTACAATGTGTAATGAACGTGCCATTTTTACGATTATTAATTCTAAAAATTTACTAATAAATTTATACATTTTGTCACCTACTTCTAAGTTTCTACACTTAGTCGATTTTATCATTAACTTATCACGTGAACAAGATTTTAAAAGATACATCTTAAGACTGATAGCTATTTACTAGAAATATTTAAATATTTTCTTCATAATTGAGATAATGGTTAAAATATATACGGAGGTTTAATATGACAGAATATAATCAATATTTTCAATCCAGCGATTATCAGCATTCACGTCCACCTAAACCGAAGTTTCCATGGTTTAGAATTATTATTATTGCTCTAATCGCTGGTATCATAGGAGCATTAATTGTTTTAGGAGTTAATCGACTTATGAATGGAGATGATTCAAATAGTGGTGGATCTCAAGTCCAACAGGCTACGAATGATAAAGGTGGCAATGTGTTAGACGGTAAAAGTGATAAATATAAATCGGTTAATGCCATGATCAAAGATGTTTCTCCTGCTATTGTAGGTGTCATCAATATGCAAAAGGCAACAAGTTTTGACGATTTATTACAAGGTAAATCAACTAAGGCACAAGAAGCCGGTATCGGTTCTGGTGTTATTTATCAAATTAACAACAATTCTGCTTATATCGTCACTAATAATCACGTTATTGATGGTGCATCACAAATTAAAGTACAATTACATAACGGTAAACAAGTAGAAGCAAAGCTTGTAGGTACAGATGCAGTTTCAGATATTGCAGTTTTAAAAATCGATTCTCAAAAAGGAATTAAAGCAATGAAATTCGCAAATTCTTCTAAAGTTCAAACTGGCGATAGTGTTTTCGCAATGGGTAACCCACTTGGCTTAGAATTTGCTAACTCAGTAACATCAGGTATTATTTCTGCAAATGAACGTACAATTGAATCTAATACCACTTCTGGTGGAACTAAAGTAAATGTGCTACAAACAGATGCAGCAATTAATCCCGGTAACTCTGGTGGTGCATTAGTAGATGTTAATGGTAATTTAGTAGGTATTAATTCAATGAAAATTGCTGCTGACCAAGTTGAAGGTATTGGTTTTGCAATCCCAAGTAATGAAGTAAGAGTTACAATTGAACAACTCGTTAAACATGGTAAAGTAGAACGTCCTTCAATTGGAATAGGGTTACTTAACTTAAGTGATATTCCAGATTCTTATAAAAAAGAATTAAAAACTGATCGTGATACTGGTGTGTATATTGCAAAAGTTAGCCACTCTAGTGAATTAAAAGTTGGCGATATCATTACTAAAGTAGATAGTAAAAAAGTAGATGATGATACCGATCTAAGAACGTACTTATATCAAAATAAAAAGCCAGGTGAAACCGTGAAGTTGACTGTTACACGTGATGGTAAAACTAAAGACGTATCAGTCACTCTTAAAAATCAAAAATCAATATCTTCGCAATCATATAATTCTGAAGATAATAATAGTCAATTTATTCGATAATAAATAACGAGGTTAATCCAAAATAATGGATTAACCTCGTTTTCAATATATTCTTCTCAGATAAGATTATTTATAATTTACCATGAAGTATTTTTTCTTACCACGGCGAATAATTGTAAATTCATTATCAAATTTATCTTCATCAGTTAAGTTGTAATCAACAGACTGTTCTCTTTCACCATTAATATAAATTGCTCCATTGTTTACATCTTCTCTTGCTTGTCGTTTTGAGGAAGCAATTCCAGATTCAATTAAAACATCAATAATGTTAGTTGTTGCTTTAGAAACTTCAACTTGAGGTACTTCTTTAAACCCTGCTTTGATATCTTTAATTGATAAAGATTTTAAATCACCTTTAAATAATGCTTCTGAAATTCTAATTGCATCATCAAGTGCTTCTTTACCATGAATAAATTCTGTTACATTTTCAGCAAGTGCTTTTTGAGCTTCTCGTAAATGTGGTGCTTCATCTCTAGATTGTTCAAGGCGATTAATATCTTCTTTACTTAAGAATGTAAAGTATTTTAAGAATTTAATAACATCTTCATCCGATTGATTAATCCAGAATTGATAAAATTCATACGGTGTTGTTTTTTCAGCATCTAACCAAACAGCTCCAGATTCTGATTTCCCAAACTTTTTACCATCAGACTTTGTCACTAATGGAATAGTTAAACCATAAGCTTCTGTTTGACCATACATACGTCGCATTAACTCAATACCACTTGTAATATTACCCCATTGATCAGAACCACCAACTTGAATTTTACAATTAAGTTCACGATTTAAGTGGCCAAAGTCAATTGCTTGTAAAATAGTATAGGTAAATTCTGTATATGAAATTCCATTTTCTAATCGTGATTGAATTGAATCTTTACCTAGCATATAATTGACACCTACATGTTTACCATAATCACGTAGGAAACTTATTAGTGAAATTTGACTTAACCAGTCTCTATTATTAACGAGTACGGCTCCTTTATCTGTGCCAAATTCAAATAGTTTATGCATTTGAGCGCTTAAGCCTTCAACATTTTTTGCTACTTGATCTTCAGTTTGTAATACACGTTCTTCAGATTTACCAGATGGGTCTCCAATCATACCAGTGCCTCCACCAATAAGTACTATTGGACGATGACCATGTTCTTGGAATCGACGTAATGTCATAAATGGTAAAAGATGACCAATATGTAAACTATCAGCAGTTGGATCTGCACCACAATACAACGTTACTTGTTCTTTATTTAATAAATCTTCAATACCTTGTTCATCAGTTTGTTGATAAATTAAACCTCTCCATTGTAATTCTTCTAGTAATGCATTTGACATAGTTATATCCTCCTATAAAATTTATTTTTATTAAATAAAAAAGCACCCTCACAACAATGTAAGGGCGCTTATGCACGTTACCACCATACTTAACAATTCAAATAGAATTGTTTACTCTATTAATGATACGCTCATTAATAAACGTTGAATAAATAAGTATGAGGTGTATTCATATATAAACACATGTTAGTTCACAGCATCCACTAACTCTCTGTTAAGTTAATTTATATATTACTTCTCCTCTTATTCAATACATATTGAATTGATAATAATTATAAAAAAACCTCTTCTAAAAGTCAAATATGCTAGATATGATATACTGTATTTAATTTGAGGAGGACTACCATGAAATTATTATTTAAAGATATTCAATTTAAAACGTTTGAAAAAAATTATAAATTTATAAAACATATTATGGTAGGCCTTTTGAGTATTATAGTTTTAGGTTCTATACTTATTGTTCTTGGTACTGCTACTTATTTTCATCATCTTACTCAAGAAGCTTCAAATATAAGTGATACTGAATTGAAACACCACGTACTACACTTTTCAGGTGATGAGATTTTGAATCACGATAAAAATATTTTAACTGAGTATGATCATTCTCAAAACTCTCTCATCGTAGGTCCAAAACATGTAAATTCAAACGTAATTAAAGCATTAATATCTTCTGAAGACACATTATTTTTTAAACATGATGGAATTTTACCAAAAGCGTTAATAAGAGCAATGATACAAGATGTTTTAAGTTTAAATTCTCGTTCTGGCGGAAGTACAATTACACAACAATTAATAAAGAATCAAGTCTTAACAAATGAAAAAACATATAGTCGTAAGGCAAATGAAATTATATTAGCGATGCGTCTTGAAAAAATATTATCTAAAAATGAAATTATTTATACATATTTAAATATTGTACCGTTTGGACGCGATTATAATGGTGCAAATATAACTGGAATTGCATCTGCTTCCTATAGTTTATTTAACGTTCCCCCCTCCAAGTTAAATGTTGCACAATCCGCTTATCTTGTTGGCTTATTGCAAAGTCCTTATACGTATACACCGTATGAAAATAATGGTGATTTGAAGGCTTATAACGAAGTTAAAATTAGTATTGACCGTCAGCATTATGTATTAAAACGAATGCTAGTGGAAGGGGTAATTACTAAAAAGACATATCAACAGGCAAAACAATATACTATTTATGATCATTTATTAACTAAGCCTCAATGAATCAATCAATATCTTTTATCGCACTTTATATTAATTTAAATAGTTTATGAGTATTGAATTTAAAAGACTTTTAAAATAAATGTATGATAGTAATAACACAAAATATCGATATATCATTTAAATTACCTGAAATTCGTCTTTTAATTGGTTTTGCCGCTAAATTACTTGTCTTTTCACATGCAGTTTTACCAACAAAATGATGAAATTTGTTGGTAAAACAAAGAAACGTCTGAGACAGTAAAAGTCTCAAACGTTTTTTCTTTAATCTAAATTAGAATAATCCTACTGCATGACCTTCATCAGTGACATCCATGTTTAATGCCGCTGGTTTTTTAGGTAATCCCGGCATTGTCATAATTGCACCTGTTAATGCAACAATAAATCCAGCGCCTGTTTTAGCTTCTAATTCTCTGATAGTTATATCAAAATCAGTTGGTGCGCCTAAAGCGGTTGCATCATCACTAAATGAGTACTGTGTTTTAGCCATACAGATTGGATATTTGCCCCATCCATTGTCGGTAAATTCTTTTAATTGTCTTTTTGCTTTTTTACTGAACGTTACTGAAGAACCACCATAGATTTCTTTTACAATTGTTTCAATTTTTTCTTCTAATGATTGATCTAAATCATACAAGAATTTAAATTCTTGTGGTTGATCGATGACTTCAAGAACTTGATTAGCAAGATCAACGCCACCTTTACCACCTTTCTCCCATACTTCTGTTAAGGCAATTCGTACATTATTTTCTTTAGCCCAAGCTTTAACTGCTTCAGTTTCATCTTCAGTATCATGTACAAATGCATTTAAAGCAACCACAGGTTCTACTCCAAATTTTCTAATATTATTAACATGACGCTCTAAATTAACAATACCAGATTTAACTGCTTCGACATTTTCTTCTTTTAGATTATCTTTAGCAACACCTCCATGCATTTTTAACGCACGAACAGTAGCTACTAGGACAACTGCAGAAGGTTCAAAGCCTGCTTCACGTGCTTTGATGTCTATAAATTTTTCAGCGCCTAAATCTGAACCAAAGCCTGCTTCTGTAACAACAATATCTGCCAAATCACGTGCAGTTTCAGTTGCTAAAATCGAGTTACAACCATGAGCAATATTAGCAAATGGCCCACCATGTACAAGTGCTGGTGTTCCTTCAATAGTTTGTACTAAATTAGGTTTAATTGCATCTTTAAGTATCATTGCAAGAGCGCCTTCAACTTTTAAGTCTGCAACAGTAATTGGTTTACGTTCACGAGTATAACCAACTGTAATACGACTGATTTTTTCTTTTAAATCATTAATATTACGAGCTAAACATAAAATCGCCATTATTTCAGATGCTACAGTGATATTGAAACCATCTTCACGTGGAACACCGTTAGTTGGTCCACCTAACCCAACGATGACATTACGTAATGCACGATCATTCATATCAAGTACACGTTTCCATTCAACACGACGTACATCAATTGCTAAATCATTACCTTGATGAATGTGATTGTCTATAAATGCTGATAATGCATTATTCGCTGTTGTAATTGCATGGAAATCACCGTTAAAGTGTAAATTAATATCTTCCATAGGTAAAACCTGCGCATATCCCCCACCAGTAGCGCCACCTTTAATTCCGAAAGTTGGCCCTAAAGCAGGTTCACGCAAAGCAACCATAACATTTTTATTTAACTCATTAAAAGCATCAGCTAAGCCTACTGTGACAGTTGATTTACCTTCACCAGCTGGTGTAGGACTCATTGCAGTTACTAAGACAACTTTACCTTTTTCATCTCTTGATTGAATTTGATTAATATCAATTTTAGCTTTGTAGTGTCCATATTGCTCTAAAGCATGTTCAGGTATTCCTGCTTTTTTCGCAATGTCTCCAATTGATTTTAATTCTGATTGATTAGCAATATCTAAATCTGATAAATGTGCCAAATTATTTCAACCCCTTGTTTAAAATAAATTTTATGTAATAAGATATTTAGAAATAACTACCAAACCATCTTACTACTTTATAATAACTAACAAATAAATATATGTCGAATACTTGATAGCGCTTACAAAAATTTAATTTTATTTATAATCAATTTAGCAATATTAAAAGGGTTTACATAATTTTATTATAGTAACTTATATATTAAAAAAGGATAAAATTTTGATTTTATCCTTTTTTTCACATTACTTTAATTAGTAGTGTTTCGATATTCAATTCTATGTGGTAAAACTACATTAGGTTCTGCAATGTCTTCTTCATTCATAAATTTAGTAAGAAGACGCATACCTACTGCCCCGATGTCATATAATGGTTGAATGACACTAGATAGTTTAGGTCTAACCATTTCTACCAAACGCGTATTATTAAAACTAACGATTTGTAGTTCTTCTGGAACTTTTATTCCAGCATCAAGAGCACTATGCAAAATACCAATTGCTTGTTCATCACTAATAGATAATATAGCATCAGGCAAATTATTTTTTAATTTTTCAAAGACATTCACTCCGTCTTTATAGCTTTCTGAACCTGATAATTCTATAGTGTTATTTAACTTTAATTGATGTTTGTTTAAAGCATCCTTTAAACCACTTAGTACATCTTCTTGAGCCTTTTTAGAATAATCTCCACTTACAAGTACAAAATCTTTTGCGCCTGTTTTAATAAGTTGTTCTGTAACTTCTCTGGCAGCTTTAGCAAAATCGATATTAACAGATGCGATATTGTCATCTTTACCATTTGTTCCAGATACTACTACTGGAACTGAAGAATGATTAATTAAATCTTTGATTTCATCAGAAATTGTACCACCTAAAAAGATAATGCCATCTACTTGTTTACTTAACAAATTATTAAAAATTTCTTTTTCTTTTTCTGGATCATTGTCTGAATTAGAAATGATAGAGTGGTACTTATACATTGTTGCAATATCTTCAATACCTCTAGCAAGTTGAGAATAATAAATATTAGAGATATCGGGTATAATAACGCCTACTGTAGTTGTACGTTTACTAGCTAGTCCTCTTGCAACAGCATTTGGTCTATAATTTAATCTTTGAATAACATCATTTACTTTTTTACGTGTTTCTGGTTTTACATTTTGATTGCCATTAACTACTCGTGATACAGTTGCCATAGATACACGAGCTTCTCTAGCTACATCATATATAGTTACCGTCATAATTTCCTCCTTGTAAGCGTTTCATTTATTATTATTACGTGTTTTCATTTCATTTTCAAAGTTTATCATAAATTGGTAATGTGTCAAATATATAAGACTTATATTCACAATTGTGTCAAATTTTAGTTAATAGATTTAATAAAATCAAAATAAAACTATTCGTTTTAACTAAAAAAGAACAATATAGAAGTTAAATATAAAGCTTTCTATATTGCCCTAAATTTTAGTAAAATGAATAGCTAGTAAATTAAAGGATGATGTTTTATTTAAGTTGTTTAGAGTTGTACATGTCAGCTAATGGCTTTAATTCATTATAAAATTTGTCAAACTCATTTAAATCCATTTGTTGACCACTATCACTTAAAGCTACTGATGGATTTGGATGTACTTCTGCCATTACTCCGTCTGCACCCACTGCAAGTGCTGCTTTTGCAGTCGGTAACATAATATCCTTACGTCCTGTACTATGTGTAACATCTACCATTACTGGTAAGTGAGTACCTTGTTTTAAGATAGGTACGGCAGAAATATCAAGTGTATTACGAGTAGCTTTTTCATAAGTACGAATACCACGTTCACATAGAATAATATTTTTATTACCTTGAGAAGCAATGTATTCAGCTGCAAATGTAAATTCCTCAATAGTAGCTGATAAACCACGTTTTAATAAGATTGGCTTATTTGTACGTCCAGCTTCTTTAAGTAATTCAAAATTTTGCATATTTCTTGCACCAATTTGGAAGACATCTAAGTATTCATCAGCAATTTCGAAATCAGCTGGATTTACAATTTCACTAACAACATTAAGATTGAACTTATCTTTAACATTTTTCAATATTTTAAGCCCTTCAATTCCTAATCCTTGGAAATCGTATGGTGATGTTCTTGGTTTAAATGCACCGCCTCTAATGAATTTCTCACCTTTGGCTTGTAAATCACGAGCTACTGCATCAACTTGTTCTTGAGATTCAACAGAGCATGGACCAAATACAAATGATTTATTTCCATCACCAATAACTCCACCGTTATCAAATTTTACAATTGTATCTTCCGGTTTTAATTTTCTTGAAACATATAAGTGTTTTTCATTTTCTGATTTTTGTAAATCAGTAGACGCTTTAAAGATTTCTTTAAACAATTGTTTAATTACATTATCATTAAATGGTCCGTTATTACGATCCATTAATTCATTAATCATTTCTTTTTCTCGTTGAGGGTCATAAACTTTAGTACCTTGCTTAATTTTTTCTTCTCCTATTTTTTGAGCTAATTCCCCTCTTTTTGATAATAAGTCTAGAATTTGATTATTAATTGAAATTATCTCTTCCCTGTATTGTTCTAACTTTGTAGACATTCATACTCACCTCAATAAATTTTACTATACTGAATTATATTACTTTAAAGCGGTAAAATAATTGTATTTAGATAGTATTCTAACAATTACATTAAAAATGTTCAACTATAAATCGAATAAATTTTCTAATATTTCTGAATTATTAAAAATAATATAATTAATAATACTATATAAAGAATTAAAAGAGCAATGTAAAATATTACACTGCTCTTTTAAAAATATTAATCATTAAATGTACGTTTTTCTATTTTACTATTTGCTTTTTCAGCTCTTTGTTGTTGCTTTGGCGTTTTGTTTTTATTTTGATTTTTTTGATTCTGATTTTTACGTTTTTGATTATGTTTTTTATTTTTTTGATTTGAATTTGATTGAGATGGTTGATGTTGGTGAGTAATAACTCCTTTTTCAAATTTAGCATCATGGTGAGTTTGTTTATTTTTTGTTATTTCTTCATCTTTATTAAATGACTTATGATTTTTAGTTATCAAATTAGGCACTTTATCATATTTAGAAGATGTTATTGGTGCCTCCTCAAATAATTTTTGAGTATTACTTGCTACATCTTTATTATCTTTTAACTTAGCTTGCTTAGTTCTAGCTGCCGATGCAATTTTAGAAGCTTGTGATTCATTTTCGCTGTTTTGAGTTTGATGACTTCTTGCTGGATTAGATAATTGATTTATTTCTGATTCATTTTGAACTGCACGACGTTGTGCTGCAAGTGCATCTGTTTCTTCTTGTTTTTCATCTTTAGCGATTGCTTCTTTTTTGGCTTCTTGTATTTCTTGCGCTTGTGGTGATTCGTCTGCTAAATTACTTGATGTTTCTGATTGAATTGCTCGACGTTGTGCTGCAAGTGCATCTGTTTCTTCTTGTTTTTCATCTTTAGCAATTGCTTCTTTTTTGGCTTCTTGTATTTCTTGCGCTTGTGGCGATTCGTCTGCTAAATTACTTGATGTTTCTGATTGAATTGCTCGACGTTGTGCTGCAAGTGCATCTGTTTCTTCTTGTTTTTCATCTTTAGCAATTGCTTCTTTTTTGGCTTCTTGTATTTCTTGCGCTTGTGGTGATTCGTCTGCCAAGTTGCTTGATGTTTCTGATTGAATTGCTCGGCGTTGTGCTGCAAGTGCATCTGTTTCTTCTTGTTTTTCATCTTTAGCAATTGCTTCTTTTTTGGCTTCTTGTATTTCTTGCGCTTGTGGTGATTCGTCTGCCAAATGATTTGACAACTCATCTTTAATAGCATTTTGTTGTGCTACAATTTCTTCTGCACTATTATGTTCATTATTAAAATAATTATTTTCTTTTACTGTAGTTTCAGCTTTAGCTTCTTGTATTTCTTTTGCTAATGGTGATTCATCTGCTAAATGATTTGATGTTTCTGATTGAATTGCTCGACGTTGTGCTGCAAGCTCATCGGAAGAAATACCTGTATTTTTTCTATTTTTTAAGTCTTCAATTTTATGTCTTACATTATCAATTGTTTCTTCTGTTTGTTGTTTAATACTATAATAATTATCTTTAACTTCTTGTTCTTTTGCTTTTAAATCATCAATTTTTTGGTTTGCTTTATTTTTAGTTAAAAGTCCAATAGTTGAGCCAATGATTGCACCAGTAATAAAGCTAACAACAAAACGTTTACGAGACTTAAATCTCGGATCGTTATAATAAGTTTTATAATCAATCTCTTGATTAGTATCACTAGCATCTTGATTTGAGAATTTTGGATGATTATAACTCTCATAGTCATCACGATTATAATGTGGTGTATTAACAAAGTTGTTTTGATCTAGTTGATTTACACCATGACCGTGTAAGTCATTACCTGAGTTATTTGTCTCAAATGCATCTCTATCGTAATGTTTTGTCGCATTTGTGTACACATCACCATTAGGTTGATTTACGCCATGACCATGTAAGTCATTACCTGAGTTATTTGTTTCAAATGTATCTCTATCGTAGTGTTTTGTCGCACTACTTTGCGCTACGTCTTCTTGTTGATTTGCACCTCTACCATGTAAATCATTGCTAGTGTTGTTCGTTTCAAATGCATCTCTATCGTAATGTTTTGTCGCATTTGTATGCACATCACCATTAGGTTGATTTACGCCACGACCATGTAAGTCATTACCTGAGTTATTTGTCTCAAATGCATCTCTATCGTAATGTTTTGTCGCATTTGTATGCACATCACCATTAGGTTGATTTACGCCACGACCATGTAAGTCATTACCTGAGTTATTTGTCTCAAATGCATCTCTATCGTAATGTTTTGTCGCATTTGTGTACACATCACCATTAGGTTGATTTACGCCATGACCATGTAAGTCATTACCTGAGTTATTTGTTTCAAATGCATCTCTATCGTAGTGTTTTGTTGCATTACTTTGTGCTACGTCCTCTTGTTGATTCGCACCTCTACCATGTAAATCATTACCAGTGTTGTTCGTTTCAAATGCATCTCTATCGTAATGTTTTGTCGCATTACTTTGCGCTACGTCCTCTTGTTGATTCGCACCTCTACCATGTAAATCATTACCAGTGTTGTTCGTTTCAAATGTATCTCTATCGTAGTGTTTTGTCGCACTACTTTGCGCTACGTCTTCTTGTTGATTCGCACCTCTACCATGTAAATCATTGCTAGTGTTGTTCGTCTCAAATGAGTCACGATTATATTTCTTACTCATATTTATTCCTCCTATAAGAAATGCACTTAAACAAGTAAAAACCTCATTTAAGTGCATTTGATTGAATCATATTAAAAGTTTTTCTCAACGTTTGTAGTGTAATTTTGATTTGCATCATTAGCTACAGAGTTAGCTCTGTAGTTTGCACTTCCTCTACGATAGTGTCTATTTTGCCATTTGTCAGCAATTTCCATTGCAACATTTGACCATTGAACTACTTGAGAAATTTTATCTTCATTTTGAGAAATATTATGTGTGATTGAGTTAGTTACACGATCAACTGAGCTATTTAGAGTTTGAACTGAGTCGCCAATACCTTTAACACCATCAACAACAGAGTTTAAACGTTCAACTTTACCTTGAATGTCTTCAGTTAAGCGATTAGCTTTATGAAGTAAATCAGTAGTTTCACGAGTAATACCTTGAACTTGACCTTCAACACCATCAAGTGTTTTAGCCACATGATCTAAATTTTTCTTAACTGAAATTAAAACTACGACAATTCCAATACATAAAATTAAGAATGCGATTGCAGCAATAATTCCAGCAATTGGTAAAATCCAATGCATAAAAAACGCCTCCTAAATATTCTTTTAAAATAAAAGTCATTAATTATAAATACCCATAATAATTATATATAAACATATTAGAATTCTTTTGACATACCAATTTTTTCTTCATAAGCACGTTGAATTTTTTGAATATCTCCGGCGCCCATAAATAGAATAACAGCATTATCAAATTTTTCTAATACATCAATACTATTTTCATCGATTAACGCAGATCCGTCAATACGATTTATTAAATCTTGGATAGTTAATTCTCCAGTATTTTCACGTATTGAACCAAAAATTTCACATAAAAATACGTGGTCTGCTTTACTTAATGCATCAGCAAATTCATCTAAGAAAGCTTGAGTTCTTGAAAACGTATGAGGTTGGAATACTGCAACGACATCTTTATTTGGATATTTTTTTCGTGCTGTTTCAATTGTAGCACTAATTTCTCTTGGATGGTGAGCATAATCGTCTACTAATACTTGTTTTGAAACAAAAGTTTCATTAAAGCGACGTTTTACACCACCAAATGTTTCTAAAGCTTCTTTAATATTATTAACATCCATTTTTTCAAGATAACTAATTGTAATGACTGCTAAGGCATTTTGAACATTATGATTACCATATTGTGGTGTTAAAAATTGATTATAGTATTCTCCATTAATATACACATCAAACTGAGTACCATTTTCAGTTATTTGTATATTATCTGCATATACATCATCGTTTTTACTAAGACCATAATAATAAATAGGTACATCTGCTTTTAAATTTCTTAAATGTTCATCATCTCCCCAAGCAATAATAGCTTTTTTTACATTATTTGCCATTTCTTGGAAAGCACTAGCAACATCGTCGATATTTTTAAAATAATCAGGATGGTCATAATCAATATTTGTCATAATTGCATAATCTGGGTGATAGCTTAAAAAGTGACGTCTATATTCACACGCTTCAAATGCAAAATAATCACTACCTGGTAAACCCATTCCTGTACCATCACCAATTAAGAATGATGTTTTCTTGTCTCCATTCATAACGTGAGATAATAAACCAGTTGTAGACGTTTTACCATGAGCACCTGTAACTGCTACCGATGTATATTGATTAATGACTTGACCAAGAAAATCATGATATCTAATCACATCCAACTTTAATTCATGTGCTCTAACAATTTCTTCATGTGTATCAGGAAATGCATTACCTTGAATAACTACCATTCCTTCATGTATATTATCTACACTAAATGGTAAAATTTTAATCCCTTTATTTTTAAGTGCTCCTTCTGTAAATACATATTTTTCAATATCTGAACCTTGAACTTCATGTCCTAAATCGTGCATAATTTGTGCTAATGAACTCATTCCTGCACCTTTAATTCCGACAAAATGATAATGCGTCATATCCATTAAACTCCTTTAAAATTAATCTTTCTTTAAATCTGCCTCAGTAATAAATACATCTCTTGGTTTAGAGCCGTTTGCTCCAGATATATAATCTAATTGTTCTAATTGATCGACGATTCTTGCTGCACGATTATAACCAATTTGAAAATGTCGTTGGATTAATGAAGTAGATATATGTCCTTCTTTGACCATAAAACTACAAACATCATCAAATAATTCATCTCGTGCTTGAGTTTGAGTCTTTTTCAATAATTCTTTTTCTTCAAATAAATATTCTGGTTCTCTTTGTGCTTTGATGAAATCAACGACATCATCAATTTCTTCATCAGATACAAATGTACCTTGTACACGTATAGGTTTATTCATACCACTACCTAAATATAGCATATCACCATACCCTAATAGTCTTTCAGCGCCTCCACTATCAATAATAGTTCTAGAATCCACGCTTGAAGACACCATAAATGCAATACGAGTTGGTATATTAGCTTTAATAAGTCCAGTAATAACATTAACTGAAGGTCTTTGTGTTGCTACTAACATATGAATTCCACATGCTCTCGCTTTTTGAGCAATTCTAGCAATAGATTGTTCTACCTCTTGTGGAGCCATCATCATTAAATCTGCTAATTCATCAATAACAATGACTATTTTAGGCATACGTTGTTCGTAAGACGCTTTTTTATTAAAAGCAGTAATATTACGTACGTGATATTTTGCAAACAGTTTATAACGTCTTTCCATCTCTTCAACAGCCCACTTTAAACTTTGAGTAGCTGCTTTAACATCTGTAATAACTGGTGAAACAAGATGTGGTAAGTCATTATATGGCGCTAATTCAACCATTTTTGGATCAATCAATAATAATCTCAATTCTTCTGGATGATTTTTATATAATAATGACATTAATATACTGTTAATACATACAGATTTACCTGAACCTGTCGCCCCAGCTATTAAAGCATGAGGCGTTTTAGCAATATCCATTAATAATGGCTCGTTATTAATCCGATTCCCCATAGCCACTGTTAATTTAGATTCAGTATTTTTAAACTTAGGCGATTCTAAGATTGATTTTAAACTTACTTTTGAAGAATTTTGGTTTGGTACTTCAATACCTACTAAGCTTGTACCTGGAATAGGTGCTTCAATTCTTATATCTTTAGCGGCCAATGCCATCTTTAAATCATCTTGCAAAGCAGTAATTCTCGAAACTTTCACACCTTTTTCAACAGCTAACTCAAATCGTGTTACACTTGGACCTACAGTCACATTTTGAACTTCTGCAGGAACGTTAAAGTAATAAAACGCATCATTTAATTCTTGTTTTTTCTCTTCAATCCATGAGTTATCAATTTGATGAATTTCCGGATCTTCTAATAATTCAAGACTTGGTAATTTAATATTAGGGCCTTTTCTAATCGTAGCTTTACTTTCGTGTTGTTCGTTTTCATCTTGCTCTTCATTCTGAGTATTTAATGTCATAGATATGGCTTGTGTATTTTCATTTTGTACATTTGAAAGTTCACTCGTTTCATCTTCTTGATTATCTTGAAGTGATTGTTCATTAATATTCTTTTTAATATGCTCTTCATGATTATTAGTCGCTTTTACTGATGGACTTGAACTTGGTATACTAACTGATTTACGTTCCAATTTTGTTTCTGGTTTTAATTCTGGAACGGTAACTTTATTAGATTTTTTGAATTTTTTAGCATCCATCAAATGCTTCTTGTCAGATGGCGTCATCACAACGTTAAAAGGTTTACTACCCGGAATGATTGAAGATTTAATAGATGATGAAACATCCTCATTTTCAACGATTTGTTTGTCATCATCTTCTAATTTTTCCCCTTCAGTGTTAGATGATGAGTCATGAACTGAATCATTGTTATGTTCAACTTGTTCAGAAGCATACTCAGTATCTGTTTCAATTGCATTATCAATTGAATGGTCAATGTCATCATCGTTATGATTTGATTGTTTAGTTATATCTTCATTCGAAGAAACGTTCATCTCATGATACTTTGCTTCCTCTACTTCTTCTTTTGAAGTATAATTATCTTCTTGCAATTTATTAACTTTACTTAAATGAGCATCTTCATTTTTATTAAGATGATGATGTTTGTCTTTAGTTGAATGTATAGGTGCTACGTTAAGATTATCTTCTGACAATTGATCATCATTATGTTCGTCTGTAGATGTCGTATCATTAACTTCTCGTATTTCTACATCTTTATCATTAACAGTTTGAATATTTGGGACAGATTTCAAATCAATTTCTTCATATTGATACTGCTCGTCATCGTCATCATAATTAGACGTATTTGAATCAGTTTGAGTCCCTTCATCAATCACATGATTATCCGTAGTATTCTCATTTGTGTCTTCCATTTTATCAGTACTATCTTCTGTATGTGTCGTTCTCTCTTCATCATTATTTTCTTCATGATCTAGAGAACTCTCTCCAGTGTACTGCTTAGCTTGATTTGCATACATTTCATCAATGACTTTTTGGATTTCGTTATCACTATCCGATGATTGTTGACGCTTATTCTGTAAAGCTTCTTTAAATTTACGTTTTTGTTGTGCTTTTTTTTCTCTTTCACGTCTAATTTCTTCTACTATTTGTGACGCATAAATATTCTCAATATTCACCGTATTATCTTTTTGAGAAAAATTAGGAACTTTACTTTTTGAAGATGTAGTTTCATAAATATTAGAATTTTGATCATTAATAATTGAAACATCAGTATCTTCATACTTAGTTTGATTCAACGGTTCATTTTTAGACTTGCTTATATTTGTTTTTACATCATTATCAGATACTCGTTGTGCTGTTTGATCTTGTGTTGAATTATTTTTATCGTCATTATGATTATCATCATTTTCATTCTCTTTTAATGGAGGGATAACACCATTTTCAATTGGTCGGCGTTTTTTTGTACCAAATACTGCAGATGGTACTTCTGAAGTTCTAAAGCTTGAATGGTGATATGTAGAATTCGATGTCGTTTTATAGTTTGATTTAAAACGCTCCGATTGTAATTTCACATGAGAATGATTATTTGTATACTTATGATATTGAGAAGTCGTTTTTCTATTATTGTTTTCATTTAATTGTGCACTATTCAACGACTTATTACGTTTATTAGAAGGTCTTTCTTTAATTGAAGGCACTCCAGTATCATCATGATTTGTATACTGTCTTCTTCTGCGTCTTCGAGTATCTGTTGCACTATCATAAGTTTGAGGATAGTCATTATTATCTATTTCATCATAACTATAAGCGTCATAACCAAATTCTTTATCACTTTTAGATGATTTCTGCGACATATATTCATCTTCATCAACTTCTCTGTAAACCGCTTCATCATATGTTTCAGCATCTTGCCCTAAATCAATAGGAAAACGAAATTTTCCACGCGGACGATCATAGATATCATCATTTTCAGGAAGTAAGGTATGCTCACCATTCTTTTGTGTTTCTGAGTTATGTCGACGTTTATTTTTTCGTCTTAGTAATTCTTCATCAGAATGTTTATCATTGCCAAATAATTCATCAAACCAACTCATACATCCACATCCTTCCTAGTTTTTTTAATCAAAAAATGCATTGCCTACTTTATAATCATCAGACAATACCATGATTCCTTTTTCTTGAGGTGCATTAGGCAAGTTCAATTCTCTCATTGAACAAATCATACCACTTGATGCCACACCACGTAATTCAGCATCTTTAATTACCATGCCACTTGGCATAACTGCACCAACTTTAGCTACGACAACTTTTTGACCTGCTTCTACATTTGGCGCACCACACACGATTTGTAGTTTTTCACTACTAACATCAACTTTCAAAATACTTAATTTATCTGCATTAGGATGCTTTTCTTTAGTTTCTACATAGCCTACAACAAATTTAGGTGATAAATCCGCTTCAAGTTGATAATCAAAACCTGCATTTGTAATTGATTGCTGTATAGCTTCTACAAGCGTTTCATTTAATTTAATATGACCATTACTATTAACTGAATATACTTTTGAAAAATCGAAAATATTAAATCCAACAATTTGATTTTCATGTTTAATAGCAACCACATTATTTTTTATTTCATATTCAAAAGGCCCATCTGTTGGTTCAATTTGTAAAAATGCAACGTCCCCTACGCCTTCTTTATTATAAAATAAATTCATTTAAATTCTCCTTTTGACGTATTATTAGTTATTTTTTATTAAATTTTTTACGATTAGCTTCTAAACGTTGAATAACGTTTGGATCTCTTTTTTGCTTATTATTTTTTCCTAAAATAAAAATCGGCTCTAAATGTTCTTTTTTATAACCAAATGAAAGTGACGTTATAGGTACAAGTCCCTTAGTAAAAAATTCCATCGTCAAGTGTGCCATAACGTCATAGCCTGTTTTATTGCGTATATCAGCAATAATTAATACATCTTGATGAGGAACAGCGACTAACATTTCACCTTCACATTGAGCTTCAATTTCATTTAAAAATTTTGTATTTAAAATACGACTCGCATCATATCCGTCATTTGAATTGATAAAATAAAAAATATTTCCTTTTACTTCATCTGTTTTATATTTATTCTCAAGTTTACGTATATTAAACAACGACATTTCTTTAATTTGTTGTGAAGTTAAACCTAGTGTTTTTAACATACTTTCATCAATTAATCGGTACGATTTTCCTAAATCAAGTGCATAATAAATATTAGTTTCTGCAGTATGTTCTTCAATAACAAATTGATGACCTTCTTTAGTTTTTTTATCAAAACTAGTTGATCTTATTACAGGCATAACTTGAATATCTTTCATTTTAGATAGACCATTATCATCCATTTGCGCAATGGCCTCTTCAACATAATAGATAATTTCATCAATGATTTTCTCTTTTTGTTCTTCATACTTTGCTACAATTGCATTAAGCTTGATAGTTACGCCTTTAAAATTATCTCGTCTATATATACGTAATGTTTCTTCTTCACGATCAAACTTAAAATCAACGTCTAAATGCTTTAAACGTTGTTTTAATGTATCTCTCATTTGAAAGACGTTCATATTAAAACACTCCTATTTTCGCACCTTACAATATTTTACAATAAAAAGAGCTTCAATTACAGAAAAATTAGGCTATTCTTTCATATAGATAAGAAAATTTAAGTCCTAATTACTCATTTACACATATTGACTTAAAAATGAATCTATTTGTTCGATTGATTTTCGTTCTTTTCCAATATAACTTCCCATTAATTCACCATTTTTATATACGAGAAAGCTTGGAATACCCATGATATCATTTTCAATTGCTAAATCTATAAATTTATCTCGATCTACTGATACAAATTTAAAATTAGAGTATTTTTTTTCTAATTTCGGTAAATCCGGTTCAATCACTTTACAATCTGGACACCATCCAGCTGTAAATTCAAATACCGTTTGTTCATTTTTTAATTCTTCAAATTGTTTTTCAGTTTCTAATGTAATCATATTATTTCTCCTCACTTTGAAATTGTAATGTTAAAATGTTTTCATTTGTTAAGTGACTCACAGCTTGTTTTAATAATTCACGCGCAGCATAATAATCTCTAATATCAAATACCGCATCTGTACTATGAATATATCGTGCACATACACCTATAACTGCTGTAGGTACACCTTTATTTGCTTTATGGATTTCTCCCCCATCTGTACCACCTGGTGAAATATAATATTGTGAACGAATATCAAATGTATCAACTAACTCCAGTAGATAGTCTCTGAAACGTGGAGAGAGAATCATCGTACCATCTTTAATTCGAATTAATGTTCCTTCACCTAATTGACCAGATAATTGCTGCTTACCTTTAATATCATTTGCAGGAGAACAATCTACAACGAATGCTATATCTGGTTGTATTAATTCAGTTGATGCTTTCGCACCTCTTAATCCAACTTCTTCTTGGACGTTTGCACCCACATATAAATCTACATCTAATTCTACATCTTTGAGTAATTCTAATATTTCAATTGCTAAGACACAACCGTAACGATTATCCCATGCCTTAGCACTATATCGATGTTCAGATAATTGAGTGAATGGTGTAAAAGGAACAATTGTGTCCCCTATTTCTATTCCACGTGATCGAACTTCTTTATCACTTTCTGCTCCTATATCTAACATTAAATCTTTAATCTCAGGAACCCCTTCATTACCTGTTCTAAAATGTTTTGGTATATTCGAAACGACGCCTACAATTTTTTCACCATTTCTATTTTTAACCTGCAGTCGTTGTCCTTGCCATATATCATTAGATACACCGCCTAAGTTAGTAAACTGTAACATGCCATTTTGAGTGATGTTCGTAATCATAAAGCCAATTTCATCCATATGAGCCGCTACCATCACACGCTTTGCATTTTGTTTTTTTGATTTTTTTATACCAAAAACACTTCCCAAATGAGTTGTTATCACTTCATCTACAAATGGGGTCATTTCTTTTTTCATGTAGTCACGTACTTCTTCTTCAAAGCCTGGTGCTCCATGTAATTCTGTTAATGTTTTTATACGAAGTAAAGTTTTATCGTTTTCCATTACATAAACACACTCCTTAAATTTATTATATCATTTTGATTATGGTAAACTAATAATAAGAACTATTAATAGAAAGGTTAGATTCGATAATTATGACTCGTCAAACTATAAAATATATCTCCATTCCCATCGTAATAACTATAGGAGCATCTACGGCTTTTATACTCTATCATACATTGAAAAACAAAAAAGTAAAAAATCCGGATAGAATATTAGAGGAAGTAAAATCATATTTTATGGATATTAAAGGTTCTTACATTCTTCATGAACCTTTGCAAAATAAAGAGCAATATTTAAATCGTTTTGTTTATCAAGGTGGTATTACTCAAAATAAAAACAACCGTGATATAGAGTATACCTTCTATGCTGATGCACACACAGGTGAAATACTTACTATTGAAGAAAATTAATATTATTTTTTGATATTTAAAAAATATTTTAATACTTTTTTCACTTCATATTTATATTTTAAATTACATTTGTTTGATGTTTTTATTAATTTTTTATCATTTTCGAACTTAACAGTAAAGTAACGATTACTATGATAATACAAAAATCAATCATCATTTTGGATGAGATATGGACTAAATTTTTCTTTTTTTCTTACATATTGCATTGGATGTTTATCATATGTACTTATCCATAAATTTAAATAACAATGTATTTAGCACATATGTACTTATATGTATCATAAAGAGCAATAAATGATAAAACAACACACGAGCGTAAGAATGTATTTTCTTCTTACGCTCGTGTGTTGGATTTAATATATTATTTATTAATTTTTATGAAATTTGGCTTCCATTCTATAAATACGGGAACCTTTATCAGAAAATTTTTTCTCATATTCAGTTAATATATTATCTTCATCATCTTCATCATGAAGATTTAAATTTAACTTTGTAAAATACATTCCATATTGTGACATGCTTTCAAGACTATAAGCAAATAAACCTCTATTATCTGTTTTAAAATGTATTTCTCCATCTTCTTTAAGAATTTGTTCATATAAAGCTAAAAAAGTTCGATACGTTAAACGACGTTTTGCATGTCTTTTTTTAGGCCAAGGATCCGAGAAATTTAAATAAATTCTAGATACTTCATTCTCTTTAAAGTACTCATTTAATTCAATTGCATCATTGCAAATCATTTTTAAATTTGTAAGTCCTTTATCTTTTACTTTATCAAGCACTTTATACATAACGCTTTTTTCACGTTCTAAAGAAACAAAATTAATTTCAGGATGTTGCTCTGCAAGTGTAGTTATAAATTGTCCCATTCCTGAACCGATTTCAATATAGATTGGCTGTTTCTTATCAAACCAATCACTCATTTTGCCAGCATGTGAACCATCCATGTCTACTAGGTCAGGATGTTCTTTCAAATAATCTTCTGCCCATGGTTTATAACGGACTCTCATGTATTAAATCTCCTTAAATAAATAAATTACTATTCATTACCTCATTTAAAAATTTGAGCCATGTGTTCATATCTTTAAATCTTTTTTGTTCTTCATACCATTGAATCATGCCGATTGATTGAATCACAGTATACCATTTCATACGTTTATTTAAGTCCATACTTTCTTTAACACCATAAGTATTAAACCAGTTAGACCATTGTTGTTTTGGAACGTAGTTGTATAGCAGCATACCAATATCGATGGCTGGATCAGCAATCATGGCACCTTCCCAATCTACTAAAAATAGCTCATCACGATCAGAAAGTAACCAGTTATTATGATTAACATCACCATGAACTACTGTAAAGAAACGTGAATCTAAATTAGGAATATGGTCTTCCAAGTAAGTTAATGCTTTTCGAATAATATGATGGGTTAATACGTCTCTAGATAAAGAAGCATTAATTTTCTTTAACATAATATTTGGGGTAATAGGTTCCATTTCCATACGTTTTAACATATTAAGTAGTGGTTTTGAACCATGTATTTTTTTGAGAAGTTCAGCAACTCTTCTTTGAGACATTTCTGATGATGTAAGTTCTCTACCATTTTTCCAATGTTGTGCTGTTACAACTTCGCCTGTTTCAATACGTTTTGTCCAAACTAACTTAGGCACAATACCTTCTGCAGATAATGCTGCAATAAATGGATTTGAGTTACGCTTAAGAAATAATTTTTGTCCATCTTGTTCAGCCATATACGCCTCTCCAGATGCTCCACCTGCAGAATCAAGCGTCCACCCTAATTGATAAAACTGCTCCAACTCGTTCACCTCACTTTCAACTAGAAAATGGCTCGAGAAATATAGTTTTTCAAGAGCCATATATCTAATTTAATCATCGCTTTTTATCTAACGATTATATTTCTAACTTTGTTTTTGTTATAATGGTAAAATTATTATTTAAATGTCCCCAAATTATTTGAATTTTTTACCTTATCTCTTTAATCACTCAATGATGATTTTATAATTTTTAGCTTGATTTTTCAACTGAAAATGAGAAACAAAATGATACATTTTACTAGTATGAAAAAGCTAAAATCCCGAATGCTTTATAAATATTATAACATATCATATACATCATCGTTGAAGAAATTTAAAGTTAATTGATACTTTTTGATTCAATATATTTTTCGAATCCTTCTTGTAATTTTTTAGTAATTGGACCTACTTTACCATCATTTACAATTTCGCCATCAATCTTTACGACAGGTGTTACTTCAGCAGAAGTACTAGACACAATGACTTCATCTGCATTTTTTAAGAAATCAACTGTAAATGTTTCTTCATTAAATGGTATGTTGTAATCTTCAGCAACCCATTTAATTACTTTTCGAGTAATACCATTTAAAATGTAATTATTAACGGGGTGTGTATAGATTTCGCCATCTTTAATCGCATACACATTACTTGACGCACCTTCAGTAACAGTTTCTTCTCTATGTTGAATGGCTTCTGTTGCGTTATATTTAACTGCATATTCTTTAGCAAGAACATTTCCTAATAAGTTTAAACTTTTAATATCACAACGTAACCATCTAATATCTTCAACAGTTACAGTATTAATGCCATTTTCAAAGTCGTCATATGGACGATCATAACTTTTAGCAAATGCCATAATAACAGGTTTAACTTCTGGAGTTGGGAAAGAATGGTTTCTTGGTGCTACACCTCTTGTCGCTTGAATATAAATTCCACCATTTTGAATGTCATTGATTTTTAAAAGTTGTCTTACAATATCTGTTAGCTCCTCGACAGTATAACCTAAATCGATTTGAATTTCACTCGCACTTCTAAGGAACCTTTCAAAGTGTTCAGTTACTGTAAATAATTTACCGTTGTATGCACGAATATATTCATATATACCATCTCCAAATACATAACCCCGGTCTTCATAAGAAACTTTTGCGTCTTCTTGATTTAAAAATTCTCCGTTAATAAATACTTTTGTCATTATTTATCCCTCCACACATAGTGAATAAATTGCTTCTAAATAGATACTTGTTGCGTTGAATAATTGTTTTTTAGTAATATATTCATTCTTTTGATGCATTAAATCCTCTGAATCTTCAAACATAGCTCCAAATGCGACACCTTTGTCTAAATTACGTGCATAAGTGCCTCCACCAATTGTATAAGGTTCTGTCATATCACCCGTTTGATTTCTATAAGCAGTGACAAGTTTTTGTACAAATGGATCATTTTTATCTACAAAATGAGGTTGTTGAACTTTACCTAATTCTATTTCAAACCCTTGAGATTTGATTTCATTTTTAAAACGTTCTAAAGCAGTTTCAAATTCGAAGCCTTTAGGATAACGTAAATTGATACCAAATTTGCCACCTTTTTCTTTATCATACGTAATGATACCTACGTTTGTTGTCACGTCTCCCATGACATCAGTATGGAACTTCATACCCATTTTTTCGCCAAAATGAGATTCATGTAAATAACGATTACTAAATTCAGCGAATTCTTTTGCAGTTTGATTAAGATTCAAAGTTGATAGGAAGTCAATAAGATATAAACCAGCATTCATACCAAGTGAAGGATCCATACCATGGACGGCTTTCCCTTCAACAGTTAATACCAATTCACCATTATCTACAACCGCTTCACCTTCTAATTGTTGTTGGTCTAGATAATATTCGAAATGTTGAACTACGTCTGTCATATTTTTTTCAACCAAAATGTGTGCTTTAGCATGATCAGGAACCATATTATAGCGTTGACCAGATTCAAATGAAAGAAGTGTTGCTTCTGAATGATCAGTATGAGGTGAGCTTACATTTTGGACTAAATCAAATGTTGTAATTCCTTTTTCTCCATGAATAGCAGGGAATTCAGCATCTGGTGCAAAACCTAAAGCAGGCATTTCTTCTGTTTCGAAATATCTTTCTGTACATTTCCAGTCAGATTCTTCATCTGTACCAATAATAATATGAATACGTTTTTTCCAATCTACATTCATTTCATTTAAAATTTTAACTGCATAGTAAGCTGCGATAGTTGGACCTTTATCATCAAGTGTGCCTCTTGCCACAATAGCATCATCTGTTACAACAGGTTTAAATGGATCAGAGTCCCAACCGTCTCCAGCAGGAACAACATCTACATGACATAAAATTCCCAATACATCTTCACCTTGACCTGCTTCAATTCTTCCAGCAATATGATCAACATCATGGGTAGAAAAACCATCTCTTTGAGCAATTTTATACATATAATCAAGCGCTTCACGAGGTCCAGGACCAACTGGTGCTTCCTCTGAAGCTTGATTATCATCTCTCACACTCTTGATTGAAAGTAATCCATTTAAATCTTCAATAATTTGACTTTCATATTCTTGTACTTTTTCTTTCCACATTAGAGATCAACTTCCTTTTCAATAGATATACCTATTATTTTACATAAATCTAGTATTAAATGACAACAAGATGTCAGAAAATTTCATAGTATATAAAAAAAGAAGTGAGAAAAAATTTTCTCACTTCTTTAAAATTTAAATTTAATGTCTATCATCTAAGGCATTATGATTGTTTTTTAAATCTTCTTCAGTGACTACTCTTAAATTATTATTAACAGTTGCGCCACCTTCATCATCGAATTTACCTTCTGCTAATTCATGTGTGTCATTTTTTTTAGTATTCACATTAGTGAATTTAGATTTTTCATCTTGTAATAAAGATTTAGGATCATTTTTTAAACGATTTGCATAACCTTGTGGGTCATTCTTTACATTTTGAATTGTTTCATTTGCTTTTGAACTAATATCATTAACTAGTCCTTTCGCATTTTGTTTATAGCCTTCTGGATTTTCTTTATATTTATTATACTCAGCTTTTAATTTATTTCTGCTACTTTCACGTGATAATGCTACTGCAGCCGCTGCCGCACCAATTCCTGCCACAATTCTTAATAAACCTGCACGTTTAGCCATCATATTACCCCTTTTCTCTTTTATTACTATAAAAGTTTTAACTCTTCTGAAGTTAGTAAACGATACTCTCCAGATTTTAAGTTTTCATCTAACGTCAAATTAGAAATTTTAAGACGTTTTAATTCTAATACCTCATTATCAATTGAATGAAACATTCTTTTCACTTGATGATACTTTCCTTCATAAATAGTAACTAAAGATACATTATGATCTAGTTTTTCAAGTTGTGCTGGTTTTACTTTGCCATCTGATAATTCAATTCCATTTTTAAAAGCAATAATATCTTCGTTTTTAATAGGGTATTTAGAAGTTACTTTATAAGTTTTAGACACATGTTTAGATGGACTCATTAAATTATGGTTAAATTGCCCATCATTAGTAATAAGTAATAAACCTTCAGTATCTTTATCTAGTCTGCCTACTGGAAATAAATCAAGATGGCGGTAATCAGCAATAAGATCTATCACTGTTTGATTTATATCATCATAAGTAGCAGAAACATATCCTTTAGGCTTATTTAACATAATATAAACATGATTAATATACTCTATTATTTTGCCATCTACAGTAATTTCATCTTGCTCAGGATCTACTTGGGATTTAGGCGATTTTTCCACTTTATCATTAACTTTGACACTATTTTTCTTTAAAAGCTGCTTTACCTCAGTACGCGTGCCAACTCCCATATTCGATAAAAATTTATCTAATCTCATCTTAAAAATCCAACTTTACGTCTAATTTTTTCTGGTAATTCACCAAGAAATTGATCAGCTAATCGATTTTTAATTGTGATACTACCATACACTAAAGAGCCTACAATAACCCCAACGAGTAATATAATCATTGCTCCAAATTTACGTTCTACAGGGACAAAATGACCTAAAATTAAGTAAACAATTTCCACACTAATCATCATGATTAAACTATAAATAAAAATTTTCGCTACTTGCACAAATGTTTCTGTAAATTCATATTTCGCATATATTTTTAAAATAAAGAAATTTGCTGTAATCGCAAAACTCAATGCAATAGCAGTACTTAAAATTGCTCCTGCAGTATGGAAAGTCATAATTAATGGAATATTAAGTGCTAACTTTAATACAACGGCTCCTAAAATGACAAACACTGTCAATTTTTGTTTGTCTATACCTTGTAACATCGAAGCAGTAACACTAAGTAAAGAAATTAATATTGCTACAGGGGCATAGATAAATAACATTTTGTTTCCATCTGGATTATATTGATAGAAAACTGTATATAAAGGTGCAGCCAGCGCCATTATTCCTAAACTTGCTGGAACTGTAATATACATTAATACACCGATTGATGTTTTAATTTGACGATGCATTTCAGTTAAACGACCTTCTGCATATGTTTTAGTAATATATGGTATTAAACTTACCGCAAAACCTGCTGCAAGTGATGTTGGAATCATTACAATTTTATTGGTTGTAAAGTTTAATATCGTAAAGAAATAATCTTTATTTGCATGGAATCCTGCTGCATCTAGTGCATTGTTATGTGTAAATTGATCAACAAGGTTAAATAATGGGAAGTTTAAACTAACAATTACAAACGGAATACTGTATGCAATAATTTCTTTATACATTCTTCCATAAGAAATGTCTAATCCTGTACGATCAGACTCTACCATTTTTTGAATGTGAGGTTTACGTTTTTTCCAGTAATACCAAAGAGTAAATAAACCTGCAATTGCTCCCACAGCGGCTGCGAATGTAGCTACACCATTAGCTTGTAGATATGTACCATGAAAAACATTTAAAACTAAATAACTACCTATTAATATAAATATAATTCTGGCTAATTGTTCAGTAACTTCAGATACAGCAGTTGGACCCATCGATTGATAACCTTGGAATACCCCTCTCCATGTTGCTAATAGTGGGATAAAAACCACTACTATACTGATGATACGAATAATCCAAGTAATCTCTGGTACTGTCCATCCACCTTTTCCTTCTTTTTGACCTAAAGTAATAACTGCAATATCAGGTGCTAAATAAAACAATATTAAAAATCCTATAATACCTGATATCGACATTACGATAAAACTCGATTTATAGAGTTTCTGTCCAACTCTATATGCTCCTATTGCATTATACTTTGCTACAAATTTTGAAGCTGCTAAAGGCACTCCAGCTGTCGCGACAGCAATAGCAATATTATAAGGAACATAAGCATAGTTAAATGGCGCTAACTTTTCCTCCGCATTTGCACCCATAATCGCATAAAAAGGAATTACAAATAAAACACCTAGAATTTTAGTAATTAAAATACTAAATGTTATCAAAAAGGTTCCGCGCACCATTTCCTTATTTTCACTCATATTCAATCTTCCTATCTTTAATTTAATCAAACTATGTCGTTATACATCTGTCTAAACTAAGGACTTGCATTACTATAAAATATATCACAAAATACTTATTGTTTCTCGTTTCTTTTTAAGTTTTTTTGTCAATTATTCTCACTATTATTAACTAAAAATATTGTAAGTTCTTTTATTTATGTATTTAATACACTTTTTAAGGCAAACTTCTACTTCAGTTCGCAAAATAATAAGTATTTATGTAGAATATAGATGTATGATAACGGAGGTTAATATATGTATCAAACAATAATCATTGGCGGTGGACCAAGTGGATTAATGGCAGCAGTTGCTGCGAGTGAAAATAGTAGTAAGGTTCTATTAATCGAAAAGAAAAAAGGTCTTGGAAGAAAATTAAAAATTTCTGGTGGTGGTAGATGTAATGTGACTAATCGTCTACCTTACGAAGAAATCATCAAAAATATACCAGGAAATGGTAAATTTTTATATAGTCCATTTTCAAAATTTGATAACGAATCCATAATAGAATTTTTTGAAAGTCGTGGTATAAAATTAAAAGAAGAAGATCATGGAAGAATGTTTCCAGTTTCAAACAAATCACAAGATATTGTTGATACTTTAGTTAATACAATTAAGAATAACAACGTTGAAATTAAAGAAGAAACTGTTGTTAATGACATTTCTAAAAATGATCAATCTTTTATAGTAAAAACACAAGATGACGAATTTGAATCAAAAACAGTTATTATTGCGACTGGTGGAACAAGCGTCCCCCAAACTGGATCCACAGGTGATGGCTACAGATTTGCTAAAAATCTAGGCCACACTATTACTGAATTATTCCCTACTGAAGTTCCTATTACATCTAGTGAATCTTTTATTAAAAATAAAACACTTAAAGGCTTAAGTTTAAAAAATGTAGAATTATCAGTTTTAAAGAAAAATGGTAAAAAACGTATTAGTCATCAAATGGATATGATTTTTACACACTTTGGTGTAAGTGGACCAGCTGCATTACGTTGTAGCCAATTCGTTTATAAAGAACAAAAAAATCAGAAAAAACAAGACATACAATTACAATTAGATGTATTTCCAGAGATTTCTTTACAAGATTTAGAAAATAAAATAAAGAAAATCTTAAGCGAAGAACCAGACAAATATATAAAAAATGCACTGCGTGGTTTAATAGAAGAAAGATATTTATTGTTTATGCTAGAACAAGCTGATATTAATGAAAATACAACATTTCATCATCTTTCAAATCCACAGTTGACTCACCTCGCAGAACATTTCAAACAATTCATTTTCACTGTTAATGGTACCCTTTCAATTGAAAGAGCATTTGTTACGGGTGGTGGCGTTTCTCTTAAAGAAATATGGCCTAAAACAATGATGTCAAAAATTCAACCTGGTTTATTTTTATGTGGAGAAGTATTAGACATTCATGGGTATACAGGCGGCTACAATATTACAAGTGCTTTAGTTACCGGCCACGTCGCTGGAAGCGAAGCTAGACAATTTATATATACTTAAAAATAAAAAACACTCCAAAAGTTAAGTAAAATTATAACTTTTGGAGTGTTTTTTATTTCATATTTTGAATACGAAGATAACTGAATTTATTTTTTATTATTTATCTTCTTTTTTTCTTCGTTTTAATAATAATAGCAGACCACTTAATAATGTGAACTCAGCTAAAGATAATAATGAGTTTTCATTTTCACCTGTATAAGGTAGAGTATTTAATTTTGAATGATTATTATTCACATTAAATTTATTATTAAAATTATTAAATGTAACTTTGTTGTCATTAACCAATCCAAAGTTATTTTCAAATTGCTTAACATTCACATGTTCAATCTCATTAATAGTCACTCTCGTTAATTCATTAATATCATTAGTAGTCACATTTTCAGCTAATTTATTTAAGGCTTTCATAACATAAACATCAATTTGTTTATAAGCTTTATTTCTATTATATTCTGATATATTTGTTAATCCTTTAATATACGCTTTACGTTTATTTGCTACATCAAAGATTTGAGATTTAGCTTTCAATTTTACTTTGTCGATTAGAACTATTTTATTAAATTCTTGAAGATAATGTATTTTTATATTATCAACTTGTTTATTAGTTTGAGCTTGGTTTACTTTTTCTTCTGCTTTTTTATATGATTCATCAAGTTTTTGTTTTATGAATAGTTTTTCATCTATTGTAAATGTTTGATCAGATGATACTTTATCTTTTAATTTTTGTAATTCCACTTCTAATTTAGATAAAGCATCTGCTTTTTTAATAACTTCAACTTGAATACTATTAATTGATTGTTTACCTTGCTCTGTAGTCTGATCGACATCTGAGTTAGTATTGGCACCTTCGAGCAGTTTTTTAGCTCTCATTACTGCCTCTTCTACTTTTTGTTTTGCTGCATCCTTTTCTTCTTTTGTTGCGTTTGGTGTTTGATCAATTTCTGCTTTCTTTTGTTTAGCTAATTCGTCGATAGTTTGTTTAGCTACAGATTTTTTAACTATTTCTGGTTGAATTTCATCAATAGCATGTTTACCACTTTCTTTGGCTATTTCAACATCAGAATTAGTCGTAGATTGAGCAATATTATTCTTTGCTTTTATAACTTCTTCATCTACTTTTTGTCTAGCCACATCCTTTTCTTCTTTTGTTGCATTGTGATTATTCTCAATTTCTGCTTTTTTAATTGTTGCTTCATCATCTATCGCTTGTCTAGCTAAAGATTTTTGTATTGTCTCTGGTTGAATATTAGATATAATTGAAATTCCAATTTGAGTTGATTGATCTACTGTATCATTCGTTGTAGATTGATCAACATTATGTTTCGCTTTTGTTGCTGCTTCATCTACTTTACGTTTTGTCATTTCTTTTTCTTCATTCGTTGCTTCATGATTACTATCAATTTCTGCTTTTTTTGCTGTTACTTCATCATCTATAGATTTTTTGGCTTGTGTTTTTTTCAAAGCTACCGCATTAATGTTATTTATTGCACTTATACCATTAATTTGTGCATGATCTACATTGGAATTATTTATTGATTGATCAACATTTCTTTTAGCTTTATTAACCTCATCATCAATTTTTTGTTTAGCTATGTCTTTTTCTTCTTTTGTTGTCGAATTATCTTGATCAATTAGATTTTTTCTAAGAGTTGCTGCTTCATCTATCGCTTTTCTTGCTTCAGCTTTTTTAACTACTTCTGGTTGTATATTTTCAATAATATTTTTACCAGTTGTTTTAGCATTATTCACACCGTCATTTGTTGTAGCTTGATTTATATTATTTTTCGCTTTTATAACTTCTTCATCAACTTTTTGTTTTGCTGCTTCTTTTTCTTCTTCAGTTGCATCTAGCATTTGATTAATTTTTTCTTTTTTTACTTTCGCTACTTCATCAATTGCTTGTCTTGCTAAAGATTTTTTAACCACTTCTGGTTGAATATTATTGATTTCTGTATTTCCTGTTGTTTTTGCTTGATCCACTTCATCATTTGTTGTAGCTTGATCTATATTATCTTTTGCTTTTGTAGCTTCTTCATCTACTTTTTGTTTTGCTACTTCTTTTTCTTCTTCAGTTGCATCTGGTGTTTGATCTATAATTTTTTTCTTAGCAATTGCAGATTGGTCAATTTCATGTTTTGCCTCTACTTTTTTTATAATTTCAAGTTGGATTGTATTAATAACATTTATCCCTTTTGTTTTCGCGTTATCAACTCCATCATCATTTTCTGCTTCGTTGATATGAGTTTTAGCTTCTGTTAACGCTTGATCCACTTTACTTTTCGCTGCTTCTTTTTCTTCTTCAGTTGCTTCTTGCGTTAAATCAATAGTTGCTTTTTTAAGTTTAGCTAAATCATCAATTGCTTGTCTTGCTTCTGATTTTTTAACTACTGTCGGCTGAATATTATTTATCATTGTAGTGCTATTTTGTTCAACTTGATCTACGTCATTATTTGTTTTTGCTTGATCAATTCCATATTTTGCTTTTATGACTTCTTCGTCAATTTTTGATTTCGCTGCTTCTTTTTCTTCTTCAGTTGCATCAGGTGTTTGATCAATGATAGCTTTCCTAGTTAATGCAATTTGATCAATAGCATTCTTAGCTGTCTCTTTTTTTACAACTTCTGGCTGAATGTTATTTATAGCAACATTTCCTCTATCTTTTGCTTGATCTACATCACTATTTGTTATTGCTTGATCAATACTATGTTTTGCTTTTGTAACTTCTTCGTCAACTTTTTGTTTTGCTGCTTCTTTTTCTTCTATTGTCGCATTTGATGTTTGATCAATATTATTTTTTTAGCTCTTGCTACTTGATCAATTAACGTTTTAGCTGCAATTTTTTTAATAATATTGGGTTGGATATTATTAATTGCTATTGTGCTATTATGCTCAACTTGATTCACATCATTATTTGTAACTGCTTGATTAATGTTACGTTTTGCTTTTGTTACCTCTTCATCAACTTTTGATTTCGCTGCTTCTTTTTCTTCTGTTGTTGCATCTGGTGTTTGATCAATGATGTTTTTTCTAGTTAATGCAATTTGATCAATAGAAGTCTTAGCTGTCTCTTTTTTTACAACTTCTGGCTGAATGTTATTTATAGCAACATTTCCTCTATCTTTTGCTTGATCTACATCACTATTTGTTACTGCTTGATCAATACTATGTTTTGCTTTTGTAACTTCTTCATCAACTTTTGATTTCGCTGCTTCTTTTTCTTCTGTCGTTGCATCTGGTGTTTGATCAATGATGTTTTTTCTAGTTAATGCAATTTGATCAATAGAAGTCTTAGCTGTCTCTTTTTTTACAACTTCTGGCTGAATGTTATTTATAGCAACATTTCCTCTATCTTTTGCTTGATCTACATCACTATTTGTTACTGCTTGATCAATACTATGTTTTGCTTTTGTAACTTCTTCATCAACTTTTGATTTCGCTGCTTCTTTTTCTTCTGTCGTTGCATCAGATATTTGATCAATGATGGCTTTTTTGATTTTTGCTTGAGTATCTATACCTCGTTTTGCTTGTTCTTTTTTAACTATATCTGGTTGGATATTATTTATTGATGCCGTACTATTATGTACTACTTGATCTACATCATTATTAGATAAAGCACGATTAATATTATTTCTTGCTTCTGTTGCAGCTTCGTCTACTTTTGATTTCGCTGCTTCTTTTTCTTCTGTTGTTGCACCCGGTGTTTGATCAATCGCTTCTTTTTTAATTCTAGCTACTTCATCGATTGCAGTCTTTGCTGCTATTTTCTTAACTATATTTGGTTGAATATGACTAACTGTTGTAACACCATCTTCTTTTGCTTTGTCAACAGCTTGATTTATTTCTGTATGATTAATATTATTTTTTGCTTCTACTGCAGCTTCGTCTACTTTTGATTTTGCGGCTTCTTTTTCTTCTATAGTTGCATCAACATTATTGTCGATCTCTGTCTTCTTATTAATAACTTCATTATCAATTGCTTGTCTTGCTTCTGATTTTTTAAGCACATCTGGTTGGATTGCATTGATTGTATTCGTACCATTTGTTTTTGCTTCATCGACATCTGAGTTAATTATTGCTTCATTGATATGAGCTTTGGCTTCCGTTACCGCTTGGTCTACTTTCGCTTTAGCTGCTTCTTTTTCTTCTGTTGTCGCATCTGGTGTTTGATCAATTGCTTCTTTCTTGACTCTTGCAGCATCATCAATTGCTTGTCTTGCTTCAGCTTTTTTAAGCACATCTGGTTGGATTGCATTGATTGTATTCGTACCATTTGTTTTTGCTTCATCCACACCTGAATTATTTATTGCTTCATTAATATGAGCTTTGGCTTCCGTTACCGCTTGGTCTACTTTCGCTTTAGCTGCTTCTTTTTCTTCTGTTGTCGCATCTGGTGTTTGATCAATCGCTTCTTTTTTAGCTCTTGCAATATCATCGATTGCTTGTCTTGCTTCTGATTTTTTAAGCACATCTGGTTGGATTGCATTGATTGTAGTTGTACCATTTGTTTTTGCTTCATCGACACCTGAATTATTTATTGCTTCATTGATATGGCCTTTGGCTTCCGTTACTGCTTGGTCTACCTTCGCCTTGGCTGCCTCTTTTTCTTCTGTTGTCGCATCTGGTGTTCGATCAATCGCTTCTTTTTTAGCTCTTGCAATATCATCGATTGCTTGTCTTGCTTCTGATTTTTTGATTACTTTTGGTTGGATTGCATTGATTGTAGTTGTACCATTTGTTTTTGCTTCATTGACACCTGAATTATTTATTGCTTCATTGATATGGCCTTTGGCTTCCGTTACTGCTTGGTCTACCTTCGCTTTGGCTGCCTCTTTTTCTTCTGTTGTCGCATCTGGTGTTTGATCAATCGCTTCTTTTTTAGCTCTTGCAGCAGCATCAATTGCTTGTCTTGCTTCTGATTTTTTGATTACTTCTGGTTGGATTGCATTGATTGTAGTTGTACCATTTGTTTTTGCTTCATCGACACCTGAATTATTTATTGCTTCATTGATATGGCCTTTGGCTTCCGTTACCGCTTGGTCTACTTTCGCTTTTGCAGCTTCTTTTTCTTCTGTTGTCGCATCTAGTGTTCGATCAATTGCTTCTTTCTTAGCTCTAGCTACTTCATCAATTGCCTCTCTTGCTTTTATTTTTTTCGTAATTTCTGGTTGGATTGCATTAATAAAATTCGTACCATTTGTTTTAGCAGTATCTACATTTTCATTTTTTAGTGCTTGATGAATTTGTTCCTTAGCCTTAGTAACCTCTTGATCTATTTTCGCTATTGCTGCCTCTTTTTCTTCTACTGTTGCATCAGGTGTTTGATCAATTGCTGCTTTTTTAATTCGGGCTACCTCATCGATTGTATCTCTTGCATCTGATTTTTTAACCACTTCTGGAATAACTGCATTAATTGCAGTTATTCCTTCATTTTGTGCATCATCTACACTTGAATTAGTAGTTGCTTGATTAATGTTATTTTTAGCTTCGGTTACTATTTTATCTACTTTTGCCTTTGCGACTTCTTTTTCTTCTATAGTCGCATCTTCTATTAAATCAATTTCTTGTTTTTTAGCTATAGCGGCTTGATCAATTGCTTGTGTAGCAGCATTTTTCTTTACTGGATGCGCTTCTACTTGTGATATCTCGTTTACTTTGTTTTCTTTTAATATTTCAATTTCATTATTGTGATTTAGACTGTTAATATCTGCTTTTGCTCTAGCTACCAAATTGTCTATCTCAGTTTTGGCTGCATTTTTTTCTTCTAAAGTTGCATTATTATCCTTATCTATTTCAACTTTTCTTGCAGATGCTATATTATCTATTGCTGTTCTAGCGTTACTTCGAACAGTTGGGGTTATAGTAGCAGCATTCACACTATCTATGCTACTTGTTTTTTGTTGAGCTACACCATTATTTGTAGTTTCATTCATAATATTTGTTGTAGCCTCTGACACTAAATTATCAATCGTTGCTTTTGCAGCTTCTTTTTCTTCTACTGTTGCATCAGGATTATTATCAAACTCTACTTTTTTAGCATTTGCTCTTTCAGTTAATTCATCAATTGCTGCTTGCTTTACTGTTGGAGTAAGATCAATCATTGTAATTTCATTAATTCCAGTGTCTTTATTTGTTGCTACATCATTTGAGGTCATTGATTGATCAACAGTTGTATAACTAGATTGTAGTGCTTGATTCACTCGCTCAATCACAGCATTTTTTTCTTCAATTGTAGCTGTATCGTTACCCATAAAGAGCGCTCTTTTAGTTCTTGCAACTTTGTCTAATGATAATTTAGCATGTGCTTTATCTAAATTTAAATCGATACTATTAATCGTTGCTTGATCTTTCAATTCACTTATAGGCATCTCATCTGTTTCAGCTAATACTTCTTTAGCTTTTCTAAGTACCACTTGCATTGCTTCCCATACTTCTGGTGAATTATCGTTTTGATCAAGATTGGCTAAATCATCCTCAATTTCTGTTACTTTGTCTCTCAAATGTTGCTTATACATTTTAACTGTAATAGTTTGTTTATCTAATACAATATCTCCTTGTCGCATAGCAGAATCAACACTTACAAATTCATTATGCACACCGTATCTTGTATAATGATCGCCATTATTACGTCCAAAATCTTTAGAATCACTTAACCTATTCATATTTATACCATCTGTAACATAAGTCAAATGTCCTAAGAATTCTTTTTCAATTGGTCGATCAGTTGGTAAGGATAATCCTATAGAAATATTTTTACTTGCTCCTGCTTCAAGTCGATCTATTTTAACTGTTAACTCTTTAGTTGCTGCATTAAATTTTCCAGTAGCATTTTTTGTAGATACATATGTCACATCTTCTGGTAAAACAATCGTATATTCTGTTTTATTTGAACTAGAATGTCCTCTATTTTCAATTCTAAACCCTATTTCTTGATAAACTCGATCAGCATTTATGGATCCAGATTGTGCAAAGTAGTGTGTATTATTTACTGTCGCAGTTAAATATGCGCCACTATTAATGGTAACATCAGCTAACACTCCGCCTCCAAAGTTATTAGGACCAGTAAGAAGTCTATGTCCATTAGTAGAATCAGTACTACGATTTAATGCCGATTCAAATCTTAATCTTAATCGTGAGACTGTTTCTGGCACTTGAAATACACCTACAAAGTTACCAATTGGGTTCTGTAATATATCCGGAGTTCCTTTATATAAAAGTGTAGAAGGATTATTCGCATCGTAAATATACACTCTTGCACCATTAACCCCCCATATATTATTCATACTACTAGAAATATAATGTAATTGGATTTCTGATCCAGGAGTAACATCAACATCTTGGTAAATTGATCCTACTGTAGGATCAGCTATACCTGGAACTTGATTAAAGTTACCATTATATTTTGATAGTACTACACCAATTTTATTATTGGTTTTATCGAATATATAAGGATTGTATGCGGGCAACGATTTAGGACCCCAAATTAATGGAATGATGGTTTGATCATTACTATTTACATGCCAACCCGGTACAGTATTTGCTTCATTCATTGCAGACTCTAAATTCTTAGTCGGTATCGTCGCACCCTGTGAATTATCTGTAAATGTCCCATTAATGATTTGACCAGTATTTTGTTCATTTACAACCATCGGATCTGTATTTGTAGTACTAGGAGTGTTATCTACTGAACGTTTCCCTCTTCTATGTGGTTGATTAACGTTTGTAGTTTCACGATTATTTTCATTACTAACTACGTCATTAGTTGTTACTTTCTCATTATGATTTGTATTATTTTCAGTGCTATTAATTACATTATTCACTGTACCTTCTTCACGTTCACGGTTAATTGAATAATCACTTGAAGTATTACTTTCATTATTTCGATTATTTTCATTTGAATTAGATGTATTTGCTGACGTTGTTTCATTATGTGGTTGTTCAATATTAGTATTTTGTTTATTAATCGTCGCACTTTCATTCGTTTGTGGAGCACTTGTATTTGTTTCTGCATCATGAGTTGCTGCATGACCAGGATGTGATAAAAACACTAATGTAGCAATTAGCGTTGAAAATGTCCCCACACTAAATTTACGAATACTAAATTTCTGTTTTTTAAAAAGATTCATTATGTTTCCTCCTTGATGTTCTCTCTTGATGTCAATTGTTATAATGAAAATGTTTTATGTATGCTATAGTTGTTACTATCACTTACATAATATTATATTCACACTTAAATATAATATCATAATAAAATTAAAAGTACTACAACTAAATAATATAAAAATATTAAAAATAAGTTAAATTATAAAAAAACAGCGAAGAATCATAACTTCGCTGTTTTTCTGTATTATTGTTTAAATATCTATAAATCATTATATACTGTCTATTTCAATACCTTCATCACCCCATGCTTGCATGCCGCCTTCAACATTAACTGCATGAATACCTTCATTTTCAAGGTAGTTCGCTACTTTTTCACTACGAACACCTGCAGCACAAACGATGTAGTACGTTTCATTTTTATTAAATTGATTTAAGTTATCAGCAATTTGATCCATTGGAATAGTTTTAGCACCAGGAATTGTACCCATTGCAGTTTCTTCATCTGTTCGCACATCGATAATATTTACTGGATTAGATCCTAGTATTTTCTCTTTTAATTGATCTACTGTAATTGATTCCATTATAAAACTCCTCTTTTATTATTTTGCAACGATATTCACTAATTTTTGAGGTACAGCAATAACTTTTTTAATCTCTTTACCTTCTATAGATAGTTTAACATTTTCATTTTGTAATGCTAACTCTTGCATATCTTCTTTAGATAAGTCTTTAGGAATATTGATTTTCGCTCTTACTTTACCATTAACTTGCACTACAATTTCAATCTCATCATCTACAAGTAATGATGCATTATACGTAGGCCAAGGTTGGTACGTAATAGTTTCTTTATTGCCTAAACGTTGCCATAACTCTTCACTAACGTGAGGGGCAATTGGTGCTAACATTTTAACAAATCCTTCTACATAAGGTTTGTAAATGTTATTCGCTTTATAACAATCATTGATAAATACCATTAATTGACTAATTGCTGTATTAAAGTTAAGAGTATCAAAGTCTTCTGTCACTTTTTTAACTGTTTGATTATAAACTTTATCCAATGAATTATCGTTATTTTCAACAATTTTATTAGATAATGACCCATCTTCATTAATGAATAATCTCCATACACGATCTAAGAAACGTCTAGAGCCATCTAACCCATTTTCACTCCATGCTATAGCTGCATCTAATGGTCCCATAAACATTTCATATAGGCGTAATGTATCTGCGCCATGTGATGCTACGATATCATCAGGATTAACAACATTACCTTTAGATTTACTCATTTTTTCGTTGCCTTCACCGAGAATCATACCTTGGTTGAATAATTTTTGGAATGGTTCTTTCGTAGGAACTACACCTAAATCATATAATACTTTATGCCAGAATCTTGAATACAGTAAGTGAAGTACCGCATGTTCTACTCCACCAATATATAAGTCTACCGGCAACCAATGTTTTAATTTCTCTGGATCTGCTAACATATTCTCATTATGTGGATCAATATATCGTAAATAATACCAACAACTACCAGCCCATTGTGGCATAGTATTTGTTTCGCGACGTCCTTTCATGCCTGTTTTTTCATCAACAACATTTACAAAGTCATCAATATTGGCTAATGGTGATTCACCCGTACCAGATGGTTTGATTTGGTCAGTTTCAGGAAGTAATAATGGAAGTTCTTCTTCAGGAACAGTTGTCATCGTACCATCTTCCCAATGAATCACTGGAATTGGTTCTCCCCAATAACGTTGTCTACTAAATAACCAGTCACGTAATTTGTAATTCACTTTTTTCTCGCCAGCACCTTTGGCTTCGAGTAAAGTAATTGCTTTAGAAATTGCTTCTTTATTATCTAGCCCATCTAGTTCGCCAGAATTGATATGTGCACCTTCTCCAGTATATGCTTCTTCTTGAACGTTTCCGCCCTCGATAACTTCAATGATAGGTAAATCAAATTTCTTAGCAAATTCATGGTCTCGCTCATCATGTCCTGGTACTGCCATAACTGCACCTGTACCATAAGTCGATAATACATAATCAGCAATCCAAATTGGAAGTTTCTTACCTGATAACGGGTTAATAGCATACGCCCCAGTAAACACACCTGATTTATCTTTTGCTAAATCAGTACGCTCTAAGTCTGATTTTTTTGATGCTTCTTCTTGATACTGTTTAACCATTTCTTTTTTGTCATCAGTAGTAATTTCATTCACTAACGCATGTTCAGGACTAAGTACTAAGAATGTTGTACCGTAGATAGTATCTGGACGTGTTGTAAACACATCAATAGTGTCATTAGTATTTTCAACATTAAATGACACACGTGCACCTTCAGAACGACCAATCCAGTTTCTTTGCATATCTTTAATTGATTCAGGCCAATCTAATCCATCTAAATCTTCTAATAAACGATCGGCATATTCTGTAATTTTTAATACCCATTGTTTCATCGGACGTCTATATACAGGATGACCTCCACGTTCTGATACACCATCTACAACCTCTTCATTTGATAACACTGTACCAAGTGCCGGACACCAGTTTACTGCAACTTCATCTACATATGCGAGTCCTTTATTATAAAGCTGAATAAAAATCCATTGCGTCCATTTATAATATTCAGGATCTGTAGTATTAACTTCTCGATCCCAATCATAACTAAAACCTAGTTCTTGAATTTGACGTTTAAATGTTTGAACATTCTTTTTAGTAAATTCTCTAGGATCATTCCCTGTATCTAACGCGTACTGCTCAGCGGGTAATCCAAAGGCATCCCAACCCATTGGATGTAATACATTATATCCTTGCATACGTTTATAACGAGAAATAATATCCGTTGCAGTATATCCTTCTGGATGTCCTACGTGTAATCCCGCACCAGATGGATATGGAAACATATCTAATGCATAGAATTTTTTTTGACCTAAATTATCGTTTGCTTTGAATGTTTTATTCTCAGCCCAATAATTTTGCCATTTCTTTTCAATCTCTTTGTGATTATAACCCAAAGTATTTTCCTCCTAATAAAAATAAAACACCTCAAACTATTACTTTTGACAGGGACGACTTTCTTTAGCCGCGGTACCACCCTCATTCACATTTTACATGTGCACTTTATAATAGTAAGAGATGTTTTAAATTCAATTAATTAACGGTAAGTTCACTTAATTCTTAACGCTAGTTTGCACCACCACTAGCTCTCTTTAGAAAAGTATTTAAGTTACTACTCCAATACAGTTTAATATTATGAGATTCGTAACCTAATTTCAAGTGGTTAATCATATTTTATATGTTTAATTTTCAAGTTGTCTTTCAACGATTTTCATGTTGTGATTGTTTCGGTAGACCCTTATCAAAAATAGATAAGAAAAACATTCCTATTAATAAAAGAATGATCATTCCTATGAACATTGCACTCATATTGAATGTATCTACCAATATACCCCCGATTAGAGGACCAAATGCTTTCCCCACAGTTGATGCAGAATTTACTACACCCTGATATTGACCTTGCTTACCTTGTGGCGCTAAATAATTGGCAATCGTTGGTACTGCAGGCCATACAAACATTTCACCAAAAGTAAGAATAATCATTCCTATTAAGAAGACGGTAAATTGTTCTGCAAAACTTGTAACAAAGAATGACAACATAAAAATTAAAATACCAACAAACATTTGATATTTTAAGTTTCCTTTTAACAAACGAATGACTGGTCTAATTAATGGTTGTGCAACTAAAATCATAATTCCATTTACCGTCCACAATACACTATATTGAGACATTGAAATATTAATTTGTTGCGTAAATGAGGCTATTGTTGTTTCCCATTGAATGTATCCAATCCAACAAATACTAAACATGGCACATAATAATATTAAAGCTATAAAACGTTTTTTATTTTCTTTACTTTGGATATCTAGACTATCTGGTGATTTCACTTTAGCATGGTATTCTAAATTAAATTGCGTAAAGGCTACAATTCCAAATAATACGTACATGATTAAATTAGCTAAGAAGATAAAATTAAAGCTAAATTCAGCAACGAAACCTCCCATTGCAGCTCCAGCAGCAACACCTATGTTTTGAGCTAAGTAGATAGCATTAAAAGTTGTTCTGCCACCATTAGGCCAAACGGCACCAGCCATTGCGTAGATTGCTGGAACAATCATTCCTCCACCAAAACCAAGTAGCACTAACCAAACTGCATACCACGGCCATCCATGAAAGAAATTAAGTAATGTTGTACTAAGCAAACAAGTAATAGTACCTATCATGATTGTACGGTAACCACCTAACTTATCGAACAACGTTCCACCTAGTAAGTTACCAACTACCATTCCAAAAGAATTAATCATTAGAACAATCCCAGAAACTGTCAAGCTTTTTCCTAATTCTTCTTTCATATAAATCGTATTTAAAGGCCATAAAAAGCTAGAACCAGTTATATTTAATGCCATTCCTATAACTAGCCACCATACTGATCTAGGTATATTCATAATTTTTAAGTCCTCTCTTTATATTTTTATCGAACTATAATAAACACTATAACATTAAAATATGTTAAAATCTTTACTTAGAACTAAGTTAGATAGAAAGGATAATGTGTTATGGGTAAGTATTTCCCGTATGCCTTTGAAAATAAACGATATCATACATGGAATTACCATTTAAAAAATAAATTCGGACAGAAAATTTTTAAAGTTGCTCTAGATGGCGGATTTGACTGTCCAAATAGAGACGGTACTGTCGCACATGGCGGTTGTACGTTTTGTTCAGCAGCTGGTAGTGGTGACTTTGCAGGAAATAGAGCCGATCCAATTGAAGTACAATTCCAACAAATTAAAGAACGAATGCATGAAAAATGGAGTGAAGGTAAATATATTGCTTACTTCCAAGCATTTACAAATACCCATGCACCTGTAGAAGTTTTAAAAGAAAAATATGAACCTGTGTTAAAAGAAGAAGGAGTTATTGGTTTATCTATCGCTACACGTCCAGATTGTCTGCCAGATGATGTGGTTGAATATTTAGCTGAACTAAATCAACGTACTTATTTATGGGTGGAACTTGGTCTTCAAACAGTTCATCAGAAAACCTCTGATTTAATTAATCGTGCGCACGATATGCAAACGTATTACGAAGGTGTAGCTAAATTGCGTAAACATAATATTAACGTATGTACACACATTATTAATGGCTTACCAGGTGAAGATTATCATATGATGATGGAAACAGCACGAGAAGTGGCACAAATGGATGTGCAAGGTATTAAAATCCATTTATTACATTTACTTAAAGGTACACCAATGGTCAAACAATACGAAAAAGGTATGCTTGAATTTATGACTCAAGAAGATTATACAAACTTAGTGTGTGATCAACTTGAAATCCTTCCGCCAGACATGATTATTCATCGTATTACTGGAGATGGACCGATTGATTTAATGGTAGGACCAATGTGGAGTGTTAACAAGTGGGAAGTTCTCAATGAAATAGATGATGAATTAGCACGTCGTGAATCTTATCAAGGTAAGTTTTACACATCTAATACTAAGGTGAATTCATGAAATTAGAACGTATTCTTCCTTTTGCTAAAACACTTATTAATCAACATATTCAAGATGATAGCATTGTTATTGATGCTACGTGTGGTAATGGAAATGACACCCTATTTTTAGCAGAACAGGTTCCAAATGGCAAAGTGTTTGGTTTCGATATACAAAAAGAAGCTATTGAACATACAAAAGAAAAAATAGCATCCTTTAAACATGTTACGTTGATACATGATGGACATGAAAATATCTTAAATGATATACCAAGTGATGTCATCGGAAACGTGGATGCAGCTATTTTCAATTTGGGATATCTGCCTAAAGGTGATAAAACCATTGTTACTAAACCTGAAACAACTATTCAAGCTATTGAAAGTATTTTTAAACTATTAAGTACAGAAGGTATTATTGTACTAGTAATTTATCATGGACATAAGGAAGGACAAATCGAAAGAGATGAATTATTAAAATATCTCGAAAACTTTGATCAAAGTAAAGCACACATATTAAAATATCAATTTATCAATCAAGTTAATCATGCACCTTTTATATGTGCAATTGAAAAACGCTAAATTTTAAAACCCATAAATTAAAACATCAAATCGTAGTTTTAATTTATGGGTTTTTTATATTAAACGCTCATCAATGAATTCAAACTATTTTCTAAAGATTCATATTTTCTTTTAATAATAGTAGTAATAAAATCTAATAATTCATTTCTATATTTATTTTTTTCTTCATTAAAATGGATAATAACCGTACGTTCGTCGTCAATGGGACGCTCTTTGTAAACCCAATCAGATTGAACTAAATTATTATACGTTCTTGTTCGTTTATATGACTTGATATTAACATATTGATCCATCTCTTTTAATGTCATAGGCCCCTTTTCCCATAACGTTAATAAAATAAGTACTTCTTCTTTATTTAAATGATACTTCTCATAAATAATTCTAAATATAGAATCTATATCCTTCAATAATTTCTCTAATTTCAATACCATGGATACCGTTTCTTTTTTTTGTAATTTCATAATTCATTCCCCTTGATCTCTCATATTATGTATAATAATTATAATTCAATTTATTATTAAGTTTATACGATTTGGCGTTTTTAAAAATTCAATACAATTTATTTTTCAGTAATATATCAACTATATTTTTTAATTCAACATTTATATTATAAATCTAATACTAAATTCATACAATTTATAAAAAGTAATTGATAGTTATAATTCTACTTATATTGTAATTTTAACTCATTTATAATATTATCACCATATTTTTGATATAGAATAGGCTCGTAGATCTCTATCTTCTACGAGCTATTTTTATAGATTTTTAAAAATTATCTTATATTTCCTCAATATCTTCTTCTTGTACAATAAATCCCATTGTATTTACGCTATTATTCAAGAAAGTTAATATATATCTCATGACTTGATCTCGTTCAGGTTCATTGTGAATCTCATGATAAAACCCTTTCCACGCTTTAAAATAAAATTCATCAGCAAGAAATTGTTGTTTTAAAATATCTATTGAAGACGTTTCTAAGATTTTATCTTCAGTACCATACATTAATAAAGTGGGTAACGGTTTGATATCTTTAATATGTTGTGATGTGTCTCTCATTGTTTCATTAATAATGTTAAACCATTTGTAAGATACTTTCTTTAACATCAATCCGTCATGATTTGTCTCATCAATCACTTCTGAATTACGAGTTAAATCTTCGTAATCTATTCCTAATTTAAATTGTGTATCTTTTGAGCTCTTTCCAATATTAGATATAAACATATTTTTTCGTGTTTTATAATTTTTCTTTAATTCAAGCATTGGAGAGAGTAGTAATATGCCTTCAATAGGTAGTTCAGTCTTTTCAAGTAAATTGAGAATAATTAAACCACCTAATCCAACACCCATAACAAATGTTGGTAATTTGTATTCGTTTGCAATTTTTATCCATTCAACTAACTGTTCATGATAAATTTCAAATCGTTGCAGTTGACCTCTGTTAGCTCGTGAAGTTTGACCTTGTCCAGGTAAATCACCCATAATTACGTGATAACCATTACGTCTCAACATCGTAATCACATACGCATATCTACCAGTGTGTTCTAACATATTATGTACTATGATGATTACGCCTTTAGCGTCATGTTCTGTTTCCCACTTCCACATATTTTTGAATCCTCTCTAATTGAATGTTTATCAAATGTATTATATCAAATTATACCTTTAATTGTTGTTAAACAGTATTTAGATTTTCTTAATTTATGACTAATGAATTTAAACGGATGTTATCTTCGGTATGTAAACGCTTTCTTAAGCAATATATTCATGCTAAACTTGTTATAGAGATAGATAAGAGTGGGATGGAGGAATAGATATGTCTTTATTCAGAGATTTTTTCATAACATTATCAAATAGTACATATTTAAATGAAATGGCTAAAAAAATCGGACCGACTATGGGTGCTAATAGAGTTGTTGCGGGTAATACTATAGAACAACTCATTGATACGATTGAATGTTTAAACGCTAATCATATTGATGTTACTGTAGATAATCTTGGAGAATTTGTTAATAATAAAGCAGTAGCGACTCAAGCTAAAAATGAGATTCTTGAGATAATGGAAGCTATTAATAAATATCAAGTGAGTGCACATATGTCGGTGAAAGTGAGTTCATTAGGCGGTGAATTTGATACCGAGTTAGCCTACCAAAATTTAAGAGAAATTTTATTAAAGGCTAATACCTATGATAATATGCATATTAATATTGATATGGAAAAATATAATAGCTTATCACAAACATTACAAATTTTAGACAGATTAAAAGGAGAATTTAGAAATGTCGGTACAGTTATTCAAGGATACCTTTTTGAGGCAGAAAAATTAATTGATAAGTACCCAGAATTACGATTAAGACTGGTCAAAGGTGCTTATAAAGAAAATGATACGATTGCTTATCAAAGTAAAAAAGATATTGACAAAAATTATATAAATATTATTGAAAAACGTTTACTTAACGCCAAAAACTTTACGTCAATTGCAACACATGATGATAAAATCATTAACCATGTTAAACAATTTGTAAAAGATCATCATATTGAAAAAAACACTTTTGAATTTCAAATGTTGTATGGTTTTCGTAATGAATTAGCAGAAGAGATTGCTAGACAAGGATATCACTTTACCGTTTATGTTCCATATGGCAATGACTGGTTTGCTTATTTTATGCGTCGCCTGGCTGAAAGACCTCAAAATCTTTCCCTTGCCTATCAACAATTTATTTCAACAGAAGCACTTAAAAAAATTGGCTTAGTTAGTGGACTAGCTATAGGAACACTTACATTAGTATCTGGTGTTGTGAAATTACTACAACGTTGAAATACAGAGCGTCTCGATAATCCTTAAAATTATCGAGACGCTCTACATTAATTAAAACTGTTTAAGTAAATTTGCCATTTCAATTGCACTTACTGCCGCTTCTGCACCTTTATTACCTGCTTTCGTACCCGCTCTTTCAACTGCTTGTTCAATACTTTCAGTTGTTAAAACACCGAAAATGACTGGTGTATTCGTAACATCATTTGCTTTTGATACGCCTTTAGCAACTTCATTACAAACATAATCATAATGAGATGTTGCACCTCTAATGACACAGCCTAAAGTAATCACTGCATCATAATCATTTTTTTGCGCTAATTTTTTAGCAACAAGTGGAATTTCAAATGCACCTGGTACATATGCAACATCAATATTATCTTCATCTACACCATGTCTTACTAATGTATCTTTCGCTCCGTCTAATAAACGGTTGGTAATAAAATCATTAAATCTACTCACTACTATTGCAACTTTTAAATTTGTACCGACTAATTTACCTTCAAAATTCATTCTAGATTCCTCCTAAATAAGATGTCCCATTTTCGATTTTTTTGTTTCCATATAATGATGATTATGTTCCGTTTCTGGCACAATCACTTCTGTACGCTCTGCAACTTTTATACCATAATCTTCCAAGCCTTCAAATTTCTTAGGATTATTACTTAATAAATTAACTTGTTGAACGTTAAAATATTTAAGAATTTGAGCAGCTATATGATAATCTCTTAAGTCTTCATCAAAACCTAATGCTAAGTTTGCAGTAACCGTATCATGTCCTTGCTCAATTAATTCATAAGCTTTTAGTTTATTCATTAAACCAATGCCTCTACCTTCTTGTGGTAAATAAATAATTAATCCGCCATGATCATTTATATATTTCATTGATGCTTCTAATTGAGCGCCACAATCACATCGTTGACTGTGGAAAATATCACCTGTTAAACAAGCAGAATGTAGTCTTACATTTTCAGTTGTACGTGGTTCTCCTTTGCCAAGTACAACAATATCTTCATGTGTATATTGAGATTGGAAACCGTACATTTTAAAATTACCAATATCCGTTGGCATTTTTACAGTTGCTTTAAGTTCAATACCTTCGCTTTCTTGTTTACGACGATAATTAATTAAACTTTCAATTGTAATCATTTTTAATTGATGTCGCTCTTTAAATTGTTGTAATTCATTACCTTTTGCCATCGTACCATCGTCATTCATTATCTCACATATAACTCCAGCAGGTGCAGCACCTGTTAATTTAGCTAAATCTACAGCAGCCTCCGTATGTCCTGGTCTAACTAATACACCTTTTTCCTTAGACACTAAAGGAAATAAATGTCCGGGTTTATGGAAACTTTCTGGTTTAGAATCAGGATTAATTAACGCTTTCGCTGTTGCTGTACGGTCAAATGCACTAATTCCTGTAGTAGTAGAGATATGATCGATACTTACAGTGAAATTTGTACCGTAGTCATCTGTATTACCATCAACCATAGTTTTAAGATTTAGACGTTCAGCAATCTGCGAACTTATAGGAGCGCAAATTAATCCACGCGCTTCTTTGGCCATATAATTAATGGTATCGTCTTTCATCCATTGAGTGACCGCAATTAAGTCACCTTCATTTTCACGATTTTCATCATCTACTACAATAATACTATTGCCATTTCTTAATGCTTCTAACGCTTCTTCAATGCTATCGAATTTCATTTAAGCCCCTCCTAAAAACCATATGCTTTTAATTTATCAACTGACAAATCAGATTTATTTTTACCAACTATACTTTCAACATATTTAAATAATACATCTGTTTCAAGATGCACTTCATCGCCCATCTTTTTGTTAGAAAGAATCGTTGAACGTCTTGTTTCAGGAATAAGATGGATATCAAAACTATGTTGATGCAAGTCAAAAATTGTTAAACTTACGCCATCAACAGTAATAGAACCTTGCTTAACCATTTGTTTGATGACCGAGTCAGATGCCTTAATAGATACAATGCGTGAATTAGGCGTTTCTCTGATATTTATAATTGTTCCTTTTGCATCTACATGACCTAATACAAAATGTCCTCCGAAACGTCCACTACCTGACATTGCTCGTTCAAGATTGACTTCATCATTTTCTTTAATATTAGCTAAATATGTTTTATTTTCAGTACCTTTAATCACTTGGACAGAAAATTGATTTTGTTTAAAATCAATGACTGTTAAACACGCACCATTTACGCTTATAGAATCACCAATATGCATATCTTCTATGATTTTTTGACATGAAATATCTAATGTCCTTACGGATTGTTGAGTGCGAATACTTTTTACAGTACCTATTTCTTCAACGATACCTGTAAACATTTATCTTCACTTCTTTCGCAGTGTCATTTTAATATTTTGTTGAATAGACTCGGTAGAAATCACTTCAAATTGTGGCGCATCAGCTAAATCAATGACATTATCAGTTTGATAAAATTGATTTTTTCCAATACCGCCTATTATTTTCGGGGCATAATAAATAATAAGATGGTCTAAATAATTAGATTGGAGAAATTCTGAAGTTATTTGAGGCCCAGCTTCTACTAATAATCTGCCGACACCTCTTTGATATATATCAGATAAAATAGATTTTAAATTACATGTTTCTAAATATATTATTTTTATATGATGACTTGGACTTTTTAGTTCATGATTTTCAGTATAAATCCAAATTTCACTTAATTGATCGTGAAATATCTGTTTTGAATAATCAATTTGGCCTCGCTTAGATAGTATGATTCTTATTGGATGTTTACCCTCTTGAATACGTGTTGTATATTGTGGATTATCCGCTTCAATCGTTCCATTACCAGTTAATACTGCGTCATGAGTATGTCTTAAACGATATACATCTTGTTTTACAGCTTTATTCGTAATCCACTGACTTTGTCCACTATCAGTCGCTTGTTTACCATCTAACGAAGTCGAGACTTTTACTGTAATTCCAGGGATTTTCTGTTGTTTTGCTTTGAAGAAATCCTCATACAAAGCAAAAGCTTCTTCTGAATATTGATACTCAACTTCAATACCTGCTTTTTCAAGAATGATATCTCCCTCAGAAGATAACGTCGTATCTTTTACAGCATAAATCACTTTACTAAGCCCATGTTCAATAATTTTATTCACACAAGGTGGTGTTGATCCATAATGTGTACAGGGTTCAAGCGAAATATAAATTGTGCCGCCTTTTGCTTTATCTTGTGCCATATCTAAAGCCTGAACTTCCGCATGTTTCTCTCCTTGCTTTAAATGTGCACCTAATCCCACAATACGCCCATCCTTCACGACAACTGAGCCAACAGGAGGATTAACTCCAGTTTGTCCTTCCACCATTTGTGCTAATTGAATTGCATATTTCATAAATTCACTCAATTTATCACCTCTAAAAAAACCCCATACCTGTTTCACAGGCATAGGGCATGTATATATACTTAAATAAGCGTACTACAATTTTTATATTGTGCATGCTTATACATCATTCAGTAATGATGTGATTGATTCTTCCTCCCATCCAGACTTTTACTGTCGGCTCTAGAGTCTCACTAGATCAGCCACTTAATAAATTAAGATTAAGTGGGTCGCAGGCTTAATCACTGCCGGTTGGGAATTACACCCTGCCCCGAAAGAATACGTATGAAATTGTGATTAAATTTGAGTCATTGTAGTTTAGTGCTACATATATCATCTTACATTTATTTTTGGAAAATTACAAATAAAGAATTTCAATTTGATTTTTAAATTTAACTCTTAAAGAGACATTTATTCATTATTGTGTAAAGCATTATGCTTTATGATCAAATTCTTTTCGAATTTCATATAAGTAATCCACTGCACTTACCGCTTGATTAACAATCATTTTTACTCCATTACGCAATTTATTTACTCCATTAGTGATTTGTCCAATAGCAATCATATTATTTAAAGTACCATATCTTGGACTAATCACCTGATTTGTTTCTGGGATAATTTGTATTCCACCCATAGGATGAGCTTGAATAATTTGTCGATTTTGAAGATTTAAGATAAATTGATCATCTTCATCTAAATCTTTTAAATGTGTTTTAGAACCTGTTGCATTAATAATAATATGATGTGGATACCATTGTTCATCATGTTTGAATTTTAAATTAAATATTCCATTTTTATGTACCACATCTTCTAAATCCTTTCTAATCACTAATGAACCATCTTTTATTAATTGCTTGATGAGTTTTGCAGTTCTTGGAGGCATAGGATTTGAGTTAAGTTGAATAATTTTAGTGAAACGTTTATCGAATTCAATTTGATCTTGACGACTAAAACTATTCCAAATCCAATTTAAATTTTCTTTGACATTCTCTATTAATGTTTGGAATATACCTATCTCATTAGGATGTTCTAAATCATAATTTAAATCTTTAATCGTGTCCCCTGTTCGGCGATGAACCAATTTCTGTAAATCAATACCATTTAATTCACACTCTTCTTTAAATAAATCGAATGCTTTCTCTAATGGTACATTTCCAAAGTACTTATCTTTAATATCATTAAATTTAGATTTCGTTAAATATTGAAACTCAATTTTTTTCATGTTTCCTCTTACGCTAGGTAATTGAGCAGAACGACTCGTCATTGTGATAGGTAGTTTAGGGTGATGAAACGCTACATAACGCACTACATCTAAACTAGCTAATCCTGTTCCAATAATAGCAATATCATCAGATTCTTGTACATCATCTAAAGTATTATATGTAGGGTAAGGAGTTTGAATATAACCTTTTATGCCTTTTAAATGATAAGGGTCGTGATATGATAAAGTACCTATAGTTAAAAATATGTAATCATATACTTGACAATGCTTCATATCTTTAGACGTACAGACATAATATTTCAATGTGGTTTCATCTATATTTGAATTAATGAAGACTTCTTGTACTGGTTGTTTAATAACTGTAAGGTTATCATATAATGTCTCATAATTTGATAAGTATGATTTCATATAATGGCCAAAAACAAATCTTGGTAAATACTTTGGATTTTTAAACGTAAAATCAGATTGTGTTTGATACCATTTCCAAAACTCTTCATCATCATCTAGATTTAAACTCATATTTTTAGTGGGTAAGTTAATTAATAATTGACTACTATCATTTTGAAAAGGAACACCCTGCCCCATATTAAATTCATTATCGTAGACATCGACTTTTAATTGCTTAAAGTCTTTATGTTTAACGAGTTGTCTAAGTACACTCACACCTGCTGTACCCATACCTATAATTGCTACTCGCATATTTAACATCATCCTTTTATATATTTGTATTATGTTGAATATTATCATATTATACCAATACGATTCTCGACTTCAAAACGTTTCACTATTAACACGATTATCCATTTCAAAGCATAAATAATCATGTGTAACTATGTTAAAATTTAAATATTGAGGTGACTAAACAATGAAATTTTTATTAAAAACATTAATTGTTTTTATCATTGGATTTACTTGGGCTTCAAGAAAAAACAAAGCAGAATAAATAAAAAAACCAACATCATCTAATTAAAAAGATAATGTTGGTTTTTATTTTGATTATTGATGTTTTTGATCATCTTTATAAACATACAACTTGAAGTATTTACCTTCAGTTTTCATTTCTTTATAGAAATCAGCAATAATTTCCGCATTACTTTCAGCCCATTTAATATCAGTCGCATATTGATGTTCACCCGGATTCATAGGATTCCATCTCATGCTATATAATGTGTTTTGATCATCGTGAGATAGGAAGTGTTTATGAATAAAATCTGCGCCACCTTTAATTGCTTTCTCTGGTGTATCCCAACCATGTTTTTTCGCATATTCAGCACCTGTTTTGATTGGATCTTCATCTAAAGCTCCAACACCATAAAAATTATAATATTTTTTACCATCAATATTTACACCATTCGCCAGTTCACTTTTTACTGAACCTGTTTCTAATAATGCGTGAGAAATTAAATAGACTTCATTGACACGTTTTTCTTTTGCAGCATTTACAAAAGCATCAGTATGTTTCAATAGTGTAGGTCGATCGAACAACATACGTTTGATACGATTTTTATCAATACCTTGATATTTAGATAAATCTAAAAATTGATATCTTTGTTTATCATCATCGATAAATTTACTGCTGTCCATTGCAACTTTAATTTCACTTGCTGATGCATCTCTCCATGCATTATTATTTTTATTCGATACTTGTTGACTTGTATAGTTATCTATTTGTTTTGCAGCAGCTTTATCAAGCGTGACGTTCACATGCTGAACTTTCTCTACTTCATTTACTTTTTTGAAAAATATCTGATCAGAAATCATTGAGAAAAAAATGAAGCCAGCTGCTACTAAAATAATAAGTAACCCTATTAGGCCTATAATAGAACCTTTTCTGTGCTTTGTCATATTCACACCTCTTAGGTTAATGTTGTAATTTCATTTATAGAAAAGTCTTCCATGATAATAAATTTTAACATTTTTAATTCTCTTAAACAATTTTATAATTATAATGTTACATATTCATAAAATAAAAGTAACAAAATTGAAATTTAACAAAAAAATAAAAGTAATGAAATACTCAACATTTCATTACTCAATGATTTTTATCTATTAAATAAATATAGTTATTTGTAGTAAGGTTAACATATTTAATTATTCGTTATTTCTTTTATAATCCATCATAATAAAACTGACAGCTTGCGATCTATTTTTATAATAATATTGATTTAAATCAATCGTCCCTTCAATATCACCATCACGATACATCATTTCATTTGTAAAATTATTTATCATTACAAATTCAGAACGATCTCTAATAACGTCTAAATCATCATGTCTTGCAAAAAAGTGCTCAAGATTTAAATGTGCGTAATCCAACTTCATACCTCCTATATTTTATTGTACAAATGTCGAATATTAATCTTACAAACTTGTTAAAGCTATATATCATCCAATCCAACGATTCTATGTTTACTATTTAACACCTATTTATTAAATTAAGCAAATGAAAATTCACGATACCTCATGTAGAATTTATACATCCGGAAATATTGTTTATGTACATAACTAAGGAGAAAGAATAAATATTTCAGATTTTAGTTCATTACACATAAAATATCATAAGATGATTCATCATTTGTTAAGACAATACCGTATCACTTATAATTATGATGAATTTTATCAACTATTATTAATAAAATTGTGGGAAATCTCCAAAATTTATAACCCATCTTCCTCTGTATCTTTGTCCTCTTTTATCTATCAGCGATTAAAGTTTTATCTTATTGATCTTTTTAGAAAGGAGCAATTGAAGATTGATTGCCTAGATATTGCAGCGTTACCTCATTCTTTAACTTATACATTGAAAGATGAATCTTTTTTTAATGATTTCAAATATATTTTAAATTCAAATGAATATCAATGGCTGATATATTATCTTCATGGATACAAACAATATGAAATCGCTAAAAAGATGAATGTCTCAGACACTACAATTAAAAAATATAAATCTTCTGCCCGTATCAAACTTCAGCAATATTATTTAGAAGGTGATTGGCATGTTACCTCATAATACTTTCGATTTGTTATACATTCAAACTTTAGAAGGTTCAACAATTCAGACTAAATGTTGTTTTAAAACATATGAAATGATTCTACCATTTCATATTAAAAAGATAGTCATATACTATCTAGAACAATTTAATAAATCATATACGCAACAACTTAAATTAGCTAAACGCTTATTATCTATCAATAAACTAGTTCCTATTTATATTTCTAAAGACATCATTTTATTTCCAATCAAACATCAACGCGCACCCATACAAATATATTTTAATGCTCAACGTATTATTGGATTAACGTCTTCTCAAAATAAAACCATTATTATCTTTGATAATTCAGTTCAATGCATAGTCGATGAGCCTTACATTTTAGTTTATAAAAAATGGCAAGAAAGTATTCTATTAGCCTATTTAATTAATAAGACGACTTCTTTTCATTAAACTTATATTCAAGTAATCTTTTAGTAAACAAAGCAGTCACAAATCTTATGAGATACAAACTGACAATCAAACTAATAATGGCAAAAACTAAGATTAATACAAGATAGATTAAACTTAATTCTGCTTTAGGATTTATAAATTGATTGACTACTGCTAAACTTGCGATAAATCCAGCTAAAAACCATCCTAGTAATAGAATGTATGTAAGAACAAATAATATAATTAATAAGAACAAATATCCATTTGAAAAATGTTTATTTCGAAAGATATGAACCTGTAAAAATTGATTAGCAAAACGAGTAGGTTCCATAAATTTCTGTTCTGCATTATTAAATGAAGCATTATTTTGTTCAAAAGTATGTTCTAATAATTGCTTTTCTTTTTTATTTAAAAACCACAATTGTTTTCTTACTTTTTCTCTAAAAGCAGTTTCCTCCATAACTTAATTCCTTTCTATTTAATTATATTCATAAATTTTAACTGAACACCGATTTTAAAACAAACTCAATAAAAAAGAAAGATACAACTCAAGATACTTTATTACTCCTTCTCTTTGATATTCATATAACACTAAAACCGAGTCTAAGACATGTTTGTAGTCTTAGACTCGGTTGGTCATAATTTAGATATAGTGATTTTATAATATAGATAGTCCAGAACTTTTAATATCTTTTGCAAATCCTTGAACTGTATCTACTGGCAATTCATTAATATCGCGTCCAAGATTATTGTTAACTTTCTTAACAACATCTGATGGACAAGTGATAATATCGGCGCCAATTTCATTAGCTTGAATAACATTGAACACTTCACGGCAACTTGCCCATAATAATTTAACACCATTTTTACTATGTGCGACTTTTACAGATTCTTTCATTAAAGGAAGTGGATCTACACCCGTATCAGCAATACGCCCTGCAAAGACAGAGATATATGTAGGTACACCTTCGGTCACTGCTTCTGTAATAGCTTTAACTTGTTCAATTGTATAAACAGCAGTTACATTTAAACGAACATGATCAGCTGATAATTTTTTAATTAATTCAATTGTAGACTCACCTTTTGAGTTCACAATTGGAATTTTAACAAACACATTGTCACCATATTGCTTTAAAATTTCTGCTTCTTTCTCCATTGTGTCTAAATCATCTGAGAATACTTCAAATGATATAGAAGCATCAGGAATTTCACGTACTGCTTCTTCTGCAAAAGCTTTATAATCTGTTACACCTGCTTTTGCCATTAAGCTAGGATTTGTTGTAAAACCATCTACTTCTTTATTTTTGTATGCAGCTTTCATTTGTTCGATATCTGCACCATCAGCAAATACTTCTACATTTAATTGAGTCATAAAATCTTCCCTTCTCATTTATATTACGAATATAGCTTGCTTTATGAAAAGACACCATATGTATAATTATTTTTTATGTACAGTATGTTTTACTATTTCGTTATGTTATTTATATCATGCTTTTTTTGTGTATGCGAATGTTTTGCTTTGAATTTTCTGAAAATTAAAACCTTATGATAAAGGTACTATTAAAAATGAAATTAAATGTGGTAATATTATTTAATGGTATAAATCGGAGGTATGTTATGTCTAAATCAAAAAAATATTTATATATATCAGTGATTCTTTTAATTATTAGCTTTTATTTTAATACATTTAATCCTTTATTAAGCATTCAATTTAAATCAATAAAAAATTTATTAATTGCATGTAGTATTGTAAATGTTGTCATCCTTATTGCTTCAATTATATTTTCTGATAAAGCAATTAAACATTTAAATTATAAAAATAAAGATTGGATTAAGACCGCTTCTAACATATTACCTTATGTCATATTAGTAGTAATTTTGTTCCATATTTTTGCTTCTGTTACAACGTTTGGCATTTTTTCATAATCAAATACGCATAAAATATTATATAAAGGTGAGTATATTATGCAATATATAACCGTGTTTATAGGTGGTATGTTGGGCGCTTTATTAAGATTTTTGTTTTCCTTTATGAATCAGAGTAGCATCTTTCCAATTGGCACATTGATAGCTAACCTGTCAGGTGCTTTTCTTATGGGTTATCTGTCTGTAGTAATGATTAAATTATTTAAAGATCATCCTAAAATTAAAAAAGGTATTACAACTGGTTTTTTAGGCGCTTTAACAACCTTTTCAACATTTCAATTTGAGTTAGTCACATTACTTTACAGCCATCATATTATCTTAGCTGTGGTTTATGCGTTTATGAGTTATTGCTTTGGTGTTATCTTGTGCTGGATAGGTATGAAATTAGGAGGTCTTACATCTTGATACAAGCTCTTTTAATTATGATTGGCGGTGGTTTTGGCGCTGTCGTTAGAGCATGGCTAACTGATGTCACTAAATCCAAATGGTCTACTTCAATACCTATTGCTACTTTAATCGTCAACTGGATGGGAAGTTTTCTCATTGGTTTAACGACTGGGCTCTCTATTCACTTAAACTGGATACATATGTTTTTTATTACCGGATTTTTAGGAGGTTTAACGACATTTTCAACCATGTCTTATGAGCTTGCGCAATGTCTAACACCGTCCTTCAAACTTTTTAAATTTATGATGTATTCTCTATTGCAATTTGTTATAGGATTTATTGCTTGTTGGATTGGTTTTATAATATAACAAAAAGGTGAACTGTGTAGTAAATTAACCTACAAGTTCACTCTTTTTTAATTAAATTGATTAACCTTCAAATGTATCTGGATCAGGTCCTATACGTTGATCTTTATTTAAATCATCAATTCGTTTCATTTGATCTGCTGATAATTCAAAATCAAATACATCTATATTTTCTTCAATTCTGCTTGATGTAACTGATTTGGGAATAACGACGACATTATGTTGCATATTCCATTTAATAATAACTTGTGCTGCTGTTTTATTAACTTCTTTACCAATTTCATTTAACGTTTCATCGTTTAAAATTTGAGCATTCATAAATGGTGACCAAGATTCCATATAAATATTTTGCGCTTCTAAATATTTTCTAAGTTTTTCTTGAGTAAAGTATGGATGAAATTCTACTTGGTTAATGACTGGTTTAATTGAAACTTGTGCTAATAATGCTTCAAAATGATCTGGATTGAAATTACTAACTCCAATGTTTTTAACTCTATTATCTTTATATAAATCTTCCATACCTTTCCATGTATCAATCATTACGGCTTCATTTGTCCCTGGCCAATGTACTAAATATAAATCTAAATAATCTAACCCAAGTTTTTGGATACTAGTTTCGTAGGCTTGAGCCACATTTTCACGTCCGAAATCTTCGAAAAATAATTTTGATGTTACGAAAATATCTTCTCTATTTAAACCTGTTGATTCTAATCCTTCTTTGATACCTTGGCCTACTTGTTCTTCATTTCCATATACTTTAGCAGTATCTATGCTACGATACCCAGATTCAATGGCATGTTTAACTGCTTCTTTACAAGTATCGTCGTTTTCTACTCGAAATGTTCCAAGTCCTAACATTGGCATTTGATTTCCATTATAGAATTCAATATAGTCCATTTTACTTCCTCCTTTAAAAATAACTATTCTGTATATACCCTAAAAGTATATTTATGAACATCGCTTATAATAAAAAAAGTACCATCAAAATTTTAAATTTTGATGGTAGCCTCTCTTAGTTAAATGATTCAATTTTATCCATAATATTTTGTAATTCATCGACATTATATTGAATACGTCCATGGAATACAAATTTGTTAAAGAATTCGTCAAGTTGTTCAGGACCAACTAAAACCTTAACACTTGAGCTTTGTGCATAGTTTGAAATCGTTACGTCTTTATCATGTTTAGGATTAAAATATAAAATTGATGTTGGCTTATATTTAAGTCCTAATTCTGTTTGTAAATCTGTAGCTAAATTCTCAATTGCAGAAAGTTGATCAGAATAATTAATAAATGATAGTTTCGAATGATTATCTTCATGTTGATCAAGCACTAACGTTTGAGGCGCTTGTGTGTTTAAATCAAGTGTATCAAATACTTGCTTCAGCATTGGTAATTCTTGAAATTGTGCGCCGCTAATTCCATTATACACATGACCTTTTAATAATTGTGAATCAATGATATATAACCCAGTTCTAGTAAGCACAAGATGACTAATGCGTTGAATATTATTAAACTCATTACTTGGTAAAAATATATTAGCCATTATATGCATATCTTCACGTCTAATACGTTTTTCTTTAACTAAACGGTCTCTAATACCAATGAGTCTCATATCAGTCACGTATTCACTTTTATTTTTAGAAAATAATTTCAAAGCATCAATTTCACGTTCTTTTCCATTAACTGTAGCTTCAAATTCTTCTTTTTGTTTCGTTACTTGTTTTTTATTTTCAATACGTTCTTTTTCAAGTGCTTCCTCATGTGAAGATTTGAGTTGTTGTTCCTTGAGATTGTATTCTTCACTCGCTTTGTGTTTCATATTATTTTTACTTTTCAAGGCAACTAAAAATAGAATAAAACATATAATCGCTATGATTATCGCTACAATTAAACCAATCTCAATCGGTCCAAATGAATTCATTAGATAACGCTCCTTTTAAACTGTCAATATCTATCTATTATAATAGAAATAGACGATAATTTCGAGGTTTAACCTAATTGATTGATGTATATCCTACATTATTTTTGAACGGCATCTTTTAGGACATTCACTTTATCTAATTTTTCCCATGGTAACAATACATCAGTACGACCAAAGTGTCCGTATGCAGCTGTTTGTTTGTAAATAGGATGTTTTAAGTCAAGCATTTTAATGATACCTGCTGGTCTCAAATCAAAGTGTTTTCTTACCGCTTCAACTAATTGGCCTTCAGAAACTTTACCAGTTTTAAATGTATCAATAGCAATAGATACAGGTTCTGCTACACCAATTGCATAAGCTAATTGCACTTCACATTGCTCAGCTAATCCAGCTGCTACAATATTTTTTGCAACATATCTAGCTGCATATGCGGCAGAGCGGTCTACTTTTGTAGGATCTTTACCACTGAAACAACCGCCTCCATGACGAGCATAACCACCATATGTGTCTACGATAATTTTTCTTCCAGTTAAACCAGCGTCTCCTTGAGGACCCCCAATAACAAATCGACCAGTTGGATTAATAAAGAATTTAGTTTCATCATCAATTAAACCTTCAGGTACAGTTGGATAAATGACATGCGCTTTAATATCTTTTTGAATTTGTTCTAATTCAATGTCTTCAGCATGTTGAGAAGATACCACAATCGTATCAATACGTTTAGGTTTATCATTTTCATCGTATTCTACTGTTACTTGAACTTTACCATCTGGACGTAAATAATCTAAGGTACCGTCTTTACGCACATCTGATAAGCGTTTCGCTAGTTGATGTGATAAAAAGATTGGAAGCGGCATATATGTTTCTGTTTCATTTGTTGCATAACCAAACATTAATCCTTGGTCTCCGGCACCTGTTGCTTCAATTTCTTCTTCAGATATATCATTGCGATACTCAAGTGCTTTATCTACACCTTGGGCAATATCAGGTGATTGTTCATCAATAGCTGTTAAAACAGCCATTGTTTGATAATCGTAACCATATTTAGCTCTTGTATAACCAATATTTTTGATTGTTTCGCGTACTACTTTAGGAATATCTACATATGTAGACGTTGAAATTTCACCAGAAATTAAAGCCATACCTGTTGTTACTGTTGTTTCACAAGCGACACGTGCATTAGGATCGTCTTTTAAAATTTCATCTAAAATCGCATCAGATACTTGATCGGCGATTTTATCTGGATGCCCTTCTGTCACTGACTCTGATGTAAATAAACGTTTATTATAAGTCATGATTTGCTCCTTTTTTTAACTATATTTACGAAAATTCTCTTTTGACAATGAGCTTAAAATAAAAGAGCCTTCTCAACTACCTAGATAGAGAGAAGGCTCTTAAACGTCCATTCGCTCTTATCGTTCAGACAAATATTGCGTCTGCAAACGGTTTGGCACCTTTCTTTTAAAAAAAGAGGTTGCTGGGTTTCATTGGGTCCATGTCCCTCCACCACTCAGGATAAGAGAATCCGTTAAGACCTATACTACATAAATACATTAGAATTGTCAATTTTGAATTTTAAATGTTCTTTTATTTACAATGGAATAATTAAATCATTATGTTATACTATTTTAATGTAAGGGCTTACATTAATAAATGAATAGATATTTGGAGGGATGTTGTATGTCAATAGATACATACAGTGAAACACCTAAAATCAAACACTTATTAGAAAAGGAAACAACTTTATTTCAACTTTCTACTACTCAGCTTTATTACAAAATTTTAAACAATAATGAAGGTCAACTTACTGAACTTGGCGCAATTAATATGAGTACAGGTAAATATACTGGTCGTTCACCAAAAGATAAATTTATCGTTAACGAACCTTCATATCGAGACAATATTGATTGGGGAGACATTAATCAACCTATAGATGAAGACGTGTTTTTAAATTTATACAACAAAGTATTAGATTATTTAGATCAAAAAGAGGAATTATACGTTTTTAACGGTTATGCCGGAAGTGATAAAGACTCACAATTAAAATTAAAAATCATCAATGAGCTTGCATGGCATAATTTATTTGCCCAAAACATGTTTATCCGACCTGAATCTATTGAGGAAGCAAGTCATATTAAGCCAAATTTCACTATCGTTTCTGCCCCTCATTTTAAAGCTAATCCAGACGTTGATGGTACTCATTCTGAAACATTTATTATTGTTTCATTTAAACATAAAGTGATTTTAATTGGTGGTACTGAATACGCTGGAGAAATGAAAAAAGGTATCTTTTCAGTGATGAACTACTTATTACCTATGCAAGATATTATGAGTATGCATTGTTCTGCCAATGTTGGAGAAAAAGGTGATGTTGCTCTATTCTTTGGATTATCTGGTACAGGAAAAACAACATTATCAGCGACTCCAAATCGTAAATTAATTGGCGATGATGAACATGGTTGGAATAAAAATGGTATTTTTAACATTGAAGGTGGTTGCTATGCAAAAGCCATTCACTTATCTAAAGAAAAAGAACCTCAAATTTATAATGCCATTCAATATGGTACTATTCTTGAAAATACAATTGTTAATGAACGTGGCCATGTTGATTTTGATGATAATACGAACACAGAAAACACACGTGCTGCTTATCCAATTCATCATATCGATAATATCGTATTACCTTCTAAAGCCGCACACCCTAATACAATTATTTTCTTAACTGCAGATGCATTTGGCGTACTTCCACCTATTTCTAAATTATCTAAATCTCAGGCCATGTATCATTTCTTAAGTGGTTTTACGTCAAAATTAGCTGGCACTGAACGTGGTGTGACAGAACCTGAACCATCATTTTCAACATGCTTTGGCGCTCCATTTTTACCTTTGCACCCTACTAAATATGCGAATTTACTTGGTAAGCTAATTGATGACCATGATGTTGATGTATATCTAGTAAATACAGGATGGACGGGTGGAAAATATGGTGTTGGACGTCGTATCAGCTTACATTATACACGTTATATGGTAGATCAAGCTATTTCTGGCAAACTAAAACAAGCTACATTTACTAAAGATGAAATATTTGGTTTAAGTATACCAATTGAAATGGAAGATGTGCCTAAAACGATTTTAAATCCAATCCATGCTTGGAATGATCCTGAGGCTTATCGTCATCAAGCTAATGACTTAAAACAACGTTTTGAAGAAAACTTCAAAAAATTTGGAGATGAAGTAAAAGATATTGCTAAAAATGGTGGATTTAGTCATTAATAATATATAAACAAAAGACTTACAAAGATGACCGTTGTAGTCATCTTTATAAGTCTTGTTCTATATTATTCATCCATTGATGTATATAATCTAAAACTTCTTTCAATGCTTTCGGTCTTGGTACATGGCCTTCGTCAAGTTGATAAAATGTATCATGTTTGACCCCTTTAAGTTCTAGTTGTTCTTGAAGAAAATACGCTTGATGTATACCCACTTGCCAATCTTTACCACCATGTACAATTAAAATAGGTGGACTGTTTTGATTCAATGTACGTATCGCATTTCTTTGTTCATATGCCTCTTTATCTTTTTTCGGATGACCTACCATACGTCTTAGCATTCCCCTTAAATCTACACGTTCTTCATACATTAAATGAATATCTGAAACGCCACCCCAAATAATATAGCTATCAACTGGATCATCCTGAAATGATAATAGACCTTGAATTCCACCTCTTGAAAATCCAATCATATGGACGAAAGCTTGGGGATGCTTATTTTTTAATAGTCGAATAAGTACTGTTACATCATGTAAATCAGCATTACAAAATTCATCTTTTCCTTCACTACCATTACTTCCTCTATAATAGGGTCCTATAACTAATGTATATGGATCAGAAAATTGCATAAGTCTTGAAGCTCTTACTCTACCAACTTGCCCTTTTCCACCACGTAAATAAACTACAATACGTTTAACATTATGATACATTGGGACCATCTGTAACGCTTTTACCCTTAATTCGTCTACTGTATAAGTTAGTTCCTCAAATCGATGAGTGTTGGATTCAACAGGCATTGTTCTAATATTCGTAATACCCAAGATCTTTCACCCTTTCTAAACATTTTAAAATTGCTTCATCTTTAATTAAATAACTTTTTTGGTGCTCAGGAATCTCATTAACTAGATGAAATAATATAGGACCCTCTGTTTCCAAATAGTCATGTTTATGTTCAATGGATTTCACTTTAATCACATACACATCTTTTTTAAAAAGTGATTTATCAAAGGTATGAACTTGATATTGCGCGATATAATATAAGGCTTCTATCTTTCCACCTGTTTCTTCATAAAGTTCTCTAGCAATCGCTTGTTGACTCGTTTCATTAATTTCAACTTTACCTCCAGGGAACTCGATACCTCTTTTAGAGTGTTTAGTGAATAATAATTGATTTTGAAATATCGGAATAGCTAAAACATGGTTTCCGTTCGGTATATCATCATCAGTTTTATATTGCATCGTGACTCGTCTATCCTCTTGATCGATAAACTCCATATTACTCATCCCCCTCTTAAATGTGGTAAAATTATTTAATAATCAAATGTCTATAGGAGGTTTATTTATGCTTAAAAAATCATTTCTAAGCATCATTCGTTTTTATCAGCGTTTCATCTCCCCTATGACACCACCAACATGTCGATTCTATCCTACTTGTTCTGAATATACTAAAGAAGCTATAGAAGTATATGGCGCATTTAAAGGTGGCTACATGGGAGTAAAACGTATTTTAAAATGCCATCCATTTCATGAAGGTGGATTTGATCCGGTACCTTTAAAAAAAGACAAACATACACATCATCATTCATAAACAGATAATGCATTTATATTAATTTTAGGGGGATTGAAATATATCAATCCTTCTTTTAATTTGCCTATGCCTTGTGTAAAGTCTGTTTCAAAATAATATCCATCTGGAGTAATATCTCCTGGATAAGACCCCTCTTTTGCTAATAAAGCAGTAAAATATCGACTGAGTCCATATTCATACATCCCACCAACGATCACTTTAATATCTTTCTCTTTTAATAAGTGAATGAGTTCTAGCGCTCTATCTATTCCTCCCAGTCTAAATGGTTTAACCACAACTGCAGTGATAGGATATTGATGAATAATTTTCAAAATTGATTGTAAATCCGTTGCTTTTTCATCAATAGCAATAGCAGGATAATGCGTAACATCTATATAACTTAAATCATTTAAATCTTTAAATGGTTCTTCAACGTATAGAATATCGTGTTGATCAATCTCTTTTAATAATTGAAATTGTGACATATCCAGTGTTTCATTTGCATCGAGTGTAAGATTAAATTCAAATGGAAGTTCATTGCGTAGCTTTTTTATGTCGTTAATGAGATGAGAACTCCATTTTAATTTAATACGTGCTGGCTTTGTGTCTTTAAGTGTTTGTAATTGTGAAGAAGATAAACCACTTACTGTTGCACCATATTCAACGTTAAAGCACGGTTGTGAATAAAACATCTGATAAACCGCCATCACAACAGTACATCTAGTAGCCGGATAACTATCTAATAAATCAAGATAAGGTAACCAGTCACTAAATGTATTGAATGAATGATTTAAAATCTTTTTTGACCATTGTTGTATTCGTATTTTTACTGTCTCAATTGTTTCAGTATCATACCAATCCGTTTCAAAGGCATTACATTCACCAAAATAATTTTCCCCTTCATCAGAAATAAATCGTACTATGAGTGCTTTGCGATGTGTCATTTCGATTTTAGGCGTCGTAATCGGAGAATGAAACGGCGCGGTATAGTAATAAAATTGTATATCAATAATTTTCATTTAATGATCCTCAGTTCCAACTTTATTACGTTGTAATTTTCCAGTAGAAGTATAAGGTAATGCATTGACGCGTTGATATATCTTAGGAACTTTATATTTTGCTAAATGTTCTTGTAAGAAATCTATAAGGTCTTTAACCTCAATTGTTTCACTTGCGACATAATAAAGTGCTGGAATCTGACCCCAAGTATCATCTTCTTTAGGTACACATACTGCATCTATAATTCCATTGAATGTTTTAGCCACTGTTTCAATTTCATAAGGATAGATATTTTCTCCACCACTAATAATAAGGTCTTTACGTCGATCATAGACCATTACAAAACCATCACTATCTATTTCTGCAATATCTCCGGTTTTAAAGAAACCATCTTCAAATGTGTTATCCAAATCTTTAGGATACAAATATCCATTCATTACATTGTCACCTTTGATAAGTAATTCACCATGACCCTCTTCATTAGGTTGTTTAATACATACTTCAACGTTATCACTTGGTTTACCTACTGTATCATATCGTTTAGCTAACATATCTGGTGAAGCGGTTAGGAACTGCGAACATGTTTCCGTCATTCCAAAAGAATTATAAATAGGTAATTGATAACTCAATGCCTGTTGTATGAGCGTGGATGATAATTTTGCACCCCCAAGTAATATTTTTTCAATTGAATATGGCTTATTTAAACCAGCATCCATTAGCCACTTTAACGTTTGTGGCACAAGTGACACATGTGTAGGATATTCATTTTTAATAATAGTCAGCATATCTTCAGTATTATATTTATTTAATAAACGTACAGTAAACCCTTCAATGGTAGCACGTAAAATCACACTAAGTCCTGAAATATGATAAATTGGAAGAACCGATAACCATGTCGTTTGTTGATCAAATCCTAGACTTTCTTTACAACCTAATGCACTTGCATAGTGATTTTTAAACGTTTGAGGTACTGCTTTTTGGGGTCCTGTCGTCCCTGATGTAAACATAATAGATGCAATACGATGAATATCAAATTGTTTATGATTAGGCGCATCAGGATAATCGCTCAGTTGATTAAATGAGAGAACTTGATGTGAATGTAAATCGAACTCTTTTGTAGTTAAAATAAGTTGAACATTCACTGAGTTCATTTGATTGGTCATTTCAGTTGTTGTTAATCGTGTATTGATCATTGCAATTTCAATTTGCGCTAACCAACATGCGTGCACTAAAATAATAGACTCAATGTCGTTTCCAATATATAGTCCTACCCTACTTTCATTTAAAGATAATAATTTCTTTGAAAGCTGATACGCTGCAGAATATAATTGATTATATGTTAATGTATACTTACCATCTGTAACCGCAATTTTGTTTTTGTTTTTTATACTTTGCTCTTTTAACCAAAATTCCACTATTCATTCCTCCAATAGTTATACATACTATATTATAACGATTTTTAAATGACTTAACAGGATTCATGTTTAAATTTATTTTGTGATTGTTTTATTTTTTAAAAGATATTACCCTTTTTAGATAAATATAGTTAAATACTTGTAGCTATAAAAAACCCAGAATGGAAAATAACCATTCTGAGCTACTGTACGGAGAGTAAGAACATAAAAAGAGCAAGGTCAACATGTCAGAGAATTATTTTCTTGACACATAATTGACACTTGCTAAGTCTAAACCCTATGATATAAAGCTTTTGATACGGAGAGTAAGGGATTCGAACCCTTGAGACGCGATAAAGCGCCTACACACTTTCCAGGCGTGCTCCTTCAGCCAGACTCGGACAACTCTCCTCTATTCAATTAAATAAAAAAACAGAAGCGATGTTTCACTTCTGTTTATATGACTCCTACGGGACTCGAACCCGTGTTACCGCCGTGAAAGGGCGGTGTCTTAACCGCTTGACCAAGGAGCCATGGCTCCGCAGGTAGGATTCGAACCTACGACCGATCGGTTAACAGCCGATAGCTCTACCACTGAGCTACTGCGGAATAATTAAATTATGGAGCGGGTGATGGGAATCGAACCCACAACATCAGCTTGGAAGGCTGAGGTTTTGCCATTAAACTACACCCGCTTAATAACGATTATGGGGCGGTTGATGGGAATCGAACCCACGAGTGTCGGAACCACAATCCGATGCGTTAACCACTTCGCCACAACCGCCAAAGTGTAAATGGTTCAGGACAGAATCGAACTGCCGACACATGGAGCTTCAATCCATTGCTCTACCAACTGAGCTACTGAACCTTAATCTTAAGTCAAAAGTAATGGCGGTCTCGACGGGAATCGAACCCGCGATCTCCTGCGTGACAGGCAGGCGTGTTAACCGCTACACTACGAGACCTATAAAATTATGTATTGCGGGAGGCGGATTTGAACCACCGACCTTCGGGTTATGAGCCCGACGAGCTACCGAACTGCTCCATCCCGCGCTAATATTATTTAGTACTTCAAACGAGTACTTAATTAATATATCATTTAAGTCACTGTAATGTCAACACTTTTTTAAAATAATTTTTACAATACTTTAATTATAAGTTTAAATAATTATGAGATAATTATTTTTAAGTAGTGCTTTTTTCAATACTTTATTAGTATATATATTAATATCTATATAGTCAATAAAAATTATAAATTAATTTGTGTAAAAAAACGCTAAACTTAAAAATTTTTATTTTGTGGGATAATTTAGATGTAAAATCTCATAATTATTATTACTCTTTATATTACTATTTGATACTTTCCCACTCTAACATTATTGTGTCATATATTTTTGCATTTTTTCTTGTAGTTCACTGAAAGAAACGAAGCCTTCTTCTTCTAGGAAGTGACCTCCTTCTTCAACAATTCGAATTGATCCTCCTAAAGCTTGCAACAACTTTTCAGTTTCCTTATAAGATACATGTTCATCATCTTTTGAAGCAAGGCCGTGAAAGTGTTTAACCTTTTTCTTAATCTCATCATAATCAATGGTAATATGATCTAAATTAACAGATTCATCAATGTCTTGCGCATCTTCTTTAAATCCAGCAATACTAAAAAAGCCTTCTATTGGACATTTTAAATCTACTTGTTCAATAAATTTCAAGGCAGCGATTGAACCATAGCCATGGGTTACAACATACGTATCAGGATGATTGATTTTAATTTGTTGTTTCATAGCCTTTATCCACGTATCTAATTTTTTGTTATCCTCTTTATCTAAATTAAACAATTGTACATTATATCCTTCAAGCGCTAGGTTATGTTTTAACCATTGATACCAATGATTATGTGCATTTCCTATTTGTGAGTGAACAATAATTACATCTGTCATTTCTTATTCTCCTTTTCTCCTTAATAATGACTATTTATTTTAAAATAAAGCACTTTAAAGAGAAAATATAACCTCTAAAAAGTGCTTATTTACTATGCTTTATTTATAATTCGTCTATTAATTCTTCAACAGCATTTTTACCCTGTTGAATACAATCAGGTAAGCCTACCGCTTCAAACGGTGCACCGGTAATGCGTAACCCGTTATATTGACGTTTTACATGGGTTTGTATATTGCGAATTTGAGTCATATGACCAATATGATACTGTGGCATACTTTTTGGTAATCGATTTACTATCGTAAAATCTGGATCACCTTTAAACGTCATCATTTTACTTAAATCTCGACGTGCGATATTTACAATTTCTTCATCAGTATGGTCGTCTACAACCGTATCACCAGGTTTTCCTACATACGCACGTAATAATACTTTACCTTTTGGTGTTGTAAATGGCCACTTTTTAGTCGTCCAAGTACATGCAGTAATATCTGTATGACTAGTTCTCGCAATGACAAATCCAGTACCATTATAAGTATTTTCAATATTTTTCTCATCAAATGCAAATACAACCGTTGCAACTGTAGTAGAATCCATAGTATTAAAGTATTCAAATGCTGAATCATGATTAAACCATTTCATAAACGTTTGATGTGGTGTCGTAACAAGTAAACCATCAAACGTCTCTCGACTATTATGTGTAACAATCTCATAATTATCATTATGAATATGAATATCTTCTACTGGTGTATTGTATTTGATGTGTACACCTTTTTGTTCAACATTTTTAGCTAGTGCTTCAATAAATGAACTTAGCCCATGTCTAAATTGTTTGAATTGTCCTTTAGGAGCGCCCGGATAAAGCTGACGTTTTCTTGTACGTTCGCGTTTTTCATATTTCATTCCTTTAATTAAACTACCATATGATTCTTCTTTATGCTTGAAATTAGGGAACGTACTCATCAAACTTAATTGATCAATATCTGTTCCATAAATCCCTCCCATAAGAGGCTCAATCAAATTTTCCAGCATTTCGTTTCCTAAACGTTTTCTGAAGAATTCACCAACCGAAATATCATTTTCTATTTTAATAGGCGGAATAACTAAATCTAATCCTGCTCTTAATTTTCCTAAAGGAGAAATTAAACGTGTTTTTAAGAAAGGTTTAATATCTGTTGGAATTCCCATAATTGATCCGCCAGGAATAGGATACAATTGGTTCTTAGCAAAAATATAGGATTGTCCTGTTTGATTCGTAATTAAATCATCTTCAAGACCTATATCTTTTGCTAAATCTGTCATGATCGTTTTTCGACCTAAGTAAGATTCTGGACCAAGTTCAATAGTATAACCATCGCGGCGATAAGTTTGAATTTTACCTCCAGGTCTTGAAGTTGCTTCAAAAATAGTTACATCTATGTCTTCATTATAATGTTTAAAATAATATGCACTGGCTAGACCTGTAATGCCAGCGCCTATAATTGCAACTTTTTTACTCACAACATGTCCCTTCCTTTTTAAAAAACTGTTTTAATTTCGTCGACAATTGCACCTATAAATAACGGATTTGTATTAGGCATTTCTGGTCGATAGTAATTAGCACCAATGTCATCGCAAACAACTTTACACTCATAATCATTATCGTAAAGTACTTCAAGATGTTCACAAACAAATCCAACGGGTGTATAAATAAAGTTTTTATAGTGATGTTCTTTGTATAATTCTCTTGTTAAATCTTGTACATCAGGTCCTAGCCAGGGCGTACCTGTATTACCTTCTGACTGCCACCCTTGCGCTACATGTTTAATATTTGTAGAAGCTTCTAAACGATCCATTGTATCTTTAATTTCATTAGGATAAGGATCATTATTACGTTCTATTAATCCTTTAGGTAAACTGTGCGCAGACACGATTAAAATTGTTTCATCATGTTCTTCTTCCGGAATTTTAGCTAGTGTTTCATTTACTTTATTTGTCCAGTATTTAATAAATTTAGGTTGTTGATAATAACGTTCAACATGATGTAGTTGTATACCATATTTATCCGCTTCTTCTTTAGCCCGTTTATTATATGAACCTACTGAAAAACTTGAATAATGAGGCGCTAATACGACTGTAACTGCCTCTGTAATACCATCATTATGCATTTTTTCAACTGCTTCTTCAATATAAGGAGAAATATGTTTCAATCCTAAATATAATTTAAATTCTACATCATCATATGTTTTATTAAGTGCATCTGTAAGTGCTTCAGCTTGACGATTTGTGGTACCTGCAAGTGGAGAAAGTCCACCTATAAATTCATAACGATTTTTTAAATCTTGAAGCTCTTCTTCAGTTGGTCTTTTACCATGTCGTATATCTGTATAATATGGTTCAATATCACTTTCTTTATATGGCGTACCATATGCCATTACTAATAAACCTACTGTTTTAGTCATTCTTAAAACCTTCCCTTTTAAAAATAAATTTTTATGATTCTAATTTTATTTTTGCGTATAATCATGAACCAGTTGTGTTACTTTTTTAAGTGTATCTGGTTGAACTTCTGGGAAAACGCCATGACCTAAGTTAAATATATGTTTACCTCTTTGCATTCCTTCATCAAGTATTGCTTTAACTCTTTGTTCTAATACATCCCATGGCGCTAGTAATAATGAAGGATCTAAATTACCTTGTAATGTTTTATTTACACCTAATTGATCTGCTTGCAAAATAGATGTACGCCAGTCTAAACCTAGAACATCTATTGGTAAATCATTCCATTCATTAATAAGATGACTAGCCCCTACACCAAATAATATAACAGGAATATTATGTTGTTCTTTAATTCCACAGACCAACCGATCCATAAATGGTTTTATATAATATCGATAATCTTGTACATTAAGTGCGCCTACCCATGAATCAAAAATTTGAATCAATTCTGCACCTGCTTCAACTTGAGCAGTTACATATTTAATTGAAACGTCTACAAGATGATTCATTAAAGCAAACCAAGTCTCTTCATCGCCATACATCATTGCCTTAGTAAATGTGTAGTTTTTAGACGGCCCGCCTTCAATCATATAAGATGCTAATGTAAAGGGAGCACCCGTAAATCCAATTAAAGGTACATTTAATTTTTCTTCAGTTAGAATTTTAATTGTTTCTAGCACATAAGGCACGTCTCTTTTGGGGTCGATTTGAGTTAATTTTTCCACATCTTTCACAGATTTAATGGGATTGTGAATTACAGGTCCTATACCAGATTGAATTTCAACATCTACTCCGATAGGTTTAAGTGGTGTCATAATATCTTTATATAACACAGCTGCATCAGTATTGTAATTATCAACAGGTAGATGTGTTACATATGCACAAAGTTCTGGTTGATGTGTAATATCAAAAAGTGAATACTTTTCTTTTAATTTGCGATATTCTGGTTGCGATCTGCCAGCTTGGCGCATAAACCACACAGGTGTGTGTGAGGTTAATTCCCCTTTAATTGTTTGTAAAATTGTATTATTTTTTTTATGCACCATTTTGTCCTCCTAAATTAAAATCATTCTTATTCATAATATCACAACATAAAAGATTTCGCGTTTCTTAAATATTAAATGTCATAAAAATGACAAAGCACTTCTATCTATTCTTTAATTTTAAATTTGTAATTATAAGTGAATTGATTTAAATAAATTATTCACAATTTATTTTCTTATTTTAATTATTTATAATAGCTAGTCTTATCATTTAATCGTATAATATACATAAATAAAGGAGGTATAGCTTATGAAAATATATACAACTTATGGAACTTATGACTATTTAAATCAAATTCGTTTAAATCATTCTGAGAATCATCTGTTTATTTATTCAACTAATGATTCTTCAGTCATTATCGAAGAATCCGAAGATAAATCTATACTTAAACATCCTACTACTTATGAAGTTATTAATGAAATAAATGAACTTAATAATCAACATTTCTATTCAGCTATCTTCATTCCAAGTTCAGATGATCATGTCAATCAACTAGAAAAACGTCTTTCAAATTTGAATTTAGATTTTAGTCAATTTGCTGGTTTTAAAAGTTATCGTTTCTTAAGACCTGAAGAAGGTACTACTTATAAAATTTACTTTGGCTTCGCTAGTCGTCAAACATACGAAGATTTTAAATCATCTGATATGTTTAATGATTATTTTTCTAAAGAAGCATTAAGACATTATTTTGGCTCAAGCAGTCAACATTCAAGTTATTTTGAAAGATATTTATATCCTATTAACGATTAACATAAAAAGAGGACGCTTAAGTATGTGTTTAATACATCTTAAGTTCCCTCTTTTTTTAATCTCTTAATAAAGTTTCCTGATATTGCAATTTTTTAATCGTACTTCTAATCGTCAACCATCCTACAATAAAGAATACAATTGCAAAAAAGAAGTATTTCATATAAAAAATGATAAAAATGATTGCGAAAATAATACCTATCATAATCATAAGGCGATATAAGAATTTTTCATATCCTTTGATTACTTCACTATCTGATACAGGCCAAACTTGAGGCCATAGTCCATACGCTTGCTGCGTATAAAACTGAGACATTTGCAATAAAATAATATACATAAATAAACTACCAATAATAATAGAAACAAGTGGATGAGACAGCCAAATCATAAGTACAAGTGCAATGATAACAAGTCGAAGAATAATACTTAATGCATCTTTCCCTCTTACAAAACTTCTCACAAATAAATAAAGATACATATTGTGCGAATTAAAACGGCGTCCTTTGGGTGTGGGTAAAAGAAAATCTAAATATTTGCGTCTTGCTGCATTTTCTTTTAAATGCTTAACATCAGTAAACATATTTACAAATTTATAATAATTTGTATGATGTCTTTCTTCTACTGAAATCAACTGTTCCCATGGAAATAACGCCTGACTCTTAAATTTAGGTATAAAATACGCCATGCCAAAGAAAATGATTGTTAGTAAAATGGCAAAATATAATTGATTCCCTAAAACTAGATAATACGTTATAAAATTAATTAAAAATATTAAGACATTTAATATCCATTGAGACAATCTCGCACGATACCATTGCCATTTTAAGCGTAATCCTAAAATAGGATGAATAAGCGCTAATACACTCATCACGATATAAGATACAACTAATTGTTGATTAAGCTTATAAAATAATGGAAACAATACAATTAATAACACTATTTGCAATATTATACGATTAAAATAACTATATCTTAGGCCTAATTTTATATAATCTTCCATATTCTTCTCAAAAGGAAGCAAAAATAACTTGTCAGCATCTTTTAAAAATGTTCGAAATGGAAAGATTGAAGTTAAAGCAATTACAACACTTGCTAAGAATGCATAATCTACATTTTTAGGAATATGTTGTAACCATTGACCATAACCTAATATAAAGGCTCCTAATAAAATAACTAAGAATACAGTAAAATGACCATTAAAAATAAATTTATTATAATAATGTTTTTCTTTCTTTATTGCATCATAACGTTGTTTAAATAATGCTATGGCTTCATTATTCATGTCGCTTGACCACCTTGCGTAACATGGATATAGATATCATCAAGAGTTTGATCTTTAAGACCCGTTTGTTCTCGTAGTTCCTCTAGATTTCCAAAAGCAACCACTTTTCCTTTATCTAAAATAATGAATCGATCACAATATCTTTCAGCAGTTGCAAGAATATGGGTACTCATTAGTACTGTACGCCCTTCATTTTTCTTTTCAACCATCAAATCAAGCATGGATTGTATACCTAATGGATCCAAACCAAGAAATGGTTCATCAATAATATAAAGTTCAGGATTGACAATAAATGCGCATATAATCATTACTTTTTGTTTCATGCCTTTTGAAAAATGGCTAGGAAAAACATTAAGTTCATTTTCAAGTCTAAATGTTTTTAGTAGAGGACGCGCACGTTTCATTGCTTCTTCCTTACTTATTTGATAAGCCATAGCAGTCATGGCTATATGTTCTTCTAATGTTAATTCTTCATAAATGACTGGTGATTCAGGAATATAGGATAGTTTACGACGGTAGATTTCAATATCATCAGTAATATTGGTATCTGAAATTGAAAGTGTTCCTTCTATTGGCGTTAATAATCCAAGCATGTGCTTAATTGTAGTACTTTTTCCAGCGCCATTGAGACCAATTAATCCTACTATCTCACCTTTTTTTAATTCAAAATTTATATTTTCAATAACAGGACGTTTACCATATCCTCCTGTTAAATGTTCAACTTTAACTGTCATAAGGCACCTCCATGAGTTATATTGTACCAAAATCATTATATAACTACTAAAGTTTGCTATAACTCATTAGCGAATTTTTAAAATAACAATGTTATAATAATGAGTAAAAATAGGTTAAAGGAGTGCATTTAATTATGTCAGAAACTGTTTTTGGTAAAATTCTTACTGGTGAAATTCCAAGCTATAAGGTTTATGAGAACGATTATGTTTATGCATTTTTAGATATTTCTCAAGTTACTAAAGGACACACACTTTTAATTCCGAAGAAAGCTTCTCCTAATATTTTTGAAACTGATGAAGAAACAATGAAACACATTGGAGTTGCTATTCCAAAAGTAGCAAATGCCATTAAAAAAGCATTTCAACCTGATGGATTAAATATTATTCAAAATAATGGTGAATATGCTGATCAGTCAGTATTTCATTTACATTTCCATTTCCTACCACGATATAAAGATGATATTGATGGTTTTGGTTATCAATGGGAAACTCATGAAAACGAAATTAGCGATGAACAGAAAAAAGATATTGCTGAACAAATTAAAGCTCAATTTGAATAATTCTGCATATTGAATATCATTTACGGGTAATATAAAATGAAATCAATATGTCGATGTAATAATTATAGTAAGTAACTTAAGTCAATCGTTACTTACTTCATAAAATGATATGATTTATTCTATAAACGACATAATAGTGAGGAGAATAAAAATGAAGGTTACACGTGTATTATTTGGTATCGGTGTGGGACTTGCTTCTGGTATTGCCGTATCATGGATGAATCGTGATCAACAAAGATATAATGCTAATGCCTCTGGACAAAAAGTTCCTACTGGTGCTCGCTCAGAATTAGAACGAGAAATCGAAACAATTAAACGTAGTTTCTATAATATTATTGATTATAGTAAGCAAGTGAAAAATGACGGTGTACAACAAGGCAGCGATATTGCAAACGAATTTAAGACTTTAATCGGAGATTTTAAATCTGATATCAATCCTAATATTGAAAAATTAAAATCTCATATTGAAAATCTTCAAAATCGTGGCGAAGAAATTAGTAATACATTTTCAGAAGATAAGAATAATAACAAATAGAACTCTAACATTGAGCTCAATTTGGCTATAAAGAAATTTATATTAATAGATTTCTTTATGGCTTTTTTTATAAATATACAATCTAATATAAAAACATTGTTCTATATTACAATAGCTATGAAAAATTATCTTGACGATAACTCAACTTAGTTAGATAATACCTATCGTATATTAAACGACCTATTTTCGAGGTGTAGTCATGTTTTTATGTAAACGTCATATAGATATTCATGCGCGATTTGGTGTTCCAAGAATTGCTTTTTTGAGTATTGTAACAACTATTATTGCGTTTTTAGTTAGTTATGAGATTATGTATTATTTTGTAAAAACGCCTTTATCAGATAAATACTTTTTACTTCTAATATTATTTATTATTCTTATGTACCCTATTCACAAAACAATACATTTATTTTTCTTTTTACCTTATATTCATGCATTTAGATGGCACAAGTTGAATAAGAAAAAATGGCTTCCTTATTTTAATACGTATGTGAATACGCCTGTCCGCAAGTTTTATTTTTGCATTAATCTTATTTTGCCATTTTTAATAATTACAAGCATTTTAATTTTCCTAACTTATCATTTTCCAAGTTATGGACACTATTTTATGTTCTTACTTGCCTTAAATCTTGGTTTATCAGTTATGGATTTTTTATATTTAAAAATTATTCTTTTTTCAAAAGAAGGACAATTTGTTGAAGAACACCAAACAGGTATTAATTTACTGACAAAAGTGCCCTTCCATTCAAATATCTAAGATATAAAGATGGTAATTATAAACGTATTCAATCAAAATTAAAATACAGTCTAGTGGTTATTTTGAATATATTAAAAAGTCTATGATATTGAATGATATTGTAGACTTTTTTTAAATTATTTTTCATCTAATACTTTAGTTGTAAATCATCTTTTATTAATTGGTGGAATAATTATATTATGTTATAGTAACTTTGTTAACATACACAAAGGAGCTATCAACTATGAAAATTATGAATAAACTCATTGTCCCTGTTACAGCAGGTGTTTTATTACTAGGAGGATGTAGTTCTGATTCTACAGATTCTAAAGATAATACATTAATTTCTTCAAAAGCTGGTAATGTAACCGTTAAAGATGTTATGGATAAAATTGGTAAAGATCAAATTGCCAGCACATCATTTAGTATTGAGTTAAATAAAATATTAGCTGATAAATATAAAGACAAAGTAGATACTAAGCGTATCGATGATGATATTAAAAAAGAAGAAAAACAATATGGTGGTAAAGATCAATTTGAAAGTATGCTAAAACAACAAGGTATGACACTTGATGATTACAAAGAACAGAAAAGACTATCTGCTTACCAAAAACAATTACTTAATGATAAAATCAAAGTTTCTGACAAAGAAATAAAAGATGACACTAAGAAAGCATCACACATTTTAATTAAAGTTAAATCTGATAGTGATAAAGAAGGTTTATCAGATAAAAAAGCAAAAGCAAAAGCTGAAAAAATTCAAAAGGAAGTTGAAAAAAATCCAAATAAATTTGATGAACTTGCCAAAAAAGAATCAATGGATTCTGCTTCAGCTAAAAAAGGCGGATCATTAGGTTATGTTATTAAAGGACAAATGGTCGATAAATTTGATAAAGCTTTATTTAAACTAAAAGAAGGTCAAATTTCTGACATTGTTAAAACAGAATACGGCTATCACATTATCAAAGCTAATAAAGAAGATGACTTTAACAAACAAAAATCTCAATTAAAAACAAAAATTATTGAACAAAAAGTTCAAAAAAACCCAAAACTATTGACTAATGCTTATAAAGACTTATTAAAAGAATACAACGTAGATTATAAAGATAGTGATATTAAAAAATCTGTAGAAGATACTATACTTAATCCAGAAAAATTAAAAGAACAACAAAGTAGTGGTGCTTCATCAGGATTATCTTCATAATTTTCATAAATCAAAAAGGTCGGAACAAATTGTTCCGACCTTTTTTCGCCTATTAATATTAATCTAACTTCTCTGGATTATAAAATTGACGGTTATCCATACCGAAGATTCTTTCAGTAAATTGTCCCTTTTCTGTTTTCTTAAATGCTTTATCAAACATATTCATTTTTGCATCAATATTGTCAATAAAGAATAAAATTTCTGCTTCTTTTAGATGTGGCAATTTAGGAGAACCAAACTCCATTTTTCCATGGTGTGCTAAAATCATATGTCGCAATAACATGACTTCTTCACTATCAATGCCAAGTTCTTTTGCCGTCTCAGCAACTTCATCACTTGCTATTGAAATATGTCCAAGCAAATTACCTTCTACCGTATACGTTGTGGCAACTGGTCCACTTAATTCTCTTACTTTACCAATATCGTGTAAAATAATCGCGCTATATAACAAACTTCTATTTAATAATGGATAGATATCACACAATGATTTTGCAATTTTTAACATTGTTAATACATGATAACTTAATCCTCCTGCAAAGTTATGATGATGAGAACTTGCTGCAGGATAAGTAAAGAATTTATCTTGATATTTTTTTAATAAATGACGCGTAATACGTTGTAAATGTGCATTTTCAATTTCTAAGATAAAATGTGATAACTCATCTTGAATTTCGTTAGGTGAAAGTGGCGCACCATCTACAAAGTCTTGTGTTTTCACTCCATCTTCTGCTGTTGCTAATCGAAATTGGTTGACTTTCATTTGTTTACGGCCACGATAGTTAATAACATCCCCTTTTACCCATACAATTATTTCTGGTTTAAGGATTTTCATATCATCTTTTGTGACAGTCCATAGTTTAGCTTCAATATCTCCACTTTTATCTTGAAGATATAATGTCATATAGTCTTTACCTTGTGCTGTTACACCTTGTGTTGCTCTGTGGATTAAGAAAAAATTCTCAACCGAATCACCAGGATTTAATTTTTCTACGTTTCTCATCGTTTACCGCCTTCCTCTTTTTTATTTAATATCAGCATTTCTCGAGAAGGAATCGTAGTATCTTTTGTACAAGTAAAGTACAATACTTGATGTTCTTGAGATAATTCTCTTAAATAGTTTAACATCATTGATTTTCTTTGTTTATCAAAATGTACGAATGCATCATCAATGATAATTGGGAAAGGATAATATGGTTTCAACACCTTAATTAAACTAAGTCTTAATGAAATATATAGCAACTCTTTCGTTGATTGACTTAATTCAAGTGGATGATACATTTGTCCATTTCGATGTTTAACTTTAATTGAATCATTTTCATAAGTAATTAGATTATACTTACCATCAGTTAATGTTTTGAAAATATTAATGGCTTCATCTATCACATATGGTAGTCGTTTATCTTTAATTTGTTTAATGTGCTCATTAATTAGTGTCTCAAGATAACTTAAGCTTGCCCAATCTTTAGCAATATCATTCATTCTATTTTTTAAATTATAATATTGATGGCGCAATTGAGATAGTGTTTTATCTGTTTCCATTTGATGAATACGTGAAGAAAGTTCACTCACTTCAGTTTGTTTCTCCAAATATTTATCATTATAATCATCAACTTGTTGAGCTAACATTTGATCTTCTTCTTCTAATTGAGCAGTTGTTTTTTCACTTAAAACAGAACTATCTTCATAAGAGAATTCATGATTACTCAAATAGGTAGATAAATCATTGAATCGTGATAGTTTTTGTTGATAACGTTGATAAGCTTCGTAATGTTGATAATATTGTTCTTCATTTTGCACTTCGATATATTTAAACAACTCGTTTATAGTTGTTTTATTTTCATCCAAACGACTTTCTAACTGTTTTAATTCTTTACTTAATAAGGTTAATTGATTTCGTAATTGCGTTTTCTTTTCTTTTTTACTTTCATACTGAGAAATCCAACGTTTCAAATCATTAAATAATGAAATTTTATTAAACTCATCGAAACTATCTTTAGTAACATCCTGGGCATAATCATAGAAGTTAATTAAATTTTGGTTTAACTCTATGTTCTCTAATAATAATTTATTAAGTTGTTTATCATTAGCTTTAAGTTGATTCATTGTTTTCAAAATATCTACTAAACGTTCATCTGACATTTTATCTGATACTTTAATGTCTTGTTTGACTTCGGAAATATCCTGTGCTAATGCATCAATTGAAGACTGAATATCTGATAAAATTGAATGTTGATGGTTAAGTTTATTAGAAAGTACTGTTTTAGTATTATTAGCATTATTCCAACGTTCACGCAATTGGTACTGATCATCTAGATTGAAATCTAAATCGTATTTATCTTCGAGTGCTTTAAGTTGTTGTTCTAAATCACTAATTTCCTCACTAATTGTTTCACTATAATCAATATCTTTATTTTTACTAAAGAATAAACCTACTAAAAATATCACAGTAAGAATTGCAAAAATAATACTAAAAGTGATACTAGTTGTAATAAATGCAAAAATAGTCAAACCAACACTTATCAAAGCCAAAATGATAAAGCTGATTTTCAACCATCGATATTGTTTTTGTTTTCTTTCTTTTTCTGATTCAAAGGAGGCTTTTAATTTTGAGTATAAACTTTCTTTTTCATGTAATTCTATTTTTTGCTGATTATATTCTTTTTTCTTTTCAAGTGCTGTTTCAGAAACGAGTTCACTTTCCAATGACTTAATTTCCTTTTCAATTTCCTTTTTTTCAATATTATGCTCACCAATCATACGTTCAACTTGTTGCTTTTGATTTAATTGATGATTATGATTTTTAATTTTTTCACTTATATAATCTTTCATTGTTTCAGAAGTATCCGCTTCATGATAAACTTCATTCCAACCGATATCATCTTTTAATGTTTGCTGAGAATGTTCAAAAGTTTCTATTTCCTTTTTTAAAGCCTTAGATTTTAATTCAGATTGTTTGATATCACTCTCTTGTTGATAAAGATGATACATATCACTTACAGTTCTATCCTCAGGCATCTGAATTAAATTAAATTCATTTTCTAGTTGTCTTATCTTCTCATCCCTTAATCCTATATCTCGATCAAGTGATTGTTTATATTTTAATGCAGTTTCATATCGTTCAATACCTTGTTCTGGGAACTTCAACGGTTCGATATTTAAATGATACTCAAGTGATTTCCATTCTTGCGCATGAGCATGAAGCCCTAACTGCTTTTGCTTATTTTCATGCATTTTTGATAATTGCTTAAGATTTTCTTTTAAATGAGAAAGATGGCGTTCTGATTTATCTTTTTCATCTATAAGACGTTGATATTCGTCTAATTTGGTTTCTTCATCTCTTATTTGTGCTTCTAATTGTTTTAGTTGTTCAATTTGTTGGTTTAGAATTGGGTTCTTTCCAGCTTTTTTATAAAGCGTAGTCTTTTTCTGATTAACAATTTGCCCCATAGATGTAAATTCGGAAGATCCTAAAGCACCAGCTTCTAATAAATAGCTTTGTAATTGTTGTTCGTCTAAATTTCGGTGAATATCTTGTAAACCAAGTACATTAAATGAAAATATTCCTTGATATGTCTTTTTTGAAATATAGTTTAATTTCTTCTTAAGCCATGCTTCATCTCTTATCAATCCATTTTCTAAATAAACTTTTACATCACCTTGAGCACTACCTTTTACACGCTCAACTTCAATTTCAGATTTGTCGTCTAAAATAAGCGTTAGCTTGCCCCCATACTGATTTCCCAATCTAGGTTCTAAACGCGGTTCTTTTTCTTTCTTTGTGGGAAAACCAAATAAAATTGAATGAATAAATGATTGTATGGTTGATTTACCTGCTTCGTTTTCCCCATAAATTTCAGTAAAAGTCTGATTTAATTCAATCTTACGTTGTACGAATTGACCATAACCGTATATTTCAAGTGATTTAATAATCAATTTCTTCACCTCTCATATCTGCTTTCAATATTTTCTCAGCTCGATGAATGAGTTTTGCCTTATTGAAAGTGGTGTAGTCTTCTAAATATTTTGAAGCTCTTGGATTTAAATATAAATCTGTCATTGCCTCTTCAAACACTTTGTCATCGTTTATGAGTTCTTTAGAAAATTCATTTATAAGAGGTGTTTCTTCATTCTGTATATAATTAAGAATCATATCTTCAATGACAATAAAATCATGTTCATTTTCTTCATATTCACTAATCATTTCTCTTATTTGAAGAATATCTTGTGTTGATAAAATTTTGTCATTATCTATATTAATCGTCAATCTATAAAATGCTTTACCTTGTTCACGAACTTGTTTCTTAAACTTTTGAATTTCCTCATAGATACCTTGTTTTGAAATTTTATCAGTCTTAATTGTAGCTTCTTCAAAACGTATAAACTGAGTTGGTATAAAAGTTGTTTCAAGATGTAGATGATCCCCTTCTACAAGCAAACAACCTTTAGTTCCTATTTCACCAAAGTGGCGACCTTGAATGTTACCTGAATAATGAATAGGCGGCATATCACTTAGTTCTTGACGTTGATGAATATGACCGAGTGCCCAATAATGATACAGTTTATGATTAAGATCTTCTAACATAAATTCAGTATAACGCTGTTTTATTTTAGATTTACTATAAGTCCCATGAAGCATTCCTATATGTATACCATTACTTCCTTGACTAGATGGATATTCATCAATTTTATTTTCATAACTTGTATTGTTTTGATAACTAAAACCATGAATATAAATTTGTTCTCCAGCTTTAGTAATCGCTTGATAGGTTTCAACACGGTTTGAAAATACTGATACATTATTAGGCCAATTATCTGTAATTCTAGTTGTTAAAGGATCATGATTCCCATGACATATGTATACAAATATTTGTTCTTTTTCTAGACGTTTAAATTGCTCTTTTAAAAAAATTTCAGCACGTAATGTGCGATTTTCACTATCAAATAAATCTCCTACAATTAACATAAAATCAACATCTTCTTTTAATGCTACATCTACAATTTTTTTAAAGCTCTCATAGGCACTTTTTTGTACATCTTCGAAAATACTTGTCGATAATTGTTGTTTAGATTTAAAAGGGCTATCAAGATGCAAATCTGCACAGTGAATAAATTTAACCATTAATTTAAGCTCCTTAAATGTTTGATAAGGTATCTTTATGTATTACTATATTTTACCATATCTTATGAATATGGGTCGATGAACTTTGACATAAAAAAACTACGCAATTTTATGAAAAAATCGCGTAGTATCCATTACTTAAATTATTAATTAGTCAACGTAAATTTCGTCTAAAGGTTTTACAATAATTTGATTAATTTCTTGGAAAACTTGACTCATTTTTTGTTCTGCTTGCATTAATTGTGAAATATTTTCATCTTTTTCAATAGCTTGAGCTTGTTCTTGAGCTTTAGCTAATTCTTCTTCAGGAATTTCTTGACCTTGCATTTGTTTTTGTTGGAAATTCATTTGAGTTTCACGGAACTCATCGAATAATTTTTTAGATTCTTCATTTTCTTTAACTTTAGCAAAAGCATCTTTAATAGCTTTGTATTCATCACTATCTCTTAATGCTTGTTCTAGTTGATTTGCATGATCATATAAATTTACTGCCATTTTAAATTGCACTCCTTCGTGTAATAATGATGTTTTGACAACTCTTTAATACCATAACATATTATGATTAGTTATACAAAAATTGCGATTAAACCTTGGAAAAGGCCAATAATACCACCTAATATAAATCCTAATAAGGTAATTAATTTTAATTCTTTATTAGCAATTTCAATAATCAACTTTTCAATGTAATCTAAATCAAATGTATTGATTTGATCTTCTACTAATTTACGTAGATTAATTTTTTGCATTATAGTTGAGAGATGTTTGGATGCTTGACTAATAATAAGTTGTGTAACTTTATCTGATAACGTTGTCTCTAAATATTGCATTAATCTTGGTGATAGTTGATTAAGTGGTTTATCTATTTTTTCATTTAAATTTAAATATGAAGTAATAAGTAATGTAACTGAGTCTGATAGTTTTGAAAATTGAGCCTCATCAATGATTTTCTTAAGTGGTTGTCGTTTCAGCGTCTCATATTCATTATCAATCACTTGGTTTACAATACGTTTTGCTTTAGGATGATTGGTTAAACGAATCAATTCATGTTGGATTCTATCTGCAATACTTTCTTTTGTCATAAACATTTGTAGTAATCCAACGATTTTACCTTTTTCATCAAAAAATGTATCAAGCATGTCATAAATATCACGAGCGCCTTTATCAGAGGACAAATAAACACGTGCTCTTTCGCATAATAAATCTCCTAATGGCTCGACTTTCTTATCAATTATTCGCTTAGTTTCTTTTGATAGTAACTTAATCACTTCTTCATTTCGATGATCATTATAAAAAGCTAATAGCTTGTGTGAAATTGTATCTTCTAATTTCTCATTGACTAAGTAATCAATTTTAATATCAAATTTCTCAGCAAAGTAACGAATTGTAGCTTGATCACTTTTTAATTTCGTTATTTGCTCCTTAACTAATTTATTAATCGTTTCTTTAGTTTTTGTTTCATTTAGTTTGTTGTGAATCAATGTTTCTGTAATGAGATGTTCTTCAATCACTTGTCCTATCTTTGTTGCAATTTCATCTCTTCTTTTAGGTATTAAACCAGGTGTAAATGGAATTCGCATATTAAATATATAATGCGCTTTATAGGGGTGAAACAACATTCTAATAGCTATAACATTCGTGACACCGCCAATGATTGCTCCTATTACTATCATAAAGATGACTACTAATACTGCTTGCATTTAAATAACTCCTTAATTTTTATATAAGCAATAGCAAAATTATACCATGACAAATGTAAACTTCATAACTTAATTGTTCAACGTACATTTATATTTACAAATTTTTGAAATAAAAAAATAATGAATTCATCGCAAAATGACAGTGAATTCATTATTAATTGAAAATAGTGATTCAGTTGAAAGTCAACTCTTCTATCACTATATCTTATTTATATTAAAATTAAACGTGCATTAATTCTTCTTTAGCATTTCTATTAAAGTAAGTTTCTGCTTCTCTTAATTTAGATGTTCCAAAAATAGGTTGTTTTTCAGGATTAAGCACTCTATAGATATTACTTACTTTATTACTTTGTAAAATAAATCCATTACGAGTTTCCATTGTATTCCAATAAATATCACTTGTTGTAGAATGATTAGGATATGCACAATGGTTTCTTGAAATTGTTTGTACAATTTCTAATGGATCACAACCAAATGTGTTATTTAAAACATCTGAATCTCTAAATAAAGCACAAATTGATACACAAGTTGTCCAGTTTGGTAATACCCGTTCTTTTTCGATTTGAACAAGTGTTTTTTTAGAAAGACCTATTGTTTGTGCCATAGTATCTTGTGTGTATCCTGCTTCAATACGCACCATTTTAAATTTTGTTTGAATTAAATCTGTAAAACTCTGTCTATCCATTACTCTTCTCTACCTTTCTAATAGGAGTTATTTTATCCGGACGCAAGAAATTGCAATAATACACATTTCTTGAAACACAAATTACATCTTAATATATTTTCAATAAAATGAAAAGAGAAATTTTTGTTTTTACGTATAATTTTATAAATGGCAAAATTATCAAAATAATTAAAATAATAATATAAGTCATTTATTTATTATTATCCTATTTTAAAAATACCGTCTTTATTTCTAATAGACCTATTCAATTTATATTAATTTATTTTCAATAGCATATATAGCAGCTTGTGTCCGATCTGAAACTTGCAATTTATTAAATATATGACTGACATGTGTCTTAACTGTTTTCTCAGATACAAATAAACTTTTTGCAATGTCTTTATTTGTCTTACCTTTCACCATTTCTTTTAATACTTCCATCTCTCTTTTAGATAATTTATTATTAAAGTGTGGTTTTTCATGCATTGCATCAATTACATTTTTAGCTTTTGGATGTATTATTTTCTCATTATTTAATACTTTAGTAATAGTAGCAATCAGCTTTTGTGGTTCAACATCTTTAATTTCATAACCATCAGCACCTTCATTAATGGCAGACATAACATATTCATCATCCACATAACTTGTAAGCACTAACACTTTTATGTAAGGGTAATATGTTTTTATATAATGCGTCACTTCGATACCATTCATATTAGGCATAACTAAATCTAATAATACTAAATCAGGAATATTATTCTCATTTAAATATTTAATAAATGCTTCACCATCTGAAAAACTTGCTTGTATATCTAAACCCTCAACTGTTGAAATTAGAAATTCTAGTCCTTGTCTAACGATGTGATGATCATCGATTAAAACGATACTTGCCAAATTTATCACCTACTTTAAATTGGAATATTAAGATAAATAGTTGTCCCCATTAGTTTATCTGATTGTATGTTAAATTCTCCATCTAAACTATGAATACGTTGTTTTATATTTTTTAGACCATGCGTCGTTTGATTTAAGTCATCACGCACATTAAATCCTTTTCCATCATCATAAATTTTAATATATAATTGATTTTCATTTTGTTGAATGTTAATAGATACATGATTCGTTTGTGCATGTTTCTTCGTATTATTTAGAGCTTCTTGAATCATTCGATACACATTTTCTTCAACTAAATTGGATAATTTAATCAATCCTCTTACTTCGATGTTTAATTTTAAATCTAACATATTCGCATAATGTTCAATCGCATTCACTAATCCATGTTCTAAACCAATTGGCTTAAGTTGCCAAATTAACGCACGCATTTCATTTACTGCGTTTTGACTTGTATCTTCAATCAACTTAAATGCTTTTTTAGCTGTTCTATCCTCTGTGATATCATGTGCAGCATGAGCTGTTAGTTTTAATGAAAAAAGCATTTGGTTAACTGAATCATGTAAATCACGTGCTAGTCGATTTCGTTCACTTGTGCGTGCTGCTTCTTTTTCTTGGTCTGTTAAGTATATACGTTTAATTGCAGAACCGATTTGTAAAGCTACTGATTCTAATAACTCTAAATCATCTTGACTATATACTACAGTATGAGGTGTCGCGACATTTAATAATCCATACTGTTCATCTCCTGATCTAAGTGGTACTGTCGCATGATGCGTAATAAGATAATCATCTTTTTGACTTTCTTGGTTAGCTAAATTGATTCTTGAACAATTTATAATATTAGATGCTTTTGTTAAATTTTTATGATGATAAGCATTGACACACCAACACGTACCATTGTTTAAATACTTACAATTATTATTTTTTAATGAATGAGGTAAGTCAGTGCTAGCTACAAGTTCTTGTTCACCTTTTTTATTGATAAAAAAAATCCAACCTGTTGTAAAATTGCTGCCATTGATTAAATAATCCAATGCTTTATTCATCATATTATATAATTCAGTTTCTTCATTTAGATATTCAGCAATTTCTTTTAATAATGCTAAACGTGTCGGTTTCTCCATATTTTCGCCCCATTTTGTTATTTTGCATTTATTATTATATCGTTCATTTTTTAAATTTAAAAATAGACTAATGAAAACATTTATAATTATCATTGTAAATTATGATATGATTAAACAGAATATAATAGGAGGATATTATGAAATTCAATGTACCTGAAACTTTCAATAATTATACGTTACGTGAAATTTTTCAAAAGTTAAAACTACCAAAAAAAGATTTACACCAATTAAATATGTCTAAAGATATCACGATTAATCAACAATCTAGTAAATTGACAGATAAAGTTGTCACAAATGATGTTGTTTATATTCCTACCCCTAAAGAAAAAAGTAATTATTTACCAAGTTATCGTTACGCACAGATTGCATATGAAGATAACGATTTAGCGATTGTGGTAAAACCTAAAGGGGTTAAAACTCATCCAAATGATTTAAAAGAAAGCAATACACTAATGAACCATGTTATCTATACCATGGATAGCGACTACGTTGAACCGATTCATCGTCTAGACCAAGAAACTGTGGGGTTATTAATTGTTGCTAAAAATCCTTTAATGAAAAAAATACTAGATAGAATGCTTGAAGAGAATCAAATTACCCGTATTTATCGTGCAAATGTAAAAGCATTACTACCTCTAAAACCACAAACAATTGATATGCCAATCGGTAAAGATAAATTTCATCCCAATAAGCGTCGTATTTCTAATACCGGGCAACGAGCTATCACTCATATCTTAACATCAAAAATGATTAAAGAAGGCATTTGTCAATTGGAAATAAAATTAGATACAGGACGTACTCATCAAATACGTGTACATTTAGCAGAAATTGGTCATCCTGTCATAGGTGATCCATTATATGGAGATGCTACCTTACGTCAATTAGAATTGAATAGTTATAAGATAGAATTCACTCATCCACTTACTCAAGAATTGATTTCTGTAAGTTTAGATGATGAATAAATTTTAAAAATGCTCCTTTTAGATAACGCAGATCAAAGCATTATCTTTAAAAGGAGCATTTCAATTGGTAATGTTATTTTAATGAGGATCGACCATATCTTCTGGTTTAATCCATTTCTCGAATTGTTCTTCTGTAACATAGCCAGAATTAATTGCTGATTCTTTAAGTGTTAAACCTTCCTTATGAGCTTTTTTAGCTATTTGAGCCGCTTTTTCATATCCAATATGAGGATTTAGTGCAGTTACAAGCATTAATGATTGATTTAAATAATGATTGATATTTTCTTCAATTGGTTCAATACCTATAGCACAATTTTCATTAAATGTTTCCATTCCATCAGCTAATAAGTAAATAGATTGCAATGTATTATGAAGAATCACAGGTTTAAATACATTAAGTTCAAAATTACCTTGAGAACTCGCTATACCTACTGTCGTATCATTTCCTATCACTTGTACTGCAACCATTGTTAGCATTTCACATTGTGTTGGATTAACTTTGCCTGGCATAATTGATGAACCTGGTTCATTTTCTGGAATCGAAATTTCTGAAAGTCCGGCTCTAGGTCCTGAAGCAAGCCATCTTATATCATTTGCTATTTTCATTAAGTCTGCTGCCAATGCTTTTAGTGTTCCATGAAGTTGCACCACTTCATCATGTGAAGTTAAAGCATGAAATTTATTTTCAGATGAAACAAATGCATAACCAGTATGTTCTGAGATATATTTAGCTACTTTATCTCCAAATTCTGGATGTGCATTAATTCCTGTTCCAACTGCTGTTCCACCAATAGCTAAATTTAAAATATGTTGTTTAGATTCAGCCAATAATTGTTCACATTTATCTAGCATATAACGCCATCCACTAATTTCTTGTCCTAATCGAATTGGAGTAGCATCTTGTAAGTGAGTTCTACCAATTTTAATAATTGATTGATATTGGTTTTCTTTTTCTTTAAACGTGTCTCGTAAATTTTTTAAAGCAGGTTCTAATTTCGTTTCAATTTCATGGTATAAAGCAACATGCATCGCTGTTGGGAAAGTATCATTCGAACTTTGAGATTTATTAACATCATCATTGGGATGAATTGATTCCTCGCTATTATGTTCTTTTAAGTACTCATTAGCCACATAACTTACGACTTCGTTTACATTCATATTACTTTGAGTACCGCTTCCAGTTTGCCATACAACTAAAGGAAAATGACCATCAAGTTCTCCTTTTAAAATTAAGTCACAAGCATAAATGATAGCATCTTTCTTAGTATCACTTAATTTTCCTAATTCATGATTAGCAAGCGCAGCACCTCTTTTTAACTGAGCAAAACCATAAATCACTTCAATAGGCATATGTTCTTTACCTACTGGAAAGTTACGCTTACTTCTTTCAGTTTGTGCGCCCCAATATTTATCAGATGGTACTTCAATTTCACCAAACGTATCATGTTCAATTCTTACAGACATTCAATAATCCCCCTTATTTATGATTTAGTAATAGTATATCATTAATAAAATTAATGTAGCAATTCGAATATAAAGCGGTTTCATTTATAAAATAAAACACATGAAGTTGTATTACTTCACGTGTTTAAGAATTAAATCTTATTCATATTTATATTTTACTGCTTTTACAACTGAAATAGCACTTATTATATACAAAATAGCGCTTATGACCAGCGTAACAGGACTTATCTTTACTAATATACCTAAACCCCCACCTAAACTTCGATAAAAATCATTAAGTGTATATGCCAAGATTCCGGTTACAATTAATATACATATCACACTAATCATAATTCCTTTTTGATTACTCTTAATGAATGGATGAGCAGTTGCATTATCGATTAAATCTTTTGATAAATTCAATTGTAATTGAATCACTTTAAATAACACTGGTAGATAGAGTGCTCCTAGAGCAATGGGAAAACCTTTAATAGAAATTAAGCTAACAATGATTGTAATAATTGTTAAAGGTAGCCAATACTTATGTAACATATTTTTATCTCCTTCATTTTCATTAAAATATATTGTATCATAAGTTGTATTACATAAAAAAAGCATTTTAATTAATCTACCGAAGCAATTAATTAAAATGCTAAAATATATTAATTTAAATCTGAACGCGCTTCTGAATCATGTGTTTGATTATATTTATCTTCATCATTTTCTTCAGAAATCTGTTCCATTTCTTTTCCTAATGCTTCTAAATCATTCATATTTTGAACCATTGCATTTTCGTCTTCATGATAATTACGTTTACTATCTTTACTCATAAAAATAACCTCACAATAAAATTAAATATTATGCAAATCTCGCTGTGAAGTATTCTTTAACATCTTCTGGTAATCCATCAGCAGCAGCTCTGTCTAAAACAACTGTTACCATACGATGTACTTTTAAATCAGCTGGTAAAAAGTTTGATTTACCATTTTCTTCATATAATCGTTTGATAACTTCACTTTTTTCAGCACCAGTTACAACTAAGATAATTTCACGTGCTTTCATCAAACCTTGACGAATATTAACATCTAAATGTCCAGTGTTATCGATTGAAACAACTTGTAAAGTCAGTTTCCCTTTATTTTCTTTTGTTTTAATTCTATCATTGATTAATGATTCGGCATCATCATCAAGACTAATAGAATATACTTGCTCAGAAGGTACACCTAAAGCTTCATAGAACGAATGATTATCATCATAATCAAGAATATTAATTTGACTAAAATCTACAGCGTTACGATCAACTGACTTTTTTAGTTCATCTAATACAGGTGCAGAATCCTTGTTTAAATGGAATCCAGCAATGGTAGTTGGGTTATTGTTAAATTGTTTTCTAATAATATCTCCAGCATAATCTGCTGCATGTTGTTTATCTTCAAATACTTTAAAATTCATTGCCATAATAATTACACTCCTCTAAATGTAAAGTTCAACTAAAATAATTCATTTATTTACTAAATTACCCTATTTAAGGGGATATCAAACTATTTTAAAATTTTTATAATAATTCATTAATAAATATAACATTTTTTATTCTATTATAGTAATTAATTTTAAATTCTACTTTAATCCTGGGAAATTTTGTTGTCGCAATGCTTCATAAATCAATAAAGCAGCAGTATTAGATAAATTTAAAGAGCGAATATGATCACTCATAGGAATTCTTAAAGCAGTATCTGCATACTTCTCTTTCACCCAATCTGGTAAACCTGTCGTTTCTCTACCAAAAATAAAATAATTTTCTATTTCAGTATTTGAAAAATCAAAATCACTATAAGTTTGTTTACCAAATTTAGTAAGTAAATAATATTTACCATTTGTCACTTCGAAAAATGATTCAATATTTTCATGATAAGTGATATTAACATGTTCCCAATAATCTAATCCAGCTCGTTTTAGCATCTTGTCATCTGTACTAAAGCCTAATGGTTTAATTAAATGCAAGTGTGTATTAGTACCTGCGCATGTACGTGCGATATTTCCAGTGTTTGCAGGTATTTCTGGTTGGAATAACACAATATGATTTGTCATTTTATTTCCTCATTTCTAGTCCTTTTCTCATTTCAACTTGAACTTCTTCAATCTCATTATCATAGTGCTCATAAATAAATGTTCTTGCATCATTGCCAAGTATTTGACCAATAGCCCAATATGCTGTTCCTCTTATCATGGGTCTTGGATCATTCAATGCTACTTCCTTTAATTCAGGAATAGCCGCTTCTTCACCAAAATGTGCAAGTGCAATAATTGCATTCCGCTGTATAGGTTTTTTACCTCTCCATGCTCCTGCCAAATGACCATAAGTATTTTTAAATTCTTTATTACTCATTTGTAACAATGGAACTAAACGTGGCTTTAATATTTCAGGTTCTAAAATAATATCTTCGTGGGTTGTATTAATACCTCTATTTTTCGGACAAACTTGTTGACAAGTATCACAACCATAAAGACGATTACCGATTTTATATCGATACTCATCTTTTAAATATCCTTTAGTTTGAGTTAAAAAGCTGATACATTTTTGAGAATTCAGTTGACCATTCCCTACTAAAGCGCCCGTTGGACATCTATCTACACAAATTGTACAATCTCCACAACTGTCTAATATAGGATCATCTGGTTCAAAAGGAATACTAACTAACATTTCTCCTAAATATGTCCAAGTCCCTAGTTTTGGATTAATAACAAATCCATTTCTACCAATGAATCCTAATCCTGCTCTTTCAGCTACAGCGCGATCTGAAAGTACGCCAGTGTCAACCATGCTTTTTATTTCGACATCAGGGACCTTAGATTGAATAAATTCACTTAATTTATCTAATCTTTTTTTCATAATTGAATGATAATCTTGACCCCAAGAGGCTCTCGCAAACATTCCTCTTCTATCGCCTTTTACACTTTTCGGCGCTCCCTTTAGCTTATTTGGATAACCAACAGCAATAGCTATGATAGAACGCGCTGTGGGTAAAGATAATTTAGGTTCTGTTCGCAGCGCAATATCTGATTCTTCAAAACCTGATGCATAACCTTTTTCATGATAATCTACTAACTTTTGTTTCAGTTCATCGAAAGGATCAGCGGTAGTAAAACCAATACTATCTATACCAATGGAATACGCATAGTCAATGATTTCCTGTTTAAGTTGATGGTTCATCAACACTCTTGCCTCCTATAAAAAAGTCCATAGAACATTTTAACATAATCTTAATTTTTTATGATATTAAATATTTTTATAAATAAAAAAGAATCTGAGATATACTTTGAAGTGTCTCAGATTCTTTAACTTTGAGAATTTCATAAAGAAAGTCTATGTTTATAATTCAGAATACATTCTATCTTCTTTTCTTAATTAACTTTTATTACTTTTTAGACATAAAACCTTATAAATGTTTTATTAGTCTTTACATACAACATGCTATAATACTTTCGCCAAAAAGTTTTTAGTTCTTTCATGTTTGGGATGATTAAATAATTGATCAGGTGTTTCACTTTCAACGACATATCCATCTGCCATAAATATTACTTTATCACCAACATCTTTAGCAAAACCCATTTCATGAGTTACAACCACCATTGTCATACCCTCTTTAGCTAAATCTTTCATAACTTTAAGTACTTCATAAACAACTTCAGGATCAAGTGCTGATGTTGGCTCATCAAATAATATGACATCTGGATGCATAGCTAAAGCTCTTGCTATTGCTACCCTTTGTTTTTGTCCGCCAGAGAGTTGAGAAGGATATGCATTAGCTTTCTCTTCAAGCCCTACTTTTTTTAGAAGTGCTTTACCTTCAATTTCTAGCTTTTTTAAATCAACATTTTTTAACAACTTAGGTGCTAAAATGACATTTTCTAATACTGTTTTGTGAGGAAATAAATTGAAATTTTGAAATACCATTCCCATTTTTTGACGTAATTCATTTAAATTTATATTTTTATGTGTTAATTCTTTTCCTTCAAAAATCACTTTTCCATTTGATGGAGTTTCTAATAAATTCATACATCTTAATAATGTACTTTTACCACTTCCTGATGGCCCTATAATTGCTACAACTTCTCCTTTATTAACCTCTAAATTAATATCTTTGAGTACTACATTTTTATTAAATGACTTATTTAAATTTTGAACTTTAATCACTGGCTTTCATTCTCCCTTCGATTAAACTCATACCTCTAGACAATGTAAATGTTAAAATAAAGTACATTATCGCAGCGATAATTAACGGTGTAAAAGGATCAAATGAAATACCTTGTACAACCTGAGCGTTAAACATAATTTCTCCTACTCCAATAGTAGAAACAATAGATGATTCTTTAATTAGTGTTACAAATTCATTACCTAGTGCTGGTAAAATATTTTTAATTGCTTGGGGTAAAATGATATATCTCATTGTTTTAGAATAATTTAATCCTAAACATTGAGCTGCCTCTGTTTGCCCTTTATCAACACCATTAATTCCAGCTCTAAATATTTCTGCAATATAAGCAGAAGAATTAATAACTAGTGCGATAGTACCACATACTAATGCTGAAACATCTAAACCTAGAACAGCTGTCGTTCCAAAGAAAACTAAAAATACTTGAACTAACATCGGTGTTCCTCTTAAAAATTCTATGTAAATAGAGGCAATCCATGACAGCAATTTAAACTTACTCAATTTAGCTAAAGCAATTAAAGCTCCTAATACTGCTCCTAATACTACACCAATCATTGATATTAAAATTGTATTTTTAAGTCCTTTGATGAAAAATGCACCATACTTATCAAAAAAGCTACTATCGTCTTGCATATCTTTAGAAGCTTTGTCCATGTATTTGCTAATTAAATGTTGGTCATTGACTTCCTTAATAGATTTATTGACATTTGCTAAAAGAATAGGTGAATTTTTTGGCACAGCTATGACATTATCTTTCTTTTCTTCATTAAAATTCACATTGGCTATCATTAAGCTGTTATTTTGTTTTACATATGCTTCAGCAACGGGTTTTTCTATTACTAACCCTTCTACCTTATTACTTTTAACTGCAAGAATAGCATCAGGTAGACGATTTAATGAACTAATGTCTGCATTCTCTATTTCTTGTTGAGCAATTTTTTCTTGTTCAGTCCCTTTTTGTGCCGCAACTTTTTTATTAGAAAAGTCTTTTAATGTATGAAATTTATTTTTATCGCTTTTTCTAATAAGCATTACATTGCCCGTTTTAGTATAAGAATCCGAGAAATCAACTTCTTTCTTTCTTTCTGGTGTTGAAGTCATACCAGAAATAATAACATCAATTTTTCCCGTTTTTAATGCACCGAGTAAACTATCAAATTGCATATTCACAATTTTTAATTTTAAGTGATTATCTTTAGCAATTTTTTTAGCTAAATCAATATCTATACCTACGTATTCACTCTTACCTTTTACAGTCTTTTCAAATTCAAATGGTGCATAATCAGCTGATAATCCTACCCTTAATTCTCCACTTTCCTTAATTTTTTCCCATTTTGCATCTTGATCAGCATGAGCCATAGGTTCTATATTTATAAAGGTCAAACTAATTAAGATTGCTATGATAATTGTTTTAAACATATATTTCATATAGCAACCTCCTATAACTTTTTAATTATTATACATAATAAAGAATTAATATGCAATAAAAATTTTAAACAAAAAAAGCATCTATAGTAATATAGATGCTTAAATACCATTAAAATAATATTATTGATGTGTAATTTCAAATCTATAAATATTATCATTATAAGATGGTATAAACTTTTTGCATAATTCATGAATAATAAAAGCACTAATGAATGGAACAATAAAATAACCTAATGCTAATAGAATAATATTAAATGTCGAATCACCCGGCATTCTATTAAACGCATTAATTGGACCAACTAATCCTGTATAACCAAATCCAGCTGATAATGGTGTTCCTTTTATACCAATGAAGTATGTTAACAAACCTGAAATAATACCATTAATGGTTAATGGTATTGCAATGATTAAATGTTTTAAATAAACAGGAATCATCATCTTCGCAGCGCCAATAAATAAAACTAAATTGACACCAACTGAATTAACACGTAAAGAACCAAAGAAAAAAGTAACGCATGCAGCAACAATTCCCATGTTTGCTGCACCACTACCTAACCCATTTAAACTAATAGCTGTAGCAATAGCAACTAGAGAAATTGGCGTAACCATTAGTAGTGAAAATGTCACACTTATCAAGATAGACATAATTAGAGGATTAAATTCAGTAAATGAATTAATCATATGTCCTAAACTTTTTGTAATAATTTGTATATATGGCAAAGTCGTTAATCCAATTAATCCGCTGACTACTGGAATAAATACAGGTAAAATAATCATTTCTAAAGAACCAAATTTTCCTTGTAATAATAAATATAAAGCACATGCGATAATAATAACTAAAATCACGTTTATAATATCGCCAATTCCTTTTAATGCAATACCATTTGCATTCATTTGTATAGCTCCAGAGCCTAACATTGCTGATACACCTATCATACTAGCACCCGCACCACTAAATTTGAATTGATGTGCTGCCAGTATTCCAATAATAAATGCCATAAACGATTGAATAATTGTCACTAATTGAAAAACAAGCTCTAAATTTGGATGTTGATCTTTAAATAATTTTAGTAGTTCTCCTAAAAGTGCATTAGGAAGTAATGCAATAACTACTCCTGCACCAACTGCATTAAGAATATTACTAAAAAAATATTTTAAGTTTATTCTAGTTCTACTCATAATAGCCTCCATTTTTAAATATTAGCTATATAATATTATATTATACCGTTTTATACAATATAAAATAAGTAGTTAAAAAATGATCAAATAAAAAAGGATTAAGTAGAGTGTTCTACTTAATCCTTTTAACTCCATTAAATACCGGCGGTCGGGGTCGAACCGACACTCCAATAAAGGAACGGGATTTTGAGTCCCGCGCGTCTGCCAATTCCGCCACGCCGGCTTAATATAGATAAATAAAAAACTTCCCTATGGAAGCAATTATGGAGCGGAAGATAGGACTTGCACCTATATCTTGTTCCGGGAAGGAACATATTCTAAAAGTTGAACTACTCCCGCATTGTATCAAATTATGGAGCGGAAGATAGGACTTACACCTATATCTTGTTCCGGGAAGGAACATATTCTAAAAGTTGAACTACTCCCGCATTATATTAAATTATGGAGCGGAAGATAGGACTTACACCTATATCTCATTCCGGGAAGGAATGTGTTCTAAAATTGAACTACTCCCGCATAGCACATGGAGGCGGCAACCGGATTTGAACCGGTGATAAAGGTTTTGCAGACCTCTGCCTTACCACTTGGCTATGCCGCCAATAAAAACTGGGCTAGCTGGATTCGAACCAGCGCGTGACGGAGTCAAAGTCCGTTGCCTTACCGCTTGGCTATAGCCCATTAATAATAAAGGGCGGTTGATGGGAATCGAACCCACGAGTGTCGGAACCACAATCCGATGCGTTAACCACTTCGCCACAACCGCCATGGCAGGGACAGTAGGAATCGAACCCACATCAAAGGTTTTGGAGACCTCTATTCTACCGTTGAACTATGTCCCTATTTATAATGGTGGAGGGGGGCAGATTCGAACTGCCGAACCCGAAGGAGCGGATTTACAGTCCGCCGCGTTTAGCCACTTCGCTACCCCTCCGTTAAGATGGTGCCGGCCAGAGGACTTGAACCCCCAACCTACTGATTACAAGTCAGTTGCTCTACCAATTGAGCTAGGCCGGCAAGAAATGGTTCAGGACAGAATCGAACTGCCGACACATGGAGCTTCAATCCATTGCTCTACCAACTGAGCTACTGAACCATATATATTAAAATGATTAAATGGCGGTCTCGACGGGAATCGAACCCGCGATCTCCTGCGTGACAGGCAGGCGTGTTAACCGCTACACTACGAGACCAAAACAAATTGCGGGAGGCGGATTTGAACCACCGACCTTCGGGTTATGAGCCCGACGAGCTACCGAACTGCTCCATCCCGCGATAATAATAATGGCGGAGGAAGAGGGATTCGAACCCCCGCGGCCCGTTAAGGCCCTGTCGGTTTTCAAGACCGATCCCTTCAGCCGGACTTGGGTATTCCTCCACATTTTATAGGTAAATTGCTATTAAATTATTAGATGGCGGTCTCGACGGGAATCGAACCCGCGATCTCCTGCGTGACAGGCAGGCGTGTTAACCGCTACACTACGAGACCAAATACGGAGGAAGAGGGATTCGAACCCCCGCGAGCCGTTAAGCTCCTGTCGGTTTTCAAGACCGATCCCTTCAGCCGGACTTGGGTATTCCTCCAAAATTATATGGACCTTGCAGGACTCGAACCTGCGACCGAACGGTTATGAGCCGTTAGCTCTAACCAACTGAGCTAAAGGTCCAAATTTTAATTCTACAACTAATAATTAGTGGCGGTGGAGGGGATCGAACCCCCGACCTCACGGGTATGAACCGTACGCTCTAGCCAGCTGAGCTACACCGCCGTTATATAGTTTGTAAATGATTTAAATGGTGGAGACTAGCGGGATCGAACCGCTGACCTCCTGCGTGCAAAGCAGGCGCTCTCCCAGCTGAGCTAAGCCCCCATAATAAATTTTAAAATTTCCTATCGGGAAGACAGGATTCGAACCTGCGACCCCTTGGTCCCAAACCAAGTGCTCTACCAAGCTGAGCTACTTCCCGTAAGAGAACGCGCCCGATAGGAGTCGAACCCATAACCTTTTGATCCGTAGTCAAACGCTCTATCCAATTGAGCTACGGGCGCAAAATAATAATAATGCCGAGGACCGGAATCGAACCGGTACGGTGATCTCTCACCGCAGGATTTTAAGTCCTGTGCGTCTGCCAGTTCCGCCACCCCGGCAAAATAATGGAGCGGAAGACGGGATTCGAACCCGCGACCCCCACCTTGGCAAGGTGGTGTTCTACCACTGAACTACTTCCGCATATGCGGGTGAAGGGAGTCGAACCCCCACGCCGTAAGGCGCTAGATCCTAAGTCTAGTGCGTCTGCCAATTCCGCCACACCCGCGTATACATGTGAGCCATAGAGGATTCGAACCTCTGACCCTCTGATTAAAAGTCAGATGCTCTACCAACTGAGCTAATGGCTCTTAGATGGTGCCGGCCAGAGGACTTGAACCCCCAACCTACTGATTACAAGTCAGTTGCTCTACCAATTGAGCTAGGCCGGCTATTAAATTGAATGGTGGAGAATGACGGGATCGAACCGCCGACCCTCTGCTTGTAAGGCAGATGCTCTCCCAGCTGAGCTAATTCTCCAATATGTATGCCTGGCAACGTCCTACTCTAGCGGAACGTCAGTCCAACTACCATCGGCGCTAAGGAGCTTAACTTCTGTGTTCGGCATGGGAACAGGTGTGACCTCCTTGCCATTGTCACCAGACAAGTGAATGATTATACATTCAAAACTAGATAGTAAGTAAAGATTTGCGTCGCAAAACTTGAAAAAATTGATTAAGTCTTCGATCGATTAGTATTCGTCAGCTCCACGTGTCACCACGCTTCCACCTCGAACCTATTAACCTCATCATCTCTGAGGGATCTTATAACCGAAGTTGGGAAATCTCATCTTGAGGGGGGCTTCATGCTTAGATGCTTTCAGCACTTATCCCGTCCATACATAGCTACCCAGCTATGCCGTTGGCACGACAACTGGTACACCAGAGGTATGTCCATCCCGGTCCTCTCGTACTAAGGACAGCTCCTCTCAAATTTCCTACGCCCACGACGGATAGGGACCGAACTGTCTCACGACGTTCTGAACCCAGCTCGCGTACCGCTTTAATGGGCGAACAGCCCAACCCTTGGGACCGACTACAGCCCCAGGATGCGATGAGCCGACATCGAGGTGCCAAACCTCCCCGTCGATGTGAACTCTTGGGGGAGATAAGCCTGTTATCCCCGGGGTAGCTTTTATCCGTTGAGCGATGGCCCTTCCATGCGGAACCACCGGATCACTAAGTCCGTCTTTCGACCCTGCTCGACTTGTAGGTCTCGCAGTCAAGCTCCCTTATGCCTTTACACTCTATGAATGATTTCCAACCATTCTGAGGGAACCTTTGAGCGCCTCCGTTACCTTTTAGGAGGCGACCGCCCCAGTCAAACTGCCCGCCTGACACTGTCTCCCACCACGATAAGTGGTGCGGGTTAGAAAGCCAACACAGCTAGGGTAGTATCCCACCAACGCCTCCACGTAAGCTAGCGCTCACGTTTCAAAGGCTCCTACCTATCCTGTACAAGCTGTGCCGAATTTCAATATCAGGCTACAGTAAAGCTCCACGGGGTCTTTCCGTCCTGTCGCGGGTAACCTGCATCTTCACAGGTACTATGATTTCACCGAGTCTCTCGTTGAGACAGTGCCCAAATCGTTACGCCTTTCGTGCGGGTCGGAACTTACCCGACAAGGAATTTCGCTACCTTAGGACCGTTATAGTTACGGCCGCCGTTTACTGGGGCTTCGATTCGTAGCTTCGCAGAAGCTAACCACTCCTCTTAACCTTCCAGCACCGGGCAGGCGTCAGCCCCTATACATCACCTTACGGTTTAGCAGAGACCTGTGTTTTTGATAAACAGTCGCTTGGGCCTATTCACTGCGGCTCTTCTGGGCTTGCACCCTAAAGAGCACCCCTTCTCCCGAAGTTACGGGGTCATTTTGCCGAGTTCCTTAACGAGAGTTCGCTCGCTCACCTTAGAATTCTCATCTTGACTACCTGTGTCGGTTTGCGGTACGGGCACCTAATCTCTATCTAGAGGCTTTTCTCGGCAGTGTGAAATCAACGACTCGAGGAAACAATTTCCTCTCCCCATCACAGCTCAATCTTAAGAGTGCCGGATTTGCCTAACACTCAATCTCACTGCTTAGACGTACAATCCAATCGTACGCTTCGCCTATCCTACTGCGTCCCCCCATCGATTAAAACGATTATAGGTGGTACAGGAATATCAACCTGTTATCCATCGCCTACGCCTGTCGGCCTCAGCTTAGGACCCGACTAACCCAGAGCGGACGAGCCTTCCTCTGGAAACCTTAGTCAATCGGTGGACGGGATTCTCACCCGTCTTTCGCTACTCACACCGGCATTCTCACTTCTAAGCGCTCCACATGTCCTTGCGATCATGCTTCAACGCCCTTAGAACGCTCTCCTACCATTGTCCAAAGGACAATCCACAGCTTCGGTAATATGTTTAGCCCCGGTACATTTTCGGCGCAGTGTCACTCGACTAGTGAGCTATTACGCACTCTTTAAATGATGGCTGCTTCTAAGCCAACATCCTAGTTGTCTGGGCAACGCCACATCCTTTTCCACTTAACATATATTTTGGGACCTTAGCTGGTGGTCTGGGCTGTTTCCCTTTCGAACACGGACCTTATCACCCATGTTCTGACTCCCAAGTTAAATTAATTGGCATTCGGAGTTTGTCTGAATTCGGTAACCCGAGAGGGGCCCCTCGTCCAAACAGTGCTCTACCTCCAATAATCATCACTTGAGGCTAGCCCTAAAGCTATTTCGGAGAGAACCAGCTATCTCCAAGTTCGATTGGAATTTCTCCGCTACCCACAGTTCATCCGCTCACTTTTCAACGTAAGTCGGTTCGGTCCTCCATTCAGTGTTACCTGAACTTCAACCTGACCATGGGTAGATCACCTGGTTTCGGGTCTACGACCAAATACTACACGCCCTATTCAGACTCGCTTTCGCTACGGCTCCACATTTTCTGCTTAACCTTGCATCAGATCGTAACTCGCCGGTTCATTCTACAAAAGGCACGCCATCACCCATTAACGGGCTCTGACTACTTGTAAGCACACGGTTTCAAGTTCTCTTTCACTCCCCTTCCGGGGTACTTTTCACCTTTCCCTCACGGTACTGGTTCACTATCGGTCACTAGAGAGTATTTAGCCTTAGGAGATGGTCCTCCCAGATTCCGACGGAATTTCACGTGCTCCGTCGTACTCAGGATCCACTCAAGAGAGAATATATTTTCAACTACAGGATTATTACCTTCTTTGATTCAACTTTCCAGATGATTCGTTTAATATATTCCTTTGTAACTCCGTATAGAGTGTCCTACAACCCCAATAAGCAAGCTTATTGGTTTGGGCTCTTCCCGTTTCGCTCGCCGCTACTCAGGGAATCGAATTTTCTTTCTCTTCCTCCGGGTACTAAGATGTTTCAGTTCTCCGGGTCTGCCTTCTGACAAGCTATGAATTCACTTGTCGATAACACAACATAACTTGTGCTGGGTTTCCCCATTCGGAAATCTCTGGATCAACGCTTACTTACAGCTACCCAAAGCATATCGTCGTTAGTAACGTCCTTCATCGGCTTCTAGTGCCAAGGCATCCACCGTGCGCCCTTAATAACTTAATCTAATATAGTTATTAATCTGTGAGTGTTCTTTCGAACACTAGCGATTATTTTTTATGAATTCAAGCTTATTTAAAACTCTATTCACTCGGTTTTGCTTGGTAAAATCTATTTACTTACTTATCTAGTTTTCAATGTACAAATTTAATGGTGGAGACTAGCGGGATCGAACCGCTGACCTCCTGCGTGCAAAGCAGGCGCTCTCCCAGCTGAGCTAAGCCCCCAAATTATTAATACTTAATGGTGGGCCTGAGTGGACTCGAACCACCGACCTCACGCTTATCAGGCGTGCGCTCTAACCAGCTGAGCTACAGGCCCATTAAATATTTAAATGTTTAAAATAAACATTCAAAACTGAATACAATATGTCACGTTATTCCGTATCATCTCTACGAGATGTTCCGAATACATCCTTAGAAAGGAGGTGATCCAGCCGCACCTTCCGATACGGCTACCTTGTTACGACTTCACCCCAATCATTTGTCCCACCTTCGACGGCTAGCTCCAAATGGTTACTCCACCGGCTTCGGGTGTTACAAACTCTCGTGGTGTGACGGGCGGTGTGTACAAGACCCGGGAACGTATTCACCGTAGCATGCTGATCTACGATTACTAGCGATTCCAGCTTCATGTAGTCGAGTTGCAGACTACAATCCGAACTGAGAACAACTTTATGGGATTTGCTTGACCTCGCGGTTTCGCTGCCCTTTGTATTGTCCATTGTAGCACGTGTGTAGCCCAAATCATAAGGGGCATGATGATTTGACGTCATCCCCACCTTCCTCCGGTTTGTCACCGGCAGTCAACTTAGAGTGCCCAACTTAATGATGGCAACTAAGCTTAAGGGTTGCGCTCGTTGCGGGACTTAACCCAACATCTCACGACACGAGCTGACGACAACCATGCACCACCTGTCACTTTGTCCCCCGAAGGGGAAACTTCTATCTCTAGAAGGGTCAAAGGATGTCAAGATTTGGTAAGGTTCTTCGCGTTGCTTCGAATTAAACCACATGCTCCACCGCTTGTGCGGGTCCCCGTCAATTCCTTTGAGTTTCAACCTTGCGGTCGTACTCCCCAGGCGGAGTGCTTAATGCGTTAGCTGCAGCACTAAGGGGCGGAAACCCCCTAACACTTAGCACTCATCGTTTACGGCGTGGACTACCAGGGTATCTAATCCTGTTTGATCCCCACGCTTTCGCACATCAGCGTCAGTTACAGACCAGAAAGTCGCCTTCGCCACTGGTGTTCCTCCATATCTCTGCGCATTTCACCGCTACACATGGAATTCCACTTTCCTCTTCTGCACTCAAGTTTTCCAGTTTCCAATGACCCTCCACGGTTGAGCCGTGGGCTTTCACATCAGACTTAAAAAACCGCCTACGCGCGCTTTACGCCCAATAATTCCGGATAACGCTTGCCACCTACGTATTACCGCGGCTGCTGGCACGTAGTTAGCCGTGGCTTTCTGATTAGGTACCGTCAAGACGTGCACAGTTACTTACACGTTTGTTCTTCCCTAATAACAGAGTTTTACGATCCGAAGACCTTCATCACTCACGCGGCGTTGCTCCGTCAGGCTTTCGCCCATTGCGGAAGATTCCCTACTGCTGCCTCCCGTAGGAGTCTGGACCGTGTCTCAGTTCCAGTGTGGCCGATCACCCTCTCAGGTCGGCTACGTATCGTTGCCTTGGTAAGCCGTTACCTTACCAACTAGCTAATACGGCGCAGGTCCATCTATAAGTGATAGCAGAGCCATCTTTCACTATCGAACCATGCGGTTCGAAATATTATCCGGTATTAGCTCCGGTTTCCCGAAGTTATCCCAGTCTTATAGGTAGGTTACCCACGTGTTACTCACCCGTCCGCCGCTAACGTCAAAGGAGCAAGCTCCTCGTCTGTTCGCTCGACTTGCATGTATTAGGCACGCCGCCAGCGTTCATCCTGAGCCAGGATCAAACTCTCCATAAAAATTTATGATGTTTGATTAGCTCATAATACTAAATAGTGTTTGTAACAATTAAGTTACTTTATTGGAATTAACGTTGACATATTGTCATTCAGTTTTCAATGTTCATTTTAACAATTACATTTATTTATTATACCAAATACTAATTATTCTTGTCAAGAACTTTTTTTATTTTTCTTTTCTTGAAGTTAATTAATATTTCAACAAATAATATCTTATAATAAATTGTTTTTATAATCAATGGTCAAAATTACACTTTTTTAACATTGTTTTAAACTAATTTACTTTGCGTTTTCAAACAATATCTTTTGTTTTTGACGACTTTTATATAATAGCAAGATTATTATTGAACGTCAACGGATTTTATAATATAAAATCGTTTAATATTTCACATCAAATGTATTCATTATCTTTAATGAGTATTTTTTTATTTAATATTTATCTTTTAAATTCTTTAATTACTTATAAACAAAAAAAGCAATGACATTAAAGTCATTGCCTAACTTTATTCTTTGTTTTTACATTCTTCACACAATCCATAAATTTCCATTCGATGATGTGTTACGTCAAAGTTTGTAACGTGTTGAGCTAATTGTTCAATTTCATCCAATTGAGGATAGTGGAAATCTACTATTTTACCGCATCGTTCACAAATAACATGATAATGATTATGAGTATTAAAGTCGAACCTACTTGATGCATCTCCATAAGTCAATTCTTTTACAATACCTATCTTCTTAAATACTCTTAAATTATTGTAAATTGTCGCAACACTTATATTAGGAAAATCAGGTGAAAGTGCTTGATAAATTTCATCCGCTGTAGGATGTGTATGTGAGCTAATTAAAAATCTAACAATAGCTTGTCTTTGAGGCGTGATACGAACGCCTGACTTTCTTAATGCTATTATAGCTTGTTCAAGCTCATGTTCAATTGATTCTATTTCTGCACTCATCATTTTCACCATCTTTCTACTTTATATTTATTATTATCTTATTAATAATATAACTACTTTCATACGGCATTGTCAATTATTCCATAAGTTTTATATTAATAGCCATCTTTTAAGTCTACTACGTTCTCACTTATTTCTTCTTTATTGAGAAAACGAGTTAGATTTCTTTCAAATATTTTCGTTGCTTTCTTTTTATTTTCTTTATCATTACCAGTTATATGTGCAGTAATTGTCACGTTATCTAAATCATAAAGTGGATGTTCTGATTCTAGTGGTTCATTTTCGAATACATCCAAGTAAGCATGACGTATTAATTTTTCTTTAAGTATTTCAATTAAATCGTGTTCTTCTACTATAGTTCCTCTTCCTACATTAATAAATAAAGTATCTTCCTTCATTAATTGGAAATGATGTTTGTTTAATAAATGATATGTTTCTTTGGTTTCTGGTAACGTATTAATTATTATATCCGCTTCTCCTAATAACTTGTCTAATTCATTTATCTCATATGTTTGATTAAATCCTTCTTTTTGTTTTCCTGTTTTACTTACACCTATTATTTTCAATTCGAAAGGTGTCAATAACTTTACAGTATCTTGAGCAATAGCTCCAGTGCCTAAAAATAAAATTGTTTCATCCTTTAAACGTTTACCTGTCAAAGTACTATCATAAATACGCTTTTGTTGATTAATAAATGATGTTTCCATTTTTTTATGATCATCTAATATAAAAGTTAGTATATATTCTGAAAGTTGCTTTGATTGTATTCCTCTAGTATTGGTTAAAGTAATTCCTTTATTCTTAATATACTCTAATGGTAGATTGTTTACGCCTGTTGCATACCATGCAATCCACTTTAAATTCGGACAAGACTTTATAAATCTTTCATTAATCTCCCCGTCATATCCTATCAATACCTCGAGTTCTTTTTTGTCATTATCTGGAATATTATCTGCTTTATCATAAAACGAAAATGAAATATCAGGATACTTTTCTATTAATTCATTTTCTATATTACCTAAACGTTTCAAGCTTACGATTTTCATTTATCTCACTCCAGCATTTGTTTTAAGTCATCTATTTGTGTTTTAACTTTTACTTTTTCAATGATATTTGTAATATATCCCGCTTCATCTATTACAAACGTTGTTCTCACTATTCCCATATTTTCTTTTCCAAAACTTTTCTTCAAACGATATATTCCTACTGCATTCGATAACTTAAATTCATCATCAACTAATAAATCAAAATTCAAATGATGCTTCTTAAAAAAGTTTTCGTGTTTTTTTCTAGAATCCCCGCTAATACCATAAACTTTAACTTTCATATCATTAAAGTATTGTATATTATCTCTAAAGTCACATGCTTCTGTTGTACACGTTGGTGTATTATCTCGTGGGTAGAAATATAATATTGTTTTTTCTCCCATAATGTTTTCATTAGTAATTAATTCTCCATTTTGATTCTCTAATTCAAATTTTGGAAAAAGATCTCCTATTTTTAACATCGTATCACTCATTTCTTCATATTATAATTATTATGTTACGATAGTAACGAATATTATTAAATAAGAAAGGTTGATACTCTATGAATTTCACTGAAAGTGAACGTCTTCAAAAGTTATCAAATGAATATATTTTAGGTGGAGTTAATTCTCCTTCACGCTCTTATAAAGCTGTTGGCGGAGGTGCTCCCGTAGTTATGCGTGAAGGTCATGGCGCTTATCTTTTCGATGTCGATGGAAATAAGTACATTGATTATTTACAAGCATATGGTCCCATAATTACTGGCCATGCTCATCCTCATATTACTGAGGCTATCCAAGATCAAGCGGCTAAAGGGGTTTTATATGGTACACCTACTGAACTTGAAATTGATTTTAGTAAAAAATTACGAGCAGCTATTCCTTCATTAGAAAAAATTCGTTTTGTTAATTCTGGAACAGAAGCAGTAATGACTACAATTCGAGTTGCTAGAGCTTATACTAAAAGAAATAAAATCATTAAATTTGCGGGTTCTTATCATGGCCATTCTGATTTAGTATTAGTTGCTGCAGGAAGCGGACCTTCTCAATTAGGTTCTCCGGATTCAGCTGGTGTACCTGAAAGTGTCGCTAGAGAAGTCATTACTGTACCTTTCAATGACATTGAATCTTATAAAGAAGCCATGTCACATTGGGGAGATGAAGTAGCGGCTGTATTAGTAGAACCTATTGTAGGTAATTTTGGTATGGTAAAACCTCAACCAGGCTTTTTAGAAGAAGTTAACAACATCACTCATGAGCATGGAGCTTTAGTGATTTACGATGAAGTCATCACTGCTTTCCGCTTCCATTATGGCGCTGCACAAGATTTATTAAATGTTTATCCAGATTTAACAGCATTTGGTAAAATTGTTGGTGGTGGATTACCAATCGGTGGCTACGGCGGCCGTCAAGATATCATGGAACATGTCGCTCCATTAGGCCCAGCATACCAAGCAGGAACAATGGCAGGTAACCCACTTTCAATGAGGGCAGGTATTGCATTACTTGAAGTTTTAGAGCAAGATGGTGTATATGAAAAATTAGATGCTTTAGGTAAACGTTTAGAAGATGGTTTAAATAAACTTATTGAAAAACATCATATTACTGCGACAATTAATCGTATTTATGGATCTCTAACACTCTATTTTACAGATGAAAAAGTAACACATTACGAACAAGTAGAAAATTCTGATAGTGAAGCATTTGCAAAATTCTTTAAACTTATGCTTAACCAAGGTATTAATTTAGCACCTTCTAAATTTGAAGCATGGTTCTTAACTACGGAACACACTGAAGAAGATATTGATCAAACATTAGAAGCGGCTGACTATGCCTTCAGTCAAATGAAATAATATTTAAAATTTAACTAACCTAAGAATGTCATATCGTAAATATACATTCTTGGGTTTTTATATATGCGTATACTTGTATAGTTTTATTTGTTGAGTGTATACTAATTTAAAAATACATTAAACTATAAACTTGTTATTTAAAGGAGCGTTGTATTTGAAATTAGGCGCACGTATACTTAAAACTGGAATTGCTATCATTCTCGCCCTTTTTATCGCTTCTTTTTTACCTGATAATGTTGGTTTGAAATCTGTAGCAGGAATAAGTGCTATTTTTGCAATGCAACCTAATATATATCGTTCAATGAAAACGATATCTGAACAAGCTACAGGTAATTTAATCGGTGCTATATTAGCAGTGATTATGGTAACCATTTTTGGTAAAAACATTGTGATTATGGGTATCACAGTCATTTTATTAATCGCCATTTTATACAAATTAAACTTGGCGCATGTAGCAACATTAGCAGGTGTCACTGCGTTAATCATTATGGGGCAACATACAGGATCGTTTTATCTTGTAGCTACATTTAGATTTATTTTAGTAATGATTGGAGTTTTAAGTGCTTCACTTGTAAACCTAGTATTCTTACCTCCAAAATTCGAAACTAAAATTTATCATAATGCGGTTAATATTTCTTCCGACATATTTATATGGTTTAAACTTGTGATTAATGATACTTCTGAATATCATCAGATAAAAGAAGATGGTGAACAGTTAGAATCTCGCATTATAAAATTAGAACAAATCTATGATTATTATCACGAAGAACGTACGTTTACAAGAAAAGCTGCTTTCCAACAAAATCGTAAAAAGATATTATTTAAAGAGGTCGTTGGAACAACTCGACAAGCTTACGAAGTATTAAACCGTATGGCTAGATATCAAAATGATTTGCATAATACAAATCATCATTTATTATTTCAAATTAAATTAGAGTTAGATTCGTTAACAGCGTATCACGAACAAATTTTAAAAAGTTTATCAAAAAAGGCGCGTTATAATGTAGATGATTTTGATAATCAGATTTTAAATCCTCAAAAGAAAAATCTTATGGATGCTTTTCAATATCAATTAATTCAAAATCCATATCAAGTAGAATATTCATATTCGAATATCATGCAAATTATCGCAGCTATTGAAGAATATCGATATCATTTAGAGCATTTAGATAGACTAAGATTAAGTTTCTTTACGTATCATCGTAATGACACAGATATTGAAATTCAAGATGAAGATTTTGATTTATAAAAATTAAATATCAATACTAAAAAAGACAAACTTAACTATCAAAGTTAAGTTTGTCTTTTTTAGTAGTCATTATTTAGTTATAAATCTTGAATGCTATATAGATGTTCGTATTCACCTTTTTTAGCAATCAGTTCTTTATGTGTACCAGTTTCAACGATTTGACCATGCTGCATAACAATAATTTTATCTGCATGTGTGATTGTTGATAATCTATGAGCTACAATAAGTGTAGTTCTATCTTTACTTAAAACATCTAATGCATCTTGAATAATTGCTTCACTTTCTAAATCAAGTGCGCTTGTCGCTTCATCTAAAATTAATATAGGTGGATTATTTAAGAAAATACGCGCAATAGATAAACGTTGCTTTTGACCACCAGATAATTTTACGCCACGTTCTCCAACTTCAGTATCATAGCCATTCGGTAAATTCATGATAAAGTCGTGCGCATTTGCCATTTTAGCTGCTTCGATTATTTCTTCTTCAGTAGCATCAGGACGTCCTAATAAAATATTCTCTCTTACTGTATCAGAAAATAAAATATTGTCTTGTTGAACAAGTCCAATTTGATTTCTCAAGCTTCCTATTAAATAATCTTTAATATTACGACTATCGATCAAAATTTCACCTTCACTTACATCATAGAAACGTGGAATAAGATTAATAAGCGTAGATTTACCTCCCCCGCTCATACCAACGAATGCTACTGTTTCACCTTTATTTATATTTAAATTTATATTTTTTAAAACTAAAGATTCATCTTCATTATATTTAAAGCTTACATTTTTTAATTCAATATGTCCTTCTTTTATTTCAATAGGTTGTGCACCTTTTTTATTTTTAATGTCATAGTCTTCATCTATTAATTGAAAAATACGATCCATAGAGGCGAAACTTTGCGTTAAAGTTGTGAATGAAGAAACTAAACGTCTTAATGGTCCGAATAATTGTTCTAAATATCCTACAAAAGCTGCTAAGGTACCTACTGTAATTGAACCAGTAATTGCTAAATATGACCCTACTCCAATAACAATGATAGGACCTAAATCTGTGACTGTATTAATAGCTGCAAATGAATAGGCATTCCATGAAGTATGTTGAAACGCTCTACTTAAAAAGTTTTTATTTTTTTTATCAAAGTTTTTCGCTTCATTATCTTCAATTGCAAAGCTTTTTATTACAGACATACCTTGAACACGTTCATGTAAAAATCCTTGTACTTCCGCTAATGCTTGTGAACGTTTACGTGTTAATTTTCTTAAACGTCCAAAGAAAAAATATACTGTAAAGACATAAAAAGGAAAAATAATAATTGCTGCAAGTGTTAATTTAATATCTAAGAAGAACATAATAGAAAGCGCAATAATAATCGTTACACAGTCTAACCAAATATTCATTAACCCAGTTAAAATAAAGTCTTTCGTTTGTTCTACGTCATTAATTACTCTCGATATAACTTGTCCCACTTGATTATTTGCATAAAATCGGGCACTTAAGGCTTGTAAATGGTCATACAATTGCTTACGAATATCATATAAAATTTTATTACTCGTCCATTGTGCTAAATATTGTCGAAGGTATTCAATTGGCGGGCGCACAATTAAAAATATAAATAGAGTAATACCTATCGCTATAGCAAGATGATGGAATTTTTCATTGGTGGTTAATGTACCATTATTAATTACACCATCAATCGCATATTTAATTAATAATGGGATTAACATTGGAATACCAAATTTTATAATCCCAATAATAATCGTTGCGAAAATACGATATTTATATGGTTTGACAAATTCTAAATATCGTCGAATCACACTGACTCCTCCTTAATTTTATTATCAAAAATTAATAGAGGTTGAACCCTCTATTCATAAACTCATTTATTTAAGAATAGGCAAGTAGTTTCAACCTCTTATTTATTACTCAAGTACTATAAACTAATTAATTACTATTTGCCTCAATTATGCTTAGTAATTACGAATTTTTTTATATCTTTGTTTCCATACTTTTATAAAGTCAGGAGCAAAAGGACCTTTTTTTTGTTCTATCCATTGTTGTAAAATGTCTACATTTCTTCTTAGTATTACGTCTATTTCATGAGGATAATTCATTTGTTTCATATGTTGTTCATATTCATCCTCATCTAACAAATGATATTTACCATTTGGATAAACTTTAATATCTAAATCATAATCAATATATTTTAAAGCTTCTTCATCACATACAAAAGGCGAAGATAAATTACAATAATAGTAAATACCATCTTCTCTAAACATGCAAATTACATTAAACCAATACTCAGCATGAAAGTACACGATTGCAGGCTCTCTAGTAATCCATGTACGTCCATCACTTTCAGTTACTAAGGTATGATCATTTCCACCAATGATGACGTGATCTGTTCCTTTTAAAATCGTTGTTTCAGACCATACTCTATGAATATTTCCATCATGTTTATAGCTTTGGATTTTTATATTTTCGCCTTCTTTAGGTATGGATTCTTTGACCATACTCCACACCACCTTTTAAAGTTTTTACAATTCGAATTATACCATATTTTTTTAAACTTCTTTAAAGAGATATAGAGAGATATTATATTTTTCTATTTACCAACAATAAACTCATAAATTTTACTCATTGATACTGGGAAAGAATAATCATCTCGATTTTCTAAATCAAACCATTCCATAAAGTCTGGTAATTGTGCTGAGTCAATATTTATATCTTCAATCACACTATAAACATTTAAATTCCAAGTTTTATGTGTAAACTGATGCTTTAATTGAAATATTATGTTCTCAGATAAAGTTAATGAATGGTTTAACTTATTTTCTAGTTTTTGAATCCCATTCGGACTTTCAAACATTGGAAATTGCCACATACCATTAAGTAGCTTTTCTTGACGTTTTTCAATCAGATATTGACCTTTCTGATTTCTGACTAAAAAAACCTCCTGATTAATTATTTTCTTAGCTTGTTTTTTAGTTTTGATAGGTAAATCTAACGTAGTTCCTTTTCGAAACGCTTCACAATTTTCCTGTACTGGACAAAATAGGCATAACGGATTCTTAGGTGTACATATTGTTGCACCTAATTCCATCATTGATTGATTAAATGTACCCGCTTCTTCTTGTACAAAAGGTTCAAGCTCTTTTTCAAATGATTTTCTAGTAGATTGTAATTTGATATCACGATGGTCATTATTAAGTCGAGTCCATACTCTAAAGACATTTCCATCTACAGTAGCTAAAGGGCGATTAAAAGCAATACTCATTACAGCTGCTTGAGTATATGGTCCTACTCCTTTTAATTCACCAAAAACTTTAGGGGATGATGGTACTTCCGCATTATAATTATGGTGTACTTCTTTAATTGCTGTATGAAAATTGCGGGCACGGCTATAATATCCAAGACCTTCCCAATACTTTAATACTTCATCTTCTTTTGCTTCACTTAACGCTTCAATTGTAGGAAATCGATGAATAAATTTATTGTAATAATCAATGACCGTTTTAACTTGTGTTTGTTGAAGCATAACTTCACTTAGCCATATATAATATGGATTAGTCGTTTCCCTCCAAGGCATTTCTCGTTGATTTTTCTCAAACCATGTCACAATATTATTTTTAAATGTCGTTTCATTTAACATTAAATTATCCTTTCTCTTACATAAAAAAATGTATAAGTTATAATACTTTCTAATATTTGATAAGTATCTTAATTTTGTTATTCTAATTTTTAGATTATAATATATATTAAATCAAGATGAAAAGAGTGAACTTTTATGGATACAGCCACTCATATTGCTATCGGCATTGGACTAACTGCTTTAGCTACACAAGACCCAGCAATGTCACATTCTATGACAGCTACTGCAACAACTTTAATTGCGGGTTCTTTAATACCTGATGGCGATACGGTTTTAAAATTAAAAAATAATGCAACTTATATTTCACATCATCGTGGTATTACGCATTCCATACCCTTTACGATTTTATGGCCAATATTACTTGCTTTTATAATATATGTTATCTTTCCACATGTAGATGTGACTCATATATGGATGTGGGCTCAGTTAGCGGTCTTTTTACATGTTTTTGTAGATATCTTTAATTCATATGGTACACAAGCACTTAGACCTATATCAAATAAGTGGATACAACTCGGTGTAATCAATACATTCGATCCAATTATTTTTTTAATATTATGTATAGGAATCACGCTATGGTTATTAGGCGTTCATCCATATCTAGTGTTCTTTCCAATTATTGGCGTTTTAATTATTTATTATATCGTTAGATTTAAAATGCAATCAATAATCAAATCTCAAGCGTTGAAACACATTCATGATGAACATCATCCTGTGAAAATTTTTGTTGCACCTACTATGAAATTTATGAAATGGCGTGTAGCGATTCAAACTGAAAACTATGATTATGTAGGTAGAGCTTATGGTCGTAATATAACGTTTAGCGATAAAGTAAAACGTCAACAATTTTCACCCGATACACTTTTATGGCAAATAAAAAGTAATCCTGAAATAAGAACGTTTCTAAAATTCTCTTCTATCTATCGTTGGCAAATACGTAAACTTGATGATCAAACAACTGAGATACGATTGATAGATTTACGTTATCTAAATAAAGGACATTATTCTTTTGCAGCAATTGCACATCTTACTCAAGATCAAAAAATTGACCATTCCTATATTGGATGGGTATTTACAGAAGAAAAACTTCAAAAAAAATTGTACTCTCATTAATTCATTAACTTTAACTATAATTTAAACAACCCCTAGATGACTTATTGACAGTCATTTAGGGGTTATTATTATAACATCATTAAAATATATGTTATTTATAGCGATTCACTCATATATTAAATATATTCATATTTCTTATGAGCAACAAGTCGAGTTAAAATAAAATTGATAACTCCAATTAATACTAAAAAAGCAATAAAATAAATATGATACACAATATTGTACATATTTACAGATCCAAAAACAATTGAAGTTGATAATCCGTCAATCAAATAATATAATGGATTAATTTTTAATATTTGATCAATCATATTTGCCTTATTATTAGGTATAAAAATGATAGGTACTAAAAAGAATAACATCATTATTGCTATCACATAAAATTTAAATACTTTTTTACTTATTAAAGTCAATAAACCTAATGTTATTGATATAAAAACAATAAATATAATCGACATTAGTATGAAATAAACAAAAGATATCACCGATGTTTCAAGGTTTACTGGCTTAAAGATTGACGTAATCAATGATAAAACACAGATGATTATAGCCCCTATCAGTGCATTAAGGATGGGCGTAATAATAGGTGTGAGTTGAAATGATTTAGCAATAAGATAATCATAATTATATAATTTGAATGATTTATATATAATATAAGCAATGGTTACAAAAGTATAGAACGCAATCATTCGATATATCCATTGGGCCTTTTCAATTTCTTCGGTATTAAATAAATACATCACTCCAATTATGATACTAATGATAATTAATTGTATTAAAAATAAAATCACATCATATTTCCAAGTCTCTTTTACTTTTGCTTTAGCTAAATGTAAAAGAGATGGAAAATATTTAAAATATAATATTAACGTATCTATCATGTTTACACCTACAATTCGATATAAATCCATTTACTATTTTTCATATCTGCAATTAAATATCCATTACTTAATTTTGAAATCCATACATTACCTTTAATATTAAATTTACGCTCTAATTTTGATTTATCTACTATAGGAAATACAAAACCAGTTAACTTATCCTCATCATTAAATAACATTTTAATAGGTTGTTGTGTAATAGGCACCACAAATCGTTGATCTTTTTCAGGAACAAGCGTCTTTTTCACTTGCTTATGTGGTTTATGTAATTGAGTATTAAAATAATCAACATACTTACTGTAGTTTGACTTCATATAAGGCGCTAAAGTACTAAATTTATGTGTTTCATATAATGCAGCAGGATTAAAATAATAAATTTTGTTCTTACCTACTTCATATGTATCATCATCGACAATTAAGCGATATTTTGAAGCACTTTCTCCAGTAATCGTCACAAAAGAATATTTTGGCATTTCAATATCTTGATGATTAGATAATGTCACTTCAACATGTAGAATAATTCCATAAGAAAGTTTATTTTCAAAAGGATCCGTGTCTTGATTTTGAACTTTCTTCTGAGATTCGTTGATAGGAATTTCAATTTTTCCTATATTATTCACTACTAGTGTGCCAAGTAACACTAAGACGATTAACGTTGAAACTAAAAGAGTCCAAAATTTAACTATAAAATCCGGAACTTTAACATGTTTGTATCGTTCGACTCTTTTAAAGTTATAACTCATTTCCGGCAATCTACTTCTACTTTTCTTCCAATCTAAATCAAAATTCTTAAGTGTTTCTTCATCTTCGATACTTAATCTATCTCTTTCATGATCATTAAATACCGGTAAAACGTCATTTAAATACCCTTCCATACGCACTTGTCCGTGAGAAATCCATGTAACATAGTTACTCACTTGAGATATTTTAGAAATATCATCGTCTACAAATATAATTGATAAGTCATTAGACACATAGTCTTTTGAAAGTTGTTTTGCCTTATTTAAAAAAGCTTCATCAAGATATTCGAGAATATGACTTAAAATAATAATTTCTGTTTTACAAACTCTTGCAACACTTAAAATCAATTGCGCATACTCAGAGTGACTAAGTTTATTCACTTGAATCGAAGATTTATCATCTAAATGCGCATATTTAATAATTTGATCGACAATATGTGAAGACGTCTTGTAATTAAATAAGCATTGTGTTTCTTCAATATAACTTTTAACAGACATATTTAATAAATGTTTGTTTTTTATATCTCCATAATAAATACTTGCTGATTGTACAACTTTCCCTCTATCAGGTGCAATATCTTGGGCCATAATTCTTCCAATCAATGTTTTGGATGAACCAGGTTCTCCTATAAGTGCAAGGGCTTCTCCTTGATAAATGTGTAAAGATATTTTATTTAATTCTATGTCTTCCGCGCCATATCCAAACGGCAGATACCACTTTCTATTCTTTTGGTTTCTATAGTATTGTGTAACATTTAATAATTTTAAAACGATTGAACTTCCCATTTGTGTTACATCCTTCTAAATTTTTAATAATGCAATGGGTAAACCCTCTTCAGGATTCGTACTATTTATTCTATAACCCCAAGCAAAAACCCCTTTTAAACGTTCAACTTTAAAGTATTGTTCACTACCATCATTTAATTTATACATTCTGCCAATGTTAATTTTAGAACGATCGACTAAATAACTCTCAGCTACAATGACTTTACTTTCATAAACATCATATTCATTCATTATGCCATTCATTTCAGCTTTACGCATTTTTTCTTTACATAATTGTATTTCATGTCTCAATTCCTGTTCAGACATTTCACTTAATCTTTTGTCACTCATCTAAAATACCACTTTCTGCTAATTTAATTTTTATTTTATCATAATTATATCCTTTTCTCATAAGTGCTTCTATTGTTTTCATTTTTAATGTATTACCGTCATGTTTACGACGTTGCTTATTATAAACTTTTTCTAAATCCTTTTGTAATAAGTCATCTAGCACTTCTTCGTCTTGAGCAAAGTCTAACTCATTAAGTACATTTTGTGCAGTTTCTATTGTATATCCTTTTTGGATTAAGCTATGCATTACTTTTTGCTTTACTTTAACAACAGGACCTTTTTTAGTTTTCATTATTTTTTTAGCAACATGAATGATAGATTCTATAGGTTGCTCTTCTTCATATCGTTTAACATATCTATCTATAATATTAGGTTCTACTCCAACTTGGTATAGTTTTTGTTTAAATACTTCAGGTCCTTTATCTGTTGTGTTGATCATTGTATTTTTTAAACTTTCAGCGTAATCTTCATGATTAATATATTGCTCTTTATAACAATATTCAATCACTTTTTGTACTGTCATTTCATTAATATCATTCTTTTTCAAATAATCACTAACTTCTTTTTCAGTTCGTTTTTTATATGATAAATATTGTATTGCCATATTAATCCCTAGACGATAGTGTTCGTATTTTTGAATTTTTTCCATTTCTGCAGCATCTATCATTTGGTTCTTTTTCAAATTGAATTTAACGAGTGTATCTATATCAATTCCCATTTCAAATGCTTCATCAAGAAAGAGATTAAATCGTTCTTTATTATTTTTTTGAACTTCTATTTTAGTAATTTTCGGCATCATTATTCTCCTCATACTAATTAAAAATTGTATTTTAATAATATATTTATTTTATAACAGAAAATCTAACATATATAGTATTTGATATTAAAAAAGAGCGAAATGGAAGTTTATTTATTCTCATTCTCACTCTTAGTTTATATTCAATTAAATTGTTATATTACTATATTAATAATTATTAAGTTGCGATAAGGCTTCTTGATATTGACTGTCAGAAATATAATTCTGTTGTCGCATTTTTTCTAAATTCACTTTAATTCGATTCTTGAAATTATTTGATACGTTATTAATATCATATACACTTGGGGCATTAACTTTACTTGCTAGCATTGCACTTTGTAATACAGTAATAATCGGATAATAACTATTATTTTGATTTGTAGTTGCACCAAAATAATAATTTGCTGCACTTTCAATATCATATTGATTATTACCATAGTAAATATTATTCAAATAAAAACTTAATATCTGATTTTTACTATATTGCTGTTCAACTTTATGCGCGACAAATAATTCTTTTAGTTTACGTGTAAATGAACGTTCATTATTGTAATAATAATTTTTTACAGTTTGTTGAGTAATGGTGCTCCCACCTTGTACATCATGTTCACCAATCGTTGAAAATAATGCACGTGTTGTCCCTTTTATATCGAATCCATGATGTTTAGAAAAACGTTCATCTTCCATAGATATAAATGCGCCCTTAACATAATTCGGCATATTGTCTGATGATACAAAATTACTCTTATTTTCAATCGTTTGTAAATCATCGACATTCGCTCTAGATGATAAAAAATACATTAATCCAGTAAACAAAGCAAATATAATAATAAATATAATAAGCATTCTTAGAAAGAGCCGTTTACTTTTCTTCTTTTTCGGTGGTGAACCCACAGGTTGATAATAGGTATTATAATGAGGCTCATTTTGATCATAAGTTGTTTTCTCTTTTGGATAGTTATCTCTTTGTCTTCTTTTCATGGGTTTGCTCCTTTACTTAAAGGTCACTCTATAATTGAGAGTTTAACAGTAAGTGTTATTTTTATCTATATATACAATCAAAAATCAGTCTCAAGGTGTATCATTGATTTTTATATCGCTGAAATTTCCAAGTTACTTTAAAGAAGATAGAGAGGAATTATTTAAATTTGGATAAGAGGATTTAAAAAACGATATTAAGTTCATCAATATATACATGCTTAAAAGTAACATTTAAAACATATTTTCTCCATTTCTAGAAAACAAGAAAAACAAATCAATCAGATGCTTATGAATTGACACGACTTGTAATGATACATTCTCAGTTTCATTGGAGTCTATCCAAAATACAGTTATATTGTAATTCAATCATCGACTATCAACACATTAAAAATGCCTGAGACAATTATATATGTCTCAGGCTCAAATATAACTTTCAAAAAGTTATTTTAAATTAATCATTTAATTTTTTAACGATTTCTCTATTGAAATCATCTAAATCATCAGGTACACGACTTGTTACAATATTATTATCAACTACTACTGATTCATCAACTACATTGGCACCTGCATTTGATAAATCTTTACGAACATTTAATACTGCAGTTAAAGTGCGACCATTTAAATCATCAGTATCAATTAGAACTTGAGGTCCGTGACAAATAGCAAATGTTGGAACATCATTTTTAGTAAAGTATTTTGCAAATGTTCCATAACGTCCTTCTGCATCTCCACGTAAATTATCTGGAGAGAAACCACCAGGAATTAATAATGCATCATAATTTTCTGGTTTAGCATCAGCAATACTTACATTTACTGTAACTTTTTCGCCATGTTTCCCAACAACTTCAGCGTTCGCAGTATCTCCAATAACTTCAGTTTCAAATCCTGCTTCTTCTAATGCTTCTTTAGGACTTGTTAATTCTATATCTTCAAATTCATCAGCTAAAATAATTGCTACTTTTTTAGTCATAACCAAAATCACCTTTTCTTTCGTTTTATTATATTTAATATATAGACAAATTTAAGATGGTTTAAACATAAATATTAAATTTAGTTAAAAACTTTTTCATACTCCACAATTACTTAGAAACTAACTTAACTTTTTCTTCTAATTGATCTAATAATCCAATCCATTCATCAATATCTTTTACACTTACTTCATCAGGATTAACGTGGTCAATATCTTCTAAAAATTTAGACAATCTTGTTTTAATTTGTTCAATAGTTTGTTTTTCATCCATCGGAATTTAACTCCTTATATATAATATTTTTAGCTTTTATTCATAACTATCCTAACAAAATTTGACAAAAAGAGATATAATTCTAATAATATTTATTGTAATTTTATAAAGAAGAATGTTTTAAAAGTTTAGGAGTTTTTATAATGACAACATCAAAAATTAAACAAGCAATCTCAATTTATAATGATCCGTGGGAAGCTTATAATGATATTAAACAATTCGATCAACTCACTTTGAGTAATGTAGAATTTACCACAACAAATTTATGTAATATGAGATGTAGTCACTGTGCAGTTGGTTATACATTACAAACAAAAGATCCTGATCCATTACCTATGAATCTTATTTATCAACGTTTAGATGAAATTCCCAATTTACGTACTATGTCGATTACAGGTGGAGAACCTATGTTTTCAAAGAAATCTATAAATAATGTTGTTAAACCATTATTGAAATATGCGCATCAAAGAGGCATATATGTGCAAATGAATTCTAATTTAACGTTACCTCAAGATCGATATCTAGAAATTGCTGAATATATTGATGTCATGCACATTTCTCATAATTGGGGTACCATCCAAGAATTTGCAGAGGTGGGCTTTGGCGCAATGAAAAAACAACCTCCTTTAAAAGCAAAGTTAAAATTATATGAACAAATGCTAGATAATGCTAGTACATTATCTGACCAAGGGATGTTTGTTTCAGCAGAAACAATGTTAAATCAAAATACCCTACCACATTTAGAAAACATACATAAAGAAATTGTTAATGATATGAAGTGTAGTCGTCATGAAGTTCATCCTATGTATCCAGCAGATTTTGCAAGTCAACTCAATGTATTATCATTAAAAGACATGAAGCAAGCTATTCATCATTTATTAGACATTCGTGATAAAAATACTTGGATGTTATTTGGTACTCTCCCAATCTATCCTTGCATAAACGATGAAAATGACCAAGTTTTACTTGAACGATTAAGAAATGAAAAAAATGTTACTGTTCGAAATGACCCAGATGGCCGTAGTCGCTTAAATGTAAATGTATTTAGTGGGGACGTTATTGTAACAGATTTTGGTGATGAAAACGGAACAATTTCTAATATTAAAAATGATAAGCTCACAGATGTATTTGATGCTTGGTTATCAACAGATTTAGCAAAATCTTTAAATTGTCATTGTGAAGCTTTCCAATGTTTAGGACCAAATGTATTAGTTAAAAATATGTATTATCCAAATACAAACTTTAGAGAAAATGAAATCGCAATGCACACTGAACATAGTTTTCAATAAAATTAAAAGAAACTGGGACATAATTCCTAGCAAAATAGCCAGTAAATGAGTTTATTATAAATTCATTTACTGGCTTCTTTCTTTATAATATTGCGTATTGTTGGCTCGCTTTCTTAGGGGATAGCTTCAGCCTGTAGTCTTCAGCTTATCCTATTGTCTCAAGAGTCTCGCCAAAATACTTTGTATTTATATGTAATTTTACATTGAAATATTTTTTTAAAAAAACAAGACTCTAAGGCTCTTTCGTATCATTTAATGCCAATACATATAATTTATATCATATGTATTGACATTTATTATAAATCCTAAATATTTTCTATGTGCTGTACTTCAGATAAAAATTCAATCGTTCTTTTACTGTCTTCGCGTCGTTCTTTTCTTCGTTGAACACGTTTTGGTGCCCCTTCATAGAACCACTTTTCTATTTTTGTTTCAGGGTACACCTTAGGAATACGTGTTGGTTTTCCATTTTCATCTAGGGCAACAAATGTTAAAAAGCTCAATGCTGCTAAATGCCTTTCCTTATTTAGCACATCTTCAATAATAATTTGCACACAAATTTCCATTGAACTTGATCCTGCATAACTTACCATTGCTTCATAAGACGTAATATCCCCTGTTTTTATAGGCCTTAAAAAATCCACCGAGTCGGTAGAAGCAGTAACCACTTGTGCATTCGCATGTTTCATAGCTGTAATTGCAGCTATTTCATCAATATTAGCCATCAATGATCCACCAAACATTGTATGGTGATGGTTAGTATCTTGAGGAAATACTTGTCGTGTTTTAATACTTTTTGATTCAGACATAGATTTTTTATTAACTTGAGAATTTGACATACTTTATTTCTCCTATTCCTAATTTAAATGAGTCATTGTGCCCAATTCCCATTTTCGAAAACTAATTCTTTAGAGCCGTCTTGTAAAATACCATATATCGTTAGATCTGAACTTCCAATCATAAAATCCACATGAACATTAGAATCATTTAACCCACTTGCTATTTTTTCTTCAGTAGACATTTCTGTGCCACCTTTAATATTAAACCCGTAGGCTGAACCAATAGCAAGATGACAAGATGCATTTTCATCAAATAGAGTATTATAAAAGATAGTATTACGATTTGAAATTGGCGAATCATCTGGAACTAGAGCAACTTCTCCTAATCGCTTAGAGCCTTCATCTGTGCTAATTAAATCTTTTAAAACTTCTTCACCCTTTTCTGCTTTAACATCGATAATTTCACCATTTTTAAATGTTAAAGTGAATCCATCAATAATATTACCATTATAACTTAATGGTAATTTATTAGTTACATAGCCATCTACATGATTTCTATCTGGTGCAGTAAATACTTCTTCCGTTGGGATATTAGCAATAAATGGTTGTTGATTTCCATTTACATAGCTTGTTGCATCTTCCCAAATATGTCCTTTTGGTAGTCCTACTGTTAAATCAGTGCCTTCAGACATATAATGTAATGCCTTATAATTTTTTTCTTGAAGTTTATTTGCATGTACACTTAGAGATTTCACATGTTGCTCCCAATTTGTTATTGGGTCATTTCCATCCACACGTACAATTTCGAATACTTCATCGATAAATTGACTGTATGCTTCTTCTTCAGGCAAATTAGGATATACACGTTTTGCCCATGCTTTAGATGGAAATGCAGCTACTACCCATGGAAATGCATTTTTTTGGCTACCTTCCATATACCCTTTGAATGCTTGTCCATAATTAAACTGAGACGCTTTTAATTTTTCTGCATCAATGCCATTTAATAAATCTGGATCACCGGAAATAAGTGCTAAATTCGCTGCTCCTCTACGAGCATAATCCATACGCTCTTCAACATCATAAGCTTTAACAGCATGATTTTCAAAATAATCAACAGCTTCATTTTCATATTTTAAGCGTTCTAAAATAGGATCTGTATATACCACTCTTACATCTGAAGCGCCTTCTTGATAGGCTACTTCGACAATTAAGCGCGTTAAATCTATAGTTTCTACAGATGTTCTGATAAATACAGGCTGATTTTGTTGAACGTTCATACCTACTTTTACTAATAATTCTGCATATTGTTTTAATTTGTCTTGATAATCTTGATTGGCCATTTAAATTCTCCTTACTCGTGACGTAAATTACCTAATTCATCAGCAATTGCTGTAATTTCACTTGGTGAAAATGAATCTTTAGACATAACAAAATCATGAATATCTTTAATATCCTTTGTATCTGTATCTTTAAATTTTTCTGGATTAATTAAAGATTGATTTACAATATTTAATTTTTTTCGAATATTTTTAATCATTTGTTCATTATTCTGTGCCATTTGTTTCACCTCTTTATTATCATATTTTATCAAAGTATAAAAATTTATTAAACTTTTATAGAAATTAGTAAAATTATGACTTTATAAATGTTAAAAATAACTATAAAATAGTTTATATATTAAAGTTTGGAGGAGTACAAGATGGTAGATGTAGCTTTTGTATGTCTTGGAAATATTTGTCGTTCTACAATGGCTGAAGCAATCATACGTCAACGATTAAAAGAACGCGGTATTTCTGATGTTATTGTACATTCTAGGGGTACTGGACGTTGGAATTTAGGTGAACCTCCTCATCAAGGTACTCAAAAAATTCTGAAACAACACCATATACCTTTTGATGGTATTGTTAGTGAATTATTTGAACCTGATGATGATTTTGATTATATTATCGCTATGGACCAAAGTAATGTGGATAATATTAAATCAATTAATCCCAATCTTAAAGGTCAATTGTTCAAATTGCTAGAATTTAGTAACATGGAAGAGACTGATGTGCCTGATCCTTATTACACAAATAATTTTGAAGGTGTATATGACATGGTACAATCATCTTGTGACAATTTAATAGATTTCATCGTTAAAGATGCTAATTTGAAAGAGGGGTAACTAAAATGGAAAACAAATTTGTTCCAGGTATTATTATTGGTGCTATCGTTGGTGGAGCTGCTACTTTAGCAGATAAATCAACACGCAATGCATTAGTACAATCATTCAAAGACATTAAAGAAGGTAATCGTTCTCGTAAACCTTCTAAAATTACTTCAATTAAAAATGAAGTATTGTATTGGAAAGATACGATCGAAGAAATTCGTCGTAATAATCCAGAATTAGAAAAATCAATTAAAGATGCTAAAGATACATTTGTAAATCGTAAAAACAATCGTCTTAGCTAATCAAATATAATTGACAGAAAATAAAGGCAAAATTCCTTTTTACTTAGGTAGTTTTGCCTTTATTTTAGAATTAATTTTTAAGGAGACGTCTATGTCAAAAAAAAATCAATCAAACTCTAAGTACCTTAACTCTATTAAGGAAAAAGAGACAGAAAATAAAGAGAAAATAAAGGTTGATCGTACATACGTAGAACCTCAGGAATTTCAATCAAAGAAGCCTAAAAAAGATAAACAAGTTTTTTTCGTTTCTAGATTGAATAAACCTGCAAAATACACTAAAAATTCTAATTTTTTATCTTATCTTATTTATCGTATTGGTAAAGATGATGCTTCAGGTTTAGCGGCTCAAATGACGTATCACTTTGTATTGGCTTTATTCCCAATGTTAATCTTTTTATTAACTTTATTACCATTATTCCAAATTGATCCTCAGCAAATTAAAGACTTAGTTAGTCAAAATGCTCCTGCTGAGACTGCTGATGTTGTTACTAAAATTTTTAAAGATATTACAAGTAACTCTAGTGGTAGCTTATTATCAGTTGGTTTGATTTTAGCTATTTGGTCAGCATCAAATGGTATGACAGCAATTATGAATTCATTTAATGTTGCTTATGATGTTGAAGATGCTCGTAATCCTATTGTTCTTAAATTATTAAGCATTTTGTTTACAATTGTTATGGCTATTGTATTAGCTATAGCTCTAACATTACCTACATTTGGTAATTTTATTAAAGATCATCTATTTGGTCCGTTAGGTTTAGATCAACAAGTCGCTTGGATATTTGATTTAGTGCGTATATTGTTACCACTTATTGTTATTATTATTTTATTCTTAACATTATATTCAGTAGCACCTAACGTTAAAACTAAGTTTAAATCTGTATATCCTGGCGCAATCTTTACTTCTATTGTATGGTTATTAGGATCATTTGCATTTGGTTGGTATTTATCTAACTTTGGCAACTATTCTAAAACATATGGTAGTCTTGCTGGAATCATCATTTTATTACTATGGATTTATATTACATGTTTTATTATTATTATTGGTGCTGAAATTAATGCAATTATCCACCAAAGACATGTTATTAAAGGTTCTACACCTGAAGAAGCTGCCTTAAAACATGATGATAATAATGAAAATCACTACAATGAAAATACAAAATATGAATACGATTCTACAGCATCATCTAAATATGAAAAAAATTATGATGTGGATCCTACACCAAATGATAAACATAGTGAACAAGAATCTTTTGCTGATAAAATTAAAGATAAATTTGATAAAGATAATAATAAATAGCTATAGAAAAGAAAATATCTAACGAAAAAACTCCTTATGAGATAGTCATTTTTAGACCTCTTTATAAGGAGCTTTTTTATTATTGAATTAAATTATGTTGGAATGCATAAATAACCGCTTGTGTTCTATCTTGTACCTCTAGTTTACTTAAAATATTACTCACATGTGTTTTTACTGTTTTAATTGTAATATGTGAAGCACTGGCAATTTCTTGATTAGAATAGCCTTTAGCAATTAATAACAATATTTCCATTTCACGTTCAGTGAGCATTTCATATAATTCTGCTTTCTTCTTCATTCTATTTCTCATTTTTACTAAAACTTCTGGCTCAAATACAGATTCTCCACGATATGTTTTTCTAACTGCTTCTGCAATATCACTTGCACTTGTCGTTTTTAATATATAACTATCAACCCCTGCATCAAGTGCCCTATATACTTCTTTATCTTCTATAAAACTTGTTAACATGACTACTTTGATGTGAGGCAAATCTTTTTTTATTTGTGTCGTCGCTTCTACACCGTCCATATCATTCATTAACAAATCCATTAAAATTAAATCAGGATTTAACGTATGTGCTTTTTCAATTGCCTCTTTTCCTGATGATCCTTCCCCTACTACTTCAATATCAGATTGAGTAGATAAATAACTTGAAATACCAATTCTAACCATTTCATGATCATCTACAAATAATACTTTAATCGTCATATTAACCCTCCTCTTTCGTTAAAGGTGCTTTTACCTCTATTCTAGTTCCTGAATCTGGTAAAGATACGATATGAAACGTTGCACCTATTTCTAATGCACGTTCTCTCATATTTTTCAATCCATAACTTTGTTCTACTTTTTCATCTACGTTAAAACCTTTACCATTATCCTGAATTCTTAATAATAAATAATCTTGATGATTAAATAATTCTACTGTCACTTTAGTTCCATTAGAATGTCTTAATGTATTTGAAATTGCCTCTTGTGTAATTCGAAATAGATGATCTTCAATTCCTTTAGGAACTTTAAAATCTTGTATATCATAAATGACTTTCATAGGTACTTTCTTTTGTAAATCAATGACTAAATCTTTAATACCTTCCCCTAATGATTTATCTTTGAGTCCTAAAGGTCGCAAATGTAGTAATAGCGCTCGCATCTCTAATTGAGATTCTTGTATCATTTTCTCAAGTACTGGAATTTGTTGATTAAGAGGTGGTGCTAGTTCTGTTTCTTTTATCGCTGATAGCATCATACTTGCTGCGAAAAGTTGTTGACTTACTGAATCGTGTAGTTCCCTTGCTAAACGCTGACGCTCATCTTCTATGATTTTTTTAACTTTAATGTCATTCATATTATAGTTTTCATTTGTTAAATTTTGAGTTTTTATTCTTAATCTCTGTAATTCTTGATTTAAAGGCACTAACATTTGATAAATATCAATTGTCTCATTATATAGTTCTATATTTTTATCATTAATCCCTACCGTTTCGCCTTCAATGGCATGTTCAATTTGATTCTTTATCCAATCATTTTGCTGATTTATTTTATAAGCTAATACAGAGCCAACGATAATACAAAGTAAAATAATCACTAAATTAAGAAATAGAAACACAGGTATACCAAATATTTGAGTATAGAACATTCCTTGAAAATATATAATATTTACAAAAACTTTATCTATAAATAAAAACGCAGTTAGCATGCTATACACTAAAATAAGCATGGATCCTATTGCTCTTAAATAGTGATTCATCGATAAATCACCTCAACATCACCAATAAATGTTGATACATATATATTTACACTATAATTTTCTTCTTTAGGTTTTTCTTCTACTTGGACATGATTATTTTCTACTTTATATGCTTCTCCATTTATATAAGCTGTACCATAAAATGCTGCCATGTGAAGATTAATATTATAATTAACTGGAACAATCAGTTGTACTTTACCTAAAATATGTCTAACTACAATCGTATTATTTTCTTTGATATTTGCTGCTTTTGTCATATCAATATGAATATCTCCAACCCCATGTTGAATTTGCACATCTTCCCATTTATATACATATACTGGAGTGCGTTGTTCACCTAGCCAACGTTGTTTAATAAATTGAGGAGAGGTCACTTCTTCTTCCGACGCCGCAATCTTCAAAGGTTTAAATTTAAAAACTAAGTATCTAATAATGATTATTACTAAAAATATAAATAAAATAATAATCGTATATTTGTTGGATAACAAGGTAAACGCTATGAGTAGTGCTCCTATCCAAAATGCTAATAACCCTCTTACTTTATGAAAGTAAAGGTATCCTACATAAATTAATATACACCCTAATAATAAAATAAATAAATATCCAATTTTTTCAAAAAAGATGTAATAAAAGTTAGCGATAATCATTAGCGCTGTAAAAATAATTAATAATTCAGTAGATATATATTTACGTGTCAATGTGTCCCTCCTGATTTTAATTAAGCTACATAACTCATTTGTTCAATTATTGCATATTGTTCTTCTGCAGCAATACGTTCTTTCGTACAACGATGAATATTAGCTTCAATTTTGGCATAATATGCTTCAAATTTATCTAAACGTTGTTTTAATAAATCTATTTCATAATTATGAACTTCTTGCGCATTTTTTATATTATACATATTTATCATATCAATATACTTATTTTCTAGTGTAGCAGATAAACTGTCAATTAATGTATTCATTTTTGCTTTTTTATTTTTTAAATATTTTATATATCACTCCATATTTTGAAGCTTATCATCTAATAATGAGCGATAATCATTGATATTATTTTTTATAATTATTTTTAAAAAGTGTTGTAAATATAAATCTAAATAATTCATAGAACCACCTCGTTGTTGATTAAACTTTATTATAAATGAGTTTAATCTTACTTAATATAGTCCTAGGAACCATTTTCTTCTCATACTTAAGTACGATTAATTTTAATTTATTGAAGAATATGCTATAAATAAATAGCGCTAAATTAAATTTATAGTTAAATCAATTCATTATTCATCAAAATTAGCATATAATAATGTATATTTAGTTAGAAAGTAGGTCATATGAGTTGAATACAATTAAAAAGAGAGATTTAAGTTGGCTTCCATATATTGTAATAGTTATTTTACTTCACATTATCGGCTTTAGTTTTTTATTTATTGCTGATACTAATCATTTATTATTTGGTATGGGAATTTTAGCATATACTCTTGGATTGCGTCATGCTTTCGATGCAGATCATATTGCTGCTATTGATAATACAGTCCGCAAGTTACTTCAACAAAAACGAAATTCTGTTGGAGTTGGGTTTTACTTCTCTATAGGTCACTCAACTGTTGTGTTTTTAATGTCTGTTCTTCTAGGAATTTCAGTAAAATGGGCTAAAGATGAACTTCCATATTTTCAAAATATAGGCGGTATTATAGGGACATTAGTGTCTGGATTCTTTTTACTTCTTATTGGAATATTAAATTTATTTATTCTAATTTCATTAATAAAGCTTTTTGCTCGATTACGTAATGAACATATACGAGAAGAAGAATTAGATGCACTATTGGAATCACGTGGTTTTATTACTCGCTTTATTGCTCCTTATTTTAAATTGATTAGCCGTAGTTGGCATGTCTTACCTTTAGGTTTCTTATTTGGTTTAGGTTTTGATACTGCAAGTGAAATCGCTCTTCTTGCACTTTCATCAGGAGCTTCTCAACAATCCATTTCGTTTTTAGGCATTTTATCTCTGCCTATTTTATTTGCAGCAGGAATGAGCTTATTAGATACACTCGATGGCATTATTATGAAATCTGCCTATAATTGGGCTTTCTTTAATCCTATACGCAAAATTTACTACAATATTACAATTACAGCCATTTCAGTAATTGCGGCATTAATTATTGGATTAATTGAATTACTTCAAATTATGGAAGATAAACTTCACCTTAAAGGTACGTTTTGGAATATGATTCAGTCGATTCAATTTGATTATTTAGGCTACATCTTGGTAGCTTTATTCTTAATTACATGGCTTATTTCTACACTTATTTGGAAATTTGGCAAAGTAGAACAACGTTGGTCATAAAAAGGAGTTGGATAGAATTCAAAACGAATTCTATCCAACTCTTTTTTCTTAATCAATTTTTGTTGTTAGAATCGGACCGTCTTTAGTAACAATGACAGTATGTTCAATTTGAGCTACAAAACTTTTATCTTTAGTTTCAAATGCCCAATCGTTTTTACCTTCAGTAACAAATGTTGCTTTAGATGAAATAAACGGTTCTACTGCAATAACTACGCCTTCTTTTAAAAGCGTCTTATCTTTAGGATCGTAATAATTCATAACGTGACTTGGTGCTTCATGTAAAGATTGACCTACACCGTGACCTGTTAAATTCTTAATAACAGTTAAATCATTTTTACGTGCTGTAGCGTGGACTGCCTTACCAATGTTACTTAATTTTGTACCTGGTTTTACTTTAGCCATTGCTGCATCAAATGATTCAAGTGCTACATCACATACTTTTTGTTTTAAAGGATTATCCGCTTCTCCTACTACAAAAGAAATGCCAGTATCTGCATAATATCCATTTTTTAATGCTGAAACATCTATATTAACTAAGTCCCCTTCACGAATAACACGTTTACCAGGTATTCCATGAGCTACTTCTTCATTAACACTAATACAAGTTTGACCTGGGAATTTTTCATCATGAATAGGTGCTGAGATTGCACCATGTTCTTCAAATAATTCTTTAGCGATATTGTCTAATTCTTTTGTAGTAATCCCAGGTTTAGTTGCTTCTTGCATTGTATCTCGCACTTTTGCACATATATATCCTATTTCTTTTAACGCTTGTAATTCTTCATCTGTTTTTACAATCATATTATCCCGTTCCTTTTTAAAAAATATTCCACCTTATTATACCAAAAATTTTTTGATATACTAAATAAGAAATGTAATATCTACTGACTTGATGTCTCACTACATCAAACTTGATATTAAACTTATTCTAACATTATAATCATCACGTTTGTTCTTTGAGAGGATTTAACAATATGAATCAATGGTATAAACATATTATAGGCGCTAGAACAATAAAAACGGGTCTAGCTACTTTTCTAACAACTTTGTTTTGTTTACTATTAAACTTAACTCCTATATTTGCAATTTTAACAGCAATTGTTTCGATCGAACCAACTGCTAAAGCTTCTTTACGAAAAGGTTATCGTCGACTTCCTGCTACCGTCATTGGTGCATTGTTTGCAGTTATTTTTACGTATATCTTCGGCGATCAATCTCCATTTACTTACACCTTTAGTGCTATTTTTACTATTTTAGCGTGTACGAAATTAAATCTCCAAGTTGGTACAACTGTTGCAGTATTAACTTCAGTTGCTATGATACCTGGTATTCATGAAGCCTATCTTTTTAATTTTTTCTCAAGACTCTTAACAGCTTTAATTGGTCTAGTAACTGCTGGATTAGTAAATTTTTTCGTATTACCGCCTAAATATTATCATCAAATCGAAGAGAACTTAATTCATTCAGAAACTAAATTGTATGAACTATTCGCTTCTAGATGTTATGAATTATTATTAGGAAAATTTGATTCAGATAATAGTAATACTTCATTATCAACTTTATCTGATATGAATAAAAAAACAGATACTTTAATGAATTATCAACGAGATGAATTACGCTATCATAAAAATAACGAAGATAAATGGAAACAATTAAAAGATATGTCAAATAGAGCGTATATTGATAGACTCCTTGCTACACATTTATCAAATATTATTTATTTACCAAAAAATGTAAATATTTGTTTTACTACTGAGGAAAAAATGGCAATTATAAAAATTAGTAATAGTATCAACAATATTCCTTTAGATGGAGTTTTTAAAAGAGAATCTAAGTCTGTATCTACTTTAAAATCTTCAGTCAAAATATTAGAAGAATTCGATAAGAATCAAATTAAGAGTCATGTTATTTATGAAATTTTACTTATCTATAATTTACTAGATAATCGATTTGTTAAAACATAAAAACGTTGGATGAATTGAAATAATTCAATTCATCCAACGTTTTTTTATTTTTCTGAACGTTCAATAATAACATATTTCGCAGCTTCTTCTTCAGTATTATCTAACTGTTTAGGTGTAAATGGAATCCCTTTACGTTCACATGCCTTCTCTAATAAATAATCAGTAAGTTCATGATTTTTCGGTAATATAGGGCCATGCAGGTAAGTTCCTAATAAGTTTTTATAATGAATACCTTCTTTTTTATCATCATCATTATTTCCATACCCTGTTACTACATGCCCCAATGTATCAAAATTATGATATGTACGACCACCGTGATTTTCAAAACCTACTATTGTTCCAAATGTATCACTTTTAATTACGATATCCCCTGTTAAACGATCTGTTTTTGATTTTGTATAAAAGTCCAAAATTCCAAGTCCTTCTAACTCTGTACCATCAGGGGTAATATATTTAGTACCTAAAAATTGATATCCACCACAAATGGTTAAACCTGGCATTCCATCTTCTATTGCATCTTTTAATATTGTTTTAATTTTACTTAACTCTTTAGTAGCGATACTTTGTTCTCTATCACTACCCCCACCAATAAAGAAAATATCGCAATTTTCTAATGTAACTCCCTCAGTTTCATTAATTTCGATAACTTTTAAATTAATATTGCGTTTTTTTGCTCTCTGTTTTAAAGCAATAATATTTCCTATATCACTATATAAATTTAATTTGTCCGACATAAAATGAAAAACTGTTAATTCGTACATATCTAACGTCCTCCTGCAAATGAGCGATTAAGTTGTTCTAACATAGGTGAAAGTGACGTATAATTTGGAATCGCTACTGTAAAGCCTGCATAATTCATAGTTAAAGCTGTAGCTTTATAAATATCTTTCTCTAAAATAATTGGAACATCTACTTCAGCTAATTTCAGTCTAAGTTGTAATTCTTCTGCTCTTGTACCCGTTACAATAATTTTTTCTATATTTTGATTACGTAACTTTTCAAAATCTGCATCGTAAATCCAAGATGTATCTCTGCCATCAGCTGCATTATCATTCAGACTGATAACATATACTTTTTTTTCTTTAAGTTGATCTCCGACTGATAGACTCACATTCATGCCAGCAGGATTTTTAGCTAAATTAATCATTGCTTCTTTTTGACCACGTTTAAAGTATTGCATTCGGCCATTATTTGAAGTGTATGTGTTAAATCCTTTACGAATTGCATCATTATTTAAGCCTAATTCTTTTAATACTGAATATGCAGCAAGTGCATTAAAAGCATTAAAATCACCAGCAATTTTCATTTCAAAGTGTGCATCGTTCACATCCATATCAATAAATGGCTGTACCTCAAATTGTGAAACCTCATATTTAGGTGTTTCACGCTTAAATCCACATTCACAATGATAATGTCCTAATTGATTATAATGGGTATAATCATAAGTTAATAATCTATCACAATTCGGACAATATTTACTTTCATTCATAGTACTTTGTTCAAATTCATGTGCATGAGCTTTCATTCCGTAATATACAATTGTATCACTCGCTATTTTCAAACGACTTACAAATGGATCATCGGCATTTAAAATTAATTTAATCCCTTTATTACTAATTGATTTTGCAATATTATTAACCATAATATCAATTTCACCAAATCGATCCATTTGGTCGCGAAAGAAATTAGTAAATACCATCATTGAAGGTGTAACTTCTTTTAATACTTTTGGAATTGAACCCTCATCAATTTCAATAACCGCTACTTTAATACCTTTTACATTTTTCATGATGAATGCCGAGGTAATTCCAGCAGCCATGTTAGCACCTTCATTATTATGTATAATTTCAATATTATTTGCTTTTAAAGTGTGCCCAATCAAATTGGAAGTTGTTGTTTTCCCATTTGTTCCACTGATAAAAACAATATCATCAACTTGTGAAGCTAACTTTCGTAAAATATTTTGATCTACTTTGCGAGCAATTTGACCTGGTAAATCAGTTCCTTTTTTTCCTGCTGCGATACTTATCTTGCGTGCTAATTTAGCCAAGTGTGTTGCTGTCCATTGTCTCATGTCTTTCCTCCTCGCATAATTCACTCGAGTAATTATACCATGTATCTAAAATAACAAAAAATATTCTCAATTAAAAGTAACTAAATACACTTCTAATTATAACTTTTTCACTTTAAATTCCGTATCTATTTTTTTACTTTGTTATTTATAGATTATGAAAAAAAGCAATTATTTATATTTAAACCGTACTTTCTGTTAAACTGTGAATAATTCAATTTAAGTATTTAGAAAGGAATATAGAATGGTTAAAAATTCATTTATAGCTTTGGATTTTGAAACTGCAAATAAAAAAAGAACAAGTATTTGTTCTGTTGGCATGGTAAAAGTAGTAGATAACGAAATAGTCGAAACGTTTTACACGCTTGTTAATCCTCATGACTATTTTTCAGAAACACATATTCATGTTCATGGTATTCATCCTAAGGACGTTAAAGATGCGCCAGATTTTAAAGAAGTCTTTCCATATATGTTGCAATTTATAAATCAATTACCCGTAGTGGCACATAATGCTGCTTTTGATATGGGTGTATTACATCAAAGCTTAAAACATTTAAACATAGCTGTTCCCTCACTTACCTATTTCTGCTCGTATCAACTTGCTAGACGTACGATCAAAGCTTATCGATATGGATTAAAACATCTAATGAACCATTACAACTTAAATTTTCATGGTCATCATGATGCCCTAAATGACGCAAAAGCTTGCGCAATGATTACTTATAGATTATTAAAACACTATGATAGCTTACAAAGTGTGCTTCAATTTCATGGTAAAAATTTAAAAGATAGAAATAGGTAATTTAAAACGTCTTATCTATCTCTATCTTTAAATGAAATCATAAATGGTCATATTTTGATATGTTGATTGCTCTAGATGACCTACTGTAACACCAATTAATCTGATAGGTACATCAGGGTCTTTTAATTCATGATATAAATCATAAGCTATATTATAAATATCGATGTCTTTACTTACCGCTTCTCTCAAACTTCTTTGTTTAGAATATGTTTCAAAGCGATGCGTTTTAATTTTGACAGTAACTGTTGTGCCAGACTTTTGCAATTGAGTTAATCGTTCAGATGTTTTACCAGAAAGTTCCCATATTTTTTGTAGAATCGCTTCATCATCATTAATATCTGTTGAAAAAGTACGTTCTGTTCCTACTGACTTACGAATCCTACTTGCCTTTACTTCACTATCATCAATTCCTCTTACTTTTTGATAAAGTCCTCGTCCTTTTTTTCCAAACCAGCGAATCAATTCAAATTCCGATTTGCTATATAAATCTTTACCAGTATAAATATCATGTTCATGCATGATTTTTTTAGAAGCTTTTCCAACGCCTGGAAAATCGCCTATATCTAAGTTCATTAGTATGTCATGCACATTCTGATAATGAATAACCATCATTCCATTAGGCTTATTCATTCCACTAGCTAATTTAGCTAAATATTTATTATAAGAAACACCAGCAGAAGACGTTAAACCTGTTTTATTGAAGATATCTTTACGTATGTTTGAAGCAATTTTTGATGCTGATCGATGAGGTTTAACTAAATGAGTAATATCTAAATACGCTTCATCTAGTGCTAAAGGCTCTACAATCTCAGTATACTGTTTAAAAATTTCCATTATCTTACTTGAAACTTCCCGATATACATCAAATCTTGCTCTAACATAGTACCCATTCGGACATAGTTTATGTGCTTGCGACATAGGCATTGCTGAATGAACACCATATTTACGTGCTTCATATGAAGCGGTTGAAACGACTCCTCGATGACTTGCTTTTCCACCTACAATGACAGGTTTTCCTTGTAATTTAGGATTATCTCTCATTTCTACCTGAGCGTAGAAACAATCCATATCAATATGAACGATTCTCCTTTCTGTCATTGTCTCACTCCTTTTTAAATAAAATAAGCCTCAATACTATTATACTGCACCCTAAAAGAAAACACTTTATAAATGCATTTATAATAATATTAAGACTTATGCAGATGTTTATTCATAGTCATTATTTATAGATATAGGCAAATGATGATACATAAAGATACCTTCATCAGTAGAATGAATATATTTAAATTTGTTAATAATTGTTATAGCTGTTAGATAAATATCAATCAAACAATACCCGATGTGTATGCTTGATATAAATATAATAGAAGAGTAAGCAAAGTGATAAAATGAAAGCATTAACCCTATTGTAATGATCACTAATGGCGCAAGCATGACTGCACAAAATTGCCATTTATTAAAGTATTTAGATGACAAATAAATGAGCAAAATTCCATTTTTATATTTAAATTGTGGTTTCTGTCCTTTAGAAAAGATAAAAAATAAATACTTATGTATTAATTCGTGAATAATTAATACTCCAATAAAACCAAGTATTCCATAAATGACATTTGTCAAAAAACGTTGTTCAATAATATCAACATAATTAATTGCCCACTTATATGTAACTAAAATTGCAAATAACATCATAACAACTTGAATGGTAAGTAATTTTGATATTTTGATTCGATTGTGTGATAAATCAATTTTGTGCATCTGTCAACCTCCACCCATTTCGCTAAAACTCTTCCATAGTATACATGTAGAAGTGTTAGAATGAAAGCGATTATACATAACTTAAACCCTTTGTAATCTTATTTTAATAAACTTCTCCTCATTTACTTTAATTTAATTACAATGTTTTTCTTTCGAATAAGGCCACAGTTTCAATATGTGTTGTATGTGGAAACATATCGACTGGTGTTATTTCTTTTAAATAATATAGATTAGCTAAAAGCTGAGCATCTCTTTGTTGTGTTGAAGGATTACATGAAATATAGATAATACGTTTAGGGGCTAACTCTAATAATGTTTCTATAAAGACTTGATCGCATCCTTTTCGTGGAGGATCGACCATGATAACATCAGGTTCTATTCCTTTTTGTTTCCATTCAATTATCACTTCTTCTGCTTTACCACATTCGAACGTTGTATTATCAAAATGATTAATTAAAGCATTTTGTTTGGCATCTTGAATGGCTGATGGCACAATTTCGACACCATATACATGTTTAGCCACTGGTGCCATGTAAAGCCCAATCGTTCCTATACCACAATATGTATCTAAAACAATTTCATTTCCACTTAATTGAGCATAGTCGATAGCTTTCTGATATAATTTTTCTGTTTGAACAGAATTAATTTGATAAAACGATTGATCACTAATTTCAAAAATAGTTTCACTTAACTGATCTGTAATTTTATCTTTTCCATATAAAGTCATCGATTGCTTACCCATTATGACATTTGAATGTGAATTATTAATATTTTGTTTAATACTTGTTATGTTAGGATATACCTCTGTTAGTCTATGTACTAGGGTTTCAGCTTCTTTAAATTTAGAACCATTTGTTACAAATATAATCATAACTTCATTTGTATAATGACTTGTTCGAATGACTACATGACGTAATAACCCTTTTTTATTTTTTTCATTATAAATGCTTACATTCAATTCATTTAACCACTGTTTTATATCATTCATTAGTTCTTGTTGTTTTTCATCTTGAATTAAACAACTATCCATATCAATGATGTCATGACTTCTTTGACGGTAATATCCCATTATCGTTTTATTATTTTTATCTTTACCTACAGGAAGCTGGGATTTATTTCTATATCGCCATGGATAATCCATACCAATAGTATCATGAATCACTGTTTCCTCTAATTTCGCCTTTTTATGAAATAAATTCACAACTTGTTGTTTTTTCATTTTTAGCTGAGATTCATAAGACATATGTTGTAACTGGCATCCTCCACATTTCTCATAATATATACAAGGAGGTATTACTCTTTGCTCACTTTGTTTTAGTACTTTTATTAGTTTACCAATAGCAAAGTTTTTCTTTACTTTAATTACCTTAAATTCTACTTCTTCATCAATTAACACATTAGGAACAAAAATAGGATAACGATCTAATTTAATCACACCATGTCCTTCATGTGTTAAATCGATCACTTTTCCTTTTATTACATCATTTTTATTAATCATCACAATTATTTTTTCACTCCATATGAAAAAGAGGTACGTATAACTTCTTATCTTTTCAAACCCGAAATTATAGATAACCTCTTTTTAACTTCTTATTTCATTTTCCCTAATCCGTTTATTTCTTAAATACTTTAATTATTTTCTGAGAGCTCACTATTATAAATATCTTTAGGCGTACAAACTTCAATATGCTGTTTTAAATTTAAAAAGTTTGCAGGTAATTTACCACCATATTCCCCATCTACATTTAATTGCATATCTGTAAATGATGAAATATTAATTGATTTTGCTTTTTTATATATTACTTTAGGATGTTTGGTATGTTCACCTCTAGAAGCTAATGTCATGATATGGCCTAATTCAGCTAAGTTTGCTTTCTCAACGATAATTAAAGTATAATACCCATCGTCTAACTTAGCATCAGGTACGAGTTTTTCAAAGCCTGCCATTGAATTGGTAAGTCCTAGTAAGAATAACAGTGCTTCCCCTTGGAATACTTCATTATCATATTCAATTCTCAAATCGACTGCCTTCATTTGCGGCAACATTTCGAACCCTTTTATATAATAAGCAAAAGGTCCAACAATAGATTTTAAGCGACTAGGTGTTTCATAGGATACTTGCGTGAGCTTACCTCCAGCAGCTAAATTTATAAAATATCGGTTATTCATTTTTCCGATATCTACTTTTGTCGTATGACCCTTAATAATAACATCTACTGCACCCATAATATCATTTGGTAAATGTAAAGCTCTTCCAAAATCATTCACTGTACCCATAGGTATAATACCTAATTTAGGTCTATTGGGTTGTTCAGCAATTCCATTTACAACTTCATTTAAAGTGCCATCACCACCAGCGGCTATAATAATATCATAGTTTTGTTCAAGTGCACGTTCCGCTTCAAGTGTAGCATCTCCTTCTCGTTCAGTTGCATAAGCACTTGTTTCATAACCTGCACGTTCTAATTTTATTAAAACATCTGGTAAAGTACGTTTAAATAGCTCCTTTCCAGAAGTTGGATTATAAATGATTCTTGCTCGTTTTCTCATAAGTTATCCCTCTACTTTTTTTTACATAACACTATATTAAATGATTTATGAATGAGTTAAAAGTATTTATACCAATTCTTTTAAATTTTTGTGGGCATCATTTGTTGTAAGAAACTAACCGAAGTAAAGCATATCTCATTCTTTTGACACTAGGAACAAACTAAATACTGTGCTTATCTATCCTATTGAAATCCAATAGCTTTTTCTCTAGAAATACGAATAAAAAACTGTTCACAATCTTAAACACTTTGTGAACAGTTTAGCTTAAACTTATATTTAATACCTCATATGAGATGAGCTATTATCTTTTATCCAATTCTTGTTTTAATAATTGATTAACTTTTTGAGGATTAGCTTGACCTTTTGAAGCTTTCATAATTTGACCCACTAAGAAGCCCATAGCTTTACCTTTACCATTTTTATAATCTTCAACAGATTGTGGATTATTATCTAAAGCTTCATTAACAAATTTTAATAATGTAGCTTCATCTGAGATTTGAACTAAACCTTTATCTTCCATAATTTGTTTAGCATCTCCACCATTTTCAGCTAATTCTGGGAATACTTTTTTGGCAATTTTACTACTCATTGTTCCATCTTCGATAAGCTTAATCATTCCAGCAAGATTTTCAGGAGTTAATTTTGTATCTTCTAAATCTACTTGATTTTTATTAAGATATTCATTAACGCCACCCATTAACCAGTTAGATGTTAGTTTAACATCTGCGCCATGTTCAATCGCACCTTCAAAGAAATCAGACATTTCTTTAGTAAGCGTTAATACGTGCGCATCATATTCAGGTAAGCCTAATTCATTAACATATTTAGCTTTACGTTCGTCAGGCAATTCTGGAATGGTTTGTCGCACACGTTCTTTCCACTCATCATCGACATATAAAGGTACAATATCTGGTTCTGGGAAGTAACGATAATCATCAGAACCTTCTTTAACACGCATTAAAATAGTTTTACCCGTTGATTCATCAAAACGACGTGTTTCTTGACCAATCGTACCACCGTTTAATAATTCTTCTTCTTGACGTTTTTCTTCATATTCTAAACCTTTTCTCACGTAGTTAAATGAGTTTAGGTTTTTTAATTCAGTTTTAGTACCGAATTCTTTTTGACCGTAAGGACGTAATGAAATATTAGCATCACAACGTAGTGAACCTTCTTCCATTTTACAATCAGATACACCAGTATATTGGATAATTGAACGTAATTTTTCTAAATAAGCATATGCCTCTTTAGGAGAACGAATATCTGGTTCAGATACAATCTCTATTAATGGTGTACCTTGACGGTTTAAGTCTACTAAAGAGTAACCATCTTTATGAGTTGATTTACCTGCGTCTTCTTCCATATGAAGACGAGTAATACCAATACGTTTCGTTTCACCATCAACTTCAATATCAATATATCCATTTTCACCGATTGGTTGATCAAATTGAGAAATTTGATATGCTTTCGGATTATCTGGATAAAAATAGTTTTTGCGATCAAATTTAGAATTTGTAGCAATATCCATATTTAGAGCCATTGACGCACGCATCGCCCAATCTACTGCTCTTCTATTTACAACAGGTAAGACACCCGGATAAGCTAAATCAATAACATTAGTGTTTGAGTTAGGTTCAGCCCCAAAATGTGCTGGTGATGGAGAGAACATTTTTGAGTCTGTTTTTAATTCAACGTGAACTTCAAGTCCGATAACTGTTTCAAAATGCATTATTTCCACTCCTTATAATTTTTCGTATGCGTCGTGTAAGTTAAATTGTGTTTCATATTGATATGCCACACGATATAATGTTTTCTCATCAAATGGTTTACCAATAAATTGTAAACCGATTGGACGTCCGTTTGATTGGCCACATGGCACAGAAATACCAGGTAAACCAGCTAAGTTAACAGGCGTAGTTAATAAGTCATTTGCATACATTGTTAAAGGATCATCAATTTCTTCGCCTAAATTAAACGCCGTTGTTGGAGCTGTAGGCCCTACAACAACATCATAATTTTCGAATACTTTATCGAAGTCATTTTTAATTAATGTTCTAACTTTTTGAGATTTATTATAAAATGCATCATAATAACCAGAACTTAATGCGAATGTACCTAAGAAGATACGACGTTTAACTTCGTCTCCAAAGCCTTCCGAACGAGACATTTTGTATAATTCTTCTAACGTTTGCGCTTCTTTTGAATGGTAGCCATAACGAATACCATCGAAACGTGCTAAGTTTGCAGATGCTTCAGATGATGCAATTACATAATAAGAAGGAATACCATATTTAGTATTTGGTAATGACACTTCATCAACTTCTGCACCAAGTGACTTTAATGTTTCTACTGCTTGTTTTACAGAAGTTTTTACTTCCTCGTTAACACCTTCTCCTAAGTATTCTTTAGGAAGTGCAATTTTAAGACCTTTGATGTCTTTACCAATTTCAGAAGTAAAATCAACATCTTCAACCGGTGCACTTGTAGAGTCATTTTTGTCTACGCCTGCAATTGCTTCTAATACCATCGCATTGTCTTTAACATTACGAGTAATTGGTCCAATTTGATCTAATGAAGATGCAAAAGCAACTAAACCAAAACGTGATACACGGCCATATGTAGGTTTCATACCTACTACACCACAATATGCAGCTGGTTGTCTGATTGATCCACCAGTATCAGAACCTAAACTAAATGGTACTAATCCTGCTGCCACTGCTGCAGCTGAACCTCCAGAAGATCCCCCTGGCACTGCTTGATGATCAAATGGATTTACAGTTTTTTTGAAATAAGATGTTTCGGTAGAACCACCCATTGCAAATTCATCCATATTTAATTTACCAATTAACACTGCGTTTTCTTGATGTAATTTATTCATCACTGTTGATTCATAAATCGGTACAAAACCTTCTAACATTTTACTTGCACAAGTTGTTTCGACATCTTTAGTAATAATATTATCTTTAATTCCCATTGGGATTCCAAATAATTTACCTTCAAATTGATCTTTAGCTTGTAACTCATCTAATTCTTTAGCTTTTTTAATTGCATTTTCTTTATCTAAAGCTAAAAATGATTTAATTGTTGGATCTGTTTCTTCAATAGCATCATAAATATCTTTAACTACTTCAGAAGGTTTAATTTCTTTATTCTTAATCATTTCTGAAAGTGTTTCAACAGATTCATAGCGAATACTCATCTTAAGCGTCCTCCTCATTCATGATAGCTGGTACTTTAAATTGACCGTCTTCTGTTTCTTTCGCATTTTTTAATGCAAGTTCTTGAGGAATACCCTCGATTGCTTTATCATCACGTAACACATTTTGTAAATCTAAGACATGATATGTTGGTTCCACACCTTCAGTATCTGCTGAATCGTTTTGTTTTGCAAAATCTAAGATACTTTCAAGTGTATTAGCCATTTCTTCAGTTTCTTCAGGAGAAATTTGAAGTCTTGCTAAATGTGCTATATGTTCAACTTCTTCGCGTGTAACTTTAGTCATTATTAAAAAAGCCTCCTTATTACTCATTCATCATAAAATTGTATCAAATTTTCAGTTAAAAATCTAAATATTTATTATGATAATCGGTGTATTAACTATTCTTAGCAAAGTTAAGAATTAAAACAACTTTCTTATGTAACTCATTTACATAGTTACCTATAAATATACATTAATTTCTATTAATAATTTATTAATATTAACGTTATATAATAAAATGAATTATTTTTTATCTATACTCTAATTCTTGTTAACGCTTATAATTACATTAAAATAAACTGTTATTTATAGATAAAATTTTACTTCTCTAATCTATAAATATCATTGTATAATATTACACGTAACTAATTTAAAAATCGTCACTTCTTTTTTTCAGTACAATGTTGTTGAAAAACATAAATTTAAAAGTTTTAAAGGGGGTAATTACAATGTTTGTATTAGGTGTAAATTTAGGCACTCATGCTAACACAAACTGACAGACTTATATTATGATTGCAATCTATTTTATTATTCTGCTAGTGATTGGTTACTATGGTTATAAACAGGCAACCGGCAATTTAAGTGAGTATATGTTAGGTGGGAGGAATATAGGCCCATATATTACTGCTTTATCAGCCGGTGCTTCAGATATGAGTGGTTGGATGATTATGGGACTTCCAGGGTCTGTTTATAGCACAGGTTTATCGACAATATGGATTACAATTGGTTTAACTATTGGCGCCTATGTTAACTATCTCGTTGTTGCACCAAGGCTTAGAGTATATACAGAAGTTGCTGGAGATGCAATTACGCTCCCTGATTTTTTCAAAAACCGTCTTAATGATAAACATAGTATCATTAAAATTATTTCTGGTCTTATTATTGTTATTTTTTTCACTTTATATACTCACTCTGGCTTTGTTTCTGGAGGTAAATTATTCGAAAGCGCATTTGGATTAAATTATCATTTGGGACTTATTTCAGTCGCAATTATCGTTATTTTATATACCTTTTTCGGAGGATATTTAGCTGTTTCTATTACTGACTTTTTCCAAGGGGTTATCATGCTTATCGCAATGGTAATGGTACCAATAGTTGCTTTGATACAACTTAGTGGATGGGATACATTCCATCAAGTAGCTGAAATGAAACCAACTAATATGGATTTATTTAGAGGTACTACTTTTTTAGGTATGATTTCATTATTTGCATGGGGATTAGGTTATTTTGGTCAGCCTCATATTATTGTACGATTTATGTCTATTAAATCTCACAAACTTTTACCTAAAGCACGACGCTTAGGAATAAGTTGGATGACTGTAGGTTTACTTGGAGCTGTGGGTGTAGGGTTAACTGGAATTGCTTTTATTTCGAAAAATCACATTAAAATGGACGATCCAGAAACATTATTTATTATCATGAGCCAAGTTCTTTTCCATCCTTTAGTAGGTGGATTCTTACTTGCTGCTATCCTAGCTGCTATTATGAGTACAATTTCTTCACAATTATTAGTGACTTCAAGCTCACTTACAGAAGATTTCTATAAGCTCATTCGCGGTGAAGAACATGCTCAATCACATCAAAAAGAATTTGTACTGGTAGGCAGATTGTCTGTGTTAGCTGTAGCCATTGTAGCTCTTGCTATTGCATGGTCTCCTAATGACACCATATTAAACCTAGTCGGAAATGCTTGGGCAGGTTTTGGTGCAGCATTTAGCCCACTTGTTCTTTTTTCTTTATATTGGAAAAAACTAACACGTGAGGGTGCGATAAGTGGTATGATTGCTGGAGCTCTCGTAGTCATTATTTGGATTGTCTGGGTTAAACCACTTGCTAATATTAATGAACTATTTGGCATGTATGAAATTATACCTGGTTTTATTAGTAGTGTAATCGTTACATACCTTGTTAGCATCTTCACCTATAAATCAGACTATTCTATTGAACAACAGTTAAATCAAGTTAAAACAATTGTTCGCGAAAAATAAATTAATTTATTGAAAATTAAAAAGAGGCTGCGACACGACGTGTCACAACCTCTTTTTAATTAATTACTATAAATATGGACTTGTGGGTCTTTGTCATCTTTTGTTTTACTAATAAGTGCTCTTGAATTGTTACCATCTTTTATACGAATTTCGTAACTATCTATATTATCAAAATATTTCTTAGCTTGTTCTGTTACATATTGTGTAATTCCTATTGTTTCAGCTTGACCATAGTAATCGATTGGCAAATCAATCACTAGTCTATTAGGTTTCTTATCTACAAATTTCACTTTTCCAATTGCTTGAGTAAAATTAGAAAAATAAGATTGAAGATCGTCATTAAATTGTTTAAAGTTATTATTTAGATTTTTGTCATATTTTTCTGCTTCTGTTGAAGGTAAAAGTGCTGAAATCTCATCAATTTTATTCCATTTATTAATTTTAGTTTGTTTATCATCAACAATCGTATTAGCAATAAAGTGTCCTGGCGTAATTGCATCTTGACTCGATTGAACATATATTGCAAAGTGAATTGGAATATTTTTCAAATCTTTATTTGCTCTAAGGCGTGTAAGTAACTCTTGAGCCATTGCTTTACCTTGTTTTTCAATTTCTTTATTATCTAGCGATTTGCTATATGTTTCTCCATCTTTTTCTTTTTGATAATAATAGACACTATTCATAGCAAGACCAATTGTTATGCCTTTAATTTTTTTTCCTTTTGTATCATTTGTATCATAAAAATCTTGTTCTAAGATATTAGATAAATAAGCAGGAGAGCTTTCTGCTATTTTTTCTGGTTTAGTTTCTCCATCATGTGATGGATTAAGACCTAAATTTTCAGTAGCTTTTTTTGATTCTTTTTCACTTTCACTCATGTGATCAATTTCGTCTTTAGAATACTTGGGATTTAAATATGCGTTAACTGTATTTTTGTCTAAATACTGCCCATCTTGATATAAAAAATTATCAGTTGGAAATACAGACTTACTTAGATGTAATAAACCATTTTCGAAATCTTCACCATTATAGCTATTAGCCATATTATCTTGTAATACTCCACGAGCTTGGCTTTCTTTAAATGGTAAGATTGTACGATAATTATCTCCTTGAACTTCTTGATCAGTGGCAACTGTTTTTACATTATTTGAATTTTGTTCTTGTTGCTTATTATTTGACTGACTATTTTTATCATTCCCATTGCCACACGCTGTCAATATCATAAGCGACGTTATAACTAATAATAATAACCGCTTCATTACGTTCTCCTCTATTCTGCTATTTCATTTTGTTTTTCAATAAATTGTGATTCGGACCATATTTCTGTACCAAATTGTTCAGCTTTAGACAATTTTGAGCCAGCATCTTCACCAGCTATTACTAAATCTGTACTTTTAGTTACACTACTTGTTACTTTAGCACCTTGCATTTCTAACCATGTTGTTGCTTCTTTACGTGTCATTTGTTGTAATTTTCCAGTAAGAACAATAGTCTTATTTTGAAATTCCGGATGTCCTTCAATTTCAGAGGATTTAACACCTTTATATATCATGTTGACATTTTTATCTTTTAATTTTTCAATAAGTGCTTTAATATCCTCATTATCTAGATACGTTACTACAGATTGTGCTAATTTATCTCCAATATCATGGATCGCTACCAGTTCTTCTTCTGTTACTTTAAGTAAACGATCCATGGTTTCAAATTTCTCTGCTAAAATTTGACTTGCTTTGGCGCCAAGATGTCGTATACCTAAACCAAATAATAAATGTTCTAAAGAATTTTGTTTTGCATGTTCGATAGCGCTTAATAAGTTTTCTACTTTTTTTGTGCCCATTCGTTCTAAAGGCAATAAATCTTCTTTAGTTAAATAAAAAATGTCACCTACATCTTTAATAAGCTGATGATGATACAGTTGCTGAATGATTTTATTTCCTAGTCCGTCTATATTCATCGCTTGTCGAGAAACAAAATGAATCAATCCTTCCACAAGTTGCGCTTGGCATTTTGGATTGATACATCTAAGCGCAACCTCTCCTTCAATACGCACTAATTCATGACCACAACTTGGACAATGCGTTGGCATATGGTATGGTTTTGCATCATTTGGACGACGGTCAATAATACTTCTTACGACTTCAGGAATAATATCTCCAGCCTTTTTCACTATAACGCTATCACCGATTCTAATATCACGTTCTTTAATTAAATCTTCATTATGAAGTGATGCTCTTGAAACTGTAGTACCCGCAACACGAATAGGTTCTAAAATGGCTGTCGGTGTAACGACGCCAGTACGTCCTATACTTAATTCAATATCTTTAAGTTCTGTGACAACCTCTTCAGCTGGAAACTTATAAGCGATTGCCCAACGTGGAGATTTTTGAGTAAATCCCATTTCGTCTTGTTGATCAAGATCATTCACTTTAATAACAATTCCATCAATATCATAAGATAGCTGTTCACGTTGTTTAGTCCACTTTTTAATATATTCTAGTACACCCTCTATATCTTCTACGCGTGCACGTTCATGATTAGTTTTAAACCCTAAACGATCTAATTCATCTAATGCATCACTTTGAGTAGTAGCGCTAAAATCTGTAAAATCATTTACACTATATAAAAAGACACTTAGTTTACGTTTAGCAGCTAATTTAGGATCTAATTGTCTTAAAGAACCTGCTGCTGCATTACGTGGATTAGCAAATGGTTGTTCTTCATTTTTTTCTCTCTCATCATTCAATCTCATAAAGGAACGACGTGGCATATATGCTTCTCCACGAACTTCAACATTTAAAGGTTCTTTAATTTTAAGAGGAATCGCATGAATAGTACGTAGATTTTCTGTAATATCTTCTCCTGTGGTCCCATCTCCTCGCGTTAATCCCTGCACAAATCGTCCATCTTCATATTTTAAAGAAACTGCTAAACCATCAATTTTTAGCTCACACATATATTCCACGTTACCAATATGTTCTCGAATACGTTCATCAAAACGTCTTAGTTCTTCCTCATTAAAAGCATTACCTAAACTAAGCATAGGTGTTTCGTGATTTACTTTTTCAAATGATGATTGAGCTTCTCCACCAACCCTAACTGTTGGAGAATCGTCAGTTTTTAGTTCAGGATGTGCATTTTCAATATCAATTAATTCACGTAATAATTTATCATATTCACTATCAGGTACAGAAGGATTATCTTTCACATAATATTCGTAACTATATTGATTTAATAAATCATGCAGTTCATTGACACGATTTTGAATGTTATCCATTTACTAATCCTCCTTTTTTTCGATAGGCGCAAATTGAGCTAATAAACGCTTAGGACCTTCAGATTTAAATATAATATCTAATTCAACAGAGCCATTTTTTTCACTTACATTGCTCACCATACCTTCGCCCCATGATTTATGTGTCACTTTATCTCCTACCTTCCAATCTGAAGCAGATACTTGTTTTTTAGTAGAAGTCGTACGTTTACTAAAACCACGTTTTGACGGTGTAGTTGACTTAGAAGTGATTGTTTGTCGTTTTGATTTTGCTGGTGTTTCTAATAATTCTTCAGGGATTTCTTTTAAGAAGCGTGATGGTAGATTTGCTTGTGAACGTCCAAATAACATACGAGAAGTCGCATGTGTAATATATAACACTTCTTCTGCACGTGTAATGGCTACATAACAAATTCGTCTTTCTTCTTCCATCTCATGGTCATCATCACTTTTAATTGCTCTAATATGAGGGAAAAGTGATTCTTCCATACCCATTATGAATACAATTGGGAACTCTAATCCTTTTGCAGAATGCATGGTCATTAACGTTACACCACTATCAATTTGTGCTTCGTCAATATCTGCGACAAGTGATAAATCAGTTAAAAAGTTAATCAATGATTGTTCTTCTAAAGGTGTATCTTTTTCATAGTCTTTAGGTACAGACATAAATTCATCAATATTTTCAAGACGACTACGTGATTCAATTGTTTGTTCACGTTCTAACATTTGACGATAACCTGATTTTTCAAGTATTTCCTCAACAATCTCACTAATTTCTAAAAATTCTTGTTCTTTAATTAAGTTTTGAACCATTTCATAAAATTGTATACATTCTTGAGTTACTTTTTTAGAGAGCCCTATAAAATCCACTTCTCCTAATGCATCAAACATACTAATATTGTTATCTAGTGCATATCGTTGAATTTTATCAACTGATGATGGCCCTATCCCTCTTTTAGGAACATTAATAATTCTTTGAAGACTAATATCATCATTACTATTTGCCACTATTCTTAAATAACTTAACAGGTCTTTGATTTCTTTACGATCATAGAACTTTTGGCCACCAACCATCGTATAAGGAATATTTGATTTCATAAATGTTTCTTCTAACACACGTGATTGTGCATTTGTTCGATACAAAATTGCCATATCATTATAGTCTTTTCCAGACTTACGATGTTTAATAATTTCACGAACTACATATTCTGCTTCGTCACGTTCAGTCATCGCTTCATAATATTTAATCTTTTCTCCACCATTATTTGCGGTCCATAACCCTTTAGGTTTCCGTTCAGTATTATGTTTAATCACTTCATTTGCAGCTGTTAAAATGGTTTTTGTTGATCGATAATTTTGTTCTAGGAAAATAGTCTTTGCTTCAGGATAGTCTTCCTCGAAAGATAGTATATTTTGAATATCTGCACCACGCCATCCATATATTGATTGATCAGAATCACCTACAACACATAAATTTTTAAATTTACTTGCAAGTAATTTAACAAGTGTATATTGTGCTTTATTTGTATCTTGATACTCATCTACGTGGATGTATTGAAATTTATTTTGATAGTATTCTAATGCATCTGGTACACGTTCAAATAAACGAATCGTTTTCATGATTAAATCATCAAAATCCAATGCTTCATTTCTAGATAGTTGACGTTGGTATCCACTATATACTGTTGCAACCATTTGTGAATGAAAATCATTTGCTTCTTTCATCGCATCTTCGGGCGTTTTCAATTCATTTTTTAAATTACTGATGGCACCAACAAACATTCTCGGTTCAAAACGTTTACTATCAATATTTTCATTTTTAAGTACATCTTTAATTACAGATTTTTGATCAGTTGGGTCAATAATGGTAAAGTTGCGTTCAATGCCAATACGATCTGCATCTCTTCTTAAAATCTTTACACACATTGAATGGAATGTTGACATCCAAATCACTTGAGCTTCTTCACCAACCAAGTGTTCCACACGCTCTTTCATTTCTTTTGCAGCTTTATTAGTAAACGTAATAGCTAAAATGTTATACGGAGAAACATCTTTTTCATCTAATAAGTAGGCTATGCGGTGTGTTAACACCCTTGTTTTACCTGACCCTGCGCCAGCCATGATAAGCAAAGGACCTTCTGTCGTTCTAACTGCTTCACTTTGTTCTTTATTCATATTACTTACTAGAGCATTCATTATTTCGACTCCTTCTTTATTTTTACAGTTTTTAAAGCTTTTTTAATATCTGAGTATATAATATTACCTACAATAATTGTATCGGCATAATTTTTCATTTCTTTAGCTTCAGTTAAAGAACTAATACCACCACCATAAAATAATTGTGTATGGGTTAACATTTGGGAAGTGGCTTTTACGATATCTTTATCTCCATATGTACCACTATATTCTAAATACAAAATTGGCAACTTATACATTTCTTCAACGAGTTGAGCATAAGCTTCAATATCTTCAACATCTAACTGAGTATTTGATTGCGTAAGTTTGGCTACTTTACTATCTGGATTAAGAACGACATACCCTTCAAGCATCACTTCTTCAAAATTAATCATATGACCATATTGTTTTAATGCTTTATGAAGCAAACCATTATGGTATGTCACATCATTACTATTTAATATTGAGGGTATAAAATAAAAGTCAAAGCCAGGCATTACGCTATCTAAATTTGAAACCTCTAGTACTAAAGGTAATGGATATCTTCTAACTCTACTCATAAGATGAATGACATTATCTTCAGTTACATCGTCTGTCCCACCAATCATGATGGCATCAGTATCTGACATACATAAGGCTTCTAAATTTTCGTCGCTAATCTCTTTGGCAGAATCAAGTTTAAATACATGCTGCCACTTTCTAATGTCATACATTATCCATAACTCCTTCTTTTAACATACACTAAATTATAGCATTTTTACCTTTGCAATTCTAAATCAATACACTAAGTTTATACTAGTTCAAATTGTAAAAATTATATTCACAAAAAAGAGACAATTGCTATTTTTAGCTAAGCAATTGTCTCTCTTTATTTATTCTTTTGTTTCAACATTTAATCTATCTAAAATCATTGTATACGCATCATTACCCCATTGCAGTGAGCGTTTAACTCTAGATATCGTAGCTGTTGATGCACCAGATTTCTGTTCTATAGTTGCATAAGTAAAACCTTGCTTTATCATTTTAGCAACTTGAAGTCTTTGAGATAAAGATTGAATTTCATTGACTGTACATAAATCATCAAAGAATTGATAACATTCTTCTCTATCTTTAAGTGTTAAGATGGCATCAAATAATTCATCCAATGCTTCTCCTCTTAATTTTTCAATTTGCATCTCAAGCAACCCCTATTTTCAAATTAAATATAACTATATTTTAACGCATTAATTAATTAAAGTGTAGTTATTTCAATTGAACATGCTAAAACTATATTAGTAACTATTCTAAATTAGCACGTTTGAAAATGGTATCGACTTGGTTCAAATGATGTTTTGGATCAAAACACTCGTCTAATTCTTCTTTAGATAAAACATTTGTAATGGTTGAATCTTGTTCTATAAGTTCACGGAAAGGTGTTTTAGTTTCCCAAGATTTCATCGCTTTAGGTTGTACTTTATCGTATGCTTCTTCACGAACCATACCTTTATTAATTAATGCAAGTAAAACGCGTTGTGAAAAAATAAGACCAAATGTTTTATTAATATTATTTCTCATATTATCTTCAAATACTGTTAAACGGTCGATAATATTAGTAAATCTATTTAAAGCATAATCTAATGCAATTGTTACATCTGGTAACATAATTCGCTCTGCAGAAGAATGAGATATGTCTCGTTCATGCCATAATGGGACATTTTCATAAGCAGTTGTAATATAACCACGAATCACTCTTGAAATACCTGTAATATTTTCTGAACCGATTGGATTACGTTTATGCGGCATTGCTGATGATCCTTTTTGACCTTTTGCAAATGCTTCTTCAACTTCTCTCGTTTCAGTTTTTTGTAAATTACGAACTTCTACAGCAAATTTTTCTAATGATGTCGCAATTAACGCTAAAGTTGCAATGTAATAAGCGTGACGATCACGTTGAAGTGTTTGAGTTGATACAGGGGCTGTGTCAATTCCAAGATGTTTACAAACGTAACTTTCAATTTCAGGAGGAATATTGGCAAATGTTCCTACTGCGCCACTCATTTTCCCAACTTCAATTTCTTTACGTACCTCTTTAAAACGTTTTAAATTACGTTTCATTTCTGTATACCATAATGCCATTTTTACGCCAAAAGTGGTTGGCTCAGCATGAACACCGTGTGTACGACCCATCATTAATGTATATTTATATTTTTTAGCTTTTTCTTCAAGTACTTTAATAAAGCGTTCAATATCTTTTTCAATAATTTCATTCGCTTGTTTAATTACATAACTTAATGCAGTATCTACAACATCTGTAGAAGTTAATCCATAATGAACCCATTTACGTTCTTCTCCAAGTGTTTCAGATACTTGTCTTGTAAATGCTACTACATCATGACGTGTTTCTTGTTCAATTTCTTTTGCACGATTGACATCCACTTTAGCATTTTCACGAATTTTTTTTACGTCGTCCTTAGGAATATACCCTAATTCACTCCAGGCTTCACAAGCAAGAATCTCCACTTCTAACCATGCTTCATATCTATTTTGGTCTGTCCAAATACTAGACATTTCTTCTCTTGAATAACGTTCAATCATTATTAAACTCCTATCTTATGTAATTATTTTTATAAAAAGCTGTACATTAAATCGTTTTTAAGTAAAATAGTTCGTATTTAACTCTATATTTATAGTTTAACAGATTCTATACTAAAAGTATAAAGATTTTTTATTCTAATTGAATATAGGTTTACGAACTTTATAAAAATATTAAAAGGTCTCTGACTTCTAAATTGTCAAAGACCCATATATGAGCAGTTATTAAATGTCATTTTCTATTTTCTTACCAACAAATTGAATATCTTGTCGTAATATCTTTATATTTCCTTGTTTATCTTCAAAGTAAACAGGTTTTTCAATACGTCTGACTGGCATGTATCCTTCTTTTCTCATACGTGCAATACAATCTGAAATAGTTTCATTTTCATTTACCTTGAACTTCACTATGTTCCACAACACTTTCTATTTCTTCTACTTCATATGCTTTTACTTTCTTAGTTCGAACACCTTTAGTCCAGAATCCACCGTGAATGGCTCTAGGTTCATACGCAATGATAAATGCTTTTTCATCTAAACTACGAACAGTTTCCATTAATTTTCGTTCATAACGTCTAGGTGTTAAAATTTGCATTACCATTCGACTTCCATCTCTACCATGTGCTTCATAGTGAGTAACACCATAACCTAAATTTCGTAACTCTTTAGGTAAATCAAGCTCGTATTCTGCAGATGTTACGTTTACAACTGTATAGCCTAATGCAAGCTTTTCTTCAATTTTCATTCCAACAATGATACCTATTGAGAATCCAAAGGCATATGCAATAATATTTTGAATTTGATCTAAACTAGACATCACTAGCCCTAATCCAACAACATATATTAAAACTTCAAGAAAACTTACTACTGCTGCCATATAACGATATCCTTTTAACGTTAAAATCGTACGCATTGTAAGAAATGTAACATAAAAAACGTTAATGATGAATATCGCTAATACCATTATCCATGGATTTGACGTAATTACTGACATATTATTCCTCATTTCATTTAACTAAAATTCGAAATAATTTTATCAGTCACAAATAATTTTGTCACTAAAAACTAATAGTAATTAAATCATTTAATTATTAGAGTATTCATTTATTCTTTTGTAGATGAATGTTTAGGCCAAGTATAGCGAGTATATGCCAATTCTCTTTTATGTGCATTTTTAACATAATGATTCTCTATCGTTGTTTTTGCATCACTTGGTACTTCTTTGCCCTCTAAGTAGTCATCAATTTGATTATAAGTTACCCCTAATGCTTCCTCATCAGGTAATTGAGGTTTATCATCTTCTAAATCAGCAGTAGGCACTTTTTCATATAAATGTGTTGGCGCTTCTAAATATTCTAAAAGCTGTCTACCTTGGCGTTTATCTAGTCCAAAGATAGGTGCAATGTCAGCAGCACCGTCACCATATTTAGTATAAAAACCTGTGATATTTTCAGCTGAATGGTCCGTTCCTATAACAATACCACTACGATTTGAAGCAATAGAAAATTGTACTTTCATGCGCTCTCTTGCTTTTTCATTTCCTCTTTGGAAATCTGTAAGTTCAATACCCGCTTCTTTCAATGATGCTACACTTTGATCTACTGCTGGTTTAATATTAACTGTAATCACTTCATCAGGTTGAATAAAATGAAGTGCATCTTCTACTTCATCAGCATCCTTTTGTTTACCATAGGGAAGTTTAACTGCTATAAATTGGCATTCTCTTCCTTCTTTACGGAGTTCTTCAACTGCTAATTGCGCTAATTTACCAGTAAGTGTAGAATCTTGACCACCAGATATGCCAAGTACTAATGACTCAATAAATGTATGTGATTGAACATAGTTTTTAATGAATTGGATAATCTCACGAATTTCTTGTTGACTATCAATATGTTTCTTTACTTTCATTTCTTTTACTACGATATCTTGTAAATTAGTCATTGTCTTCCTCCATTTCCTTAACATGTTCTGTCACTTCAAGAATGCGCTTTTGTTTATTATTCCAACAACTTGTGCTTAAATCTACTGGATATTCTTGTGGATTTAAATAACGTTTATTTTCTTCCCACAATTGTGATAATGATTGTTTTAAATAATCTTGAGTTTCTTTTTCACTTGGTAAGTCATAAACTAATTTACCATTTTCGAAAATTGAATGATGTAAATCAATTGCTTCAAAATGCTTAACATGTTTCATTTTATAAGTATGAACTGGATGGAACATCTTTAATGGTTTTTCTTTATTAGGATTTTCATGTTCAAGCGTGATATAGTCACCTTCAGCCTTGCCAGTTTTAGTATTAATAATACGATATACTTTTTTCTTACCAGGCGTAGTAACTTTTTCCGCATTATTTGATAGCTTGATACGATCTACATATTCACCTTCATTATTTTCAACAGCGACAAGCTTATAAACTGCTCCTAAGGCTGGTTGATCATAACCCGTGATCAATTTAGTCCCTATACCCCAAGAATCTACTTTTGCACCCTGTGCCTTTAAACTGGTAATTGTTTGCTCATCTAAATCATTTGAAGCAATGATTTTTGCGTCTTTAAAGCCTGCATCATCAAGCATACGACGAGCTTTTTTCGATAAATATGCAATGTCACCAGAATCTAATCTTATACCTATAAAATTAATGGAATCTCCTAATTCTTTTGCAACTTTAATTGCAGTTGGTACCCCTGATTTTAAAGTGTGGAACGTATCTACTAAAAACACACAATTTTTATGTCGTTCTGCATAAATCTTAAATGCTTTATACTCATCACCATATGTTTGAACTAGTGCATGAGCATGAGTTCCGGAAACTGGAATACCAAATAATTTGCCTGCTCGGACATTACTTGTTGAATCAAACCCACCAATATATGCTGCACGTGCTCCCCAAACTGCGGCATCAATTTCTTGTGCACGTCGTGTACCAAATTCCATTAACGTATCTTGTGGTGCAACTTGACGAATTCTACTAGCTTTCGTTGTAATAAGCGTATGAAAATTTACAATATTAAGTAAAATCGTTTCAATAAGTTGAGCTTGAATTAATGGCGCTTCTACTCGTAATAATGGTTCATTCCCAAAACACAATTCCCCTTCTTGCATCGCGCGAATATTCCCTGTAAATTTCAAATTTTTAAGATATTTTAAAAAATCATTTTTATATCCTATTGATTGTAAATATTCGATATCAGAATCACTAAAATGGAAGTTTTCTATAAATTGAATCATCCTTTTTAACCCATTAAAAACAGCATATCCACTTCCAAATGGCATATTTCTGAAATACAAATCAAACACTGCATTTCTTTCATGAATACCGTCATTCCAGTAACTTTCTGCCATATTTATTTGATATAAGTCATTATGTAACATTAAACTATCATCTTCGTAACGATACATCCTCATCTCTCCTAACAACCTTTTTGTATATTTTATCACAATTCAGTAATAGTGAGTATTTTCGATAATAGTCTTTAATTTAAAAATTAAATTTTTTTAATTCGACAAATTCATGACATAAGTATTTATTGTATGTGTTATATCAGTTACTCGCTTATAATACTATTGAGGTGATTATATGCTATTAGAAGAAGCTACAAATTTTATCCAAACTATGTATGGTGAATTAAATTACTCAAATCATACTATTTCTAAACGTATCACTGAGATAGGGAAAGAAATCAATCGGACAGGTACCTATACACATACTTATGAAGAACTAAATTATGGCGCTAAAATGGCATGGCGTAATTCCAATCGATGTGTCGGGCGCTTATTTTGGGAATCATTAAATGTTGTGGATGCACGCGATATTTATACAGAACAACATTTCTTAGATGCGCTTCATAATCATTTAAACAAAGCAACAAATGGCGGTAAAATCAAACCATATATCACTATATTTTCTTCAACTGATGCACCTAAAATATATAACAATCAATTAATACGTTACGCAGGATATGAAGATAAAGGTGATCCATCAGAACGCGAGATAACACAATTAGCTAATCATTTGGGATGGAAAGGCAAAGGTTCAGACTTTGACGTGCTTCCTCTTATTTATCAATTACCAAATTCACCTATAAAATATCATGAATTTCCAGCTTCATTGATTAAAGAAGTAGATATAGAACATGATCAATTTCCAAAGCTGAAAGATTTACATTTAAAATGGTATGGTGTTCCTATTATTTCTAATATGGATTTGAAAATAGGTGGAATTACATATCCAACTGCTCCTTTTAATGGTTGGTATATGGTCACTGAAATTGCAGTTCGTAATTTTACTGATACTTACCGCTATAATTTGCTTGAAAAAGTTGCAGAAACATTTGAATTTGGTACACTTAAAAATAATTCATTTAATAAAGATCGTACATTAGTAGAATTAAATTATGCAGTTTATCACTCTTTTAAATCACAGGGTGTTTCTATTGTTGACCACTTAACTGCTGCTAAACAATTTGAATTATTTGAAGAAAAAGAGGAACAGCATCATCGTGATGTTACTGGAAAATGGTCATGGTTAGCCCCACCGTTATCGCCAACGTTAACTGCTAATTACCATCATGGATACAAAAATATTATTAAAGACCCTAATTTCCATTATAAAAAAGCGACACCGATGAAATGTCCATTCCACTAATGTACAAGATTCATGAGGTGACAATTCATCATGCATTTATATTATTTAGGTCCCGAAGGTACATTTTCATATTTAGCTGCTAAAAAATATTTTTCAAAAGATAATTTTAACTTCATACCAAAGTCTAATTTATATGAAGTCATTAAGGCAGTAAATAGTGACGCTCAATCTGTAGCAATTGTACCCATAGAAAATTCAATTGAAGGAACTATAAACATTGTGGCAGATGCACTAGCTCAACAACATGTTTTTGCACATGGGGAAATACATTTAGATATTAATTTTGGTTTATATGCGACAAGGGACTCAAAGATAGAAAATATAAAAAAGGTATACTCTATCGCACCAGCCATCAGTCAAACAAGCCAATACATTCAAAAACATCAATTTTCTTACGATTATGTTGAGAGTACGATTCAAGGATTAGAAAAAATCTCCTCGGATGTAGCAGCCATTGTCCCTGTAGGTAGTGGTGAAATGTACGGATATACTGCTATAGAGAGTAATATTCAAGATTACCCGCATAATGTTACACGTTTTTTAGTCATAAAAAATGATAATGACTTTGAGTCTAAAACGAATAACACAATGCTATTAATTACTCCTAAGTATGACAAAGCTGGATTACTGGCAAGTATACTGACTACATTTGCATTATTTGATATTAATTTATCATGGATTGAATCAAGACCACTGAAAACTCAACTGGGTATGTATCGCTTCTTCGTACAAGCAGATACCGGGCTATCAGATAATTTGAATAAAGTTATATCAATATTAGAAACATTAGATTTTTCAGTGAAAATTATTGGTGCTTTTCATCGTCAATAAAAGGGAGTGGACAATATTTGTGTTGAATGTATCCTTTCATTCTGAAAACCTAGCCGCATCATATTAAAAATGCCTAGGACCACTCATGAACTCATGATGTCCCAGGCTCTTTTTATATATTTATTTAAAATATTAAGATAAAACATACATAATGAATATATGATTTCAAGATATTTAATTTTATTTTAAATTTAATGTATCAGAAATATCAAATCCTAAAATATATGGCATTAAGAAATAAACAACTACTATAATAATCACTGCAGAAATTAAATTAACCCAAACTCCTACTTTAGCCATTTCTTTAATACTCAACTTACCTGATCCAAATATAATAGCATTTGGGGGTGTTCCTACTGGTAACATGTAAGCACAGTTTGCTGCCATAGCTGCGGGTACCATTAATAACATTGGATGTACACCTACTGCTACAGATAGCGCAGCAAGAATAGGTAAAATCATTGTAGCAGTTGCTGTATTTGAAGTCACTTCTGTTAAAAATAACACAAATATTGTAATGACAATAACTATTACTAGTGGATGCACCCCATCTAACATTTTTAGTTGCTCACCTAGCCATTTTGCTAAACCACTTTCTGAAATTCCTTTTGCTAAAGCTAAGCCTCCACCAAATAATATAAGTACACCCCATGGTAATTCTTTTGCCACTTCCCAATCAATAATTCGCTTATGTTTTTCTTTACTTTTAGCCGGAAATATAAAAAGTAAAATAGAAATAAATATTGCAATTGTACCGTCTGCAACTTCAGATGTTATTGAAAAACTTTTTAAAATAAATTCTCTTGTTATCCATAGTAAACTTGCAAGAATAAAAATAGCTTGAACCACTTTTTCTTCATAAGACATTTTACCAAGACGATTGAGTTTATCTTCAATCAATGTTTGACCACCCGGTAAATACTTCAAATCATGTCTAAATGCGATAAATCTTAAATAAGCCCATGCTAATGCTATTAAAATAATGACTGTAGGAATACCAACAATCATCCATTTAGCAAAGCTAATTTCTTGTCCAAAATGTTGTTCAAATTGTCCTTTTAGTATAATGAGTGGCGGTGTTCCAATAAGTGTACCTAATCCTCCGATGGTCCCAGAATAACCAATAGCTAAGACAAGTGATTTTTCAAACTTCGAAATACTATCTGATTTAACGTCATCATCTTTCAACTCATTCGCTTCTTTAATAATTGCTAAACCAATAGGTATCATTATCATAACAGCCGCTGTATTTGATACAAACATTGATAGGAATCCTGTAGCAATCATGAAGCCTAATAATATTTTACTCGTGCTTGCGCCAATATATCTAATAATAGTTAAAGCTACACGTGTATGTAAATTCCATCTTTCCATAGCAATTGCAAGAATAAAACCACCTAAAAATAAAAAGATAATATCATTACCATATTCAGAAGAGACTTGTTCAGGCGAAAGTACATGTCCTAAAGGCAAAAGTATGAGTGGTAAAAAACTCGTTGCAGCAATTGGTATCGCTTCTGTAATCCACCAAATAGCTATCCACACCGTAATTCCTAAAACATATACCCCTTTGAAAGGAAGTTCTACTGGATGAAAGAATGATAAGATAAGAACAAACAATAACGGTCCTAAAATGAGCCCCAATAATTGCCCCATAGAATAAGATTGATTTGTATGATCTTTTTTAGAAAAAAATGTTAAGTATTGTGCATTTCTTCGAAAACCTGATTGCTTAGCCATCTAATTCTCCCCCTTTAAAATTAGAAACTTAACTTAATATATTCTATTTTTAGAAATATGGCATCATCTCAACAAAGTTGATTTGATACCTATTATATTGCAAACAAGCCTCATAGAAATCTGACTTTTTTGAAAATATATAATGATATTATAACATAAAAGAAAACGCTTTATTATATATCATAATAAAGCGCGTATCATTTATTTTTCATCTATAATTATACCTTTTTAAATTAAATACTAATCAATATTAATTTTTTTAACTTTAACTTTATCATTTTGATTAAATGTCAAATTAGAAATATCTTCTAAATGTAATCTTTGTGTCGAATGATTAAACGAATTACCTGCAATAAAAACATTAGTATGTTTTACATTATTATAACTTCTCACGTGTATAGCATCTCTTTTCATTTCTCCTTCGAAATGATTACCGGTTACAGTCAAATTATCTCCAGCTTGAGTCTTTTGAACTTGTCCTGTAGAAACATCAGCCGCATTTTTTCCATCTTTAACTCCAAGAAAACGAATACCACCATTACAATTTATAAAGGTATTATTTGAGATAAACATTGTCTTTGATTTTAACGGAGTTAATGCATATTCATTCATTCCGTTAAACACATTATTCCTTATATGAATATTTTCGTAAAAGCGATTATAACGACTGGCATGAGAGCCTATCGCTCTATTCCAAGCTTGCATTTTATATTGGTTTGAATTTCCAAAATAGCAATCTTCAATGACAACATTTTTGGTAATCGTGCCATCAGTCGTACCAAATTTAGGAAATGACCCAGGCACTTGAATGTCTAATTGAATTGCTTCAGAAAATGAGCGATCACCATTTACATCAAAAAAGCCTTTAAACTTACAGTCCTTAATATATAAACCATTGATTCCACAAGCATCTAGTGCATGTCCACCTACAACATCAAGTACTGTAATATCTATTAACTCGATATCTTCAGCATGACCTATAGACATTGCGGTATTATTGTAGGGGTACTTTGAACCGTTCATATCAAATATACCACCTTTTATTTTAATATGCCCATTTCCTTGATATCCATGATAGAAACCAAATTTTTTACCATTTTTTAACAATGCATCTCTCGAGTGACGCTGCAAGATGGTATCATCTTCTAATATTAAAGTGGTATGATCATATATCACTAATGCTTTACTAATATAATAAGTCCCAGATGGTATATAAACTGTATGTTCTCCGTATCTTGCGGCATTAAGTGCTTTTTGTATAGCTTTAGTATCTCTTCGTTTATGTTTTCCTTTTAAACCAAAATCCTGTGCATTGATCAATATTTTTTATCCCCTATCTTATGTTGTTATTAAATATATTTGTAACCATAATGGTGTATAGCTATACTATATTTATAATTTAATATTATACATTTTTTAAGGTATTCAAACATTTATTAAGAAAGGGATGTTTATTATGACTAACAAAGCATTGATTGTTGTAGATTATTCTTATGATTTTATCGCTGATGACGGCCGATTAACTTGTGGTAAACCAGGCCAAGATATTGAACAGTTTATTGTAGAAAGACTCAATCAATATCAACATCAACATGATAATATCTTTTTCATGATGGATTTACATTTTGAAGAAGACCCGTATCATCCTGAAACTAAATTATTCCCACCACATAACATTGAAGGCACTTCAGGTCGTCAATTATATGGTAAGGTAAAATCATTTTTTGATAAATATAAAAATGAAGATACTGTACATTATTTAGATAAGCGACGTTATGATTCTTTTTATGGTACTGCTTTAGATAGTTTATTAAGAGAAAGACATATTGATACTGTTGAAATTGTAGGTGTATGTACTGATATATGTGTACTCCATACAGCAATTTCTGCTTATAATTTAGGCTATCATATTATTATCCCTGAACAAGGTGTTGCCTCATTTAATGAAGAGGGTCATCAGTTCGCTTTAGCTCATTTTAAAAACTCATTAGGTGCAAAGGTAGAAGTTATCAATTAAAACATGCTAAAATAAGGATAAATTTAAAAATTAAGGGTGAATAAATCAATGGCAAAAACTTATATTTTTGGACATCAAAATCCGGATACAGATGCAATATCTTCAGCTATTATAATGGCTGATTTTGAACAACAAACTGGAAATTCTGAAGCAACTCCTTATCGCTTAGGTGAAGTGAGTGCTGAAACAAAATATGCATTAGATCATTTTAAAGTTGATGCACCAACTTTATTAAATGATGATTTAGAAGGTCAAGACGTTATCTTAGTTGACCACAATGAATTCCAACAAAGTGCTGAAACTATTGCTAAAGCGAATATTGTGAATGTCGTAGATCATCATAGAATTGCGAACTTTGAAACAGCAGGTCCTTTATACTATCGTGCAGAACCTGTAGGTTGTACTGCTACAATTCTTTATAAAATGTATAAAGAACGTAACTTTAAGATTAAACCTGAAATTGCTGGATTAATGATTTCAGCTATTATTTCAGATAGTTTATTATTTAAATCTCCAACATGTACTGAAGAAGATGTAAATGCTGCTAAAGCATTAAAAGACATTGCTAATGTCGATTTAGATGAATATGGTTTAGAAATGTTGAAAGCAGGTGCTTCAACAACTGATAAATCTGCTGAAGAGTTATTAAATATGGATGCTAAATCATTTAATATGGGAGATTATGTTACTCGTATTGCTCAAGTCAATACTGTAGATATTGATGAAGTCTTAAATCGTAAAGATGAATTGGAAAAAGCAATGTTAGAAACAAGTGCAAACGAAAAATATGATTTATTTGTATTAGTTGTCACTGATATTATTAACAGTGATTCTAAAATTTTAGTTGTCGGGGCTGAAAAAGATAAAGTTGGTCAAGCCTTCAATGTTCAATTAGATGATGGTATGGCTTTCTTATCAGGTGTAGTTTCTCGTAAAAAACAAGTTGTACCTCAAATCACTGAAATTTTAACTAAATAATTCATATTTTAATTCATATATAATAAGGCTGAGATAGTAGGTTACTTAACTCTCAGCCTTTTTTTAATTTATTTTAATCATTCATTCAAATGTTTTAACCTTGGATACATTTAACTAAAATTATATAGTCAATCACACCTATAACGGTATTAGGATTGACTGTACAGGAGGTACTACAATTGAATTTAATAGAAAAACAATTTCAAGAAAGTAAACAGTTTTTTAAAACACATCAAACTAAAGATATCAAATTTCGTAAACAACAATTAAAATTATTAAGTAAAAGTATTAAAGACCATGAAACAGAATTATTAGAGTCATTAAAAATAGACTTAGGGAAAGGTTCAGTAGAAGCGTATGCTACTGAAATTGGTATACTTTTAAAAAGTATAAAAACAGCTCGTAAAGAATTAAAAAACTGGGCTAAAACTAAGCAAGTAGATACACCCCTATTTATGTTTCCATCAAAGAGTTATATTAAGCCTGAGCCCTATGGGACAATATTAATTATCGGTCCATTTAATTATCCTGTACAACTTTTATTCGAACCTCTTATTGGTGCTATAGCAGCTGGTAATAACGCCATCATTAAACCTTCTGAACTTACTCCTCATGTTGCACAAGTAGTGCGAAAAGTGATTGAAGATGTGTTTGCAAGCGATTTTGTAGCTGTCGTTGAAGGTGGCGTTGAAGAAACTCAAACATTAATCAATCTTCCATTTGATTATATATTCTTTACTGGTAGCGAAAATGTAGGTCGAATTGTTTACGAAGCAGCAAGTAAAAATTTAGTTCCTGTCACACTTGAACTTGGTGGTAAATCACCAGTGATTGTAGATGAAACTGCTAATATTAAAGTAGCAAGTGATCGTATTAGCTTCGGTAAATTCACCAATGCTGGTCAAACTTGTGTAGCACCAGATTATATTTTAGTGAATAGAAAAGTTAAAAATGAATTAATTCAAGCATTTAAACAATCTATTGAAGAATTCTATGGCAAAAATATTCAAAATAGCCCTGATTTTGGACGTATTGTTAATACAAAACATTTCAATCGACTTTCTGAATTATTAGCAATACATCGTAATGAAGTGATTTTTGGTGGGCATACTGATGAAAATGAACAATATATCGAACCTACAATTTTAGACGGTATTACTCCACAATCTAAAATTATGGAAGAAGAAATTTTTGGTCCATTATTACCAATCATCGTCTACGATGATTTTAATGAAGCGATAGATATTATTCAAAGCAAATCTAAACCTCTAAGCTTATATTTATTTAGTGAAGATGAAAATACAACGAACTGTGTGCTAGAAGAATTGTCATTTGGTGGCGGTGCAATCAATGACACTTTAATGCATTTAGCTAACCCAAATTTACCCTTTGGTGGCGTAGGTGCTTCAGGAATTGGCGAATATCATGGCAAATATTCATTTGATACATTTAGTCATATGAAATCATATATTTTTAAATCTACTCGACTAGATTCGAGTATTATCTATCCCCCTTATAAAGGTAAATTCAAATATATTAGAACATTTTTCAAAAACTTATAAAAAAATCCCTATAATGGCTCACTTTACAAGTGTTTACATTATAGGGGTATTTTTTATCTATAACGATGAATTCAAGAAATCAACAAATACACCTTCAGGTGCGGTATACTGATTGTCAGTAGCAATCAACATACCACTATTTGTATCACGTCTAAATACTGTTAACGCGTAATTTCCTTCTTGATGTGCACATACAAGGTATTCATCTGACTCAGTAATATTAAAATCTCTTGGAAATTCTCCCCCGCTTTTTACTATTTCAACTGGGTTAATTCCTTTTCCATCATCAACTACTGTAAATATCGCTATACTATCATGTCCACGATTACTAATATATAAATTTTGTTCATCATGAGATAGTCTCACAGCTGCTAATTTAGTTTCTCCAGTGAAATCTTCAGGAATCGTTAAATGACGTTCAATTTCTTCAAATTTTCCATCATGATATTGTACAACGCTTACTCTATTAGATAACTCATGAACAACATACGCGTATTTCCCATTATTATGGAATTCAATATGACGCGGTCCATCTTCAGCATGGAATTCTGATACCGCATGTTCTTTAAACCCTTCAACTCCGAATGTATATGTTACAATTTTATCTGCACCTAAATCAGTCACAGCTACATATTTATGGTCAGGGGTTTCTCTAATGAAATGAACATGATTATGATCTTGACGCTCATGTGTTCCAGTTGGATAACTATGTTCTAACTCTTCAATTAATTTTACCACTTCGCCTGTGTCAGGATTAAGTTGATATATACGTGCTATTCCAGCAGTATAAACCGCTTCGAATAAGAAGTTATGATCACTAGAAACAGAAATATAACACCCTGTTCCATTCTCTGAAGCTAAACATTTATTAATGAGTGTAAGCTGTCCATTCTCGCCTTTTTTAAATGCAGCTACACCACATGCCTCATTCTCTTTAGTAATTGCATACAAAAATTGTTCAGTTTGAGCAAGATAAGTCGATGCTTCGATATCATATCCTGTATCTACTGATTGTATTTCTCCATTATCTTCATTAAGTTCGAATATATAAATACCCTTACCTTCTTTTTTTGTATAAGATCCCACATAACCTTTAGTTGTCATTTTAATACCTCCATTATATTCAATATCATTAATATTTATACTAGCTAATTGTATTTATTTAAGAGTAATAAAAAAAACCAGTAACTTCAAATGAAATTACTGGTATATGGTACATCGTTGCATTAAGCATTATTGCTTTCAATATCAGATACGATTTCTTTTGTTTTTCTTTCGATATCTTCAAAGTCTTTTTTGAAAATAAAGCCAAATACTACTACTACTACACCAACAACTAGTGCTGTAATAGCTGTAAAGCTTAATAAGAATTTAAATAAACCTTTAATGAAATCCCACATTTATGTTTCACCCCTGTACTTAAAATAAATACGTTTACATTAAATAATTTTAACATAGTTAACGTTATGATTAAATACATACCTTTTTATATATTATTTCAAACCTAAAATTAAAGATTTTTAAAAAATCAAATATTTTTTCTTTATTTATAATGAATGACATTTGTCTTATTTACACAGTGAATTACTATCATATATAAATAAACATTATAAGGCTTTAAATTTAATATAAATTATTGTTCAATATAAATAATAAAACAAATGATAGGAGGATTTTTCATGCAAGAAGTTAAGTCAGATATTATGACCTTTCGCGGATCACATTTTGATTTAGGTATCAAAACTGCTCAGTGGTTAAAACAGACGCCCTTACTAGAAAATAGAGAACGTGAATGGAAGAAGCGTATACCTCGTTTTGACATTGATGTTAATGAAACATATAGCATTTTCCAAACGTATGCACCAGAAATCTGGGAAGAATTATTAGGAATGCAAGAGATATTAAATTTACCGACTAAACAAATGATTTTAAATTTCGGTCACTATCGTTTTACTGATTTAAATGAAAGTGGATGTACAGTTTTTCAAGGTAAAGATTATATGGTTCGTAATTATGACTATCATCCTGCTACATATGATGGCAGATATCTTCTTTATCAACCAAATGATGGTGGACTCGCGCAAATAGGACCAACCTCTAGAGTAACTGGTCGTATGGATGGTATGAATGAAGCAGGTCTTGTGATGGGATATAATTTTATGCACCGTAAGCATCCTGCAAATGGATTTGTATGTTATATGGTAGGACGACTTGTCTTAGAATATTGTAAAGATGTAAAAGAAGCAATTCAATTTCTAAAAGAGTTACCCCATAGAAGTTCATTTAGTTATATTTTAATGGATAAGCATTTAAATCATGCAATTGTTGAAATTACGCCACGCTCATTTGATGTTAGATATGATAAAGTTTGTACTAATCACTTTGAAATATTAACACATGAAAATCGTAACTATACCAAAGAATCTAAAGAACGTCTTGCTCGCACAATTAGTCAAACTTCAGAAGATATAGATAAATATACTGCGTTTAAACTTTTTAATGATCCTAAATATGACATTTATAGTAAGTTATTTAAAAGTTGGTCAGGAACGATTCATACATCAATGTATGAACCTAAACATTTAAAAGCTTGGATGACATTAGGTGAGAATAGACCCCCTCTATCTATCGACTTTCAATCATGGTTAGAGGGTCATGAACTTGATTTAATAGAATTTACTGGAAAGCTAGATACTGATTTAACATTTGCTACGTATTAATAAAAAAAGATTAGATAAACGTTTTAAAATTTAATTAATCAACGTTTTGTCTAATCTTTTTCATCCTATTTAATATTTATATCACCTTTAACGTTATAACACTCTATAATATTATAACTATTACCTACTTTGCTATCTTTAAAATAAGGATTCTTAATGTTATTGTCACCCATTCCTGGATGTAGTTTTAACAAGGTGTCTTTAGGCTTAGTTTTATACTCAATGTTTATATCACCTTTTTTACTTGAACTCTTCATATCAATTTGACTTGGCATGTTTTTAAAGTCAAGTTTTCCTTCATTTGTAATGAATAACCCATTTTTCAAGGTACAATGATTAACCACAATATTAGAATTTATTACTTTAAATTGACTATTTTTAATATCACTATTTTTAATATTAATTGTTCCATGATCGCTATAATAATCAATATGATCAAGTTTAGCTTCTTTGATATTTAAATTTTCTCCGTCTTTTCTAATTCTAGCTTTTTTGATATCTATATTATTAATATTTAATTTTCCTAATTTAGCATCAATATTTAATTGTTTTAATTTATCAGGTGGAATGGTTATATGTATGTTGAACTTGCTTCTTTTAAAAGGGTTTAAATTAAAGCTATATCCTCTTTTAGAAGAACGTGATTCTTTTACATTTAAGCTGTCTTTTTGAGTGTTCACTTTTATACTATTGTCCCCGTAATATTTCACTCTAAATGAAGAACCTTGAGTAATAGTGATATCAGAACTATAACTATCTATATTCAATTTGGAGATAGATGATTGATGAAACGTTTCATTATATTTCAATCGTTTATAAATATCTTTATCATGAACAAACCATACCAACGTTGCTGCTAGAAAAAAAACAACAAATATAACTAATCCACTTATTGTTAACTTTTTCATCACTGGATTCTTCCTTTAATTATTTTTATATACCATGATAAATATTTTAAAACAAGTTTATATAAATTCTGAACAATTTTTATTATTGCAACGAACACTAATATACCTATTCCAGCATAAGAAATACTATAAAGAAAATTACTAAAAGAGTCAGGAGTGCCTTTAAGGATACTAATAATAATTAATAAGATAGGTAAACAAATAAGCACAATTGAAATGACGAAAACAAAGGCTAGAAATATTAAGAATATTATAATTGGGATAACAATTAAGAAAAAAGAAATAACACCCAAACTTAATGATGCCATAATAGCTTTTACAATATTACGAAAGTTAGGTGTAACTTTTGCATGTGAAATTGCTTCTTTAGCTTTTATTTCTTTTCCAATAGTATAAGGATTTTTCAAATCATCTAATATTTGAGCATCTGTTTTGCCTTTTGTTTCTTGATTATAAAAGATATCTTCATATTCATTCATTACTTTATCTTTTTCTTTACGTGGTAAATCATCAAGCTCCGTTTCCAGTTCATTCAAAAAAGTAATTTTATCCATTTTCTTTCACATACTTTCTTAAAATATAAATTTATTTTTATTAACTATCAACGACTAAAGAATTCAATTCGCTTAACAATATTATCTTTATATAAAATTGATAATTTCATGTGATGATCTTTATCAAGATACACTAAAGCATCATAACCTTTACCTACCTTATCTTTGTCATAGTTATAACCTAGATTATCTATAACAGCATCGATTTGGTCACCTATATGAACATCAAAATTTGTGTTAACAAAAGTATCTTTAACTAAGATAATTCCTTTAATTTTGTGATGTTTTTTCTTGACTTTTATTGTTAAATTTTTATATTTATTATGATTATAAAAAACATACCTATCTAATTTCACATGCTTATTTAAACTATATTCTGAGTTATCAAACGTTTCATTAAGCTTTAAATGATTAATTTCTACATCACTTAAATCAACCGTTTTTTCATTTTTATAAATTGTCAATCCTAGTACAACTAATAAAGAAATGACAATAAATAAAATTGAGATAACCCATCTATTTTGAATATGCAATAGGACCACCACTTATATACTTATTTTTTTTAATATATCATAACTATGATTATATTCAAAAAATATTAAAGTACCTTTCAATGCAAATAAAACTGGCGACAAAAATTGAACGTATCGTCGCCAGTTTTATTAAAAAGTTATTAATTTAAATGTCTCGTTTAGCAGCATAAAGTACATCAGCGATAAATAAAATAACAATAGATGCAATAGAAATGAACCATTGCCAATCCGTAAATTTAATACTACCTGATGATGATTTTTCTGTTAAGTAACTAAAAGGTATATATTTGAGTGATTTTTGAATATTATCGCCCCATTCAGGGATTAAACCTAAAAATGGTTGTAAAAATGGTACGATAAACACTAAAAAGATACCTAATGTAAAAATGACTGCTGGTTTTTGTACAATTAAAGTAATTAAGAATAATAATAGTCCAAAAAATAGTAAAAAGATAAGATAGAACCAAATATTTGTTAGGAATTTATCTCCATTTAAATTTTTACCATCTGTAAAAGTTTGAATAACTAAAAGTGTAACATACGTGATAAGTGTAAATATGAACGAAAAAATAATAATCGAAATCGTTTTTGCTATCACATAACCTACTCTATTTTTCACTTTATTCATATAAAGTTGAATCGTTCCTTGAGAATAGTCACGTGTAATTGTTTTAATAACAACAAGTAAACCAAAGAATAGAAACATCCAATTTGCCATTGGTAATATCATTGAATAATCGACTTTATCAGTATTTTTTGCTAATAGTACAGTCATTGCTGTGATGATACCCCAAATACATATAAGCGCGATATATGTTAAATAACTTTTTAAAAAACTTAATATATCATATTTAACTAATTGTAAACTCTTCATTTAATGGTCACCTCTTTGATTAATATTAAAGTACGTATCTCGAAGCGAATTTTTACGTGTTTCAATATATTTAGGATACACATTAATATGTGCGAGCGCTTTAAGCAATGTTCGATAATCTCGTTCTGCTTTAATAAGAATTTCTCCATTTTGTTTATAAGAATGAATAACATTAAAATGTTCTTGTAAATAATTTAGCGCTTGATCAAAATCATCATTGTCCAACGTAATAGAGGTACTTTCTTCTGCACTACCATCTTTCATATTGACATCTTGAACGAAATGTCCATCTCTTAAAAAGACAGCTCTATCACAAATTAATTCGATGTCTTCTAATTTATGACTTGAAATAAGAATTTTCATATTTAATTCATTTACTAAAGATTGTATCGTTTCTAGAACATCGATTGAGCCATCTGGATCCATGCCATTGGTCGGTTCATCCAAAATAAGATATTTTGGTTTATTCATTAATGATACAGCAATCGCTAATTTTTGTTTCATACCCATTGAATATTTTTTAACTTTTTTCTTAATATAGGGACGCATACCAAAAGCATCTATAATTTTATCTGAATATGCTTTATCAAATCCTTGACCAAGCACCTGAGCAAAGAGTCTTAAATTATAAAGTCCTGTTTTATTATCATAAAGTTTTGGATGTTCAATGAGATAGCCAATATTTTCATCATCTTTTAAATTAACTTTACCTTTGTAATTAATAATATTTCCATTCATCACTTTCATCAGTGTAGTTTTACCCACACCGTTTTTACCAATGAGTCCTACAATTTTGCTATCTCCAAAATCAAAATCTATATTGTCTAAAACATTATTATTACCGTATGTTTTAGTAATATTTTCTAATTTCATAAAAGTCCTCCTTTTTTCTAGCGACGATTAACACGTGCTATTTGAATAAAATAATTTATAACTAGCCAAATCACACTTATAATAACTAATCCAATACTTAAATATTTATTAAATACATTTGGATCAAGTGCATTATGAAAGATAAATAAATTAATAGTCAAAAAGATAAATGCAATTGCCATCGGTATAGCAAGTACCATTAAAATAATATAAACAGTGTAAGAAATATATTCTCTTTTTCTTTCTGTACTTTTACTAAAGGCAATAGGAATGCTAAATAAATTTACACTTAAAAATGAAAGTGCTGTCGAATAACGCAACTCATTTACCTGAATATTTGTTGATTGAAAATTATATAATCCAATAATCAATGTTCCTAAAATCGTTAATATAATACATGTCAGATAATTTGCATTAAGCAATTCTTTCTTAGTTATTGGTAAACTTTCATAAAAAAGATACGACTCTTTTCCACCTAACCGTCTATGTACTCTAAATAATTGTCCTGAATCTAAAATGCTTATAATCATTAATGTAATGGCAAGTGGAATATATACAACGAAACCATAACTTGTTTTTGAAAAAAATAGTGTATAAATAGGATTAATAACAATAAGCACTAAATAAATGATAAGTGTCCAACGTCTTAACTTAAAATTTCTTATTATTAGTTGCTTCATGCCATCAACCCATTTCTATTTGGAGTTTCAACATCATTAGTTTCTTTCATTTTCTCAAGGTAAATCATTAATTCTTCAATCGTTGGATGTTTTATTTCAACTTGTTTTCCAAATAATTCCTTAAATGCTTGACCATGTTTTGTAAAACCGACATAACCTGTATGCTTTTCTTCTTTATATAAAAGGAGTTGATTTAATTCATCATCTAAATCTTTGTTATCACCTTTTACGATAAAATATTCCTCTTTTATATCATCACAATAGCCTTCAAGTACAAGATTGCCTGTTTTTATATATACAAGATAATCTGCTATTTTTTCTAAGTCTGAAATAATATGAGTCGAAATAAAAACCGTTTTATTTTCATCTATTAATTCTTGCTGCAATATTTCTAGAACTTCATTTCTTACAATTGGATCTAAACCTGCTGTTGGTTCATCTAATATAAATAACTCAGCGTGGTGACTTAAAGCAATGGCTAAAGATAACTTCATTTTCATTCCACTAGAGAAATGCTTAATTTTAAGATGACTTGGTATATTGAATTGCTCTAAATACTGATGGAATATATGACTATCCCACTTAGAATAAAAAGGAGAAATCATATTTTCTAGTTTTTTTATATTCCATTGTTGGTTGAAATAAATTTCTGAGTAAACAAAACCAATTTTATTTTTAATCCATTTTGCTGATTCTTTCATTTGTCGTCCTAAGATTTTAATTTCTCCAGTATTAGGTTCAAGTAAATCCATCATTAATCGAATCATTGTTGTCTTGCCAGCACCATTACTCCCAATAAAGCCCGTAACAAATCCTTGAGGAATACTGAATGAAAGATCTTTGATTTGGAAAGTTTTAGTGTTATAACTTACGTGTTTAACTTCAATCGCTTTCATTCATCTTCCTCCTCGTAAATTAAAGCTAAAACTTCATTTAATTCTTTTAGAGGCATACCAATTGTTTTTGCTTCTTTTACCATGGAACGTGCAAGATGTTCAATTACAAAAAATTGTTTTTCTTTTAAAATTGAACTGTCTTGTTCTTTTACGAATGTTCCTTTACCTCTTATTGTTGTGACAAACCCTTCTTTTTCCAAATCTTCATAGGCACGCTTTGTTGTAATTAAACTGACTTGCAAATCTTTCGCCAGTTCCCTCATAGATGGTAAGTGACTTCCAGCTTCAACGTAACCTTTTAATATATTTTCTTTAATTTGTTGTTTAATTTGTTCATAAATGGGCTGTTCACTGGTGTTTTTTAGAATAACTTTCATTTATGTCCCCCTTTACAACTGTATATAAATAATATATACAGTATATACAGATTTGTAAAGTGAATTAATAAAAATAAGATAAAATCAGTATTCTTAAGACATAAATTGTATATACACTATAAACATAGTTAAACAAAAAAACTATGATACAGTATTACAGTGGTAATTGCATCATAGTTTTCATATGTTACTTTTTATTTTTACGTCTGTCATTGCTACGATTAATAAATGCACATATCATAAACATAATGGCAGCCAATAATAACTTTATACCTTGACTTTCATGTCCAGTGGCTTGTAGATAATATCCAATGACAAACAAAACAATAGCTAAACCTACAAAAATTTTTGTTAGGTGTTTCATCATTTTTAGTCACCTCATTATAATAATTATATCAAATTTTTTATTTTATATGCATTAATCATTTATTTAATTAAAATTGAATTGTATATGTTCTATGTTAAGATAGTGTTATATCCACAAATTGCATTACACCCCCTAACTTGCCACATCAAGTTAAGGGGTTTTTGTGTAAGGTCATCTTATTTATTTTTCCACTTAGTTTCTAACCAAACTCGAAATATAATCAGCATACTCCCTGTTATAAGCGTGACTAAACTTTCTAATAACCACGACATTACACTACACCTCCACAAAGTAAAGTGTCATATCTCATGATGACCTATATATATTTTAACACACAAACAGAACATACGTTCCGTTTACGGATAAAAACACTTCTCTGCTTTATTTTTTATTAGAAAACTTTATATTTTGTTTAATTCAAGATAATATATAATGTGAATAACAATTTAAAGCGAGGTTATGAAAATGAATCCTTTAGCACAACATTTAAACGATCAACTAGGCGATGACCGTCCTGAAATATTAAGCATGTTATCGACATTAGGTCAATCTATGTTTTATCCCAAAGGTATTCTGTCTCAGTCTGCAGAAGCTAAATCAACAAAATACAATGCAACAATTGGTATGGCAACTAATGATAAAGGAAAAATGTATGCAGACACATTATTTGATGTCTACAATCATCTTTCGCCTGATGAGATTTTCCCATATGCTCCGCCACAAGGAATTGAAACTTTAAGAGATTTATGGCAACAAAAAATGTTAAAAGAAAATCCTAGTTTAAAAGCTTCATCTATAAGCCGTCCGATCGTGACGAATGCATTAACCCATGGTTTATCTTTAGTTGCTGACTTATTTGTAAATGATGAAGATACAATTTTATTACCAACACATAACTGGGGAAACTATAAACTTATTTTTAATACAAGACATAAGGCAAATATTGAAACTTATGCTATTTTCGATCAAGATGGACATTATACAACAAACTCACTTGTATCTACTTTAGATAATTTTAAACAAGATAAAGCTATTATTATCTTAAACTATCCTAATAATCCAACTGGCTATACACCTACTAAAGAAGAAGTTCGTACAATTGTCTCAGCAATTGAACGCTTAGCAGAAAAAGGAACTAAGGTGATTACAGTCGTAGATGATGCATACTATGGTTTATTTTATGAAGATGTCTATACACAATCTATTTTTACTGCAATTACTCAATTAGATTCAAAAAATATTTTACCGATACGCCTTGACGGTGCAACTAAAGAATTTTTTGCTTGGGGTTTACGTGTTGGCTTTCTTACATTTGGATTAAGTAATCAAAAAGCTAAAGACGTATTAGAGGCTAAAGTTAAAGGATTAATTAGAAGTAATATTTCAAGTGGAGCAATGCCTTCTCAAAGTGCAATTAAATATATACTAGAGAATCATGAACAATTTGATAAAGAAATTCAAGCTAATGTAAAAACATTACAAGAACGTTATGAAGTAACAAAAGAAGTGGTTTATGATGAAAAATATAAACAACATTGGCAAGCATATGATTTTAACTCTGGATACTTTATGGCACTTAAAGTAATCGGTGTTAACCCAGAAAAACTTCGTGTTCATTTAATCGATAACTATTCAATTGGTATTATTGCACTTAATGATACAGATATTCGTATTGCTTTTAGTTGTGTTGAAAAAAACGATATTCCACATGTTTTTGATTCTATTGCTAAAGCAATTGATGACTTAAAATAACATAAAAGTATAATAGCGAGAGACCTAACCAGGAAGGTTCTCGCTATTTTTTAATGACTTGTAATAAAATCTAACAATTTAAACATTACTTCTTTATTCTCTCTTGGTACTTCTTGGTTAAGAATCTGGTCTGGCGTTTGATTTAATACGGAATCAAACACGTATGGAGCATCATTCATGACAATCTCTTTTATATCATGACAAAATGAAATTGTAGTCCGATAATATTATTATTCAAAATAAATCCTTGATTTTTTAAATATTGACTTGAAAATAATAATTGTGCATTTTTAGGTATATAAAATGTTTCTTCATGCCAATGTAATGCCATCAATTCTTTTGGAATATTAGGAATGATGGATGACTCACGATAAACTTTATTCCAACCGACTTCTTTTACTGGAGATTTTCCTACAGTATATCCTAGGGCTTTAGTAATTTGTTGAGCGCCAAAACATATACCAAATATTGGCTTATTTTGCTGTATTAAATTGCGAATTAATTCTCGTTCTTCAAAAATCCATTTATCCTCATTATTAGGACTCATGGGTCCTCCTAAAATAATAAGTAAATCTGTTTCTTTAACATTGGGAAGGATACCACTATTAAAATAAGGATGATAAATATATAATTCATGGTGATGCTCGGTAGCCCAATCTCTGATAACTCCAGGACCTTCATTAGGGGTATGTTGTAAAATATTAATCCTCATTGTTGATTCTCCTTTAAAAGTCAATGTTTATTTATATCTTTGCTATCATTATACTTCGAAACACTTAAAATAAATACTATAAAAATTATATAATTTTTATATTTAAAAAACTTTTATAAGCACTCCAATATATAAAAGGAATCTAAGACAATCATTTTTTGCCATAGACTCCAATATAAAACTCATACTTTTCTATTTTCTATTAAGTCACTATAGTATTTAATAGGGTTCATTCTATCTTTCCATCTAATATAAATCAGTGTTCCACCATGTTTTTTGAGTTTTTCATTACTAGCACCACGTTCAAATGAAGACGCTAGTTCAATATTCATATTAGGATTAACATTTAATAATTTTGCATACCATTTAACCCATACATCACCTTTGACTAGATCATTTTGAATTAACTAATCAATATTTCAGTACAGATTCACTTTATAATCAAAACCGTCAGAAAATTAAATAACAACATAAATATAAAAAGCAAGAATTCTTTTATCACTATATTAATCTATATTATTATTTTGATTATTAAATTTAGCATTTTTATTTATTATCTTTTTTTCAATTTGTATATTAAATAAAATTGTTAAAAATCAAAAGATGTAAAATTTCGACAAGTTTTATGTAAAAATTGTTCAAATTATATTTAAAGATATCAGTGAAATTAAATAAGTAATTAAAGAATATATCTACTTTTTTAATACAAAAAACTAACATTAAAAATGGCTGATTTTGCATAAAACAAAACCAACCATATCTTTTAATTATTTACTTGTCTATTTGACTGAGCGCACTTCAAAATGAACTTATCAGTCTTTTTATTATATTTTCTAAATTTCTATAACCATGACCAGTAAAAACACAAAACATTGATATATCAACATTTATAGGTGTTTTTACATCATACCTGGCATACCACCCATTGCAGCATTGTCATTACTTTCAGGTTCTGGAATATTTGCAACTACCGCTTCAGTAGTTAAGAACATTGCAGCAACACTTGCAGCGTGTTGTAAAGCTGAACGTGTTACCTTAGTAGGATCTACAATACCTTCTTCAAGCATATTCACCCACTCGTTTGTAGCAGCATTGAATCCGACACCTGCATCAGCATGTTTAAGTCTTTCAACAATAACTGAACCTTCTAATCCAGCATTTTCAGCAATTTGGCGTACTGGTGCTGATAAAGCTTTAAGTACAATATTAACACCTGTCGCAACATCGCCTTCCGCTTCTATTTCTTCAACTTTATTATAGATATTAACTAAAGCTGTACCACCACCTGCAACAATACCTTCTTCAACTGCAGCGCGTGTAGAATTTAATGCATCTTCAATACGTAATTTACGTTCTTTTAATTCTGTTTCAGAAGCAGCACCTACTTTTATCACTGCTACACCACCAGCTAATTTAGCAAGACGTTCTTGTAATTTTTCTCTATCAAAGTCTGAATCAGTTTCTTCAATTTGTGCTTTGATTTGACTTACTCGTGCATCAATACTGTTATCGTCTCCATCACCATCAACAACAGTTGTATTATCTTTTGTTACTTCTACTTTATTTGCAGTACCTAACATATCAATCGAAGCATCTTTTAATTCTAATCCTAAATCATCTGTAATCACTGTTGCACCAGTCAATATTGCTAAATCTTCTAACATTGCTTTACGACGATCACCAAAGCCAGGTGCTTTAACAGCTACAGCAGTGAAAGTACCTCTCATGCGGTTTAATACAATATTTGTTAATGCATCACCTTCAACTTCATCTGCCACGATTAAGATTGGTCGGCTTGATTGAACAACTTGTTCTAATAAAGGTAATATATCTTGGAATGATGAAATTTTCTTATCTGTAACTAAAATATATGGTCTTTCTAATTCCGCAATCATTTTATCAGAATCTGTTACCATATATGGAGATTGATAACCTCTATCAAATTGCATACCTTCTACAACTTCTAATTCCGTATCAAGTCCATTAGATTCTTCAATTGTAATAACACCGTCATTACCTACTTTATCCATTGCTTCAGAAATATATTTACCAATTTCTTCATCAGCAGCAGAAATTGCACCTACTTGTGCGATTTCATTTTTATTTTCAACTTTTTGAGAAATGTCATGTAATGCTTCAACTGCTACTCTGACTGCTTTATCAATGCCTTCACGTAAACCAACTGGATTTGCACCACTTGTTACGTTTTTCAAACCTTCTTGAATCATTGCTTGTGCTAATACTGTAGCAGTTGTAGTACCATCACCAGCAATTTCATTTGTTTTATTTGCTACTTCTTGAACTAACTTAGCACCCATATTTTCATATGGATCTTCTAATTCAATTTCTTTGGCAATTGTTACACCATCGTTTGTAATTAAAGGTGCAACATATTCTTTATCTAATACAACATTTCGACCTTTAGGACCAATTGTTACTTTAACAGCGTTTGCTAATTTATCCACACCACGTAACATTGCTTGTCGTGCATCTTCTGAAAATTTAAGATCTTTAGCCATTTATACAACCTCCATTAATATTAATCCTGTTTTTCGACAATTTTATATAGTTATTTTTACTTTTCTATAATTGCTAATATATCTTCTACATTTAAAATTAAATAGCTTTCTTCTCCACGTTTAATCTCTGATCCAGCATATTCTTGAAATACTACTGAATCACCTTCTTTTACTTCGGGAGCAACTGTCTCACCATTATCAAGAAGACGTCCGCTGCCTACTGCAACTACAACACCTTCGTTAGATTTTTCTTTTGCGCTATCAGTTAAAACGATTCCACTTTTAGTTGTTTGTTCTTGTTCTTTTCTTTCGATAATCACACGATTTCCTAATGGTTTAAGCATGATTGTTCCTCCTTAGCAGGGTCTATTTAGCACTTTAATATAATGAGTGCTAATCTAATTTTTATAATAATCAAATTTGGTCAATATTTCAAGTAAAAACTCTCTCTTACTTTTGTACATCTGAGTTTTTTACGATAAAATAAGAATAATTGATATTTAATCTGGAGGTTTCAAATGGCAAGAATTTGGGTGGCAATACTAACATTAATTATATATGCTTTAGCACAATTTTTACCCTTAGTTCTAGCACAAACGCCTATATTTAGTCGTTTATCAGGTATGGCTTTAGCTAGGGCTGGGGTGTATACTCAAGTTATCTTATTTATACTTGCAGCAATTTTAATCATCTTTTTTCATTTCAAAATTAAGAATCCTACAAACTTAGAGCAAGAACATAAAGAATCAAAACGTTATATTATCCCATGGGCTATACTTGGCTTTTTCATAGTTATGTTATATCAAGTTATTGTAGGTGTGATTAACATATGGATTTTCGGTCAACCACAACAAAGTCCAAATACTCAACGAATAATGGCTGTAGCAAAACAACTTCCTATTTTTATTATATTAATTTCTGTTGTAGGCCCTATTTTAGAAGAATATGTATTTAGAAAAGTGTTCTTTGGTGAACTATATGATCGAATTAAAGGAAATAGAATCATTGCCTTCTTAATTGCTTCTACCGTAAGTTCTTTACTTTTTGCATTAGCGCATAATGATATTAAATTTATTCTTATTTATTTTGGTATGGGGATGATACTTTCGTTAGCTTATACTTTAACAAAACGAATTTCTGTGCCGATACTTATTCATATATTTCAAAATGGCTTCGTTGTAGTAATGCAATTTTTCCTTGGCGATTCATTAAATCATTTGAAACAACAAACTCAATTTATTATTCACTTGTGTAATTAGCACATAATTTATCTTAATAAATAAAAGCATCGAATGCTCTAGACATTTGATGCTTTTACTTTTTTTTCGTTTTTAAATTTTGATATCCATAAATTATCATTACAGTGGAAGATATTAAAATTAAAGTAGGAATCAGTATCATATTCAAAGTTTTTATATATGATTTTGATTCTGTTTTTTTATGAGAAGAAGTAATGACTTTTTTATGTTGTTCTTCTTCTTCTTCATCCTTATGAATTGTTTTTGGCTTTTTTAAATCAGGCATAGAGCCAATGTCACTTGTAATTAATGATAAAACTTGCTCATCTAAATTTTTATAATATTCTTTAGCATTAAGTGGATTAAAATATTGAAATCTAAAGTATTGAGAATCCTCTTGTAATATATTTAGATTTTGATTATCAAATTTTTGTTTCTTAATTAAACGATTAAAATCTTTATTTGTTATCTTTTCACCATTATCATCTAAATGATTAATCTTATTAATAATATAAGGGTTGTACTTATAAGCACCTTTTGCATATTGATTAAACCTATTTAAGATATTTTCTGAAAATCTTGACTCTATTTGATATGCATTTCGATAAGTGGATTCTTTTCCTCTATCACTTTGGAAATATAGATTATTTTGCTTTAAATGTGTTGGTTCAAAATTATTATGATTGTTTTCAACTAGTTGTCGTGAAACCAATTGGTTAAACATTGTTTTGGAAATACTATTTTGAGACTTATCCTTTTGATAAGTAGTTTTTGAGTAAACATTGGATGAAGTATTATTATTATATGGTTGTATGATTTGATTTTGTTTCGACTTCATTGATTTAGACCTTACATTTTGATGTTCTTCTTGCTTAAAAATAGTTGAATCATCATTTTTATAATTTTTACTTTTTTGTGCTGTTTTATATTTAGTATGATTTTTTTCTTTAGAAGATGACGTATTATTTTTATGAATATGTTCTATTCCACTCTTTTGTTGATTCTTATCATTAACTTTTTCTTTTTTTAGTTCTTCAAGGCTATTAGTTTCGTCGCTTTCTTTTCGTGATTCTTCTGCTGTTGATTTTTCTGTGCTATTAGTCTCGTCGCTTTCTTGTTGGGACTCTTCTACTGTTGATTTTTCTTTACTGTTAGTCTCGTCACTTTCTTGTTGGGACTCTTCTGCTGCTGATTTTTCTGTGCCATTAGTCTCGTCGCTTTCTTTTCGTGACTCTTCTACTGTTGATTTTTCTTTACTGTTAGTCTCGTCACTTTCTTGTTGTGATTCTTCTACTGCTGATTTTTCTTTACTGTTAGTCTCGTTGCTTTCTTGTTGTGACTCTTCTACTGTTGATTTTTCTTTACTGTTAGTCTCGTCACTTTCTTGTTGGGACTCTTCTGCTGCTGATTTTTCTTTACTGTTAGTCTCGTCACTTTCTTGTTGTGACTCTTCTACTGCTGATTTTTCTTTACTGTTAGTCTCGTCGCTTTCTTGATGTATATTTTCTATTTTTGGTTCTTCTGTGTTGCTAGTTTCATCACTAGTATAATTAAATTTTTTTATGTTTTCCTTACTTAGTTTAATTTTAGATTGCTGAGTATCAGAATTTATTTGTGAGTTTACTTTCTGATCTACGCCTTCACTCTCTATATTAGAAGAGGTTTCAGCATAACTATAGTGACTGAATATAGTTGCACTTATAGCAAAAATAAGACTTGTTCGAATAACTTTTTGTTTTATCATTCTGAGACCTCCTCTTATTTTTAACAATTTTAGTATAAAGAAATAAAAAATATCATGCATGTATATAAACAAATTGATAAAAAACATTAATATTTATGAAATTTTTGTTATATAATAATTTACTTATTCTAGTATAAATTTTATACAAGAAATATATTAAAAAAAGGAGATTATAAGATGGAATTATTTGATAAAGAAAACACAAAACCATTTCTAACTGAAATTGAAAATAGACGTACAATTTATAAAACTAAAACATCTATTTCTATTAGTGATGAAGAATTAGAGGAAATGATTGAACATATTGTAAAATACATGCCTTCAGCTTTTAATTCACAATCAACACGTATTGTTTTGTTACTTAATGATCAACATATTAAATTCTGGGAAAATGCTAAAACTGTACTTAAAGATGTAATGGGACCAGATCGTGACTTTGAACCTACAAATCAAAGAATTAATGGTTTCGAGCATGCCTACGGAACTATTTTATATTTTGAAGATGAAGATGTGATAAAATCATTACAAGAACAAATGCCATCATATGCTGATAATTTTGCTAACTGGGCTGTTCAAACAAATGCTATGCATCAATACGCAATTTGGACTGCACTAAGTTCAAAAGGTATCGGTGCATCGTTACAACACTATAATCCACTAGTTGATCAAGTTACAACACAAACATTTGATATTCCAGCATCATGGAAACTTGTAGCACAAATGCCATTTGGTGATATTGAAGAACAAGCTGGTGAAAAAGAAATTCACCCTACTGATCAACGATTTATTATTAAAAAATAATAAATTTAAACTTATCAATGAAGTACATTACAATTAAGTTATTTTACTTTAATTGTAATGTGCTTCATTTTGCTTTTCCTAGCCAAATTTAGTAAATTGAAATTATTAAGCAGGTTGAGGAGTGGTTAAAGTGAAAATACAAATATTCCAATTTCATGTCGAATATGGAAATGTTGAGAAAAATGAACAAAAAATTTCAGAATGGTTTAATACTCAATTAGATGATGATACTGAAGTTGTTGTGTTACCAGAAATGTGGAACAATGGCTATGCTTTAGAAGAATTAAATGAAAAAGCAGATCAAGCATTATCACGTAGTTTTCCTTTTATTTCGAATCTTGCTCAAACATATCAAGTTGACATCGTCGCAGGATCTGTTTCAAATAAACAAAATAATAAAGTTTATAATACTGCTTTTACTGTCTCTAAAAAAGGTCGTCGTATTAACAAATATGATAAAGTTCATTTAGTTCCAATGCTAAATGAACCAGAATTTTTAGAGGATGGAAAAACAGTTCCAGAACCATTTGCTTTATCATCAGGTGCTCTCGCCACTCAAATTATATGCTATGACTTAAGATTCCCTGAATTGCTAAGATATCCATCTAGAGAAGGTGCTCAAATCGCATTTTATGTCGCTGAATGGCCAACATCTCGACTTAATCATTGGAGAAACTTACTTCAAGCTAGAGCTATAGAAAATGATATTTTTATCGTCGCATGTAATGGCACAGGTCATGATGGAAATACTGAATACGCTGGACATTCAATGGTTATCAATCCTAATGGAGATATTCTTGTTGAGTTAAACAGAGAAGAAGATACTATTTCAGTTGATATCAACATTCAAGAAGTATCACGTCAAAGAGATGCTATTCCAATCTTTAGAAATTTAAAACCTCATTTATATAAATAAAAAAAGTCGTGAGCTTGGGAGAGACTCACGACTTTTAATTAAGGGAATGTTTTACAGTTATTTTTCAATCTTTTGGGGATGTTATTAATTATGAAAAATTACATTGCATAACAATGTTATGATAGCTTGCATATTGAAAATAATTACCTTCTATTCAGAATAGCTAAGTTAATTATTTTCTACTGAGTTAACACTTCAGCGAGTCTTATGCATTTCTCATCAATAAGTTGGGATAGCTTATTAATGAATGGAACTACACGAAGAAATAAATAAATGAAATATTTTACTATGAAAATCGATATTATCGAATAACCCATTGGTCTCGATCATCACAAATACATAGTCAAATTACACAAACATTCCTTACAACTCATCGATAAATCAACTTTTAATTTCGCAACTACTAACAAAATCAAAAAAAGATTTATTCGAATAAAACAAAGACTAACAATTTAAAGACTAAGATTATTAAGTTGATATCACTTTAATGTGATATGAGTATATTAAAACATAACATTCATTTAAGTAATTAAAAATTTCTTAACTTGCAACTTTTTCTACTAAACTGTTTATTTTTATATGGTAAAATATGAGTTATCGAATTACTTTAACAGTTAAGTATTAAATTTTAACAGTTAAGCATTATTTTACAGACTAATTGCGCAAAATTGTATAATATAGTCAAGGAGAGTGGCACAATATTGAAAGCAATTGATGATAAAATTGAGCACTTTGCATCTTATTTACAGAAGAAAAACAACCTTGATCATATCCAATTCTTAAAAGTACGATTAGGCATGCAAGTGGTTGTTAGTAATATTGCTAAAACAATTGTGACATATGGTGCTGCGCTCATATTCCATACATTTTTGTATACTTTAATCACACACATTAGTTATTTTTTAATTCGACACAATGCACACGGGGCGCATGCAAAGTCTACTTTGCTATGCCATATTCAAAATTTAATCTTATTTGTTGGTTTACCATGGCTCATTGCTTACTATCATATTAATATGGGTATCATGTATAGTGTTAGTGGCCTTGCATTATTACTGATTATTATTTATGCACCAGCTGCCACTAAGAAACAACCCATACCCGAACGACTAAAACCTCGCAAAAAAATAAAGTCTATTATTTTAGTAGTGGTTTTAATCATTATTTCTATTATAGTACCAGAGCCATATAAACAATTAATTTTATTAGGTATGATACTTGAAAGTACAACACTATTACCATTCTTTTTTCCTAAGGAGGATTATTAATTATGACATTTATTACAGATTTATTCATTAAACTATTCTCATTAATCTTAGAAACTGTTGGTACACTTGCTTCATATAATGTATGTGGTGGTTATTTCGATGAACCTGAAGTTCCTAAAGAATTAACTGATCTTAATAGATAAAATTTAGAAAGTGTGTGACGTATGGATTTATTATCAAATGTACCTTTAGCACTTTTTCAAGGATTTTTATTATTTTTAATTTCAAAAATAATTTTAGATATTAAATATACTTTAAGGGATTATTTAATCATTTTAACGATTATAATCCCTTCTGCTTTTTTTTATTATTATTTAGGAAGTATTTCTGTTTTATATTTATTAATTGGTTGTGGAATTTTCCTATATTGTAAAGTTAAGTGGTACTCGATTATTACAGTTTTAAGTAGTGCTATTTTAATGTTTTTAAGTAATTTCATTGCTTTTATACTTGTAATAATTTTTCAAAAATTTATTAATAATAATACCTATTTAGATTTATCGTATATAAGTATATTTACTTTAGTTTCTATACTTATATCTTTTACATTTAAATCTCTACTTAAAAAATTAAAAATGTCTTATTTATCTATTAATAAGACTTACTTAACTATTATTTCAATTGTTTTAATTCTTTCATTTATAATTTTATATATTTATTCTCAAGTACCTAAAGTTAATAATGCTTCTTTAAAAATTTATGGGCTAATTTTTATTGGAATAATTATATTTTTTATCACCTTAATCATTATAATTTCTAGATATACATTACGTGAACTTCGATACAGACGTAATATGGAAGAAATTGAAACGTATTATGAATACACACTACAAATAGAATCGATTAATAATGAAATGCGTAAGTTTAGACATGATTATGTCAATATTCTTACTACAATGTCAGAATACATAAGAGAAAATGATATGGATGGTTTAAAGACATATTTTAATGATAATATTGTTCCTATGAAAGATAACCTTCAAATGAACTCAATCAAAATTAATGGTACGGATAATTTAAAAGTGCGTGCTATTAAAGGATTGATAACAACTAAAATTTTACAAGCTCAAGAAAAAAATATACCTATTAGTATTGAGGTGCCAGAGTTAATTGATCATATTGAGATGAATACGGTTGATTTAAGTCGTATCATTGGGATTATCATTGATAACGCTATTGAGGCTTCAGAAGAATTAGAAGATGCCTTAATTAGAATTGCATTTATCAATGTCGAAACGTCAGTCATGTTTATTGTTATGAATAAATGTAAAGAAGATATGCCGAAAATCCATGAATTATTTCAAGACTCCTTTTCAACTAAAGGAGATAACAGAGGACTTGGTCTAACGACTTTAAAAGAAATTACTGATACTACTGAAAACGTGTTACTTGATACGACTATAGAAAATGGCTACTTCGTTCAAAAAGTAGAAATTATAAATAATATGCCATAAGGATGTGAGAAAATGAAAATATTCATTTGTGAAGACGATGTGAAACAACGTGAAAATATGGTTTCAATTATTAACAACTATATAATGATTGAAGAAAAACCGATGGAAATAGCGTTAGCGACAGATGATCCTTATGAAATTATTGAACAGTCAAAAGAAATGAATGATGTTGGATGTTATTTTTTAGATATACAATTGGAAGCTGATATTAACGGTATTAAACTTGGAAGTGAAATTCGAAAGTATGATCCTATTGGGAATATCATCTTTGTTACAAGTCATAGTGAACTCACTTACCTAACATTTGTCTATAAGGTATCTGCAATGGATTTTATTTTTAAAGATGATCCTAATCAACTAAAAACGCGAATAATAGATTGCATTGAAACTGCTCATACACGTTTAAAATTACTTTCAAAAGAAAGCAATGTTGAAACAATTGAATTAAAGCGTGGTAGCAATTCAATATATGTACAATATGATGATGTCATGTTCTTTGAATCGTCTACAAAATCCCATCGTTTAATTGCACATCTTGATAACCGTCAGATTGAATTCTACGGAAATCTTAAAGAATTAGCACAACTCGATGATCGTTTTTTCAGATGTCACAATAGTTTTGTTGTAAATCGTCATAATATCGATTCAGTCGATTCTAAAGAACGAATTGTAACTTTCAGAAATGGTGAGCATTGCTATGCCTCTGTACGTAATGTTAAAAAGATATAATATTAAAACCCCTTCATTTTAATATCTGAAGGGGTTTCTTAATTTCTTTTTTTAAGTTCTTCAATAACTTCTTCTAAACTTGGAATACTTTCAATAGCGCCATATTTAGTAGTTACTTTTGCAGCTACTAAATTACTAAATTTTAAAATTTCTTCTCCTTTTTCTTTAAATAGAGAAGTAATGTCTGTTAATTCTGTATTTAAAATTCTATTAATGACTGCACCAATAAACGCGTCTCCGGCACCAGTAGTGTCAACAGCTTCAACTTTATACCCTTGATGATGAATAATTGTCCCATCTTTTAAATAGGCTGTTGCTCCTTTGTCTCCTTGTGTATAGATAACTACTTCAACATTCCCTTTAAATAAAGATTGAATCGCTTTATGTTCATCACTTATTTCAGTAACAAATTCAATTTCTTCATCTGAAATTTTAATGATATTTGCTTTTGGAAGAAATGACTGAATAGTCGCTTTACACGCTTCTGCGCTATCCCATAATGGTAATCTAACATTTGGATCAAACACTATCATCCCATGAGCCGCTTCAAATTTTTCAATCATAGCAAGATGTGCATTTTTCATATCACATTCAATTAAGTCAACAGAACAAAAATGTAGAACATCTTGATTAGAAATATTAATTTCATCTAAATTCGAAGCATGATAAAGCATGTCAGCTGATGGTTTACGATAAAAAGAAAAATCTCGTTCTCCATTTTCTTTTAAACTAACGAATGCGAGTGCAGTATTAGCTGCATGTGTTCGTTTAATATATGTTGTACCAACGCCTATTTTCTCTAACGTCTCTACGATAATATCTCCAAAAGCGTCATTACCTAATTGTGTAACCATTTCTGTCCTACTACCTAATTTTTTAGCCACACTTGCCACATTAGCAGGTGCCCCGCCAACTTGTCGACTGAACTGCGTTACATCTTTAAGTTCAATATTTGTTCTATTTGGAATAAAATCGATTAATGCTTCACCAATAGCATATAACTTCCTCATTTATTTTTCTCTCCCTAAGTCATATTTAGTAAATTTTAAATAAACTTGACCTGTTTCTGTAGATGTGCGAATTGCTGTAGCATTTTCATCAGGAAAAATTCTTGACGTTAAGACACACTCTCCATCATTACAAAAAATTTCAATACTTGACGTATCCACAAAAATGTGTAATTGCTTTAATGGCGAATCTAAATATGTAGATCTTGTCACACCTTCAACATTACTAGGTAATGCACCACTTTCTGATCGATCTAATGTAATCTTTTGCTCCCTAGTATTATAAGAAATTAATGTTGAATTTAACTTAGATGCTCTTAATTCAAAATATATTTCTGTTGCTTCATTTTCTAAAATATCAATAATAAGCTCATATTGCGTACCCTCGTAAGGATGAAGTGTTGTATTATATTTGTTAGCATAACCTAATGCCGTTTCTTTATTTTGACGTAACGTCTCTAACGCTTTCAAAGGACGTTGGCGTAACCGTCCTTCTTCGATTGTTAACTCTCTAGGTATCGTTAAACAATGTGCCCAATCTTCTTCATCTGTAGGATAGTGAGTATCTGGTAATCCCATCCACCCAATTAAAATACGCTTACCATATTCATCTATAAACGTTTGTGGCGCATAAAAATCAAAACCATTATCAAGTTCTATAAATGTATCATGTTTGAATTCTAATGTATCGAAATTTAAATGACCGATTAGATATCCAGATTGATAAATATTTCTATATTTTTCATCTTTTGCATCAATACCTTGAGGACTAAAAATAATGACATCTTGTCCATTTAAACTAAAATAGTCTGGACATTCCCACATATAGCCAAAATCTTCTAGTTCGGTTGTAATTTCTCCAATATATTCCCATTGGTCAATCTGTCGATGTATCATTTTGTACAAAAGTAAACGTCCTAATTCTTGTTGAGTTTGGACACCTAATATTGCATAATATTCTTCATGATGTTTAAATACTTTTGGAACTCTAAAATGACTTGTATATCCTTCAGGTTGATGAGCAATCACAGGCTTATTTAATTTTTCGATTGAACCATCTTGTTTTACTTTTGCAATCATTTGACTCGAATATCTTTTCCATTCTTTATCTCGATGATTACCTGTATACATGTAATATAAGTTTCCTTCAAATTCAAAAGCACTTCCACTATATACCCCATGACTATCATAAATCGTATCAGGCTTTAATATAGGACCATTTGGTTCAAATGTCACTAAATCTTTACTAGTATAATTAAACCAATATTTCAGTCCATGCACAGCACCCAATGGAAACCACTGGTGAGATACATAGTATGTTCCGTTATAAAACATCAATCCATTAGGATCATTTAATAAACCTGTTTCAGGTTGAATATGAAAGTGTTGACGATAACTTGATTGTTCTATTCGATGCTTTAACGCTTCTAATTCATCTTTGTTCACATCTTCAATACGACGATAGCGTTGTTCTCTTGACCACTCAGTCATATTAGTCCTCCTAAATCATTAGTATTAATTTTATCACTTAATATCGTAACGGTAATTAGTCTTAAGACTTTACAATCTATAATTTAAAAAGCGGGAAATTGTACTTTTGATACTCCCGCAAACTTTGCAATATCTGATATGTTTTTCAATAGACTAATCATCTAAATTAATATCAATATAATATTAATTTTATCATATCGTGATTATCTTCAAATACTGTTTTACTAATGAAACTTTAACATTTTAAATATATATCAATACCTTTTATGTAATTTATTTAATTCCCCATAAAAATATGCCTTTTCACCATGCACAAGTTGATCTAAACCTGTCATATCTTCTTCAACGGTCGTAGCAAGGGACATAAAAATTGATAATGTCTTTCCAATAATAAAAGTTATAATAATCGAGTAAACGACTACTACTACAACTGCAATACATTGTATCCATATAGTATGTAAATGACCAGTATAGATTAATCCATCTAATATATCTTTATTAACTTTATGTGATTGAAATACACCAGTCAATATTGCACCAATCACACCCCCAACACCATGAATACCAAAGGCATCAAGTGTATCATTATATCTTAATTTTTCTTTTATAGAATTGACCACAAAATAACATGCTATACCACCAATCATAGAAATAATGTATGCACTTAAGTAGTTTACAAATCCAGCTGCTGGTGTAATGGTTACGAGTCCTGACAGTACACCTGATAATAAACCAAGTAAGCTTAACTTTTTATTAGAAAAGTATTCAAGAATCAACCAGCTAAATGCTCCTCCGCTTGCAGCGATGATAGTATTTACAAATGATATCACTGCTATATCATTTAAAGTAAACGCACTTCCTGTATTAAAACCGTACCATCCTATCCAAACAAAAATACCACCTATAAGTGTAATAAGTAAATTATTCGGCTGTAGTTTTTCTACTTTTTTTCCGTGACCTATCATTATTGCTAATACTAATCCTGATACTCCTGATGTAATATGTACCACAGTACCTCCAGCATAATCTAAAGCCTCAAGTTGTTGAATCCAACCACCGCCCCATACCCAATGGGCTACAGGACTGTAAATCATAATTACCCATATAAATATAAAAATGGTAAAAGGAATAAATCTCATTCGCTCAGCAATTGAACCTGATAAAATGGAAACCGCAATGGTACAAAACATCATCTGAAATAACATAAATAAGGCAAACGGAATATGTGGACTAAATTGAACATTCGTATTAAATCCTACATGTTGCAAACCAATAAAATCAAAATTACCTATCCAATCATTTCCATGACCAAAACTAAGAGAAAACCCAATGACCACCCATGTAAACGTAACAATAATGATAGCGGCCATACTTTGCATCACTGTATTTAAAACATTTTTAGGTTGAACTAAGCCTCCATAAAATAAACTCAATCCCGGTGTCATTAACCAAACTAATAAAATACACAGAAATAAAAAAATTGTGTCATCCATCTTCATTTTTACCACTTCCTTAAAAAACATCATATTAATAGTTTTTAAGAATAGCAAAAACACGTAAGATTAAATGACACAATTTGTCATATTACATTACATTTATAAAGAAAAACTTAAGCTTTTTGAACTGTGATTGTCCATGAAGCATCATCAAGTTGTTCATAGTTTGTTACAGGATACCCCTGTTCTGCTGCCCAGTTTGGAATTGCTTCAGTTGCTTGAGTGCAATCAAAGTCTATTTTTAATTCGTCACCATTTTTTAATGTTTCCATTTTCTTTTGTGCTTCAATAAGTGGAAATGGACATACCATTCCAACAGTTCCTAATTCGTATAACATATTCAGTCCTCCAATAATTAAGTTGTTTGAGTTTGTTTAGATATTTGAGTAGATTGAGCTGTTTGTTTTTGAATTTGTTTCATTGGTCTTACGAAAATAAAGTAACTCATAAACCATGTACCTAATATCATCGATGCTAAAGCAATCCAACCTTGCCAACTTAGTGTTGCAGTCGCCACTAATCCATTACCAATGGAACAACCGCCAGCAACTGAAGCACCAAATCCCATGCATATACCACCAATAGCACTATTTCTAATAGTAATTTTATCTGGTAAACGCCATTTAAATTCTTTTGCTCCTCTAGCAGCAATATATGATCCAATAAATATACCTAATACTAAAAAAACGCCCCAATCGATAAATTTTAAATCTCCACTCATTAAGAATTGAACAATATGTGCTGATGGAGTAGTGATACCTAATCCATCTTCACGTCCAGTAGAATAACTCATAGGCCATGCTAATAAAGCAATCAATCCTACAATAATTCCAGCTACAAATGGATGATAGCGCTTTTCAAATAAATAATGTCGTATTCCTGAATATCTTTGCTTTAATTTGGGTACAGCAATTTTGGGTTTTGGTTTACGTAATGTACGGATAACTAAGAATAATGTTACACCTGTTAATATAATAACTAATATCCAACTTGGTATGCCTGTCGTTTGTGACATACTAGCATTTACATTCGTTGGTTTATTAATTTTATTCATTAAAGGTAATAGAATTCCAGCTTTGGTAATTGTTGCTGATAAAGCATACATAATTAAAGCAACCCAACTACCAATTAATCCTTCCCCAGCTCGATACCATGTGCCAGTTGCACATCCGCCAGCTAATACTATACCAATACCAAACACAAATGAACCAATAATCGTACCTATTACTGGAAATGTTTGATAAGAAACTGTTAATACATCAAAACCAGTTAAAACTAGTAAGCCTATACTTTGTACTGTAATTGCCACTAACAAAGCATAAAACATTTTATTATTTTTTTGAACATACATATCTCTAAATCCGCCAGTAAGACAAAAACGTGTACGTTGCATAACAAAACCTAATAATAGGCCAACGATTAATCCACTAATAATCATCCAAATCAAATAAAACACCCTTTCCCGATTGATTTACTAAGGTATTATAATGGATTAACTAACCTATTTCAATATTTTCCATTGAATTAATATATTTATAAAAAAAGCTATAATGCAAATGCATTGTAGCTTTAAAAAATAATTTAATATTAATTTGAAGAGTTTTTCATAAAGAATAATAGTGATTGTAATTCGATACCTAAATCGATATGATGAACTTGAACATCATTTGGCACATCAATTCTAGCAGGAGTAAAGTTTAAGATACCTTTTACATCTGCCTTAATAAGTCGATCTGAAACAGATTGTGCCACACTTCCTGGTGTAGTAAGAATCACTACATTAATATTCTGTTTTTGAAGTTCAGATGAAATATCATCAATATGCTTTACTGTCACTTTTCCAACTGTTGTACCAACAATATCTTTATCAATATCAAATGCAGCTGTAATTGTCATTTCATCATGTATTGAAAAATTGTAAGTAAGTAATGCACGTCCTAAATTCCCTACGCCAACAATAGCAATGTGAATATTATTACTATCGCTAATCTCCGTTTTAAAGAATTCTAAAAGACTCTCAACGTTATAGCCATATCCTTTCTTACCTAACTCACCAAAATAAGAAAAATCTCTTCTTATCGTAGCTGATTCAATATCTAAAGCCTCACTAATTGTTTTAGAACTCACGCGATCAATACCTTTAATTTTTAATGAATTAACAAATCGATAATATAAAGGTAAACGTTTTAATGTAGCGCGAGGTATTTTTGATTGATTTTGAGGCATATGCAATGTCCCCCTTTTTGTTTGAACTTTTTGATCTATATATTCAAACTAACTAGAGTGCAATTAGTTATTTTAGTGAAATATATATAATGCCTATTATGGATACTGCAATATTATACCGTAACCTATTTCAAAAATAAATATCTTAGTTTCCTAAGCATACCTTATATTGTAAAATGATATAATAATGTCAAATTTAAAGTTAAATAAATGTGATTGTTACATAGATAGAAAGGTGAAACTTGAATGATACTTTTACAATTAAATGATATTTCAAAATCGTTTGATGGTGAAGATATATTTAATCATGTTAATTTTGAAGTTAAAACTGGAGAACGTATTGGCGTAGTAGGAAGAAATGGCGCTGGAAAATCAACGTTAATGAAGATTATTGCAGGTGTTGAAGATTATGATAGTGGTCATATTTCAAAAATCAAGAATTTACGTATTGGTTATTTAACTCAACAAATGACACTTGATTCTTCTCTTACTGTAATTGAAGAAATGTCAAAACCATTTGAACATATTAAGCATATGGAAACGCTTATTAATGATGAAACTGATTGGTTAGCCGCTCACGTTGATAGTTATGATTCAGAAGATTATAAACAACATATGGAGCGTTATGAATCATTATCTAATCAATTTGAACAACTTGAAGGTTATCAATATGAAAGTAAAATTAAAACAGTATTGCATGGTTTAAACTTTACTGAAGAAGAATTTGATAAACCCATTAATGATTTTAGTGGCGGACAAAAAACACGTTTATCTTTAGCACAGATGCTTTTAAGTGAGCCAGATTTATTACTATTAGATGAACCTACAAACCACCTCGACTTGGAAACAACTAAGTGGTTAGAAGATTATTTGAAATATTTTAAAGGTGCCATCATTATTATTAGTCATGACAGATACTTCTTAGATAAAATTGTAACTCAAATATATGACGTTGCTTTAGGAAATGTGAAGCGTTATGTAGGTAATTATGAGCAATTTATTACTCAACGTGATAAATACTATGAATTAAGAATGCAAGAATATGAAAAACAACAAGAAGAAATTAAACGTCTTGAAACTTTCGTGGAAAAAAATATTACTCGGGCTTCAACAAGCGGTATGGCTAAAAGTCGTCGAAAAACATTAGAAAAAATGGAACGTATCGATAAGCCAATGATGGATGCTAAAAGTGCTAATATCCAGTTTGGGTTTGATAGAAATACTGGCAATGATGTGATGCATATCCGTAATCTAGAAGTAGGTTATCAATCCCCTATCACTGCTCCTATTAATATTGAAGTTACAAAAGGAGACCATATTGCTATTATTGGGCCTAATGGAGTTGGAAAGACTACCCTTATCAAAACAATTGCAAATCGTCAAAAAGCATTAGGTGGAGAAATTACTTATGGTGCTAATTTAAACATAGGATATTACGATCAAAAACAAGCAGAATTCAAATCTAATAAAACAATATTAGATTATGTTTGGGATCAATATCCTATGATGAATGAAAAAGATGTCCGCGCTGTTTTAGGACGATTTTTATTCGTTCAAGATGACGTCAAAAAAGTTATTAATGATTTATCAGGGGGCGAAAAAGCACGTTTGCAATTAGCTTTACTTATGTTACAACGCGATAACGTTTTGATACTCGATGAACCTACTAACCATCTTGATATAGATTCTAAAGAAATGTTAGAACAAGCGTTAAAAGATTTTGAAGGTACAATTTTATTTGTTTCCCATGATCGATATTTTATTAATCAACTAGCAAATAAAGTATTTGATTTAAATAAAGATGGCGGTCAACTGTATTTAGGTGACTATCAATATTTTATTGAGAAAACAGAAGAAGCTTCTGCGTTAAAGGAATTTGAAGCGGAAAACAATAAAGATGAAACGCTTGATTTAGAAGACACCGATTCGTCAACGACTAATACATATGCTTCTCAAAAACAATATAAGAGAGAATTACGAAAAATTGAGCGTCAAATTGAGCAATGTGAAGAACAAATCGAAAAATATGAAGAACACATTACTCAAATTGATCAACAATTGACTCAGCCTGATATTTTTAATGATCCTATTAAGGCAAATGAACTTGCTGAGCAGAAATTAAGTATCGAACAACAATTAGAGAATGTTATGGCTGAATGGGAAGAATTACAAGAAAAAATTTAATACATCTAAGAAAACTAGTAAAAGTATCAAATTTTTACTAGTTTTTTATTTATTTCATTCACAAATTTATAAACAACTAAAATACTGATATCTCAGTTATCAACGAACTTATCCTAGTTATCCACAACGCGAACGATAATAATTCACATAACTTTTACACAACATTTAAACTATATTCACATCTTTGCCCCCTTTTTATCCACAAGATATTAACTATTTGTTGATAAGTACACACGTTCTCTATTGACATATATCATAAGTCAATATATTAACCTAATTAAATAAAAAAGTAATTGAAACTTATTTGATTTTAAGTTCAATTACTTTTTACTTTATTATTCAACTGTTACATCTTCAATATCTATATTATTTTTTCCATTTAAATCTAGAGATGAAGTTACACCAGCTTTATAGTAATAATATCCAGCAGCACCAATCATAGCAGCATTATCTGTACATAACTTTGAATTAGGTATTGAAAGTTTAATGTTATTTTCTTTACACAAATGATTTAATCGTTCTCTTAATCCTTTGTTACTAGCTACTCCGCCAGCTACAATAAGGTGTTCAACATGATAAGCTTTACAAGCATTAATAGCCTTTGTACTTAATACATCGACAACACTATTTTGGAAACTGGTAGCAACATCTTCTTTTTTTATGTCTTCATTTTTTTGTCGTTGATTGTGTAACTTATTAATCACTGCACTTTTTAATCCACTAAAACTAAAATCATAACTATCTTTTTCAAGCCATACTCTAGGAAAATGGTATGTGTCCTTTCCTTCCAAAGCAAGTGCATCTATAGCTGGGCCTCCTGGATATGATAAACCAATTGTTCTTGCTACCTTATCATAAGCCTCTCCTATAGCATCATCTCGTGTTTCACCAATTACTTCAAAATTTAAATGTGATTTCATATAAACGAGTTCTGTATGTCCACCCGAAACAATTAATGCTATTAAAGGAAAGACTAACGGTTCTTCAAGATGATTAGCATAAATATGTCCTGCAATATGATGAACAGGAATGACTGGCTTATTATAAGCAAATGCTAAAGCTTTTGCTGCATTAATTCCTATTAGAAGTGCCCCTATTAATCCAGGTCCTTGTGTAACAGCTATGGCATCGATATCTTCCATAGTAACATTAGCTGAAGATAACGCTTCATCAATTGTAGTCGTAATTCCCTCTACATGATGTCTACTTGCAACTTCAGGGACTACTCCCCCAAAACGTTTATGACTTTCTATTTGACTAAGTACAATATTAGATAAAATCGTATTTCCATTTTTTATAACACTTACACTTGTTTCGTCACAGCTTGTTTCAACCGCTAATATTAATATGTCTCTATTCATTTAAATTCACCCACATCACTAATGCATCCTCGCCTTCTCCATAGTAATTTTTTCTTTTACCGCCATATTGAAACCCTAATTTTTTATATACATGTTGAGCTATCACATTCGTAATTCTCACTTCTAAACTCATCACATCACAAGTATGCCTAGCATAGTCCATCACATAATTAAGTAATAGCTGACCTAATCCATAGTCTCTGAATGATTCTTTGATTGCTATTGTTGTAATTTGAGCTTGATCTATTACTATCCATAATCCTAAATATCCAATAATTTCTTCTTGAAAAATAACAACAAAGTATTTTGCGAAGTTATTTTCATTTAGTTCATGGTAAAATGCATCAATGGTCCATGAACTATCGTTGAAGCTTTCTCTCTCCATATCGAAAACACTTGGTACATCATCGACTTGCATCGCTCTAATGGTTAACTGTTCTTCTGTTGGTTTAACCAATTACGTTCCGCCTCTGACAATTTTATATAATTTGGTACAAACGTATGAATGTTCTCAGGTTGATGAATCAAGTGTTTCATGACAGTTGCATTAGGCAGTTTAGCCTCAATATCTCCATGTAGTAATTCAGATAATTTTTCCGTGTCCTCTCCTACAAACACATAAGGTTGATTTAAATCATTGAGTTTTTTATGCAACGCTTCTAAAGAAATATATTGGTCTTTTTCAATTGTATTTAATTGATTGTTTTCATATTGATATAATCCTGTATATACCGCTTCGCGACGAGCATCAAATATTGGTACGATAATTCTTTTATCATTCGTATCTATAGTAGCCGCTAATGCTTTTAACGATGATACACCATATAATTTAGTATTCAAAGCATAGGCTAATGTTTTCGCTACAGTAACGCCTATTCTCACTCCTGTATAAGAGCCAGGCCCTTTTGCAATAACAATCCCATCTAATTCTTGTTTTTTTAAATTCGATTCATTAAATAAGGATTGAATACTAGGCATAAGTTGGCTCGAATGATCTTTTTTACTATTTGTTGTTTTTATTGCTAAAACCTCATCATCGTTCATCAAAGCAATTGACATGGGTTGATTTGAAGTATCAATTAACAGTAAGTTCATTGTCTATCTCTTCCTTTATTTTAGTATAATGATAGCCTTTTGCTGCTATATTAATTTGTCGTTGATTTTCATTTATAGTCGTAATATTAATCACTAAATACTCTTCCGGAAGGAACTCCTGTATAAATTGACTCCATTCAATTATTGTAACAGCGTCATCTTCAAAGTATTCATTAAATCCTAAATCTTCATCTGAATCTTCTAAGCGATAACAATCCATATGATGAAGTTTTAACTCCTTACCTTTGTATGATTTTATGATATTAAACGTAGGAGAATTAATATTACGCTTTACTCCTAGATATTTACCTATAAATTGAGTCAACGTTGTTTTACCAGCACCTAAATCTCCATTCAATAAAATGACATCTTTTGAACCAACATGCTTCATTAAAATTTTAGCAAAATGTTCCATCTCATCTAAATTTTTGATAGGTATCATGTATTGTTCTCTCTCCTCATGTTTATTTTACACTTCGTTATTTCATCTAAATTTAACTTAATAATTGTAACAAACTTTACTAAAAATTTCTCATTAATAAAATATAAATCATTCCTCTAAATTGTTAGAAAATTCTAAAAAGAGTATTGACTTTAATATCTGTTTAGTGTAAATTAAATTTATCAAATTTTTATACAATTCTAACTATTCAAATAATCACCCATTCAAGAAAGGAGTATAATACCATGCAATCATTTACATATTCACTGTCACCACTAGAAAATTTAATTATTTTATTATACTCTTCAGGGCTGGAACTTTAGTAGCTTAATTTACTAAATGTTTAAGTCCTATTTCTCATTGAATGGGACTTAAAAACGTCCCAACTTTATTGGGGCGTTTTTTTATTTTAATAATTAGTAATTTATGGGGGAATGAATAAATGAGAAGTGACATGATAAAAAAAGGTGATCATCAAGCACCAGCAAGAAGCCTATTACACGCGACAGGAGCACTTAAAAGTCCTACTGACATGAATAAGCCTTTTGTAGCAATTTGTAATTCATATATCGATATCGTTCCTGGACATGTTCATTTAAGAGAATTAGCAGATATTGCAAAAGAAGCGATTCGTGAAGCAGGTGCAATTCCTTTTGAATTTAATACAATTGGTGTCGATGATGGAATAGCAATGGGACATATTGGTATGAGATATTCCTTACCGTCACGTGAAATTATTGCAGATGCGGCTGAAACTGTTATCAATGCTCATTGGTTTGATGGTGTATTTTATATTCCTAACTGTGACAAAATTACACCTGGAATGTTATTAGCAGCTGTTAGAACGAATGTCCCTGCTATCTTTTGTTCAGGTGGTCCAATGAAAGCTGGTTTATCTGCTCAAGGAAAAGCTTTAACTTTATCGTCTATGTTCGAAGCAGTCGGAGCTTTTAAAGAAGGTTCAATTACTAAAGAAGAATTTTTAGATATGGAACAAAATGCTTGTCCAACATGTGGATCATGTGCAGGAATGTTCACAGCAAATTCTATGAATTGTTTAATGGAAGTCTTAGGATTAGCACTTCCCTACAACGGTACAGCTTTAGCAGTAAGCGATCAACGTCGTGAAATGATTAGACAAGCAGCATTTCAATTGGTAGAAAATATAAAAAATGACATTAAACCTCGTGATATTGTTACGAAAGAAGCAATTGATGATGCATTTGCTTTAGATATGGCAATGGGTGGTTCAACAAATACTGTACTTCATACATTAGCAATTGCTAATGAAGCTGGAATTGAATATGACTTAGAAAGAATTAATGAAATTGCTAAAAAAACGCCTTATTTATCTAAGATTGCACCAAGTTCTTCTTATTCTATGCACGATGTTCATGAAGCTGGCGGATGTCCAGCAATCATTAATGAATTAATGAAAAAAGAAGGAACCCTACATCCAGATCGACTAACAGTTACTGGTAAAACATTAAGAGAAAATAACCAAGGTAAAGAGATTAAAAATTTCGATGTTATTCATTCTTTAGATGCTCCATATGATAAAGAAGGCGGATTGTCCGTCTTATTCGGTAATATTGCTCCTAAAGGTGCAGTAATTAAAGTTGGTGGTGTTGATCCTTCAATTAAAGTATTTAAAGGAAAAGCAATTTGCTTTGATTCACACGATGCAGCTGTAGAAGCAATTGATAATAAAACAGTTCGTGAAGGTCACGTAGTTGTCATTCGATATGAAGGACCTAAAGGAGGTCCGGGTATGCCAGAAATGTTAGCTCCTACATCATCTATCGTCGGAAGAGGTTTAGGAAAAGATGTTGCTTTAATTACGGATGGTCGTTTTTCTGGAGCCACTCGTGGTATCGCTGTAGGTCATATTTCACCAGAAGCAGCCTCAGGAGGTCCTATTGGTCTGATTAGAGATGGTGATGAAATTACTATTGACTTAGTAAATCGAACTTTAGACGTTAATCAGCCTCAAGAAGAATTGTATAAACGTAAAGAAGAACTTGAGCCTTTTAAAGCTAAAGTAAAAACAGGTTATCTTGCAAGATACACTGCTTTAGTAACCAGTGCAAATACGGGTGGTATTATGCAAGTCCCAGAAAATCTTATTTAAATTTAAGGAGCGATAAATATGTCAAAAACAAAGGAAAGTAATAAACAAACTGAAACACTTACAACTCGAAGCGGTTCTGACTTATTAGTAGAAGCACTTGTACACGAAGATGTTGATTTCATTTTTGGATATCCAGGTGGCGCAGTTTTACCATTATACGATACATTTTATGATGAAAAAATTAAACATATTCTTGCACGTCATGAACAAGGTGCTACCCATGCCGCTGAAGGATATGCACGTGTTTCAGGCAAACCAGGTGTCGTCGTCGTAACAAGTGGTCCTGGAGCTACAAATGCTATCACTGGTATTACTGATGCTTATTGTGATTCTCTACCCTTAGTCGTATTTACCGGACAAGTGGCAACCCCTGGTATTGGTAAAGATGCATTCCAAGAAGCTGATTTATTATCAATGACAACGCCAATTACAAAAGCTAATTACCAAGTTAAACATGTAGATGATATCCCTAGAATTGTTCACGAAGCATTTTATTTAGCAAATACTGGACGTAAAGGACCTGTAGTCATTGATTTCCCAAAAGATATGGGTGTTTTAACTTCTTCTGCTCCACTTGAAGAAGAGGTTCATTTACCTTCATATCAAGTAACTGAAAATCCAAATAAAGAAGATATTCAACAACTTTCTCAATATTTAAATCATGCAAAAAAACCTGTCGTTTTAGCTGGAGCAGGTATCAATCACTCAAAATCAAATGCTTTATTAACTGAATTTGTTACTCAACATCAAATTCCTGTTGTTACAACTTTATTAGGTCTAGGTGCTATTTCATATGAAAATCCCCTTTTCCTTGGTATGGGCGGTATGCATGGCTCTTATGCAAGTAACATGGCACTCACTGAATGTGACTTACTCATTAATTTAGGTAGTCGATTTGATGATCGTTTGGCTAGTAATCCTAACGAATTCGCACCCAACGCTAAAGTAGTACACATTGATATTGATGAATCAGAAATTAATAAAGTGATTCCTACAACACTCGGAATTGTTGCAGATTGTAAAAAAGTATTAGAAGCATTAGTTACTGAACATCAAAGTCATGCTACATACAAAGAATGGGTAGACCATTGTTTAGATAATAAATCAAAACATCCATTTAAATACAAAGAAGCTAATGATACATTTTGTCGTCCACAAGAAGCCATTGAATATATTGGTAAAATCACAAATGGTGAAGCCATCGTCACTACAGATGTAGGTCAACATCAAATGTGGTCAGCACAATTTTATCCTTTTAAACATCATAGTCAATGGGTTACAAGTGGTGGATTAGGAACAATGGGATTCGGTATTCCTTCAGCAATTGGTGCACAACTCGCAGCTCCAGATAAAACAGTTGTTTGTTTTGTAGGTGATGGTGGATTCCAAATGACCAATCAAGAAATGGCGTTATTACCTGAATATCACCTAAATGTAAAAATTGTTTTAATTAACAATGGTACATTAGGAATGGTAAAACAATGGCAAGATAAATTCTTTAATCAACGTTTTTCACATTCTGTTTTTAATGATCAACCAGATTTTATTAAAATGGCTGAAGCTTACGGTGTTAAAAGCTTCTTAATCGATCATCCTAATAAATTAAAAGCGCAATTAGATGAAGCTTTTAATTATGAAGGTCCTGCTTTAATTGAAGTAAGAATTTCTCCAGCGGAACCTGTAAACCCTATGATTCCTAGTGGTAAAGCTAATCATGAAATGGAGGGTCTAGAATGAACCGAACTTTAAAATTAAAAGTAGCTGACCAAGTCAGTACGTTAAATCGAATCACAAGTGCTTTTGTAAGATTACAGTACAATATCAATGAATTATATGTAAAACCTGCTAGTGAAGATGGCATATCTGATATGACAATCAAAGTTCATATTGAGGATGAAGATGTATATCGAATTTTAATTACTAAATTAAAAAAACAAGTCAGTGTTATTAATATTGAAGATGTGAATGATTAATTCTTAGATGATGCGCTAGCATTTTACATCAATTATCATATTTAATGTCTAACATCATGAAGTTAATTATTACCTTTTCAATATTCGGAATTTTTTAACTAATGGAGGAAAGTATTATGACAAAAGTTTATTATGATCAATCAGTAGAAAAAGATGCACTACAAGGTAAAAAAATCGCTATTATCGGTTACGGTTCTCAAGGCCATGCACATGCTCAAAACCTTAAAGATAACGGTTACGACGTAAGAGTTGGTATTCGTCCAGGTGATTCATTTAATAAAGCTAAAGAAGATGGATTAGATGTTTATCCAGTGGCTGAAGCAGTTAAACAAGCAGACGTTATTATGGTATTACTTCCTGATGAAATTCAAGGTAATGTATATAAAAATGAAATTGCTCCAAATTTAGAAGCTGGTAATGCATTAGCTTTTGCACATGGATTTAATATTCATTTTAACGTCATCGAACCACCTAAAGATGTAGATGTCTTCTTAGTAGCACCTAAAGGTCCTGGTCATCTAGTAAGACGTACATTTGTTGAAGGTTCAGCTGTGCCAGCATTATTTGGTGTTCAACAAGATGCTACAGGTCATGCACGTGACATTGCTTTAAGTTATGCAAAAGGTATTGGTGCTACACGTGCTGGTGTTATTGAAACAACATTTAAAGAGGAAACTGAAACTGACTTATTCGGTGAACAAGCTGTACTTTGTGGGGGAATTCATAAACTGATTCAAAGTGGTTTCGAGACATTAGTGGAAGCTGGATATCAAAAAGAATTAGCATATTTTGAAGTACTACATGAAATGAAACTTATCGTTGATTTAATGTATGAAGGCGGTATGGAAAATGTACGTTATTCAATTTCAAATACTGCTGAATTTGGTGACTACGTATCTGGTCCACGTGTCATTACTCCAGATGTTAAAGACAATATGAAAGAAGTACTTAAAGATATTCAAAATGGTAATTTCGCTAATCGCTTTGTTAAAGATAACGAAAATGGATTTAAAGAATTTTATGAATTGCGTGAACAACAACACGGTCATGAAATTGAAGCAGTGGGTCGTGAACTAAGAAAAATGATGCCATTTATTAAATCTAAAAGCATTCAAAAATAAAATGTAAGGAGATGTTAAAAATGGAAAGCCATATTCAAATATTTGATACAACGTTAAGAGATGGAGAGCAAACACCTGGTGTGAATTTTTCATTTGATGAACGTTTAAGTATTGCTAAGCAACTTGAAAAATGGGGAGTCGATGTTATTGAAGCAGGCTTCCCCGCTTCAAGTACTGGAAGCTTTAAATCAGTAGAAGCAATCTCTAAAGCATTAACTACCACTGCAGTGTGTGGATTAGCAAGATGTAAAAAATCTGATATTGATGCAGTATATGAAGCAACAAAATGTGCTACTAAACCACGTGTTCATGTATTTATTGCTACTTCCCCTATCCATTTAGAGCATAAGCTAAAAATGACTCAAGAAGAAGTCTTAGAATCAATTAAAGAACATGTCAGTTATGCTAAATCATTATTCGATGTAGTACAATTCTCACCAGAAGATGCATCAAGAACAGATCAAGCATTCCTTATAAAATCTGTTCAAACAGCTGTTGATGCTGGAGCTACAATAATCAATATTCCAGATACTGTTGGATATAGCTATCCAAGTGAATATGGTGCCATTTTTAAATCTCTTATTACAAATGTTAAATCAGAAAAAGAAATTATTTATAGTGCACATTGTCATGATGATTTGGGTATGGCAGTAGCAAATAGCTTAGCTGCAATTGAAAATGGTGCGAAACGCATTGAAGGTACTGTAAATGGTATTGGTGAACGTGCAGGTAATACTGCATTAGAAGAAATTGCATTAGCACTATACGTTCGCAAAGATCATTATGGTATTGAAACAAAATTAAAATTAGAGCAAACTAAATTGACTTCAGAATTAATTTCTAGATATGCAGGCATTCGAGTTCCAAGAAATAAAGCAATTGTTGGTCAAAATGCTTTCAGTCATGAATCAGGTATTCATCAAGATGGTGTTCTTAAAAATCCTGAAACGTACGAAATCATGACGCCTCAACTTGTTGGAATAAGTAAAAATGAATTACCTTTAGGCAAACTTTCTGGTAAACATGCTTTTGCTGAAAAACTTAAAACGTTAGGTTATGACATTGAACCTAAACAACAAATCGAGTTATTCAAACAATTTAAAGCAGTAGCAGATAAGAAAAAATCAGTATCTGATCGAGATATTCATGCGATGATTCAAGGTTCTGAACATGAACAAAATGCAATTTATCAAGTAGAAACTTTACAATTACAATACGTTTCAAATGGTCTACAAAGTGCTGTTGTTGTCATTAAAGATAAAAAAGGTCATATTTATCAAGACTCAAGCATTGGTACAGGATCAATTGTTGCAATTTACAATGCTGTTGATCGTATTTTTAAAAAGGATAGTGAACTAATCGATTATAGAATTGATTCAGTTACTGAAGGTACAGATGCACAAGCTGAGGTTCATGTTGAGCTTGTTATTGAAAATCAACATGTTAATGGCATAGGTATCGATCATGATATACTTCAAGCTTCTTGTAAAGCATATGTGGAAGCTCATGCTAAATATATTGCCCAAGATTTAGAGAAAGTAGGTAATAAATAATGACATATAAAATTGTTGCTTTACCCGGAGATGGCATCGGTCCTGAAATTTTAAATGGAAGTTTGGAACTATTAGAAATAATAAGTAAGAAATACAATTTCACCTATAATTTAAAAAGTTATGATTTTGGAGGAGCCGCCATTGATACACATGGCACTCCCCTTCCTAATGAAACACTCTCTGCCTGTCAAGAAGCAGATGCGATTTTATTAGGAGCAGTTGGAGGACCAAAATGGACAGATCCTAATAATCGTCCAGAACAAGGATTATTAGCGTTACGTAAAAAGTTAGGCTTATTTGCTAATATTCGTCCTACTAAAGTGACTGAAGGTACCAGTCAATTTTCACCTTTAAAAGAAGCGCGTGTTAAACATACAGACCTAGTTATAGTTCGTGAATTAACGAGTGGCATTTATTTTGGTGAACCTAGACATATTAATCATTCTGAAGCATTAGATTCTCTTATTTATACTAAAGCTGAAATAGAACGTATTGCTAAAGTTGCATTTGAATTAGCACGTACTCGTAATAAAAAAGTAACTTCTGTAGATAAAGAGAATGTCCTTGCTTCAAGTAAACTTTGGAGAAAAACTGTTACTGAAGTAAGCAAGTCTTATCCGGACATCGAATTAAATCATTTACTCGTTGATGCGTGTAGTATGCATTTGATTACTCATCCTTCACAATTCGACGTCATTGTTACTGAAAATCTCTTTGGTGATATTTTAAGTGATGAAGCTTCAGTAATACCTGGTTCACTTGGTTTATCCCCTTCGGCAAGTTTTAGTGAACATGGTACTAGACTTTATGAACCTATTCATGGCTCAGCGCCTGACATTGCTAATCAAAATCTTGCTAATCCATTTGGAATGGTATTGTCACTAGCAATGTGTTTAAGAGAAAGTTTAAATCAAAGTGTAGCAGCAGAAGAATTAGAAGATGCTGTATATCATTTAATTAAAATTGGTAAAACAACAAAAGACCTTGGAGGACACTATAAAACTTCAGAAATCTTTGAGTTACTTAAAAAAAGTTATCAATAAAGGGAGGTACATAAATAATGGCTCAAACATTATTTGATAAAGTTTGGAATAAACATGTTTTAACTGGTAAAGAAGGCGAACCTCAACTCTTATACATAGATTTGCATCTTATACATGAAGTGACCTCTCCTCAAGCTTTTGAAGGATTAAGACTTCAAAAAAGACAACTTAGACGTCCAGATTTAACCTTTGCAACTCTTGATCATAATGTTCCTACAATCGATATATTTAATATTAGAGATGAAATTGCTAATAAACAGATTACGACCTTACAGAAAAATGCCAAAGATTTTGGGGTACATATTTTTGATATGGGTTCCGATGAGCAGGGTATCGTTCATATGGTAGGCCCTGAAACTGGATTAACACAACCAGGTAAGACAATCGTATGTGGTGACTCACATACAGCAACTCACGGGGCATTTGGTGCTATTGCTTTTGGCATTGGAACAAGTGAAGTAGAACATGTTTTTGCAACTCAAACATTATGGCAAACAAAACCTAAAAATCTTAAAATTGAAGTTTCTGGTAAATTACAACCTGGTGTGTATGCTAAAGATATTATTTTACATTTAATCAATCAATATGGTGTAGATTTCGGAACAGGCTATGCACTTGAGTTTACTGGAGAAACAATTCAATCACTATCCATGGAGGGTCGAATGACAATTTGTAACATGGCCATTGAAGGTGGAGCTAAATACGGTATTATTCAACCGGATGAAACTACATTTGAATATATCAAAGGTCGTCCATATGCACAAAATTTTAATCAATCTATTGGAGAATGGCAGAAACTATATTCAGATGAAAACGCTCATTTTGACAAAGTGATTACACTTGATGTAACAAATTTAGAACCTCAAGTAACATGGGGCACAAATCCAGAGATGGGTGTAAATTTTAGTTCTCCATTTCCAGAAATTCAAAATATTAATGATGAACGGGCATACAACTATATGGGACTGAAACCTGGTCAAAAAGCAGAAGATATCGATTTAGGTTATGTCTTTTTAGGTTCATGTACTAATGCTCGCCTATCAGATTTGATAGAAGCAAGCCATATCGTAAAAGGAAAAAAAGTACATCCTAAAATTACTGCTATTGTTGTTCCTGGCTCACGTACAGTAAAAAAAGAAGCAGAATCTCTTGGATTAGACAAAGTATTTAAAGAAGCAGGCTTTGAATGGAGAGAACCTGGATGTTCCATGTGCTTAGGAATGAATCCTGACCAAGTACCAGAAGGTGTCCATTGTGCCTCAACAAGTAATCGAAATTTTGAGGGTCGGCAAGGTAAAGGTGCACGTACACATCTTGTTTCTCCAGCCATGGCAGCAGCCGCAGCAATAAATGGTAAATTTGTTGACGTAAGAAAGGTGGTTGTATAAGTAATGGATATTCAGCCTATCACCCAATACACAGGTAAAGTAGTCCCTTTGTTTAACGATAATATTGATACAGATCAAATTATTCCAAAAGTTCATCTTAAACGAATTACTAAAACTGGTTTTGGACCCTTTGCTTTTGATGAATGGCGTTATTTACCTGATGGATCAGATAACCCAGATTTTAATCTAAACAAACCAAAATATAAAGGTGCTTCAATTCTTATTACTGGAGACAACTTTGGTTGTGGTTCAAGTCGTGAACATGCTGCTTGGGCTTTAAAAGATTTTGGCTTTAATATTATTATTGCTGGTGGTTTTAGCGATATCTTCTATATGAATTGTACAAAAAATGGAATGTTACCTATTGTTTTAAATGAACAATCTAGAAAATATCTAGCCAATCAAAATAATATAACGGTTGATTTACCAAATCAAACTGTGTCAGCAAATAATCAATCTTTCCACTTTGATATAGATGAAACTTGGAAAGATAAACTTATAAATGGATTAGATGATATTGCTATTACATTAAAATATGAAGAATTAATAGAGAAATATGAGAAAACAATGTAAGGATGATAACAAATGGTTTTAAAGACAACGGTAACAGCTACTGATGTAGACGAAGCTTATTTACGTATAAAAGATGTGGTGAAAGAAACACCATTACAATATGATCATTATCTTTCACAAAAATATAATTGTAATGTTTATTTAAAAAGAGAAGACTTGCAATGGGTACGCTCATTTAAATTGCGTGGTGCTTATAACGCTATTTCAGTATTAGACACACAAGCTAAATCAAAAGGTATTACTTGCGCAAGCGCTGGTAATCATGCCCAAGGAGTAGCTTATACTGCTAAAGCATTAAATTTAAAAGCTGTTATCTTTATGCCAGTGACAACCCCTCTTCAAAAAGTAAATCAAGTTAAATTCTTTGGTGCAGAAAATGTAGAAATCGTTCTAACTGGTGATACATTTGACGATTGTTTAAAAGAAGCTTTAGTTTATACAGATGAGCATCATATGACATTTATTGATCCATTCAACAATATTTATACTATCGCTGGTCAAGGGACATTAGCAAAAGAAATTTTATTAGAAGCAAAAAAAGAAATGATTCAATTTGATTATCTCTTTGCAGCTATTGGAGGCGGAGGTCTAATATCCGGTGTAAGTACATATATGCATGAACATAGTCCACATACACAAATCATTGGCGTCGAACCTGCCGGAGCAAGTAGTATGTATGAATCTGTAGTAGTTCAAAATAAAGTTGTAACTTTAGAACATATAGATAAATTTGTTGATGGCGCTTCAGTAGCCCGTGTTGGTGATATTACCTTTAATATTGTCAAACAATACGTCAACGACTACTTACAAATTGATGAAGGTGCAGTATGTTCTACAATTTTAGATATGTACTCTAAACAAGCAATAGTAGCAGAACCAGCAGGTGCATTAAGTGTATCAGCTCTTGAATTTTATAAAGACAATATTATAGGAAAAACTGTAGTATGCGTAGTCAGTGGTGGAAATAATGATATTAATCGTATGAAAGAAATTGAAGAACGTTCACTTTTATATGAAGAAATGAAACATTATTTCATTTTAAACTTCCCTCAACGTCCAGGAGCTTTAAAAGAATTTGTTAATGATGTTTTAGGTCCTCAAGATGATATTACTAAATTTGAATATCTAAAAAAAGCTTCTCAAAATACTGGTACTGTTATTATTGGCATTCAGTTAAATAATCATCAAGATTTAGAACAATTAAAACATAATGTCGATGAATTTGATCCATCAAATATTTATATTAATGAAAATAAAATGTTGTATTCATTATTAATTTGAGATAATATTAAAAACTTCTTCAGTATATTATTGAAGAAGTTTTATTATTTTTTTAGTTTAATACTTCCACTTCTCAATTCATTAGCTCCAAACACTTTCTATAAATTTCGACATAAAAAAAAGAGACCTCACAGTCTCAATATCGGGTCATCGCATCCATACAATGATTTGCCTGGCAACGTCCTACTCTAGCGGAACGTCAGTCCAACTACCATCGGCGCTAAGGAGCTTAACTTCTGTGTTCGGCATGGGAACAGGTGTGACCTCCTTGCCATTGTCACCAGACAAGTGAATGATTATACATTCAAAACTAGATAGTAAGTAAAGATTTGCGTCGCAAAACTTGAAAAAATTGATTAAGTCTTCGATCGATTAGTATTCGTCAGCTCCACGTGTCACCACGCTTCCACCTCGAACCTATTAACCTCATCATCTCTGAGGGATCTTATAACCGAAGTTGGGAAATCTCATCTTGAGGGGGGCTTCATGCTTAGATGCTTTCAGCACTTATCCCGTCCATACATAGCTACCCAGCTATGCCGTTGGCACGACAACTGGTACACCAGAGGTATGTCCATCCCGGTCCTCTCGTACTAAGGACAGCTCCTCTCAAATTTCCTACGCCCACGACGGATAGGGACCGAACTGTCTCACGACGTTCTGAACCCAGCTCGCGTACCGCTTTAATGGGCGAACAGCCCAACCCTTGGGACCGACTACAGCCCCAGGATGCGATGAGCCGACATCGAGGTGCCAAACCTCCCCGTCGATGTGAACTCTTGGGGGAGATAAGCCTGTTATCCCCGGGGTAGCTTTTATCCGTTGAGCGATGGCCCTTCCATGCGGAACCACCGGATCACTAAGTCCGTCTTTCGACCCTGCTCGACTTGTAGGTCTCGCAGTCAAGCTCCCTTATGCCTTTACACTCTATGAATGATTTCCAACCATTCTGAGGGAACCTTTGAGCGCCTCCGTTACCTTTTAGGAGGCGACCGCCCCAGTCAAACTGCCCGCCTGACACTGTCTCCCACCACGATAAGTGGTGCGGGTTAGAAAGCCAACACAGCTAGGGTAGTATCCCACCAACGCCTCCACGTAAGCTAGCGCTCACGTTTCAAAGGCTCCTACCTATCCTGTACAAGCTGTGCCGAATTTCAATATCAGGCTACAGTAAAGCTCCACGGGGTCTTTCCGTCCTGTCGCGGGTAACCTGCATCTTCACAGGTACTATGATTTCACCGAGTCTCTCGTTGAGACAGTGCCCAAATCGTTACGCCTTTCGTGCGGGTCGGAACTTACCCGACAAGGAATTTCGCTACCTTAGGACCGTTATAGTTACGGCCGCCGTTTACTGGGGCTTCGATTCGTAGCTTCGCAGAAGCTAACCACTCCTCTTAACCTTCCAGCACCGGGCAGGCGTCAGCCCCTATACATCACCTTACGGTTTAGCAGAGACCTGTGTTTTTGATAAACAGTCGCTTGGGCCTATTCACTGCGGCTCTTCTGGGCTTGCACCCTAAAGAGCACCCCTTCTCCCGAAGTTACGGGGTCATTTTGCCGAGTTCCTTAACGAGAGTTCGCTCGCTCACCTTAGAATTCTCATCTTGACTACCTGTGTCGGTTTGCGGTACGGGCACCTAATCTCTATCTAGAGGCTTTTCTCGGCAGTGTGAAATCAACGACTCGAGGAAACAATTTCCTCTCCCCATCACAGCTCAATCTTAAGAGTGCCGGATTTGCCTAACACTCAATCTCACTGCTTAGACGTACAATCCAATCGTACGCTTCGCCTATCCTACTGCGTCCCCCCATCGATTAAAACGATTATAGGTGGTACAGGAATATCAACCTGTTATCCATCGCCTACGCCTGTCGGCCTCAGCTTAGGACCCGACTAACCCAGAGCGGACGAGCCTTCCTCTGGAAACCTTAGTCAATCGGTGGACGGGATTCTCACCCGTCTTTCGCTACTCACACCGGCATTCTCACTTCTAAGCGCTCCACATGTCCTTGCGATCATGCTTCAACGCCCTTAGAACGCTCTCCTACCATTGTCCAAAGGACAATCCACAGCTTCGGTAATATGTTTAGCCCCGGTACATTTTCGGCGCAGTGTCACTCGACTAGTGAGCTATTACGCACTCTTTAAATGATGGCTGCTTCTAAGCCAACATCCTAGTTGTCTGGGCAACGCCACATCCTTTTCCACTTAACATATATTTTGGGACCTTAGCTGGTGGTCTGGGCTGTTTCCCTTTCGAACACGGACCTTATCACCCATGTTCTGACTCCCAAGTTAAATTAATTGGCATTCGGAGTTTGTCTGAATTCGGTAACCCGAGAGGGGCCCCTCGTCCAAACAGTGCTCTACCTCCAATAATCATCACTTGAGGCTAGCCCTAAAGCTATTTCGGAGAGAACCAGCTATCTCCAAGTTCGATTGGAATTTCTCCGCTACCCACAGTTCATCCGCTCACTTTTCAACGTAAGTCGGTTCGGTCCTCCATTCAGTGTTACCTGAACTTCAACCTGACCATGGGTAGATCACCTGGTTTCGGGTCTACGACCAAATACTACACGCCCTATTCAGACTCGCTTTCGCTACGGCTCCACATTTTCTGCTTAACCTTGCATCAGATCGTAACTCGCCGGTTCATTCTACAAAAGGCACGCCATCACCCATTAACGGGCTCTGACTACTTGTAAGCACACGGTTTCAAGTTCTCTTTCACTCCCCTTCCGGGGTACTTTTCACCTTTCCCTCACGGTACTGGTTCACTATCGGTCACTAGAGAGTATTTAGCCTTAGGAGATGGTCCTCCCAGATTCCGACGGAATTTCACGTGCTCCGTCGTACTCAGGATCCACTCAAGAGAGAATATATTTTCAACTACAGGATTATTACCTTCTTTGATTCAACTTTCCAGATGATTCGTTTAATATATTCCTTTGTAACTCCGTATAGAGTGTCCTACAACCCCAATAAGCAAGCTTATTGGTTTGGGCTCTTCCCGTTTCGCTCGCCGCTACTCAGGGAATCGAATTTTCTTTCTCTTCCTCCGGGTACTAAGATGTTTCAGTTCTCCGGGTCTGCCTTCTGACAAGCTATGAATTCACTTGTCGATAACACAACATAACTTGTGCTGGGTTTCCCCATTCGGAAATCTCTGGATCAACGCTTACTTACAGCTACCCAAAGCATATCGTCGTTAGTAACGTCCTTCATCGGCTTCTAGTGCCAAGGCATCCACCGTGCGCCCTTAATAACTTAATCTAATATAGTTATTAATCTGTGAGTGTTCTTTCGAACACTAGCGATTATTTTTTATGAATTCAAGCTTATTTAAAACTCTATTCACTCGGTTTTGCTTGGTAAAATCTATTTACTTACTTATCTAGTTTTCAATGTACAATGTCATTAATTAATAATCACATCTAAGTATTATAACAAAATATAATAGTAAATGCAATATTTAATTAAATATGAATGTTTTAACATAAACATTCAAAACTGAATACAATATGTCACGTTATTCCGTATCATCTCTACGAGATGTTCCGAATATATCCTTAGAAAGGAGGTGATCCAGCCGCACCTTCCGATACGGCTACCTTGTTACGACTTCACCCCAATCATTTGTCCCACCTTCGACGGCTAGCTCCAAATGGTTACTCCACCGGCTTCGGGTGTTACAAACTCTCGTGGTGTGACGGGCGGTGTGTACAAGACCCGGGAACGTATTCACCGTAGCATGCTGATCTACGATTACTAGCGATTCCAGCTTCATGTAGTCGAGTTGCAGACTACAATCCGAACTGAGAACAACTTTATGGGATTTGCTTGACCTCGCGGTTTCGCTGCCCTTTGTATTGTCCATTGTAGCACGTGTGTAGCCCAAATCATAAGGGGCATGATGATTTGACGTCATCCCCACCTTCCTCCGGTTTGTCACCGGCAGTCAACTTAGAGTGCCCAACTTAATGATGGCAACTAAGCTTAAGGGTTGCGCTCGTTGCGGGACTTAACCCAACATCTCACGACACGAGCTGACGACAACCATGCACCACCTGTCACTTTGTCCCCCGAAGGGGAAACTTCTATCTCTAGAAGGGTCAAAGGATGTCAAGATTTGGTAAGGTTCTTCGCGTTGCTTCGAATTAAACCACATGCTCCACCGCTTGTGCGGGTCCCCGTCAATTCCTTTGAGTTTCAACCTTGCGGTCGTACTCCCCAGGCGGAGTGCTTAATGCGTTAGCTGCAGCACTAAGGGGCGGAAACCCCCTAACACTTAGCACTCATCGTTTACGGCGTGGACTACCAGGGTATCTAATCCTGTTTGATCCCCACGCTTTCGCACATCAGCGTCAGTTACAGACCAGAAAGTCGCCTTCGCCACTGGTGTTCCTCCATATCTCTGCGCATTTCACCGCTACACATGGAATTCCACTTTCCTCTTCTGCACTCAAGTTTTCCAGTTTCCAATGACCCTCCACGGTTGAGCCGTGGGCTTTCACATCAGACTTAAAAAACCGCCTACGCGCGCTTTACGCCCAATAATTCCGGATAACGCTTGCCACCTACGTATTACCGCGGCTGCTGGCACGTAGTTAGCCGTGGCTTTCTGATTAGGTACCGTCAAGACGTGCACAGTTACTTACACGTTTGTTCTTCCCTAATAACAGAGTTTTACGATCCGAAGACCTTCATCACTCACGCGGCGTTGCTCCGTCAGGCTTTCGCCCATTGCGGAAGATTCCCTACTGCTGCCTCCCGTAGGAGTCTGGACCGTGTCTCAGTTCCAGTGTGGCCGATCACCCTCTCAGGTCGGCTACGTATCGTTGCCTTGGTAAGCCGTTACCTTACCAACTAGCTAATACGGCGCAGGTCCATCTATAAGTGATAGCAGAGCCATCTTTCACTATCGAACCATGCGGTTCGAAATATTATCCGGTATTAGCTCCGGTTTCCCGAAGTTATCCCAGTCTTATAGGTAGGTTACCCACGTGTTACTCACCCGTCCGCCGCTAACGTCAAAGGAGCAAGCTCCTCGTCTGTTCGCTCGACTTGCATGTATTAGGCACGCCGCCAGCGTTCATCCTGAGCCAGGATCAAACTCTCCATAAAAATTTATGATGTTTGATTAGCTCATAATACTAAATAGTGTTTGTAACATTTAAGTTACTTTATTGGAATTAACGTTGACATATTGTCATTCAGTTTTCAATGTTCATTTGAAATTTGTAATGGAGCGGGTGATGGGAATCGAACCCACAACATCAGCTTGGAAGGCTGAGGTTTTGCCATTAAACTACACCCGCAGTATATAATAATTGAAATTGATTTGGTGCGGCCGAGAGGACTTGAACCTCCACGGGATTTCTCCCACTAGGCCCTCAACCTAGCGCGTCTGCCATTCCGCCACGACCGCTGGCAAAACGCAATAATTTATTAATTATCGAGAACATTATTTATTGTAAATGATTTGTAATAAAAAGTCAATAAGTTTTTAATATTATTTTAAATAAATTTACTATTTTTTAATATTTACCTCATTCATTAATACAACGATAACTATAATACATACTTTTTTAACATAAGTCAATAGTTTTTATTAAAAAATTTAAAAACCTACAATATTGTAGGTTTTTAAAGGACATTGTTATATTAGTAATATCTTATTTGTTCATATTTAAATTTATTTATAAATACATCTTTAATTTCAATTTACTTCCACATTTACCACATCTCATTTTATCAATATTAACTTTTCTAATCCTTAGATACGTAGTCTTACATTTACAACATTGATATATATAATTTGCTCTTTCTTCATAGCTTTGAATCGGCTGACAAAATCTTGGAGCTTGAACTTTATTGCTTAACATTTTAAAGTCATGGTCCTTGTGTTGATAACCTTTTCCGGATAAATGTAAATGATAATGACATAGTTCATGCTTTATGATATTTATTAAAGCATCTTTTCCAAAACAAGAAAATTGCTTCGGATTAATCTCAATATGATGTGTAGATAATACATATCGTCCGCCTGTTGTTCGTAATCGAGAATTAAAATAAGCTTTATGTTTAAAAGGTTGGTTAAAATGATCAAGCGAAGTTGTTTCCACTAACTTTTGAAGCATTTTATTATTCATTAGGATTAATCATAGTCAATGATACTTTTTCTTTATTTTTATCAATATTTAAAATCCAAACATCAACTATATCTCCTACACTAATAATATCCATAGGATTTTTAACATATTTCTTTGATAATTTTGAAATGTGAACTAAACCATCTTGTTTAACACCTATATCTACAAATGCTCCAAAATCTACTACATTTCTAACTGTTCCACTTAACTTCATACCTTTAGACAAGTCTTCGATTGATAATATATCAGATTTTAACTGTGGAGTTTCGTAGCTATCACGAGGATCACGATTTGGCGTTTTAAGAGATTTTACAATATCTTCTAGTGTTGGTTTGCCTATTCCAATTTCATTTGATTTTTCTTCAATATTAATATCACTAAGTGTTTGTTTAAGTTTATCTGAACCTAAATCATCAATTGATAGCTGTAAACTTTCTAAAAACTGATATGTTGCTTGATAACTTTCTGGATGGATAGATGTATTATCTAATGGTTCTTTACCATTAACAATTCTTAAAAATCCGATACTTTGTTCAAACGTTTTACTACCTAAACGTTTTACTTTGCTTATTTCAGAATGATGCTTTATGGATCCATTTTCTTCACGATAATCAATTATATTTTGAGCAATGGTACTTGATAATCCCGAAACATATTGCAGTAAAGATTTTGAAGCGGTATTTACATCTACACCTACTTGGTTAACTGCAGTTTCTACGACAAATGTGAGCGCTTGTTCAAGTTCTTTTTGGTTTACATCATGTTGATACTGTCCTACTCCAATAGATTTAGGATCAATTTTTACTAATTCACTAAGTGGATCTTGCACACGTCTACCAATAGACACTGCACTTCGTTCTTCAACTTGAAACTCTGGAAATTCATTTCTTGCTATTTCAGAGGCAGAATATACAGAAGCCCCTGCTTCATTTACAATAATAAATTGAGCATTTAGTTGATATTTTTTTATTACATTTGCTACAAATTGTTCTGTTTCACGACTTGCTGTACCATTACCAATTGCAATTAATTCAACATTATTTTCAGTTATCATTCTAACTAATTCTTTTTCTGCCAATTCTATTTTAGATTTTGGAGGATGAGGATATATAACACTTTTAGCAATAAATGTTCCAAAAGGATTGATAACAGCTAATTTGCATCCAGTTCTAAATGCTGGATCGATACCTAAAATTTGTTTACCTTTCATAGGAGGCTGTAATAATAAATGTTTTAAATTTTCACTAAACACTTCTATAGCGTGATGCTCTGCTTTTTCAGTTAAATCATTTCGAATTTCTCTTTCAATTGAAGGCATGATTAAACGTTTTAAACTGTCTTTAACTGCAGACTCAATATATTCAACTAGTTGATGAGCTTTTTTTACTTCTTGCGATTGTATAAATGTTTCTATTGAAGTAGTATCAAATTCAATTTTAATTGACAATACTTTTTCTTTTTCTCCACGATTCATTGCTAAAATTCGGTGATTAGCTATTCTTTTTATAGGCTCAGAATAATCATAATACATACTAAATATCTCTTTTTCATCATTTGCTTGTTTTTTCTTTGTTGTCACAATCTTTCCTTGATAATAAACGTCTTTAAGTAAACGTTGTCGATACTTAGGATTATCCGAAATACGTTCAGCAATAATATCTTGAGCACCTTGAATTGCCTCATCAACTGTTTTAACTTCTTCACTTAAATATTTTCTAGCTTCTTCATGTACATTCATACTTTGTCCTTCTATTAAAAAGTGAGCTAATGGTGCTAATCCTTTTCGTTTTGCTTCAGTTGCTCTAGTTTTCTTTTTTTGTTTAAAAGGACGATATAAATCTTCTACACGTTGTAATTTTGTTTGCTGAAGAATGTCTTGCTTTAATTCATTAGTAAGTAAACCTTGTTGTTCAATATTATGTATAACTTCTTCTTTACGTTTTTGAAGATGCGCTACATATTGATATTCATCAGATATTTGTTTAATTTGAACTTCATCTAAACCACCAGTTGCTTCTTTTCGATATCTTGCAATAAAAGGTACTGTGTTATTTTCCTCTAATAGATTTAATACAGCTATGACTTGTTTTTCTAAAAATTGATATTTTTTTACAATATCATTAATTAATGTCTTTTCCATGTTATAACCACTCTTTGTATATAAATTCTATTTAATTTTAACATATCTTTATTTTTACAATACATTTTCTAACAATAAAAGGAGCGACATAGAATTCAATATGAACTCATTGGTCGCTCCTCAATTTCATTGCCTAGCAGCTTGTTGTAATTTTCGTATTGCAGTTCGTTGTAATCTAGATACATGCATTTGACTAAGTCCAATACGTTCACCAGTTTCCTTTTGACTTAATCCTTCAATGAAAGTACATTGAATAATTTCTCTTTCTCTATCAGATAAGATTGGTAAAATACGTTCAAGAATCATTCGTTTTTCAGTAAGGTCGTAATTATCATCTTGTTGACCCATAATATCTAACAATGTAACTGTAGAACCATCCTTATCTGCTTCAATTGAATGATCTACGCTAAGTGCGTTATAGCTTTGACCCATTTCCATGGCTTCTAACACTTCTTCTTCATTTACTTCTAAACGGTTCGCAATTTCTAAAATTGAAGGAGAACGTCCGAGTTCATTCGTAAGTTCATCGCCCACTTTTTTTATTCTTGGACCAATTTCTTTAATTCTTCTAGGAACATGAACGCTCCATGTCTTATCTCGTAAATATCTTTTAATCTCACCAATAACAGTTGGCACTAAGAATGCTTCAAATTTGCGATCGAAAGATATATCAAATCTGTTAATAGCACCTATTAAACCAACCATACCCACTTGAACTAAATCTTCATGATGTGATTGTCCTTTTGAATACTTATATGCTAATGATTCAATTAGTTTGCGATAATGTTTAACTAATTTATCTTGCGCATGAGGATTTATATTGTCTTGGTGTTCTTTAATCCATTGGTTAATTTGTTCAGGTGATATCTCATTAACTGATTTCGACTCTTTCGTCATTATTTGGCACCTGCTCTTTTTTTATATACTTAATCATACTAATTGTTACACCAGACTCTTTTGAAACTTTTACTTCATCCATTAATGATTCAATCAAAAATAGACCTAGTCCACCTTCACGTAAGAAGTCGATATTTTCGTTTTCTTGGTAAGGTCCTAATTTTGATTTTGTAGATTCGTAGTCAAAACTTTCACCTTGATCTGAAATAATAATCTTAATTTTGTCATCAAATAATTCAAAACAAATATTAATCATACCATTTTGTTCACTATGTTTATATGCATGTTTGACAGCATTAGTAACCGCTTCACTTACTGCAATTTTTGAATCTTCAATGTCATCGTATGAAGCACCTACTCTTGTAAATACCCCTGATAAAGTAAGGCGAATTAAACTTACATATTCTGCTGAGGCAGGTAACTTCATTTCAATATAATCATTTTTGAGTGACAAATTACTCTACCTCCGTTCCTTCATTAACGTGCATTAAATCTTTTAAACCCGTAATATCAAATAATCTACTAATTCTATCTGTGACACCTAAAATATATAATTCTTTATCATTTTGATTTAGAGCCTTTAATGTTCCTACAAATAAGCCTAAACCCGTTGAATCCATATAACTTACATTTGCTAAGTTCACGTGAATGTCATGATTTCCTTCTTGGCGCATAGGCACAAGTACTTCTTCTAACTCAGGTACTGTATATACGTCTAACTCTCCACCAACAATAACTTCATAATAATCATCATGGGTTATCGTTTCTATATTAAGATTCATTTACTTACACTCCTAATCTTTTTCGATATGTATACTATAGCAACTATACCCATTATTATTATAATATAATCAAAAAATTAAATAATTAATTCACTCTTTTTATTATTAAAATTGTCATGTCATCTCTTTTTTGCGTATTTTGTATTTTTAAAATGGCTTCATATAAGATTTGAACAATATCTTGGGGATGCATATGCTTATATTTTCTAATTAAATTAAGAACAGTATCTTTTGCAATAAACTCCCCTTTTTTATTTCTAGCTTCTGTTACACCATCAGTAAAAATAATAATTAAATCATCTAAATATATTGGAATTTCTTGTTGACTATATCGCGTATGTTGACTTACACCAAGTACTCTTCCTCGAACTTCAATTTCTTCAAATGTTTCAGTTTCAGCTCTATAAATGTATCCTGGTTCATGACCTGCTGAACTACAATATAATAAATGATTCATTTCTTCATATAGTCCATAAAACATCGTGACGAACATATTTTGATTAACATTTTTTTCTACCACACGATTGAGTCGTTTTAAACCATCACTTGGTAATTGTGAATGACCATATGAATCCATTCCAAATTTAATCATACTCATTGCTAATGCTGCTGGAATACCTTTCCCTATAACATCTGCTACAGCAAAACTCATCGTACCATCTCTATGATCAATTAAATTAAAATAGTCCCCGCTTACTTTTTGAGCAGCTACTGAAATAACACCTATTTGTATACTATCAAACTGTGGAATATCTGTTTTTAACATCGTTTGTTGAAGTCTAGAGGCTAAGTCAATTTCTTTATCGTGGAATTGCATTTTATCAACTAAATTTTGATAATCTCTATAGCTATATCCAAAACCTTTTACTACTTCTTCTAATACATCTAATGTATCTAAGATTTGAGATGTTTTTAAATTTAAAGAAGCAATATACGTTTTATGTAAATCAACAACATCCTCTGGTAGAATATCCTTTTTGATTACTTCTTCAGTGAATTCATCGCACTTCTTTAAAAATTGTTCTTTATTTTTAGTAACCAAACTCTCATCTATAAGTTGCTTATAGTTTTTTTTAAATTCTTCCACGAATTTTGCCTCCTTACTTCATAGCTGATTAAAACATTTTTAAATATTGTCTGACACAATACAACATTTTAAATTTATTCATTAATGCTAAATGTATATTATTCTAAAAGAACTCTTCTACTTAAAAAGGGAGCAAGACAGTATTCATTTTGTGAATATGCTGTCTTACCCCCGCAAGGTTAATTGAAATTGAAAACTTGAGTTAAATATTTTCAATTCAGTTAACTACTGCGACATCTCTAAATAGTCATAAACTTACTCAATAGTATCATTGAATTCGACCGAAATTAGTCTAATTAAAACTTTTCAAAAGTACAATTGATTTATTTCAAAAATTTATTTCATATTTTTTGGATTATACATATAAAATACTAATTTTTTTGAGGACAAACATCGTGTAAACCTAAACTGATATCCAATGCATCGTCAACTTCTTTCATTTTATCTTCTGATAAATATGTAAGTTTCTCTTTCAATCTTTTTTTATCCAATGTTCGTATTTGTTCTAAAAGAATGACTGAATCTTTATCTAAACGATATTTTTTCTTTTCTATTTCTACATGTGTTGGTATTTTCGCTTTATTAATCCTACCAGTAATCGCAGCAACGATTACTGTAGGACTATATTTATTACCAGTATCATTTTGAATGATAACTACAGGTCTTACTCCCCCTTGTTCAGACCCTTGAACTGGTGATAAATCAGCTAAATATACATCGCCTCTTCTAATCATTCACTTTTATAATTAGATGTAAGATATGATTCGTTACAATCACAAGCTTCACATTCTAATGGAAATGCTTCAGTTGCTAGGGAGAGGTTTAAATCGGCCATTTGGACATAGCCTTCTTTTAGTGATTGTTCAAGACTATGGCTTCTATTCTGATTAAAAGTTAACATACTATGAACCTCCAATTGATACAAACAAGACATTATAAACTTTAATTTAGTTTTATAATAACAAATTTTGTAACAAGTGACTATACTAATTTAATAATTCATTTGTAACTTCAAATTTTTTATTTAAATAATATATTCTTGGAAGTCTGCGTCCTAAATTACATAAAACTTCATAATTAATTGTATTTTGTTTTATAGCTAATGCCTCTACTGCTTGTGAAGAATTTAAATTGTTATCTATTAAAATAACCTCATCTCCTTCTTTCACATCATCTGGTACACTAATAATCATTTGATCCATGCATACTCTTCCAATGATTTCACATTGATGTTGATTGACATTTACGGCGAATCCTTGCATAGCTCTTAAGAAACCATCTGCATATCCAATTGGTAAAACCGCTATTTTCATTTTTTCAGTTGCAGTGAATGTACTTCCATAACTTACAGAGTCTCCGGGATTTAAATATTTAGTTTGGACAACTTGAGTCATTAATTTAGCACTTGGTTTTAATTGAACATCAACTTCATTTCTAACATACTCAGAAGGATAATAACCATATAGTGAAATTCCAAGTCTTAACGCATTGCATAATTTACAATTTGCTAATAAAGCGCCTGCTGAGTTTTGAGCATGTATATATTTTGGTCGCTCTGCTTTTGTTACCAACTCTTCAAAAAATGCATATTGCTGTTTCATTGAATCACCAGGTTCATCTGCATTGGCAAAGTGAGTAAAGACGCCGTCAAAAATAAGAGTTGGATGTTCTTTAATAAGATTAATGACTAACTGATACTCTTCAAGCGTTTTAATCCCTAGTCTTCCCATTCCTGTATCTAATTTCACATGAAGATATACATGATCTGAGTTATCTTCTATATAATGAATCGCTCGTTCTAACCAAAACTGTGAAGGTACAGTTAAAGTAATGTCATATTGAATCGCTTTATTTATATCTTTCGGTGATATCGCACCTAAAACTAATAATTTAGCATTTATATTATGTAAGCGTAATTCAATGGCTTCATCTAAAGTAGCAACTGCAAAAAATTGAGCCCCATTATTTTCTAAAATCTCTGCTATTTTTACACTTCCTAATCCATATCCATTCGCTTTAATTACAGGAATCACTAACTTATCACTTTGAAGTGTTTTAAAAATATTATAATTGTATAGAATGGCATCAAGATCTACATTTAAATATGTCGGTCTATAAGCAACATCTGACATATGAAGTCCTCCTTATTTAAACTTATAAAAAATTGATATGGTTTATTTTTCTAATATTACTTCACTCATTGCGTAATGTTGTGTATGCGTAATCGAGACATGAACAATAAAACCAGGATATTCGATACAAGGTTTCCCCTTTTCATCGTTATAACAATCAATATCATTAAATGCTACCGTTTTTCCTAACCCTGTTCCTAATGCTTTACTAAACGCTTCTTTAGTTGCAAATCGTCCTGCTAAAAATTCTAATTTTCTTTTATCATTTTTAAAAGAGTGAAATTTTTGCTGTTCTTGATCTGTTAGTATTCTATGTATTAATTTATCACTTTGTTTAATATACACGTCTTTTATTCGGTCAATTTCAATTAAATCAATACCAATACCATGTATCATATCTACACCTCACTTAATTATCCTTTATTATTCATATAGTTCGTGTTTTCTATTTTGAATCATTTGTTTTAAATAAATCGCTTCTTTTTTTGCAATTAGTTCTATATTGCATTCTCCACCTGCAGTAGATAAATGAAGATGTGCTAACTTATATTTTCTCATTATGAATCCTTCTATGACCTCTATATTTTGTATTCTATAAAACGGTATAATATTTGTTTCAACAGTTATGATACCGTTTTTAATATGAATCTCGTTTTCATCATAGTAATAACTGAAATAATGATATCTCAGAAGCGGAATAACAATAATAAATAGTATGATATAAAGCAATATAATTACTACAGAAATAATGATATTAATTGAAAATTTTGATATATGAGTAAAATACACATCTATCATATTGAGTAGAAATAAAAAAACAGTAATAATTATAAGCCCTATCAATGATGTGATTCTCATCACCTTTAGACCACTTGTATTCATAAAACTATGTTCACTCAATCTTAGACCCTCCTAAATAGGTCTCAATATTTAATTGAACCTGTTTTTCAGAAGCATATTTCAGCTTAATATCTTCATTTACCGCACCCTTAGCTATAATAAAATGTAAATGTGCTAAATGGCTCTTTTCTAACAATGGATTTTGATTAACATTCATACCAATAATTTTATCCTTTTTAAAATAATAAGAATTAATATGCATCATACTTACTTGACGAAGTGCAATTTCATTTTTTCTATTGCATAATCCAGAAGCAGATATATACACATACGCATAAATTGCCATAAAGATAATAATAATTATGGCTATCATATAACTCCATATACTCCAATAGTAAGCACCTATAGTTGCACCAAGAATTAATATGATACTAGGTATAAAAAAATGTCGATGATATCCTCGTTTTGGTACATTTTCAGTGATAGCGTTAAATTGCATTTCAGGAATTAATTTTCTAATAATAGAATATGCCTCTTTTTTATTAATAAATGGAAGAATCATAATTTTTCCGTTTTCACTTACATCTTCATTAGATTTAACTTCTAAATCACTTGTAATAATAAAGTATATAGAGGTATATCCAAATAACTTTCTAATAAATGACTGTTTTTCTACAACTGCTTGTAATCGTTCAATAGGCACTGTGATATTTTTTACATTTAGTAATCCATAAGTAATTTTTAACTCATTATCACGTTGTGTGATTGTATAGTTATAATAACGTAGAACAACAATTAGAGTACCTATAACATAACAAAATATAAGTACAGTCAATATAATAATAGTCACTAAAAACGTAACTGACTGTATCCATTGAAAAAGACGAGACGTCCATTTTTCCCACGGGATAACATCTTCAAACGCACCTATAATGGGGGAAATAGTGGCGAATGCTACCCCTATCACGCCACTTGTCAATGCCATGAAAATCAACAGTTTATTAGACATTTTAAATATTACTTCATTATTACTACTATCTTCAGATATTAATTCTTGTTCGCTATTATTAGGCTTATTATCAGGCTCTATTTCTTGACTGTCTAACTGAAGTTGTCTTTTTTTAATTGTACGTTCAATCAATTCACTTTGTTGTTTCGAAATCGTTTCAAGTTCAATACCATCACTCGGCGTTTTAATTTGTAATCGTACGCCACCTACTAATTGATTAAGCAGTCCTTGTGTGGTATCTAAGGATTGAATTCGATTCAAATTTAATTCTTTGCGTTTTTTATTTAACCATCCAGATGTGACTATAAATTGATCATTTTCTATCCAATAACGCGTTAGACGTACTTTTTGAAATTGATTAATCATAGAAAAAAGAATAATCAATAAAAAGATACCTGGTCCAATATAATGTCTAATATTTGTAAAATCAAAATTCCATATATTAAATCCAATAAACACGATAATAACAAAAATGTTTTGCTTTATAACATCTATTAGACCTGTGAAATAAGAAATCGGATGTAATTTTTGAGGTTTAAATATCATCATTACTACCTCGCATTTTTGATAAGATATGTAATATTAATCGTTCTGCTTCTTTATTAGAAACAAAAGGTGTTGTGAGTTCATGACCTGCAGTCACAACAATGACTCTCTTAAGATTAAACTTTTTCAATAACGGATTTGTTTTAACCTTTAAAAGTTGTAACCTTTCAATTTTTGTTGTTTTATAGCTTTTAAAAATAAAAGTATTTAAAATTTCTATGTTCTTATTTTCTATATTATAAAATTTATAAGAGTATCTATTGATGGGTTGTAGAATAAAACGAATAAAAGAACAAATAGTTAATACAAGTAGAATATAAAAAATAAAATGGGGCCAGTGAAATGCTTTCCAACAATACAACCCACCACCTAAAATAATGAGCTCTATTAGTAATGTGACTCCACTTACCAACCAATGATATAAAAATGCGGATTTAGGACTTTTATGAAAAGAGTGATGTAATTGCACAATAAACTCCTTAACAATTTTTTTATATTATATCATACTATTTTTTTAAAATAATATGATAGATGTTAATGAAAAAACAAAACTGAATACTATCTATTTAATTACGATCAACTATCCTCTTTTTCTTTAAAACATTATTAGTACAATCATTTATAAATTTAATAGGTAAAACTTATAATCAAAAAGAGCTTGAGACATAAACATATGTCTCAAGCTCAATCAAGCAAATTTAATCTTATCTATAACAACTATTTTTGTAAATCAGCAAACGTACGACCTTTGATAGATGTTTTTCTTTTATCTTGTCTATCTCGACGATCTTGTTTTTTACCTTTTTTCTTATTGAAGTTACCTTTTGATCGTTTATTTTTGTTGTTAAATTTATTGTTTCGTTTACCACCACGTCTTGATTGATTACCTTTATTATTACGACTCTTTCTTGCAAGTGGCTTTTCGAAAGTTAATTGAACTTCAACTTCATCGTTTGCTTCGACAAGTTCTTGTAATAATGAAGCTACTAATTCAGTGCTATCATATTCTTCTAATAATTCACTAGAAATACGTTTTAAACGATCTTCCCTCTCACGTGACATCCAGTTTTTAACTTTGTCTTTAATATCTTCTTCACGTGCTTTAAGCACTTCTTTACGATGAGGTGGTCTTAAAGCTTTCATTCTTCTGTCATTTACTTCTTCAATTTGACGAATGTAATCCATCTCAATTGGGTTAACAAACGTAACAGCAATACCTTCTTTACCTGCACGACCTGTACGTCCAATTCTATGTGTATAACTTTCAGTATCTTGAGGTATATCAAAGTTATATACGTGACTTACACCTGAAATATCAAGACCACGTGCTGCAACGTCTGTGGCAACTAATATATCAATTTGATCGTTTTTGAATTTTTTAAGTACTTCTAAACGTTTGGCTTGTGTAATGTCTCCATGTAATCCTTCTGCTTTGTAACCCTTAGTAAGCAATGCACTTGTTAACTCATCTACACGACGTTTAGTTCTACCAAATACAATAGCTAACTCAGGTTGATGTACATCTAAGAAATTAGTAAATGTATCAAATTTCTCTAACTCTTTAACAATTGTATAGTATTCGTCGATTTGAGGATCAGACATTTCATTGTTCATCGTTTTAACAATTTGTGGTGATTTCATAAATTGTTGTACTAATGTCTGAATAGCTTTAGGCATTGTCGCTGAAAATAGCATTGTTTGTCGTTGTTCAGCAGGGATTTTATCCATAATAAATCTCATATCATCAATGAAGCCCATGTTCATCATTTCGTCCGCTTCATCTAAAATTAAAGTATGAATATCATTCGTTTTTAATGTACGACGATTCAAATGATCGATAACACGTCCTGGCGTTCCTACTACAATTTGAGGCCCACGTTTTAACGCTTTAATTTGTCTATCAATTGGCATACCACCAAAGACAGTAACAACTTGAATATTTTGTCCACGACTGAATTCGCGTAATTGTTCAGCAACTTGCATTGCTAATTCTCTTGTAGGTGCTAAAATTAAAGCTTGAACACCTGATTTTCCAACAACTTTTTCTATTAAAGGAATACCAAAAGCTCCTGTTTTACCCGTACCTGTCTGAGCTTGTCCAAGGATATCTTTTCCTTCTAATGTATAAGGGATACTTTCTTTTTGAATCGGTGTTGGTTCTTTAAAACCCATTTCTTCTAGGGTTTTTACCGTTTTATCCGAAATCCCTAATTCTTTAAAATTTTGCAATATAATTCTCCTTTTAATTCTTTTATTTATCAATATACGTTTTTGTATATAAGGTCTTCTTATTACGTCAACTTCTATATAGTACCACCTAAAAATAGTTATAGCAATAAAGCAATTTTCATATCTACAGCAAGTAACGTTTTTAAGTAGAGTATTTGTTCTATTAAAATAATAAAAAGAAGTTGCTTTGAAACCTTTCATTTCTAAGCAACTCTTAATTATAATGAATAATTAAATTAAAGCATTTACTACTTCTTCAAGTTTATTACCACGTGACCCTTTAATTAACACTTTGTCATCAGGTTGCAAAATAGACTTTAAGTAATGAGTCAGTTCATTTTTATCTGAAAAATAAGCTACATCTTCCACAAACTGGCCACCTGTACGACTTATAAACTTAGCATCATTACCGTAAGTAAGTAACGTATGAATACCTTTATTGTCCAAATAAGTACCTACATCTTCATGCATACGTTGACTATTTTCACCTAATTCTAAAGAATCAGCGAGTACAATGATTTTACGTCCATTCATATGACTTAATGTATCAATAGCCGCTTTCATACTTGTTGGACTTGCATTGTAAGCATCATTAATAACCGTAATTTGATTATCAGTAACATGTCGTTCCATACGCATACCTGTGAGTTGTACATTACTTATATTCTTTTGAATTGTGTTGTAATCTAAACCAAGTTCATGTCCAATTGCAATAGCGATAGTAGCATTTTTCATGTTGTGAATACCTAAAATTGGTAATTCATAATGTTCCTTGTTATTGATCATAAATGCTATGCCATCATTTTTACTATTTTCAACTTTACATACTAATGTATTGTCATGATTTAAACCAACACTAACAAGTTTTGCATTTTTCACATTTTCAACATGGGGCTTTAGAAGTGGTTCATCTCCATCATATATAAATGTGCCATCAGATTTAAGACCAATAGTAATTTCAGATTTGGCTTTAGCAATACCTTCTCTAGAACCTAAATCTTGCATGTGAGATTCACCAATATTTGTGATAACCGCAATATCAGGTTCCGCAATTTTAGATAACAATTCAATTTCATGGAATCCTGACATACCCATTTCCAAAATAGAAATTTCTGTGTCTTTGTCTAATTGAAGAATGGTTAAAGGTAAACCAATTTCATTGTTATAGTTACCTTGTGTTTTTTTGACTCTAAATTCGGTATGTAACACACTTTCAATCATATCTTTTGTTGTTGTTTTACCATTAGAACCGGTCACTCCAATTACTTTTGGATTAACATGCTTTAAGTACGCTTTAGCTAATTGTTGTAAAGCAGTTAATGTATCATCAACCCATATAATAGGTCCTTGAATTGAATCGCTAATATCCTGTCCTTTTTCATAAAATGAAGCACCAGCCCCATCTTTTAGTGCTTGTTCTACAAAACGATGACCGTCTACATTTTCACCTTTAAATGGAACAAATAACATCTCTTTTTCTACATGACGAGAATCGATAGTGACTCCTTTAATTTGATGTTCTAAATATGCTTCATCAATATCGCAAGATATCCATTTTTGAATTTGTTTTAATGAAACTTCAATCATACTTAGGCTCCTCGCTTAATCGATAGTATATTTATTTTTCTTTTTTTCTTCGTAACGTTCTTTAGCTAAATCAATTAATTTAGTGATTAAATCAGAGTATGATAATCCCATATTTTCCCATAAACTTGGATACATGCTAAATGCTGTAAAACCAGGCATCGCATTTGTTTCATTAATGTAGATTTGATTATCTTCTGTCACAAAGAAATCAGCACGTACTAATCCAGAACAATCTGTAGCTTTAAATGCTTCTAATGCCATATTACGTAGCGTCATTTGAACCTCTTCATCTAATTCTGCTGGAATTTGTAAACTGATTTTACCATCTTTATATTTTGACTTATAGTCATAAAACTGAACATCTTTAATTACTTCTCCAGGCCATGTTGTTTCAGGATAGTCATTACCTAAAACTGCAACTTCTACTTCACGTGCAATAACACCTTGTTCAATCACTAACTTACGATCAAATTGAAATGCTTCTTCAATCCCTTTTTTAAGTTCATCTTCATTATTACATTTACTAATACCCACACTAGAGCCAAGGTTAGCAGGTTTTACAAATACTGGGTATGTTAATTTATCATTAACGAGTTTAATAATATTACCTTCATATTTTTCATATTCACTTCTTAAAAAACTAATATAAGGTAGTTGAGGTAAACCGCGATGTTCAAACAATTGTTTCATTACTAATTTATCCATCGAACTGGATGCAGCTAATACACCATTTCCTACATATGGCAAATCTAGCACTTCAAATAAACCTTGAATGGTACCATCTTCACCATTTGGTCCATGTAATAATGGGAAAATAGCATCATATTTATTTCCTTCCCCATTTTCTTTTAAAAGTAATGTAATTTCTCCAGGACTTATATCTTCTAAATGTAATTCTTCAATAGTTTTAATGTTTTTTGTAATATTTTCTTTTTTCTTCCATTGACCATCATTTGTAATATATATAATATCTACAAGATACTTGTCTTTATTAATCGCATTTAATACATTTTGTGCCGTTAAAATTGATACATCATGCTCAGCACTTTTACCACCATATACGATACAAATATTTTCTTTTACCATGCTTTATATCCTCCATCGAGAAAAATAATGACAAAAGCCATTTATAAATTGAAGTTTAATTACGCTTTTGTTTCTCTCATCATAATTATAATACTATAATGTATTAAGTTTAAATTGTTAATTATACGTTTCATTAACGATATGTAATTTAAATTATTCTTTCTAAAAGTTCATATTATCACAGTATCAGTATTTTTTGCATTTACCAATAAATAAATATATAAATTTCTTAAAGAATAGTCCACTCATGTTAATGGTTATTTTTTAGATTAAACCGCTTCGACTTTATATCATCTTCTATATTTTGTAGCATAATCATATAAAGTCATGTAAAATCTATATATACTATCCCATAGAATTTAAGGAGTTTTTTATGAAATATTCATCCCGTCAACAGCCTACAACACATTGGCTTCGAAAAATTGACTGGATACTTATAGCATTAATAATGATTTTAGCCATCATTAGTGTGACTACAATCAGTTCTGCTATGGGTGGCGGCCAATATAGTGCCAATTTTGGTATTCGTCAAATTATCTATTATATTTTAGGAGCAATACTAGCACTTATTGTGATGATTTTTTCTCCCAAAAAAATAAAAAATAATACATATATATGGTATATCTTCTTTTGTATCTTACTACTAGGTTTATTAATCATTCCTGAAACACCTATTACGCCTATTATTAATGGCGCTAAAAGTTGGTATGCTTTTGGTCCAATTAGTATTCAACCTTCAGAATTTATGAAGATTATTTTGATACTTGCCTTGGCTAAAATCGTTTCTAATCATAATCGATTTACATTTAATAAATCTTTTCGTACTGATTTAATCTTATTTTTTAAAATTATTGGCATATCTCTAGTACCTATGATATTAATTTTACTTCAAAATGATTTAGGAACTACATTGGTTCTATGTGCCATTATTGTTGGAATCATGCTAGTGAGTAGTATTACATGGCGTATTCTTGCCCCTATCTTTATTACTGTAGCAATATTAGGAAGTAGTATTATTTTAGCCATTATATATAAACCCTCTCTGATTGAGAAAACGTTACATATCAAAATGTATCAAATGGGTCGAATCAATTCATGGTTGAATCCTTATGCTTATAGTAATGGAGATGGCTACCATTTAACAGAATCGTTAAAAGCTATAGGATCCGGTCAATTATTTGGTAAAGGTTATAATCACGGAGAAGTATACATTCCAGAAAACCATACCGATTTTATTTTTTCTGTCATTGGAGAAGAAATTGGATTTATTGGAGCAGTGATATTACTTCTTATATTCCTAGCTTTAATTTTCCATCTTATCCGTTTAGCTATAAAAACAACTTCATCATTTAATAAGGTATTTTTAATTGGTTATATTTCTTTACTCGTCTTCCATATTTTGCAAAATATCGGTATGACGATTCAACTCTTACCTATTACAGGTATACCACTACCTTTTATTAGTTATGGTGGTAGCGCATTATGGAGTTTAATGCTAGGTATTGGTGTTATACTTTCTATTTATTACCATCAAAAGCCAGCGTCAAAAGATGCTTAATAATAAATATATTTTAATTCAGTTAATAACATGAAAATAATATGAATGAGAATGAAACAAAACTCATTTTGACTTTATCGTTCCACTTCAGCAATGTATCTCCAACACATAAAAAAGTCTGAGACAACTAATAATGTCTCAGACTTTTTTCAATCACATATTATTTAAGTTCTTGAGTAACGGTTTTTGTGGTAGGCAAAGTATTAATAATGTCGAAACGAGATTTTGTTTTTTTGATATTGACGCCTAAAGATGATAATAATTTGACTACATTTTGTAACTTATCTGATTTGTTCATGGTATCTCACCTCGTTTTTTGACCTTCAATGATATACTACCCTAATTAGTCATGCTTTACTACTATATTTGAAAATTATTTTAAATTATTTAAGTTACACTAAAGCTTTTTATTATGAAAGTACTTTAAATCCAGCGTCATAAATTTCTTTTTCAATACTAATTAAATTAGTAGGTGTTTCATATTCAACATTAATCTTATTTCTTTCTATATCGATTGATACCGTATGTACTCCAATCATATTTAACAAACGTTCATTTAACATTTGTGCTTGTTCTTCTGTTTCAATGTTATCTATAAATACAATATTACTGTTTAACATATTACAATCTCCTAACTAATCTTTCACTAGTTTTTGAAATGTCACTAGTAGTTCTTCCATTGCTTCTTCTTCAGTACCTTGATTTATTTTTTCCATAATACAACTTTTCATGTGATGTTCTAGTAACTTAGTAGCAACACTATTAAGTGCTGAACGTGTTGCTCTTATCTGAGTTAATACATCATCACAGTAGACGTCTTCATCAATCATTCGATTAATTGCTTTCACTTGTCCTTCTATTCGATTTAATCGAGATTTTAAATTTAATTTAACTTGCTCAGAATGATGGGCATGATTTTGATTTTCCAACTAATTCACCCTTTCATAGCTTCTATATCATCGTATAATTTCCTCTTTATTACGTCAATTATACATTTTTATTTTAAAAATTAATCATACCATTTATTATAGTGCATGGTACAATATTTGTTAGTACATTAATTTTAAACGATTTAGGAGGTTCAATTAATTAATATGGTAGAGATCGTGCAATTATCTTTCTCACACTCTTCTTTAATTATTAACATCATATTAATCACTGCCTTTATATTAAACTTGATTTTCGCATTTATCATTATCTTCATGGAACGTCGTAGTGCAGGTTCCATTTGGGCGTGGCTTTTAGTTCTTGTATTTCTACCGATAGTAGGATTTATTTTATATCTATTATTAGGGCGTCAAATACAACGCAAACATATTTTTAAATTAAAAAAAGAAGATCGTAAAGGTTTAGCTATGATAGTTGATGAGCAATTAAATGCACTTGAAAAAGATGATTTTTCTAAAGGTAATCATCAAATTGTTAAGTTTAAAGAAATGGTGCACATGTTACTCTATAATAATGCTGCATTCTTAACTACTGATAACAGTATAAAAATCTTTACAGATGGTCATGCTAAATTTGACGCATTAATTGAAGATATTCAGAATGCTAAAGATTATATACATATTCAATACTATATTTTCAAAAGTGATGATCTTGGACGTCGTATTTTAAAGGCACTCGAAGACAGACTTGAAGATGGTATAGAAGTTAAAATGTTATATGATGATATGGGCTCAAGAACATTACGCAAGAAAGATTTGAAACAGTTTAAAGACAAAGGTGGACACGCAGAAGCCTTCTTCCCTTCCAAATTGCCCTTAATCAATTTAAGAATGAATAACCGTAATCATAGAAAAATTGTAATTATAGATGGCAAGATTGGTTATGTTGGGGGGTTTAATGTTGGTGATGAATACCTTGGTAAAGATAAAAAATTTGGTTATTGGAGAGATACTCATTTAAGACTTGAAGGTGACTCTGTCAATGCATTAGAATTAAGATTCATCTTAGATTGGAATTCACAATCAACACGTGACAATATCAGATATGAAGATAGATATTTTCCTGATGTAGATTCAGGCGGCGAGATTGGTGTTCAAATCGCTTCAAGTGGTCCTGATGAAGACTGGGAACAAATTAAATATGGCTATTTAAAGATGATTATGTCAGCAAAACATTCTATTTATATTCAATCACCTTATTTTATTCCTGATCAAGCTTTTATTGATGCCATAAAAATTGCCGCTTTAGGTGGTGTTGAAGTTAATTTAATGATTCCATGTAAACCCGATCATCCTTTTGTTTATTGGGCTACATTAAAAAATGCCGCTTCTTTATTAGACGCAGGTGTTAAAATTTATCAATATAATAATGGATTTCTACATTCAAAAACACTTATTGTCGATGATGAAATTGCTACTGTAGGTACAGCAAATATGGATAATCGTAGTTTTTCATTAAATTTCGAAGTGAATGCGTTCATTTATGACGAAGATATTTCTCTTCAACTTAAAAAAGCATTTATTAAAGATATGAAAGTCTCATATGAGTTGACTAAAGAATTATATAATCAACGTAGTACTTGGATTAAGTTTAAAGAAGGCATATCTCAATTATTATCACCTATTCTTTAAACTCATTCAATACATGTTTTTAAAGGAGTAGTTTATGAATCAAGCAGAACAAATATTATTAGCTAAAGAATATATGTACCAATTTCATAAAAATGATTACTCTGGACATGATATTGCACATATTGAACGTGTCACATTATTAGCTAAATATATTGCCAAACAAGAACATCAAGGCGATTTTCTTACAATAGTATTGTCAGCTTTATTGCATGACGTCATAGATGATAAATTGACTGATAAACACCATGCTTTAAGCGAATTACATCAATTTTTTAAAAAAATAGAATTGGATGATACTGTTCAAAAGAATATTATTTTTATTATCAAACATTTGAGTTATCGAAATGGTAGAAATAACGATGTTACACTTCCAATCGAAGGACAAATCGTTAGAGATGCTGATCGCTTAGATGCTATTGGTGCTATAGGTATCGCAAGAACGTTTCAATTTTCTGGACATTTCAATGAGCCGATGTGGACAGAATCTCCCTATCATTCAATTCCTTCAGAAAAAGATATGGTTGATTTACCTCCTTCTGCTATTAGACACTTCTATGATAAGTTATTAAAATTAAAAAAATTAATGCATACACAAACAGGATTTCAACTAGCTGAAGAACGTCATCAATTTATGAAACTATTTTTATCTCAATTTTATAGCGAGTGGCACTTAGAAGAATAAAAAAAGTAGGAAAAGATCATCTATCTTTTCCTACTTTTTATCGTATTATGCTTATATTATTTTTTCTTCTTATTATTTTTAGAAACAACTTGCGTATTTTTACCTTTTTTATTTGAATTATTTTCTTTATGTGCCTCAACCATAGGTCCAATTTCTTGTTTTGCAACTTTTTCATAATGTTTATTTGCAAAGAATGTTTGAATAATTAAGAATGCCGCACTGACAGACCAATATAAACCTAGTGCTGAAGCTGAACTTAATGAAATCCAAATAATCATAATAGGTGAAACAATCATCATCATATAAGTCATTTGACGTTGTTCTTCAGGCATTTGTTTGCTTGACACCCATGCTTGAATAAAGTATAACACACCGGCAATAATAGTAATCCAAATATCAGGATGTACTAAATTAAACCATAAGAAATGTGGATGTTCTGTAATACCGCCACCAATACGATAACGCAATACGAAATATAATCCCATAACAATAGGCATTTGAATTAAAACAGGTAAGCAGCCTAAAGCACTCTTCATAGGATTGATATCATATTTCTTATAAACTTCCATCATTTCCTGATTAGCAGCCATTTTTTCTTCTTGAGTACGTGCTCGCTTAACTTTTTCTTGTACACCTTCTACTTCAGGTTTAGCAATTTTCATTTTTTCACGCATCATATGGCTATTTTTATAGTTTGATAGCATGAAAGGCAATAAGATAATACGAATAACTAATACTAAAACGATGATTGCAATACCATAATCATCATGAAAAACAGAATGGCCTAACCAATGTAGAATTTTAGCCATTGGTTCAACGAATGTATTGTAGAAAAATCCATTTCTATTACTAGATTTGGAATAGTCACATCCAGCTAAAAAGACCATTACCCCTAATAACAAAGGTAGTAGCGCTTTCTTCTTCATTTTTACACCTCTATTGATATATTCACGTAGAAATAATTTTATCATAGATAGGGTGTACTAGAAAACAAAAACTGAAAAAAAGAGATATTTATTTGAAATAGTGCTTTAATTTATTAACAGTCTTGTCAATATTTTGACTATGTGTAATGACTGAAATAACTGACACACCATCAGCGCCTTCTTTAGCTATAAGTTCACAATTGTCTTCAGTAATACCACCTATAGCAACCATAGGTAAGCTTGGATTAATATTGTTTAATGTTGCAATCATTTCAGGACCTACAGGGGCACTTGCATCAGATTTTGAAGATGTCTCATACATTGGACCTACACCTATATAATCTACGTGTTCTAAATCTGATTGTTGATATTCCTTTACGTTTCCTACACTTAACCCTATAATTTTATTTTTAAAACGATTAGCAAAAGAAGCAATTATTTCGTCATCTTGACCTACATGTATACCATCTGCATCAATTTTTTCAGCTAAATCCACATCATCATTAATTAGAAAAGGTACTTTATACTCATGACAAAGTGTTTTTAATTCCTTAGCTAATGCTTCTTTTTCATCCCCTACTAAAGCATTTGGCCCTTTTTCTCGAAATTGAAATAATGTAATTCCTGATTCTAATGCTGCTTTTAAAACATCTTTAATATTTTGATCACCGATGATGTCTTGTGTTCCACATATAAAATAGACTTGTAAGCTTTTTGAATCAAACATATTTAAACCTCTTTACGTTTTACAAATTGTTTATAAGTATCATAGTTAAGTTGATACATTTCATCAAGTAATTGAGATAAGAATGTTCCAGGTCCATTAACTTTTTCGCTTTTTTCAGCAATCTCTGCGGCGATATTATAATAACTTACTGATTCTTCTAATACTTGTAATGACGGATGTGTATTTCTAAATAAAAATCCAGCAACTAAACTGCCTAATAAACAACCCGCGCCTGTGATTTTTGCAAGTAATGGAGAACCATTTGATAATTTGACAATTTGATTATCTTGAATAATAACATCTTCTCTACCTGTAATAACAATTGCTGTTTGATATTTTTCATAAGCTTTTTTAGCAATTGTCACTACATCTAAGTCTGTTTCTCCATCAGTGCCTTTCATTGTAGTATTTGAATCTACTAAAGTAAGAATTTCAGATGCATTACCTTTAATTACAGAAACATTTATTTCAGAAAGAAAAGATTCACAAAATTGTTTACGATATGTTGATGCACCTACAGCAACTGGATCAAATACAATGGGTGTACCTTGTTGATTAGCAATTTTTCCAATTTCTAAAATATCTTTTTCATTTGCTTTAGTTAATGTTCCAATATTTATAAGCAGTGCCCCTGCTACTTTATAGAACTCTTCTGCTTCTTCTGGAGCTTCACTCATTGCTGGACTTGCACCAATACTCAAGAGTCCATTCGCAGTGAAGTTTTTAACCACATCATTGGTATAACAGACTACTAGTGGATTCTCTTGTCTTATCTTTTCTAAACTATTCATCGTCTAAACCTACTTTCTTCATATAAGCAAAATGGTTTACCGGGCCGCGTCCTTGACCGATTTCAGGTGTATGTTCAATACTTAATGAAATAAATTTTTTAGCTTTTTTTACAGCTTCATAAATGGTTTTACCTTTAGCTAGTTCGGCTGTGATCACAGCTGAAAATGTGCAACCTGTACCATGAGTATGTGGCGTATTAAATCGCTTCTCTTCAAAAGTATAGACATCATCTTTAGTAAATAAAAAGTCTTTAGCATTATTTAAATCAGCAGAATGACCGCCTTTAATTACTACACCTTTACTTCCTATTTCATTTATAAATATATGACCTGCTTTACGAATATTATCTTCAGTATCAATTTTCAAGCCAGTAATTTCTTCAGCTTCTGGAATGTTAGGAGTCACGACATCCGCTAATGGTAAGAGCGTTTTCTGAAGATGTTTTTTTGTTTCATCATCCATTAAGGAATCGCCACTTTTAGCTAGCATAACTGGATCGATAACATAGGGAATATCGCTATGATTTTTTAAATATGTTTGAATCAGTTCCATCGTTTCATGTGTAGCAATCATTCCAGTCTTAATTGCATGAGGTAATTCATCATCAAACACGCTATCTAATTGTTCTTTAACCCAACTAGTTTCTAGATTATGGATATGTTGAACTCCTTTAGTATTTTGAGCCACAATACTTGTAATAGCAGCCATTCCATATACGCCACAAGCATGGAATGATTTTAAATCTGCCATAACTCCTGCGCCACCAGAAGGGTCAGTACCAGCAATTGTTAACGCAATCTTAGGTTTATTCATGATTTGCTCCTCCAAAATCCCATTCTTCATCAATGTATGCCATATTAAAGAAATGACGTTCATGTACAGTACTTTGTAAAAATGCTTCTTTAATTTCTCTTTTTTCCTGTTCGGTACAATGTTCTGTAAGTTCATTTAACAAACGGTCAAATACTTCAATTAAAGGTGCCATTTCAGTGCTATAAAAATCAAACCACTTAGCAGTAAGTGCATCTCTATTAAGATTTGAATCTTCTAATCCCCATTTAGCAATCACTTCATATACGTAAGGACATGGTGCCATTGCAGCTATAGTGTATGCAGCATTTTCATGAGTATAAGCATGATAATACATATGTTTAATGTAATGGTCTCCACTAGGTGGCCACACTTTTTCTTTTACAATTTCTTCATAAGGTTCGTTAATATAGTCCGCTAAAATTTCATGAGCTTCTACTTCGCCTTCTAACATAAATTCAATTTGCTCTACTAAGAATTTTACTTCTTTCATAGTAGGTGCTTTAGGAATAAGTAAAGCATATAGATTAGTAAATTCTTTTAAATAAGAAGCATCAGCACGTAAGTATTGGCGTACTGCTTGTTTTGATAATTTTCCCTTTAATAAATCTTGAATAAAACCATCATTATAAATCTCTTCAATAATTGGCTTTGACGCTTGCTTTAATTCATCTGAAAAACTCATTAACTATTCCTCCTTAAATAAAAAAACTACATTTCAACGTAGAAATGTAGTCAATATTCAAAAAAATAGAATGAATGAATATGTATTACTACTTTCCTACGTTGGCATTAACCAAATCAGGTTATAAGGGTCTGAATGCTTCATCTCAGCCATATTCCATGGCTCCCCTAGTAGTCTTTAGTTTAACTTAACCATAACAAAACCATTGTTATAATTCAAATAAAAAAGATATTCATTGAAATAAGTTTAATTCATACAACTATTATTATAAATATAATAAATAAAGAATAGTACAGAAATCTTTTTAAATTCAGTCATTACTATCAATATATATAAAATGCCTAAGACAACTCATATTGTCTCAGGCACTAGTAAATTATTTATTAAGTTTTACGCTGTAACCCATTGAGATGGACCTGCAGTATTATAAAGTTTTACTGCCGCTGCATCTTGAACACTTTCAGGTGCTTGTGCTGGTGATACACCTTTATATTGTGCTGGTGCTACTGAATCCCAAGTAGATTGTAAGAATTGATATTTACCTGCTGCACCAGAAGAAGGGTTGATTGCATGAATATCTCCACCTGATTCGCGTTGAGCGATTTGTTGTAAATGACTATTTACATTTACAGATGAACCACTTGTTGATTGTTTAGGTTGATTTGTAGTTGCATTAGCAGGTGCTTGTTGTGTTTGAGTTGCTTGTTTAGTTTGTGTTGTTTTTGGTGTTTGTTGTGTTTGTGTTGTTTGTTTAGTTTGTGTTGTTTTTGGTGTTTGTTGTGTTTGAGCTTCATTTGCATAGTGTTGACTTACATTTGAAGTTGAAGCTGATTGATTTATATTTTTATAATTATTATTTTGGTAAGATACATTTTGTGCTGTTTGAGTTGAAGCTACATTTTGATTAGCACTATTTACAGTTGAACCGTTTGATGGATAATATTCCCATTTAAAATATGTTCCATCTGACCAAAAATGATAAGTTTTACCATTTAAATTAAATTGGTAATTATATGCTCCTTCTTGAATAGGATGTTGATTTAATGATTGATCGTTAGATTCCGCTAATTGAGCTAATTTTTCTTTATTAATTTGACTTTCACTTGCATCAGCATGACTTACGTTTCCTGCTACTAATCCTAAACCTACTGCTAATGAAGATGCAATAATTGTCTTTTTCATAATAGTATAATCCTCCTAAGTCATTTGTTTTCTTAAATATTTTACAACTACTACTCTAACATCTAAAAAAGCTTAGCAGGTTACAGTGAAATAAAAAAAATGTACTTATTTTACATTAAAATTACATAGGTTTATAGATAATTCTTCTTATATATATACTATAAAAACTTTAATGGCAGTGTTTATTAGATATATAATAAAAGAATTAACTGTAATTACTTTGTAATATTTCAGAAAAATAAATTGTATTTTTTATCATTCAATAAATTAAATGTATCTAATGTCTCATACATAGTTAAAGAGGTCGGAATATTTATATCGACCTCTTGAGTATAATTGAAAGACTTATTTTATATTAATTGGAAAGGTTTGGAGTATTAAAAATAGAGAGTTTTATTTTATATTCATTAATTCGAGATTATCAAATGGATAAGTGTCTGTATTTAGTGAGCTATCTGAGAGTTTTTCATTATTTAATTTAGGGGACATAAATTTAATTGTTTCAACATATAATTCTGTTACAAAGTGAGTTTGTTTTTCCTTTTCATATTTACGAGAACGCATTTGGCCAGTAATACCTACTAATGATCCTTGAGAAGTATATTTTTCAATGTTACTGGCCATCTTACCAAATGCTTTACACAATATATAGTCACACGCTATTTCATCATTTTCATCTTTATAATTACGTTCAGTAGCCACACTAAACGTTGCGATTTTCACCTCCTCATTATTATAAATTTTTGCATCTTTAGTCATACGACCAACGATTACTATCTTATTTAACATGTGTCACCTCCTTATATCGTTATATTAAATAGAATTGAATATAACGTCAAAAAGCTATTTTTTTAAATTTCTTCCCTTTTTAGTATTAATATCTGATATATTTAAGAAAAATATTAAGATATGACACTTCTTATTTAACAAAAAAACAATAATCATATAATTTAAAAATTTTTAAGAGTATGGGAGTAATGTTATGAAGACGTTTAAAGCAGTTCGATTCCAAATAGTAAGCGATGGTAACAGGATTTCAGAATTTGAACTTTATGATGGTGTGATTATAAATAAAGAAAGTAGTGGTACAGGTTGGCTTCTGGAAATTGTAATTTCAGATACACATTATGATATCATGCAAAAATATTATGAATCACAAACAATATTAGATATCAGAGTAGTGATTACTAGACCTTCTAACGATCCAGCATTGTTTGATGCAACAATAAAAAACATTTCTCTATTTGCAGGAAAAATGTCAATTATTTTCGAGTGTCATATTTATACACATCGACAAGTATACGCAGAAACTCTATTAGAACAACTTATTGATGAAGGATTATCAGGAGAAGAATTGAAAATCACATTCAACAGAATGATGCAATCTAAGCCGAAATTAAAAGAAGAAAAATTTAAAAAATAGAAATAGAGTAGTAACGAAATGATTTATTTCGCTACTACTCTATTTTAAATTATGCATCTTGAATAGCAAAAGTAAGTTCACAACTACAAGCAAGCTGTCCATCAACAGTAGCTTTTGCTGTACCTTTTCCAATAGGACCTTTAATTTTTGTAATTTCAACTTCTAACATTAAAGTATCACCAGGTGTCACTTGTTTTTTAAATCTACATTTATCAATACCAGCAAATAAAGCAATTTTACCTTTATTTTCTTCACTATTTAACATAGCTACTGCTCCAGTTTGTGCCAAAGCTTCCGTAATGAGAACACCAGGCATAACTGCATAATCAGGAAAATGCCCTTGGAAAAATGGTTCGTTTCCTGAAACTTGTTTTAAACCTACACAACGCTTTCCTTCTTCATATTCAACAATACGATCAATAAGTAAAAAAGGTTGTCTATGAGGGATGATTTTTTTTATTTCATTATAATCAAAAATGGTTTCCATAACTATTACCTCAAATCTATTTAAAAATTAGTCATTGACTCTTTTGATATCTGCACCAAGTGATTTTAACTTCTCATGGAAATTAACATAACCACGATCTAAGTGTTTAAGCTCTGTCACTTGAGTTGTGCCTTCTGCTACTAAACCAGCCAAAATAAGAGCTGCGGCAGCTCTTAAATCGGTAGCTTTTACTTGAGCACCTTGTAGTTGACTTTTACCTTCTATTTTAGCACTTCTACCTTCTACATTAATATTAGCATTCATTCTTCTAAATTCTGCAACATGCATAAATCTATTTTCAAATACTGTTTCAGTAACCACTTTATGACCTTCAGCTGTTAATAATAATGCCATCATTTGTGATTGCATGTCTGTAGGGAAACCTGGATGAGGCAGTGTTTTAATATCTACAGGTTGAAGTTCACCATTTGTAGTGACATGTACACCCTCCTCATTAAAATCGAGATTAACTCCCATTTCTTCTAACTTATAAATTAAACTTGTCATATGTTCTTTAACAGCACCTTTTACAAAAACATCTCCTCTTGTAATTGCTGCTGCGATAATAAGTGTACCTGCTTCAATGCGATCAGGTATAATTGAATGTTCAACTCCCGTTAATTTTTCAACACCATGGATAGTAATGGTATCTGTACCAGCACCAATAACGTTACCACCCATTTCATTGATATAATTAGCTAAATCTACAATTTCAGGTTCTTTAGCTACATTTTCGATAACAGTTTTTCCTTGTGCCAAAGAAGCACCCATTATAATGTTTTGAGTTGCCCCTACACTTGGAAAATCTAGATGAATAGTTGCGCCTTTTAATCCCTCTTTAGTGCTTGCATATATATTTCCGTTTTCTAAATGAATTTCTGCACCTAGTGCTTCAAAACCTTTGATATGTTGTTCAATTGGACGAGCACCAATTGCACAGCCACCTGGTAATGCAACAATTGCATGACCTAGACGTGCTAATAAAGGTCCCATTACTAACACACTTGCTCTCATTTTACTCACATATTCATAAGGTGCTTCTTCATTTAGTGTAGCAGAAGCATCAACTGTAACTGATCCGTTTTCTTTATCGTAATCCACTTTAGCATTTAAAGTAGATAAAACATTATTGATAGTAACAACATCACTTAAATCAGGCACATTGGTTAATTTGCTTTGTCCTTCAGACGCTAATAACGATGCTGTAAGGATAGGTAATACAGCATTTTTAGCTCCTTCTACTTGAACTTCACCAGTAAGGCGATTGCCTCCATTTATAATTATCTTATCCATATTAATCCTCCACATTAAACTCCTATTTCTTATAACATTTCCCATTTTGAATTACTTATTTAATTAGTATATCTACATTTTTAGTTAATTGATAGAAATTCATTTTTTAAAATAAATATTTAATTTGTGTAGAGTACTGTAATAAATCTACGATAAAGTTACTTACTGCAGTACCCATTAAAATTGCTAAGAAAATCATACACACTTGCAGTCGTGTTGAATATCCTTTTTTAAAAAATTGATCTAATCTGAGAGAATGTAATGCCCAGTACGCAATACATATACATATTACATGTAAAAATAAATGTATTATTGCAAATTGTCCAACATATTCCATTCTTTTCTCTCCTTAAAGATTTCTGTAATATATTGTACATTAAAAAAGTTAATAATGATACATAAGAACGTTACGATATTTAATAAAAAGTAACTAAAATAAAAATTTAAAGTTATTATTATTCTAAGTTCTTTTATGTACAATAAAAAAAGAGTTTGAAACACTATTAAATGTCTCAAACTCTTTTAATATATTAAGAATAATTAACTAAATCAAAATATTTTAATACCTGTTACTTTTTCATTAACCATTCTCACTAAAGTGAGACAATATATTCATCATAAATATTATCCCACGTCATTTAATCATTATTTTAATTCAGCTACACGCAGACGGTTTTCCGCTCTAGCTAATGCGCGTTTAGCTCGGTTAATGTCACTGTTATCCTCTTCATCTAAATGAGACTGTGCTCTTTGACGAGCCAATTTAGCTCTTTCTACATCAATCTCACTAGCTGTTTCAGCTGTTTGAACAATGACAGATACTTTATGTTGTCTAATTTCAACAAAGCCACCACTAACAGCTATATACTCAGTACCATTCTTAAACTTAACTTTAATATGGCCTATCTTTAATGCGGCAACTGTCGGAATATGTCCACTCATGATACCTATTTCGCCCGCAGTAGTTTGAAATACAACGAGTTCAACATCATCTTTTTCGTAGACTGAACCATTAGGAGTGACAATATCAAGATTTACTGTGTTCATTATCTTTACCTCCTAATTAGTTTAAACTTCAACACCCATATCTTTAGCTTTAGCAATAACATCATCCATACTTCCAACTAAACGGAATGCATCCTCAGGAATATGATCGTATTTACCATTTAAGATATCTTTAAAGTTCGCTACAGTTGTTTTAACTGGAACATAAGAACCTTTTTGACCAGTAAATTGTTCAGCCACATGGAAGTTTTGTGATAAGAAGAATTGAATTCTACGCGCACGTTCTACTGTTAATTTATCTTCTTCAGATAATTCATCCATACCTAAAATTGCAATGATATCTTGTAATTCTCTGTATTTTTGTAATGTAGATTGAACTTCACGTGCAACTTCATAATGTTCTTGTCCAACAATAGATGGTTCTAAAGCTCTAGAAGTTGAAGCTAATGGGTCTACCGCAGGATAAATACCCATTTCAGTTAATTTACGTTCTAAGTTTGTTGTTGCATCTAAATGTGCGAACGCAGTTGCTGGTGCTGGGTCAGTATAGTCATCGGCAGGAACGAATACTGCTTGAATTGAAGTGACTGAACCTTTATTAGTAGATGTAATACGTTCTTGTAATTGACCCATTTCAGTTGCTAATGTAGGTTGATAACCTACAGCTGAAGGCATACGTCCTAATAATGCTGAAACTTCAGAACCAGCTTGAGTAAAGCGGAAAATATTGTCAATGAATAAAAGTACATCTTGACCTTGTTCATCACGGAAATATTCAGCCATTGTCAATGCTGATAAAGCAACACGCATACGCGCACCTGGCGGCTCATTCATTTGCCCAAATACCATGGCTGTTTTATTGATAACGCCACTATCGCTCATTTCATAGTATAAATCGTTACCTTCACGAGTACGTTCACCTACACCAGCGAATACAGAAATACCACCATGTTCTTGAGCGATATTATTGATTAATTCTTGAATTAATACAGTTTTACCTACGCCGGCACCACCGAATAAACCAATCTTACCACCTTTAATATAAGGTGCTAATAAGTCTACAACTTTAATACCTGTTTCAAGAATTTCTACTTCAGTAGATAATTCATCAAAATTAGGTTGACGACGATGAATTGGATCACGTCTAACAGAACTATCTATTTTTTCGTTTAAATCTATTGTTTCTCCTAAAACGTTAAACACACGTCCAAGTGTTTCTTCACCTACAGGAACACTAATATCTTTACCAGTATTCACAACTTGCATACCACGTTGAACACCATCAGTTGAATCCATTGCAATAGTACGAACAACATCATCACCTAGTTGCAATGCAACTTCTAATGTTAATTTGAATGTGCCATCATTTTTGGGTACTTCAATAATTAGGGCATTATTAATTTCAGGGACTTCATTATGTTCGAATCGAACATCAATTACAGGACCCATAACCTGAGTTACACGGCCATTACCCATGTTGTTTCCTCCTTTAAAATATTATTCAAGTGCGGCAGAACCACCAACAATTTCTGTAATTTGTTGAGTGATTTCAGCTTGTCTCGCTCTATTATATTGTAATGATAAGTCATCAATAAGTTCAGTTGCATTATCAGATGCATTTTTCATTGCAGTCATACGTGCTGCATGTTCACTAGCCTTAGCATCAAGAATCGTTCCATAAATTAAACTTTCAACGTATTGTGGAAGAATAACTCTTAAGATTGAGTCTTTATCTGGTTCAAATTCATATGAAGACATTTGACCTTGGCCTTGACTAGAATCTTCTTGAGATAATGGTAGAACTTGTTTAACAGAAGGTTTATTTTCAAGAACACTAACATAGTGGCTATAATAAATCTTAAGTTCATCAATATGTTCTTCACTGAATAAGTCAATCGCATGCTTAGCGATAGCTTGTATTGATTTAAATGAAGGTTGATCAGGTACATCAACAAGTGAACTTTCAACTTCATAACCTCTATTTTTAAGGAAATCAACACCGGATTGACCTAAAACAATAATGCTATATTCATCACTATTTGTATGTTTTTCTTTAATGTCATTGACTAGTCGCTTAAGCACATTCGAACTATAAGCACCCGCTAATCCTTTGTCACTTGTAATAACCAAGTAACCACTACGTTGAATATGTCTTGGTCTTAACATTGGATGATTTGAATTTTTACTTGCGCCTGCAATAGCAGTTATCGCATCTTGCATTTTTTCCATATAGGGTTCGAATTGCTTAGTATTTTTTTCAGCTCGACGTAATTTAGAACTTGAAACCATGTTCATCGCTTTGGTAATCTGTTTCATTTTTTTCGTCGATTTAATACGAGTATCTATCTCTTTAAGAGAAGCCATTATCTCACCACCTTTTTGATTTAAAGTTTAGTTATTCAGATTTGCTAAAACTTTTCTTAAATTCATTAATAGCTGATTCAAATTTAGCATCATCTGGAAGATTACCAGTTTCTCTGATTTCCCCTAATAATTCTGAAGCATTTGATTTAGACCAACTATTTAATTCATCTTCAAAACGTGTAATGTCTTCTACAGGGATATCATCTAAATAACCTTTTGTTAAGGCATAAATAATTAACACTTGATTTTCAACAGGAAGTGGCTTGTTTTGATCTTGTTTTAAAACTTCAACCGTACGTTTACCACGTTCTAATTTTCTAGCAGTATATTCGTCTAAATCAGAACCAAATTGTGCAAATGATTCTAACTCACGATAAGATGCTAAATCTAAACGTAATGTACCAGCAACTTTTTTCATTGCTTTAATTTGTGCTGAACCACCAACACGTGATACAGACTGACCAGCATTAATCGCAGGTCGTACACCTGAGAAGAATAAATCAGATTGTAAGAAAATTTGTCCGTCAGTAATTGAAATCACGTTAGTTGGAACATATGCAGAGATATCCCCAGCTTGTGTTTCAATGATAGGTAAAGCTGTAATTGAACCGCCACCTAATGCATCGTTTAATTTAGCTGCTCTTTCTAATAATCTACTGTGTAAGTAGAAGACGTCACCTGGATACGCTTCACGGCCTGGAGGTCTACGTAATAATAATGATAATTCACGATAAGCAGCTGCTTGTTTAGTTAAATCATCATATACAACAAGTACATTTTTTCCATTAAACATGAACTCTTCACCCATTGTCACTCCTGAATAAGGGGCGATGTATAATAATGGTGCTGGTTCCGCTGCTGATGCAGATACAACAATTGTGTAGTCTAAAGCACCAGCTTGACGTAATTTTTCAACGTTTGCACGTACTGTTGAATCTTTTTGACCAATAGCTACATAAATACAAATTGTATCTAAACCTTTTTGGTTTAAAATTGTATCAATACCAATCGTTGTTTTACCTGTTTGTCTATCACCAATGATTAACTCACGTTGTCCACGACCAATTGGTACTAATGCGTCAATCGCTTTAATACCAGTTTGTAATGGTTCATCAACTGATTTACGATCCATAACGCCTGTTGCTTTTTGCTCAACAGGGCGTGTCTTAGTGGAATTGATAGGACCTTGTCCATCAATTGGTTGACCAAGTGGATTTACAACACGTCCGATAAGTTCTTCACCTACTGGCACTTCCATGATACGGCCAGTACGTTTAACTTCGTCGCCTTCTCTAATTTCACTATAAGGTCCTAAAATTACGACACCCACATTTGATTCCTCAAGGTTTTGTGCTAAACCAAGCACACCGTTTGAAAACTCTACAAGCTCACCAGCCATACAATCATTTAATCCGTGAATTAATGCAATACCATCACCAATTTGAAGGACGGTACCTACATCATCAACAGACATTTCTGACTCATAGTTTTCAATTTGTGAGCGAAGTAATGCACTGATTTCTTCAGCTTTGATGGCCATCTATGTCACTCCTCTTTTTTAATTAACTCTTTTAAATTTACGCTCTATTTGTTCTAAATCATTTTTTATACTACCATCTAATACAGTAGTCCCAACTTTTGCTCTAAACCCGCCAATTAAGTTAGGATTTATTTTAGTTGTAATATGTACTTTAGACAATTTAGTTTTGTTAAGAATCACTCTTTCAATATGAGATAATTCTTCTTCATTCAATTGATATACAGATTCAACCAAAGCATCACCTTGATTATAATGATGGTCATACAAATGTTTAAATTCTTTAAAGATAGAATGTATAAGCGCTAAATGACGATTATTTGCTAAAATCATTAGCATATTTTTTAAGTAATAGTTCGCATCCCCAAATACAATACCTGCAAATTTACGTCTTTCAGAAGCAGGTTGATTAGGATTTGAATCAATTGCTTTTAAATCATCAATGTAATTTAAAGTTGCATTACTAACTTCTTTTAATTCTTCATACATTAAATCTAATCGATCTTTATCTATAGAGACATCAAATAAAGCTTTAGCATATTTTTTTGCTACATCTACCATTATTTATCGCCTGCCTCTTTAAGATACTTATCAACGAGACCTTTTTGATCTTGTTCTGAAATCTCTTTTTGTAAAACTTTAGAAGCAATTAAAACAGATAACTCAGAAACTTGATTATTAATATCTGCAAGAGCGCGTTCTTTTTCACTTTTGATTTCACTTTGTGCTGTTTCAATCATACCATTTGCACGTTCATGTGCATCTTTAATAATTTCTTCATGTTGTTTACGTGCTTGAATTCTTGCATCTTCAAGAATATGATGAACTTCATCTTGTGTTTCTTTAAGTGTCTTTTTATTTTCTTCTTCAAGTTTTTGTGCATTCAATTTTGCTTCTTCAGCTTCGTCAATATCTCTATTGATATCGCGTTCACGTTTATCCATTACTTCTTTTAATGGACCCCAAGCAAATTTTTTCAATAACGCCAATAGGATAATAAATGTAATAAATGTAACAATTGTTGTTCCCCATTCAACGCCACCTGCAGCTGCACCTAAAACAAATGAATTGGTTAATGCATTCACTGGCATTTGACACTCCTTTCATTATTAATCATCACTTTGCCACTAAATAAAACGAATGGCGAAGATCAAAGAGACTTCGCCTCGAACATTTCTTATCTGAATAATGTCATGAATGAGATAACAACGCCGATGATTGGTAATGCTTCAACTAAACCAATACCAATGAACATAATACTCATTAATTGACCACGTGCTTCTGGTTGACGTGCTACACCTTCAACTGTTCTTGAAACAATAAGACCGTTACCGATACCAGCACCTAATGCTGATAAACCGATTGCAATTGCTGCTGCGATTAAACCCATATTAATAATTCCTCCTAAAATGTTTGTTTATGTTAATGTGCGTCCGCAACTTTATGGGACATGTAAACCATAGATAGCATAATAAAGATATATGCTTGGATTGTACCGACAAAGATTGAGAATCCTTGCCATATAATTAAGCCAGGAATACTAATTATCCAGCCCCAGCCGTTTTGGAAAAACAGGCCAGCTAATAGTGATAATAGTAACTCACCAGCAAAAATATTACCGTAAAGACGTAAACCTAGTGTTAATGTTGAAGAGAATTCTTCAAAGACATTAATAATTGCTAATGGCCAGAAAGGTTTAAAGTAATTACCAACATATGCCTTTGTTCCACGCATTTTAACACCATAATAATGTGTTAATAAAATCATCATCGTAGATAACGTCAACGTTACAGTCGCGTCAGCAGTTGGAGATTTCCACCATAAATAATGATCATGTGTAACAATTGCAAATGGTAAACCTAGCATATTGGCAACAAAAATAAATAAAATTAATGTTACCGCCAAGAAGTGAAATTGACCACCTTTTTTCCAAGCCATGTTACTCTCAATAATGCCTCTTACAAAATCGAAAATCCATTCGATAAAGTTTTGTTTGCCACTAGGTCTTTTCTTGAGATTACGCGTACAAACAATAGCTATTATAAAAACAATAATAGCAGTAATAATAAGCATCATAATACTTGCTAAGTTGAAAACAATATCAAATCCAAACACATTCCAACTTACGAGTGGGGATTTGTGATCCATGTACTCACCTCTTTCTGTATATAGTTTACTATTTTAGCAAGAGAGGGCGTAAAATGATTAATACATAAGAAATCATAAGGCCTATCATTATACCAATGATATTTACATTCTCTTTAAAGACAACCCATACTATACATGCAATAATTGCGACTAAGTATCTCCATACATTGCCTGTAGAAATATGTATATTATCTGGTTGTTTTGTCCTAGAAAGATATATCTCAAAAATGTATGTGTTGATTAGAGACCCGAGTGTCCCAATTATTAAGCCTAATAAAAAAGAATTAGATTTAATAAAATACAAAATACTTAACATTATTAAAAAATAAATGTAATATTGAATGAATTGTCTAAATATGATGCTGAACCGTTTCATTCTTTGTGCCTCCAAAACTTATGACAATCATGGAAACCGTTCCACTCATACAAATTTAATAATAATATAGGGTAATTTATGTGTCAATTCTATTCAAATTGTTGTTTAATTTAACACCAATATTGTCATAAAATGTTCACAATTAAATCAACAATTTTTTAACTTTTCAAATTCTTTAGGTATTTCTTCGGTTAATCCTAAATAGTATTTAATGCTTTCACATATACGTTCAGATGCCTTTCCATCTCCATAAGGATTTTGAGCATATGCCATATTATTATAAACTTGTTTGTTCATTAATAATTTTCTTATTTCTTGATACACATGTGTATACTCTGTTCCAATTACTTTTAATGTTCCAGCTTCTACACCTTCAGGTCTTTCAGTTACATCTCTAAGAACTAAAACTGGTTTATTTAATGATGGTGCTTCTTCTTGAATGCCTCCAGAATCAGTCAAAATTAAATAAGCATGATTAGCAAAATTATGAAAATCAACAACATCTAATGGTTCAATAAGCTCTACTCTTGGATGTTTTTCTAAGTAAGCGTATGATAGTTTTCTAACTTCGGGATTCATATGTAAAGGAAAAACTACTACCACGTCTTCAATATCTTCAACGATATCTCTAACTGCTTTGAAAATATGTTCCATAGGTTTTCCAATATTTTCTCTACGATGAACGGTCAGCAATACAATTTTTTTATTTTTATGCTTTTCTATCAACTCAGAGGTATAATTTTTATTAATTGTAAAATTTAGTGTATCAATGGCAGTATTGCCAGTAATCACTATAGATGTCTTATCTTTATTTTCTTGAATTAGATTGTGTTTTGCACCAATAGTAGGAGCAAAGTGTAAATCGGCAATGTTACTAACCATCTGTCGATTTATTTCTTCTGGAAAAGGCGCATATTTATTCCCACTTCTAAGACCAGCTTCTATGTGTCCTACAGATGTATGATTATAAAATGCTGCTAATGCGCCAGAAAAAGTAGTCGTGGTATCACCATGAACAAGTACCATATCTGGACATTCTTTTTTCATAATTTGCTCAAGTTGAATAATAGATCTAGCTGTTATTTCTGAAAGAGTTTGCCCTTTTTTCATGATATTCAAATCATAATGGGGTGTTATGTTGAATGTTTTTAAAACTGAATCAAGCATTTCTCTATGTTGAGCAGTTACAACAATAATTGGTTCTAGCATTGAATCTTTTTCAAGTGCTTTAACTAAAGGTGCCATTTTAATTGCTTCTGGTCTTGTACCAAAGACTGTCATAATCTTTCTCATAATATTTACTCCTATAGTACTATTTAGTACCAAATAATCTATCCCCAGCGTCTCCTAAACCAGGTGTAATATATGCTTTTTCATTAAGTTTTTCATCTAAAGCTGCAATATAGATATCAACATCTTTATGTGCTTCTTGCATTTTTTCAACACCCTCAGGTGCGGCAATTAAACACATAAAACGAATATTCTTTGCACCTCGATTTTTTAGTGAATTGATTGCTTCGATTGCTGAAGCGCCTGTAGCTAACATTGGATCAACTACTATAATTTCACGCTCATCAATATCTTGAGGTAATTTAGCAAAATATTCTACTGCTTTTAATGTTTTAGGATCACGATACAATCCAATATGTCCTACACGAGCAGCTGGAACTAAGTTTAATACACCATCTGTCATCCCTAAGCCTGCTCTTAAAATAGGTACAATTGCTAATTTTTTTCCAGCTAATCGTTTGGCTGTCATAGTTGTTACAGGAGTTTCAATTTCTACATCTTGCAATTGTAAATCTCTTGTAACTTCATATGCCATTAGCATACCTACTTCATCAACAAGCTCTCTAAATTCTTTTGTTCCGGTATTTTTATCACGAATGTAACTCAATTTATGTTGAATGAGTGGGTGATCAAATACATGTACTTTACTCATAATTCATTTCCTCCATTTATGTTGTTATTCATATAGCGGATATTGTTGAGTCAATTGTTTTACTCTATCACTAGCTTCTTTCAATTTTGCTTGGTCATTTGAATTTTTTAATGCTGTACTGATAATTAAAGCTACTTCTTTAAATGCTACTTCATCAAAACCACGCGTCGTTGCAGCAGGAGTGCCTAGTCTAATTCCACTTGTAACGAATGGTTTCTCCTGATCAAAAGGTATTGTATTTTTATTACATGTAATACCAATTGAATCTAATGTTTCTTCAGCCTGTTTACCAGTTAAATTAACTGATTGTTTCACATCTACTGAAACTAGATGATTATCCGTACCTCCTGAAACAATTCTAAATCCTTCATCTTGAAGTGTTTCAGCTAAAGTTTTAGCATTTTTAATGACTTGTTCTTGATACACTTTGAAATCTGGTTCTAAAGCTTCTCCAAAAGCAACAGCTTTTGCAGCGATCACATGTTCTAGTGGTCCACCTTGAATTCCAGGAAATATTGTCTTATCTATCTCTTTTTTATATTTTTCTTTGCAAAGAATTAGGCCTCCACGCGGTCCTCTCAGCGTTTTATGAGTTGTACTGGTAACAAAGTCAGCATATTCTACAGGATTAGGATGTAATCCAGTTGCTACTAAACCTGCAATGTGTGCCATATCAACCATTAATTTAGCACCAACTTCATCAGCAATTTCTTTAAATTTCTTAAAATCTAATTGTCTAGAATACGCTGACGTACCAGCTACAATTAATTTAGGCTTATGTTTCAGTGCTAATTCACGAATTTCATCATAATTAATTCTTTCAGTTTCTTTATCTACACCATAATCGATAAAGTTATAAAACTTACCACTAAAATTAACTGAAGCACCGTGGGTTAAATGACCACCATGACTTAAATTCATTCCAAGCACAGTATCTCCCATTTCTAAAGCAACTAAATACACTGCCATATTAGCTTGCGAACCTGAATGTGGTTGTACATTTGCATGTTCAGCTCCGAATAAAGCTTTGATACGTTCAATAGCAATTGTTTCTGTAACATCAACATATTCACAACCACCATAATAACGACGACCTGGATAGCCTTCTGCATATTTGTTTGTCATTACAGATCCTTGCGCTTCCATTACCGCTTCTGAAACAAAGTTCTCTGAAGCAATGAGTTCAATATTATTGTTTTGACGGTTATATTCATTTTGAATCGCTTCATAAATAATGTGATCTTGTTCTTTAATATAAGACATATATTCCCCTTCTTCCTTTAGAACTTATTCGTATTTAGCTCTTTCTCCACCAATTTTTTTTGGTCTTGAAGTAGCGATTGTAACTATAGCTTCACCAACTTTTTTAACGCTTGTTCTCAATGGAACACAAACATGATTAATGTGCATTCCAATAAGCGTCTGACCAATATCAATACCTTTAGGCACTTTTATATATTCAATGACTATTGGATCGTTCATATGTTGATAGGCATATGTAGCAAGACTTCCTCCTGCATGAACATCTGGTACAACAGTTACTTCTTCCATAGTAAATGGATTATAATCTTCACGCTCAATTGTAATCGCCCTATTGATATGTTCACAACCTTGAAACGCAAATGAAACGCCCGTTTCACGTTTTATACGTTCTAATTCATTAAAAATAGTTTCAGCGACTTCCATTGAACCAACTGACCCAATTTTTTCCCCAATTACTTCAGAAGTTGAACATCCTATCACACACATCTCATCTTTCTTGAAAAAAGATTGGGATTTCAATTCATCCAGTAAAGTTGTAAGTTCTTGCATATTATTTCACCTCACTTGCAAAGATAAAAAGAAGCATAGCTGACAAGCTATACTTTTTTATTATAACTTATTTATTACTCAACTTATACTATTAGCGTAATATTTCTCTTTATTCTTCGTGTTTCAATTTGTTAATAAGAGCGTATAATTGGTTAAATGTGTGACGATAGGTATCTATGCTACCGCCAAATGGATCACCTATTTCACCTGTTTCTGATACATACTCACATAATGTATAGATAGGATATTCTGTCCCATATTGACTGATTAACTGTCTTTTATGATTATCGGTCATTGTTAAAATTAAATCACTTTTTAAGTCATCTTGACTGAATATTTGAGATACAGAGGGTTCTGGTAAATTATTTTCTAAAATAACTTCTAATGCTTCAGGAGTGATAGATTGTCCATTCATTGCAAATAATCCACGTGATTGAATAGAATCGTTAGGTAGAAGCACTGTAGCTATACTTTCTGCAATAGGACTTCTACACGTATTTCCAGTACATACAAATATTATCTTCATAATTCTCTTCCTTTAACTATTTGATTTCCCGTTGCTTTCATCATACGATTCATAACTGCTTCAGAGCCTTCAATATTATCAAAAGTATAAATAAATGCTTTTTGTATTCGTTCATCATCATCAATGTCATGTAAAATTTTATATAAGTTATGATTAGCCCCTTTAACATCTCTTTGATTTTCACAAAGAGAGATAAATGTACAATCTTTAGGTACATACTTTTTCATACTAGAAGGTAAAACAAATGCTAACCCTGATTCATTTAACTCAGAAATAGGTTGTGTAAATTCAGTTAACATATATACAGGTGTTTTAGGTGCATAGTGTTTATATTTCATACCTGGTGCTATGGGCCGTTCTAATTGATTATAATCATATTGAATGACGCTGTGAGGTACCACGTGATTAAGCATTGTTTGAGTAATTGAGCCTGGTCTTGCTATTCTAAAAGGAAATTGTGTGCAATCTAAAACTGTACTCTCTAAGCCTTCTTCACTTTGATCCCCATTTACAATACCATCTATTTTTCCATTTAAATCATTATACACATGCTGAAATGTCGTTGGAGAAGGTCTTCCACTTATATTTGCACTGGGTGCTGCGATTGGCAAATCAACATATTCTAATATGGCTCTTCCAATTGGATGACTTGGCATTCTTACAGCAATAGAATTAAGCCCACCTGTCACTTTCTCACATAAGTATCCTTGTTTTAAAGGAAGAATAAACGAGATTGGGCCAGGCCAAAATGCATTCATTAATTTTTTGGCTTCCTTAGGGATAGTTGATACAAATGCATCCATTTGTGATTGCTTGTAAATATGAACAATCAGTGGATTATCAGACGGACGTCCTTTAGCTTTATAAATGTTTTCTACTGCCTGTTCATTTTTAGCATTGGCACCTAAACCGTATACTGTTTCAGTAGGTATCGCAATTAGGCCCCCATTTTCATAAATAGTTTTTATTTCTGCTAATTGAGAAAACGTTTGGGAATCTTGACTATAATCTTTCATATTCCATATTTTTGTTTTCATTTTGATCACACCTTTCACATATGTGAAGTTATTAAAGAAAAAGAAGTGGGTTAGAAAATAATACATTTCTTTCCCACTCCACTATTACCACTTAAATGAAATCATTCTATTTAATCCGTTAATATCTTTCAAGAGATTTACATTAACATGCGGATATTTATTTATAATACGTGCTTTTAATATTTCTCCTTGATTATAACCAATTTCAAAAGTTACATAAGCCCCTTTATTAAGTACTTTGGGTAAATCATCTAGAATCATCTCATAAATCTCATACCCTTCATCCTCAGCAAATAACGCGATATGAGGTTCATACTTTACTACTGTATCTTCCATATCTTTCATCTCAGTTTGATCAATATAAGGAGGGTTTGATATTAAGCCATCTAATTTAATATTTTCTTTAATAAGTGGTTTAAGGGCATTACCTTTTAGAAATCTGATATCCGCTTTTAATTGATGTGCATTATCAGATGCTACCTCTAGAGTATCTTCAATAAGATCTGTAGCTATTACATTTAAGGTTGGATTTAGTTTTTTAAGTACAATTGCAATCGCTCCACTGCCTGTTCCTATATCAGCAATTGTACTCCCATCCTTACAATGCTCTAAAAAATGAAGCATGACTTCTTCTGTTTCTGGACGTGGAATAAGACAATGAGAATTTACTTGTAATTGATATCCATAAAATGATTGAAAACCAACAATATATTGAATGGGCTCTCCTAATAACATACGGTCTAATGCAAGTGAAAATTTTGCTTCTTCAGCTTGAGACATCTCATCATACATATGCATTAAATAATCTGTCCTAGACCATTCAAATAAGTCTAACATCAGCCATTCCGCTCTAGATTGTTCAAATCCTTTTTCTTTTGTTAATTCAATCGCTTCTTGTAAGGTATCTTTAAAGCTCGCCATTATTTAGTTCTTTCAGTTTTTCAGTTTGCTCAGAAAGTGTTAATGCATCAATAATTTCATCCAATTTACCTTCCATAATTTGGTCGAGCTTTTGTAAAGTTAAACCAATTCGATGATCTGTCACACGACTTTGAGGATAATTATAAGTTCTTACACGTTCAGAACGATCTCCTGTCCCTACAGCTGATTTACGTTGAGCCGCATACTTTTGTTGTTCTTCTTGTAATTTCATATCATATAATCGTGCTTTTAATACTTTTAATGCTTTTTCACGGTTTTGAATTTGTGATTTTTCTGAAGACGTTGCAATAATACCGGTTGGAATATGCGTAATACGTACAGCAGAGTCTGTAGTATTAACGTGTTGACCACCAGCGCCACTTGAACGATACGTATCAATTTTCAAATCTTCATTACGCACTTCAATTTCTACATCTTCAACTTCAGGTAAAACAGCTACAGTCGCTGTAGATGTATGAATGCGTCCTCCAGATTCCGTTTCGGGCACACGTTGTACACGATGAGCACCATTTTCAAATTTCAACTTACTATAAGCACCACTACCTGAAACTGAAAAACTGATTTCTTTATATCCACCATGATCACTTTCTGCCGCTTCAACAATTTCAGTTTTAAAATTTTGAGATTCCGCATATTTTGTATACATTCTTAATAAATCGCCTGCGAAAATAGCTGCTTCATCTCCACCAGCTGCTGCTCTAATTTCGACAATAACGTCTTTTTCATCGTTTGGATCTTTAGGAATTAACAAGAATTTAAGTTGTTCTTCTAATTCTGGAAGTTCACTTTTTAATCCTGATGCTTCTTCTTTTAACATTTCAATTTCTTCTTTATCATCTGTTTCAGTTAGCATTTCATCTATTTCTGCTACTTCTTCTCTTTTACTTTTGTAATCTCTATAAACATCTACTGTTTTCTGTAAATCAGCTTGTTCTTTAGAATATTTTCGTAATTTATCTGGATCATTAACAATTTCTGGATCACTTAACATTTCATTTAACTGTTCATATCTTTCTTCAACAATATCTAATTGATCAAACACTATATTTCCTCCTTGTCATTGATGCTAGGTGCTACAATATGATGTGCTCTGCATCTTGGCTCATAACTTTCATTTGCTCCTACTAATATAATTGGATCATCAATTCTTGCTGGTTGTCCATTAATTAAACGTTGCGTCCGACTTGATGACGAACCACATATTGCACAAACGGCTTGTAATTTGGTCACTTGTTCACTTACGGCCATAATTTGAGGCATGGGGTCAAAAGGTTCACCTCTAAAGTCCATGTCTAATCCTGCTACTACAACTCTATGACCATCTTCAGCTAGCTTTTCTACTATATGTACAATTTCATTATCAAAAAATTGAATTTCATCTATACCTATGACATCAAATTGAGATAAATTTTGTAATAGTATTTCTCTAGCTGTTGAGATATTAATGGCTTCTAGCTCATTACCATCATGTGATACAACTTTCTCTTTATGATACCGGTCATCAATAGCTGGTTTAAATACGATTACTTTTTGTTTAGCATAAATTCCTCTTCTTAATCGACGAATTAATTCTTCCGATTTACCACTAAACATACTTCCAGTAATGCATTCAATCCAACCAGAATGGTAAGTCTCATACATTATAAGTTCCACCTTTTTCAAAACATAATCGCTTAATTATATCATATTTTCGATTATTATAAATGAGTTTATTACTGGGTTATCACTGAAGAAATTAATAAAATAGTTTAGAAATAAAAAAATACCTGCTTAATTCTATACATAATAGATTAGGCAGGCATTTTAAGTTCAAAATTAATTGTTGTTTGATTTGAGACCAAACTTTTTGTTGAAACGTTCCACACGACCATCCGCAGCAGCGAATTTTTGACGTCCTGTGTAGAATGGATGTGAATCAGATGATACATCTAAGCGAATAACTGGGTATTCGTTACCATCTTCCCATTCCATTGTTTCTGAAGAAGTTTTAGTAGAACCACTTAAAAATTTAAAGTTCGTTGTTGTATCTAAAAAGATGACTTTGTGGTAATCAGGATGAATTCCTTGTTTCATTTTTTTCAGCTCCTTTGCCCTGAACCATCTGGAACAGAGTTATTTGTGAGTTTTTACCCAATACTGTGTAATTATAATAGTTATTGAAGGAAAACGCAACCCTCAATCACATATTTTAGATAATTGGTTTTCCTGTTTTTGTACTTTCAGCGGCTGCCTTTTGCAATTGTTCAAAAAATTCTTTGTTATTTTCTGAACGTTTTAATTTTCTTATAAAACGCTCTGTAAAATCGGTAGAATCAGTAAACATATTTCTAAGTTGCCATAATGACTCTAATTCAGACTTACTAATTAATAATTCTTCTTTACGCGTAGAACTACGCCCAATATCAATAGCTGGGAATATTCGACGTTCAGATAATTTACGATCAAGATGAAGTTCCATATTACCTGTACCTTTGAACTCTTCATAAATCATATCATCCATACGTGAACCTGTATCTACTAGAGCCGTTGCTAAAATAGTTAGGCTACCACCTGCTTCAATATTACGAGCAGCACCGAAAAATGCTTTAGGCTTATGTAAGGATGCTGGATCCAAGCCACCTGACAATGTTCTACCACTAGGTGGGATAACAAGGTTATATGCTCTTGCTAAACGCGTAATAGAGTCCATCAAGATAATGACATCTTGTCCTATCTCTACAAGACGTTTTGCTCTTTCTAATAATAATTCTGCTACCTTAACGTGATGTTGAGGAGGTTCATCAAAAGTGGAATGTACTACTTCTGCTGACTCTACTGAACGCTCTATATCAGTTACCTCTTCAGGTCGTTCACCTACTAATAATATAAATAATTTAGCATCTGGTTTATTTGTACTAATTGCATTTGCAATTTCTTTAAGTAATGAAGTTTTACCAGCTTTAGGAGGAGCGACAATAAGACCACGTTGACCTAAACCAATTGGAGTAACTAAATCCATAATTCGAGTAGAATAATTTCGAGGCTCTGTTTCAAGAATAATTCTTTCCTCTGGATATAACGGAGTAAGTGCTTGGAAATGAGGACGTTTTTTTACAACTTCTGCATTTTCATCATTAACAAAGTCAACTTGTAGAAGTCCATAGTATTTTTCATTGTCTTTAGGCTTTCGTACTTTTCCAGTTACTTTATCGCCTCGTTTAATTTCAAAACGTCTAATTTGACTAGCTGATATATATATATCTTTTTCACCTTTAGAATAATTAACGGTTCTTAAAAAACCATATCCATCAGGTTGTATATCATCTAAAACACCCTCCATATAGTAATTTCCATCTTTTTCCATTTGAGCTTCCATAATTGCCAAGACAAGCTCACTTTTATTCAATTTACTATAATTAGTTAGTTTTAATGATTTTGCTTTTTGCGTAAGTTCTTTTGTCGTATAATTTTTATACAATTCATGAAAAGATTCATATTGTGGTGATGTTCGTTCTCTTTCAGGCATAAATTGCACCCATTTCTTATATTTTTATAAAAATCATCTAGCTACTAGCATTGTTAAATCATCTAAATGATTATAACTTAAATGTTTTAAACGTTAGCATCTTAAATACTAGAATTAATATAGCAAATTTTTAATTTAATTACAAAATGATTTTATTAAATTTCAAAAAATAAAACAGCTCATGGAACTAAAATGATTCCATGAACTGTATTTATATTAAACTATTTCATTATACTTAATTATTTAAAATAACCAGCAATTGATTTTACTTCTAAGAACTCTTCAATTCCGTAGTCGCCCCATTCACGACCGATACCAGATTGTTTATAACCACCAAATGGTAAATAGGGTTCGTTTGGAGATTCATTAATTTGAATTCTACCTGCCTCAATTGAACGTGCCACTTTTTGAAGCGTTTCTTTATCTTTACCAATTACATATCCTGCTAAACCATATTTAGTATCATTAGCAATTTCGATTGCTTCGTCTAAATCATTATATGTGATTACTGAAACAACTGGACCAAAAATTTCTTCTTGTGCAATAGTCATATCATTTTTAACATTTATAAAAATAGTTGGTCTAGCAAAATAACCTGTATCTAATCCTTCTGGTTTACCTGGACCACCATATAATAATTCAGCGCCTTCTTCAATACCTTTATCAATATAAGATTGTACTGTGTCGAATTGTTTTTTACTAATGATTGGTCCTACTTGGGTATTTTTATCAAGTGGATCGCCAACTTTAACATTACTAAACTCTTCTTTTAAGGCAGTTAAGAATTCTTGTTTAATACTTTCTGGAACTAAGATTCTTGTTCCTGCAGTACATACTTGACCAGTATTATTAACAACCTTTCCAGTTGTAGCTTTTGCAGCTTCTTTAATATCTACATCGTCAAGTACGATATATGGTGATTTGCCCCCTAATTCAAGAGATACTTTTTTGATATCTTTAGCTGCTTTTTCCATAATTTTAGAACCTGTAGCTCCAGAACCAGTGAATGACATCATTCTAACTTTAGGATGTTCGCTTAATGGATTACCTACACCTTCACCATCACCATTAACTAAGTTAAATGCGCCTTTAGGAACGCCTGCTTTTTCAAAGATTTCAGCTAAAATGATTGCAGCAAATGGTGTTTCTTCAGAAGGTTTTAACACAACTGGACTACCTGCAGCAAATGCTGCTGCTAATTTAAGAGATGTTTGATTAGTTGGGAAATTCCATGGTGTAACTAATCCTGAAACGCCAATCGCTTCTTTAGTTACCAAATCATCTCCGCGACGTTCTTCAAATTCAAATGAATCTAAAGCTCTACGTGCTTCTGAAAAGTGTTGTAAACCCATTTGATAATGAACATTTTCTGAAACAGTTAGTGGAGCGCCTAACTCTGCTGTAATTGCTTCAATAATATCTTGTTTTCTATTTTTATATTCTTCTACTATTCTATCTAGTAGTTGTTTTCTTTCTTCAACTGAACTATGGCGAAATTCTAAATATACGTCATGAGCAGCTTGAACCGCTTTTTCTACGTCTTTTTCATTACCTTTTGCAACTTTTCCAATAACTTCTTCTGTTGCTGGATTAATTACATCAATTGTTTCGTTACTTTCACTATCAATCCATTCACCATTAATATATTGTTGAGTATAATTTCTCATCAATGATTCACTCCTTAAGAATGTGTATGTCTAATATATATCCGATTTGATGTTATTTAAACATAATTAAAAGGTTAAAGTTTATATAAACTCCAACCTTTTAACTATATTATTTAACTGAATCGTTATGTTCTAATGTGACGTAATCTCTAGCCCATGCTTCAATTGGTCTTAAAGCCTCAGCAAGTGCTTTTCCTTTATCGGTTAACTCATAAACGATAGAAACAGGACGTGTAGAAATGACTTTTTTGTCTACTAATCCCCACTCACCTAATTCTGTAAGCTTAATACTTAATGCACGTGGAGTAATTGTTTTTAAATCCCTTTTCATATCGGAAAAGTGTGCAGTATAATCAGCGCATCGAGATAGGTAATTAATGATTAAACCGTTCCAACTTCTACCAACAATTTTAAAGGTTTCTTCGAGATATGGACAGATTTCCATTGTCTTCACCTCTATTCAAAACTTCTTAAACATTACAGGTATTTAATATACTTCAGCAATTAATATATTTAAGTATATCAAAAATAATTAAACTTGTTCAGTCCAAATATCCGCACCTAATTCTTTAAGATGTTTAACGATATCTGTATATCCTCTATAAATATGTTTAACATTATAAATTGTTGTAACACCTTCTGCTAGTAATCCAGCAATAATCAAACAAGCTCCTGCACGTAAATCACTCGCATATACTTCGGCACCTTGAAGTTTAGAAGGTTTAATTGTTGCAGTACCAGTAGACGTATCTGCTTCAATACTAGCTCCCATATTTTTGAGCTCTTCTACATGGCGGAAACGAGCTGGATATATCGTTTCTGTAACGAAAGAAGGACCATCTGTCATAAATAATAAAGGCGTAATAGGTTGTTGTAAGTCAGTAGCAAATCCAGGATATACTAATGTTTTAATATCTACATTTTTATATGATGATTTACTTTTAATTACTATTTGTTCTTTATCATCATCGATATCAATATCAACGCCTAATTCATTTAGTTTAACTGTGAGGGCTTCTAAATGTTTAGGTACAATATTTTTAATTGTTACTTCTTCACCACAAGCAGCGGCAATACACATATACGTTCCCGCTTCAATTCTATCAGGAATCACTTGATATTCGGCTCCATGTAACTCTTCAACACCACTGATTTTTAGAGTACTCGTACCGGCGCCTTTGATATTTGCGCCTAAGCTATTTAAAAAGTTTGCTACATCTACTACTTCTGGTTCTTTGGCAGCATTTTCAATCGTTGTTTGCCCTTTTGCATGAACAGCTGCAAGCATAATATTGATGGTTGCACCAACACTTACCATATCTAAAAAGATGTTGGCTCCGTGCAATTCTTTTGCTTCTATTTTCATTGATGTATCACTTGATTCATCAATTTCAGCACCTAAAGCTTTAAATCCTTTAATGTGTTGATCAATTGGACGTGGGCCTAATGGACAACCACCTGGTAAACCAATCACACATTTTTTAAATCGACCTAACATGGCTCCCATCATATAATAAGAGGCACGTAAAGATTCAACTTTATTATTTGGTAATGGTGCATTTTTAATTTCTGATGTATCAACTTCTAATGTTTTACCATTAAGATTTGTTTTAATATTTAAATCTTCTAATAAACTCACAAGTGTTTCAACATCTGAGATTTGCGGTAAACCGTCAATTTTCACTTGTCCTTGCGCTAATAAAGTAGCTGGAATAATAGCTACGGCACTATTTTTTGCACCACTAATTGTAACTTCACCCTTTAGTGGTTGACCACCTCGGATTTTAATTACTTCTTGACTCATTTATTTTTTCTCCTTTATCGCCTTTTGTAAAATTATACATAATTCGCATTATAAATTATATATTATTTATTTGTAAAACACTAACTTTTAAAAAAATTTAGCAATTATAATATTAATATTAATATCTAAAAATCTAATAATTCATATAACGGATTGATAACACTATTATAAATCAATTTATACAATTAATTAATTCTGTTTTTTCATAAATTTTATAAAAAGTTAATTTAATTTTTATACATCGTGAGTCAGTCATTGAGTAACACTCCGCACGACTAACTTTATACAAATACTTTAATAATATATCGTAAAATTTTGTATAAAATAAAAAAACTGTCAACAAAGCGATCACTTTGCTGACAGTTAAGGTTGCCTTAACCTTTAATAATCTTTATTTTATTTAGCACGATTAGACGTACCAAACTCTCTAATCTTGCCTTTTACTGTTTCTTTAATAGCTTCACGTGCTGGACCTAAGTATTTACGAGGATCGTAAACTTCTTTATCATTGTTCAATACATCTCTAACAGCTTTAGCTGAAGCAATTTGATTTTCAGTATTTACATTAATTTTTGCAGTACCATAAGGGATTGCTTTTTGAATATCTTTAGTTGGAATACCTGTACCACCATGTAAAACAAGTGGTAAGCCAGTTGATGCACCAATTTCTTCCATTTCTTTGAAGCCTAATTTAGGTTCGCCTTTATAAGGACCGTGTACTGAACCTAATGCTGGTGCTAAAGTATCAATACCAGTTCTTTCAACTAATTCTTGACATTCTTTAGGATCAGCATAGATGATACCGCCTACAACATCATCTTCTTGTCCACCCACTGTTCCTAATTCAGCTTCAACTGACACGCCATGTTGATGTGCATATTCTACTACTTTAGAAGTAATTTCAATATTTTCTTCAAATGGGCTATGTGAAGCATCAATCATTACTGAAGTAAATCCAGCATCAATAGCTTCTTTACACTTTTCAAAACTTGAACCATGATCTAGGTGGATAGCTACTGGTATAGTAATATTTAAATCATGCATTAAACCTTCTACCATTTTAACTACTGTATAAAAACCACTCATGTAACGTGCAGCACCTTCGGAAACACCTAAGATAACTGGCGCGTTCTCTTCTTGAGAAGCTTCTAAAATAGCTTGTGTAAATTCTAAGTTATTTAAGTTGTATTGACCAACCGCATAACCATTTTCTTTCGCATCGATTAACATTTCCTTCATTGAAACTAATGGCATGAAAGTTCCTCCTTGTATCCAATTACATAAATTTTCAAAAATTATTATAGCAGATAATATTTTTTATTGCATGCTTAATTTAAAAATAATTGATAACTTTTGAAGCTTCATTGCATAAAATATCATATTTCATTACAATACTAATGAAATGGAGGATAATCATGTCAAAGATACTACAAACACAATTAACGGGTGTATTCAATCGTTTAGAAGACCAGGCGTTAGATATACAAATGGCTGCTCAATGTTTAATCCAAGCTATTGGTGGAGAAGGGTATGTATATATTAATGGTTATGGAGACTTAAAATTCTTTGAAACTTTTATATTAGACAGTGATGAAAAATTAAATTCTAGTAAAAAATTGAGTGAATTAAACAGTTTAAATGACTTAGACACAACTGACCGTGTATTTTTATTCTCTCCTTTTTATACCAAGGAAGTTGCTCAAGATGTTCAACAATTAATAGACAAAGATATTGATTTTGTATTAGTATGCAATCGTCCTAAACAAGAAGATTTCCCTGAACATCTTATGCATTTTGTAAACTTATCAACCCCGCGTCCAATCGTATATACTGAGGATTATGATAAAATTGTACAACCTCATACAATGGCGTTTAATTACATTTACTATGATATATATACACAAATGATTGAAATGACTAGAGACTTGGAATTATAAAATAACTTTATAATCATTAATACTTAACATGTACAGCCTTTAACTTCTATATAAATTGATATAAATGAAGCGGAATAGACTTTAAAAAGTAGTCTGTTCCGCTTCTATTTTGATATTTTAATTTTGTTGGTGTTTATAAGCAGCTTCTACAAAAGCTTTGAAAATGGGTTGTGGTCTATTAGGTCTAGATAAGAATTCCGGATGGAATTGACAAGCAATGAAGAAATCATTTTCTGGAATTTCTACCATTTCCACTAAACGACCATCTGGACTAGTACCAGAAAAGACCATTCCTTTATCTTCTAATTGTTCTCTATAAGTATTATTAAATTCATAACGATGACGATGACGCTCTTCAATATTTGTTTCATTATAAATATCATGCGCCAAAGTATGATCTTTAATAGTACATGGATAAAGACCTAAACGTAATGTGCCACCTAAATCTTCGATATCTTTTTGTTCAGGTAACAAATCAATAATTGGATATGGTGTATTTGGATCAAGTTCTGCTGAATGGGCATCTTTAAGGCCTACAACATTTCTTGCAAATTCGACAGTTGCTAATTGCATCCCTAAGCAAATGCCAAAATAAGGTATATTATTTTCTCTTGCATATTTGATAGCTGAAATTTTACCTTCACTTGCTCTAAAACCAAAACCACCAGGAACTAAAATTCCATCCACATCACTTAAGTAACTCTCTACATTTTCGTCTGTTACTTCACTTGAATCAATCCATTTTACTACAACATCTTTTTTCAATGGATAACCTGCATGTTTTAGTGATTCAACCACTGACAAGTATGCATCTTGTAAACTTACATATTTACCAACTAAGCCAATAGTAATTGTACCATCTAATGAATTAACGGTATCTAATAAATATTGCCATTCATCTAATTGTGTATCGTATTTAGCATCTAAATCTAATCGTTTAATTACAATATCGTCCATATTTTGAGCACTTAATTGTAATGGGATTTCATATAATGACGATGCATCTCTACATTCAATAACACTCTCTTTATCTATATCACAGAATAAAGCAATTTTATCTTTTAAATCTTGAGTCATTTCATATTCTGTTCGAACAACAATTAAGTCAGGTTGAATACCTAAACCACGTAATTCTTTTACACTATGTTGTGTTGGTTTAGTTTTCATTTCTCCAGCTGCTTTAATGTATGGAAGTAATGTACAATGAACATACATAACATTCTCACGACCAAGGTCACTTCTAATTTGGCGAATAGCTTCAATAAATGGAAGGGATTCAATATCACCTGTTGTGCCGCCGATTTCGGTAATGACTACATCCGCATTTGTACTTTCTCCAGCTAATAATAAGCGTTCTTTAATTTCATTTGTAATGTGTGGAATCACTTGAACTGTTCCACCTAAATAATCTCCACGACGTTCTTTTTTTAGCACATGTGAATATACTTTTCCCGCAGTGACATTAGAATATTTATTTAAATTGATATCTATAAAACGTTCATAATGTCCTAAGTCCAAGTCAGTTTCAGCGCCATCATCTGTAACAAATACCTCTCCATGTTGATAAGGACTCATTGTACCAGGATCAACATTTAAATATGGATCAAATTTTTGAATTGTTACTTTAAGTCCTCTGTCTTTTAACAATCTTCCTAGAGAAGCGGCTGTGATACCTTTACCTAAAGATGAAACTACTCCGCCGGTTACAAAGATAAATTTTGTCATTGTCTGACCTCCTAATTTATTAAGGGTTGCTTCCTTACTCTATCTCTACAAAATTTAAACATTTCCTAAAAATAAAAAAATCGCTCCCTCTCACATATTTGTAAGGGGAGCGTATAACATTTATACACGTGTCCTAATTAAAGGAGCCCGAATAAAATTTTAACATTTTTCATTCAAAAGTCAATTAAAACTAATATTTAGTCATTAAAATCTTCTGCATCTTCAAATGCTTCTTCTTCACCTTCAGCGATGTCGTCATCATCATCTTCTTCAATAACGATATCTGAACCGTCAATATCTTCTTCATTATCATCAGAATCATCTAATGTTTCTTGATCATCCGTTTGAGCTGGAATATCATCGTCATCATCCATTTCATCGTCGCCAAGTAACTTAAGATTTTCATCTTCTTCATCATCGTCATCAAGAATATCAAATTTTTGAATTGTTGGTGCAATTTTTTCTTCAATATCATCTACTGAATACCAATCACGTAATCCCCATTGATTTTCACCAACGTTTAAGAAACGTCCATCTGTATTTAAATCAGTATAAAATTGTACAATACGGTTTTCAATTTCATCATATTCATAATTACCAAGGCTTTTAAATTCATCAATAATATCGTAGAGATTCATTGTTGACCCTTTATCATGTAATAAAGTATAAGCCATATCGATAAATGATTTTTCATCAACCATTTCTTTAGTATAATCTTGAATTTTCATTATAACTAAACTTCCTTTCAAAGGATTTTATTATCTTTATATTGCTTTTATTAATAGTAACAAAGATAAATTATAAATGACATTTTATGATTTCGCAATTGCTATTCAATTAGTAATTAATATATTTTTTGAAAATAACTAAGTCATCTGATTGATCTGTCTCAACAAAGCCGCTACTAATACATAATGGCTTAAGTTCATTATTTTCTCCAAATAATGTAATACCTATACTTCTTATTTCTTTAAAATGTTTGCGTACATATGTAGGGAGTTGTCTTAAAGCACTCCCAGCAATCCCCTCTTTTCTTTGATCTTTATATACTTCTATTGCGGCGATTTTTAGATGGGTATCTAGATGTTCGAGTGCAATAAATCCAACTTTTTGATCATCTTTTAATAAATCAATAATTTGATACATTGCAATATTTGAATCTTTATTCTCAACTAATTTCAATGACGATACATGTTTAGAATCCAAATCTAAATAGTATAAACGTTCTTTACCGATGGGTCCTTCTTCTTTAGTAGCTGTATGCATGAATCCAGCACGTTCATATACATTCCAGGCCCCTTCATTTTCAGTATCAACAACTAAATATAAATGATTGAAGTCTGGAAACAATGCTTGAACATATTGAGGTAAATACATCATCATAGTTGTACCATAGCCTTGTCCTTGAAACTTTTCATTAATAGACAATGATCGAACATAAACGACATGCTCAGGTGTATCATATCCTTCATGTTGATAATATTGATGAAGTACGAAGAATCCTACTACATCTCCATTTTCATTAATGGCAATATTAGCTACTCGATTTTCATCATTTAAAGCATCTTCTAATACAGATTTAGGTAATGATGAATAAATTTGTTGTCGTTCACTTAATTCAAAATTTAAGACATCATCGCGATATTGTTCTTCAAATTCTTGAATTGTAATGTTTTCAAATTGCTTTACTATACTCATAAAATTAGCCCCTATATCACAAAGTTGTTTTAATAATATCATATATAACCTTTAAATCTTATAAAATGATCTATTTACTCTAATATTTACCATTTATTTTATAATATTGTAAAATAATTGCAATTCGTCAAAATTATTATAGTATTAACTTGTCATATATTAATTTTAGAGGTGAAAAAAATGAGAGTAGGTATCGATGCCGGCGGTACATTAATTAAAATAGCAATGGAAGATGATACACACCGTACATTGTCAACTGAATTAACAACAGATATAAATAAAGTCATTCAATGGTTAAACCAAAATGAATTCGAAAAAATCAATTTAACAGGGGGTAACGCAGGCGTTATTGCTGAAAACATCAAACAATCATCCCAAATATTTGTTGAGTTTGATGCTGCTTCAAGGGGATTAGGTATTTTACTTAAGGAGCAAGGCCATCATATTAATCAATACATATTTGCAAATATAGGTACTGGTACATCTTTACATTATTATAACGGTCACCATCAAGAACGTGTAGGTGGAATTGGTACTGGTGGCGGAATGATTCGAGGTTTAGGTTATTTATTGACTGAAATATCTGATTATGAAACACTTACAGATCTCGCTCAATCTGGAAATAGAGATATTATCGATTTAAAAGTTAAACATATATATAAAGATTCTGAACCGCCTATTCCTGGTGAACTCACTGCTGCAAACTTTGGCAATGTACTAAATAATATGAATGAACATGTTACTAACTCAGATAAATTAGCATCTGTAGTAGGTGTCGTTGGAGAAGTGATTACAACGATGGCGATTACAGTAGCTCGTGAATATCAAACAAAAAATGTTGTTTATATTGGGTCTTCTTTTAATAATAATCCCTTACTACGAAAAGTTATTGAGGATTATACTGTCTTACGAGGATGCCATCCTTTTTACATTGAAAATGGTGCATTTTCAGGTGCAATCGGTGTCCTTCATTTAAGCTAATTCAAACCAAAAATATTAACATACAAATCCCAATAGATTTCTTAAAAAAGAAACCTATTGGGATTTGATTTAAAATGATAATTCATTAGATACTTTTTGTGGAGAAACAATGGTACCTACGACTCCAGGTTTTAAGTCTACTGCAACAGCTTGATCATTATCTCTTAATTTATCAAGCCATTCACTAAATACACTACCTTCGATTTCGATTAAATCACATTCTTCAAAATCTTTATCACGAACTTTTCGTGCCCGATTTTTAATACTCCATACAGGCATAATATTAGGTTTTTGATTTTCTTTATCACTAATAAGAATAAATCTTTTTTCCCCTTTACGTGTTAAACCAAAAACATGATTTTCTTTTGAAATATCTTTTGCAAATTCTTTAAGACGAATTTTGTCTAATTCAGACATGAGTTCATCCATCATGTCTACAACTTTGACAATATGTCCCTCTTCTTTAATTGAAGTATTGATTAAAATTTTATCACTTTCATCAAACAATTCATCCATGTCATACGTAACGAACGTATCAATATCAATATTTAATAGTCGATCAAATTGAATGTCTGAGTGATTTAAATACTCTTTTGCGATGTCTTCATTCGTCCACATCCCTGTATAATCACCATCTTCATGATGAATACGAATTAATTTTTTATTTTTACTAGCCAAAATAATGACTTCATTAATTAATATCTCTTTGAAATAGTCATTATGCTTATATTCCATTGCAAACCCTCTCTCTTAATATACTAATTAAATGTTAAATTATATTAAAATTAACGTCAAACATCTATATTCTTTTTTATAGTTAATTTAACCTATACTCTAACTTAATTAGTATCATCAAGTTCACTAATAAATGCTTGTTCTAATTGTTCAACTTCTTCTTTAGAATCAGCATTCCATATACATCCAAAGCGAGATTTCACTTCATCTTTACCAAACCAATCACCGTCATAATACGAAAGAGGATAAAGCACGCCTTGTTTAACATATTTTAAAATAACATTGAAAAAACGAGTATTATCTCCTCTTGAAAAATAACTATAAAATTTTTGATAGTTAGGATTTAATTCATCTTGCAATAGTAACATGCTTGTCGAACCATTTTGTCTAAAATTCAAATCTATAGCAAATACATTATCATTTTCATCTAATAATAAATCAAATCCTGCCACACCAATAAAGCCTAAGTTCACTCCATTTTGCATAATTTCACGACCAGCTTGAATCACTTTTTCTGGAACATCATGCACATTTTCATTTCCTGCGTATAGACCATATTTATCGGTAATTTGATGGGCAGTACCTAGATAGGTAATACCTATTTCTTTAGAATATGCAAATTGGACACAATAATTTTTAACTGCTTCTATTTTTTGTTCAATGATTAAATTATCGGTGGCATGGGCCGCTTCAAATATTCGTTTAGTTGCTTTTTCTAAGTCTTCGTCGTTATAGCAAATCATTACGCCATAGCCACCTGCAGTTGGTAATTCATCTCCTGGCTTAATTACAAAAGGATAATCCCAATCTTTGATACGACCTTTGAAGTCTCTAATTGACACAATTTCACGATCCGGTAAATATTTATGATTTGTCCATTCAGGAATACATGATTTATTATTTAAAGCTACAAAAACGTCTTTATCAATGGCATACGCTTCGTCATCTACTATGTCATTGTTTTCGATATATTGAAAATATATTTTTTTCCCTTCTTTATTGATAATCTCTTGTAACAAGCGTTCATACGTTTCACGATTTCTAAATGTATAAAGATGCTCCGGTATTTTTTTACCAATAAGATCAAATAGTTGTTGTAACTTATCTGTAATACTCGCTTCGTGTACAACAATCGGCATATCCTTAGCGATAATCATTTCACGACCAGTCAAAAAATTAGACTGATGTTCTTCTGTTGTGAGCCAAGGATTCAATGCATAAGAAGGTCTTGAATTATATACAATATTTTCATCATACAAATCACTTAACGTTAACTTTGGAACACTATATTCATTTTTCATTTATTTACCCCTTTATTTGAGAATGTTGCTCTACAACCTCATCAAATAGTTTTTTATTTTCAATTAATTCTAGTCCCATAAGAGCAATAATTTTTGCGCCTCGAATCAAAGCTTGATCGCCATGAACACTTGCAGCTGCTTCTCTAAAACGGTGTGTATGACCTACTAAATTTCTTGAGCCAATTTTAACATGTGGATGAATCGTAGGAACTATATGACTAACATTTCCTGTATCTGTCGAACCAAAACCAAAATCATCATAACTTACTTCTTCGCCAACTTCTATGGCGTATTTTTCAAATAATTCATCTAGTTTAGGTGTTTTTATAAATTCATTTACACCATTTTGAATAGGACCAAATTCATAGTCACAACCCGTTTGGATGGCTGCACCCCTTGCAATTTGATTAACACGTTCTGTTAAAATATCAAGTTCTTTTCTAGTAGTGGCACGTGTATAAAATCTTGCATGCGTATAATCAGGTATAATATTAGCAGCTTTACCTCCATCTAAAATCACACCGTGTACACGATGACTTTTCTTAATCTGTTGACGTAATTGAGCTACACCATTGAAATAAGAAATCATCGCATCTAATGCATTTAAAGCCTCATCCGCATTTTCTGAAGCGTGGGCGCTTTTACCATAAAATTTAATATCAAGCACATCAACGGCTAATGTATTTATCGTTGGATATGTTTCATTTCCAGGATGAATCATAAGTGCAATGTCAATATCATCAATCACACCGGCTTTTACATATGAAGCTTTCGCACTTCCATTTTCTCCACCTTCTTCGGCAGGACATCCTAATACAACTACTTTTCCACCAATATGGTCGATGACTTGTTTAAGTGCGACTCCTGCTAATACACTTGCTGTCCCAATGATATTGTGACCACACGCGTGACCTAAACCAGGTAAAGCGTCATATTCAGCTAAATATCCTATAGTTGGTCCTTCTTTTTCAGACTGGTAAGTTGCAATAAAACCAGTAGCATGTCCGGCAATATCTGTTTCTATCTCAAACTCATTTGCTCTTAATTGATCAATTAATGTTCTTGAAGCAAATATCTCTTCATTGCCTAACTCAGGACGCTCGTGTATACGATGGCTTATTTCGACATAATCGTACTTTTTATTCTCTATATAGTCTAATATCTCTTGTTTACTACTCATCAATCTATACTCCTTTTATACACGAATATTAATATCTATATTTATTTAGACATCAAGTCAATCAATTTCTTGATGTATCTTTAAATTTAATTATTACTTATTTTATCGGATTTACTATAGATTGTCATTAAATTCGTTTGAATTTACAAAATTTTCTTACAATAAGTATTTAAATCACTTAATTAAGAAAATTGTAAATGATTGGCACTCTTGTTACAATCATATTATTCAAGCAATGTATTTATAGGAGGAAATAAAAATGACTAAAATGAACGTTGAAAGTTTTAATCTTGACCATACAAAAGTAGTTGCTCCATATATTCGCTTAGCAGGCACAATGGAAGGGATTAATGGAGACGTTATCAAAAAATATGATTTACGTTTTAAACAACCAAATAAAGCGCATATGGATATGCCAGCGCTACATTCATTAGAACATTTAATGGCTGAACATATCAGAAATCATTCTGATAAAGTTGTAGATTTAAGTCCTATGGGTTGTCAAACTGGTTTTTATGTTTCATTTATTGATCACGATGACTACGAAGATGTATTAAATATTGTTGAAAAAACTTTAAATGATGTGTTAGAAGCTACAGAAGTTCCTGCTTGCAATGAAGTTCAATGCGGTTGGGCTGCTAGTCATTCTCTTGAAGGTGCTAAAGCACTCGCAAAAGAATTCTTAGATAAACGTAATCAATGGAACGACGTTTTTGGTGAAGGCAAATAATTAATAATTAAATAAACCATACCCTACCTAAATGCTTTAGGTAGGGTATGGTTTATTTAAATTTTATTATAATTTTTTTACGATAGCTATTAAAATGAATTGAAGTGGTAATCTTAAGTATAATGCCCACTTAGGAACAGATTTATTTCCTAATGGTAATTGCTTTCTTGCCATGTAAATGTTTGCTGGTAAAACTGCAAGTAAAAATGCATTAATACCTTTTTTCAACCAATCAGCAGGTCTTTTGGCTAATAACATAACTCCAAAGAACATTTCAAATACGCCTGTCACTAAAACTGCTGTTTTTCGTAATGGTAAATACTCCGGTACAATCGATCTAAATTGACGTTCATTTGTAAAATGTAGTATTCCTGCTGATCCAAATGCTAAACCTAGTAAATATCTCATTATTTTCATAATTATTCAACTCCCATTTCTTTTAAATAACTTTTTCCGTATTTTGGCAATTCAACATTGAAATTATCTGCTATTGTTGCACCAATAGAACTAAATGTTGTATCTCCTGATAATTCATGGTATGCATCTATTTTAGGGCTAAACATAAGCACTGGAATATATTCTCGCGTATGGTCAGTACCCTCTGCAATTGGATCATTACCATGATCTGCCGTAATAATAACTAAATCATCTTCTTGTAAATGATCAATTAATTCTGGTAAGCGTTCGTCAAAATCTTTAATGGCTTGTGCATAACCGTCTTTGTCTCTGCGGTGACCATATAACGCATCAAAATCCACTAAATTCAAGAAGCTGATACCATTAAAGTCCTTTTTAACGACATTAATGAGCTGATCCATGCCATCCATATTATTTTTAGTTCTTATTGCTTCTGTTACACCTTCACCGTCATAAATGTCATTAATTTTACCAATTGCAATAACATCATAGTCATGATCTTTTAATGTGTTCATTACTGTTTTACCAAATGGTTTAAGTGCATAATCATGACGATTAGACGTGCGTGTAAAGTTTCCTGGTTCACCTACATATGGGCGTGCAATAACACGGCCAATTAAGTACTTAGGATCTTTAGTTAATTCACGAACCTTTTCGCAAATATCATACAATTCTTCAAGTGGGATAATATCTTCATGTGCAGCAATTTGAAGTACTGGGTCTGCACTAGTATAAACAATTAAATCTCCTGTCTTCATTTGATGTTCGCCTAATTCATCAATAATTACAGTACCTGAAGCAGGTTTATTTGCTACAACTTTTCGACCTGTCATTTCTTCAATCTCTTGAATTAATTCATCAGGAAATCCATTTGGATAAACTTTAAATGGTTGCATGATATTTAGTCCCATAATTTCCCAATGTCCTGTCATCGTATCTTTTCCAACAGAAGCTTCACTTAATTTAGTAAAAAAAGCACCTGGTTGTTCAACTTTATTGACCACTGGCAAATCTTCAATATTACCTAATCCTAATTTTTCTAAATTAGGTAATGATTGGTTAAAACCTTCTAACGTGTGTTTTAATGTGTGTGAACCTTCATCATTAAAAGCTGCAGCATCAGGTGCTTCACCAATACCTACTGAATCCATGACAATTAAATGCACTCTTTTAAATGGTGTCGTCATATTTAACACTCCTACTCTGTAATTATTTTATGAATTAATGTTGGTGTTTTTGCTTGCGCTTTAATTTCGATACTTTCGTCAAGTTTCTTAATTACATCATCAACATTTTCACGATTACTGTGAATCGTTAATAAAGACTCTCCTACATTGACTTTGTCTCCTACTTTCTTATTCAACACAATGCCAACACTTAAATCTATGTCATCGTCTTTCGTTTGTCTTCCCGCACCTAACATCATTGAAGCAACTCCAATTTCATTAGCAATAAGCTCTGAAACTACACCACTTGATTTTGCTTTATAATCAATTTGATATTCGGCAGTCGGTAATAACTCCGGTAAATTGACAACTGAAGCATCTCCACCTTGATTTTCTAAAAATGTTTTGAATTTATCTAATGCTGAACCATTTTCGATGGCTTCATTGAGCAATTGACGCGCCTCTTCAAGTGTATTTGCTCTTTCAGCAAGTACGACCATTTGTGAACCAAGCGTTAACACTAGTTCAGTTAAATCTTCAGGTCCCTGACCATTTAAGGTATCAATCGCTTCTTTTAATTCTAAAGCATTCCCAATCGCACGACCAAGTGGTTGGCTCATATCTGAAATAATAGCCATTGTATTTCTACCAACATTATTTCCTATGCTAACCATAGCATGTGCTAAAGCCTCGGCGTCTTCTAATGTTTTCATGAATGCACCATTTCCAGTTTTAACATCTAGGACGATTGCATCAGCACCCGCGGCAATTTTCTTACTCATGATAGATGATGCGATTAGAGGAATAGAGTTAACTGTTCCTGTAACATCTCTTAATGCGTATAGTTTCTTATCTGCAGGTGTTAAATTGCCAGTTTGTCCAATCACTGCAACTTGATTTTCATTAACAAGTTTAATGAAGTCCGCTTCAGAGATTTCAACATGGAACCCATCAATAGATTCTAATTTATCAATCGTACCACCCGTATGTCCTAAACCACGGCCACTCATTTTGGCAACTGGCACTCCCACTGCAGCTACTAATGGTGCCAACACTAATGTCGTCGTATCTCCAACGCCACCAGTTGAGTGTTTATCTACTTTAATACCATTGATTTTTGATAAATCAATAACATCACCTGAATTAACCATTGCCATAGTTAAAGCTGCACGTTCTTCTTCATTCATATCTTGGAAAAAGATTGCCATCGCTAAACTAGAAGCTTGATAATCTGGGATATCTCCATTGGTATATCCTTCTATGAAAAATTCGATTTCTTCTTTAGTTAATATCTGTCCATCACGCTTTTTTTCAATGATGTCTACCATTCTCATTGTGCTATCCCCTTTCTCGGTTGTTGCATTTCTAAATGATGTTAAAAAACATACTATTAATAATCAGAATTTGATTCTAAACCTTTGATAATTTGAACACCAGCACTTGCTCCAATACGTGTAGCACCTGCATTAAGCATTTTGTGAAAATCTTCAAGATTACGCACGCCACCTGAAGCTTTAACCTCTAATTCGTCTCCCACAGTGTCTTTCATTAATTTCACATCTTCTGGTGTAGCGCCTCCCCCAGCAAAGCCAGTTGATGTTTTAACGAAATCTGCACCAGCAGCTTTTGCTAGTTCACTTGCTTTCACTTTTTCATCGTCTGTTAAAAGAATAGTTTCAATAATAACTTTCACTATTTTTCCGTTAGCTGCGCCAACTACGCCTTCAATATCTTTTTGAACATCTTCATATCTTCCATCTTTAAGTGCGCCTATATTGATAACCATATCAATTTCAGACGCGCCATTTTTAATCGCATCTTCTGTTTCAAAAATCTTTGTAGCGGTTGTTGTAGCTCCAAGTGGGAACCCAATCACTGTACATACGAGTACATCAGAATTCACAAGTTGTTCAGAAGCATACTTAACGTGGGTCGGATTGACGCAAATCGATTTAAAATGATACGCCTTAGCTTCAGAAATAATTTTATCAATCTGTTGACGTGTTGATTCTGGTTTTAAAAGTGTATGATCAATATATTTTGAATATTCCATAAAAATTTCCTCCAATGTATTGCTCGAAAGCCAACTTATATTAACATAATTTATATGTTTCTCTCATTTATATAGTACAAAAATTCGCAAAAATTTTAAACAAATGTTATCTTTATTTTGAATAAAATGTTAAGGAGAAGATATTCATGACAAACGGTACACCTCATATTCAACCTAATGGAGCTAAAATTGCTAAAACAGTATTAATGCCTGGAGATCCATTACGTGCAAAATATATTGCTGATAACTTTTTAGAAAATGTTGAACAATTTAATGAAGTACGTAATATGTTTGGATACACTGGCACTTATAAAGGTAAAGAGATCTCAGTAATGGGTTCAGGTATGGGTATTCCAAGTATTGGAATTTATTCGTATGAGCTTTATAATTTCTTTGATGTTGATACAATTATTCGAATAGGTTCATGTGGTGCATTACAAGAGAATGTGAATTTATATGATGTCATTATTGCTCAAGCTGCTTCAACTAATTCAAATTATGTAGATCAATTTAATATTCCTGGTCACTTTGCTCCAATTGCAGATTTTGAGTTAATTACTAAAGCTAAACAAGTTGCTGATGATATCGGGGCAGTTACACATGTTGGAAATATTTTATCATCAGATACGTTTTATAATGCCGATAAACATTTCAATGATAGTTGGAAGAACATGGGTATCTTAGGTATTGAAATGGAATCAGCTGGCTTATATTTAAATGCGATTCATGCTGGTAAAAAAGCATTAGGTATTTTTACTGTAAGTGATCATATCTTAAGAGATGAAGCTACATCAGCTGAAGAACGTCAAACATCATTTACTCAAATGATGGAAATTGCTTTAGAAATCGCTGAATAATCACTTATCAATGTTAATATTAAAAGTTAAAAGAGCCATTGTAGACGTTTTATCGTCCACAATGGCTCTTTTTAAAATAGAATACTTAAACTAAATAAGATTTAAACATCCAATTATGTTTATCTACTGATGTTTGCATACCAATAAACATATCTTCTGAAACGTCGTCTCCTGCTTCACCTGCAACTTCAATTGCTTTTCCAAGTTGTTTAGAAATTTGAGTTAAATCTTCAGAGAAAGCTTTAACCATTTCTTCAGCAGTGTAATGTGTATCTGCTTCTTTTACAATTGAAAGTTCTAAACTTTCTTTTAATGTTGCTACTGGATTACCTCCAATTGCTAGAATACGTTCTGCTAAATCGTCTACATATTGACTAGCTTCATTGTATAATTCTTCAAATTTTTCATGTAATGAGAAGAAATTAGGACCTTTAACATACCAATGGAAGTTGTGTAATTTTGTATATGCTACTGTCCAGTTTGCCACTTGTTGATTTAATTCTTTTACTACATCTTGTTGCGTCATCGAATCTCTCCTTTTTTATACAATCATGTCTCTCTTTTACAGTCATAATTATATTATAATAATTATAATCTGTAAAGTTATTTTACACACGTAATTTGAAAACACTAATACTCATGAATAAATATATAGAATCATTATCAAAAGCTTTATAATATATAATTAAAACTTATATATATTATCAATTAAAAAATAGTTTTCTCATTTATTGTCTATCATCATCAATAAAGAATGATTTTTCATATGCGTTGGGTTTATGCCAATGTGTTTTCCACATTTTATCTCTATTATTAGCAAATAGTCGATAACCTAAGTTTCTTATTGTTAATGGCGTTACTCTAAGTAGTATACCTAACCATTTTTCACTACTTAATGTTGTGATTAATTTTGCTACTGCAGTAGTCTCGTAATATAAATGATCTCCTTCTTGTAGTATCACACTATTTTTATTTTTAGCTTCAGGATGTTGTTCAAATAAATGTTGTCCCGCTTTTCCTTTTAAAGTCGCAAACTCATAGTTTTTAGGTAAACCATGTTGTATTAGCCAAATACAATAATTATAGCAATACACACAGTTTCCATCGTAATAAACGATTGGCATGTTCCGTCACCTTCCTTTTTAACTTATTTAATATATTCCTTTTACAAGGACTCATTAAACATAAAAAAGTGGATATAGAATTTATTTCAAATTCTATATCCACTTTAGCTCATTATACGTTATGATGTTTTTTATCTAACTTGTCTGCTATTATGCATCATGATTCACTTTTACAATACGTGTATATTTTAAAAATTGTTGTGAATATTTATTTTTTATATCTTCTAACTTTTCGTATGTTACCCCAATAATATGCCAATTAGGATTAAAATGATAAAAAGAATCTTTTTCACGAGACCAAGTAATCATGTTACCGTCTTTATTATATCTAGGTAATGTAACTTCGTACCCTTCTAAAACATTAATATAAGTTTGAAATATATCTGGATCAAGTCTATTAAAGTTATCAATTACTAAGTAACTTTTGTCATTTTTAGGCATAAGTTGTGTAATAAAACCTTCTCTATAATATAAGGCACCTGTCTCATTAGGTAGATATCTGCCATATAACATATCTTCACTAAAGTCAGGGTGACCACTAGTAATAACTGGATTAGCATTCGTTTTTTGTAAAAGATTATTGGCTGCTTTCAAACCTTCTTCACGTTTATCTACAACAAGTAAAATAAAAGGTTTAATTGTCTCATCATGATCTGTATTGAATCCTGGTTTTTTAATAGTCTCAAATGGTGTTCTAATCCCATCATTTTCACTCATTTCTATAATAGCATCGTATTGTGCTTGACTCATACTTGCTATTGCTTGCTTAGCATTTTCTTGTAAAAAGTATAAGTTTTTTAATTTAGGATGTTTATTTAGTGCGCCTAATGTAACAGGAGTGATATTCTTTTCATAATAAATCTCTATTGCAGTACTATTAGTACGACCAGGAATTGGAGGTTTTTCATGAATATGACGAGATACTTCACCAATTCCTACGACCGATTGATTACTATTCTTATCATAAAATATTAAATTATCCCCTACTTCTAATTGGTTATAAAAATGATAACCATTCCGTTTAATTCCATTATAAGTATGTGTAAAAATCGTATAATGTGTATCAGGTTCAAATTTTTCAGTTTCAGATAAGAAGAAATATCGAGGTAATTGAATGTTACCTTTTCCTAACTCAACGATTAATTGAAACTCTTCTTTTGTGAGCTGATTTATTAACGTTTCTCGCATATTATTCATTCGATAATCTAGCACTTCACTACGTTTTAAATAGTCAGTAGTTAAAGGCTTTAATTCTTCATTAAATTTAAATTCAACTCTAATTTTATTTTGTGCTCCTGTTTGAACACTAATAATTTCCCCAATTCCTAATAATCCAGTATCTGTTTGTACTTGATAAAAAATCACTTGATCGCCAATTTTAGCTTTTTTGAACGCTCGAAAACCCTGAGTAGGATTGAACTGTGCTCCAGACTCAAATAAAGTTATTTGTCCAACTAATGGTTCATTATGGTTCCATCTTGTATATCCACAATTTAACCAAAAGTAATTTACTTCTTCTGCCATCTAGAATCTCCTTCTTACTTATTTTAAATTTAGCATCTTTATTCATGTATATATTAATATTAATTTTAGCACCTATTAGTCATTTTTAGATAGCTTAACTTAAATATATGAATAGTCTATAAGATTTCGTTTTTTTTATTTTATCATATTTTTTTAATAGAGTTGACGTATTATGAAATCACTTTTTAAATTCAAAAAAGTGAAATAGAATCATATGAATCATCACAAAATTCCATTTCACTATTAAAATATACTACCTCATTATTTAAACCTTATTAGATTTCCGATTAACAGAAAAAGGAAAATAAAAAACTTCTAGATTCAGCTATCACACTAGAAAATCATGCTAGATATAGAAATTATTCCAACATTTCTGCTTATAAATTAAATTGATTAACTAAATATAACTTATAATTAGAGTGAACTCGCCTTCAAATACGCTATCTAAATCTTCAGAAGTTAAAATAAAATTAGACCCCTTTTCTAGCTTAAAGATTTCTCCATCTGTAATCACTTGTCCATGACCTTCTAATACAGAAATAAGACAAAATTCACGAGGCTTCATATAATTAAGCGTTCCACTTATTTCCCATTTAACCATTGTAAAAAAGTCATTAGATACAATTTGGCTACGTTTATGATTTTCTACAATTGTAGTTTCAGGTACTATAGCAGGTGCATTTGCAGTAAATTGAATCACGTCTAATGCTTTTTTAACTTCTAATGATGATCCATCAGTTCGATTACGTTCATAATCATATACTCTATATGAAATATCAGATGATTGCATTGTTTCATATACTAAAACACCAGAACCTATAGAATGAAGCATTCCAGCTGGTATAAAATAAAACTCACCTGGTTTAACTTTGAGTCTTTCTACTACATCCAACACCGCCTCTTCTTTTATCTTATTCTCAAATGTTTCTTTTGAATCAGCAGAGGTACCGAGTATAATTTCAGCATCTTCTTCTGCATCAACAATATACCAACATTCTGACTTACCATATTGACCGTTTTCAAATTCATATGCATACGAGTCGTCAGGATGAACGTGAATAGATAGAGGGTGTCTTGCATCCACTATTTTACATAATAAAGGGAAATCTTTACTTGGAAAGTCTCCAAATAATTCTCTATGCTCATTCCATACTTGATCTAATGTTTGACCAGCATACTGACCATTTTCAATCATATTTTTTCCATTCGGATGTGCAGAAATACCCCAGCATTCTCCAGTTTGTTCACTTGGTATGTCGTAATTAAATTGATTTAACTTATTACCGCCCCATATTTTTTCAAAGAAAATAGGCTTTAAAAATAATGGCATGATTGCACCTCCTAAAACACGGTTATTGCTTCTCTCTTTATTTTAAAGTGAAATATCGTATTTAAATGATTATGTATAATTAGAACAATTGATGACCCATTTTATCTTTAAATTACTATCTATTTAAGCTTTTAATATATCAGATAACTAATTCTATATAAATGCTATTTCGCTTCTATAGTTAAATAAAAATTTTCACTCATATGTTTATTATATCAATTTCATTATTAATTTAATAGAAATTATATATATTAATAAAAAAGAATAGAACAGCAAGTTTTAAAACTCACTGTCCTACTCTAACACAGAACTTTTCATTTGTAATTAATTATCTAACTTAACTACTCAAAACGAGATAATGCTTCTTGAATAGATTGATGCCCTGAAAGAATTTGAAATTCTTTATTTTCAAATTTATTTTCAGAAGTCGCTACGTGTTTTAATACAGAAGCCACATCTTCGCGTGGAATTGTACTTCCTTCATCAAAATACAAGTCAGCTTTAATTTCACCAGTACCTGATTTATCTTCTAAACCACCTGGATGAACGATTGTATAAGTTAGTCCAGAATTTCTTAAATGATTATCTGCATAGTGTTTTGCAATTGTATAAGGTTTTAAATCTCCACTTGCATCAAATGCTTCACGACGTGAATCGTAAGTAGAAACCATTACATAATGTTTAACATTTGCTTTTTTACTTGCTTCAATCGTTTTCACTGCACCATCTAAATCAACAATGATTGTTTTATCAGCACCTGTGCTACCACCTGAACCAACTGAGAAAATAACTTTATCAAAGCCTTTGAATTTCTCAGTTAAATCATCAATACTATCTTTTTCTACATCTATTAAAATGGCATTAACACCTTGATCTTTTAACGCACTTTCTTGTTCTTCTTTACGAACACCGGCTGTAAAATCAACTTGATCTTCTTTTAATTGGTTAACCAATTTAGAACCTACGCCACCATTAGCACCAATAACTAATATACTCATAAACTTATTTCCTCCTTCAATTCATTTCATAGTTTATTAATACCACTTAGTATCATTTTTAAACTTATTTACTATATATCATTGACACTTTGACAAGGACACTATATATTAATATATGAATATATATTAATATATTAAAGAGGAGGTCTCATGTGATGTCCAATACAAATAAAGATAGAGATATATTTATAGATGAATACATGCTTAACCGTTTAACTGAGACATTTAAAGCGTTAAGCGATTATAACCGTTTACGTATTTTAGAATTGTTATATAAAGGTGAAGCTAGTGTTGGGCATATTACGCATACATTAAAATTAACTCAATCAAATGTATCGCATCAATTAAAGAGTTTAAAACAAGCAGGCCTCGTTAAATCGTCACGTCATGGACAATCCATGATTTATTCTATAGACGATCAACATGTTTCTACTTTATTAAAACAAGCCATTCAACATGCTCATCATCAAAGAGGTGAATAATAAATGTCTAATCACACACACCATCATAACCATACTCATAATCATGTCCATACCAATAACAAAAAGGTATTAACAATTTCTTTTATTATTATAGGCTTATTTATGATTGTTGAAATTTTAGGAGGATTTATCGCTAATAGTCTTGCGCTATTATCAGATGGACTTCATATGTTTAGCGATACTGTTTCACTAGGAGTTGCTTTAATCGCATTTATTTATGCAGAGAAAAATGCTACTTCAACTAAAACATTCGGTTACAAACGTTTTGAAGTCTTAGCTGCCTTATTTAATGGTATAACTTTATTAATTATTAGTGGCGTCATTATCATCGAAGCGATTAGAAGATTTTTCAATCCTATTAAAGTGCAATCCACTGAAATGTTTATTATTAGTGTGATTGGACTTATAGTGAATATTATCGTTGCAATAATCATGTTTAAAAGCGGTGATACGTCACATAACTTAAATATGCGCGGTGCTTTTATTCACGTTTTAGGAGACTTACTTGGTTCATTAGGTGCCATTATAGCATCTATTCTTATATACGTATTTAACTTTACAATTGCTGATCCTATCGCAAGCATTCTAGTTTCCATTATTATATTGAAAAGTGCAATCGGTATTTCACGTTCGTCACTTAATATTTTAATGGAAGGTACACCAAGTGACGTCAATTTAGATAAAATCATTAGTACAATTATAAATCATAATGAAATTTATAATGTCCATGATTATCACGTTTGGACTATTTCAAATGATATGAATGCGTTAAGTTGTCATGCAGTCGTCTCTGAAACTATGTCTGTTCAGGACTGTGAAGGACTTCTTAAAAAAATAGAACATGAATTACTTCACTTAAATATACAACATATGACAATTCAATTAGAAACAGCACAACATGATCACGATACTTCAGTACTATGCTCTGGATTACATAAAGAGCACGCTCATCATTAAGACTACACAAACAATGTCCGCAGTTTACAATATAAGTAAAAAGTCGAACAGAATTCATATTAGTTTCTGCTCGACTTTTTTTACTTATATAAAATAATCGAAAATAAATTGTTTGCCTGGTACATGTTTTTCATCAAATCCTTGAAGAAATTCTTCATTATCATACGGTAATTTTACTCTTTCAACACTAAACTCATTTTCGTTAATTGTGACGATTCCATATACGGCATATTTACCATTATTAAGTCCTACTGAACCAGGATTGAAATAGGTTTTGTTATTATCATCATACAAGTGTAATTGATGATTATGTCCAAAAGCTATAAAATCCGCATCCTTATCTTCAAATAATTTAACTATCTCTTCTTTTTGATTATCTACAATAGGTTCAAATGGTTGTTTATCAATCCCCTCTTCTAATCTTTGATTTTCAATTTCATAATGTATAAATAAACATTTTTTCCCACAAATTGTTTTTTCTAAATATCTTGGTAGTGTATTTAATACATCATAGTAATCTTCATCCATTCGACTTTCAATCCATTGATGGTGTTCATAAAATTTATTTTTTAAATCTTCTGGATACGGTGTACCATTAACAATTGACATAATTGCTTCATCGTGATTACCAGCAATAATTTCCATATCATCTCGATCGAAAATCATATCTAATACTTTATTGGTTTCATGGCCAATTCCAATATTATCACCTAAGTTAAAGATTTGATCGATATCTTCTCTATTATCAATATCATCTAAAACAGTTTGTAAGGCATCAAAATTACCATGAACGTCGGTTAAAATTGCAAATTTCACCATAAAGTCTCCTTTCATTATTAAATCATTAGCATATTTTAACACTTAAAACATAATATTGTTAGATATTAATTTAAAAAAAGCACAAATTCTGATATTGTGTATTATATTAACGTAAAGGAGTGCTTATTTTGTTTAAATTTCATAGTTTAGCATTTAAAAATGCTAAGTCACAACTCATAAAAACAATACTATTTAGTTTAGTAAGTTTTATTATTGTATTTGTGGCATTTGTGATTGCTAGAACTTTCTTCATTCAAAACTTTATGCAGATGCAACTAGCAACACAATTTCAACAGTCATCAGGCGCATCATTAGTAATGATAATACTCGTCTTGGTCTTAGGATTATTATTTTTTATACTTGCAGGTTATCAATTACTTGCAGGAGCTTTTAATATTATGGCTAAAGCTATTGAAAAAGAAGCTGTTCAATTTTCTGATTTGTTTTTTGCTTTTAAAAAAGGAAAATATGTTAAAAGTCTTCTTTTAGCTTTAATTAGTATTATTCTTTATGCTGTATTATATTTAATCACATTAGGATTAAACTTTTTATTTAATAAAGCTTTAACACCATTATTCACATCTATTCAACAGTCAGTAAGTACATCCGATCACGCTATTGGTATTTTACTTACTGTACAAATTATCTTAATTATCATTATGGGATTCATTCTTTCAATCGTATATTGGTTCTTCTTTATATTAATGATTAATTATACTGTATCATTTGCACGTAAAAATGACTTAAGTGCTATAGGTCATTTTAAAGATGGATTTAAAGGAATTAAAAATGGACGTAAAACTTGGTTCAAATTCTTTTTAGCTATCTTATTAATTAACCTACTCATTATTATCATTACACAACCACTTGGTACAATATTAACTGTATTAACCGGAAATATGTCCCAAAATGTAGCACAAGTGATTTTAATTATTGCTCAAACGCTTATTATTATTGTACGTTTAATTCTATATTTTGTAATTATAATGGGTATTGTTCAATATTTCTTACGTCGCGGTGAGAATGTGAAAAGACCTGTAAACGAAAAGAAAAAAAGTAAACGAAAAGAAAAAAAAGAAATAAATCATAAAAAAGAAGCGTTAAAAAACGATCCTTCATCTTTTAATGATACAAAAAATCATGTTAAAGAAGACTTAAATCATCAAAAAAATTTAAATAACGATAAATAAATCACTATTCAACACAAAAGGTAAGAAAGCAGGTTTCTCCTACTTTCTTACCTTATTTTAATTTAAAAGATGGTGTTCTAAATATAAAGCCGCGCCATCTTCTTCATTTGTATATTGTGTAGTATCATCAGTAATAGACTGAATTTCTGGACGTGCATTTTTCATTGAAACAGTGTATCCTCCAAATTCAAACATTGCTCTGTCATTATCGCTATCACCAATAACAAGTGTTTCTTCTTGTTTAATATCGAAATGATCTATCATTTCTTTAATTCCAGTGCCTTTATCCACTTGATAAGCCATCGTCTCAGCATTAAACCTTGAAGAATTAGATACGCTAATATTTAATAACACTTTATTTTGTATTAATTCATCTCTAAACGTTTTAATTTTATTTAACTTTTTATTGAAAAGATAAATTTTAGAATAGGCGTCATTTGGAATATCTTTTCTCCAATTAATTTTACCATTCATGGCATCTCGACGTGATTTCCATTCACTTTCACTCACTTCATTTTGTGGATGTTCACTATCAATCATATCTTCCATCCATGATTGATCTTCAATTAGTGAAATTCTATCTCCTTCAAAAGGAAAAACTTCATAATAAATATGTTGTTGTTGAGCCAGTTGCACGATTTTTTTTACACTATCTATTGTCAAACTATGTTTAAATAAAAGTTTATCTTCAATATCACCTCTTGTTCCATTAGAACTAATAACACCATCTACTTTAAAACCTTTTGGTACTAAATTATGAATTTCAGAATAAGAACGTCCTGTTGCTAGAAATACCTTATAATTTTTTTCTCTTAATTGATCAATTACTTCTTTTGTTTTTACAGTCGCTTTATTATCTTCATGCAATAGTGTTCCATCCATATCTAAGAATATTGCTTTAATATTTTCAAATATCATCGTGATACCCTCCATCTAATTCTTTCTTAAAAATTGTGACATTTATTTAACCAAAGTGCAAACTCAATTATATTTTATATAAAGATGATATCGATTTCTATATTGAATGACTTCAATTTGATTATTAAAAAATTTAGACATAATCGAATCAGTTAAAATATCTTTTGTTATTCCTTTATCAAAACAACTACCCTCTTTTAATAAAAATATCTTACTAAATAAAGGAATAATTTCCTCTATGACATGAGTCACGTAAATCATCGTCAAATGAGCGTATGTCTTATTTAAATTTTCTAATAAATATAATAACTGCTCTCTAGCCAAAAAGTCTAATCCTGATGCTGGTTCATCAAGAATAAGCACATCAGGTTGATGTATAAGCGCGCGAGCAATCATTACTTTTTGTTTTTGTCCTGTTGAGAGATATCCTAAATATTGATCTTTATATGATAACATTCCTACTAAATTTAATAATTTTTCTGCTTCTTTAATATGTTCATCAGAATACTCTTTATATAGACCAATAGATTTAAATATGCCGCTTAATACGACATCAATCACTTTCTCACCGTCTTGAAATTTTTCTAATAAACTATGCGAAACAAATCCAATATGTTGACGAACGTTTTCTGCAGAATATCCTTTTTTACCTGGTACCATTTCAAACATTTCTATTTCACCCTGAGATACACTCTCATAAGCATTCATGATATTTAATAGTGTTGTTTTTCCTGCACCATTCAACCCATAAAGAATCCAATTATCTCCCGCTTCAATATGCCAATTTAAATCATTAAGGATTGTTTTTCCGTGTTTCTTTTTATAGATATGCTTTAAATTTATCAAATGATCACCTCTACTTAAAATAAGTGTATGATGATTCTGATTATTTAACAAATTAAATAAAAAACTGAGACATGTCATTCATGTCCCAGCTTTTTGAATTATTCAACTGTAACTGATTTGGCTAAGTTACGAGGTTTATCAACATCTAATCCTCTGTGTAACGCTGCATAATATGCGATTAATTGTAGTGCTACTACTGATACTAAAGGTGTTAATAATTCGTGTACATGAGGAATCACATATGTGTCTCCATCTTTTTCTAAACCTTCCATTGAAATAATACAAGGTTTAGCGCCACGAGCTACTACTTCTTTAACATTACCACGAATTGATAAATTCACATTTTCTTGAGTAGCTAAAGCAATGACTGGCGTATCATCTTCGATTAAAGCAATAGTACCGTGTTTTAACTCTCCACCAGCAAATCCTTCAGCTTGAATATATGAAATTTCTTTAAGTTTTAATGCTCCTTCTAAACTTACATTGTAATCCATCGCACGACCAATAAAGAAAGCATTTCTAGTCGTTTCTAAGAATTCTTTAGTAATTTTTTCCATTACTGGTGCGTCATCTACAATCGTTTCAATTGCAGTTGTTACTTTTGCTAATTCTCTTAATAAGTCAATACCGTTATCGCGTCCATGCGCTTTAGCTACAACTTGAGAAAGAATTGATAATACAGCAATTTGAGCTGTATAAGCTTTAGTTGATGCAACAGCAATTTCAGGTCCTGCGTGTAATAACAACGTATGATCAGCTTCACGAGATAACGTTGAACCTGCTACATTTGTAATTGTTAAAGACTTATGGCCTAATTTATTTGTTTCAACCAATACTGCACGGCTATCAGCTGTTTCTCCTGATTGAGAGATATAAATAAATAAAGGTTTTTCAGATAATAATGGCATGTTATAAACAAATTCTGATGCCACATGAACTTCAGTTGGCACTCCAGATAGTTTTTCAAGATATTCTTTACCAACTAAACCAGCATGATAACTTGTCCCTGCAGCAATGATATAAATACGATCTGCATTCGACACATCTTTAATAATCTCAGAATCAATATTTAAATCTCCATTTTCATCTTCGTATTCTTGAATAATACGACGCATTACTGCTGGTTGTTCATTAATTTCTTTTAACATATAGTGATCATAAATACCTTTTTCAGCATCTGATGCATCTATTTGAGCAGTATACGTTGGACGATCTTGAATATTTCCATCTTTATCTTTAATTGTTACACTTTCTTTTTTAACAATAACAATTTCATGATCATGAATTTCTTTATATTGATTTGTAACTTTAATCATTGCTAATGCATCTGAAGCAATAACATTAAAGTCGTCACCAATACCAACAAGTAAAGGTGATTTATTTTTAGCTACATAAATAGTGTCTTCATCCTCAGAATCTAACATGCCTAAAGCATATGATCCATCTAATAAAGATACTGCTTTAGTGAATGCATCTTCAGTTTCTAACCCTTTATTTGAAAAATATTCTACTAATTGAACGATAACTTCTGTATCAGTTTCTGATTTAAACGTTACATCTGATAAGTATTCGCTTTTTAGCTCTTCATAATTTTCAATGACACCATTATGTACTAAAGTAAAACGTCCATTATTTGATTGATGAGGATGTGAATTAACAGTACTAGGTACCCCATGAGTAGCCCAACGAGTATGACCAATACCAATGTGACCATCAATGTCATTGCTATCTGCTACTTTTCTTAATTCTGCAATACGTCCTTTTTCCTTAAATACAGTAGTACCCTCATCATTGACAACAGCAATTCCTGCTGAATCATATCCTCTATATTCTAATTTTTCTAAACCAGATAATAATAATTCTTTGGCATTATCAAAGCCAATATATCCAACAATTCCGCACATATTTCTTTTTCCTCCATTACATAGTCATATGATAATTTTATCTGCTATATAAAATTTTTTAATTAGACATTGTTCGTTTTTTTGTATTGGATTCTAAACATCATATTTCTATGTCTTCTATTTATTTTATATTTGGCATTCTTATTATAGTTGTACATCTAGTTACCTATATGTTTTAAATAATAAGCTAACGAATGTGCCTCATCCGGAATAGCATCCGCCGATTATATCGATAACTATTCTCCTCGTCTACAATATAATTAGTATGTCTATGAGTATTCTCCTAATTAATACTAAATGATTAACATTCTAATTACTTGTCCAGGCGCTTTGTTTTATTTTTATTACATCTATCCTCCTTTCTTCCAATACTATTTATTTTACCTTTTTTTATTAATCATTTGCAAATATTATTATATTTAATTCATAAACTTATAGTCATAATTTGATATTTAATTTATATTTTTTGATAAAAAATACTCTCTTTAAAGTTTTCAGTTCTACAACTTTAACTTTAAAGAGAGTGTATTCTTGTTTTTTAATGGTACTATTAATTTAATCCCATTTTTTCTTTTACTTTATTAGCAATTGTTTGAGCGTAACGTTCAGCATCTTCATTTGTAGCTGCCTCAACCATTACTCTTACTAATGGTTCAGTTCCTGAAGGTCTAACTAATATTCTTCCTTCACCGTTCATTTCATTCTCAACTTCATCCATAACAGCTTTAACGTCTTCATTTTCAGACACATGATGTTTATCTGTTACTTTTACATTGATTAATGATTGTGGATACTTTTTCATTTGGGCTGCTAACTCACTTAAAGTTTTACCACTTGATTTAATAATAGCTGCAAGTTGTACGCCAGTTAGTAGTCCATCACCAGTCGTGTTATAGTCCATCATTACTATATGTCCAGATTGTTCTCCGCCTAAATTATAATGGCCTCGTCTCATTTCTTCAACGACATATCTATCTCCAACTTTTGTTTTATTTGATTGAATGCCTTCTGTTTCAAGAGCTTTATAAAATCCTAAATTACTCATTACAGTAGATACAATCATATTATTATTTAATTCATGATTTTTATGCATGTCTTGACCAATAATAAACATAATTTGGTCACCATCAATGATGTTACCCTTTTCATCAACAGCAATTAAACGATCTCCATCTCCATCAAAAGCTAAACCAAAATCACTTTCAGTTTCTACAACTTTTTCAGCTAAATGTTCAGGATGAGTAGACCCACATTCATCATTAATATTGTATCCATCTGGATTACAACCAATTGTAACTGTTGTTGCCTCTAAATCACCAAATAAGAAAGGCGCAAGTGAAGAAGTTGATCCATTCGCCCCATCTAATGTAATTTTAAGTCCATCTAAATTTATATCAATAGTAGATTTAAGATAACTTAAGTATTTTTGTGCACCTTCATAATAATCTGAAAAATGCAGAATGTCTTTACCTGCAGGACGTGGTAAGTCAGGTTGTTCTTGGTCTAATAATTGTTCAATTTCTTCTTCTTGCTTATCTGAAAGTTTAAAACCATCAGCACCAAAGAACTTAATACCATTGTCAGCCACAGGATTATGAGAGGCAGAAATCATTATCCCTAATTGTGCTCCCATTTCACGTGTTAAATATGCAACACCTGGAGTAGAAATAACTCCTAATCTCATTACTTCTGCACCTATTGATGCTAATCCAGCAATTAAAGCAGATTCTAACATTTCACCCGACACACGAGTATCTCTACCAACTAAAACTCTAGGATGTTTCTCTCCTTCATTATGTGCTAATACATAACCACCATAGCGACCTAGCTTAAACGCTAATTCAGGTGTTAATTCTTTATTAGCTACTCCTCTTACACCATCAGTTCCAAAATATTTTCCCATTTTAATTACTCCTTTATTATCTAGTTTACTATTTTAAATTGACATGTGCTGTGACTTCATTGAATTCAGATTTCTTAACTTGTTTAGGTATTTTGAGTTGAAGAGTTTTATTAGTTGACTCAGTGATATCATCTAAATTTACATCAGCTTCTATGTCATTAATATCCTTCAAATCATCTTTATTACCATAAATTTCTACTTCATTCTCATTTAGTTTAATGTTATCTAAACTTTCATCGTCAGGTAACGAACCTTTTTTAACAGTTTTAATTTTTACTTTTTTACTGTAAGGTTCAAGTTTCACTGACATTTTAACATTATTAGGCTTGATCTGAACGTTTAATTTATTCAATTGCTTGTCAAATGCAGTAATTTCAGCTACATCAGTAGTATCCTCACTGATATTAGTCGCATTTTTAAATGTCGCTTTTAAATATGCAATTTTATCTAATTGCTTTTTACCGCCCGTAACTTGAACAGTATTTTTATTTAAAAAAGCTTCACTTACTTTATAATTTGAATTTATATTGTTTTGTGCAATATCAGGCTGAACATGCATAGTTTTAGTGTCTTTATCTTCCAAAGTGATATACGCATGTTTAGGTTTAACATTATAACTAATATCGTTACTTAATCCCTTAACAATATAATCTTCTTTATAATTTCCAGATTTAGCATTAGATAAGTTAACTGTAACCTTGATATCGTCTGAACTTTCTATTTTCAATAACTTTGATTGTGGTCCTGAAATAGTAACATCAACAGTATCTGGTGATCTAGTAACATGTAAATTTTTAGTATTATAAAGAATTTCTACAGGTACATCTTCTATTGTTTTAGAAGAATTCTGAGATAGATTATCATTGTTAAAAATATTGCCAAACACATTATTAACAGAAAGATAAAAAAAGATCGCTAATATTAAGGCAAAAAATCTTAATCCCCATTTACTTTCTAACATGCTATTTCACACCCTTCTTTTGAGCGCGAGCTCCAAACCAATGTTCAGCTAATAACTCTTCGAATACTTCATCAGAAACATCACGTCTTAATTTACCATCGAAAGTAACTGATATTGAACCGGTTTCTTCAGATACTACCACAGTAAATGAGTCCGAAACTTCAGAAATTCCTACGGCTGCCCTATGTCTTGTACCTAAACTTTTAGAAATTTTATTACTATCTGAAAGTGGTAAATAACATGCAGCACTAGCAATTTTAGTATTTTGAATAATCATAGCCCCATCATGTAATGGTGTATTAGGTATAAAAACATTTATCAATAATTCTTGAGATATTGCAGAATTCATTGATATACCAGTTTCAATATAGTCTTGTAATCCAGTTTCCTTTTCAAAAACAATTAATGCTCCAATTCGTCTTTTAGCCATATACTGAACAGCCTTTGATACAGATTGGATTAATTTTTCTTCATCATGACTGTAAGTATTGGTATAGCGTTTAAATAGGCTTCCTCGCCCTAATTGCTCAAGTGCTCGTCTTATTTCTGGTTGGAATATCACAATTAAAGCTAAAACGCCCCATTGAATCACAATATCAAATAACTTTGAGGTAGCAGTTAAATTAAGAAGTTTACTTACTTGTTGTCCAATAACTATAAATAATATACCTTTAAGCAATTGAATTGCTTTAGTTCCTTTAAATACAGTAATGAGAAGATAAAGGACATACCAGACAATAAGTATATCTAATATACTTGTAATAATCTTCAAAGTACTAAGATTATTAAAAAAGTTGGAAAAATCCATAATCTCTCCTCCGTCTATAACTTTCATACTCATAATTATACCAATGAAAGGTATAACTGTCATACTATGAAAGTCAATACTTATAAATTTTTTCATGAACATCACTACTAAAAATGGGTAATAAAAAAGCACCCCATTAAGGAGTGCTTAAAGTGAGCCATAGAGGATTCGAACCTCTGACCCTCTGATTAAAAGTCAGATGCTCTACCAACTGAGCTAATGGCTCTTATGGCTGGGCTAGCTGGATTCGAACCAGCGCGTGACGGAGTCAAAGTCCGTTGCCTTACCGCTTGGCTATAGCCCAATAAGATGGTGGAGGGGGGCAGATTCGAACTGCCGAACCCGAAGGAGCGGATTTACAGTCCGCCGCGTTTAGCCACTTCGCTACCCCTCCGATATTTAAATGGTGGAGAATGACGGGTTCGAACCGCCGACCCTCTGCTTGTAAGGCAGATGCTCTCCCAGCTGAGCTAATTCTCCAAATAAATGACTCCTACGGGACTCGAACCCGTGTTACCGCCGTGAAAGGGCGGTGTCTTAACCGCTTGACCAAGGAGCCATGGCTCCGCAGGTAGGATTCGAACCTACGACCGATCGGTTAACAGCCGATAGCTCTACCACTGAGCTACTGCGGAATAATATTTATGCCTGGCAACGTCCTACTCTAGCGGAACGTCAGTCCAACTACCATCGGCGCTAAGGAGCTTAACTTCTGTGTTCGGCATGGGAACAGGTGTGACCTCCTTGCCATTGTCACCAGACAAGTGAATGATTATACATTCAAAACTAGATAGTAAGTAAAGATTTGCGTCGCAAAACTTGAAAAAATTGATTAAGTCTTCGATCGATTAGTATTCGTCAGCTCCACGTGTCACCACGCTTCCACCTCGAACCTATTAACCTCATCATCTCTGAGGGATCTTATAACCGAAGTTGGGAAATCTCATCTTGAGGGGGGCTTCATGCTTAGATGCTTTCAGCACTTATCCCGTCCATACATAGCTACCCAGCTATGCCGTTGGCACGACAACTGGTACACCAGAGGTATGTCCATCCCGGTCCTCTCGTACTAAGGACAGCTCCTCTCAAATTTCCTACGCCCACGACGGATAGGGACCGAACTGTCTCACGACGTTCTGAACCCAGCTCGCGTACCGCTTTAATGGGCGAACAGCCCAACCCTTGGGACCGACTACAGCCCCAGGATGCGATGAGCCGACATCGAGGTGCCAAACCTCCCCGTCGATGTGAACTCTTGGGGGAGATAAGCCTGTTATCCCCGGGGTAGCTTTTATCCGTTGAGCGATGGCCCTTCCATGCGGAACCACCGGATCACTAAGTCCGTCTTTCGACCCTGCTCGACTTGTAGGTCTCGCAGTCAAGCTCCCTTATGCCTTTACACTCTATGAATGATTTCCAACCATTCTGAGGGAACCTTTGAGCGCCTCCGTTACCTTTTAGGAGGCGACCGCCCCAGTCAAACTGCCCGCCTGACACTGTCTCCCACCACGATAAGTGGTGCGGGTTAGAAAGCCAACACAGCTAGGGTAGTATCCCACCAACGCCTCCACGTAAGCTAGCGCTCACGTTTCAAAGGCTCCTACCTATCCTGTACAAGCTGTGCCGAATTTCAATATCAGGCTACAGTAAAGCTCCACGGGGTCTTTCCGTCCTGTCGCGGGTAACCTGCATCTTCACAGGTACTATGATTTCACCGAGTCTCTCGTTGAGACAGTGCCCAAATCGTTACGCCTTTCGTGCGGGTCGGAACTTACCCGACAAGGAATTTCGCTACCTTAGGACCGTTATAGTTACGGCCGCCGTTTACTGGGGCTTCGATTCGTAGCTTCGCAGAAGCTAACCACTCCTCTTAACCTTCCAGCACCGGGCAGGCGTCAGCCCCTATACATCACCTTACGGTTTAGCAGAGACCTGTGTTTTTGATAAACAGTCGCTTGGGCCTATTCACTGCGGCTCTTCTGGGCTTGCACCCTAAAGAGCACCCCTTCTCCCGAAGTTACGGGGTCATTTTGCCGAGTTCCTTAACGAGAGTTCGCTCGCTCACCTTAGAATTCTCATCTTGACTACCTGTGTCGGTTTGCGGTACGGGCACCTAATCTCTATCTAGAGGCTTTTCTCGGCAGTGTGAAATCAACGACTCGAGGAAACAATTTCCTCTCCCCATCACAGCTCAATCTTAAGAGTGCCGGATTTGCCTAACACTCAATCTCACTGCTTAGACGTACAATCCAATCGTACGCTTCGCCTATCCTACTGCGTCCCCCCATCGATTAAAACGATTATAGGTGGTACAGGAATATCAACCTGTTATCCATCGCCTACGCCTGTCGGCCTCAGCTTAGGACCCGACTAACCCAGAGCGGACGAGCCTTCCTCTGGAAACCTTAGTCAATCGGTGGACGGGATTCTCACCCGTCTTTCGCTACTCACACCGGCATTCTCACTTCTAAGCGCTCCACATGTCCTTGCGATCATGCTTCAACGCCCTTAGAACGCTCTCCTACCATTGTCCAAAGGACAATCCACAGCTTCGGTAATATGTTTAGCCCCGGTACATTTTCGGCGCAGTGTCACTCGACTAGTGAGCTATTACGCACTCTTTAAATGATGGCTGCTTCTAAGCCAACATCCTAGTTGTCTGGGCAACGCCACATCCTTTTCCACTTAACATATATTTTGGGACCTTAGCTGGTGGTCTGGGCTGTTTCCCTTTCGAACACGGACCTTATCACCCATGTTCTGACTCCCAAGTTAAATTAATTGGCATTCGGAGTTTGTCTGAATTCGGTAACCCGAGAGGGGCCCCTCGTCCAAACAGTGCTCTACCTCCAATAATCATCACTTGAGGCTAGCCCTAAAGCTATTTCGGAGAGAACCAGCTATCTCCAAGTTCGATTGGAATTTCTCCGCTACCCACAGTTCATCCGCTCACTTTTCAACGTAAGTCGGTTCGGTCCTCCATTCAGTGTTACCTGAACTTCAACCTGACCATGGGTAGATCACCTGGTTTCGGGTCTACGACCAAATACTACACGCCCTATTCAGACTCGCTTTCGCTACGGCTCCACATTTTCTGCTTAACCTTGCATCAGATCGTAACTCGCCGGTTCATTCTACAAAAGGCACGCCATCACCCATTAACGGGCTCTGACTACTTGTAAGCACACGGTTTCAAGTTCTCTTTCACTCCCCTTCCGGGGTACTTTTCACCTTTCCCTCACGGTACTGGTTCACTATCGGTCACTAGAGAGTATTTAGCCTTAGGAGATGGTCCTCCCAGATTCCGACGGAATTTCACGTGCTCCGTCGTACTCAGGATCCACTCAAGAGAGAATATATTTTCAACTACAGGATTATTACCTTCTTTGATTCAACTTTCCAGATGATTCGTTTAATATATTCCTTTGTAACTCCGTATAGAGTGTCCTACAACCCCAATAAGCAAGCTTATTGGTTTGGGCTCTTCCCGTTTCGCTCGCCGCTACTCAGGGAATCGAATTTTCTTTCTCTTCCTCCGGGTACTAAGATGTTTCAGTTCTCCGGGTCTGCCTTCTGACAAGCTATGAATTCACTTGTCGATAACACAACATAACTTGTGCTGGGTTTCCCCATTCGGAAATCTCTGGATCAACGCTTACTTACAGCTACCCAAAGCATATCGTCGTTAGTAACGTCCTTCATCGGCTTCTAGTGCCAAGGCATCCACCGTGCGCCCTTAATAACTTAATCTAATATAGTTATTAATCTGTGAGTGTTCTTTCGAACACTAGCGATTATTTTTTATGAATTCAAGCTTATTTAAAACTCTATTCACTCGGTTTTGCTTGGTAAAATCTATTTACTTACTTATCTAGTTTTCAATGTACAATGTCATTAATTAATAATCACATCTAAGTATTATAACAAAATATAATAGTAAATGCAATATTTAATTAAATATGAATGTTTTAACATAAACATTCAAAACTGAATACAATATGTCACGTTATTCCGTATCATCTCTACGAGATGTTCCGAATATATCCTTAGAAAGGAGGTGATCCAGCCGCACCTTCCGATACGGCTACCTTGTTACGACTTCACCCCAATCATTTGTCCCACCTTCGACGGCTAGCTCCAAATGGTTACTCCACCGGCTTCGGGTGTTACAAACTCTCGTGGTGTGACGGGCGGTGTGTACAAGACCCGGGAACGTATTCACCGTAGCATGCTGATCTACGATTACTAGCGATTCCAGCTTCATGTAGTCGAGTTGCAGACTACAATCCGAACTGAGAACAACTTTATGGGATTTGCTTGACCTCGCGGTTTCGCTGCCCTTTGTATTGTCCATTGTAGCACGTGTGTAGCCCAAATCATAAGGGGCATGATGATTTGACGTCATCCCCACCTTCCTCCGGTTTGTCACCGGCAGTCAACTTAGAGTGCCCAACTTAATGATGGCAACTAAGCTTAAGGGTTGCGCTCGTTGCGGGACTTAACCCAACATCTCACGACACGAGCTGACGACAACCATGCACCACCTGTCACTTTGTCCCCCGAAGGGGAAACTTCTATCTCTAGAAGGGTCAAAGGATGTCAAGATTTGGTAAGGTTCTTCGCGTTGCTTCGAATTAAACCACATGCTCCACCGCTTGTGCGGGTCCCCGTCAATTCCTTTGAGTTTCAACCTTGCGGTCGTACTCCCCAGGCGGAGTGCTTAATGCGTTAGCTGCAGCACTAAGGGGCGGAAACCCCCTAACACTTAGCACTCATCGTTTACGGCGTGGACTACCAGGGTATCTAATCCTGTTTGATCCCCACGCTTTCGCACATCAGCGTCAGTTACAGACCAGAAAGTCGCCTTCGCCACTGGTGTTCCTCCATATCTCTGCGCATTTCACCGCTACACATGGAATTCCACTTTCCTCTTCTGCACTCAAGTTTTCCAGTTTCCAATGACCCTCCACGGTTGAGCCGTGGGCTTTCACATCAGACTTAAAAAACCGCCTACGCGCGCTTTACGCCCAATAATTCCGGATAACGCTTGCCACCTACGTATTACCGCGGCTGCTGGCACGTAGTTAGCCGTGGCTTTCTGATTAGGTACCGTCAAGACGTGCACAGTTACTTACACGTTTGTTCTTCCCTAATAACAGAGTTTTACGATCCGAAGACCTTCATCACTCACGCGGCGTTGCTCCGTCAGGCTTTCGCCCATTGCGGAAGATTCCCTACTGCTGCCTCCCGTAGGAGTCTGGACCGTGTCTCAGTTCCAGTGTGGCCGATCACCCTCTCAGGTCGGCTACGTATCGTTGCCTTGGTAAGCCGTTACCTTACCAACTAGCTAATACGGCGCAGGTCCATCTATAAGTGATAGCAGAGCCATCTTTCACTATCGAACCATGCGGTTCGAAATATTATCCGGTATTAGCTCCGGTTTCCCGAAGTTATCCCAGTCTTATAGGTAGGTTACCCACGTGTTACTCACCCGTCCGCCGCTAACGTCAAAGGAGCAAGCTCCTCGTCTGTTCGCTCGACTTGCATGTATTAGGCACGCCGCCAGCGTTCATCCTGAGCCAGGATCAAACTCTCCATAAAAATTTATGATGTTTGATTAGCTCATCATACTAAATAGTGTTTGTAACATTTAAGTTACTTTATTGGAATTAACGTTGACATATTGTCATTCAGTTTTCAATGTTCATTTAAAATGTAATCTATCAAATTATATCAATTTCAATTTCGAAAGTCAATAACTAATTTTGATTACTTTTAATATTTTATATCGTTTTCCAAGATTTCGCAATGGTAAATTTTACACCGAATTTACATTTTTTAAAATGTATTAACATTTCTTGAAAACGACTTTTATATCTTATCAAACAATTCATTTAGTGTCAACAAATTATTTTAATAATTTTATTTTTGTTTTAAGCAATTCTTTTAACTTGCTCACAAAAAAATATTCTATCAGAATTTTTATATTTTGCAATAGAAAAAGCGCTCGAAATGATATTTTTTTCGAGCACTTTTACACTAATTTTTATTTATTATTTTATTGTTGCAGCAATTACTTTTTGCGCAATTGTTTTATAGATTTTTCCTAATCGATCTTCTTCTTGATAAATAGATGGTGAAAAGTCATTAGGATTCCAAGAAGGTTGTTCAAGAGGTAGTTCTCCTAACAATTGGGTATTTAGCTCGTCCGCAAGTTTACGTCCTCCACCTTTACCAAATACATACTCTTTTTTTCCAGTTTCTTTACTTTCGAAATAACTCATATTTTCAATAACACCTAAAATAGAATGCTCTGTATGCTTAGCCATAGCTCCAGCTCTTGCTGCTACAAATGCTGCTGTTGGATGTGGTGTGGTTACTATTATTTCTTTACTACTTGGTAACATTGAATGAACGTCAAGAGCTACATCCCCTGTTCCAGGAGGTAAATCAAGTAATAAGTAATCTAACTCTCCCCATTTAACTTCAACAAAGAAATTCGTCAACATTTTTCCTAACATAGGACCACGCCAAATAACTGGTGCATTTTCTTCAACGAAAAATGCCATTGAAATCACTTTAACACCATGACGTTCTACAGGAATAATCTCTTTTCCTTGAACACCAGGCTTTTCATCTATACCCATCATATCTGGAACACTAAAACCATAAATGTCAGCATCTATGAGTCCTACTCTTTTACCTTCTCTTGCTAATGCTACTGCTAAGTTTACGGCTATAGTTGATTTTCCTACTCCCCCTTTACCAGAAGCAATTGCAATAAACTCCACTGGATTATTCTGTGACAATAATCCCTCAATTGTCTTAGGTTTTTCTTTTTCTTTTCCTGTATATTTTTCCACAACTTCAGCAGGTAGTTCCTCAAAACGAATGCCCACTGTATTTGCACCATTTTCTTTTAAAGCTTTAACCACTGACATTTGCAAATCAAGCTGTGGTTGTCCACCTAATTGAGCCATAGCAACTTTAACACTTACATGTTGAATTTCTTCTTTTATTTTTACTTCTACAATTCCCTTTGTTTCTTTTAAAGGCACATTAATAATTGGATCTTTTAAGTTTCCCACTATTTTTTCCACTTGTTCTACCGTTAACAACTCATTATCCCCCTTAAGTTTCTTTATATTCATATTTTAACAAATTTACTTACAATCTGTGCTGAATTTATCAAGAATTTATAACTTATATCTACTTCTTATCATTCAAGTCTTCGCTATCTGGATAAAAAATCATTTTACATAAATATAGTATTCCAATAATTAATGCAATAACCCAAAATTCAATTTTAATATATACGTAATGAATATGAATAACAAAATAGAATAGGATAGTCGTAATTACATATGAAATTAAATGAAATAGTGTTCCATTAAAATATGGATTATTAGGTAATTGTTTTCTAAAGTAATCCATTAAATGCTCAATAGCAAATAGCAAAAAGTATCCAAATACTATATAGCTACCGTAATATACTAAATTGCTGAATAAATCCCTATTGTATGTAAAAAATCCTAATTTTAAAAAAATAAGAATTCGACTTAATCCAAATAACCCAAATCCTAAAAATATTAAAAATATACAACCTGATAGAATAAAAATAATAAGAATAAGAAGAGCCGGAAAGATACCGTTAAATTTTTGATTAGAAAATTTCATTCCTCTCTTTCCTCCTCTTTTCATCAATAATACTTTATAATGATACTTTATCATTTATATATAGTAACTTAAAATTATTATTTTATACTTTCTTTATTCTCTTTAAATAAAAATACCCACATTAAAATTAATATAAGCGTAACAATTGTGATTACAGTTAATATATTATAAAAGTTACCTCCTAATAAACCAAATTGAAGTGCATATAATGACCCCATCAATGTAGATCCTATAGATGATCCTAAATTTTTAGTTAATGCATAGAATGACATCATTTTTTTCATATATTTAGGACTTGTTTCTTCTTGCACAATTACACTGTCTTTAGTATAAACGAAACCAAAACTCAATCCTGCAAGAATCACAGCTCCCGCAATAATAAGAGGAATATGAAGTCCAAATACTAAAATCATATTACTTAAAATTAATGATATGAAAGCTCCGATATATAATTTTTTTCTTGAAAATTTTGATTCTACCTTAGCTAAATTGAAGTTTAAAGCTAACCATGCAACAGAAAGTGGAAATATAACTAATCCACTTTGTATTGGAGATAATTTTAAATAATCTTGTAAATAAACAGGTATATATAAGTTATACCCCATTAGACATATTGCTATAAGTAAATCAGTTATAAATACCAGTGAAATTGATTTATTAAATTCACTTATTGGTAAAAAAGGCATATTTTTTTTATTTTCATATTTGAATAAAACGAATAATATAACTATTGCTAGTATAAATGCAATAATATTAAAAGTAACACCTGTTTTATTTAATAAACTAAACATAAGAAGTCCGATAAATATATAAAACAAAGATAATCCTTTTGCATCAAAGTGTATGTGTTGTACTTCCGCTTCTTCTGGAAAATGAAAAGTAAGAAAAGCTAAAACAATAGCTATCAATGCTATGGGTATGTTGATATAAAACAACCAATGCCATGTTGCAACTTCTAATATTCCACCACCTAATAACGGTCCAAGAATACTTGAAATTCCCCAGACACTTCCAACGATGCCCATTATTTTGTAACGAAGCGGAATTTCAAATGCTAGTTTTGGTACAATTTGAGTCAAAGACATCATAACTCCTGCGCCAAGTCCCTGTATGACTCTTGAAATAATTAACATTGTAAACGTTTCACTCATACCTGACATAAAACTTCCAATACCAAATAATAGTATGCCGACTACAGCTATATATAGAATCTTAAATCTTGTGAGAAGTTCACCCACAATAGGATTTGCTACAACAAGTGCTATAAAATAAACGGTAAAGACTAATGGCACTGCTGTACCAGCATTCAAATCTTTACGAATGGTAGGCAATGCTAGTGAAATAATTGAACTTTCAATTGCTGCCATAAACATTGTTAAAACCAAAGTCACTACAATACCTATTGATTTTAATTTCATCTTTGCCCTCCTATGTATTTAAAAAGTTCATAATATAGAATATTCTTAATTATATTCGTAAACAACTTTAATGTATTATTAAAAAAAGAAAAAACAGGGTAGAATTCTTTTTGAATTCATAGTCCTGTTTCTAAATAAGCACTTAATAAACTAAGTTATTCTCAATGATATAACCTTTCAGCTAGGTCTACATAAAATATACGATTCCTATAAAATGAAAGAGTGATGCGATAACAATAAAAATATGCCATATCATATGAAAATATGGACGGTTTTTTTGTGCATAAAACCATGCTCCAATGGTATAAGAAAGACCACCTAATACGATAAATAAAATAAATAACCAAGATGTTCTAATAATAATCACAGGTAAAAATATAATGCCAACCCATCCCATAACTAAATATACGATTAAGCTTAATTTGGGATTTACATGAGTTGAAATTGACTTATATAGAATACCCCATATTGTTGTTCCCCATAATAACAAAAAGACCAGCCATCCTAACCAACCTCCAACAACTGTTAGTAAGACAGGTGTATACGTTCCAGAAATTGCTACATATATCATACTATGGTCAATAATTCTTAATATATACTTATGCGATGTATTATTTTTCATTGAATGATATACAGTAGAAGAAATAAACATCATGAAAATACTAATAACAAAGATAGAAACACTAATAGAACTTAGTGTTCCATACTCATTATAACTATGTACTGCTACATAAGGCAGTAAAAATAAAGTCATTAGTGCAGCAACACCATGTGAAGTTGCATTACCAATTTCCTCGCCAAAAGATAGTGGAATGATGTCTTTAAATGATTCAATTACATTATCTTTTGTATGCTGAGATGATTTAGACATCGTATTCCACCATCCTTTAAATTACATTCATTCGTTTTAAATCATCAGTTGCAGTTTCTACACTGTCTTTTCCCTCTTTATTTTTCAAAGGTGAAAATTCTTCTTTTCTTGGAACTTGTAATGTAATAAAGCTATTCGCATATCGGAAAATATCAAAATAAAATAGTTCAAATTTTAAAGCTGTTTTTTCAATTAAACCAAAGTCATCATCCAGTTGTTTCAATTTTTTAATGGCTAAATGATATGGTAAATCATTATTTACCGCTTGATTTATAAACGATAACTTAAATGCATGAATGCCAATATTTGCATTATCAAATGTATTCGCTACATTTTCATCAAGTTCTGAGTATTCAAGTACAGTATCTTTATTATCTTTACTAACTAATCGTCCGACACTTTCACCCTTTTTAGGTTGAATAGATTTAGATGTGATATCTTTATCATTTACTACTGTAAACCCTACAAATACAGGATCAAGAACCTTTACTAACACATTATCAATATTATTTAAGAAAATGAACTTTACGCCATCTTTCTCCATTTTATCTAAATAACCATAATGCTCTAGCGATTTAAATATCCCGCCATTACCATTAGGTGTTTCCATAATATAGCCTTTTTCATTAAAAATAAGTCTACCATTTTCACTTAGAGCCACAATGTTGTCTTGTTTAAAAAAGTGAATACGTTCTGGGTTATAACCAAAATAATCATGGTTTTCAAAATAACGTAATGTTTCCTCATGATTAATATCACTAGTCATAATATACCAATTAATACAATGTCCTGTTTCATTTTTTAGATGCAATAGTTGTCTTGCTTGAAGTTCAAATAAGCTTATACCTTCAATTTCAAAAGAACCTTTAGGTCCCTTATAACCTAAACGTGTGCCCTGACCACCAGCCATAAGAACAACAGCAAATTCTCCATTTCTTATTGCTTCTATTCCTTTATGTTCATAATATTCACGATCTTGCTCCGTGAATGCTTCCTTAATTTTATAATCAACTTCAGAAACTGCAGTAACATCTGTAATTGTTTTACGATTAACATATAAACTTTGATAAAGTTCTTGAATAAATTCTAAATCTAATGAGTTCACTTTTTCATCTAATTGTTCTTTTTCATTACTACTCATCATTTTCTCATATTCAATTAAATGTTCTTGATTGTATTTTTCTAATTTACTTTGATCTAGCATTACTAACTCTCCTTATAGATAGTTCGTGTCATTCAAATATATTTATCATATTAATTATAAATTTGATATTAAGACAAGAAAGATGATCCATCATATTCATTGATATCATCCGGACAATGAATGGCTCACATATTTCAAGATTTCATTTATAAACTCTTGAAATATTATGTATATTGCTCCAATACTAAAAGCTGTTGATAAAGATGCATCTAAAAAACCACCAGTTTTGAAAGTAAAAGGAAACTTAATCGATAAAGGTATTGGATAAAGTAACTTTACCCCTCTAGGTGTCAACATATCTAGTATAACATGAGAAGCCATTGCACCGATAATAGTAACTAAATAATAAGTCGGAGTTTGAATTAAAATAAGTAAAAAACCTATCATACCTAAAAATAACAATGAATGCGTAAATGTTCGATGTCCGAAGATAGTACTAACGAGCAAACTAAGAATTTTAAATTGTCTTCCAATCTTACTTCTTGTATGACAAATATCTGGAAGTAAACTTCCTGATATTGCTAAACAAATTACTGTTACAGTAGAAAATAGATCTGTATGATAATGGTCAACTGTTATTGCTCCTACAAGCAAACCAGCAGCTACATGCGTTTTTCCTGTCATTTATCTTCTCCTTTATTAAAAATATATTAACATAAATAGCCTTAAAATACGAACATATTTTCGGTATATAGATACCTTTCTTTAAACGTTTATTTTTCTTATTTATTACAAGTATTTTATTTGATATATCTTTGAATTTGTATATTATTAAAATAAATAAGTAAGGAGGTCTGACTATGTTTGTTGTTACAAATCGTATTACTGTAAAAAAAGGATTTGCTGAAAAAATGGCACCACGTTTCACTAAAGGTGGTAAGATTGAACAACTAGAAGGTTTCAGAAAAATTGAAGTTTGGCAAATTGATAATACTAATGATACTGAAAATATGTATGTTAATACATGGTGGGACAGTGAAGAAAACTTCAAAGCTTGGACCCAAAGTGATGCGTTTAAAGAAGCGCATAAAAATACTGGAAAATCTTCAACAGAAGATTCACCAGTATTAACAAGTGAAATTGTAAAAGCAAACGTACTATCAACTTTAGAATAGAAAAAAGAAGCAGGAAGGAATTGGAATTGCATTCATCAATCCTTACTCTGCTTCTTTTTTTATAGTAATAAATGTGCCATTAAAGCAATAATTGGTAATGTGATTGCAGTTCTGATTAAAAATATCATAAATAATTTTCCGAGACTGACCGGGATTTTAGAACCTAAAATCACACCGCCCACTTCAGATAGATAAATTAATTGAGATATACTTAAAGCACCAATCACAAATCGTGTCAATTCACTGTGTACCGTCGCTATTAAGATAGAAGGTAAAAACATATCTGCAAAACCAATAAGTAAAGTTTCAGACGCTTTTGCAGCTTCAGGAATTTGAAGTAATTGTAATATAGGAATAAATGGTTTTCCTATGATTTCAAATACTGGTGTATAATTTGCTATTATCGTGGCAATAGTCCCTATACTCATCACTACTGGTAAAATAACAAACCACATATCAATTACCGTTTTAATTCCCGTTTTAAAAAATTCTTTAACTCCTGGTGCTTTTAGCCCTACAATTGTAGCTTCATCAAAACCATGAGCTAATGCAGTTTTTCCTTCTGGAAGTTTTTCAAGTCGTGTACTTTCAGATACTTCTTTCGTAAAATCATCGGGAATTTGATTTAGTGGCCATATTCTTGGCATGATTATCGCTGCAACTAAGCAAGAAACGATCACTGTTAAATAAAATACAAAAAACTTTTGTTGTAATCCAATAGTTTGAGCAATAACAATAGCAAATGTGATCGATACAACACTAAAAGTTGTAGAAATTACTATTGATTCTCTTTTTGAATAAATACCTTTTTCATATTGACGACTTGTAATAAGCACGCCTACTGTTCCATCTCCTATAAATGAGGCTAAATTATCAACTGCTGATCGTCCTGGTAAAGTAAATAATGGTCTCATGATTGGTCTAAACAATGGTCCTAAAAATTCTAATAAACCGTATTCCATTAATAAAGGTAAAAATAAGGCAGCAAAAAGAAATACTGCTACTAATGTAGGTAATAAGTCATTAAATACTAATCCACCCGTATCTTCTGAATAGATCACTTTACTTCCAATTTTAAAATAAGTCATCCAGGCAAATACAACTGCAAGTACTCTTAGTATCATCCACACTGGGCCAACTTGAAATGCATTCGCGATAAGACCACCTGGTTTTACTTTATCCTTTAAAATTGTTGAAAATAAAATAGTCAAAATAGTCGATAACGTAATGATTGTAATAATGAGAATTGACATTGCAGGTCCTAATAAATCTTTTAACCAATTTGCCAAAAATGCCACTGGTAATGTTGTTTGTTTCTCCCCATCTTGTACAATTGGAATGGGTATTAAAAATAAAATAATACCAATGATTGACATCGATATAAATTTTATTCTTCCTTTTATTTTCTCCTGTTTGTTATAATTCTCCAATATTCACCCTTCTTTCTATTTGTATAGGTAATTGTATTTATTCATTTGTTTTGTATTTTCATCGAAATTAACGCCTATTAATTATATAAATATAACTTTATATGTATTTTTATAAACAATATGTACTTTACTATATCTTATTTTCAAATAACTTGCAATATACAAAAGTTTAAAATTTCACAAAAAATGTGAGATCGTATTCACTGTGAATACGATCTCACTCTTTAATATTTAAATTCTTCTAAGTAACAATAAAAAGTATGGAACACCAACAATGGCAATAACTACGCCTACTGGTATATCAAGTGGCGGATGAATACCTCTTGCTAATCCATCACTAAATAAAATGAGGATTGCTCCAATTAAACCAGACATCATTACGACGTGAACATGACGATATCCGACGATTTTTCGAGCTATGTGTGGCGCAATCAATCCAAGAAAACTGATTCCTCCAACTATTGAAATAGATGATCCTGCTAACATCACTGATAAAATCAACAGTATCATTTTAATACGTTTTATTCGTGTACCTAATGCTATCGCTATTGAATCTCCTAGGTTTAAGATATCGAGTTGATGACTTAAAGCAATGACGATTGGAATCGTAATAATAAACCAAGGTAAAATTGAATATACATTTTCTATCGTATGACCATAAAGACTACCTGTTAACCATATAAGCGCATTATTTGCATCCATGGGATTTCGTATTAGTAAAAATTGTACAATTGCTGTACATATAGCACCAATTGCTAAGCCAATTAATGCCAAGGTAGATCCTTTAATATTAAATTGAGATATTAAAAAAGATAAAATTAAACTGATTATTAATGCACCAACAAATGAACCCATAGGTAAAATGATTAAAGGAGCATTGGGAAAAACCATAATAATTATAATCGCTGCTAAACTTGCACCTTTAGTCATTCCAATAACATCTGGAGAAGCGAGAGGATTTTTTACTACCCCTTGTATGATTGTTCCTGAAATAGCTAAACTACTTCCTACTATTAATCCTAAAAGTGTTCTAGGTATACGATATTCATTTAGAATAAAATCATCTTGTATCAATAAACTATTTATTACTTTAACGGGATTATACATTGTTGCGCCGACGCATAAGCTAATAAATATACTTATGATTAATATCGTAACGACAAGTGCATAACGAATAGCTAATGAGTGGTGTGTCATATTCGTTTCACTCTCCTTAAAGTAATAAATAAGAAATAAAATGCTCCTATAAATGAAGTAACAATTCCAACTGGTGATTCATAGGGATATGTAATTAAACGACTCAATGTATCAGATAATAACAATAAATTTGCGCCAACTATAAATGTTAACGGAATTAAAATGAAGTAATTATGCGGTGCATAACGTTTTACTATATGTGGCACGATTAATCCTATAAATCCAATAGGTCCTACAATAGAGACAGATGTCCCAGCAAATATAATAACAAGTAATCCGATAATGATTCTTATCACTTCAGTTTTTTGACCTAAACTTTTGGCTAGTGTATCACCTAATTCCATTATTGTAAGTTGTCTTGCAAATGCAATTAGTATGATAAGTCCCATAAGAATCCAAGGACAAATTATCATTACATCTTTCCATTTCATTCCATTTAAAGAGCCAACTAACCAAAACATAACAGTAGAATTAGAATCTTCATTAAGTAAAATAATACCTTGTGTAAGACTACTAAAAAACAAATGTACTGCCATTCCTGCTAAAGCTAATTTCACTGGTGTTATTTTTTTCGTAGAACCAGATAATAAATACACAGTTAACCCACCAATAAATGCCCCAATAAACGCTAAATAGGTTGCATAGTTTCCCATCGTAGGCATTAATACTGTCACTAATACGATAATAAATGAAGCACCCGCATTTACCCCAAATATTTGCGGAGATGCTAATGGATTTCTAGTTATAGATTGCATGAGTAAACCAGCCAGAGCTAAGGCACCTCCCACAAGTATGGCAACAATCATCCTTGGCATTCTAACACTTTGAATGATAAACGTCTGCTTGTTTTCAATTGAAGTAAAAAAGTAATGATACATATCTTTAGTTTGAATATTTAAAGTTCCAGTGGCTAAATTAAGATAAACAAAAATAACAAGAAGGCAAACACTCACTGAAAAGGTGAGTGTCATACGCTTCTTGATTGATCTTTTATTAGCAGAAAGACGATTACTTTTTTGTATAGTCATTGTCAATCCATCCTATTTATTTCTATCTTTTTTTGAGATTTCTACGATTTCTTTAGCCATTTCTTCTGAAGAGATTAAACCACGTGCGCGGGCCCATGTATCACGATCAACCACATCTATTTTATGATTTTTAACTGCATCAAGTTTGTTCCAAATAGGATCTTTTTTCAATTCTTGATAAGAAGGTTCATTAGAACTTGCACCATTTGTCATAATAAACATGCGTTCTGGATTGATTTCAGATAATGTTTCTGAATTGAGTTGTAAATAAGGTCCTTGTAAATATTTACTTAATCCTTTCGTCACATCTTTATTTAATGCTTCTTTAAAACCTAATTCACCTAATAACTGTCCCACATAAGATTCACTTGGATGCGCTAGTAACCCAGACTTAGAAGCTACAGCTGGAAGTACTTTTTCATTTTTATCAAATTGAATCTCTTGTTTATATTGAGCTATTTTTTTCTTATGTTCGTCTAAACGTTTTTTACCCTGTTTCTCTTTATTAAGAGATTTAGCTATAACTTTAAACGCTCCGATATTTTCATTATAGTCGCCGTCGAAGCTTTTTAATTCTATTGTTGGAGCAATTTTACTTAATTCCTTATAAATTCCTTTATGTCGATTACTGTCAGCAATAATTAAATCAGGTTTTAATTTACTTATTTCTTCTAAATTTGGTTGTTTACGCGTACCAACAGATGTATAATTTCCAATTTTATCTCTTAACGGTTTAATCATTCTATTCTTTTTATTATCGTCTGCTATTCCTACAGGCTTAACATCCAAAGCTACTAATGCATCAACAAATGAAAATTCTAAAGCTACTACTCTCTTAGCATCTTTAGGTACTTTAGTTGTTCCTAAATCATGTTTAATCTCAATAATATCTTTAGATGACGAAATTTGATTAGATGAATTTGAACCATTGTTACTTACCTTTCCACATGCAGTTGTTAATACTAAAATCAGTAATATTGAAATAATTCCAAAAATTGTTGTTCTTTTCATGATGACACTCCTTAATATGTATTGAGGTATATCTTCATTTTATTGATAACGATTATCATTGTCAATAAAATATAAAAATAAAGATTGGCACAGAATTTATTTTGAATTCGTTGGCCCATCACGAAAACGTTGACTGCCAACGCCAACGCATAAAGAAATCTGAGACACTATTGATGTCTCAGATTCTATATAATGCGTTATTTGTTGTTGATATATTTTGATTGATTCAAATTGTTAATACGTTGAGAAATAGTATGTTCTTCACTATAATATTTTTCCATTCTCTGATGATACATTAGTTGTGATAGCGCTTCGTATTCTAATGAAAATGGTATGCAATCTCCTACTTTATAGTTAATTTCTTCTTTTAAATCTATCATTAAATGATCACTTGAAGCACCCATAATTTCTATTCGATGATTGAGTGGTTTTATTTTTTCAATCACAGTATCAATATATCCCACATCTACAATAGCTTGTAAGTAACTTTCTTTTGTCTTCGTATACCTAGGTTTAATTTCAATAATTTCCGCTTCAAGTAATATTGCATTTTGAAATAACTCGGGTATATTTTGATTAGTAGTTGTATCCACACCACGAAATAATGTTTCTCCTATTCTCAACTCATTAATACATCCTAAATCATATTGTTTTAATAATGGAAGCATACTTGAGTTACCTCCAGAAATAACTTCAAATGATACTCCTGTTTCGTATTGTACATGATGAACAAATTGATTTATTTCGTCGATATCATTTAATGTTGGAGCTTTAGACTTAAAACACATGAAATTAAATGCAAGACCTAAAAGTTTTATATTATTCATTCGTTTTATTTCATGAATATATTCAACTATATCATAAGGTAATACACCTTCACGTTGATCTTTCCAATCGACCATCAATATAACTTGATGTTGATTACTCATTTCATTTGCAATATGATTTAACTGATGTATTGTTGCCATTTCTGTTTGAATACTTACGTAACTCTTTTTAATCAAATCTTCATACTGATGCTTTAAAGGAGATCTCAAAAGTAAAAATTGACAATCTTTTGTAAATTGCTGAGGAATATTTTCTAGTCGAGATTCTGCAAAGTAGTTAAATCCTACTTTCATTAATCGTTTAATGATATGTTCATCTCCAGCAATACTTTTTATCACAGGTATCATGGCTATATTTTTGCTGTCAAACAACATTTTTAATACATGTGCATTATATTCAATCTTTGATAAATTGATTACAATACGAGACACTTAATTCACCTCTCTTTTTATTGGATTATCTAAACTAATATTCAGATATTTTTTCACTTTCTTTTTCATTCTCATTTTCAACAATGCTTTTACTGTAATTGTAGGTCCAAATAAAACTTTTCTTAATGTATCTGCATGAGGCTTAGTATCATTAATTGCTACTTCTATTTCTTCTTGAATTATATTAAAAAGTTCTTCTTCTTTTATAAATTCATACTTTTTAAAATGAAAAATTAATTCTGCTAGTTGATTTTGAACGACTGCGTGTTGAAATTTCATAATGACTTCTTCAATTGAGTCTGCAAGTAAACTTTTATTTTCCACTTCTATATGCTTTAATCTTTGACTTAGGGTTTTAATATCTATTCGAGAGCCACCGAGATCTCGCACTATAAATTGTATTTGATACTTTGGTCCTAAATGCACTAGTGTATTTTGCATATGTGCTTCTAAAGCTATACCATAATCTTGTATTAAAGCTAATAAAGGTGTTACCAGCTGACGAGTATAATTTCGCATAAACTGATGAATGGTATGTTGATTGATATCATCATTAATCCATTTAAGGTAACTATCTACTGTGATTTCATTATCTACTACATTTTTATTTACTAATGCACCTGTAACTAATAAAATACCATCATCTTTTGTAAAAGGTTTTTCACGAATAATACAAGCAAGTTGTCTAGCATCGTCACTGTCTGTTTTAGCAAATAAACCATAGGGCTCAAGTGCAACATCTAATTGTGTATACTGATTTAATTCACGATGTAATGCTTGACTTAATTTGGGTCCATCAATTGTTGTTTCTGGGGACACTGTTCTAACTGCACTAGTAGCTTGAACATTGACTGGTAATTTCACATGATAAGGATGATTGATTAGCGACATTGTTCTAAAAGAAGATGTTGCTTTAGATGGAACCTGAAATGGAGTAGATATCAAAATATAATCTTGTAGCCACTCCTTATATTTATTACGAATAGTATGTTCATATTGCCATGGGTGAACTAAAATGACTTTATAGTCTTTAAGCAAACGTTCTCTATCATTCATGAATGTATGTAATTCGTCAATATATTCAGGAATAACCTCATTTAAAATGAACTGAGAATGATCAAGAATGGTTGTAACAGTTACATACTCATTATGTATTAGCATCACTTTCAAATTAATAATCTTTTCAAATTCTGGCGAATAGGTTCTCACTTCTTCCATTGATAAAGGTAATTTTGTTTTAGTAAGTGGATGTGTAGGATGACCTTCAAATATTAAGCTTTCAGAATATAGTACGTCATCTATATCATTATCTTTTTTCAACTTTTCTAGCCAAGTAAAAAAATTTAAACGTTCTGAGGCATTTATATACTTATCATGTCTTTGAAGATACTCATGACGTGTATCGAATGCTTTATATACTTCAATGAAACTATCTCTGCTATGAATAAGTTCACTTTTTAAATGAAATGGTATATCAATATGAAAGTCTGTTACTAGTATGTCTAATAGTTTTTCTAAACTATCCACTGATTCTTTATGTTGATGATTCATATATATTATCGGCCCATCAAATTCATATCGAGATAATGCACTTTCATATTTATAATGAATGTTTAGAAGCACTTGTTCGAACTCAATCGTTATATAATGATTTTCTTTAAAAATGGTAGTTGAATGAGTCCATATATTTTCCTTTATTAGAGCATTTAACACTCTATATTGCATATTTCTATCTGCATGCTTCCACTCGTTTAACATTTTTAAATCCTCCGCCTTATCATTCGTTTTCATAATTAAGTTTAACTAGTTTAATAATTATAAATTTAATTAAGGGTACTAGCAATGACATGAACTTAGAATTTATTAAAATATTGTGTCTTAAATTTAAACTATCTTTTAAAAAGGTTTAATTTTAGAGTTAGATATTATACAAACTATTTATAATTTTGTAGAATGTGGATGAGGTGTTATATGAATCAAAATACAACCATTAATAATCATAACTTACAACTTACTAATGAAGAATATGATGTTTATACATATTTAAATGAATTTTATCCTGATTTAATCGTTCATTTTAAACAATATATTTTAATAGGTAGAGATAAAATTTCTCAACGTCTTATTACATCTTTATATCGTGAAAACTTAATACACGCTAAAGATAATAGTCAGATTATTAGACCTACCAAATTAACCGTCTCTATGTTTTCTAAAGATAAAGACGTATTATGTATTCATTTTCCAAAATCAAATATCGATATTTACAGTCAAATAAAAGGTAGATATGCCTTCGACCGGGTAGATGTGGAAGGCCCCTTTTATATCTTAAAACATCGTAATCACGAATATGAAAGAATCCAACATCCAAATGATATTCTAGATTTAATTTTAGCTGAAGCGCCAAAGCTTGATAACGCTGCTAGTGAACAATTTAGAGAAGATTTAAATAATAGTGCTGCTAATATGATTCTGGCACTAAGTTATCAAGCTAAACATATGCATTCAAACTACGAATCCTTATGGGAATTGATTGCAAAAAGTGGCGATAGTTATTTACGTTCGGAACAATCAGTTATAGAAGGTCATCCTCTTCATCCAGGCGCAAAGCTTCGTAAAGGGATGAGCGGTAAAGAGAATTTTCATTATAGTTCAGAATACGGTCAAGAAATTCAATTAAAATGTGTATTCATACACAATAGTATAGCGAATGTTCAATCCTTATCTTCAACCTATAATGATATACTTCACCAATCTTTTCATAAATTATTTACTCACCTTTTAAATAAATATAATGATATAAGAATTGAAGATTATCATTTAATGGTGGTCCATCCTTGGCAATTCGAGCATATTTTACTTAGTCAGTATCAACAAGAACTAGATGAACAACTTATTATTCCTATTGATATGACCTTACCTTATTATGCTGGCTTGTCATTCAGAACATTAATGCCAAAATATCCTAAACTATTTCCGCACATTAAACTTTCTACAAATGTTCATATTACTGGAGAAATACGGACGCTTTCTGAACAAACAACGTATAATGGACCTTTAGTTACTAAAATTGTGAATGATATTTTAAAAAACGACCCTGATTTTCAACCTTATCGCATAGAAACATTAGATGAAATTGCTGGCATTCATTTTTATAATTCTAAAGATCATTCAACAATCCAAACTGAACGTAGTGAACAACTGGGAACATTATTTAGAGAAAATATTTATACATTAATCGAAGAAGATACAATACCTGTCATACCTTCTAGTCTGGTTGCTTATTATCCAAACAATACTGAACCGCCAATTGAAAGCTTAATAAAACGATATCAACATACACATCAATTTAAGACATTTGAAAAAGCGGCTTATACATGGATTCAAGATTATGCGACTCAATTATTAGGAATAGTTATTCCACTATATGTAAAATATGGAATCGCACTAGAGGCACACTTACAAAATTCTATTGCTACATTTAATCAAGATGGTAGTTTAAGTAAAATCTATATTCGAGATTTCGAAGGATTACGTATTGATGAAACTCAATTAAACCAAATGGGGTATAAAACATCACATTTCCATAAGAAATCTAGAATTCTTACTCAATCTACTACATCTGTTTTTAATAAAGTATTCTATTCAACTGTTCAAAATCATCTAGCTGAATTAATATTAACAATTACTGAAAAAGTAGAAAATATGGATTTTGAAAAAATAATGTGGCATCATATCAGTCATATTATTCAAGATATATTAGCTAAGTTGACTGACGTTGATACAGGACGTATGCAAAAGATTACTCATACTTTATTTGCTGCAACAATTGATTATAAGTGTGTAACCACTATGCGTTTAGAAGATGAAGCACATCATTACACTTATATTAAAGTTAATAATCCACTACATTAAAATTAAGAAGCGGAATAACATTCAATTTGAATGTTATTCCGTCTCTTGTTAAAAAATGATATTAACCATAAAAAGACCTTGGAACATTCCAAGGTCTTTTTTCAATAAACTTATTGTAAATCTGATCTTTCGAAATTATTATTGTTGTTATTATTGTTATTGTTGTTGTTATTTTTTTGGTTTTTTTGGGCCCATTCTTTTTTAGTCATTACGTCGTCAACTTGCATGTTAACTTCAACAACATCTAAACCAGTAATGTATTTAACTTGTTCTTTAACTAAGTCAGTTACTTTACGGAAGATTTTTGGAGCTGATTCACCGTATTCTAAGATGACTTTTAAGTCTACAGCCGCTTGTTTTTCACCAACTTCAACAGAAACACCTTGTGTTACGTTGTTACCGCTTGAGAATGCGCTAGAAATACTGTCAGTGAATCCGCCTTTCATATCTAAGATACCTCTTACTTCACGAGCAGCGATACCAGCAATTTTTTCGATAACTTCATCAGAGAACGTTAATTTATTTTCAAAATGTTGTTGATTATTTTGACGTTCTTCTCTGTATTGTTGTGCTTGTTCTTGACGTTCTTCTCTTTCTTTTTCATTTACTCCAGTTTGGTTATTATACGCTTGTTTAGCTTTGTTATTATCTACAGCCATGTGAATTCTCCTTTTTAAATAAAATTTAATTTTTAATACTTAATTTTTTAATTTATATGAATTCTTAAATAATGAATGTTAACTCCATCGATTTAAGAAGTTCATGAAATCTTGTGTACGGTCTTTCATATACCCAACGCCAATTCCGATTAAACATAAAACAATAATTAAAATTGTTTTCCAGAACCCTAAAGTCAGGAATAAGATTGCAATAATTAAGAATGCAAAGAAACCTATAATTCGCCATTTATACGACTTTAGGAAGTCGATAATTTGTTGAGTAGAATCTTGACTATTTTGATTATTATCAGCCATGTTATCCCTCCCTTATAGTACGCGTTGTCCGGCAGATTTTTGATCTCTAACATTAATTTCTAATTTTCTAACAGGCATTTCAGTAAAATGCTCAACATTATGTTTAATGTCAGATCTAATGCTCTCAGTTAATGATTTTACTTGCACATCATTAGGCACTAAGAAATCAGCTTTAATGTCAATGTAAGAATTGTTTTTCTTATTGTAAAGTTTAGTAACCACGTTTGGTTGTCTGATTTCATCGTATTTAGTTAATGTATCGTATGCAGACTTTTCGACTGCTTTACGTGATACATAAATATGTCCATCATTATAGTCTTTATAAAGACCTGGTTTTCTATATGTTGGTTTAAAGATGCTAAATACCAATATAATACCAATTAATACGAGTAAAGCAGATAAACCAATTAATAATGGTTGGAACCAATTGAATTGTAAGAAATAGTCTTGATAACGCTTAATACGACTATCATCTATGTACATAAACAATAAGAAACCAACAATCGCAACTATTAATAGGCCAAGGATAAAGTTTTTAAATCTATGCACCTCTAAACACACCTCCTTAGTCATTGTTGAAATTATTTAATTATAAAATTTAAGTACCCTTTAAAAATTTTTTAAAACGTTAACATTAAAATTTTTTATTTAATTTTTTAAAATTTATTAAAGTTTACCTTCTAGATTAAATATTCCCAAATTTAACACAATAAAAACCTATTTTTCATAATTATTTTCGTTTTTTATATTATTTGTTTTTTTGCATTGTAAATTATCTTTTTTCATTAAAACATCTTTCTTTGATACCCGCGGATGATCTGAACTCAACGTTTTAAATAAAGACCATATCATAAGAATAATAACTATGGAAAATGGGAGTGCTGCAATAATTAATAAGTTCTGAATTGCTTGTGTTCCTCCGGTGTAAATCATTATCATCGCAAATAAGGCCATAATAATACCCCAACTTACTTTAACGAAAGAGTTAGGATTAATATCTCCTTTACTACTTAACATTCCAAGTACATAAGTAGCCGAATCTGCAGAAGTTACAAAGAAAATCATAACAACGATTAAAGTAACAATACTTAATACAAATCCCAATGGAAAATGCTCTAAAGTGGCAAATGTTGCAGTTTCTGCTGCTTCTTTAGCAATATTAGCAATTCCACTATGCTGAAGATACACTGCTGCTCCTCCGAACACTGCAAAGAAAAAGAAAGATACAAGAGCTGGAGCAAATAACACTCCTAAAATAAATTCTTTAATTGTTCTACCACGTGATACACGTGCAATGAATATTCCTACAAATGGTGCCCAAGACACCCACCATGCCCAGTAAAATATAGTCCAATTTTGTACCCATTGAAATTTTGCGCCACCATCCATTGGAATACGCAAACTCATACTAAAGAAATTAAAAATATAATTTCCTAATCCGTTAGTAAATGTATTTAAAATATATAAAGTAGGTCCTACTAGAAATAATCCTATTAATACAATAAAAGCTAAAATCATATTAATATTACTTAAAGTTTTTATTCCCTTATCAATTCCGGACCATGCAGACCAACTAAATAAAATAGTTGCAATAATAATAATGATGACTTGTGTGCCGAAATGACTCGGTACTTTAAACAAGTAGTGAAGACCTTCATTAATTTGTAAAGCACCAAAACCTAAGGTAGCTGCTACACCTGTAACCGTTGCAATAACAGCTAAAACATCTATAGCACTTCCGATTGGTCCTCTCATTCTTTTTTCTCCAAAAATTGGAACAAGCGTTGCGCTTACTAAACCTGGATACCCTTTATGAAAATTAAAATAAGCAAAAACTAATGCAACAATGCTATACACTGCCCACGCATGAATTCCCCAATGGAAGAAAGCAAACTGGAACGCATCATTAATTGCTGCTTGTGTACCAATTTTATGTATAGGCGTTGCTTTATAGGCATGACTAACTGGCTCAGCTGTAGTCCAAAACACTAATCCTATTCCCATTCCTGCACTGAACAACATAGCAAACCAAGAAAGTAATGAAAATTCTGGCTCTTCTCCTTCCACACCTAACGTAATGGATGCATATCTTGAAAATAATAAGTATACGCAAATAAAAAATATAATTAAAACTAGTAAAAGATAATACCAAGAAAAATTAACTGCAATAAACGATGTAATATTTTGCGTGATTGCTTCTAATTGCTTAGGTAATATCGCTCCATACACTACAAATAATGTACAGATAGCTAATGCAATCCAAAATACAATGCTTATAGATTTTTTTCGCATTATATTATTCTCCTTTCTGATAGTTAGAAATACTATACCCTATTCATGTTATATCTAACGATATATTGGAATTTTTATAATTAATCAAATTGATATATTATAAAATAATAAAAACGCCTCTTAATGTCTTATTTATAGACACTAAGAGGTGTTAAATCATTCTCTATTCTTCTACATTTATAACAAGTTTTCCTATCATGGAATTGGATTCTAATATTTGATGTGCTTCATATAAATGTTCTGCTGTTAAGCCATTGATGACTTTTGTCGTTGTATTTTGATACGTACCATTCTCAATTTTTTTAGCAATATCCTCTAAATAATAATGATGTTTAATCATGTCTTCTGTTTGAAAAATAGGTCTTGTAAACATAAATTCATGTGTAAAGGAAACACTTTTTGTTTTTAATAAATTTAAATCTTGTGATCCTTTAAAAGCTACAATCGTAGCAACATGTCCTCTTGGTTTCACTATATCTATCATTGTTTCATAATACATGTCTGTATCAAACGTGCAAAATACGAAATCTACCGCTTCAATGTGCTGTTGTTCTAATTGAGATTTTAAATCTTCTTTATGATTGAGTACGATATCTGCACCCATCTTTTTTGACCAATCGATTGTTTCTTGACGTGACGCAGTTGTAATGACTTTTAGACCATATGCCTTAGCAATTTGAGTCGTAATGCTTCCAACACCACCTGCGCCATTGATAATAAGTAATGTTTTCCCTTTATTTTGATTTGGATTCTCTGAAATTTTAAACACATCAAATAAAGTTTCTGACGCTGTAATACCAGTTAACGGAAGACTAGCAGCTTGTTCTGCCGAAAGATTTTTAGGTGCTTTTGCGACTAATCGTTCATCAATAAGTTGATATTCCTGATTTGAACCATGTTGATTAGGCGCACCAGAATAAAATACAATATCGCCTTCCTTAAACATTGTAACCTCTGTTCCAGTTTTTTGAACCGTCCCTACTGCATCAAAACCTAAAATTCTCGGAGAATTTTTAACTTCAGTAAGGCGTTGTTTTGTATCAACCGGATTTACACTTATACTTTGTATTTTAACAAGCAACTCTCTAGAAGATGGCTGGGGCATATCTAATTCAAATGGTTCAAATACATTTCCTTCTTCTAATTTAAATGGTTGTTTAAATCCTATAGCTTTCATAAGTATATACCTACCTTTTACTGAATTTTAAATTATACATTCTCTGACACTTTAACAATCTGTTTGCCAAAGTTTTCACCTGTAAATAAGTTTCTGAACGCTTTTGGTAAATATTCAAATCCTTCTTCTATAGATACTTTTGTTTTAATTTTTCCTTCTTGTATCCACGTTGCCAGTTCTTTACTTGCATGTTCAAAGTCATCGGCAAATTCTGCTACCAAGAAACCACGCATTAGTGCTTGATGTTTAATTAATGTGCTTTGTACACGTGGACCTTTTTCTTGTTCAGTATTATTATAATTAGAAATCGTACCGCAAACAGGAATACGTGCATGACGATTGAGATGTTTCATAACTTCATCAGCTATTGTGCCACCTACATTTTCAAAATAAACATCTACGCCATTCGGTACGGCTTTTGCTAATGCTTCTGCAAAATCATCCTTTTTATAATCAATACCTGCATCAAAACCCAATTCTTCTGTTAGATAATTCACTTTTTTATCTCCACCAGCTATACCTACTACTCTAGCACCTTTGATTTTAGCAATTTGACCAACCACAGCACCTACTGCACCAGAAGCTGCTGAAACTACTACAGTGTCGCCTTCTTTTGGTTGACCAATCTCTAATAAACCATGATAAGCTGTTTGACCTGTCATACCTAACGTACTTAAATATAAATAAAGTGGTACATCTGTATTAGATATTTTACTTATTTTCTCTTCATTTACTGTATTAATACGCTTCCATGGCAACATACCTACAATAATGTCATCTTCATTAAATTTTTCAGAATTTGATTTAATAATTTTGCCTACAATGTGACTTTGAATAGGTTCGCCAATTTTAAAAGGCTCCACATAAGAATCGGCTTGAGTCATTCTTCCACGCATATATGGATCGACAGATATATATAAAGATTCAATTTGAATTTCATTTTCTTTCGGATCAACTATGTCAATATTTTCATATTTAAATGTATCATCTTGGGGCATACCTTTAGGATATTTTGCTAATAAAACTTGCTCATTATTCATTATAAAAGACTCCTTTCAGTATTCAAAAACAGTGTCATATCACAAACAATTTTATCGCAATTCAACTGCTTTCACTTTATAATGTCTAGTATGATAACACTTAATACTTTATTATACCAAGCAAAGTGAGGTCTTAAACTTGAAATTAAGTATCTTAGACTATGTACCACTCTTTGAAGGTGATACACCACAAGAAGCTTTAAATCATTCAATTGAACTTGCTCAACTATCAGAGAAACTTGGTTATGCACGTTATTGGGTAGCAGAACATCATCAAGTTCCTTCTGTTGTATCAAGCGCTCCTGAAATCGTAATGGCTATGTTACTTGAACATACACACTCTATTCATATTGGAAGTGGCGGTGTTATGCTCCCCCATTATAGTGCTTACAAAGTTGCAGAACAATTTAAAATTATGGAAGTCAAACATCCTGGCCGAATTGATATAGGAATTGGGCGATCTCCTAGCTTCAAAAATGTAAACGAAGCGCTAAATGAATTTAAAACTCAAAAACCCAAACTATCTCAACAAGTAGATGATTTGAACAAATACTTTACGAATGACACTATTCATTCACATCGTTTCAAAACTTTAGAAGCCACTCCATACACAGAGCATTCACCTGAGATGTTTATTTTAGGAATGAGTGAACAAAGTGCTGAGCTTGCCGCAAAAAAAGGCTTACCTTTTGTGATTGCTCATATGGGTCAATCGAACGCAAATTTAACACATGTCTTTCGACATTATAAATCGCGTTTTACAGAGTATCATGGTCATTCGCATTCACCCTATATTATTTTAGCTACTTTTGTCGTTACGGCAGAAAATGAATTAACGATTAAACAATTATTAGATGCATTAAATTTGTGGTTAATACGTATTAACTATCTTAAACAACCTAAAGTATATCCTTCTATTGAAACAGCACAACAACGCCATTATTCTGAAAGAGATCAAGAAAAAATAGAAAAAAATAAACGTCGAATGATTAGTGGCTTACCACATGAAGTAGCTCAGCAGTTAATACAATTACAAAACGAATTTGAAGTCGATGAAATCATGATTCTTCCTAATGTATACGGACATACTCATCGTACTAAATTAATTGAACTTATAGCTCATGCTTGTCTAGATAATTAGGAGAGTCAGTATTATGAACGCTCCTAATTTTTATTTGTTTCATAAACTTTAATGTTTTCATTTGCAATATCTTTATTTTCATGAAGTTGGCTATGTTGAGTCGTTGATTCTATATATTAAGAATTTTTATACGTTTTTGGACTTGCTTCTAACAAAGATTTTAATGGCCGAGACGAGCTATTAGATACTTTAACGTCAAAATGCATACCATTTTAATTATCTTCATAAATGTTTAAATCTTCTATTTGTTTACCTTTATAAATATTTTTTAATCCAAGTCACTTTTTATCATCTTCACTCATTTTGTTTGGTTTGCCATTTTGATCAACTTGAATTTCATTCACCTTTTCATTTAAATTAAGAACGCCATTATATGTTCTAGCCATATTGACTTCTTTTTTATTTAGTGTCGGAAATGGTGGATGATTACCATCACTTTTCATAAAATACGTGAAAGATAAATTCCCCATAGAATGTGCGACAAAATTATACTCCTTATTTTTTAATACTAGTACCTCAATAAAATAAGAAACAGGACAGAAAATTTCATTTCTGTCCTGTCAAATTTATAAAATTACTTAATTTCTTTAGATTCAGCTAATGCTTTATACCAATATGCACTTTTTTTCGGATAACGTTCTTGTGTGTCAAAATCAACGTAGAATAGACCATAACGTTTTTCATAACCATTAGACCATGAGAACACATCCATAAGTGACCATAAGAAATAGCCCTTTACATTGGCACCATCACGTATCGCATCAGCAATGACTTCAAGATGTTTTTTAACATAGTCGATACGTGCATCATCATCAACTGTCTTACGTTCTTCGTCGAATTCATCTTTATACCCAAGCCCATTTTCAGTAACATAAATTTTATGATAGTTAGGATAATCTTTTATAACACGCATAATTTGATCATAAAGACCTTGTGGATAAATCATCCAATCCCAATCAGTACGAGGAACATCTATGTCAAATTCACGTTGTCCTACACCTTTAAGTTGATACTTAGAGCCACCTTTATCTCCAGTAGCATTGTGTGTAATTTCTGATTCTCCTTCATATCCTCTCATCCAATCACTCATATAGTAATTGATACCTAGGAAGTCATTTAAATCTTTTGCAGCATCTAATGTAGCATAGTCTTCATCGGTAATATCTAATTTACCGCCATTGACAGAAAGAATATGTTGTACACCTTCCATAGTTTCACGAGAATATTTTCCTAAATACGTTGCATCTAAGATAAATTTGTTATGAATAATATCTTCAAGTTCTGCTGCTCTTACATCTTCCGGATTTGAAGGATCGTATGGATACTTAGTTGGTAATGCATGAACGACTCCAATTTCCCCATTATATCCATTGTCTTTAAATAATTTAACCGCTTTCGCATGTGCGACCATCATATTATGATGAGATTGGAATACTTTTGCAAAATCATATTTAATACCTGGTGGGAATTTACCTACTAAATACTGGCCATCACCAATAGGACCAATTTCATTAAAAGTAGTCCAATAGTTGACTTCAGTAAATTCTTCAAAGCAGAATTTTGCATAGTCTACAAAATAATCAATCGTTTTACGGTTTAAGAAATCTCCATCACTGTGAAGTGTTTCTGGGGTATCAAAATGATGTAATGTAACAAACGGTTCAACGTGACGTTTATGACATTCTTTAAATAATTTGTGATAGAATTCTACACCTTTTTGATTAACTTCTCCATAACCTGTTGGAAAAATTCTTGACCATGCGATAGATATACGGATACCATTAACACCAAATTTCTCACTTAATTCTAAATCAACTGGATATTTATGATAAAAGTCACTTGCAGGTTCAGCTGTATACCAATAATTTTCTTCTAGATAAGTGTCCCAGGCTACACGACCTTTTCCGTCAGTTTGAGTCGCACCTTCTGCTTGATAAGCTGCTGTTGCACCACCGAAAATAAAATCTTCTGGTAATTTTTTCATTATACTTTCATCTCCTAATTATTTTTCAAATTGTTGTTGAACGAAGTCTAATGCTGCTTTGCCATCACGAGTTAAGTTAATGTATTCAACACCTTGAGTTTTTGCTAATTTAATACCTAATCGATCTGTATCTTGTTTTATATCTTCATAGTTAGAAGCAACTTGAGGCGCTAAAATAATTAATTGATAGTCTTTCATAATATCCATATGTGCACCATAACCACCAGCTGCCGCTTTTACAGGTACCTGATATTCTTCAGCAGCTTTGTTTAACGCATTTGCAAGTAATCCACTTGTACCGCCACCGGCACATAAGACTAAAACGTTAGTTTGTTCGTTAATTGAATTTGATGACTCTTTAGCCGATACTTCCTCATCGGAAGGTGCTGGTTCAGTTGTTGTCGCTTCATTTGCACCAGCAGTTGCTAAAATTGCATCTGCTTTTTTCGTATCAAAGTTTGCGGATACTTTTTCTTTTAATTCATTATTTACTTCTTTGTTACCTCGTTCTTCTTCAAGAATTTGTTCATCATATACTTTTAAAAATGGATAATAAATCATAACGTCAACTACGATTAATACAATTGCTAACACAAATGACCAAAATGCAAATCCTGTACCCATCACAATACCAAGAGGCCCTGGTGTCGTCCATGGTAAGAAGATGCTAAAACTATTCATTTTAAGTACATCAACAAAGAATTTAAAGATCCATACGTTTGCTATTGGTGCAAAAATAAATGGTATGAAAAATACTGGGTTTAATACGAGTGGTGCACCAAATAAAATTGGTTCATTTACTCCAAAGAATGTTGGTACAACTGATGCTCTACCAATTGCTTTATTTCTTTTTGATTTAGTTAACCACATAAACATAAATGGAACGACTAATGTAGTGCTTGTAACACTATTTTTATGTATAAAACTGGTCGAATTCGACCACTTTAGAATAACCGTATCAAAATCGAGGCGGTTAAAATAAAAAAAAGGCCACGCTCATAAGAACGTGGTTAGAATATAGTGTTGCCTCTTATAAATCTGATAATTATTTTAATTATCACAAACTGGGTATCTTTAGTATAACATAAAAAGCTACCCAGTGACATGTTAGGTAGCTTTTTTTAAGAGATACAGTATCTTTTATAAGAATACCCTTAAACTGCCTAACAGCCAAAGATACTCTAAAATGATCTGCATATTTATTATAACATAATTAATAGATAACCGTCGCAACAGTTATACTCAGATACACTCCTCAGATGTGTACCGCAATTTCTATTTGATTATAACATAAAAAAGCCTACTAGAGAGCGTATCATCTAGTAGGTAAATACATCACAATAACCTACCCCATTTTGGGACACAGTGCTTGTCACTCGTCAGCGACGACATATGAATGCTCAGTTAATGTGATGTAGGCACTTTATACAGTCTGTGCCAGTAATGACCGAGTCATTTCAAGAATGACCATTTCATATACTTATTATAACATAAAAAAAGAGGGACAAGCACTAAACTTGTCCCGTAAAACGTGTGAAATAAATAGGATAATGTTTACTAATTATATCATACTTTACTGAATTTTCCATAAGAACTTATTCGCTTACCATTTTTATCAATCTCACCTGTGGCAATATAGCGACGTTTTAAATCATCATTTAGATAAGTGATCCAACGATAGCCATTTACTGCAAAAGCGCCATCATAGATAATTTCTTCTCCATTAGGTAATGTGCCTGTGATTTCTGCTTTATCTGAATATGTTGTTCTAACGTTATTACCTTTAATTTTTGTTACTGTGTAGCGACCTTTTTCTTTCTTATAAGGTACACCTTTATTATTTAGTTTATATCCACTAGGAATCGTTTTAGGTACATTCAATTTCTTGCTAGATGATTTCTTCTTACTAGCAACGACACCACCAATAGGAGAACCATGAATAGCACCAGCAATCAATTTAGCGTACTTGTCGCTATTTTTCTTTATCCAGTCCATATCTTCTTTATTAGTGATGAAACCTAACTCTGCTAGACGATAATTCATGTTGATTTCTGCTGATACGTTAGCATGGAGTAAATCACTTCGTTTAGTGATACCTCTGATTTGTCCTAAGTTATTTTTTATCACTTCTTGTAAATCTTTATCTATTTCATCAGGACTAAACGCACTTGAGATGATAACATGGCCACCACGCGCACTAGCACCTGCTGCATCTAAGTGGAATTCAACGATAAGGTCATAATTTTGTTTATTTACCCAGTACATACCGTAATCACGCTTATTACCTACACGGACACCATAGGCAGTATCTTGATACATATCTTGTGATTGACTACTACCACCATATAATGCAACTTCATGACCTGTTTTGCGTAGATAGTCAGCGATTTTAGGCGTTAGATTCTTACGAATAAAGTCACGTTCATTTGTGCCATTACCAACTGCACCTGGATCATTATAACCATGACCAGCAACAATCATAATTTTCTTACGTTTAATTTGTCCACTAGCTTTATTAGATGATAGTTTTCGTTTGGCTTTCTTAACCACGTTAACGTTTTTAGGAAAGTTGAAACGTATAAAGTACATAGGGTTGTCATAATAGTGCCAACGACGTGACACTGTTTCAGGCCCCCATCCTGGTTTAACGACACCATCTGTCCAACCATTCCCAAACCAATTTTGTTCGAGTACCTCAAACTGTGTGAGTGTGGCTCTAGTTACAACTGCAGTATGTCCATATCCACCACCATATTTATCAGGGAAACAAACGATATCGCCTTTTTGTGGTAGGAAACTATCGTAGTTTTTAATAATCGTAGCGTACTTTTCAATCTTCGCTTTATTGTCAAAAGGAATGTTAGATGCTTTAAGTCCACCTATCCATTCGCCTGTCACAACATAGAAATACATTTTCGAGTAATCGTAACATTGGAAACCATAATAACCATCTGCATTGTATTGTCTACCTTCTGAGTTATCTAACCATTTCTCAGCTTGTCTTCTTGTCATTAACATACGCTAACACCTACCCTAACTCATCTAAATCTGATGGCTCGATATATTCTTTAGTTGGTGCTTGTCCTGTTGCTTGACGATATTTTTTCTCAGCTTTGTATTTTTTTAGTTTTTTGTTTGCCCATTGTCCCTCTTTACTTGTTGGGTTGTCTTTCCATGCTGTGTACAAACCGATACCAGCTAATACAATTGTACTGATTGTTTCTTCATCTACTGGAATAGGACTAAGTCCTCTATTTGCTAAAAATTGATTGACGATTGCCATAATTAACACGATATATCTTACAATTACTTTTACTTCCATTTCTTACACTCCTTATCAAAATAAAAAGCCGACCTAAAAAGGTCAGCTTAAAAATTATCCTAATAATTCATTAACCATTGGTAATCTACCGAAACCGAAATAGCCTTCGAATGTATATTCTTCTCCAATTGTAGTTTGATGATTTGTATAAACTTTTGGATATAATTTTTGTAAATCTGAATTACGATGTTGTAATGCGAATAAACCTTTGCCATATTCATCACCATCTCTATCTGAGTGTTCGAGACGCAATGTTTTATGACCATTAATATTGTCGCATGTTAAATATGTGTTAGGGAACTTACTTGAAAGAGCTGCATATGAATAAGGTGCGCTTTCCTGTAAATATTCATATGAATTATCGAATTGAGCTAGTGAATACTTAGAATAATATGAAGTTACTAACTTATCGGCAAAATTAGGATTAATTGTAAACATATTTACATATCCACTACCAATGTTTAGCTCTTTCAACCATGTAACTTTAGTATTGAATTTCACGCCTAGTGACGTAATTGTTGCAACGATAGTCAAACGACAAACTTCTTCATTTGTTTCGCTATTCACACCATATAAATCTTGGAGCAACTTTGCTTCTTTGAATTTGGTTTCCGAAAGTGAGTTTGTGTTTACTTCTATATTATCTAAAAGTAATTTTTGGACACCTTTATTCGATAGTTTTAAAGTACCTGTATTGTTATGTTCTGGTATCCATTCAGATGTACCCCCATAAGTGACATTGAACGCAAATTCCTTATTACTATCCCACAATAAATTTTGAGTTACTAACTCTGTTGCACCAGAAATAGTCGTGTATACAAATGTTTCGAAAGAAGAATAAGGATTAGATGTACTTGTTGTCTTTCTAATCCAACCACGAGGACTATCAACAGAATGTGCTGTATCTGATCCTACGAATTCTAAAACTAATGTATGCTCTTTATTCTCTAAACTACTTGCTATTGTTTTTTCTCCTACTGCTGAATCAATAAGTTGTGTCTTTTCTTGTGCGTCTATATGCGTACTAACATAGTTGGCAAAATTACCGTCAATTGACGCTTTCCACATGCCCCCGCGACTGTCTGTATAATATCTCATTTTGATAGATGTACCAGTAAATTTAAATGTTACCTTTGTCCCAGTCGTAGTAGCATAATAGTTATCGCCAGTTCCCGATAAGTTCCCATTTGACACCATGTCATCGGTATAATTTTCTTTTTTAGAAATTGATTTATTCCCTGTACTTGATGAAGCTGTTCGTGTAGTGAAAGTAGTGTATGTTTGCGTTGGATTAGATGTTTGAGTAGACATTCTGAGCCAACCTCTAGGCGTTGAATACGGGTTAGCATTGTCTTGTCCTATGAATTCCATAACTACTGTATGTTTTGTATCAGCTAATCCGCTTATTACTGTTATTTCAGCAATGCTAGGAGTCAGTAAATTAGACTGTTTTTGTGAATTTATATGTGTGCTGAAATTACCAATATCTTTGTTATCTACTTTTATTTTCCAAACGCCACCACGATTGTCTGTGTAATATCTAAATTTAAGTAAAACTCCTGTAAAATCAAACTCTAGTTTTGTTCCAATAGTAGTAGCGTAATAGTTATCGCCACTTCCTGTGACATCACCTACTTTAACCATTGATTTCATAAAGTTAAAATCTACATTCCTAATTCCCTTAGGCGAATCTGCACCGATATAATCTGCTGTTCTAAATTTGATAAAATCGTCATTCGGGTTTTTACCAAAATTTAATTTTATTTTATCAGTACCTCCAAGAGATAAATTGAAATCTATATCTCTATCTTTATTAATAACGACCGTATTATCATCATATGAAACTGCATTTTGTTTCAAAAACTCGTAAAACGATTTCTCTTTTATCTTCAAGTCATTAAAGTCATTTTGTTCCTTTTCTACTGCTAGACGTTCTTTTAATGTTGGATAATCTAATTTAGCATCTCTTACATCGCTATAATCAATATTACTATCGAGGTAATCTTTTAGTGCTTGGCTCACTTTTTCTCTAAAATTATCATCCAAAATATCTATTGTGTTGTCTTTGATTATTTTTTTGATGATATTATCCAAAATTTCCGCATTGATCTCTTTGCCAATTCTATTAGTCATACCGCCATCATCTATATAAAAATAGAAGTGGGAAAGATAAACTCCATCTATCCCGTTTTCATCTTCCATATAAACACTTGCATTTGCTTTACCTACGTGTTTGATAATATTAGGCGGTATATCAAATTCAATAAGTCCGACTTGAGCATCAATAATATTTACTGGCTCTTTTATAAAGATTGAACCGTCACCCATCACCAAATCTATTTTAGGAATCATTTTAGCTTTATTTAAATCTATCGGATCATAAATTGTTTCATGTAAATATTTAACTTCTTTATATAGCTTCATTCTAATAGATGCTGTGTTTTTATCCTTTGTATAAACAGTGACATCTATATTACCTAAGTTAGCCCCTCGTTCATTGACATTCACGTCTAAATCTTTATTTTTATAAATTACCATTGAGCCACCTCTTTCAATAAATTAGGACTACATGCTGTCAGCACATAGTCCTGTAAATTATGATTTATATCTATCTCGTATGAAGTATTCACCTTTCATTCCAATTTGTGAATATAAATTATAAATGGTGTTCGCTTGATGCTTACACCAGTTAATATCTGTTGCATATTGATGATTTCCCGGTGATTGCGGATTCCAACGCATACGATAAAGTGTTTGTTGTCCGTTATCGATATAACCTTTTCTAACAAACCTAGCACCACCAACAATACCTTTGTAAGGTGTAGTCCAACCTTCTGCTCTTGCATAATCAATTGCTTTCTTTGGCGCCCAATCAACCGCATTTATACCAAAGTAGTTGTAAATTCCGTATCGTCCACTTGCAAAGTTTGATGTACCATATCCACTTTCTAAAAATGCATGAGCGATCAAATAAATCTCATTAATGTTGTATTTCTTACAACCATCTGAAAAGGCTTGCCCTTGTCCAGATAATGAACCTTTACCTTTCAATATTTGATTTAACTTACTAACCGGAATACCTTGATACTTACCTAAATTAAGCATTTGATAACGCATTTTACTATTGTTCCATATCGTTGCGTTATTCATAGCTGCTGACGTTGCACTACGACTAGCGTTATACCAACCACTACCATAGTTAACTTGTGGCGCTTTAGCCATTTGAATATTTAGTGCATTATTGTAGGTGTATTTACTATAAACAACTGTAACAGTAGGAACTTTTTTCTTAACTGACGTTTTAGTTTTGGTAGTAGATGTTGTTGTACTTGGTTTAGTCGTTGATGTATTTGTAGAAGTTTTATTATCACTACTTGAAGTAGTTTCATCATCCTTTGGCACTTCGACCTTAATCTTACGTTTTGTCACTTTATCAGATGGAATATCATTAAGTAATTTTTCTCTGTTTTGATATAGATTAATTAATGCCTCTATTGTCTTATCTTCAACTTTTTTATTTGGCTTACCTTTAGTTACCGTGTTCCAAGCACCATGTTCTAAAATAGTGCGCCAATATTCACTTTCAATCATGAAAGATGATTGTTTCATCGGAATGCTATGAAACTTCATACGACCAATTAAATAATTCATTGCATGTATTTCATTTAAAATAAAATCATTTTGACTATCTGAGTAGTCGCCACAAACTTCGATAACTAAGCAATCAGGTGCGCTAGGCACTTCTATTTGTTCATATCTAGGTTGCCAAATATAATTTCTATCAATATAGTAATGAGGTAACTCTGCATCTCGGATGTATTTTCTTCTCGTTGTATATAAATCAAGAACACTACACATTGTCCCAGCGTCACGTATTAACACTTTTTTAGGCGATCTACCTCTATCCCTACCTTGTGCTATTCTGTGTGGAATAAACGTAGGATAGTTTGTTTCTATATCATCAACAGTAAATTTAATTTCCTTTACATCTTTAACTACTGTTTTTGTTTCAGTAGGCGTAGTTGTTGGAGTGCTTGGTTTAGTTGTAGTGCTAGTGTCTTTAGATGGTGTACTAGGTTTAGGTGTTGGTGTTGGTGTTGGCTTTGGTTTTGGCTTTGGTTTAGGTTCTGATTTATATGGTGGTCTAACGAAATAAAGATTACCACCTCTACCGCTATAATCATGATTTACATATGCAGCAACTGAACCTCTATATTGATTTGCTCCGTACCAGTTCTGATCAACACAACGAAAACGGTTAGTATCACTAGGACCAACTACAATTGCAGTATGTCCAGCCCAACCATAAGTCCAAACAGCCACGTCACCGGGTTTTGGAACAAATGAAGGAGTATTTGCATATATTTTCCACGAAGTATCTGGGTAGTTACTGCGTCTAGCCATAGCATTCGCATTACCCCATGTTCTAAATCCCCAATATCTTTCAAAGATGTAGTTAGGTAAGTCCCACAATTTTGTTACGATAACATTCGCTACTTGTTACCTTCTTCATATTTCTATGAATGTTCAGACTATATCATCAACCTGTAAGGTTGCTCCCCGTTTCCACTCGCTTAAGTGTACGTCTTTCGACTAGTCGTTGCACGTTCCTATTGCTAGGCTTCGCTCATGATTGCCTACAACTTAACTTGTTTAGGTTTTCCATGAATTAGAGGAGTTTGCTATAACGATTGCTCGTTAAAGGTGCTAGAATTAACACTGATACCCATATCTACCATCTATGTCAACGCCACGACGATTATCGGCCATCCATTTAGCCCAAGCTACAACTTGTGAAGCTGTCGGTTTACCACTTGAAGGTAAAATTGCCATTTATCCACCTTCTTTTTTGCATAATAAAAAGCCGACACATAAGTGCCGACTTACTTTTTAACTTTGATATTAATTTCTGATGTTTCGTTATCTTCAAGTTCTTTATTATATTTAGTTGTCATTTCTTCTTTTATTTCAGTGGTAATTGATGGTGGTTGATTTCCTTCGTTTTTCATAACTGCTAACCGTTCAGCTAATTGTTTAGGTACTAACACGCCCATAGCTGCACAATTTTCAACTACAGATAAAGCTTCATTTGCAATGTAAAATAAAATGGTAATCATAATTAAACCACCATTCAATGATAGTATCTGATCAATCACATTAGAAACAACGATTATGACGAAAATAAGTATTTTTCTTCCATATCCAAACAGTCCTTTTCTCGACCATAATCTTCTATCTTTAATCGCTTTAGCTATCCCAGTTAATATATCTAATACCATCAATAGAATTAACACATACAGCAACTTTAAATCACCAGCATAAAAGAAAGTTTTAAATTCTTCTGACTGAATAATTTTGACTTTGACATCTTCCAATTATTTAGCACCTTCTTTCATTTATGTTGTCTCTGTACTCTCATCTGTTGAAGTATCTATACTGTTTGTGTCGTTTGTAGTTTCTGTATCACTTTCACTAACTGTATTACTTACTTCACTTTCCTCAGTAGTAGTATCTGCAGTATTTTCTTCGATTGAAGTATCTGTATTGTTTTCTTCCACAGAAGTGTTTGTATCACTTTCGTCAATAGTTGTATCTACATCTTCATAACTTTCCTCATAATAGCTATCATTAGTACCGATTTCTACTTCACTACCAATGTTGAGCCAATCGGTCCAGTTGTTACCTACTTGATCTAATTTTGAACGTAGATAAATTTCGTTACTTTCGTTAGGTGAGTAAATGACCTTTGTATAATTACCATAAGCTAAGATTTGCAACATACCTTCTGTGTCATTCCCGTCAGGTGTATGAAGTGGACCAACCGCATAAAAATATCCAGAAGTATCAACAAAGTCCATTGTCGATAAGTCTGGATTATTAATTTCATATACCTCGCCATTATCATTAAATAATGGTTTATTTTGATTTAATTCGCTAATTCTATTCGATACTGCTTGATTGATTAATTCATTAAAATTATCGGGTAAATTAGAAGGAGCAATTTCGCCTTTGTCCGCTTTATTGTCTAAGGCGTTATTAAAATCAGTTGTAGTCACATAGTTCGAAAGCGTTGAATCTAAATCCGGTTTTGTGATTGCCCCAGATGTTTCGTCTTTCAGATTCTCTTTAATATTGTCAGCATCGTTCTTAAATTGAATAAGTTGTTCGCTTACAGTTCTTTGTGTTGAATCTGCTAAATCTTTTAACTGCTTATTATAATTATTAATAGTATTCTCTAATTCTGATTTTTGTTGACCGACAAACGCATCAAAAGTAGTTTGTACATTATCTATTTTATCTATACCAATTAAAAGAGTGCTAACCTTCTTTTTGGTTTCTTCAATCAATTCATCAATCTGTCTAATATAACGAATTTTAATATTTGCGCTAATTTTATTAATCAATGCATCTTTAACATAAAATTTAAACTCGTTTAAAACAATGGTATCTGGTCTGCCTATCGATTTAACATAAACTTGACCTTTTACCCATGTATCAGTAGATGAACTTAAAAATGCACTATCCACTGTAAAACGGATTATTCCATTTAAAGAATCAATATATTCTGTCTCAACTAAAGTTGTATGTGATCCGTTTTCTGATTCTAAATACACATAAATATCACTATTTAAATTGCTGATTTGTAGTGGATATTCACCTTTTTTTACTTGAAATGTTAACACTGCTGTATTGACATCTAAATTATAAAAAACTAATTGTTCATCACTTAGTGATTTTAAGTAAGGCTCGTCAGTCGCTACTAATTGAGCGTTTTTATAAATACCATCCATATCCATTAAACCCATATCTTAACCTCCTTATTTCTTAGTAATAATTTCATTTCTAATATCATAAGCTGATTCATAATTAGGATAAATTTGCTTGAATGTTTTCTCTTTTTGGTTACCATACCCAGTTGATGTAAATGCTTGAAATGCATTGTGTGAGCCAGTTGGAATAAATTTAATGTTTTGAATAAGTTGTTTGATATGACAAACACCTTCTGAACGTTTAACTTCCACCGGACACATAACTTCTGCTGTTCGATTAACATCACTTGGTGTGATGCTAGACATTTGAACAGGAGCAATCGCATTAATAGAAATAGTATGAATACCTTTTGGCAGTTTATATTCAATTTTGAACAATTGACGTTCATCAGATTTTCCATCACCACTAAACGGGTTGTAGTTTTGTACTACCATTGGATTTACACCAAACGTTGTATCTCTATCAACTTCTACTGTAATAGAGCCATTCATTTCAACAATGCCATTTGCTGTAATGTTAAAACGTTGTTGTGTCATTAACATTCGTTGCCACTTATTTGTAGCAACAAGACTGAATGTAGGTACGCCTTTGTTGTTATATCTATCGCTATATACAAACGATTTAGCGAATGCTTCATTCGACGTTCTACCTTGCCCACTATTGTTAGTTTGCATTAAGCGAATAATAATATTGCCTAAGAAATTAACGCTACGCCACATTTCTTCAGCACCACGTGGTTTACCAGCACGACCTTCGTACACTTCTGGTAAATATGAAGTGATGTCTTTTTTAATACCTACCCAGTTACTAAATGAACTTAATGTACTTGAACCCCAAGTAACTAAATCACCATGATTGCTTACATCTTGCATGAATTGCGTCATATGGTTGTTGTCTTGATTAGAAAAACGCGGGTAGAATAAGCAATAATCACTTACTTGTGACTCAATGTTATGACAATCAACATGCGCAGTAATATGATTAAGTCCTTCAACTAACTTTTTCATATTTTTTGATTCTTGTTCACTAAATGGCGCTCTACCTTTAAAGTTTTTACCAGTTGGATCAGTTCCTTTACCAACTTTCCAGTTGTAATCAAAGTTACGATTAAGGTCTACGTTATTGGAGTTTTCTCGATTATCGTTAGCAAATCCATGTGGATTAACAATAGGGACACATACAATACGCACATTTTTTCGTATATAAGCTAAATGTGGATCAGTATGCCACTTGTTTACAACCAAATCTAAGAAACGACTATTAGCGTAAAATGCGCTGTATTCATTACCATGAATGCAACTTGTTAAAAGTAACGTTTTTGAATAATGTTGTGGCTCAAATGTATATGAGTAAACACTGTACTCTCCCGATTGGTCCTTACCAATATACGTTTTACGACAATACTCATTATCGACAAACTTATCATAAAAGACTTTTAAATTTTCTGTCGGTTCATTGTGCAATGGTGTTTCATTTTCACCACGCGCAGCACCTTTAATATATGGTGGAGTCCATAAGTATGAGCTATCAGCAGCAATATTTAGTTCTTTATCTAAATCGCCTCTTAATGAATTGAAGTCACTACCTAATCTATCGCCTAACGTTTTATACACATTACCGTCTACACTTGCTCTAGCATCAATAATTTCTTGTTGATCATTAGCTAATGTAGGTACTAAAAATGCTCTCAATCTAGCATGAAGCCAGTTAATAGAATCTTTTATGCTTAATGTCTCACCGTCAGCAAACGTATGTTTAATTTGATGTGATTGATGCGCTTCGTTATCAACATAGTTATGTCGATGTAATTGATCTTCCACGTAAGTTACCATGTCACGTGTAGAAATAAAATTAAGTTCTAGTTCTCTTACATGTCTAGCACCAAATATATTTTCGAGACTCGTGTAAATTGTCTTACGCATTATCGCTGACCTCCTTAATTTTTAGATTTCCATTTTCATCAATGGTTAGCTCTTTATTACTCAAATCTATAATAGTTCCATCTACTTTCTTAGCAGTTAATTTTGAAGATGTGTCAATGGAATCTAGCTTTTTCTTATCTTCTGGCGACATTAACCCAGCTTTATCAACGGAAGCATTACCTTCATTTCGCATTTCGATTGTTGTAGCTAAGACACTTGATGTTTTGGCACTTGTTGAACGGTAATCTCTAACAAATGCGCCACCACCTAAGCCACCAATAGCATTAGCTGCGACATTAATCCGATTCATGTATCTGTCATAACGTCTGTACTCACCTAATACTACCTCTTGTTTAACAATTTCATTGTTTATATCTCGTTTTGTCTTAACTTCAACAATGCGTACTATTTCATTTAGTCCTAATACAGAATTGCGTATCTTAACTAAATCGCCAACTCTAGGTTTAGCGTTTGGATAGTATTTTTTTAAGACGATAAAGTCTAAACTAATAGAACGTTTGATTGAGTCATCTATACGTTTCTGTAACTTTGCTTTCATTAACTCCTCATCTTTAATACGACCATTTTTAATAGGCTCTGCTTCGTATTTGCCGATGTCTTTCATGTCCGGATGTTCGAACTTCATAATCAGTCCAGCGCCAGTAATACCTTGTTCATCTGTATAATCACCATAACCGACACAGTATGTTGCCATATCTCCTGTATCTTCTTCAACTTTGATATTATTTGCATTAATTTCATCATCTATGATGTAATCAACTTCTTTTTGGTTATAAGGAGTGAATACAAATGTGTATTTTTTAGTTTTCTTATTAAAATCAATGTAGAACTCTAAATCCCAATGCGACATTGCTTTTTTAATTAATTCTTCAACAGTTTCACCTTCTCCAGCATTTTCAAAGTCTGATGAAGGTAACTTACTTTCGGTCAATTTATACTCTAAATCAGTAGGACCAAAGGCTATATCTAAGAATTTCTTAGCGGTAAAACTTCCATTAATAGGTGCATAGATTCTGCGTCGTTTAATAGTGTCTATTGGCTTATAACGACAAGAGACCGTCACACGTTGTTTAGTACCATGCGCTTGACGGTCAATTAAAAAAGCTAAATATTCTTTTTCGTCGTCCGGTCCTTCAACTCTTGAAACCCTCCAACGCTTATCTATCGCTCTTACTACTTCGTAATTATAAGCATCTTCCAGTAATTCAAACTGTAAAATTGCTTCTGAACTGTTTTTATCCGTCCAATTGGTAGTGGTATTAACAAACTTGCCACGACCACGCTTTGGACTTATTAATATTGGCAATTTGCAACACCTACTTATAATAAAATTTCATATCGAATTTAACCGACTTAACTTGTTGATTAAATTCAAACTCATTCCATCCATGACGGAATTTCGGCTGTGAGCCAGATACTTCATAACTTAATGGCGTACCATTTTTGAATGTTTGCACACCATCATACTCAATCTTGTCACCTTTTTTCATTTTGATATTACGAATTGTCATAACATCAGAATGTGTCATAGTAAAAGTAAAGTTTTCTGTATCTTCCCCTAAGATAATCGTCACTTTCTTATACATATTAAATTGGTCGTTATCTGCTGTACCATGATAATAAACAACGTTGTTCCATATATTTTTGAATGAGTAAATACGAGAACTATCTTGTTCATCGAAGGGAATAAGCATATCATTCGACCATAATTCCCTATCTGGACGTTTTTCTAAATCAAGAGACGTGCCAATACTTTCAGCAAATGGAATTTCTGTCGTTTCAAATACCAATTCAAAACTAATTTTCTTTCCATTTTCTTCTGGTACGATAACATCAGCATTTTTAACTTTATAACGTTTACCATTTACATAATAATTGTCGTTAAATTCTTCATGATCTAGTACGAGATTGTTATATTCGCTTATTTCTTGATAATCATCTTCTAATGGCTCAATAAAACGATAATTTAAAGGGACTGTTCTTCTTAATTCTCTTATCCATACTTCTTCGGTAGAATTTGTTAAATTGTAGAACTCGTCCCTTAATCTTGCATTATCATTTAGTTTTGTAGAATTTACATGACATTTAACGTTTATTTTACGTTTACGATATTGACTGTTTAAAAGAATACGACCACTTGTGTTTTCTTTTGTTTCATAATTATCTTCAATTTCTATACTTTCAATAACCATATCATCGACGACAAAACCGAAGTCGCCCAATGTGTACTTTTCTCCATTTTGTTTTTTGATTTCTAAATCCATTGAACGACCTCCTTAGAATGTGAATGTTGCATCACGATTTGCGTTTTGTTCATTGACAATAGCTGCTAATGCTTCATTATTAACGTCCATTTCAATGCGTACAACACGTTGCGATGGATTTGTTTTGATATTGTGTGTATGTTGCACCTGAGCGTTCATATTAGCGCTAACTTTCTTCATGTTGGCAGTTATATCCGGAATTGCTAAATTACTGTTAAATGCGTCTGTAATTGATTGAGCCATACTACCCATGCCACTTACAACGTGACGACCTTCTTTTTCAATTCCGATACCTAGACCTTGTGAAACGTACTGACCAATGCCTTTAAATACTCGTGATGGTGAATGAATTCCTAATGCACTTTTAGCTGCATTAACTGCACTTTTAGCTACGTTTCTCGCTGCATTAACTACCCATGACATTCCGTTCATGATACCTCGAACTAAACCACGCATTAAATCCATTCCAGCACTAGCAAATTGGCCGACAAAACCAACAATTGTGCTATAAGCACGTTGCATTCCTGATTGGACTTGTGAGACTGCATTAACAAAACCACTAATCACGCTAGAAACGAAATTAGACATCGCATTGACAATTCCTGATACCCATTGAGAGCCACCAGAAACAACTCTACTATACGCTTGTTGCATATGTTGCCACACAGATTGAACCACTCGCATAAATCCATTAGCTACTTGGCTAAAGAAATTAGAAACAGTTAATCCAATAGAACTAACCCATTGAGAGCCGATAGAAGTAATATGCGACCAAGCTTGACGCATCCAATTAGCAACACTTGAAGCAACTTGACCAAACCACTGTGTCACACTAGACCAGATTTGACTGAGAAATTGAGTAGTAGACGACCATATTTGTGACCAACTTGAAATGCTTGTACCAAGTATCGAATTTAAACTTGCGAATATAAACTCTGAAATTTGAGTAAAAATCGACTGTACCGCAGTCCAAATAGTATTAAGAACATTTGTAAAAGTCGTTTGTAAAGTCTGTAATGCGCCAGAGAAGTCGCCAGTTATCAACTGAATAAATGCGGTAAATAAACCAACTATAATTTGAATTACAGATGATACTATTGCGCCAATTGCAGTAAAAATCACAGATACTGCAAGCCACAAGCCTTTAAATGCTTCTACTAGGAAATTAATCGCTTGAACGACTACTACACCTAGAATTTGATTAACCATATCTCCAAATTGTTGGAAAATAGGCATTAAAGGTTGGATAGTTTGCATGATATTGTTATACAGTTGTGTAAACCAATCAATTACCGATTGGATAGCTCCACCTATCGTGCTAGAAATTACATCCCACGCATTTGTGAGCGCTTCTCTTACACCTTCATTAGTGTTCCATAACCATACAAGTACGCCAATCAAAGCACCGACTATCGCAATTACAACGCCTACTGGACCAGATAACGCTGTAAGCACGCCACCTAAAAGATCAATAGCACCTGTCGCAATGCCAATTACTCCGCTTAGTCCGCCAATACTACTTACAAATGTCCCAATAAAGTCAATTGCGCCTAAAATTGGTGGGCCTAAAGTCATGAAAATACCAGCTAATGTTGCAATTAAACCTAGCATTATGCCGATTGCTGGGTGCGCCTCAGTTAGTTTTTCAATAAAATCTGTCATAGCAATAGCTACATCTAATACCGCGGCTGCAAAAGGAGCCATAGCAGTAGCTACATTAATGATAATGTTAATAATATTACCTAATAATTGGATAAGTTTAGGTCCGTTCTCTTGAACATATTCAATAAATTTCTTGAAACCATCACTCTCTGCAATCGTTGCGCTCCATTGTTCGAATTGTTTAGCCATATCTGCTAAACCTTGCAATACAAGATGAGTATTAGGCGCAAATGCTTTCATTAAGTTGAATATACCTCTAAATGTTGAACCGAATATCTGACCTATCAATGGCAAATTCTGTTTAGTATATTCAATAAATGACTTGATCGCATTTTGTCCCTCAACTGACTGCGCCCATTCATTAAATGCTTGTCCCATTTTCTTGAAGCCTTGTGATACCCATTCAGCTAATGGTGCAATTTGAGTTAACACACTAATTAAGCCGCTACCGAATGAGCCAGCAGCGTCTAGCATATTGTTAAATATTCTTACGCCAGTTGTTCCCATCATTTCAAAGAATTTCTGTGCTACTTGTGAGTTTTTAGCCCAATCAAGCATTTTAGCACTTGCTTGTTCCATTCCTTTAGATACGCCATTGATGAATGGTGTAAGTCCAGCTAACGCAACTTTAGCAGTATCAATAGCGTTTGCTAATGTATTAAAGATTTGTGCTTGGTTTTGCTTTATAAGTCCTGCCCAAGCGTCTTGTAAGCTATCTAATGATGCTTGATAACGTTCTGTTTCTCTAGTTGCTTCCAACGTACCGTCAGCTAACATTGTTAAAGCACTAATGCCCATTGCACCAAATGCCACTGCGCCAGCACCAGCTACTCCAAAGGCTCCAGCTAAACCTAACGCCCCGCCAGAAACAACACCTATTGCATTTAACACTGCCATAAGCGCTGGAACTAGACTAGCGATTGCTGGAACAAGTAATGAGATGTTAGATAATAAAGCACCTTTTATCATATTGCCTAAAACTGTACCGATTGTTCTAATCTTTGTTGCTAATTTATCCCATGTTTTAGTTGACTCGTCAATCGCGGCCCCTAATGATCTAAAAAAACCTAATGAGTTGCCTCCGTCAACATCAAGCCGAGTACGAACACGGTTAGGAATAGAACGTAGCATAGCTTTAAATGCTTTTATGTGAGCAATAGCCCCTGCGCTATCAACTTCAAGATTAGCTTTAGCTTTTTGATGAGCGAAGTCATTAAGCTGTTTCTTAGCCATTGCTATGTGTTCTCTTGCACGAGTAGCGTCAGCGTCTAACTCAGCTGAATACTTGCTACCGTCGATACTATCTAGGCTATGTTGCAACTCAGAAATATGCGTAATCGCTTTTCTAATATTCACATCTGCATCTGCTTCTGCATCAGAATTCTCGTACATATCTAAATATTTCTGTACTTTCTTGATGTTTGCAGTAGCTTTAGATACATCAGCGTCTAACTCTGCATCACCACGATAAGCATCGAATTTTTCAACTAATGTCTTAGCTTGTGCGACTTTATCTCTGACATCAGAAATATCTGCGTCAAGTTCTGCATCTGCATGTGTATTATCAAAGCCTTTTACTGCATCTCTTGCTGCTTTAACTGCTTTCATTACACCAGATGAGTCGCCATCTAACTTAGTGTCTTTAATTGACTCTTGCGTTTTCTTGAAGTTTTGAGCCACTTTCTTAGCTGATTGAATAGCACTTTTAAATTTACGTGTATTCGCCTCAATCTGCGCTTTAATACTATAATTAGCTTCTGCCACGTTATCACTCCTTTCTTAAAGAATTGTTATGATTTGCAATCATTTTAAGCAAATCAGATGGTGCGCTAGTTTCTCTCTTAAAGTCAGAACCATACTTAATACTTTCACCTTTATTTAAACGTTTGATATTTTCTTCGTAATCTATGATGTCGTTTGCACTTTTGAATACATACTCAACTTCGCCTTTTTTACCACCACGTTTTTTACGTTCATATTGTGCATCACGTATAGCAAAGGCAAGTTTGTACATTTCCATATCTTTATAGAGTTGTTCATATTCATAAGCCCACATACGATAGTTAAATTCGGTTAGAGTCATCATTTCTATGCGTTTTAAATCATATATCTTGAGTTTACTCATACATAGCACGATAATCTTTTCGTATGTTAAAGGCTCATTTTCTATTTCTTCTTGTTGTCTTTCTTCGCTGGTTTGAATCTGTCTGGCACTAGGCTTTGGGTTGAAGGTCTCTTTCCCAATGTCTCCACTAATTCTTCTGCAAATTCTACTAACCCTTGATTCTCAGCAATATCATCTAGAACATCTAAAACATCATTTTCAGTAGGGTGTTTTTTATGATGTGATGTCATAGCGATAATATATTCACCTAAAGTAATTGGATTTCCTTGTAACACAAAAGGAATTGTAGACTGTAATCCCATTCCAAATTTCATTTGTTCTGCTTCAACACCTAATTTTCTATCAATAGCATTTAATGCTTTAAATCCAAATGATAATTCTAATTTTCTACCGTTGTAAGTAATTTCCATAAATTAAATACCTCACTTATTTTTTTATTTGCGCAAATAAAAAAGAGGGGATATTGCCCCTCATGTTTATACAGTTTCAACTTCTGTTGGTTGCGGAATACTGTCAGCTAAACCGTCGTCTGCTGGATCAGATGCAACAGTATCATGGAAGCCATAAGCAGCTTTGTTTTCTTCGATTGCTTGCGGTAATGTAGCAAATCCACGTTGTTTTTTAAGATAAACGCCAAATTCTGTTTCAAATTCAGCGATACCGTCTGCTTCATTAGTACGAGTGATACTATTCCAGTAACCTTGTCTATATTCAGCCTTATACTTACCTTCGCTATTTTGAACACGCTTATTGATTACCCATAACTCGTATGGTGTATCATCTTCTGTTGCGTCTTCGATTTCATCGCATAAAGTGTCTTTTTGGTCCATGTAGCAATTAATCGTTACAGTAGACTCTAATGTACCACCTGAGTTAACTGAGCCATCAAATGTAGCTTCTGTATCTCTGTCTTTCTCAGTTTCACGTTCTAATTCAGTGACTAACATTACTTTGTTAGCATCTTTTCTATCGCCTAATTTACGAATTAAAACTAATTCATCAGTACCTTGTTTTGTTGGCATAGGTTGAATACCTCCTAAATTTTTGTATTAAAAAAAGCAAGCCAATTTAATGACTTGCGTACTCTACACTTATAGTTGTATGTGACAACGTTTGATTAGTTTCTTGTTCTGTACTTTCATTCACACTTATTTGTGGGAGCGTCAATGTATATCCATCTAGTTGTATCTCATCTAGTAGGATAGATTGCACTTGAATGTATAACTCATCATTTTTACCTTTATCATCTTCTGTACACCAAATATGGATAATTGCAGTGGGACTACCACCATAGCTGTCAAAAGTTAAACGACTAATATCATCTCTAATAGATTGAATGGCGATAAAAGGATAAGGTAATTCTTGATTGAGTTCGCTTGTGCGAATGATAGGCACACCAAGTTCTTCAAACCTTGTATAAAGATAATTGAACAATTGCAAATTGACTGATTGCTTCATCGCATACCTCCTAATCTTCTATTAATCTTTCGAGGTCTGCTCTGACTTGTTTGGTGTATTTTTCATACACTGGAAACATAAACGTTCTAGGTCGCATCTTACGAGTACCGTATTCAAGAAAGCCACTGTACCCAGCTTTTGAAGTAATTACATAATTCAAATGTCCGACCTTTGTATCTTCAACCATTCTTGCTAAGTTACCAGTCCAATAACCAGCGTTCATTTTCTCTTTAGCTTCTAAAATTGTATCGCTAGCAAAATCAATCGCATTATTATGCAGCACTTCATCTACATCATCATCAATATTGTCATGCATATTTTGAAACTCTCTAATTAAGTCGTCTAAATCTCCACCGCCTACACGCATTACTTAACCTCCTCGATGTAGAACACTGTATCGTGTTCATAGTCAATTCTTTTGGTTATCTGATACTTAGTATCATTGATATAAGCATGCGTCACAGCAGGTTCAAAACGACCGTTTAAACGTATGATATTGATGTCTTTGTTGATGTCCCCATATTGCACCACTGTTTTTTGTGGACTTAATGGACTGATATTACATGGCATTGCATCATAGCGCTTTTCGTATGTTTCAGTTTTGCTTGTTTTAGGGTTATACTTTCCTTTCGTTTCTTTAGCAAACACGACTCTCTTGTTATATCTCAATAGAAAATACCTACCCCACGTTTACCTGTTGTTCGTGGTGTGTATTGATCTATTACATCCATATATTCGTCAAAGTCGTTTGCTTGAAACGTATTGGAACGCCCGTCTACGCTTTCTTGTGTCATACCTTCTGCGCCAACACGATTAAAGCGCTTGACTGCTACTTCTTCGACGATGTATTCCAATCTATCTGGAACTTCTTCGATACCGATAGGAAGTAAGCTAATCAAACGCTTTTCAGTGTTATCCATAATGCGAATAAGCAGTTTATCTTGTAAGTCATCTTTAATTGAGAGTAATAGCTTAACATTTTCTAATGTAGCCATATTATCCCTCCAATGTGTCTAAGATGTCTGCTTTTGTATCACTTTCAGATACTTCAATACCATGTTTATGTGCAATTTCAATTAATTCTGCTTTTGTGTTCTTACTATCAATAACCAACTTAATATATTGTTTATTGTATCTGTTATCAGCATGTAGTAATTGAGTAATACGTTCGTCTGTAATATCAGTAGGATAAATATCGCCCACTTCATATGGTTTGTTATCCTCTGCATCAACAAATGGTCGTACTACTTCGTATGAATAAGCCATGTGTCAGACCTCCTTAGATTAATTAGACAGTTTCAGTTGCACCTTCAGTTAATTTAGCAAATGCATTATCGTCTGCTACGTGGAATGAGAAGTCCATAGTTACACGTAGTGCAATCATTTCTTGTTCGAATAAGTTAACTGGTGTGCCATCAGCATTTGTTAGTGTAGAAATTTGACCTTCTTCTGAAATTTTGTAGCTCATATTATAAGGTACACCGTAGAACATTTTATTGAAATCTCCAGCGTATAAGTCACCTTTTTTAATTTCGTTAGATTTTAAATCTACAATTGGAATACCATCTAAAGTTTCATTTGATTTATCGTAATATTTTTCTTGAGTAACTTTATCGATAACGTTTCTTAACGCTGTTTTGTTTTGATTTTTAGAAATGAAAGCATTAGCTTCTACATCATGTTCTAACAACTCATCTTCTAACGCTAATACGTTTTCTAAAGTAATTGGACCATTTACAACATTATCAGCAGTTGTAACAGATTGTTCAATAGATTGTGTGAACGGATTATCTACGTTTAATACGCATGCTTCATCAATTTTGTTGTAAAATGCTTCTGCAATTTGTGGTTTCATCTTTTCGAAGAATTGAGAATAAGTGTAATTTAAATATTCACGAGTCGCTAATACGATTACACCTAGTTTGTGTGAACGCATTGTTGCTTGTACTACTGTTGGTTTAGTAGTTTGAATTTTTCTACCTTCTCCTACCCAGTAAGCGCCCGGTTTATCTGCCCAATAAGTGAAAGTTTTTTCTGACTTTCCACCCATATCTTGTACTCTACCTAATTGCATTACTTTTGAATTTTGTAATACCTCTAACATAATAGGCTCGTTAAAATCATTTAATAATGTACCATCTTTCATTTCGTGCATCATTACATTATCTGGATTAAAATCTTGTCGTTTTACATCTGCCATAAATTAATACCTCCGTTATTTTATAATTCTATTTTCATTAGCAAGTTGTTCGAATGACTTTCCACTTGCCTGACGATTGCCAAAACTGCTACTTTGATTACTTGGAGTAGATTGACGAGTAGCTTCTTTAACTTGCTCTTGTACTGCATTGTCAAAATCTGATTTGATTTCATTAATAGTTGATTTAATCTCTTCATTATCTTCAATTTTGATAAGCGCTTTAGCAAAAGAAGTGGGTAACTTCTGTTCTTTTAAATCAGCAATAACATCAGATTCTAACTCTCTAAGTGCTTGTGCTTTTTCACGTTCAGCAATTGCTTTCTCACGTTCTGATAATGCTTTTTCTTCTTTTTCTTTTTGAGTTAAATTAGCGTAGCTTTCACCTTCGGAACGTGCATTTTCAACAGCTTCTTTTAACCGTTGTTCGAATTTTTTCTCTTGATTTGCTAATGCTTTATTTACAGCTTTGTGTTTTTGACTATCTAACTCACTTTGAGTTAATTCAAAAACTTTTTTGTCATCATCGCCTTGTTTATCTCCACTTTGTTTATCTTTTCCTTCAGGATCATTTGGATTATCTTCAGCGAAATGCTGTAAATTTAGCTTTAATCGTTTAATTTCATTCATTTATATCGTCCTTTCAAACAGTCTTAACACGAATGATTTTACGCATAAAAAAAGCACCCATTATAGTGCGGTTAAGCCCAATAAAGTGTGCTGATATTTATGTTTATTACATTGTATTAATCCAGTTGATTACGTTATTAGCAGTTTAATGACTTACTTAGGTCATAGTTTAAATAAAATTCTTTGGTTCAAATGTTTTCTTCTTATCTTGCTTAGGTTTCGCTTGTGCTTGGTTACTAGGGTTTGTATCGTTCAGACGCTTTAATTCAGTGTGTACACCTTCCAACGCGCTTGCGATACGTTTGAGAGTTTCTAACATTTACTCATCTCCATTTTGTTCATCTACAAGGTCACATATCTCATAAGTGCCACAATCTATACACTCACGTTTAAAACCTGCAAAATTAGTTGGTGTGACTATTCTAATTACTTCTACATTGAGACTTTTGCAGTTTCGACATTGATAAAATGTTTCGTGTTTTACATAGTCGTTTAATTGATTGAAATGTTCTCCTGTTCTTAATTGAATACCATTATTCGCTAAAGACTGATAAAAACCTTTTAAACCAATTAAACTTTCAGTAGTTATCTTTTCCATTATTTAAACACTCCTAAAAAGTAAATACAGCATCTTTATTTGCGTTTACTTCATTAACAATAGCAGCTAACGTTTCATTATTAACATCCATTGCAATTTTTACAGTTTTCTTGTCTTCCGTTTTCTCCAACAATTCACGAATCAACTTTAATTCAGTAGCGATTTCTTTCAAATATTTCTCTTGCTCAGTCATATTATCACTCCGTAAATTTACTTAGATTATATTTACCTTTACGTTCTTCGAAGAACTTATCACGCCAGTCTTTCTTATGTGGAATAACGGTACATCTACAATTAGGATGCATAGGTGCAGCGTTAATACCCGGTTTCATATCTTTCACCTTAAAAACTTTTTCATTTAACGCTTGGCATACCTTACATACTTTTATTGTCTTTTTGATATTACCATCTTTATCTTTTTGATGTAGCACCTCTTGAGCAGTCACATATTCATACTCAGCATCTTCTCCATGTTGTTCTAACATATGACGTTTAGATGCTTCCATTTGCACTCTAGCTGTTTCTGTGATGAGCAATCGTTTAGCTTGTGAAGAAGTTGCCCCTGTATCTTTGCGTAAGCTTTTCACAAACTCATAAGGGTGTCTGCCACGTAGTAATACATGACGTGTGGTCTTTTGTACGTGTCGTCTTACCACGTCCATATCTGACCAAAGTCTTGTACTCCATTTATGTCCTTCAAATGGTGTGAATATGATTGTTTTAACGTCATTGATAGATACTTGAAGCGTTTCTCCTAAGATACCTGCTTGTTGCTCTAATGCACGATAATAAGCGCTCTCCATGTAGTTATACATAGATTGTTCAATCTTGGCATAAGCATAAGTCACGATAAGTCCTAGTTGCGCTTGAAGTAACTTCTCACGACTAACATACATCTTAGTATTGTAGGCTCTTAGTTCTGCACTAGCTTTATCACTAAAATCTTTATTCTCAACATACTGTTTTGCTTTCTGTTGGAACATTTGAACATCTACTGCATCAATCTTCTTCTTAGCCTCAATAAATGAAATACCTTCTTTAATTGCATACCTTGCATAGAAACGATTGATCTCATCTTCAATATCTTCATTCATCTCATCAACAATACGTTGTATCTCTTGAGCAATCTCATAATCTGATTTACTTTCTTCATCAATGATTTCCTTTGCTCTATCTTCCCAGTAGGACATAGACTATCACTCCTTAATATCAGTTTGGTTGTCTATACCCTGTCTGTACATACGTTCATCCGACTTTTGAAGTTGGATATCTTCTTCATTTTCAATACGTTCCATTTCTTGTTGTGGGTTGTCGATGAACGATACAATTGACATCAATGTTTGTTGACTGACTTGTCCACCAGCTTGTAAGTACATTTCCATTTCATCTTTGATTGACTTAGGTATATTACGTGTAAATGTAAATGTTAAATCTTGAATAGCATCTTTATCTAACTCACGATTGATACTCATAATTTGACCGATTAACTTATAACGTCTACGCAAGCCTTTTCGGAATAAACCTTCTTTGATTGCAGTACGTTGTTCTAGTCCGAATAACTTATATTTCATAGCTTCACCTGACTGATTGCCACCAAAGTTTTCGTCAGTCATATCTGGTGTGTTAGTAAACATATGAATGTTACGACTGATTCTATCTTTGTAGGCTTCGACACCATTTACATCATATTCTTTATAAATGTACTTAGCGTCTACGTTACCCTCTGTCGCCTTTTCTTCATTATCTCTATATACTTCCGGAGATAAGTGAATAACATTTGCTTTTTTTTGTTCTTCAACTGACATACCTTGAAAATCGATATTACCTTTAATGAATAACATTGCGTCATTTAAATCACTCATATAGTTAGCTGTGTCTGATTGTGCATTGTCATATAAGTCGATAAGTGGAATAACTTTCTCAAAGTCTCCACGACGCTTTTCATTATTGCTAAACTCTGTGATTGTTACCTTACCAAACGAATGTGGCTCTGGTGGTCTGCGTTCTTGTAGTGATAGGTTAGTAGACTTATTAGCATAAAAGAAATTAGTTGCATTAGGTGTAATGATGTCTACATTGTAAATATCTGTGTCGTCATATTCTCTTGTTGACGTTTGCCAGTATCTCACTGCGATTAAACTATTTTGTTCAATCGTATTATCGTAAATCACAAATGTATGACGTGGATCAGATTTATACAATCTCACTTCATCATCTTGATTACGGATAATATACTCATAAGCACGACCGAAGATAGACAAGTCTAGTCCGATTGAGCGGTTATGTGTGTCGATGTCGTTTAAGTTATGTAGCCCGTTAATCTTCTCTTGTGTACTTTCATCTTCTGTTTGTACTTGTATCGCATGACCAAAACAATAACCATTAATAAAGTCTGCGATGTATGATGCAAAGTCATGTGCTGCACGATTATCTGCTAAGTGTCTTTCTCTACGTCTACGATTACGCATAATATTGTAGTTAAGTCCTTGATAATAATCATCAAGCATTTGTAATCTAGGGACTTGCGCCTCTAAATGATGACTAATACATTTGCTAATGAAATCATAATCACCTAGTATCTCGCTTAATGTACCGTCGTAACGATATGTTTCTACTGCGTCACGTCTGTATATCTTATCTCGATGTTGTCGGTACTCTGCATCTCTTTCGAATTCATTTACTTTTAACAAGCGTTATCCCTCCTTATAAGCCCATTGATTTGATAGCGCTAATACTTTTTCTAATATTTGAACGTTTATTTGTTTGTGGCTTATAAAAACGTTCTACTGAATAGCGGAGTGCATCTATACAATGATTGTAAGTATCTACTGGCTCATTCAAATATTCGTCTGTATTTTTATCCTTTTGCCATGTGTAGTTATCAAATTCTTCAATAGTTTTGAAACAACGTTCATCTATTATTATGTCGAACTGCATTAAGAATTGAAGTCCTTGAACAACCGAGCCTTTACCTTTTCTTGTAGGCTTAATACGTTCAATGCCTAGTTTTTTAATTTCTTGAATACTCTTTTGCTCTGCACTATCGGCAGTAATTTCTTCTTTAGCGTAACCTAATTGCTTTATTGTTTTAGCAATTTCATTATTTAACATTCCAGTCTTAACATATTCTTCAATGATATATAGCTTCTTATTTTCTTTATCTATTTTTACATGAACAAAAGCACTAGGATCATTCACATATCCAAAGTCGAGTCCAAAGTATGAAGGTAAATGTCTTAACTCATCTTTATTGAGCAATCGTTTCTCATACTTAGGAAATACTAATTTATCTAAAGTAGCGAATTGACCTAGTGCATATATTTTGTAATAAGCTGGATTACGTTTAGCTAATAACTCTAAGTTTTCACGAGTGATTTTATCTAAAAACTTATTATCCTTATAGCTAGATTGGCGTATCATTACACCTTCCATATCTTCACCATGTTCAAAGAAATACTTATACACCCAATTTAATTTAGATACTGGGTTGAACATCAAGAATATCTGTTTAAAATCATGTTTACGTTCTCTTAGACGCAATGTTAGTTGTGTATAGTCATTCAATGTAAATTCTGACGCCTCCTCCATAACAATGTCTGAGATACCTTTAATTGATTTAATCTTCTCTGGATTATCTAAACCTTTGAATAAGAATGTAGCACCATTAGGCAGCACTACTTTATTATCAGTTTTATTCCATTGGCACATATCCCATATACCGTAATCAATTAAGCAACTCTTAACATCTTCAAATAAACTATCTTTGATTGTCGACTGTACTTTTCTTAGCCACAACATACGTCTAGGAATAGGCCACTTCATTAATGCTTTAAGTACTACTTTTTGAATAACCCCATGTGACTTACCACTTGAACCTCCACCATAATGTACTTCGGTGAAATTCTCGTAATTAGTAAGTATCTCAAATATATTCTTGTTGAATATTTTTTCTGGGTGATTAAAATTAAGTTTAAGATTCGTCATTGTAATCACCTATGTTAATTTCGATATTACGTTGAGTGACTTCTTGTTTATCAGTCCACATCACATAATATTTACCTAATAATTCTAATGCTTTATTCTGATCACTTATCTTAGGTGGCTTTTTAACTAACTCAATACTTTCGTCATATACAAGATTATATTTTTCAGTAGAAGGGTTGAGTTTATAATCACCTTTTTTTGTTACTACCGGCTCTATTTCTACCGTATTACCTCTTGCTGTATTAGTTAAGCGATACAAAACCTCTTTTGCACTCATTATTTGTTCATCAAAAAGTTTTTCTTCTACCCCCTTTATGTAGCTTTGTATTTCATCATTCTTCAACATTCTTTGTCCTTGTGAATATGCTGTTTTTTTACTATATCCTGCTCTTATAGCCGATTTAGTAGCGTTACCACAACATTCTGTTCCGGGTATTGCGTAAGCTTCTGCAAATGTCTTTTGTCGTTTATTTAATTCAGTCATCTTATACTACCACCTACTTTACGTTAATAACTCTATAAATTTATAATAAAAAACCTACCTGAGTGTTCTCTCAGATAGGTCGTATACTTTTTAAAGGAGAAAAAAAGCATGGTAAAATGTCGTACTTATTAGCATGTCAAGGAACGTTTCCGCATTCCCTGTAACCATTGTAATTTTAAATTTATGTTCTTCGCAACAACTGTCATATCAGTCACTTACGTCATTTTTGTCATTGTAGTAAATATATCTTCTCTGCTAACTCATCTTTACGTGCTAAAAAGTTATTTCTATTCAATCGTGAGTTAGGCATAACTTTAATAATCTCATCTCTACGTTTAGCTTTCTTTAAATGATCTAGGAAAATAAAATCAACATGTCCTAACTTCTGCTGCGATTGATTAATAAATTCTACTTCTGCCAACATCTGTGCATGTCGTTTGCTCATTCTCTCACGACGTATAACAGTATCTTCCACCTTACTGCTATTTTGCCCCTGTGGTTTAGGTAACGTCGCTTGTATGCCATACTGTGCAATCGAATTACTATCACAATCTGGTATTACAGTAATTAAGTATTTACATGTCATTTGGTAGTTATCAATCATGTTTAATATTGCTTCTTTTGAATACAATCGATTTCCTCCTTAATCTTCATATTTACTTAATCTATGTTCTAATAACTTTATTTGATATTCCTTACCTTCCATATTCCCTCTTAATTTTGCATTCTCTATTGCAAAACCAAATGTTAATAATATTAAAAATACACATATGATAATAAGCCAACTCATTCTGCTACCTCCAAATTAGGTTTATGTTGTAACACACGACCACCACATATTTCTGCACATTTCTTAGCTGTCTCCCACTTTCTATAATGTGTTGCCTTTAAAGCATTTTCTGTACAAGTGAAAATTGTAGTAGTAGGAAATAGACCGTGTTTTTTCCAATATTCGTAAGCATCGTGTTTGCATTCCACTAAATAAGTGCCTTTATTAACTTCTACTATATATTTACCGATTGTGTTTGTTTGATACTCTACTTCGTATTCAGCTTTGATTTCATTTGTTATTAATTCAGTTCTACGTTTTTCAGCTAAATCCTTCCAATATTCTACATCTCTTTTTAAATTAGAAATCTCTATACCTTTACTTTCTAATTTTCTTTCAGTCTTCATCCATCTATAAAGAATATACGCCCATAAGAAAAATAGAAGGATTATAGAAATTATTTTTATCCAATCCACTACTCACTCACCTCTGCTTTAATTCTGTTCAAATCAATCTGATCTCCGTTCATCGCAAAGTCATTCGGTGCAGTATCAATATCATCTTCGCTTTCTAAAATAGTGATGAGTGGTTTAATAAGCAAGTATAGTAATCCTGCAAATAAAAGGTTAATTAATATGCGTTTAATCATCTGCATCATCTCCATGTTCGATATATTCTATAACGTGTTCCAATGCTGACTTATAAGTAATCGTTATTGAATCTTCTTGCTTTGATTCTTCAATATCGCTAATTACACTTTTTAATTTTCCGATTACTTCTTCACTACTTTTCATTCCGTTCACTCCTTATCCAGCTTGTTATTCTCGAATTGTTTTCTTTTACGTTCTTCAAATTCCTTACGTTTATTCCTAGTCTTCTTAGCAATCTTTTTATATTGACGCTCTTGTTCGGTATTTTCTAAATACATTTTGACAATCATTCCAACGTTTGCAGCTAATAGTATTAAAGCTAATATGATAAAAAATAAATTCGTCACTTTCCCAGCACCTCATATGTCTTTTTGAAAATATCTGGTTTAACTGGATAAAATTCTCCATTTACACCTTTGACAATATAGTCGCCAACATTAGCTGTCATTTCTCCCTCTAAAGTATTTATAAGAATGCAACTTTTAGTGGGTTCGTATTTAACTTTAGGCTTCGCCCAGAACAATATATCAATGGCACTATCTTTATTTACAAATTGAATAAACTCAATTTCTACTGGTTTTTTTCTTGCTTTTTTAATACTCATCTTCTCAGCACTTCCTTTACACGTTGATAAATATCGCCTTTATTCCCCTGTGCTTCCATACGCTCCTCTTTCCGACACTTCATCAAACTCTTGCACCTCCGTTGGCTCTGGTAACATCACTGGTGTAACAACCAATTGTGCTAGACGTGTGCCTGCTTTAACTACGATTGCCTCATCACCGATATTGTCTGTGATAATTCCAATCTCTTTGTTATACGTATGATCAATTGTTCCAAGTGCTACACGTAATTTTGTATCTTTTGATTTACCTGAACGTGGTCTTACTTGCGCCTCATATCCATACGCTAAATCAATCGCAATATGTGTTGGCACTACTTTTGTACTGTGCGCTAAAATTGTTGTATCTTCTGCAACATATAAATCTAATCCACTATCTGTCGGATTTGCTCTCGTTGGTAAAATTGCTTTCTCTGATAATAATTTAATTGGTAAAATTCCCATTTATTGTTCCTCCTCGAATTTTCTTTCAAGTCCTTCCATTTCTTGAATGATACCTTGCCAAGCATCTAGTTCTGTTTCTGCAATTTCATCTAATCCCGTAACGCAATCAGCATTTTGATACTGTCTAATTCTTGTATTTAAACTACTTCTCAAACTAATCCACATTTTTTCATGTCTATCCATTATTTTCTCTCCATTTCTTCTTCAATAATTTGAACTAAACGTAATGCTTGAATGTCAGACAAACCAAATCTATTACATCCTTTTAAGAAATCTTGTTCTTCTTTTGATAATTTATTTTTTGCATACTTTGTATAGTTGTATGTTGCAATTAAGTCCTTAACCACTCTAGTGACTACTGTTCTAAAAATTGATTTACCTACAAATTTAATTACGTTCTTCATTTATTGTTCCTCCAAATCACTTAATATTTGTTGAATATTCATTTTAGAAATATTTAATAGTTCAATTTGATAATTATTTAAAATCGATTTATCTACTTTCTCAATGTGCCATAATGCTTCTTGTAAGTTATCTATATCTTGAAACATTAATGGTCGGCCTCCCAATCACTTGGAATTTCATTAAAAATATCTCTTAAAAATTCATGGTCTTTTGGATCTAATGTTTCCCATGGCTTTAAATCTTTTACGTGATAAAGATTGACTTTTATCTCATCAAACGCCTCTGCCTTACGTTTAATGTCTGCAATGTCATTGATGAGTTCGTCACGTTGTTTCTTATAAGCGTCACGTTCTGAAATATGCTTCGAATTCTCTTTAAACCAAAATTCTGATTGTTTTTCAAAATACTCTTTTGAGCCAAAATGTAGTTTTGCCATTTACTCGTCCTCCGATAATCTTCTTGTTTCTACTGGTCCATACTCATTTTCTTTATTAACAATATCCAGTATTTCATCTACCGTTAAATTTCTTATAGGTTTGCTTATTAATTTTCCTCCATGCACTTTTGCGATTTCATATAAACCAGTCTTACGCAAATGTAAGTTGTGTAAATCTAATTCGTTAACAACGCTTAATAAATAATCATTTGTACTATCGAAGATGTATTGATTGCAGTTATCAAATCTTGGATAATATTCCATTAAATGTGGCGATTGCAAATATCTAATTTCATATTCTTCTGCGTTCATCTACTCGCCCTCCAATAATTCTGGGTTTTCGTAGATATTGCCTAATATCTTAAAAGGTCTACCTGCACCTATACCTGATAAATAGAAATTACGTTCTTTACGACTAAAACAAAGAGCGTCGTTACAATTTTTAATAAAGCCTATTTCTTTATATATATTTTCGACAATATCCCCTTCATAAATCTCAACACCGTTCTTATCTTTTAAGCCTGTTGATTGCATAGCGTCATAGAAAAATATAGGGTGTGCAAATTGTCCTGTTGGTTCAAATATAGTTATTTCAACTTCATCACGTTCTTTGTTTAAATCTAATTCTTCCCACTCGAGCATTTCTTTATTAGTTTTATCCCACACTCTAAATTTAGGTATCATCTCAAACACTCCCTGTTCCTTTTTATGTCACACTCACTAACTTTCATCGTCACTCTACTTCCTGCTACCTTAACCACAAAGCCTTTGACACCTAACTCACGTAACTCATGTTGTATTTGTGTAGGTGTCTTGCCTTGTGTGTATGATCGTTCACTCATTTATTGAAATGAACTTTCTCTAGGAATATACAAGCCAGCATAATAGAAGTTATTAAAATTATCTTTTTCTACACCTGCGTAATCTTCAATACTTTTAACTTCCATTCGTTCACCACATTCATGGCAATCTATTTCTTTTTCATCTGTATAAACATAGTGTTTACTTTTAGTTTTGCAATTAGGACAAATATATCTACATTGATATCTTTTTTGTCCGTCATCATCTACTTTGATACCTGTGTAAAAGTGAGATTTCTCATTAGACATCTCTTTATTCAATACATCTCCAATAGAAAAACCTTCCTGCTCTTTATGAGCGTAATTGTCATTGTGTGATTTCAAAGGTAATGTTCTTGAACGTTCTTTTATCTCTGTTGGTTCAATCTTTCTCGGAATTTCTGTTTTTGCCTCTTGTTTCTCAACTTTCTTAGTTACTGGTTTAGTTGCTGGAGTTGATTGTTTGTTAGTCAGTAATTTGATAACACTTAAAACTAACTCATCTCCACCCTCAATCGCATAAGTGACCGTACCGTCATTTTTATTAGTCATTCTGAATTTACTCACATTAGACACCTTCTCTTATCAATTCGTTATGTTTTAAAGCTAGTGCATTAATATTTATTGCTGTTTCTAACAGTTCTGGATCATCATACGCCATATCGTTTTGTTTAAGTTTTAACCACACTCGTCGGTCTACACATCGTAAATTTTCTAATCTGAAATCTCTATTATCATCGTTCATAAATATCACAACATGATTATGTGGAATTTTACCGTTAGCTTTTTCCCAAATATAATGATGATAAAGTTGCCAGCGCTTATTCCTATTCTTACTATGAGATATTTTAATTTTGATATATCCCCAGTCATCTACTCGTTTTGCTCCAATAGGTAAAGCAGTTAATTTATGGTTAGGTTGAAAACCAGCTTTCCCAACCTTATAGCCTATTTTTTCACTATTTCTATAAACAGCATTTTTTATATCGTGCAAATTCTTATTTGTTCCGAATTCTTTATTAAATAATTCTGTTATTTCTTTATAAGTTTTCTTACCTAGATACTGTTTAATGAAATTCAAATGTTTCTCTTTGTATCTCATAGCAATCACTCATCTAACATCTTAGGTAATGTAGCGTTAGCGTCTAATCTGTTATCTTGGAATTTCTGTGCCTGCAAGATTAAGTTACCGTTACTTACTATATTTTTGGCTACGTCTGATACAGCTTTAGATCGATTTAATTCTTCTTTTAATTCTTCGCCTTTCAAATCTTCATCACCTAGTCGTTCTAATTGAGCGAACAAGTGGTTATTCAAATCATTTAATGTGTTTTTCATACTTCTGCCTCCATTTTTTCGATTAATCTATCTGCATAATCTCTAGATTTTTTAATATCTGCTAGTTCATCATCTTTTCGTCTATCCCCTTACCTTGTTCAATTTCAACGGGAACCTTGCCTTTACCATAGACAAGTTCCCAACCTCTTAATTTTTGCTTGTAGTATCTTTTACGAACAGTCGAATCTCCGACATCAAAATACTTATATACGTCGCATAGTCGATATTTCTTACCGCCAATGTACACATCTGGAATATTTTTATATCTATCGTACATACGATCACTTCCAACCTTCTGAAATGACACCAACGCTTTTTACATTGGTAATATCTAACTGTCTATCAAATTCATTAGGACGTTCTTCTGCTAACGCCATTACACGTTCTTCTTCGTCTAGTGTTTCATCTTTTGCATCAATATAAGCTGTACCTTCGATTACAAAGTTAACTTTTAATTTGGCCATTGCTCATCACTCTCTTTCGTAATTTCGTCATATGCTTTCAATAAGAGTTGTGCAGTTTCGATGAAATTTTCAATACTGAGTTTGTTGTCGAACATTAAATCAATTCTTCCGAATTCTTCTTCATTAATAATCGGTTTTTTATTTTTGTAACAAACATCAAAAGCATTTTGGCAACCACTTGTTATTCTCATTCCTACTTTTTTATCTTCTTTGTTGTAAACACCACCAAATAAACTGTTTAAAGAAAATTCGTGATTAACATCTACTACTTGTTTTGAGTTTTTAATTTCTTCGCATACTCTTTCAAATTTATCTTCTGGCATATACTCTTTTGCAAAATCTTTCCAAATGTTATCCATTACTCATCACCTACCAATTCGCCATCTTTCCAGATGAGTGTCATTGTATTTTCGTCTTTCAACCAGAATTCTTTACTAAAGTCATCTTTTACTTGTTCAATAGAATTCCCAAACCATTGCGTTCCATCATTATCTTGAAATACTTCAAGCATTTCTGGAATTTCTGTTTCTTCCGTAATTTCTTCTTCCACTTCTACTGTGAAAGTTTCGTTTTCAAATATCCAACCAATTGAACCTATATTGCCGTCATGATCAATTTTTATTTGTCCCAACCTAGAAGAAGGAAAAACTTTACCTTTAACACCATTCTTCCAAGCCCACTCAATCAATTCTGGTAATGTCATTTCTACTTTTCGTTTAATCTTTACCATTCTTCATCTTCTCCTTTACGATTTCTAATGCTTCCTCTGGACTATGTGCGATACCATGTATCACATTGTGTTTTTCAAAGAAATCTCTGAACTTCACTTGTTCATCGCTCACTCGACCTTTTGGCTTCTTAATCTCTACTGCAACAAATTTTCCATCAGTTAATCTCACACCAAATACATCAGGAAATCCTTTCGGTAGCAGTTTGATTGTTCTGCCACCTACTCGAACTGTTCCAGCATTAGCACGCCAGACTTTGCAACCATTTGCGTTAAGTGTTTCAATAATTTGTTTTTGAATTTCACTTTCTCTCACGTTGTCACTCCTAGAATAAGAAATCGTCTATCGTTGTTTGATGTTTGAGTTCTTCTCGCTTAAATAATTTATGTTTACGTTTCATCTCAGCTAGTTCTTCTTTTGTCACATACTGCTTAAAATATTTATCTGCCATTCCACCTAAGTTGGTTAAGTAGAAAGTGCCATCGTCTCTAGGTAGCACTCTCAACAATTTCCAACCGTCACTTTCAAACAGGTCATAAGCGTTAGGTTGATTTTCGATAATTCCCATCGTTTCGCCTCCACTTCATCTCTTGTTCAATCACTTCACGTACATTTTCGTATTCGTCAAACATGACGATCTCATCTTTTTTTAGCAATCTATCAATAGCCCAACCCATTTCAAGAATAAGTTCTCGAATGAGTGGCTCATCTTTATATACTTCTCGATACATAACACCTAACGTTTGCTGCAACTCTGCAATAATCATTAATAAAACCTCTGTGTTTTTTTAAAGAATTGGAGTTCAACGACACCTGTTTCTCCATCTTTATTTTTAGCTACATTCAACTCAATATCTGATTTACCTGTATCATCATCTGCAAGTTCTCTATTGTAGTAATCATCTCTGTAAAGCATGAATATCATGTTAGCGTCTTGTTCAATGCCTCCAGCTTCTCTTAAATCACTCATCATAGGTCGTTTGTCTTGTCTACTCTCAACACCACGACTTAATTGTGATAGTGCGATAATTAGGCAACCTGTCTCTTTAGCAATGATTTTTAGGTCACGACTGATTTTTTCTACTTCAAGTCGTCTATCTTTTTGTGGTAAATCTGATTTCATAAGTTGAAGATAGTCAATGCAAATCACATGAGGTTTGTCACTTTGTCGCATTGCTATTTCTCTCACGTCTTGTGGTGTAATCTGTGCATGATCTTCAATTCTGAAATGACTGTGTTGTTTAATGCTATTGATTGCAGCCATCACCCTATCGACTTCATCATCACTTAGTCCGTCTGACTTTTTAATCTTATATAGTGGAACATTAGATATTGCCGAAGTTAAACGTTCAACAATGTTGTTTCCACCAGTTTCTAAACTGAAAAATGTTGTCGGATAACCTTCTTTTGCTAAGTTCCAAACAATATTAAGTGCAAGTGCTGTTTTACCTGTACTAGGACGACCAGCAAGCACGTTTAATTGCCCTTCTTCAAAGCCATGTATCTTTTCATCTAGTCGTTTAAAACTCGTCGTTATGAACGTCTTAGGCGTATCTGAGAGTATGTTCTCCATAACATTTGTTAGGAATGTATCGGTAGGGTTATCTTTTTCAATCGTCAACGTATCTAGTTCTTTTAATTGTTCAATAAGATACTTAAAGTTTTCTTTTGATGGTGAAGATTGAAAATTATTTGTTTCGTTTCTAGCTTGATTTAGAATATACTCATTCAAAATGTTCATCTGGTCTTGCATAAAGTAAGTTTTGTCAGTACCATTTGAGTTAAATAATTTAGTTAAAACTTGTGTAGGAATGAACTCTACATCTTCTCTACTTTTGTAATAAATTTCATTCACGTCTACCTTGCCTTTATCCAAGACGTGCTGAACAAACTTCTGTGCGTTTATATCAGTAAACATTTGAGGTTTAAGTTTCAACTTACTTAATAAGTTAGGGTTTCTCATTAAGTTTGAAACAATAGAGTGTTCGGTGCTTAATACATCAAGTTTCGTCATCCATAACACCCCACTCTTGTTTCATCTGCTGCCATTTCTTTTTACGTTCTTCATGACGTTTTTTATATTCAGGATCATGTTGTAATTTATAGGCTTTCGTTTCTTCAACAGGAATAGTATCGACAATTTTTGTGTTTGGTTTGTAACCTAAAATTTCAGATACAGTAGGTTTGAATTTCTTTTCTTTGATGTACTGTTTTGTTTTTAATAATGTTCGCTGATAATCACCATTTTTAGTCAGAAAATCTAACCAAATCTTGTACTTTTCATCATTGAATTTCATATCGTAGACATTGCCGACTAATTCAATGATGTCAAATGCTTCTGCTTTGGTCATCGGCATAGTGTCTAACCTCCAAATAACTCTTTTTTCTTCTTAGCTAGGAAATCATCTTCTTGTTGTTTAGGCTTAATTTTTCTTTCTGCATCTTCTTTAGTTTTTACGTTTTCTTTAGCCCAGTTTTTCAACACAGTAGTAAAGTAACCAACATGATTACCTTGTTCTTTTGTGTAATCAACAGCAACTTTCACTACTTCATCTGCATGTTCTCCTATTTCATCAATATCTTCTCCAATAAGTTCTAATTGAATAGGTGATAAGTTATTAGCTAAGTTATTTGTGATGTAATTAATTGATTTGGCGAAGATGTCGTTACTTCTATCTTCTTTCTTCTTATTCTTATATTCTTCTTCTTTTTCTTCTTCTTCTTCTGTATCGTTACGTAACGTTACGGTAACGTTATTTTCTAATTTATTTTGCTTTTGACGTTCTCTGTAACGTTGTTGGCGAAGTCTATTTTTCTCATTATGCTTACTTTTACTGTCTAAACTTTGATGCTTCTCCCAATTCTTAACTTTATATGCACCTTTGACTTCTTCTACCATTCCTAATTCTTCGAAAGTTCTCATTGCTAATCTGATTGAATTAAGTGGCCGATTAAATTCATTGGCTAACATCTCATTATTAAACGGTAGATTTTCAGATAACATGATGAAACCTTGTTCGTTATACTTACCAGCAAGAGTTAGCAACTTTACCCAAACAGTAATGATTGTGTCACGTTCAGGAAGTGCCTCAATGTACTTAATTTTGCTATCATCAAACATTCCAACTTTAAGTTTTATCCACGATACTTCACTCATTCGTCTTTACTCCTTTCAACATTTTATTTAAACGATCATCTACTTTTATCCAGCTATCCTGTAAGATATATTTCTTGTCAAAAGACTTAACGCCTATGTTGTGCTGTTCGGAGTGATGTTCTCTGCATAAGGCTAGAACTTCATAATCGTAATGCTGCATCTTCTTACGGTTAGCACCACGACCTATTGCGTAGTGATGTGCAAGGTCTGCTCCACTTTTGCCACATATTACACAGTTACGATTGACTGTCGCCCAGTAAAGTAACGACTTATCGCCTTTTAATAAATCACTTGTTTTGTAAGCGAGTATTATTCCGTTGGCGAATACCCAGTCGATTGTTACTTCGATAATCTGACTTGCCTGTGTACGTGTGCAATTACTAAGTGAAATGCGTTCATCATATCCGTAATACGTTCTTACATATTCGATAAACATATGTCGCATATAGTCCATTGGCATACCTGTATGGACTTCTATATCTTTGACGAGTGCGAATATCTTCTTACGCTGTTTGTTCGTTATTCTGAATGGATCAACTGGAATTACATCGACTTCTACATCAAACCCGTTATCAAGTAAGAGTGACGTTTTGTTGTCTAGTTCTACACCCTCAATGACAACGGTAGTTGTACCGTCATCTTGAGTGATGTAATTTTTAATAATTGGCATTTAATCACTGCCCTTAATGATTAAAGTTTCATCGTTTATATCTAAATCGCCTTTCACTCTTAGATAGTCGGCTAAACCTCTGCATGATTTACATGGTGTTTGATGACAAAAATTTCTTTTAGCACACTTTAATTGTATAAATGCATCTTGTTTTGCTAATCGTTCGTTAATTTCCAAATACATATTAGTAGCTGGACAATCAGAACATCTATTTTTTCTTAACTCTAATGGCTCACCTTCGTTAGAAAGATGCTCAAAAAAGTCTTTTTCTTTATAAGAAACTTCAACGTTAGTTAGTTGTGCCATTTAAATCACTCCTAGAACGGTAAATCATCATCATCTATATTTGCGTTGTTATCATTTGCAAACGGATTATTGCCTGCTGATGCTTGTCCTCGTTGTTGTTGTGATTGATTGTTTTGTTGATTACTGCCTTTGCTATCCATAAATTGAACATTGTCTGCTACTACTTCTGTTACGAACACTCGGCGTCCTTCTTGGTTTTCATAACTACGTGATTGAATACGTCCATCTACACCTGCTAATGAGCCTTTAGAAAGATAATTATTGACGTTCTCTGCTTGTCGTCTGAACACAACTACATTGATAAAGTCTGCTTCACGTTCACCTTGTGAGTTTGTGAAAGGTCTGTTTACTGCTAATGTGAAAGTTGCTACACTTACTCCATTTGGCGTTTGTCTGTATTCAGGATCTTTCGTTAATCTACCTACTAAAATTACTCTGTTTATCATTACTGATTACCTCCACTATACTTTTTGGCTGTTGCTAATATTTTTTGAATGATTTGTGTCGCTGCATCTTCCGTTAGGTTGTAGCCATTAACTTCGAATTTTCCTTCTACTTCTTTTTGTGAATTGGCTTTACCGTTTTCTTTCATCAAATCAGTAATATTGATTATTTGTTGTTTTAACGTTCCAATCGTTTGGCTACTAGCCATCTTTGGCGTATTGTTTTGTTTGTAATTTTGACGTTGGTTATTTTGGTTGCTTCGTTTACCACTTGCTTCATTACCGTCATCATCTTGGTCGCTAGTGATACCAAATACTGTGCTTAATGAGTAGCGTCTTGAATAAGTAATTGCTGAGCCTACACCTTGTGGCGTATTCTTTTCAGGCTTAACCATAAGCGGTGGATATTCCATGTACTCGCCACTTTCGTGGTGTAACATTGTTGCTACACCTACTTCGCCCTTTTCATTTGATACTGGATATTGTGTATAAGTTAAACCGAACTTAGTTGACGTTTTATCTATTGCTTCCGCTACATTTTCAAGTGGTACATATTTTGATTTGTAGAAGGGATTGTTTTTATCTTTGAATGGTTGTTTCACTTCTTTGTGAAAGCTATTTAAGGCTTTGTTGATTTCTGTGATACTTTCCGATCTATCCATCATGTTCAACCTCCTCATACTTATCCTGTTCTATGTGCGTATGTTTGATGGCTTTGTGTACCGTCATATCTATCGAACTTTTATCTACTCCGTTAAATTCTTTAGCATCTCTGAATTCAGTTGAGTATTTGATTGCTGGGAAGTTATGACTAGGCATGTTGGTTACATATAAGTCGTTATCTTTTCGCTTGATTATATAAGTGACTGTTTCTTTCACGTTCATGCACCTCCGTACATTCGACTATTGATTGTGCGTTTTTATTGGCACGAGTGTTTGCTGATTGGTACATTCTTGCCCAGTATCGGATATCTCTCATTAAGTCATCGATAATTTCATCTTTTGACGCTATACGTTTTTTAAGCGTTCTATTTTCGATAGCAAGCATTGAAAGTTCGATTGCGTTCTTCTCATCTATATTTAGTTCTTGCATGATCTATCCTCCCGTTGTATGATTGAGTTGAATTTTATTTAATTAGTGTTCGACTGTTACTCATTGGCGTGAGTATCAGTCTTTTTTTCGTAGTAACAAGTATCAAAGAATACATATGTCACTACTGCTGCAATTACTCCTACACCTAGTGCTTGTGCAATGAACACTCCACATAGTGTTAGAAAAGTGAATAATGCTAATGCCATTGTTCCAGCGATATAAATTGATTTATCTTCATTACTTACTTTTTGCTTTCTCACGTTCTTCCTCCTCAACTAACTCTTGTAATATTCCGAATTTATCAAAAAAATTGATGAATTTATCGAAGACTTCTTGTGTCATTTCATTTGTCGTCATCTTCAATCACTCCTTTCGTGTATAATTTAGTTATCTTTTGAAGAAAGGGGGATAACTATGAATTTTGATGATTTTCAAAGTTTCTTTGGTGAACTTAGTAATCAAGCCGAAAAAGAATTCGGTGGTGACAGTGACTTTCTTAGAGATAGAATAAATAAATTGAAAGAAGATGCTCCTGAAAACGTAACTTACGAAATTATTTATTCAATTGCTTTATACGAAAGTTTAAAAGCTCAACAAGATATGAAAATTCTGAATACAGTTAAATATCTTTTAGATCGTGATTAGCAATATCCATTAACTTTTTACTTTGAGTGTTATCAATTTTTGGATAAACAAAATTTCTAAGTTTAAATCTTGTGTTTTTCTCAATCTTTACGACCTTCCACGTCACAACTGCCATTGTGATGAGGAGGGTTGTTTTGTATAAAACGTTCATATTATGCCTCCTTTGGTTTTGTAGTGAATAAAGTGATTACTTTATCGTTATGTTTCTCAGCTACTGATTTTTGAGTTTCTGTTAGTTTTAAATAATTTAGTGGTAAATCTACTAATTCAATGTTGTTGATAAATTCCATCGCTGCGTCAAAATCAATATGTCTAATTGTTGTATATGTGATAGCGTCAAACTGTTCATTTATCTTTTTGTAAATACCAGTTTGTAAATGAATACGTTTTTTATGGAACAATTCATCAGAAACACCATTTCTAAAATAATGATTAGCTAACTCATAACCTCTTCTTGTAACTTGAGATTTAACTTTCTTAGCTTCGCCTAGTAATAATGTTTTAGTGTTCTCCAAATCATTTAATCTTTCGTTCGTTTGATTGTTGATTGCTTTTGCTTCATCTACCATATTTTCCATCTTGCTTTTCATATTGATAATTTCATCAAAGGCTTTTGCGATAAATTCACCTTGTTTATTAGTTTGTTCAATTTGCTTTTTAAAAAGTTCTAATTCATTATTTTCGTTGTTTTCGTTATCGTTAAAGTTAGACATCTATAACATCTCCTTGATTAATTTGTTTTTGTAATCTATTTGATATATCTTTTAAATCTTTAATAATTCTTTCGATTGGCTCTCTAGCATATTCGTTATCGACTATGTCTTTTCCATAAGCTAGGTAACATAAAGGAGAAACTTCTTTAATCAATTTCTCGCTGGCTCTTACTAAGTCATAAACTTCTTTTTGTGCTTTGATTTTCTGTTGTCCTTTAGTAAGTTGACCGTTCATCTTATTAATAGCTTCATTGAGTTGATCGTACTTAGCTGATTTTTCATCAGTTTCAGAACGTTCATTTTTCAACTTTTCAATATCTGATTTAAGTTGCTTGTTGTGATTAGATACTTCTTGCAGGTAATCTTGAAGTTGTTGGTTACTTTGCTTTAAATGGTTGTAATCTTCTGGCTCCATATACTTCTCAATCACTTCTGGTTCTCTACTTTCTGCATCTTCTAGTTGTTTCTTCGCAATTTCTTCTGAACGTTGTGCTTGTTCTACTTGAGATTGAAGTTGAGCGTTTTGTTCATCGCGTTGTTTGAGTTGTTTCTTTAATTCACGTAACTCTTTTTCTGTCATTTCATCAGGCGTTTTAATTTCACCTTTGGCTGTTGTGTGTTCTTTGGTACGTTCTTCTTCAGGTAAAGTCGCTATTTCATAAAGAACATTTACTCCTAAATGGTTCGTCAACGAACCATTTGAAAACTCATCGCTAACTTTAATGAATTTAGTAGCTTGACTTCTGTTCATATTTATAGACTTCAACCATTTAATCCATTCTCCATGTGCTAAGTCGTTTTCTTTAACGTGTTTCAATCTTCGACCAATCTCAAAAATAGATTGACCAGCGATGTTTTGATAACTTTTAATTTCAGTTTCAATAGTTGTTAGGTCGTTGCTAAGTTGTATTTCGTTCAATCTTTTACCTCCTTATTATCACTTAAAGTGATAATGATATTAAATTTTTTTGGCTTTTATATAATCAACTTCAGTTTTGAATAATTTAGCCAAAGCATATAACTGCAATCCTTTTAGTTCTGCTCCATCTTTTTCCCATCTAATTACCGATTGTTTAGTTACTCCCAGTTTGTCAGCAACATCTTGCTGAGTCATATTTGAGTTAGTACGCCAAACTTTTACCGGAAATTCTTTGAATTCATCTGGCATTTTCTTATCACCTCCTGTGTGCATAAACAACTATACTATCACTTTAAGTAATATGTCAACACTTTAAGTAATATTTTTTTATTAAAAGTGATATTTCTTGTTGTAAAGTAATATTACTTATGGTAAATTAGTATTACATTAAGTAATACTAAAGGAGAAAAAACATGGAATACAAAAGTGCTAGAAAAATTTTATCAGAGAATTTAGAACAACTTATGAAAGAGAAAAATGTTACTCAAATAGAATTATCCGAAGCAATAGGTGTAAGTCAATCAACTATTTCTAATTGGTTAAAAGAAATTAAATATCCAAGAATTTCTAAAGTTCAAGAATTAGCGGATTATTTTAATGTTCCTAAATCTCGCATCACAGAAGATAAAAGCGTTGAGCAAGATACTATTGCAGCGCATTTAGACGATGACTTCACAGAAGAAGAATTAGATAAAATTAGAGAATTTGCTGAATTAGTGCGTCAAGCACGCAAAAAGGACTGATTATGTGGGGAGATATGAAGATTTACTAATCCAAAATAATCATTTACATATTTGCGATACTTTCGAATTGCCGGGAATGTTTAAAGGTTTTTATGATAACGGAGTAATATTGATTGATAAAAATTTATCTGACGCTAAAAAACTAGAAATTTTGTCAGAAGAGCTAGCTCACCATGAAATCTCTTACGGTAATATACTTAATGAGCAAGATATTCAAAATAGAAAATATGAATTAAAAGCAAGAAGACTTGCTAATGAAAAAATCATAACTTTAAAAGGAATAATTGAAGCATTTTTGCAAGGCATACATAATTTATATGAACTTGCTAATTTTTTTGAAGTTACAGAAAGTTTTGTACTACAAAGTATTGAACATTATAAACAAAAGTATGGGTATTCCGCTCGCTATGGTAAATACGTTATTCAGTTTGAGCCACTACGAGTGTTTGAATATAAAAATATAGAATAAGGAATGGTAATATGCCTAAAAAGATTGGTTTTAAAAACGGTTATGCACTAGGACAAATTAAAAATAGATTAGACAAAGAAGGTAAAAAAGCCATCGAAGCACTAAGTGCAGAAGAACAAGAAAGACTAGCTCAATTACAAAGGAATAACGATCCAAATCTTAGTGAAGAAATAAATAAAGCTATTGGTATAGACAATGCTTACGATCAAAGATCAAAAAATGTACGAGTTAAAAGTTTTGAAAAACAAGGTATTAGTAATCCTACTGATGTTACATCTAACGCTTTTTATTATCAAACAAAAGCTAATAGTTTTGATGATATTTATAATTTAATTGGTGTTGGCACTCATTTTAGCCAAAAAGAACAAGCAAAGTTTCATCATTACAAAGATATGAAAACAAACACTTATGTGCAAATAGCGCAAAATGACGAAATTATTAAACAAAATAACAAAATACAAGAACAAAATGATGAAATTATTGAGTTATTGAAACAAATAGCTAATAAATAATTGGGTAGTCCGTCTACCCTTATTATTTTTTTACTTTTTTAAGGAGTGATGTATTATGAACGTAGCTATTTACGTTCGTGTCAGGTGAGTTCCTATGAGCAAGCAACGGAAGGTTATTCTATCCATGAGCAAGAACGGAAATTGAAAGCCTTTTGTGAAGTACAGAATTGGCACGATTTTAAAGTGTTTACTGACGCTGGTGTAAGTGGTGGCTCGATGAATAGACCAGCATTGAAACGTATTATGGATAACCTAGAGTATTATGATCTAGTGTTGGTTTATAAGTTGGATAGATTAACACGTAACGTTAAAGACTTACTTGAAATGCTAGAAATGTTTGAGAAGTATAATGTAGCGTTCAAGAGTGCTACTGAAGTATTTGATACCACAACTGCCATTGGTAAGTTGTTTATCACTATGGTAGGTGCTATGGCTGAGTGGGAACGTGCTACGATACGTGAACGTGCATTATTTGGTAGTCGTGCAGCAGTAAGAGAAGGTAACTATATTAGAGAAGCTCCCTTTTGCTATGACAATGTAGATGGAAAACTTGTACCTAATAAGCATAAGTGGGTAATTGATTATCTTGTTGAGCAATTTAAACATGGAGTATCGGGTAATGAAATTGCTAGACAGATGAATATAAAAAAAGTCAATGTACCTAAGATTAAAAAATGGAATAGGACTTCTATTATTAGATTGATGAAAAACCCAGTATTACGTGGTCATACCAAGTATGGAGATATGTATATTGAGAATACGCATGAGCCAGTATTATCAGAAAGTGATTATAAGCGAATTATAGACGTTATAGAGAACAAAACACATAGAAGTAAGGTAAAACATCATGCTATCTTTAGAGGCGTTCTAACATGTCCTCAATGCCATAATAAGCTACATCTATACGCTGGTAAGATAACGGATAAAAAAGGATATTCTTACGAAGTAAGACGCTATAAATGTGATACGTGTTCAAAAGATAAAAATGTTCAAACTATTTCGTTCAATGAAAGTGAAGTAGAAGATAAGTTTATAGAGTTACTCAAAACCTATGACATGAATAAGTTTAAGGTGGATATCGTAGAAGAAAGTACACCTAAACTAGATTACGATATAGATAAGATTATGAAACAGCGTGAGAAACTCACACGATCATGGTCATTAGGTTACATTGAAGATGATGAGTATTTTAGCTTAATGGACGAAACGAAAGAGATACTTGATGAGGTTGAATATGCTGGCACAGAAGTGGAAAGTACACAAACAGTTACGAATGAACAATTAAACATGATTGATGACATCTTGATTAAAGGTTGGAGTAAGTTGAATGTTAAGCAAAAAGAGGAGTTAATCTTGAGTACAGTTAAAGAAATTGCGTTTGATTTTGTTCCTAGAAAGGATAATGAGAACGGTAAGGTGAATACACTTAATATAAGGGAAATTACTTTTAAATTTTAATGGTAGTAGTGTTACAGGGTAGGTAGCACCGGTACCCCCCATAGTTGCAACGAACATTTGTGTACCAGGTGTAATAATTTTATCTGCATGTTCTCCTGCTTGAATCAAATTTAAGTTTGTTTCAAGATTTGCATAAGTAATTGCAGCGATTGCTGGTTCAACAATAGATGGACCATGTATACCTACAAACCAGAAGAATGCGAAAGCACCGAAGATAAGTGTGACACCAATCCAGCCATCTGCCGCAGTAAATAATGGTTCAAAGATTTTTAATACGGCGTTCGCTACATTTGTATGAATAAATGTTCTTGATAATAAATCTAATGCATAAATAATGATAATAACCGCTGACAACGGGAAGATATCTTTAAATACCTGAGAAATATTTGGTGGTACTTCTTTAGGCATTTTTATTGTAATATTTCTTTTAATAAAGAAATTATAAACAATTACGGTAATAAAGGCTGAAATAAAGGCTGTTAATAATCCTTTTGTGCCCATAAATGCACTTAAAAATCCACCCTCTTTAATAGGATCTGCTGCTAAGAATAAAAATCCACTCATCGCAGCCATCATTGTAGAAATAAAGTTAATTTGATTGGTTTTATCTAATTTCCTGTTGTAGGAATCGGTTAAAGACTTAGCTGTTGTTCCAGCTACAATCAAACCAACTATTCCCATGGTTTAGTTTGTACTTTTTATATGTATTTTTAACTGTTTATAAACGTTGATATATCAGTGTTTTATAGATATAACTTTATTATAGGTTGCTATTAATTTTTAAATAACGTATTCAAAACGTATTCAAATAAAAAGCGCCACTGTATAGTGACGTTTAGTTTAAGATGAAATATTTAACTTGTCCGCATGTTTACTGTTTCTTAAAAATATTTTCTCTATGCCACCTTAAATAATTTAAGTTCGGTTTAAATTCTACAGGTAATTTGATAAAATCATTTTCATACTTTTTTAATTCTCTATATAATTGCTTGTCTTTCTTTAATTCATCTGAAAATATAATTTTATATTCATCTGAAATTGCTATATAACCTTGATCGAATGCTTTATCTACCAATGAGGATAAACAGATACCATTTGAAGGATCGAGACGAATTTTTTCATTTTTACTCCAAGGAACTATATGAGAAGCTATTAAAAATGAAGTAGTTTCAATCCCTGTAATTGCACATTTATATTGATAATTTACTTTTACTTTTTGAGAAAAAACTCTTTGTGCAGTGCCTCTTACTTTAGTTGTTGCGTTTTTATCTTTTACTTCATAATTTCCATTATTAATTTTTTCAGCCAATTTCTTCTCAATTTCATTATCAATATTCACATTAGTATTTTCATCTTCAAAACTTTCATTTTGAACTTCTAATATTTTTTTATTAAAAGATAAAATTTCCAAAAAATCTTTCTTATTAATTAAATTCATTCCATATTGCAAAAAGAAATTTTGAAAAGTACCTTCTTTTTTCTTTTCAGTATGCCATTTCATATTTTGAACATCTCTTTGTAAAACTTTTTCTTTAAATTTTATTGATTTATCAATAATTCCTTTAACTTTTGCACCTTCGATTAACTCAATCTTTTTAATTTTTCCACACCCAAAAAAATAAAATTCATTTTTAATCTCTGATGCTCTTTGAGGACGTCTATATATAAAAAGATCACCTTCTTTTACCTTTCCATATTTATTAGTTTCCCATATATATGTTTCAAATTCTTTTTCTCCTTTATAATCACCATTTGTATCTAAAATAAAATAATTAGTTTCTGAATTATTTAATTCTTCTTGATAGATATCTTCAAAATCCTCAATACTATTACTGAATTCATTCATGATATTATTTCTCCCTTTAATTATGTATTTATATATTTTTTACCCTTTAATTTTATAAAAAAACGCCACTTAGTAAGTGACGTTTTCAACCAATAAGTTTTATGTATATTGTTCGCATGCTATTTGCTATATATTAGTTCAGAGTTAAAGTCTTTAATTTTAAAATATTACGCATAAATATAAAATACATTCATAATTGAAAATTTAATTTTTCTAGCATTTCAAAAAGGTTACAATAATTCACCCCAAAAGCTTTACATATCTCAGGAATCTTTGCTTCATTTAATTGATTATTTAATTGCATCTTATTTCTATCCATCTCAAAAGTCACTATAGTATAATTAAAAGTCATTGCTGTGGCAATTAACCATGGATCTGCTACATTTTGGTCAGACCATTTTTTTAGAGCAATCTCCTGATAGCAACTTTGACTTTGAATATAATTTAAAATTTTTTGATAATTTGCAACTATATCTTCCTTACTCTTTACATTTATAACATTATTGACATTAGAATTTTCAAACCACTTTTGTAGTTCATCTTTTTTAGACTGATTAGTTTGATGACAAATCTCATTTTTCACTTTATCAATCGTTTTAATTAAACCTTTCTTTGAAAAATTATTAATTTTTTTCCAAAAACTAGGCGTTAAAATAAAACTATAGTAATTTTTGGAGGGCGCAATTAAACAATTACTATCTATTAAAAATATATTATTAGTTTGATTTAAAGTAGAACTATCCATTTAATGCTTACCCTCCAATCTATTAATTACTTCATCAAATGTGCCTCTTTTTAATCCAGTTAATTTATAAATATCACTATATAAAGTGCTACCTTTTTCAACACCACTAGAAATAGCTAGAGTAAAATTATTGTCTAATTTTGCAATAGTATTATTTATATAATTACCACCTGACTTTCTTTTCTTAAGACTAATTTCATATGAATGTTTAGCTTCTTTTACAACTTTATTATAGATTTCTTTATCTATGAAGTCATTATCTAAAGCCTTTCGTGCTACTACTACATTACTTGATTGAAAATATTTAGATAAAGAATAAATTTTATCAACTAGTATTTTTTCAAGACCATTTTTCCATTTATCGTAAAATTTATCTGTTGGTATTAACAATTCAGCAGCTACTTTATTACAATAAGTTTCAATCTTATCATATTTATGTCTAAATTCATTATTATCATTAAAAATATTTTGTTTACCAAGAGCAATATGCACTAATTCATGCATTAATGAAAATTTCTTCCCATTTATACTATCTCTGTTATTTAAGAAAATAAGAGGAGCATAATCATCTATTAAACAAAAAGCTCTAAATTCATTTATATCTAATCTTCGTCTTGTATTATTTTTTACTATACCATTTTGCATAATTAAAATACCGTTATAACTTATTAAGTCTTTTAAATAATTAAATGAATCCTTTGCTTTTTTTTCAAGATACCATTCAATCGGTAAACCAAGTATTTCTCTAATTTTATTCGAAGAAACATTAAAGTCATCTTCTAAATTTATAGAATTGACTATAGAATTTTTTGCATATCCTTCCTCGATTAAAAATTCTCTCATCCATTCCTTTTTGGTTTCCATATCATAGATAGTATCAATCAATTCTCTAGAAGGCTCTCCATGTTCCTCAGAATCTATAGTTCTAAAATTTAAAAGTTCTATATCTTCTTTTGGAGGTGTATCAAGCAGCAAATAACCAAACGGTAAATTTAAATATGAGCTTAATTGTTCAAGTTGATTAAATGTAGGGGAACTTTCATTTTTCATCCAATTATCGATTTTTTTAAATTTCTCTTTAACTTGGTTGTAGTTTTTCCCTGAAACCTTAATCCCCCATTTCAAAACCTCACTATTAACCTCAATGTTAACTGACATACAAACACCTCCTATTTATACATACACTAATAATTATAATTATACTTTAAGAATTGTAAATACTTAAATTCAACTTTCTATTATTGTTTTTGGCATTAAATATTTTGATTTTAATTAAATAATTATTTACGTAAACACTTTCTTAGTACAAAAGATTTTGCCTAATATACAATACTAGCTTATTAATACTTACTTTTACTAGCTACTAGAAACAAATGTTTATCTACTAATTTTTAAAGGTATAATAAATTTTTAAATCCCTTTTATACCGCATTGCTAAATCGACAAGCTGGTTAATGCTGCAATCCTAAATTAGGACTACATCCTTGTATTAATATATGTCTAAATTGGGAATATGCTAATGTATCGAAGCGGTTACTATATTCACTTACCTAACGTCGCAAGTTGCGACATATGGGGTAGCGTTTCACAACCCCATGAATAAGGGGATAACGTTTCGTTCAGTCCCTACTTAGATCAACTAACAAAGGGCGTCGTGTTTTCCTACTCCCTTTTATACATGACTGAACGAATTGTTCATGCAGCTACCGTCACGAATGGTTACGGCAGTGTATAATAAAATGTATGTCTATTAAGTGAAGTAGATGTATGTTAAAATAACTCGTAGTTAACATTGCTTTCATTGAAACTTAGTCTTACTAGTCACGTACTAGTGAGACTTTTTCGCATACAAAAAGGGGCTTTACGCCCCTAAAGAGATATGCTATTTATGAAAGCTTTTAAAGTGTCGAGATTGCCTAAACATACAGTATTTTCGATGGAGAAGAAATACTTAGTGGAAAGGAAAGAGTCGCCAGTTAGACAATCTCAATTATCATTATTACACACTAATTTTTATTTAGCCACACTATTAAAATAAAAATCATTAACTTGTATGCATAAATGTAATAAATTAATAAAAATGTTTCACTCCTTACTTTTCATCTACACTCTCACTTAGTCCGTCATGAGCTAAGTTGAGAGTGCTTTTTTACGCAAAAAAAGAAGCTAACCAATTAAGGTTAGCCTCATTGTAGTTGAGATAGAGTTAAAACTCTATATGTACGTAAAGAAGTTAAAGGTCTTAAACCTCTTTTGCTATTATCTCATTATTTATATATTTGTCTACAATAAAATAAAAAGCTATGCCCAATGGACATAGCCAAGAAAAAATGACTCACATATAGAAAAATATAATATAGAAGTGCTTCATAAGGGAACAACTTCTAATATCATTATAGGCATTGAATTTATTCATTGTCTACAATTTTTACAGTATCTATAATTTTTTTTACATTCTCACTCCCCAAATTTGGGGAATGAAATTTATTACTAGGTCATTTATAAGCTGCGTACTCAAGTTGAATACGCAACTATCGTAATTATTTATCCTCTTTTTCTTTTCTTCTACTTAATTTATATATCAAATAAATAACTACAACTATAATCGAAAATAAGTCAAAAGACGATAAAAGTGATTTATTAAAAGATTGCTTTATCCAAAAGAAGCGGATTAGAAATAATAAAATTGATTGTATTATTAAAGCAAAGAAAATATTAATGACTGGTTTATCTTTAATGAAGTTATACACAATATAAGCTATACAAACAATAGTTATGATTAACATTAAAGCTTTTGCCATTGCTAATACTCCTTTTTAACTTTACATTAGCATATCATTGTATTATTTGTATTTTAATAGTTTCATTGCTCAAACTTAGATTGTGAGATTCACTGCGCACATTTGCGCTGTGAGATCGTACATCATAAACGTGTGCTGCGTAGCCATTTTGACTACGCAGAGTAGCCACAAATGGCTTTTCAGAATTAGATTTTTCTAACTTACTATTCCTCTTCTATTGAGCCGACATTTCGGCTGTATTCATCTAAATTTTAGAGAACGAATATTTTCGTTTTCTAATGCACTAACTTAGTGCGTCAGCTATTAAATTGATTAATAAGTCTATATTTAAATTTCTGATACGGTAACTTGGCGTATCAGCATTTCTTAGGTGGCCTTAATTTGAGGCGGCCTTTTTGTCTAATCAAACCACTTCCCTATTTTAAGGTACTGCTTACAGGTGGACTTTTAAATACGGTTGTAAGAGTAAAAATATACACTTTCAATATGTTCCCATTAGTTAAAAATTATGTTCTTCTTTACGTGTTAATCATCAAGTTATTATATAATAGTCTAGATTTTGATTTGTTTATTTGAGATACTATACCTGTTATTTAATGAATTTTACACTTATCCTTATAATAATATATGGAGGAAAATATGTTTAATGTAAAATATTATAGTTATTACAAACGAGCATTGAAGATTTTTATAATAGCAACTATTTTACTAGTTACAGTAACTATCCTTGCTTTCTTTTTTCATCCCACTGAAGAATTTATAAAACAATTAGGTAATCAATCACCAAAAAGAGTAAGTGAAACAACAGGATTAGAAAAAGTATGGGGATTTATAGTAAATAATGGCTTTAGTGTCCCATTACAAATGATTATTTTAGCTTTAATACCGATCCCTTTTTTATATACATTAAATTTAATAGTATCAATGATTATTCCAGGTATAATGCTAGGCTTTTTAATAAGCTTCGACACTCAAAAAGGAATAGCAGCTTTAATAGCTTATATTCCACACTACACTTTAGAAATCATGAGTCAATGCGTGCTTATTAGTTGTCTTTATATAATAAATAAAACGATAATACAAAAAATTATCAATCTATTTAGAAAAGAGAAAAAACAGACCTATTCTTTAAAAATGAATATCATATTTTTAGTAAAAATGTATTTATTCGTATCATTACCATTAGTGGTATTAGCTGCATTTACCGAAACATACATAGCTGATTTAATATTTAATGCGATAAATTCAATATAAATTGCTATTTTTCAACAATTATCTCCTTTAATTTTTGGCAGTATCTAATTTGTAGAATATCGACTTAATTAGCATAAGTTATGTTGGTATTCTTTTTTATTTGTCTTTTTACAATTAAAATATAAGATTTTATCAATTTACCAAAAAAAGACTGCACCCAAAGGATACAGTCAGTTTATTAAAGGATACTCAATTTTGAGTAGTAAGTTTAGTAGCTGCATTTATTATCTTATAAAAGGCTCTGAATGTAAATAGAAAACGCTTACTTTTTATAACTTAAAATTAATACTACTCAAATATGTATATCTCTCTTACTTCTTTTTCTTAAGAGATTTAAAGACTAGAGATAAAATTAAGAATATTAAAACAACAGTGAGAACTGACCCCATTTATATTCCCTCCTAGATATCTTTAAATTTGATACTAACAAACTAATTCCTTAATTAAAACTAAATACAAAATAAAGGGTACTGTAAAATACCAATACCTTAATTATTTATTAATAAAAATATGCTTATACTTTTTTGAGCAATAGATTTGGTTAATCAAAAAATTAATAAAAAGCACCTACTCAAAATTGAGTAAGTACTATTTCATAATCATTTTTTAATCTTCTTCAGGCACATCATCAATGAATATTGGTGTAGTGATTTCTATTTCTTGTTTTTCAGTCCACATACGATAACGTTTACCTAATAATTCTGTTGCTTTTATTCTGTCTTTGGCACTAGGTTGTATTGTTTGGATTTCTTGCATACCGTCGCCCACATATACCAATATTTCTTCTTTTTCTTCGCCTCTAAGCACTCGTGTTAAATAACGCATGATCTCATCAGTTTCTGCTATGCTTTCTTTTTGAATAATTTCTAAGTTGTCATCTATATATTTATTTATACTCACATTTTCCAACAATTTTATCGCATTACCTCTCGCATAACTTACACTATAACCCGCATTTACTGCCGACTGATAGGCGTTTCCGGTTCGAATGTACTCATCTGCGAATTGCTTTTGTTTTAGCGTTAGTGATTTCATTTTATCCCTCCTTATTTTCTAATTTATCTAATAAACCATTAAATAGTTGACGGATTCTTTCTCTACTTAAATTAAGTATCTTAGCAACTTCATTCATAGATTTCCCTTCACATAGTAAGAAAAATATATAGTATTCCCTTCTAGTTCCTACTGCATAAATGAGTTGATCTAATTCATTAAAAAACACTTGATTTCCAATATTTTCATTTAATTCAAATTGTTCTACTTCATCATTCAGTGAAAAGAAATCGTCTACATTGGTAGTTTCATCATATATAGTTTTACGATTTTCTTTTGAGTAATCACGTATAAACTGCTTAATAGCTTCTCTGTTGTATCTCATGCTTAAATACTTACTTTCTGTTTGTTTGAATGTTTTAGCTTGTATAAATCACGTTGTAGGCGTTCTATAAGGTCATAATCTATGACTGAGCCATTAGACTGCATATAATACATGATATCTTTTTGTTCACTTGGTGTATATTTCTTAATAATCTGTTTTAGTTGTTGCATATTTCTATTTGATTTCGTTTTGAAACGCTGCAATTTCTCTTTTTCATCAATTATACTAATCACTAACTTTTCTAAAGGATAAGAAATAGATACAACGCCATAAACATCATTTGTCGTCATATGTGACATATTTAAGTGATACATCATCTCTATTTGTGTAGTAATAGCTTTAATCTTAGTGTTAATAAACTTAGGATTATACTCTGTTAGTAAAGCATACTCAGATATTTTAGTTTCATGATAGGATAATGTGTGACTAATTCTTTTAAGGATCATATATGCACCTCACAGATAAAATAAGCCTACTAAAAAAGTAGGCTACATTGATTAAATATAAAATGGTTTGCGACTATTAACGCTACCCATAAACTCAGTTGGTTGAATATTGTTTTCTCTTGTTAATCTATCTATATAATGGCTTAAATTACGTTGATTAAGTAGATAACTATTGTTATGTTGTTCTAGTTTCTGTTCTGCTTGTTTTAGTTCTTCTTTGAGCTTGTTATAGTGTTTTAAATCATCATAGTAAATATCAATATATTCATCACTTAATTTATCGGCTTCTTCTTGCATACTGCTACAATTTTTAATAATAACCTGTTTCAGTGATTGCTTCATAACGCTTAAACGTTTTACTTTTGCTTTATACGTCGTTTCTTGCTTATCAATTTTAGTATATAGCTTATCAGCTTTTTCAACTTGGCCACTTACTACTAATTCTTGATAGTCTTTATTAAGTTGATCAATCTTTTCTTTTTCGTTATTTACTTCTTGCTCTAATGCTTGTATATCCTTTTGATAGCTTTCAATATTCTTTTTATGCACTTCAATTTGTTTTAATGTTTTCATGAATAGCCCTCCTATTTAAATAAATCAACATGCTTAGCAATTTCTTCTTGTCGTTGGTTAGCGTCTTTAATAGACATGATTTGTTGACGTTTCTCATGCTTTTCTAAACTGCTTAATTCTTTCTTTTGTTCTTGTGATTGTGCTTTTTCTTTAGCTTCTCGTTCACTGTAATTATATAATGCTAATCTTTGTGATTCTGATAGTTCTAATGCTTCACTTAATTTATTCATTTCATCATTGTTCATATTGTTTTAACCTCTTTTCGATTGGATTATTTTTTAGTATTCTTGTTATTGCTTTTAAATGGTTATAGGCTTGTTTTCTTTGTTTCAATGGCAAGCGATAAAGTGCTGCGTCAGTTAATATTTTGAGATTATAACTATCAATATTAAATTCATGACGATCTAACACATAAGATAAGAGTTCATCATTGTTCATCTGTTGAATTAAGTCAATGAATATCCCTATATCTGTATTTCGTTCTTCTTCGTGTTCTTTAATCAATCGCAGCTCTTTCTCTTGATTGAGTGTTAAGCCATAACCATTATTAATCTTTTTCTTTTGATGTCTTTTTCTTATTTCGTCTTTGTCCACTAAGTACGCATTAAATGACTTTTTGTTATGTTCTTCTTGCCTTTTCTCTCTTTCAGCTTGGACATAGTTATATAAATCAATTTTAAAGTGTCTCACAAGCTCATTATCACGCACCTTTGCATTTCTGATGTAATTCTTTATAAATATTTGTTCTTGCTTTGTATAGCTCTCTAAAACAGCGTATAAATGATATAGGTTTCTATTGCTTTTTCTGATGAATGCATTCAATTTCTTTTTTTCTTCAATGATGTACATAACTAGGCTTTCTAAATTTTGCGATTGATAGTAAACCATTTGAGTTACTGGATCACATACCATGTTTGGTGTATTACGTTCGTATAACGTTTCGATATAGTCCTCTATCATCTGCTTTTTTTCTTCAATAAATTTAGGATTGTAAACTGTGAATAATGTATCATCACTAATCATTTCGATTTCTTCGGCGTCTGTGTCTTGTTGATACGCTTGTTTTAGGCTTGCCATACTATGTGTTACTCCTTTCTGAGAAGCGGAACGGGTACAAAGCCCGTTACCACTTATGATTTAAAATCTTTTAATCTATAATCTGTACCATGCATTTTTATAATTTGTGTGTTTTTCATCAAACGACTAAATCTTTTTGCTTTATCGTCATTATTAGAAAGTTCTAATGCTTCACGATTAGTTGTTATGATGTTGCTTTTACCTGTTCTCATGTCTGTTAGTGAAAATAGTTTTTCATTGCCATAATCGTTTACTGTTGTTCCGTAATCATCTATTACAAGCAAATCTACATCTCTAATCATTTGATCTAATTCTTTTTCAGTCATTGCTACATTCTTGTTGTAGGTATTTCGATAAGCTTTCACTAATTCAGTAACATCTAAGAATAAAGCTGTATAGCCTTTCTTTTTGACTTCTCTTACAACCGACATAGCTAAATGACTTTTTCCTATACCATAACTCCCCTGTAAAAGTAGCGACTTTGGTTTATCTGGTTTAAAGTTAGCTGCATACTTTTGTAGAATCTGTTTAGCTTCTAATAAATTTTTATTAGTTGGTTTATAATTATCAAATTCAGCTTTTAACAAATCATCATTCATCATGGATTGCTTAAATACTTTTTCAATATTCAAGCGTTTTTGATTTGCTTTATGTTGGCTTCTGCTTTGTTTTCCTTTCTCAATGGATTCACACTCGCACCCGTTTCTGATTATTTGTATTGTACCGTCTGATTTTCTGAATTTATGATAACTATATATGTTTTTGCATTTATCACATTTAAGGTTATATTGTTCTTCAATCAATTCACTACGCATTTTGCTTTTTAAATCAATATCATTAATACTTTTCAAGTATCTTCCCTCCTAAAATAAATCTGCATATTGAGAGTTATCGAATGTTTTTGTAGATTCCGTTTTATTCTTACTTACTTCACGTTGTTTTCTACGCGCTTCTATATCATCAATAGACTTAATACCGTCTTGATACCAACTTTTAAGAATACTGTTAGCATAACTCCACTTACACACGTTATTTGTTGCTGCTTCTTTTAATGCTTCAATAACGATATTTTCATTACCGTTGAAATCATCTATCCATGCGTTAATTTGATCAATCACAAATGGTTGTAATATTCCAAATCCATTTTCTTGGTAAAAGTTGAATACATTACTATAAGAATGTGATGGTGGTTGTTGTTTAGTAGTGCTTGCACTACTACTACTTGTATTATTTAATCTTGTAATATTATTACTTGTAATATTCTCTTGGAAGTTTGCTTCTATAGGTGTATGCACTATATTTTCTACACCCCTATGGAAATTATCTTCTATAGGTATAGAAGTATGCGTCATGGGGTACATTTTTCTTTTCTTTACTTCCTTACCATTTAATTCAAGTTCTATTTTCAAATAATTTAACTTTTTTAAGTTATTTATACGTGTTGATATAGTTCTTTTAGATACTTCATACAACTTAGCAAAGTAATTATTGCTTGCTGAACAGTAACCATATTTATTACTTAATGCTGTTATTTCCGCATAAAGTATTTTCTCACTATCAGTTAATCGGTTATCATAACGGACACGTGCTGTTAATATTGCGTAATAACTCGGTTGTTCCAATCGTCTGCCCTCCTTTGCTGCTAATTTTTATCAATCTATAAAAATCCTCTTTCAAATAATTGTGTTCGTAGTGTTTTAAAACGTTTGTAACTGATCATCAAATCATTGCATGTCTGTGTAGCACTTGGGATAATATTGTCGCCTACATGAGCCATGTAATAGCAATACAATGCTTTGGCTTCTATACTTATATCTTTGCTAGACATAACACTTTGCGTAATTACACCATAACCTTTAGAACACTTGATTTTATTAGTCATAAAATGCTATCCTTTCAGTAGTTTATTATTTTTCTATATTGCATTTATTGGCGTTATCTGTTTCTGCTTTGGCGGGCGTGAACAGATGACGCTTTTTCTATTTCTAACTTCATTTCATATTCTTTTCTTTGTGCTTCTATTAATCTTTCATACATAAGTTCAATAGCTTTTTGTTTATTGTTATCTTTCAATAATTCAATAGCTTCTTCATATGCTTTAGCTTCAAATGAATATGAAGTATATAAAATCATATCTTTCACTTTGTTTACTTTTTTATGATCGTATTTCTTTTTAAATAATTTCATTGTTTTGTTCCTCCTATTGCTCCATATTGAAGCGATTTATTTTTTAGATACTTTCTACTTAAATTTTTTTTCTATTTCTGACCGTTTAGTTCAGCTGAACCTAACGGTTTATTTTGTTTGAGATTAGATAGTTGCTTTTCTCTAGCTCTTTCTTGAATACTCTCTATATGCTTTATAGAGATATGAGCGTTCTTCATCTCTCATATCAAATTTAAGTGCTGCAATCATACTCCCAAATATGAAAAATACTAACGCATAATGTAATTCAGAATACATATTTAGAAATATCGTAATTACACATATATAAACGAGTTCATTCAGAAATCTAATCAATTTAAACACCACCTTAAAATTGAATTAATACTATCGTTCAATCACAAATTATTAACATGCGGGACTTAGATAATTTATTTTTTCTGTGATAGTAAAAATTCTTCGACTTCTTTGAGATCATAATAATAACTGCGACCTTGCTTTCGTTTAGTTAGCCCTAAACGTTCCCACTCGGTAATATCACTATGTGTACATCTGTATAACTTTCTTAATTCTGTTTGCGTAACCCATCGTTTCTGTTGTTGTTCTATCTTTCGCTGCGCTATCTGTTCGGCCAATTTCAAAATACCGTTTGCTAATTCTAAAGAAGCGGATTCACTTAGAATAGATTGTTCACTCATTTAGAAACCTCCTTAAACTCAACATTACTCAACATTTGACTAAAAAAAATATCATCAATTGTTATATCTGGGAAATATGGTAATAGTAAATTCTTAAATATAACTTTTTCGCTATCTTTAAAAGGTATTAAACCATTTTCTTTTTTTGAATAAGCTTGCACAGAAATATCAAATTTTTTTGCCATTTCCTTTTGTGATTTTCCTATCATCTTTCTATAGCCAGCTATTTTATTAATCATAAACTCAACTCCTCTCAACTTTATAAATCTAATTTATCAAACTTAGAATTAAATTGCAATAACTAATACTCAATTTTTCTCAACTACAGGTTTAAATATTTATTTTGATATAGTATAATTTTTTTGGAGGTAATAATATGAGTGAAATCGATAAACTAAAGGTAGGACAACGGATTAAAAAAATTCGTATAGCTAACGGGAAAGATTTAAGTGATTTTGGAAAATTATTTAACGTAAGTAAAAGTAACGTTTCAAAATGGGAAAATGGTGCAAATTTACCTAACAAAAAAAGACTCAAACAAATAGCTGAGCTTGGAAATATTGGTGTAGATTATTTATTATATGGCGATCCTATTAATTTCTTGCAAAAACGTTTTTCTTTAAAAAGTGACAAATATGATTTATCAGGATTGAATAGTAAGGGAGAAACGTATTTATATCAACAAATATTCACTAAATACAATCTGTATATAACATTTAATTTAAGTGAATTTTCTACTGAGAGAGAACACGTATATGATTATAATGAGTTATTAGAATTTGCTACTAATAATTTAGATTTAATTATAAGCGAGTTAATGGAAAAAGCTAAAAGAATAATTAGCAGCTTCAAAAATTACAATTTCAAAACACTACAGACAATTTCACAAGGTAATGAAATATACAAAAAGTATTTAAATAATGAAAATATAACAGTAAGTGAGATAATAAACAATTATTATATATTTAGAGATTTTGAAATCGAAAAAAGGATTACAATTGAGGATAATAAATCAAATAATATACATTTTATTGCTCATGTTATAAATGAATTATTAAAGTTTAATGCTATATTGTCTAATGAAAATAGATTAACTGAAGATGAAAAAGCAGATTTTGAAAACTTTTTAGGAATAGTAAAAAACAGTTATCCTACTGACTATACATTTAAAAATACTGTATTAGAATCTTCTGAATTAAGTGATTATATTAATATTAATATACTTAAAGATATAGACACTTTAATAGAAAGATACTCACAAATCACTGATTAACTCTCTCACTTCTGCTTACGAGTTCATACATACTATTACCGCACCAATGAGTAACCATTCTCAAAGGTGTGTTCAATCCAATCAAACGCATGCGGGCAAGTAGAAAGGATTGATTTACAATGATTAAGAAATATAAAAAGAAAGACGGCTCAACGGCGTATATGTTTGTTGCATATCTCGGTGTTGATCCAATCACTCGTAAGCAGAAGCGGACAACAAGACGTGGCTTTAAAACTGAGAGAGAGGCCAAAATTGCAGAAGCTAAGCTGCAAACAGAAGTACAAGCTAACGGCTTCTTAAATACTGAAATAATGACGTTTAAGCAAATATATGAACTATGGTTAGAACAATATAGAAATACAGTAAAAGAAAGCACCTATCAGCAAGCAATGACAACGTTTAAAATGATGATACTTCCACACTTTAAGGATATGGCTATTAAAGATATTACCGTGCCACATTGTCAAAAGGTATTGAATGAATGGTATCGAACATATTCAGAAACGAAAAAGGGGCGTATATATGCGTCTACTATCTTTGAGTATGCTATTAGTTTAAAAATCATAACTGATAATCCATTTAATCACATAAAAGCACCACGTAAGAAAAGTAATCAAAAGCACGAAACAATGAAATACTATACAAGTGATGAATTGCAGCAGTTTTTAGAGCTTGTAAAAGATAATGTATTACATCATGCTTTATTTCGTACACTTGCCTTTACAGGTATCAGACGGGGCGAATTAATGGCTTTAACATGGAATGATATAGATTTTACTAATCAAACGTTAAGTGTGAATAAGACGCTTGCAGAGGGCTTAAATCATAGGCAGTTTATAGATACGCCTAAAACTCGTTCATCTATTAGAACGATCAGCGTTGATAGTAAAACATTAGAGGTATTAAAAGAGTGGCGTACTCAACAACGTGTGTTATCTCTTAAACACGGTCATAATACATCTAGCAAACATCAAGAAATATTCACGAATGTAGAAACGAATAAACGACTAAATAGAGTATATGCTAATGAAACTTTGAATTTGATATGTAAGAAGAATAATTTTAAAAGGATAACAGTACATGGCTTTAGACATACGCACTGTTCATTATTATTTGAAGCGGGCTTATCTGTTCAAGAGGTACAAGATAGATTAGGTCACGGGGATATACAAACGACTATGGGAATATATGCACATGTTACTGAAAAGCAGCGTGAGAAAGTGGCCGAAAAGTTCGCAAATTATGTTAGTTTTTAGTAATTACGTATTCAAAACGTATTCAATTCATATCATCAAGAGTTGTAAACCGCTTCATATCAACGTTTACGGCTCTTTTTTAGCTTAAACCAACAATACCCATGGTATAGTTATATGGTTTCATCAATATACCTTCCATCGTTTTACTCCAAGTAAAGCCAAACACGTTAGGTACATATGTGATTAAAATAAATATACTTGAGAACAAGATAATTGGAATTGCTGCAATAAATCCATCACGAATCGCTCTTAAATAAATATTACGAGATATTTTTTCAAAGAACGGCTTTCCTTTTTCTATCCATGCTATTAACTTATTCATAGGGGTCAGCTCCCTTTTTTGTATAATTCAATTAAATGCTTCATTAAATCTTTTAATAATAACGTTGTCATTAAATGGTCTTGACCGTGAATCATTGTAATACTAAATGCAATGTCATCACCTTGCGCTTCTTGAGCTAATAAGTTTGTTTGAGCTTTATGTGCATTTGCAATACATTCATTTGCTTCCTCCGTAAGTTGTTCAGCTTTATCAAAATCACCTTCATTAGCAGCGTTTAATGCTTCTAATAATTTTGAACGTGCATCTCCTGCATATGCGACAATTTCAAAACCAAGTAATTGTACTTCTTCTCTGTTCATATGAATAACCTCCCCTAAGTTATTTTGCTTTCCAAGATGTTGCAGTTGTTTTTAGTACTTTATTTAAATCATCAATGTTTTTATAACCAGTTGTACGTAACCATTCTCTTGCAGCTTGTTCTCCTTGTTCAATATAAACTTTAACTGCACCAGACCATGTCGCACGCCCACATAACACACCATTGAAATGTGCACCTGCATCATGTGCAAATGTTAATGTGTCTTGGAATAATTCAGCTGATACACCAGCACTTAAATAAATATAAGGTAAATGTGTCGCTGCTTCTTGATCACGGAAATGTTGTGCTGCTTCTTCTTTTGTGTATACAACTTCACCCTCTGTAAATCCTTCAACAAAATTCATATTTACGGGTACTTCAACTTTAAGCACATCAACATTGAATCGATCTTCAGAGAATAACTTCATTGCTTCATTTACTTTACGAGGTTTTACTTTTGCAAATTCAGCACTTTTATTATCTGGAATATTATCATCATAAGTTAACACTTCTAAGAAAAATGGAATGTCTTCAGCAACACATTCTGAACCAATTCGTTCAATATAAGCTTTCTTTTGAATGTTAATTTCTTCTGAATCATCTACATCATAATAAAGTAAGAATTTAACTGCATTGGCACCCTGTTCTTTTAAACGTTTAGCAGACCATTCTACTAAGCAATCTGGTAAACGACCTTTTGCATTCACGTCATATCCAGTTTTTTCATATGCAAGTAATAAACCACACTCTTTATTACGTGCATCAGAAGCAGGTAAGCCATATTCAGGATCTAAAAGAATAGAAGATGCATATTGTGTTAACTCTTCTGATACAAGTACTTTTAATTGTTCGATTTGTTCAACTGTAGGAGGTTCTGTTTGATGTTCAGCCATCATTCTTTTTAATGCCCCACGTTGATCAAATGCTAAAGCTGAAATAATCCCATCTTGATTACTTAATTGTTCGATTGATGCTAGTTTTTGTTGTGATTTTGTCATGAATTACACCTCTATAACTTCAATTTGTTTGAATAGTTCTTTAAATTTATCTACATTGATATGACCTGTTTGATGCTCCATTGCATTTAACATTCCAAATGCATTAGCTTTTTTCAGTAAATCTTCATCGGATTGTTGATGAACAAGACCTGATGCAATACCTGCCACTGTAGAATCACCAGACCCTACAGGATTAACGACTTTTATTTTTGGAATATTTACTTTATAAAATGTTTGATGATGTTTAGCGAAAGCGCCATCGCCACCTAAAGAAACAATAATCCATTCAATACCTTTGAAGATGGGTTGAGTAACCGCTTCTTTTAAACTATCGATATCTGTAGTGACAGTAGTGTGTAATAATTGAGATAATTCATCAATATTAGGTTTTATCACTGAAGGCTTATTTTCGCTCAACAATACATCCATCAATGATTGACCAGAACTATCTAAAATCGTAGGTAGACCTTGTTCATTTGCTAATTTCACAATATCAGCGTAGTAATTTGTATTAAGACCTTTAGGTAAACTTCCAGACATCGCTATAACATTAGCTCTTTTAAATAGTTCTAAAAGATGTGCTTTATAGCTTTCTGCTTCTTCCTTGTCAATAGTTGGTCCTTGTTCGAGTATTTCAGTTTGTTGTCCTTCATGTAGAATAGCGATACAATTTCGCGTTTCTCCTTTTATTTTGAAGAAAGACTGTTCAATTTGAGCATCCATTAATTGTTCTTCAATAAATTGACCTAATGCGCCACCTAAAAAGCCACTTGCTAACACATTTTCGCCAAATTCTGATAATACACGTGTTACATTTAATCCTTTTCCTCCAGCAGTTTTACTCGTCTTTTTAACTCTATTCACAGTATCTAGATGAAACTGTTCTAATGGGTAAGAGATATCAACTGAAGGATTTAAAGTTAATGTTAGAATCATTTCACATCTTCCTTAATCGTGATATTCACCCTTGTCCCATTTTTCTAAGAATTCATCAAAGAAGTGAGGATTAGCTTGATTATCGTTATGTGCTTCTAAATGATTAATTTTAGCAATTAATTTTTTATTTTCTTCAGTAGGTTTGTATTCTGCTTCGATAAATGCATCAATGATATCGAAAATAAATAATTCGCCTGCTACTTTACCGCCGAAACTAACAACATTAGCATTTAATTCTTCTTTTGAATAAAGTGCTGATGTCATATCACGTACTAATGCTGTTCTTACACCTGGGACTTTGTTTGCTGCATTACTAATACCAACGCCAGTACCACAAATACATACGCCTAAATCTGCTTCTCCACTAGCAACTTTTTCTCCTACTTTTTTACCGAAGATAGGATAATGTGTACGTGTAAAATCATACGTACCTACATCAATAACTTCGTGTCCTTGAGCTTTTAAGTGTTGTGAAACTTCCATTTTTGTATCAGTTACAATGTGATCGCAACCTATAGCAATTTTCATTATTTATTCCTCCAATTAGCACATTTTATTTAACATATCTACGCGGATTTGGTGACGTCCGCCATCATAGTGTCCATTTACAAATTCTTTAGCAATATTTTTTGCTAATGTATCGCCTACAATTTCAGAACCCATTGTAATCATGCGTGCATTGTTGTGACTACGTGTCATATATGCTGAACGTTCATCTGATACTTCAGCAGCAATCATTCCTTTTACTTTTGTAGCGACAATAAAACTACCTGCACCATAAGCATCCACTGCAATTCCTAAATTATCATCGTTCTTTTGTACTTCGTGTACAACTGCTAATGTTGAATCAACAAAGTCTAATTCTTTTCCTTCTGTTACATCTACTACATCATGGTTATTTTCTTTTAAAAATGTTTTTACAACATCTTTAAGACGTTGACCAGCGACATCTGAACCAATAAAAATTGTCATAATGATTCTCCTTTGAAAATAAGATAATTAAACACATGTGTTTGAAAAAGCGCTTTCAAATCTTTACACCTAAATTATAAACATAAATAAACAAATAATCAACAATAAATGTTGGAATATTGTTTGAAATTTCATTTTTTTAAACAAAATATTTTGTTTTTATGTTTAATTGCGTTCAATTATCTAAAAAAATACCAAGATTGTTTATTTAAACAATCTTGGTATCATTCAATTAATATATCACTTCTGTGTAAGCTTTTAATTTTTGTACATTATCTTCATCATTTTTATCAACAACTACTGCTGTTAAATCTTCTAAATGACATAATTGAGTAAAATCTTCTTTTCCAATTTTTGAAGTATCAATTAATAAGTATTTTTCAAGTGAACGATGAAGTGCAAGTTGTTGTGTATACGCTTCGTCAATTGTAGAAGTGAGTACATCTGCATCTTTTATTCCATTACAACTAAAAAACATTTTACTAAATCGTTTTGTTTTAAGAAGCGTATTTGTCATTTCACCTACAAATGATTCAGTAAGTTCTCTCATTTCTCCACCTAATAAGTAAACTTTAAAATTTAGCGAACGCTTTTTAAATAATATTTGAAATACTGGAAAACAATTCGTAATCACTGTTAATGACTCTCGTTCTATTAATTGAGCTAGTAACTCGATTGTTGTTCCAGGTCCTAAAAAAATCGTATCATTTTCTTCAATTAAGTTAACAGCTTTCCTTGCGACAGCACGTTTTTCTTCAATATTCTCTGTGTGCTTTTCTTGATGAGACTTTTCTTTAATTTGAAAAGTTGAATTACTACGTGCACCACCATGTATTTTAGTTAGTAATCCTTTTTCTTCTAGTTCAGCTAAATCACGACGCACTGTCATGTCAGACACATTAAGTTCCTCAACGATTTCATTTGTCCTAACCGTTCCTTTTTGATTTACGAGTTTAGTAATTTCTTCTAAACGATCGTATTTATTCATTCAAATTCTCACATCCAACTTATTTTATTAAACATGTCCATATAAAATGAACACATATATCTCATAAAGATTTTAAGCGCAATTTCATTCTATACTATTACTTGTTTTAAAACTAGAAAATAAAGGTAAAAATATGTTGTAATAATAGTATAAAATTCATTTTAAAAAAGTTATATTAGTCATTATTATAAACGAGGTGCTCAGATTGAGTAATAAAATTGAAAAATTAAAAGAAATTGTTGATAAATCAAACAAAATTGTATTTTTTACTGGTGCGGGTGTATCGGTTGCAAGTGGTATACCTGATTTTCGTTCCATGGGTGGATTATTTGATGAAATTTCAAAAGAGGGTTATTCACCTGAATATTTATTAAGTATTGATCATTTAAATGATAATAAAGAAAGCTTTATCGACTTTTATCATAAACGACTACTAGTAGCAGATAAAAAGCCTAATATCGTCCATGAATGGATTGCAGAGTTAGAAAAAGAAGGCAAATCTTTAGGTGTGATTACCCAAAATATCGATGGGTTACATGAAGATGCTGGAAGTGAACATATTGATGAAATTCATGGTACACTGAATCGCTTTTATTGCATCAATTGTGGGAAAGAATATACGAAATCATATGTTATGGAACACAAATTAAGATATTGTGAGAACTGCGGTGATGTCATTCGTCCTGATATCGTATTATACGGTGAAATGCTCGATCAGCCTACTGTCTTTAGAGCATTAGATAAAATCCAAAAAGCAGATACTGTCATTGTGTTAGGTTCATCCTTAGTCGTACAACCTGCTGCTGGCTTTATTTCTAACTTTACAGGAGACAATCTTGTAATTATTAATAGAGACGCTACACCATATGATAGACAAGCAAGTTTAGTTATTCATAATGACATGACAGAAGTGGTTGAAGAAGTTATGAAAAAATAAAAAGATATATCAGCCTAAGACATCTGTCTTAGACGTTTTTAACATGTTAAGTAGTCGATAACTGTAATAAATATGACTATTGCTCCTTTAGTTTTTCCTATGTATAAAAAAGCACTTCTCAACTTTGAGAAGTGCTTTAATCGTTCTAATGGAACACAAATTGCTGATGCAATTTGCATACTGAACTTGTAAGCAAACAAGTTTGCAACAATTCCAATATTAACGTTTTGAGAATTGAACAATCGAAAATGAAAGTTATCAAATACTAATATATCCTTTCATATCAATAATTATGACATGTAAAAATACTCATATAATGATAGAAATCTAACATTAGGGATACAACTGGCACCAATTAGCACCATAAAATAGACTAGTCAATCACTTTAAATTCAGGTAATTCATCAATTAATTCTAATGTTTTCATACTTACATTAATAATTGAAAGTAATAGGTTAAATATATATTTAGAATCTTCACTGAATTCGTTTGGATCATCTATGATGCCAGATTTATTATCATGTTTAACCTTATATTGATCCATAATCCATTCAATAGCTGATTTACCATTGACCACATACTTATAAGCTTGCTCAGGAATATCAGAAATAGTAACTTCTTTATTAAATATAATTTTAGTTTTATCATTAACAGATTTTCCTTGTTCATTTCGGATTTTGGGATGTTTCATTGCTTCCACTTTATAACTCGGATTCTTTTGTTCTTTGTTTATCGTTAATCCTTCATATTTAGGAACTGTTTCATAATTCAAGTGTAAATATGCAAGTTGACGACCAATTTCTACATACTGTTCTTTATTCTTAAGCTTAGGAATTCTCGGTAATGACTTTTGCAAATCATTAGCATAACTCTCTCTGTAAACTGAAGAATGTAAAACAGCATATGTATAATAAAAGGCTTCTTCTTCATTTAAACCCAGTTCTTTAACAACAGACTCTCTTATATTGGAAGTATCTAAATTTAAAAATTCAGATTTTTCATTATTATATCTAGAAAACCCTTGTGCACCAGCATCTAAAATATTTAAATCTGGTATTTTATCTACAATAATTGTTGAAAAACCACGCCTTGAACCTGTTCCTGGAACAAGTATAACTTCATTGAAATTCCCAAAGTTCTTTCTGTGATTTCTAGGACGTTCAATAATTTGTTCATCATAATATATCCATTTTTTTGTAAAAGGTCTATATAAATTCAATCGAACTTTTGATTTATCTAAATCAATATCTTTACCTTTTTTAAAAAGACTCTTCAATCCAGAACTCCATGAAATAAAATCTTTTTCCTGATTTATATGAGCTAGTTTATCAGTTGTATGATGTTTAAGTCTTCTAATTTCCGAATTAAAATTAGCAACCATTCTTTCTGAATTCTCAATTACAGATTTTTTATTAAATCCATAAACCCATATATCTCTATTTGTGCTCACACCTAAAGATTTGCTTAAAAACAACCCATCTAAGTCACTATCTAGTGGTATAAAACTAAGATAATCTTTATCTCGATGGTTTATCCAATCATAATTTATATCTGGAACAGTTTTATTCCAATCTATCGATTGAAGACTTCTTTTATCAACTAAAAAATCTAATTTTTGCTTTTTACTTTTATAATCCCCAATATCATAATAATAAATTTCGTGTACATCACTTTCATCTTTAATAAAAATATTAATTGATACCCCTGTTAATATATCGAATACATTTCCACCTTCTTTTGACGCATCAATACCAGATTTCCCACGAACTGAACCACGAAGATTCAAAATATAAATATAATTATATTCTTCAAAAAGATCTTTTCGAATGCCTGATGTAGTCTGACTATCTATAAATGAGGAATTTGTAATATAAGCGACTACCCCTTTACCTTCTAATCGATTAGTAGACCATTTAAATGCTCTAAATAAAGAATCATATAAAGTATTTTTATTTCTAACATTTGTGTATTGAACATAATCATTTCTAATCTTTTCATCTAAATTAGGATAAGTAATGTTTTTATTATCATCATTCTCACTCTCTTGTCTAGCAGAGTAAGGAGGATTTCCTACTATCGCTGTAATTGTAGCGTCTTGTTGTTTTTTTAGTCGTTCATTGTTCTTGCCAAAATAAGTATCATTCAAAGTACCTTCTTCTTCATCACTTTCGAAAGTGTCTGTTAAAACGATACCTTCGAATGGAACATAGCCTTGTTTATCTCCATTAATCTCATCAAAGGTTGATTCAATATTAATAGCAGCGATATAATAACTTAATAAGATTATTTCATTAGCATGTAACTCTTGTGTGAATTTACGTGTAATATCCGATAGTGTAATTTCACCATTTTCCAATTGTTTTTTTAAATAAGTTAATGTACGGATAATAAAAGTTCCAGTGCCTGTAAAAGGATCTAAAATATGTACACTTTCACTAGCTAATGCTTTCCCAAAATGTTTTTTTAAAACATCATCTACTGATTTAATAATAAAATCTACAACTTCAATAGGAGTAAATACTATTCCCATTTTTTTTGAAGTTTTTTCGAATGCTGTTTTAAAAAATTGTTCATACAATGTAATGATAATTTTTTGTTTATCCTCAGACTTTTCAACACCTTCGGCACGCATTTTAATTGATTCATATAAAGGTTCAAGATTTTCTTGTTCCTTTGCAAAACCAGCTTTTTCTAATTCACTTATAATATTTTCCATTGCCATTGAAACAGGATTATTATTAACAAAACTGTATTCTGAAAATAGTGCTTCAAATATTGGTTTAGTAATTAAATGTTGCGACAACATCTCAGCAGCTTGATTCTCATCAATACTTTCATTGATATTATGCTGTAATGAAGAAACAAATTTTTTGAATTCAATTGTAATAGGATCTTTTTTATCAGTTAATTTTGTTTTAATCCAACTAATTTGACGTTGAGCAATTTTTGCAACATCTGCCGACCAGTTTTCTAAATACCTTCTATCTCCAACCTTTTGAACAATTTTACCAAAAATAGCACCTTCAAATTTATCCCAATCAAATTCTAATTGGGTTTGTTCATATTTTTCACCAAGTTCAGTTCCATCAGTTGTGTTTTCATTATTATTTTCTTTGCTAGGTGCACCGCCAATTCCTATTACCTTTAATTGTTTAGGCTTCGCAATATTTAATTTATCAACCATCGCTTCAAATCTTTCATCAACAGAACGTAAAGCATTAATAATCTGCCAAACCGCTTCATAATGCTTATTATTATCTAATACTGTTTCTGGAGTCTCTCCTGAAGGTATAACAACTGGTAGGATGATATATCCATAATCCTTGTTTTCTGATTTACGCATAATACGTCCAACAGCTTGTACTATATCAACTTGTGATTTTTTAGGAGCTAGAAAAATAACTGCATCTAATGTAGGAACATCTATACCTTCAGTAAGGAATCTAACATTTGATACAATTCTAGCTTCGTCTGAAGGTTTATTTAGATCTGCTAACCAGTCAAGTACTTCTCCTTTTTGTAAAGCATTCATTGAACCATCAGCATGCTTCATTGAAAGTTTAGTTGTTTGTTGATCAGTTGAAGTACCAATATATTCATTTACAACTTCTTCAAACTGTTTTGATACTTTTTTTGAGTCTTCAATTGTTCTTGTAAAGGCAATAGCACGTTCTAATGGTGCTCCATCATATGGACTATTCTTTATTGGATTTTTATATCCATTACGACGCATCATTCCATTCCAAATTCCTACTATTCTACCAACATCATCAATATTAAGCCCATTTTCTGGGTCTGCTAGTGTTTTCTGCATATCTTTTTGAATAGCTGTTTCATCAACAGCTAAAACCATAACTTTATAATCTGTTAATATTCCATGTGATACAGCTTGTCCAAAGCCCATACGATAAAATACTTCACCATATTTTGTTTCATCATCCATTGAAGATAAAAGAATACTTTTATCTTTAGCATTTTTCTTAGCATTATCACCGTATATCTTAGGTGTTGCCGTCTGATACATTCTTAATTTACCTTTAACTTTTTCATTATCATGAACTTTAGTAAATACACTAGCATCTTTATTCATTTCATGCGCACCAGTAGTTCTATGTGCTTCATCAGAAATAATTAAATCAAATTCGGGAAAACCTTCTTTTTGAGCATCACCTATTACATCAATACTTTGGTATGTACTAAACACAACTATCATATCTCTATCAGATTGAGTTTCTTTAATGTCATTCCAGTTCTTCAATAATTGGTCTTTAGATGTTGTAGCCGGATAACCAATATCAGTAGCTTTAATATCTTCCGTTCCATCATTTCCTCTAGAAGCATCTCTGTCAGATGTAACAGCCATACTTGCAATTTTTAATTCTGTATCATTGTTCCATCCTCTAAGTGTTTGAGTTAATAACTGAATACTAGGAACAAGATATAGTACTTTAAATTGATTACTCGCTTTTTTAGATAATGATTCAGAAATTTTCAAGCTAGTAAATGTTTTACCGGTTCCTGGTGCCATTATTAATTGACCACGCTCATTTTTCTCAAAATGATTAATAGCATTTTCTAAAGCTGTTTTTTGATAAAAACGTAGTTCTTTAGGCTTTTTAATAGTTAGTTCTTCTGGTCTTTCAAAGTTAAAATCTGACCAATTGATTTGAGAATTTCTTAAATCTGATAATCCAAGTATTTCTATATTTTTTTGATTATTCTCTATAGTAGATCTTGCATTTTTATTCCATTCATCTACAGTAGAAACAATTAATCCTCCCTGGTAATATTTAGACCCAGTTTCAGCAACAAAAGAGTTGATTTCAGATTTTCCAATAGAATTTTTATAGAATTTTGCCTGTATTGCAATGATATCACCATTAAACTGTTCAGCTACTAGGTCAACACCCTTATCTTTTTTATCTGGTAACCCAAATTCATTTGGTACATCTCTTAGTTCCCATACATTTTTATATAGTGCTTTATATGTAGGTTCATTCTTTAAATATGCTAAAACTAATTTTTCAAAAAGAGTGCCTTTTTCACGTTGTATATTATTAGATGCTTCCTCTATTTGTTTAAGTAAATTATCAAAACTAGAGATATTATCTTCTGATTTCGTTTTCATATTAACCTCCTACATGTATTATTTTTATTATTATCTCATATCTAATAAACGATGAATATCAAATTTTGAATGATATAAATTAAAATGACTTAAAAGATTGTCTCAAATAACTTAGTTGCATATTTGAGTTTTCTAAATGATATACAGCTAAAAAACTTAAATGATATTGTGATATAGCGAAAACTTGATATATATGCCCAAACTCATTCTAAAAAAACCACTAAAGAATTAATGTTAAAAATTAAAGGATCATTGAAATATGCATATGCCCGTGGTTTAATACCAAATGATTTTGGTCATCTACTTAAGGCAAAAGGGAAAGAAACTGAAAAAAAGAACATCCCTCTTTCAATCACTGAATTTAAAAAACTTAGACATTATTGTCTATCAAATCAAGAAGATGAATTTAATGTTTTAGTATTATTAGCACTTGAAACTGGTGCTCGTAGAGGTGAATTGTTGGGTATTACAAAAGCTGATATTTTTAAGTATGGTATTAAAATACAACGTTCAATAAGCCCTACTAATTCTGACATTAGCTTAAAGACAAAACACTCTAGACGTGATATTACTGTTAATAAAGATGTTTATAATGCTTTGCTAAAATTGTCTTCTAAGAAAGCTGATTATATTTTCAAAACTGATGGTTTTCATCAAGCCAAACAATTGCATGATTTACTTAATAAGGTGGATATTCAGAAAACAACTTTTCATGGACTACGAGATACACATTCTTCATTTTTATTCTCTAAAGATATCAGTATAGACTATATATCAAGACGTTTTGGATACAATTCAGTACTAACTACTCAAAATTATTACCTTGAATTAATGCCAGAAAAAAAGCATCAGCAAGATGCTGATGCTTTAAATCTATTAAATGAATTGTCTCTTTAACACCAACCGACACCATAAAATGACTTTTGATGTTGAATTGATAACAAATCGATTAACGTTTTGAGAATTGTGGAGAACGACGTGCTTTTTTAAGACCTGGTTTTTTACGTTCTTTCATACGTGGGTCACGAGTTAATAAACCTGCGCGTTTTAAAGAACCTCTGTATTCTGGATCAGCTTCTAATAATGCACGAGCGATACCATGACGGATAGCTTGAGCTTGTCCAGTGAAACCACCACCGTATACGTTAACTAATACATCATAGTTACCTTTAGTTTCTGTAACATCGAATGGTTGGTTTAAGTCTAAGATTAATGATTCGAATGGTAAGTATTCGCGTACGTCACGATCGTTAACAGTGATATTACCTTCACCTGGTACTAAACGTACACGTGCTACTGAGTTTTTACGACGGCCTGTGCCTCTATATTCAACTTGTGCCAATGTAATTTCCTCCTTCTAATTAACCACGTAATTCGTAGTTTTCTGGTTGTTGTGCAGCGTGTGGGTGTTCAGCGCCACTGTATACAAATAATTTTTTACCTTGTTTTTCACCTAAACGTGAACTTGGTAACATTCCTTTGATAGAAGTTTCAAGTAAACGAGCAGGGTTATTACGTTTTAATTCACCAGCAGTCACTGATTTAATACCACCTGGGTGATTTGAGTGACGGTAGTAAACTTTATCTTGTTCTTTTTTACCAGTTAATTCGATTTTTTCAGCGTTGATGATGATTACATAGTCACCAGTATCAACGTGTGGTGTATAAGTTACTTTATTTTTACCGCGTAAGATAGATGCTACTTCAGATGATAAACGACCTAATGTTTGGCCTTCAGCATCGATAACATACCATTTGCGCTCAATGTTTGATTCATTTGCCATAAATGTTTGACGCATAATAATTATCCTCCTAAAAATAAATGCTTCGTCTTAGATTACAGGTACTCATCGCAGTCGAACCTACGAACGAGGCCTGCAATCTAGGTCATTCTGTTACGATTTCAAAGCGTAATGTTCATTTATTTTATTCCTGTCTAATCTGCTTATATATCTTGTAACACAATAAGTTTCCGGGGCTTATCGTGGGATGATATAAAACAATACCGTTAACTATCTTATATTTTATAAGCCCATTTGTCAATGCATATTAGTTATTTTGTAATGATTTTTTATAATGTATTTTTACATCCTCACCAAAGTCATTTTTAAGTGCTTCTGGATCTAAATATATCTTTTCAAGATATAATCCTTCAGCGGGTGCTGTAAAAGGCACATTATCTCTATTTTTAGCTTTAAGCAGTTCAGGAACTTCGTTAGGTTGTCGCTTCCCTTTACCTACTTCTACTAAAAAAGCTACAAGTACACGCACCATATTATATAAGAAACCAGAACCTGTGACGATATAGTCAAAACCTTCGTCCGTTTTTACAACTTCACTTTGGTATAGTGTACGTTCTTTACTTTCAACTTCAGTCTTTTGTGAACAAAATCCAGTAAAATCATGAGTTCCAATAAAGTGTTTAGCCGCTTCATTCATCTTATCTAAATCTAAGTCATCTTTTATAAATGTCTTAAGACCACTTTCAAATGGATTGCGATGTTCTGCTTGATACACTTTATAGCGATATCTCTTACCTACACAATCATAACGACAATGAAACGTGTCATCTACTTGTTTTACACTATTCACGTAAATATCCTCAGGTAACGCACTATTCATCGCATATTTCCATTGTTTAGGCTCAATATTCAATTCTGTATCAAAATGAAAATACTGTTCATAAGCATGCACACCACGATCTGTGCGACTTGATGGATGTATACGTACATGTCGACGATGCATACGTTTTAAAATTTTTTCAAATTGTTGTTGAACAGTTCTACCTTGTTGTTGAATTTGAAAACCAAGAAATCCATGTCCTTGATACGCAATATTTACTAGTATGCGCAATATCTTACACTCCCATATATTTTAATATAAATAATATCATTCCAATAGGTATCAGACTGAATAGACTCAAAGTATCTCTCTTATGCCATGACAACTTACGATAACTTGTACGTTGTACATTAGCATCATATCCTCTAACTTCCATTGCAATGGCTAATTCATCAGCTCTTTGAAAGGCAGAAATAAATAGCGGTATCATTAATGGGATGAAAGCTTTAATTCTTGTCATTAAACTCCCCGAACTGATTTCAGAACCTCTTGATTTTTGAGCAAGAATAATTTTATCTAATTCATCCATCAATGTTGGAATAAACCTTAAAGCAATTGACATAATCATACTTAATTGATGCACAGGAATTTTAAATAGTTTCAATGGGGCCATTAACTTTTCAAAAGCATCAGTCAAGTCAATTGGACTTGTTGATAATGTCATAATTGTCGCAACCATAACAATCGTTATTAATCTTAAAGAAATAAAAATACCTTCTAATACCCCTGTACTATCAATTTTAATAAAACCTATTTCTAATAGCGTAGTCCCGCCGTGAGTAAAGAAGATGTGCATTAAAAACGTAAAGATTAAGAAGAAAAATATTGGTGTTAATCCTTTAATTAAAAACCAAAATTGAATTTTAGCCATTTTCATAAAATATAGAATTAATAATATTATCCAAGCGAATGTAGCAAAAGAATGAGCAAAAAAGATAAAAATAATAAATACAAATACAAAAATTAACTTTGCTCTAGGATCAAGACGATGTATCACAGAGTTATTAGGTAAATAACGTCCTATAATAAGTTTATTTTTCATGTTCTTGCCACTCCTGATACAATGTTACAAACTCATCTTCATTTAAGGCAATATCATTAAACATAGTTTGATATTTATCTTCAACATCATATTGCAGTTGTACTACATCAGGCAATGCAATATGCCAATCTTTCAGTTTTTCGTGTTGTCTGAATAATGATTTAGGAGAGCACTGTTCTATTACTTTCCCTTGTCTCATTACAATGATTTCTTCTGCATATCGCGCCACATCATTCATATCGTGTGACACTAATATGACTGTTTTATGATGATTGACTTGAATTGATTTTATTAATTCCATCACTTGCTGACGACTTTTTGGGTCAAGTCCAGCAGTAGGCTCATCAAGAATAATTATATTCGGTTTCATTGCAAGGATAGAAACTAATGCAATTTTACGCATCTGACCACCTGACATTTCAAATGGCGATTGTTCCATAATATGATGATCAAAACCTAAATCTAAGAGTAACTGATACGCATAAGACTTAACTTGTTCCACATTCATCTTAAAATTTTTAGGACCAAATGCTACTTCTCTTTCCACACTATCTTCAAACAATTGTGATTCAGGAAATTGAAAAACCAAACCTACTTGTTGTCTTAATTCTCGTAGATGCTTGTCTTTTGTTTTATGAGTAATCTCCTTATTATCAAAAGTAATACTACCTTTTGTTGGTTTTAATAGCCCATTAAAATGTTGAATGAGTGTGGATTTACCACTTCCTGTTTGACCAACAATCGCATAGTATTTACCTTGCTCAATTTTGAGATTGATATCATTTAAGGCTTGATATTCATAAGGAGTGCCTTTTTGATAAATATATGAAACATGATTAAATTGAATGGTCATAATTTATCAACCAGCCCTTCATATGTAGTGAATTCATCTTTAAAGCCTAGCTTTTGATTCATTTTCATTGCAAATGGTAAATCTAAGCCAATCTCTACTAAATACTGTGTATTTAAAAAAATAAAATTTGGCTTGCCTTCTTTGTAAACTTTACCTTTATTCATAATGACGACATGGTCGCTTTCTAACGCTTCACTTAAATCATGAGTAATAGAAATAATCGTTAAATTTTTCTCTTGTTTAACTTGTCTAATTAATGAAAGTAAAGACTGTTTACCTTGGGGATCTAACATAGAGGTTGCTTCATCAAGAATGATGACATCTGGACTTAGTGCTAAGACTCCTGCAATAGCCACGCGTTGCTTTTGGCCTCCCGATAAAGAATGTGGTTCATATTCCATATATTCTTTCATATCTACATTATCTAAAGATTGAATGACGATTGCTTTCATTTTGTCATGAGATACTGCGTGATTCTCGAGTCCAAAAGCTACATCATATTCCACAATTGAACCTACAAATTGATTTTCTGGATTTTGAAAGACAATACCAATATGGCGTCTAACCTCTCTTAAATAATCAGGCGTAACTAAATGATTGTTATAAAAAATTTCTCCTTCAGTTGCTTGTTCTATTCCAACTATAAGTTTTGCAATTGTAGATTTCCCCGAACCATTATGTCCTACAATGGATGTCCATTGATGTTTTGGTATATTAAATGACACATCTTCTAAAGTGAAGGCCGCATCTTTTTGATATTGAAAATGTACATGTTTAAGTTCGATGATATTGTTATTATCAGTTTTCACAGCCTTCCTCCTTTATTAATAGTTACTACATTAGTTTACATGAATAAAAACTAGATGTACATGAGTAAACGTCTTTCATATATAAAAAGAGTCATGCCTCAAAAGCACGACTCTTTTTAATCATTATAGATTCATTAAAATTAAAAAAGCGCGCACCCCATCACATTTTAGTTGAGTTCACGCTTTATATTAGTATTTAGTTGATGGGGTACTCTGAGCTAGACAATATTTGTATGTGGCAAACATTATCGTTGCACTCATTTGCTTTAAATACAAGTAGTTAGTGTATTTATATATAAAATTAATCTACTAATTCGATGATAACTGATTCAGCACCGTCACCACGACGAGGACCTACTTTAAGAATACGAGTGTATCCACCTTGACGTTCTGCATAACGTTCAGCAATTTCACCAAATAATTTTTGAAGTGCAGTTTGTGTAGTTTCATCTTCATTTAAGATTTCAACATTACGTAATGTTTTAGCAGCATTACGACGAGATGCTAAGTCACCTTTTTTACCTAAAGTGATTAATTTCTCAACAACACTACGAACTTCTTTTGCACGAGCTTCTGTAGTTTCAATACGCTCACTTACGATAAGTGATGTAGCTAAGTCACGTAACATAGCTTTACGTTGATCAGAAGTACGACCTAATTTTCTGTAACCCATGAGTTAACCTCCTTTAACTTATTAATCTTCTTTTCTTAAACCTAATCCTAAATCTTCTAATTTATATTTAACTTCTTCAAGAGATTTACGACCTAAATTACGCACTTTCATCATATCAGCTTCAGACTTGTCCGCTAATTCTTGAACAGAATTGATGCCTGCACGTTTTAAACAGTTGTATGAACGTACTGATAAGTCTAATTCTTCGATAGACATTTCAAGTACTTTTTCTTTTTGATCTTCTTCTTTTTCAATCATGATTTCAGCATTTTGCGCTTCATCTGTAAGACCAACGAAAATATTTAAATGTTCAGTCATAATTTTAGCAGCTAATGAAACAGACTCTTGTGGAGTAATTGAACCATTAGTCCAAACATCTAAAGTTAATTTATCAAAATCACTACTTTGACCTACACGTGTATTTTCAACTGTATAGTTTACACGTTCAACAGGTGAATATAGTGAATCTACAGGAATTACACCAATTGGTAAATCACTAGTATTATTTTGTTCTGCTAATGCGTAACCTCTACCCTTATTAGCAACAAGACGAATTTTTAAATGTCCACCTTTAGACACTGTTGCAATTTTAAGTTCTGGGTTTAGAACTTCAACATCACTATCGTGAGTAATATCACTTGCTGTTACTTCGCCTTCATCTCTCACATCAATTTCTAATGTTTTATCTTCTTCAGAATAGATTTTTAATGCTAATTTTTTGATGTTCATAATAATTGTAGAAACATCTTCAACAACATTGTCTATAGCTGAAAATTCGTGTAAAACACCTTCAATTTCGATGTACTTAACGGCTGCACCTGGTAATGAAGATAGTAGGATACGACGTAAGGAGTTTCCTAGTGTAGTACCGTAGCCACGTTCAAGTGGTTCAACAACGAACTTACCGAATTTAGCATCTTCACTAATTTCAATTGTCTCAATTCTAGGTTTTTCAATTTCTATCATTTACAAAATCCTCCTTAATAACGTCGAATTAATTTTAAAATTGTTTCGCTCAGTGATTTGTAACAATAACAATCAATAAAAATTATACGCGACGACGTTTTGGTGGACGACAACCGTTGTGAGGTACTGGAGTAACGTCTCTGATTGCTGTTACTTCTAAACCAGCTGATTGTAATGCACGAATCGCTGATTCACGACCTGGTCCAGGTCCTTTTACTGTTACTTCAACAGTTTTCAAACCATGTTCCATTGCTGATTTTGAAGCAGTTTCAGATGCCATTTGAGCAGCGAATGGTGTTGATTTTTTTGATCCTTTGAAACCTAATGCACCAGCTGATGACCAAGATAAAGCATTACCAAATTCATCAGTGATAGTTACGATTGTATTGTTGAATGTTGAACGGATGTGTGCTACACCATTTTCAATATTCTTTTTAACTCTACGTTTACGAGATACTTGTTTACGTGCCATTTATATTTTGCCTCCTTTACCTATTATTTTTTCTTATTAGCTACAGTTTTAACTGGGCCTTTACGAGTACGAGCATTGTTTTTAGTTTTTTGACCACGAACTGGTAAACCACGACGGTGGCGAATACCACGGTATGATGAAATTTCCATTAAACGTTTAATGTTTAAGTTTTGTTCACGGCGTAAGTCACCTTCTACTTTATAACCGTCAACTACTTCACGGATACGACCTAATTCGTCATCTGTTAAATCTTTTACACGTGTATCAGCTGATACGTTAGCTTCTTCAACAATTTTTTTAGCTGTTGAAGTACCGATACCATATACGTAAGTTAATGAAATAACTACGCGTTTTTCACGTGGAATATCTACTCCTGCAATACGTGCCATATATTTTTACACCTCTCTTTTATTAACCTTGTCTTTGTTTGTGCTTAGGATTGTCACAAATTACCATAACTTTACCTTTACGTTTAATGACTTTACATTTTTCGCAAATAGGTTTTACTGATGGTCTTACTTTCATTTTTATACCTCCCTATATTATGGAGTGACGATTATTTATAACGATACGTAATTCTACCGCGTGATAAATCATACGGAGACATTTCTACTGTTACTTTGTCGCCAGGTAGAATACGAATATAATTCATTCTAATTTTACCACTTACATGTGCTAAAATTTCATGACCATTTTCTAATTCTACTTTAAACATAGCATTTGGTAAAGTATCAAGTACTGTACCTTCTAATTCTATTACATCTTGTTTCGCCATTGATTAACTTCCCCCTTTTTACAATAGTAAGGTAATCGTCAATAGACAACTTCAACGATACGAATCTAATATAGTGAATAGTTATTATAAGTTTAACAAAATGCGGGAATTATGATCGTCATACGACACTCAAAAAATAAATTCTTGCCAGAGAAACCTAATCAAAGTTCACATAAATCTAGATCGCACATTAGTTGATCTATTTTAATTGATCTAAGATATCAATGACATCTTTGGTTACTTCGTCAATATCTTTCGCACCATCAATGTTTTTCAATACGCCTTTTTCATCGTAATACTCTAAAATTGGCTTAGATTGTTTAACATTAACGCTTAAACGATTAGATACTGTTTCTGGATTATCATCTTTACGTTGATAAAGTTTTCCACCATCGATATCACAAACACCATCAACCTTCGGAGGATTAAATACAAGATGATAAGTTGTACCACATTTCTCACAGATACGACGACCTGTAAGACGATTCATTAGCTCTTCCTCAGGAACTTCAATATTGATAACAGCATCAATATTTCTGTCAAGCTCAGACATAATATTGTTTAATGCCTCAGCTTGCTCAATTGTTCTAGGGAATCCATCTAATAAGAAACCTTTTTTTGCATCGTCTTCAGAAATTCTTTCTTTAACGATACCTACAGTAACTTCATCAGGGACTAATTCTCCACGATCCATGTATGATTTAGCTTCTTTTCCTAAATCAGTTTCATCTTTAATCGCTTTTCTGAACATGTCACCAGTAGATATATGTGGTATTGGGAATTTCTTAACAATTTCACTCGCTTGAGTACCTTTACCAGCTCCAGGTAAACCCATTAAAATGATATTCATAAATTGCCCTCCTACAAATTATCTACCACCAAAGCCTTTATATTCTTTTTGACTCACTTGTGCTTCAAGTGATTTCATAGTTTCAATTGCTACACCAATAACGATTAATAAACTTGTACCACCAATTTGAATTGATTGAGGTAAATTCATAAATTTTGTCGCTATAATTGGAAGAATAGCAATAACTGCTAAGAAAATAGAGCCTACAAAAGTTAAGCGATAAAGTACTTTAGTAATATATTTTTTTGTTTGTTCCCCAGGTCTAATTCCTGGTACATAACTACCTTGTTTTTTCAAGTTATCAGCCATTTTTTCAGGATTAACTTGAACAAAAGCATAAAAATATGCAAATGCAATAATTAATATGACATAAACAATCATACCATAAGTGTTTGAAGGGTTAGCATATTCTGCAATATTTTGCGCCCAATCAGCTTTAGGGAAGAACAATGTTAATGTTCTTGGCAATAAGAAGAATGCCATCGCAAAGATGACTGGAATAACCCCTGCAGAGTTTACTTTTAAAGGTAGATATGTTGCTTGTGATCCTAAACGTTGTGCAGATTGTTTTTTAGCATATTGAATTGGAATTTTACGTTTCGCTTCCAATACATAAATCGCTCCAATTGTTAATAAAATTAATCCAACAATTAAACCAATAACTTTTAACCATGCTAACGTTGTATCGTCATTACCAACAAATGCTTGTTGCACAAATTGGATAATTGATGATGGCAACGTCGATAAAATACCTGCAAAGATAATGATTGAAATACCATTACCTACACCAAATTGTGTAATTTGATCACCAAGCCAAATTAAAAATGCAGTTCCAGTTGTTAAAACTACAGCAATCAATAAATAACTCATGACAGATTGATGAATAATCAATTTACCGCCTAAATAGTTATTAAATTGAAATGCCATACCAATTGATTGTATAAATGCCAATATAATAGCGAAATAACGTGTTACATTGCTAAGTTTTCTTTTACCTACTTCACCTTGTTTAGCCCATTCAGTAAATTTAGGGACAATGTCCATTTGTAATAATTGCATTACGATAGAAGCAGTGATGTACGGCATTATACCCATAGCAAAGATAGAAAAGTTCTTTAAGGCTCCGCCACCAAACGTATTAAGAAGAGCAGCGACACCTTGATCAGAACCTTGCTGTTCAAAAGGCTCAGGATTAACTCCAGGAGCCGGAATATAAGTTCCTATTTTGAATATTACTAACATTGCTAATGTGAAGAAAATCTTGTTTCGAACTTCTTTAGTTTTAAAGAAGTTCATAAACGTTTGAAACATTAGATCACCTCGTGTGCTCCACCTTTAGCATCGATAGCTTCAACCGCTGAAGCTGAGAATTTGTGAGCTTTCACTGTCAATTTTTTATCAAGTGAACCGTTGCCTAGTACTTTAATACCAGATTTTTCATTCTTAACCACACCAGTTTCAACTAATAAAGCTGGAGTTACTTCAGTACCATCTTCAAATTGATTAAGTTGGTCTAAATTAACAATAGCATATTCTTTACGATTAATGTTAGTGAAACCTCGTTTTGGTAAACGACGGAATAAAGGTAATTGTCCACCTTCAAATCCTGGTCTTACGCTACCACCTGAACGTGCTTTTTGACCTTTTTGACCGCGAGCACTAGTTTTACCATTACCTGAACCAGCACCACGACCTACACGGTTACGTACACGACGTGAACCTTCAGCTGATTTTAACTCATGTAATTTCATTATTTAGGCACCTCCTTAATTATTTTTCTTCAACTGTTAATAAGTGTTTAACTTTGTTGATTTGCCCACGAATTGCAGGGTTATCTTCAACAACTACTGAACTATTAGTCTTTTTAAGACCTAACGCTTCAACAGTTTTACGTTGTGTTTCAGGACGACCAATAACACTACGAGTGAGGGTAATTTGTAATTTAGCCATTATTTATTTTCCCTCCTTAATTATATAATTCTTCTACTGATTTGCCACGTAATTTCGCAACATCTTCAGCGTTTTTAAGGTTTTGTAAACCATTTAATGTCGCACGTACCATGTTGATAGGTGTATTTGAACCTAATGATTTACTTAAGATATCAGTGATACCTGCTAATTCTAATACGGCACGTACTGGACCACCAGCGATAACTCCTGTACCAGGTGCAGCTGGTTTCATAAATACGCTACCAGAACCATAACGGCCAGTGATAGTGTGAGGAGTTGTTCCTTCTACACGTGGAACTACTACTAAATCTTTTTTAGCTGCTTCTACAGCTTTTTTAATAGCTTCTGGTACCTCTTGAGCTTTACCAGTACCGAAACCTACACGACCATTTTTATCTCCTACTACTACTAATGCAGTGAAACGGAAACGACGTCCACCTTTAACAACTTTAGCAACACGATTAATTGTAACAACGCGTTCTTCAAATTCTTTCGTTTCTTCTTCTCTACGAGCCATGTATTTGTCCCTCCTTTAAATTAAAATTCTAATCCGTTTTCTCTCGCAGCTTCAGCTAACGCTTTAACGCGACCATGATATAAATAACCACCACGATCAAATACGATTTCTTTGATACCTTTATCTGAAGCTTTTTTAGCGATTACTTCACCAACTTTAGTTGATAAATCAACTTTAGAAGTAGAATCACTAGCGATATCTTTATCTTGAGATGAAGCTTGTACTAAAGTTTCACCTTTAGCATCATCAATAATTTGTGCGTAAATGTGTTTGTTTGAACGATATACATTTAAACGTGGTTTTTCAGCTGTACCTGATAATTTAGTACGCACACGAGCATGTCTTTTCAAACGCACTTTGTTTTTATCAATTTTACTGATCATTGTATTACTCCTTTCTTTAGAGAGTTATCTATTATTTACCAGTTTTACCTTCTTTACGGCGAACATATTCACCTTGGTAACGAATACCTTTTCCTTTATAAGGTTCTGGAGGTCTTACTGAACGAATATTAGAAGCGATAGCTCCAACTTGTTCTTTAGATACACCAGATACTGTAACAGTTGTATTTTTCTCTACTGCGAAAGTAATGCCATCTTCAGCTTTAATTTCAACAGGATGAGAGTAACCAACGTTTAATACTAAGTCATTACCTTGCATTTGAGCACGGTAACCTACACCAACAAGTTCAAGAGTTTTTACAAAACCTTGAGAAACACCTTGTACCATATTATTTAATAACGCACGAGTTGTACCGTGAACTGTTCTATCTTCTTTAGAATCAGTAGGTCTTACAACTTCTAGAGTGTTTTCATCTTGTTTAAAAGTCATTCTTTCATCAAAAGTTCTAGTTAATTCACCTTTAGGACCTTTTACAGTAGCAGTTTGTCCGTCAAAAGTTACTGTAACGTCACTAGGGATGTCAATAATTTTCTTACCAACACGACTCATGTTATGGCACCTCCTTATTTATTATTACCAAACGTATGCGATGATTTCTCCACCAACGTTACGTTTTCTAGCTTCTTTATCAGTGATGACACCTTCAGAAGTTGAAACTAATGCGATACCTAAACCATTTAATACTTTAGGCACTTCGTTCGCTTTAGCATATACACGTAAACCTGGTTTTGAGATACGTTTTAATCCTGTGATAACACGTTCATTGTTTTGACCATATTTTAAGAATAAACGAATAACACCTTGTTTATCATCTTCAACGTATTCTACGTTTTTAATGAAACCTTCATTTTTTAAGATTTCAGCAATTTGTTTTTTAATATTTGATGCAGGTAATTCTAATTTCTCGTGACGCACCATGTTTGCGTTTCTTACACGAGTAAGCATATCTGCGATTGGATCTGTCATAGTCATTTATTGTTGCCTCCTTTCAAACTCTTTGATCTTACCAGCTAGCTTTACGTACGCCAGGAATTTGGCCTTTATAAGCTAATTCACGGAAACAAATACGGCATAATTTAAATTTACGATATACAGAATGTGGACGACCACAGCGTTCACAACGAGTATATTCACGTACTGCATATTTTTGTTTTTTCTGTTGCTTAGCAACCATAGAAGTTTTAGCCACTTAATTAGCCTCCTTTTAGAGATTATTTACGAAATGGCATACCGAAGTTTGTTAACAATTCACGAGCTTCCTCGTCAGTGTTAGCAGTTGTTACGATAACAATATCCATTCCTCTTACTTTACTTACTTTATCATAATCGATTTCTGGGAAAATTAATTGTTCTTTAATTCCTAAAGTGTAGTTACCACGACCATCGAAAGCTGTTTTAGAAACACCTTGGAAGTCACGTACACGAGGTAATGAAACTGCGATTAATTTATCTAAGAATTCATACATTCTTTCTCCGCGAAGTGTTACTTTTGCACCGATTGGCATACCTTCACGTAAACGGAATGTTGCAACTGATTTTTTAGCTTTAGTGATTAATGGTTTTTGTCCAGTGATTAATTCTAACTCTTCAACAGCATTATCTAACACTTTAGAGTTTTGAACTGCATCACCAACACCCATATTTACAACGATTTTTTCGATTTTTGGTACTTCCATTACTGAACTATAGTTGAATTTTTTAACTAAGTTTTGAGTAACTTCAGTATTGTATCTTTCTTTTAAACGGTTCAAAGTGGATCCTCCTTTCAACTAGTTATTAATTATTAGATTTGATTTCTTCGCCAGATTTTTTAGCGATACGAACTTTTTTACCATCTACAAATTTGTAACCAACACGAGTAGGTTCATTTGTTTTAGGATCTAATAATTGTACGTTAGAAACATGGATTGCTGCCTCTGTTTCTAAGATTCCACCTTCAGGATTTAATTGAGTTGGTTTTTGGTGTTTTTTAATAACGTTAACACCTTCCACAACGACGCGGTCTTTTTTAGGTTCAGTAGCGATTACTTTACCTTCTTTACCTTTATCTTTACCTGCGATAACTTTAACGTTGTCACCTTTTTTGATATGCATGTGGGCACCTCCTTAAATATTATGGTTTTAATAAATTATAGTACTTCTGGTGCTAATGATACGATTTTCATGAAGTTACCTTCACGTAATTCACGAGCAACAGGACCAAAGATACGAGTACCACGTGGGCCTTTGTCATCACGAATAATGACACATGCATTTTCATCAAATTTGATATAAGAACCATCGTTACGACGTACGCCTGATTTAGTTCTAACAACAACAGCTTTCACAACGTCGCCTTTTTTAACAACGCCACCTGGTGTTGCATTTTTAACAGTACATACGATGATATCGCCAATGTTCGCTGTTTTGCGACCAGATCCACCTAATACTTTGATTGTAAGTACTTCACGAGCACCAGAGTTGTCTGCTACTTTTAAACGCGTTTCTTGTTGGATCATTAGTTAAACCTCCCTTATCTCTAATCTTGTATTAAATAATTACTGATTCTTCAACAATTTCTACTAAACGGAAACGTTTCGATGCTGATAAAGGACGAGTTTCTTGAATTCTAACAATATCTCCTAATTTAGCTGAATTGTTTTCATCATGAGTTTTATATTTTTTAGAGTATTTTACTCGTTTACCGTATAATTTGTGTGTTTTGTAAGTTTCAACAAGTACAGTAATTGTTTTGTCCATTTTATCAGAAACAACTTTACCTACATAAACTTTACGATCGTTTCTTTCACTCACTTTTGTAACCTCCTCTTTCTTATACTTTATTGATTAGCTTTACTTTGTTCAATTTCTCTTTCACGAGCAACAGTTTTTAGACGTGCAATTGTTTTTCTAACTGTACGAATACGTGCAGTTTCTTCTAATTGACCTGTAGCTAACTGAAAGCGTAGGTTAAAAAGCTCTTCTTTTGAAGATTTGATTTGTTCTTCGATTTCTGAAGTGGTTAAGTCTCTAATTTCCTTAGCTTTCATTTGTTTCACCACCCAATTCTTCACGTTTTACAAACTTAGTTTTTACTGGAAGTTTGTGACTTGCTAAACGTAATGCTTCACGAGCTACATCTTCAGATACACCAGCGATTTCAAATAAAATACGACCTGGTTTTACAACTGCGATCCAGCCTTCAACAGCACCTTTACCAGCACCCATACGTACTTCTAAAGGTTTTTTAGTGTAAGGCGTATGTGGGAAGATTTTAATCCAAACTTTCCCGCCACGTTTCATGTAACGTGTCATAGCGATACGAGCAGATTCGATTTGACGAGATGTGATCCAAGAAGTTGTTGTAGCTTGTAAACCATACTCACCAAATGTTACAAAGTTACCGCCTTTAGAACGACCAGTTGTTTTTGGACGATGTTGACGACGATATTTAACACGTTTTGGTAGTAACATTATTATTTTCCTCCTTCACTAGTATTCTTAGTAGGAAGAACTTCACCACGATAAATCCATACTTTAACACCTAATTTACCATAAGTAGTGTCTGCTTCAGCATGTGCATAATCAATGTCAGCACGTAAAGTATGAAGTGGGACAGTTCCTTCTGAATATTGTTCAGCACGAGCGATGTCAGCTCCGCCTAAACGACCTGATACTTGAGTTTTGATACCTTTTGCACCAAGTTTCATAGCTCTTGTAATAGCTTGTTTTTGTACACGACGGAATGAAGCACGATTTTCTAATTGACGTGCGATATTTTCTGCTACTAAACGAGCATCCATATCAACTTTTTTAATTTCCACAACGTTGATGTGTACTTTTTTATCAGTTAAGTTATTTAATTTATTACGAAGTTTTTCAATTTCTGAACCGCCTTTACCAATTACCATACCAGGTTTACCAGTGTGGATTGCGATGTTAATACGGTTAGCAGCACGTTCAATGTCAACGTGAGAAACTGACGCTTCTTTTAATTCGTTATCAATGAATTTACGGATTCTTAAATCTTCGTGTAATAAAGAAGCGAAATCTTTTTCAGCGTACCATTTAGCTTCCCAATCACGGATAACTCCAACACGAAGTCCGATAGGATTAATTTTTTGACCCACAGTATTCCCTCCTTAAATAGTTATTAAGCTTCTTTAGCTTCTTCTTTACCGTCACTTACGACGATTGTAATGTGGCTTGTACGTTTGTTGATTGCACTTGCACGACCTTGTGCACGTGGACGGAAACGTTTTAAAGTTGGTCCTTCATTTGCATATGCTTCTTTAACAACTAATTCATCTGTATTCATGTCATAGTTATGTTCAGCATTTGCTAAAGCGGACATTAATACTTTTTCAATTACTGGTGATGAAGCTTTATTAGTTAATTTTAAAATAGCAATAGCTTCTCCAGCATTTTTACCTCTAATTAAGTCAAGAACTAATCTTACTTTACGAGGTGCGATTCTGATTGTTCTAGCAACCGCTTTTGCTTCCATTAGGATATCCTCCTCTACTTATATATATTATTATCTACTAGTTTTTTTATCGTCAGCTGCATGTCCTTTAAATGTACGAGTTGGAGCAAATTCACCTAATTTGTGACCAACCATATCTTCAGTTACATAAACAGGTACATGTTTACGACCATCATATACTGCAAAAGTATGACCGATGAAATTTGGGAAAATTGTAGAACGACGTGACCATGTTTTGATTACTTGTTTCTTTTCACTTCCGTCTTGAGCTTCTACTTTTTTCATTAAATGATCATCAACGAAAGGTCCTTTTTTAATACTACGAGCCATTTGGGCGCCTCCCTTCTTATTGTGTGCGTGCAGCTGTTAAGCCGCACACTCAAATAAGTTGTTATTATTTTCTCTTACGTCCACGAACGATAAGTTTATCAGATGATTTTTTACCGCGACGTGTTTTCTTACCAAGCGTTGGTTTACCCCATGGTGACATTGGAGATGGTCTACCGATAGGAGCACGACCTTCACCACCACCGTGTGGGTGATCGTTAGGGTTCATTACAGAACCACGAACTGTTGGACGGATACCTTTCCATCTTGAACGACCAGCTTTACCAGCGTTAACAAGTTCATGTTGTAAGTTACCAACTTGACCGATTGTAGCACGGCAAGTAGATAAAATCATACGTACCTCACCAGAACGTAATCTGATTAATACATATTTACCTTCTTTACCAAGTACTTGTGAACTTGCACCTGCTGAACGAGCAATTTGTCCACCTTTACCAGGTTTTAATTCGATATTATGAATTACAGTACCAACTGGAATATTTTGTAATGGTAAAGCATTACCAACTTTGATATCTGCTTCAGCACCACTTTCAACTGTTTGGCCTACTTGTAATCCTTTTGGTGCAATAATGTAACGTTTTTCACCATCAGCATATACTAATAAAGCAATGTTAGCTGAACGGTTTGGATCATATTGAATTGAATCAACTTTAGCAGTGATTCCGTCTTTATTACGTTTGAAGTCAATTACACGATATTGACGTTTATGTCCTCCACCATGGTGACGAACTGTTAATTTACCTTGATTGTTACGACCCGCTTTTTTCGGTAGCGGTTGTAATAATGACTTTTCAGGTGTAGTCTTCGTGATTTCAGCGAAGTCTAACGTAGTCATATTACGACGACCATTTGTAATTGGCTTATATTTTTTAAGAGCCATTGTCGCTTACCTCCTTAATGGTAATATTATTTTATTTTAGTTGAATAAGTCGATTGAACCTTCTTTAAGTTTTACAATCGCTTTTCTTCTTTTATTTGTATAGCCTTGATAACGGCCCATACGTTTTTTCTTTGGTTTGTAGTTGATAATATTTACACTTTCAACTTTAACGTCGAAGATTTCTTCAACTGCAATTTTAACTTGAGTTTTGTTAGCACGAGTATCTACGTCAAAAGTATATTTATCTTCAGCCATTGCTTCAGAAGATTTTTCAGTGATTACGGGGCGCTTAAGAACATCTCTAGCTTCCATTATCCGAGCACCTCCTCAACTTTTTTCGCAGCTGATTCAGTAATGATTACACTGTCAGCGCTAGTGATATCTAATACGTTTAATCCTTGAGCTGTACTTACTTGTACGCCAGGAATATTACGTGCAGATAATTCAACGTTTACATCTTCGTTTTCTGTTACTACTAACACTTTTTTAGGTTGTTCAAGTGTAGTTAAAACATTTTTGAATTCTTTTGTTTTTGGTGCATCAAAGCCAAAAGTATCAACGATTGTAAAGTTGTTTTCTTGAACTTTGAAAGATAATGCAGAACGTAATGCTAAACGACGCATTTTCTTAGGCATTTTGTATGAATAGCTTCTTGGAGTTGGTCCGAAAACGATACCACCACCACGCCATTGTGGAGCACGAATTGTACCTTGACGTGCACGTCCTGTACCTTTTTGTCTCCATGGTTTACGTCCACCACCACGAACAGCTGAACGATTTTTCACTGCATGTGTACCTTGGCGTAAAGAAGCACGTTGTAAATTGATTGCTTCGAAAAGAACACTGTTGTTTGGTTCGATTGCGAAAACTGAATCGCTTAATTCAACTGAACCAGATTTTGATCCGTCTACTTTTAATACATCATAATTAGCCATTATGCTTTTTCCTCCTTTCGCTACTTATTATTTATTACCTTTTTTAATTGAAGATTTAATTTCTACAAAACCTTTTTTAGGTCCAGGTACATTACCTTTTACTAAAATAACATTGTTATCAGTATCAACTTGAACAACTTCTAAGTTTTGAACTGTAACTGTGTTACCGCCCATACGTCCAGGCATTTTTTGACCTTTAAATACTCTTGAAGCATCTGAAGCCATACCTACTGAACCTGGAGCTCTATGGAAATGAGAACCGTGAGCCATTGGTCCACGACCTTGACCATGACGTTTAATTGCACCTTGGAAACCTTTACCTTTTGAAGTTCCTGTAACATCAATAATGTCTCCAGCTTCAAAAGTATCTACTGTGACTTCTTGACCTACTTCGTATTCATCAACATTAACGTTTCTGAATTCACGAATGAAGCGCTTAGGTGCTGCGCCAGCTTTTTTAGCGTGACCTTCAGCTGGTTTATTTGCATATTTATTTGATTTAGCATCTTTTTTATATGCTTGTTTGTCTGCAAAACCTACTTGGATAGCATTGTAGCCATCAACTTCTTCAGTTTTCTTTTGTAATACTACGTTTTGATTTGCTTCTACTACTGTAACAGGGATTAATTCACCATTTTCTCCGAATACTTGTGTCATCCCAATTTTTCTTCCTAAGATTCCTTTGGTCATCGAAAGTCCACCTCCTAAATTGATCTATTATAATTTAATTTCGATGTCTACACCAGATGGTAAGTTTAAGCCCATTAAAGCATCAACTGTTTTTGGTGTTGGGTTAACAATGTCGATTAAACGTTTATGTGTACGTTGTTCGAATTGTTCACGAGAATCTTTATACTTGTGCACCGCACGAATAATTGTGTAAACAGATTTTTCTGTTGGTAACGGAATTGGTCCAGATACATCTGCACCAGAACGTTTAGCAGTTTCAACAATCTTTTCTGCTGATTGATCAATTACACGGTGATCATAAGCTTTTAATCTGATTCTGATTTTTTGTTTTGCCATAATTTTCCCTCCTTGTTCGTCTACATTGAAGTGATAGACTTCTCCACGAAAACTATCTCACACAACGCCATGGCAAAGCGGCCGGGTGTGTCAGTAACCTTTCGCTTCATCGCTTTCTTCAAGTCCAACATTAAATATGTTACAAGAAAAACACTAATAAATCAAGGTTTTTCTTTAACTTTTTTATTTACGTCTAACACATACTTAATTATTTTACTGAAAATTTTTATGTAGTTCAACCATTTTGAGTAAATTTTTTCCCTTTTTTCTATAAACCTTTATAATAGATATAGAGAGTAATGAATTTTGAAATTGCAACTATATATTTTTAATGTTAATTATTTTAAAATTCATGAACTTTATCGGAGGTGAATATTATATAAATGAAAAGAAATGTGAAACTTACTTTATCAATCATTAGTATTTTCTTAATAGCTAGCGAATTTTTCTATGGTATTCCTTTTTTAGGAGGCACAGTTATTCTTAGCTTTGGTTGGCAACCTTTGTTATTAAATGCTTTACTTTATCTTATTTTAGGCATCATTCTATTAGTAGATTCTCAAAATACAATTAAGCCTATGGCAATGATCCCATTTATTGGATTAATTGGATCATTTGTTGCTTTTCTACCTATTATTGGTATGTTTACGCATTGGGTACTCTTTTTCTTAATGGTATTCTTTATATTTGTTGTGCTCAACGCACCAACTTACATTCCAAATAAAGATTCTAAAGTTATTTATACTCAATACAAAGATGATAAAAACAATTAATAATTTCAATATTAAAAAGACACATTTAATTCAAAAATTAAATGTGTCTTTTTATGTCTAACCGTGTACAAACACGAAGTATAAAATAAATAATACCATTAATACATACATGATAGGATGAACTTCTTTATGTTTTTTAGTAATTAACATTGTTATTGGATAGAAGATAAACCCACATGCAATACCTGTAGCAATTGAATATGATAAAGGCATCATAATGATTGTAATAAATGCTGGTACTGCTACTTCAAATTTTTTCCAATTAATTTCAGCAAAGTTTGCCGCCATTAAAATACCAACTACAACTAACGCTGGTGTTGTTACTGCACTTGTAACGACTTCAATTAGCGGACTAAAGAATAATGCTAATAAGAAACAAAAACCAGTTATGATACTTGCAAAACCTGTACGTGCTCCTACTGCAACACCAGAAGTAGATTCAATATAAGAGGTTGTTGTAGTTGTACCAAAAATAGCCCCAACAATTGTAGCAAGTGAGTCTGCAAATAATGCTCTTCCAGCTCTTGGTAACTTATTGTCTTTCATTATACCTGCTTGGGTTGCTACTGCTACTAAAGTACCTGCAGTATCAAAGAAATCAATAAAGAAGAACGTTAAAATAACAATAAGAAATTGGATGGTAAATAATTGGCCTGGATCTTTAAATGCTTCAAAAGCTGCTCCAAATGTAGGTGTAATACTTGGAATTTTACCTACAATACCTGATGGTGTATGAATTTGACCTGTAATCATCCCTACAATTGCAGTTATAATCATACCAATAAAGATTGAACCTGGAACCTTTCTAGCATATAAAATGATTGTTATAGCAATCCCAAATATAGCTAAAAGTACTGATGGTTTAGTTAGATGACCTAATGTTACAAGCGTTGAATCATTTTTTACAATAATACCTGCACTTTGTAAACCTACAAAAGTAATAAATAGCCCTATACCTGCCGAAACTGCCATTTTCATTTCATAGGGTATTGCATTAATAATTATTTCCCTCAATCCAGTTGCTGTTAATATCGCAAAGAATATACCAGAAAACAGCACACCTGTTAAACCGATTTGCCAAGGAATTCCCATTGTTAAAACAACTGTAAATGCAAAGAACGCATTTAATCCCATCCCTGGGGCAAGCGCAATCGGATATCTTGCAATTAGTCCCATGAATAAAGATCCTACAAAGGCTGCTAATGCTGTCGCTACAAAAATGGCACCTTGATCCATTTTCATATCCCCAGATATACCTTTAACACCTGCTAAACTTAAGACTTGAGGATTCACGGCTAATATATAAGCCATTGATAAGAAAGTTGTGATACCACCGATGATTTCTCTTTTGTAGTTAGTACCATACTCGTCGAATTGGAAGTATTTTTTCACAGCTTTAAACTCCTTTTTTTAAAATACTTTAATAGTTTAATATTACTTACTTAAAAAAACAATACTAAAAACGAACTTTTATCGATTTATTTCATTATAAGTTCGATTTTATTTAAAGTTTCAAGTTCTTTAATGCATCTTTAAAAGGATTATTATCCAATTCATCGTGATTATTCATATATTTTTTCATATCTTTTTTAGAAACTTTACCATTATTTTTATTTTTCAATCGTTGATCCATTTGTGCTTGTGTTTCAGTATGACCGCATACACATCGGTAGACCGCTTCTTTTCCTCTTCCAAACAATGTCATTTTCTTTTTACAGTTAGGACAACGTGCATTCGTTTTACGTTGAATATTCTTTTTAGTATGACAGGTAGGATCTTGACACACTAGCATTTGTCCGTTTTTAGTTTTTACTTTTATCATAAATTTACCGCAATTTGGACATTCAGTAGAAGTTAAATTATCATGTTTATATTTTTGATCACTATGTTTGATTTCCCCAACAATTTTTTTAGTAAAATCTTTCATCTCATTAATAAATTGTTTAGCATTATATTTACCTTTCTCAATAGAAAGTAATTTTTCTTCCCATTCCGCAGTCATTAAAGGAGAAGTTAGTGCTTTAGGAGAAAGCTCTAATATTTGTTTTCCTTTAGATGTCACTTTTAATTTCCCATCTTTTGATTCTATTGCATTAAGCTTGAATAGTTTTTCAATAATATCTGCACGCGTCGCTACTGTTCCAATTCCTCCCGTCTTATGAAGGGTATTAGCATACTTTTTGTCATTCAATTGAATATAATTTTGTGGATTTTCCATCGCCTTAAGTAAGCTACCTTCATTGAAATATTCAGGTGGTGTGGTTTCATGTTCGCTTACTTTGACTTGTTGTACACGATAGGTTTCATTCTTGCTAAAAGTGATAGTCTTATTAGAAGTAGAATCATTGTTACTAAGTGCTTTAAATCCTAATTTACGTGTGACGTTTTCGGCATGTTTAAATTGATATTCTCCCACTTTTAAAATAACCTGTGTCGCTTCATACTGATAAGGATCCATTAATGTTTCTAAAAATCGTTGTACAACCATTAAATATATTTTTGTTTCTCTGTTAGTTAATGTATCAAAGTTGGGTCTAATTTCAGTTGGAATAATCGCATGATGGTCTGACACTTTTTGATTATTAAAAATATGCATCTTAGTTGTAAATGACTTAGTCATTAACTGACGAGCATGTGATTTATAATCAGTCGCTAATAAGGCTTGGAGACGTTCTTGTATGGTATCTGTCATATCGTTAGATAAGTAGTTAGAATCTGTTCTTGGATATGTTAATAATTTATGACGTTCATAAAGACTCTGTAAAATATTCAAAGTTTCTTTGGGTCCTATTTTAAATCGTTGGTAAGATGCTTGTTGTAAATCAGTTAAATTATATAAAGGTTTTGCGTAAGATTTTTTTTGCTTAATTGAAACATCTTCAATCTGACCTGATTGTCTTTCTATTTTTTCAGATAATTTTTGTATTTCTTCTTTATTAGTAAATCTTTTATTAGTTTGAATATCAAATGTAGCGTCATTTACATTTAAAGAAAGTGTATAATACTTTTGAGGTTTAAAATGATTAATTTCTTGTTGTCGATGATAAACCAGTTGAATCGTTGGTGTTTGTACCCTTCCTAATGAAAGTTGAGCATCATATTTAGTTGTCAGTGCTCTAGTAGCATTAATACCCACTATCCAGTCCGCTTCACTTCGTGCAAGAGCTGCTTGATACAAGTGATTATATTCATGTCCATCTTTTAAATGTTTAAAGCCTTGTTGTATTGCTTTTTTAGTCACCGAACTAATCCATAAACGTTTAATTGGCTTTTTATTTTTTACTTTATCTAAGATGAGACGTGCTACCAGTTCTCCTTCACGCCCAGCATCTGTAGCAATAATAATGTTTTTCACATCTTTATTTAATATTAAAGATTTTACAATTTTAAATTGTTTACTTGTCTTCCCTATGACCACAGTATGCATTTGCTTAGGTAGTATAGGTAAATCTTCTAATTTCCATTCTTTATATGTTTTGTCATAATGTTCTGGTTGAGCATTTGTTACTAAATGACCTAAAGCCCATGTCACTATATAGCGCTGATTTGCAATATATCCATGATGTTTTTCTTTAATATTTAGTGCTTCTGCAATATCTCTCGCTACCGAGGGTTTTTCCGCTAGAATTAATGATTTCATTCAAATTTCCTTTCACATTCTTACTTTTTATTTTCATACGTTTAATATTGTAACATGTATAGCAATAGTGTTACTTTCCATCTCATCTTATTAATTTAAAGTAAAACCCCTATATTAAATTCAGCTTACTAAAATACTTAGGCTATACATTTTTATAATATTAGTCTTTTATATTTTATAAAAAAATGAGCAATTGCGTTTTATATCAATCACAAATAATATAAAATATTCACCAAGTGTTATGGAAAGGAAAGCACTTATTTTTGAAAAGGAGAGTGAGTAATAAATGCAGATTATTAACATATTAATCGCCTTATTACCTGCATTATTTTGGGGAAGTCTCGTATTAATCAATGTATTTGTAGGAGGAGGTCCATACAATCAAATTAGAGGTACAACGTTAGGTACATTGGTTATTGGTCTAATCTTACTTCTTACAGGTCATGCACAATTTGATAACCCTACTGTCATCATTGTAGGGTTAATTTCTGGTGCAATGTGGGCATTCGGTCAAGGAACTCAATTACAATCTGTTAACCTTGTCGGCGTATCTAAAACAATGCCTATTTCTACTGGTTTACAATTAGTAGGTACAACTTTATTTAGTGCTATCTTTTTAGGTGAATGGAGTACTGGATTACAAGTTACGTTAGGACTTATTGCAATGGTTTTATTAGTAACAGGGATTACACTTACATCACTAAAAGGAAAAAATGAGCGTTCTACAAAAGATCCTAATTTTAGTAAAGCAATGGTTATTCTAGTGGTAGGTACATTAGGTTATGTAGGTTATGTAGTAATCGGCAATATATTTGGCGTAAATGGTACTGATGCCTTATTCTTCCAATCAGTTGGTATGGCTATTGGTGGATTTTTACTTTCAATGAGACATGAAACAAATATTAAATCTACCGCACTTAATATTATTCCAGGGATTGTTTGGGGAATAGGTAACTTATTTATGTTCTATTCTCAACCTAAAGTTGGTGTAGCAACAAGTTTCTCATTATCACAATTATTAGTTATAGTTTCTACTCTTGGTGGTATATTCTTATTAGGTGAGAAAAAAGATCGACGCCAAATGATTGGGATTTGGTCAGGTATTGCGTTGATTATCATCGCAGCAATTATATTAGGAAACTTAAAATAGGTATATTGAGGAGGTCATACAATGTTTTCTGAATTAGAAAATAAAGTTGTGGTTATTACTGGCTCTGGCAGTGGCATAGGAAAAGCAATGGCGGAAGTTTTTGGTAAAGAAAAAGCGAAAGTAGTCTTAAATTATAGATCAGAAAATCATATGGAAGAACTTGATGCCCTTCAAGAAACAATCAAAAAATCTGGCGGTGACTCAATTATGGTGCAAGCCGATGTTTCAGTCGAAGAAGATGTGAAACGATTAGTAGAAACGGCTGTTAAAGAATTTGGAACAGTTGATATCATGATTAATAATGCTGGTTTTGAAAAAGCCACTCCAAGTCATGAAATGTCTATGGCTGAATGGCAAAAAGTCCTTGATATTAACTTAACAGGTGCATTTATTGGTTCACGTGAAGCGGTAAAACAATTTTTAAAAGAAGATAAGAAAGGTATTATTATTAATACTTCAAGCGTGCATGATACAATTCCTTGGCCAAATTACGTTAACTATGCTGCAAGTAAAGGCGGTCTTAAGTTAATGATGGAAACAATGTCAATGGAATATGCCCAACATGGCATTCGTATTAATAATATCTCTCCAGGTGCCGTTGTGACTGAGCATACAAAAGAAAAATTCTCTGATCCAAAAACACGTGCCGAAACATTAGAAATGATTCCAGCTAGAGAAATCGGTGATGCAAAAGATGTAGCAAACGGTGCATTGTTTTTAGCTTCTAATTTAGCTAGCTATGTTCATGGAACAACATTATATGTTGATGGTGGTATGATGAACTATCCTGCATTTATGGGTGGAAAAGGGTAATCATACTATAAAGTAAAAGAGCAAGCGATGATTAAAAATCGCTTGCTTTTTTCATGTGTATATGTAGTTTTTATACAAAGATAGCTTGATAAATATATATAATAATAATACTTATCACAATAGAAATATTAGTAACCATTCCCACTAACGGTAATGTTTTATATTTAAATTGAATTGAATATGGAATAATTGCCACACCCACAGGAAGTAACCATGTAATTAATAACGTTGTTTTAATCATATCATCTGATGTTGGTAAGAAAAAGTGGACTAATAAACCAGCAATACATCCAAGTCCGTAATGGACAATTAAATATTTCACTGCAATTGGTAAAAATTGTTTTTCGATTCTGAAGCTCAACATAATTCCAAGTAAAATCATTGATAATGGCATGTTCGCTTTAGAAATAATTGTAAAAAAGTCAATTGAAGCTTTTGGTAAATGAATATTAGCCATATTAAGTATAAACATTACAATATAAGTAACGAGTGGTATTGAAGAAATTAACTTTTTCCCTAAAAATTTGAAATTAAATTGATCGCTTCCTTCACTGTAATAACTACCTACAAAGTAAGTGACTCCAAACATAATAATTGCCCCACCGATATCAGCCATACCAAAATAAATCATACCATTTTTAGGCCAAATTGTTTCTACAAGTGGATAAGCAAATAAACCAATGTTTAATGACGCTGCCATCATACCTACTGAACCCTTGACATGATTATCATATTTTCTAAATAATGCAACCATAATTACTTTGGCTAATATGCCATAGATGAGCATCATAATTGGTAAAATAGAAAACGATAAATCAAGATTCGCACTATTTAAATTGACAATAACTAAAGAAGGTAATGTGACATTCAATACAAGCGTAGACAATACTTGACTATCTGCAGATTTAATAAAGTTAATACGTTTAAGTAAGTAACCTAATGCAATTAACAAAATAATGATTATAAATTGCTCAGTCACAATTCATCCCTTCTTCCCTAATATTCCATTACAACTCATTACTCTAACACAATTAACAGTATTTTTAGAAGTTACTTGTTTCATGCTATAATCATTACTAATCATATTAATAAATAAGGAGTTCGACTAGACATGGAATTAGAATCACAATTAGCTGAGCTTAAATACGATTATATTCGTTTACAAAATGATTTAGAGAAAAAAGAATCACTAAATCAACAGATTGATCCTTTAGTAAAACAATTAGAAGAAATTGAAAAAGAAATTTCAGACATACGTTCAAAATTACGTCAGAAATAATTTTTCAATATATCTAGGCATTAAAGTTCATGAATGCTATGATATTAGTCGTAATAGAAAGGATGTCATCAAGTGAAAATATACTTAATTTTATTACCCATACTGTATCTTATTGTAAGTTATATCAGTATTTTTAAAATGAAATCAATGTTCGTACATATTTTACGTATTATTATGGGAATATTATTATTATTTGTAGTAGCTATCACTACGATCCAATTTCCTAGTGAAAATTGGTGGGTATTTGTTGTATTGCTTCTTCTTGTAGGAAATGTAGAAGTTACAGCTTTTAAAGCACTTAAAAACGATCATAAAGGTGTTTCGATTTTAAATATTATATCTATCATTATTTTTGTAATATATATTATTTTAACTTTTACTATGTATTAATAAAAAAGCAATTGAACGTATGTGCATACGTCTCAATTGCTTTTTTTGACTTATCCTAAATTTATCTTTATTTACGTGTAAGTTTGTTTTTTAAAGTAAAGAGTATTTCATAGATAACAGGCACTACGATTAAGGTTAGTAGTGTTGATGATACTAATCCACCTATGACTGTAGCAGCCATTCCTTTAGAAATTAGAATTGAACTATTTTGCCCAAATAACAATGGTAATAATGCGCCGATTGTTGCAACTGCAGTCATCAAAATAGGTCTAATTCGAGTTCCACCCGCTTCAATTAAAGCTTCTTTCATTAACATACCTTGATGTTCATTTGAAATCACTCTATCAATTAATACAATTGCATTTGTAACAACAATACCAATTAACATCAACATACCAATTAAACTTGGTACTGAAATGGTTTCTCTGGTAATCAATAATGCAAATACTATACCAATAGCTGTAAATGGTAATGAGAATAGAATTGTAAATGGTGCTAAAACACCTTTGAATGTGATAACCAACACAAGATACACAATAACAATAGCAATAAGCATTGCAAAAGCGAGTTGGCTCATTGCTGTATTAATATCATCTGTTGCACCGCCAACATTAAACTTAACGTTATTAGGTTTATCAATTGTATTGATTTCACGCATCACTTTACTAGAGGTTCCACCAACATCAGAAGCGGTAATCTTACCTGAAACTGTTGTAGCATAATCGCCATCTTTTTGAACAAGTTTACTTGGTGTTGTTGTTTTGTTTAGACGTGCAATATCTTTTAATTTAACAGTTTCTCCACTTGGTGCGTGTAAGTCGATGTTTTCTAGTTTATTTTGAGACCAATTTGTTTGTTTATTCTGTTTTACTTTTACATCTATATTATTACCATTTTCTTTAACAGTTGTAATTGTTTTTTCTGGTAAGTTCTCATTTAAATTCAATGCTAATTGTGCAGCTGAAATACCTTTATCTGTTGCTTTATTTTGATCTACTTTGATTTCATATTGATCATAGGTCTGTGATAAATCTGAATTGACATCTGCTACACCTTTAATGGATTTCATTTTATTTTCAACTTTAGTTACTGTACTTCTAATTGCATCAGTAGAAGGTCCTTTAATAGTTACGTCCACTGAATTGTTTCCAGCTCCTGTACCTAAGTCTAGATTTTTCCATTCACCTGGGTCTTTCATTTTAGAAAGATGTGTAACCACTTTATCTGGTTCTTCCTCAAAGTGAGGCGTATCCGAATCATATTCCACCATAATAGCCATGCTATTCGTGCTTCCCGTTGGATCTGCTGGAGAAGGCCCACCTACAGAAAATTGAACTGTTTTAACTTTATCTTTGCTTTGAAGGTATTTTTGAGCTTTTTCAGCATGTTTAAGTACTGCTTCTTCAGTTTCTCCTGGTTTAGGTGTATAAGTTAACGCTAAAAACTTATCTTCCCCTGTAGAAATATAACTTGTTCCTAATTTAGCTGCACCAATTCCTATACTCGTAATTAATATAACAATACTAATAATAAGAACAAGCCATTTATGATTAAGTGACCAACCAAGTACTCGTTTATATCCCTTACTCATCCCCCCTAATTTATTTTCTTCATTAACATTGCTATTTATTTTTATTCCATTTTTAAAGAACGTTGAGGCAAGGGCTGGCACAACAGTAATAGAAACAAGAAGCGAAGCTAGTAAACTAAATGTGATAGCTAACGCAAATGGTCGGAACATTTCACCTACTGAGCCTGAAACAAAAGCTAGCGGTAAGAAAACTATAATTGTAACAATCGTAGAAGATAAAATAGGTTTAAATACCTCTCTCGTTGCACTAATAACTAAATTGTCTCCTTTTAATTGTTCACCTGGATCTGATAATCGTCGATAGATATTTTCTACTACAACAATAGAATCATCTATGACTCGACCAATCGCAATAGTCAATGCACCTAAAGTTAAAATATTAAGTGATACATTACTTAATTTCAGTGCAATAAGTGCAATCAAAATAGATAACGGAATTGAAACGATAGATATCGCTGTTGTTTTAATATTTCTTAAGAATAATAAAATAACAATAATTGCGACGATGGTACCTAATGCCGCTTTTTCAATCATAGTATATAGTGAATCTTCAATTGGTTTAGCTGTGTCCATTGTTTTTGTGGCTTTGATATCACTATTATTTTTAACAAACTCGTCTATTTTCTTTTGCGTTGCTCTAGCCACTTGAACTGTATTTGCATCTTGTGCTTTCATTACTTGTACGTTAACTGCGTCTTTACCATTTGTTTTTGAAATAGAATCTCGTTCATCGCCCACAGTGATTTTAGCTAAATCTCTAAGTGGCACGCTTGGCATTTGACCACTTGTTCCTTTTAAAGAGCTATTCGCTTGCGATTGACTTGAACTAGATGATTGACTACCCTCTTGGCCAGTACTACTAATACTATTATCGTTAGAATCACTTGATTGTCCTTGGCCTGCTATAGAAAGCGGGATTTTTAAATCTTTTAATGCACTGACTGATTTAAATTGACCATCCACAACAAGGGATTTTTCATTATTTCCAAATTGGAATAAACCGAGTGGTGTTTCTCTTGTCGCTGTCTTAATGTAATTTTCAACATCATCCGCAGATAACCTTACTTTATCCAATTCCTTTTGTTTAAATTTTAAAGTAACTTGACGTGTAGTTTGTCCATTCAGTTGTGCACTTTGAACACCATCAACAGTTTGAAGTTTAGGTATTAATTGTTCATTAATTTCCTTTGTAGTAGTTCTTAAGTCATTACTTTCATTTGTAAATGAGTAAGCTACGATAGGAAAGGCATCGATGGAATTACGTATTAATTCTGGTTCACTTACTCCATCCTTAAAATCGATTTTGTCTATTTCTTTTTTCAGTACTTCTTCAGCTTTATCCATGTCAGTTCCGTTGTTATATTCAACTTTCACAATTGAAGCATTAGATATCGATTGTGTTTCTACACTTTTTACATAAGCGAGTGATCTGACTTGTTTATCAATTTTCGAGCTAATTTCACCTTGTGTCGTTTGAGGTGTAGCTCCTGGCATCGTCGTTTGGACAGAAATAATTGGGTTTTCAACATCAGGTAATAATTCTAATTTAAGTTTAGCACTTGAATATATGCCACCTATAATAACTAAAAGAACCATTAAGAAAATAGCAAACTTATTACCTAATGAAAATTGAAGCATCTTTTTAATCATTTAGTTATTTCTCCTATAATAAGTGATTAATATTGGTAAAAAAATCTGAACGTTTCTTCATAGAATCGTTCAGATTAAATACTGTATCTACAATACTGTAAATTAATTATTTACGTTTTAATTTGCGAGAGAGTTTAATTTTGGCTTTTGTAAGTCTTGGTTTAACTTGTTCGATTAATTGATATAATGGTTGATTTAAGACATAATCAAACTCACCAATTTTTTCACTTAAATAAGTGCCCCATACACGTTTAAAAGCCCATAATCCATAGTGTTCAGAATCTTTTGATGGATTATTGTCTGTGCCACCAAAGTCATACGTTGTTGCACCATGATCTCTTGCGTATTTCATCATTTCATATTGCATATGATGGTTCGGTAAGAAATCACGATAATCATTTGAAGAAGCTCCATATAAGTAATATGATTTTTTACCTGCAAACATAAGTAATGCGCCTGATAAATATACGCCTTCTGGATGTTCTTGATTTAATCTTTCTAAATCTTCTTTTAATTCAGTTGTCTTAGAAATCTTATTTTCTACATCATTTAATTTGTTAGCTGTTTTTTTATCATTTGGACGTGCTTCTGACTTCGCTTCTAATTTAGCTTTTTCTGCTTCTTGAGCTTCTAAATCTTTATTCGTTTCATCAAGCACTTGTTGTGGCTCTAATTTCACTAAGAATAATTCTGCATCCCCATCTTCATGTAATGAGTCATAAATATTCTCAAAATAGCTAATATCACGTGTTAAGAAGCCATCACGTTCACCCGTAATTTGCATTAATTTCGCAAATGTTTTAAGCCCTTCACGATTTGAGTGTTCAACTTTAGTACCTCGTTTAAGCGCTAATCTAACTTTAGAACGATTACGACGTTCAAAGTTTTGAATAATTTCATCATCGGTTTTATCAATAGGTGTAATCATTGTCATACGAGGTTGAATATAGTCTTTTGATAATCCTTCTTTAAACCCTTTATGTTTAAATCCAAGCATTCTTAAATTTTTAAGTGCTTCTGTGCCATGTTCTACTTCAACATCTGGATCAATCTTAATCGCGTACGCTTTTTCTTCTTTAGCAATTTTTTTTGTTTCATTTAAAAGTGCTCTCAGTACGTCTCTATCATTATAATCGGCTACGAATCCACGTGATACGTAGCATAATGTAAATGGTAACTTCGGTATCTTTTTAAATAATAACTGTCCTACACCTTTAATTTCACCATTTTCACCTACTGCCACACGTTTTGAATACCATCCAGTTAAGCGCTTTGTCTCTGCCCACTTTGTCAGTTGCAATAAATCACCATTCGGATGAGTTTTTACAAATTCGTCATGTTCCTGATTTGTGATATTCATCTTTTCCATGCTATATAAAACTCCTTTATCTTTGCATTACTTATCATTATACATTGTAGATTTGAGAGTGTCGACAAACTCATAATAGAAGTTGTATTTTCTTCAAAAAGCTATTCTTTTTGTTATACTTAATGAATGAAAAACACTACTATTTTTTATTAAAGAGGTTTTTAAAATTGAGAAATATTATTTTACTTATATTTATTGTATGTAATGCTATTGCAATAATTTATACAATGGCTCATCCATTAACTATAAATTTTTTTAGTTTGAGAGTGATGTTTGTCGCTTTATCACTTGTACTTACCATTTTATTTATACTATTAAAAACAAATCGTTTTTCTTTAATACTAAGCTTAATCTCTCTAGTACTAGTTTTTATTCATATTGCTTTTATCGCACATAGTACTTATACCTATCTATTTAATTAGTTCCTTCATTAGGTTCGAAGCGATATTTGGCTCCTTTAATAATGATTGAATAAGGAGTCGTAGTTTCATTATCTTTAAAAATAATGGTATTGTATCCAGATTGAGCTGCATCTTGAATCCGATAAACGATAGTATCCCCTTCTAATTTTAAATCAGTGTAGTTCTCATTTTCTTCTATAATGTCCATATTAAACCAGGTTTGCCACTTAGTTAAGGTTTTAGAACGTTTAGAACTATCTATTATAATTTTATCAATTTTAAATTGTTTTTGAAAAAATGAATCTAAATCTTGCATATAATCTACGTTATTTTTATTCCCCTCAATAAAAAAAGGAGGCCTTACCATATAGTCGGGATCAGCGATATAGAGTAACTTCCATCTTATCTTTTCACCCTTTTTATCTTCTCTGTCCATATTTATAGGACCAATCGTATCAATATGACGTTCGTTTAAAGATTGTTTTACTCTCTCTATATCTTCCGTTCTAAATGCCATTGTTTTAAATCCTTGCTTAAAATCATCTTGAACAATTTTCGTTGCAAAAGCGACTCTACCCTTTTCAGTTTTAGCTTCTTTCTTTAACTTTTCGACATTTTCAACATCTAAAAGTTCGATGTAATTTCCATTTATATAAGTTAAACGATTGAAAGTGCCATATTGATGATGTTTGCCTCCAGAATGAATTTTTAATAACTCACCTGGATATTTAAATCCTTTTAATTGATCGACGTAATGAATCATATGATCAAATTTCAATTTCATGTATCAATATCCCCTTTACTAATTTAAACTTAATTGTATTTTAACAAATTTCACTATACTTTACTCTATAACTTATATTTAGTGTTGAAAAACGAATGAAATCAGCGTATAATAATTTTCGGTATTAATTAGTTAGCCTCGCTAACTATTTTCGAGGGAGACAATTTAAAATGCTCACAAATGAATTTTTTAATAGTTTTATTGGTATTTATCGTCCTTATATTAAACGTACTCAACCTATATTAGATCAATTTGGTCTACATACAGGTCAGTGGTTAGTGCTTAAAGATATTGGTACATATGATCAAACGACTTTGGTTCAAATATCTAAACGTCGTTTTATTGAAAAACCGACTGCGCGTAAAATTATTAAAGTCCTATTTGAAAAGGATTTACTTTTGGTTACTCCAGGTACTGACAAACGTGAAAAGCTATTAAGTTTATCTGAAAAAGGACAGCAATTATTTGAGGACATGAATGCTTGTATTACACCTATTCAAGAAGATTTAATCCATCAATCTAATATATCTAATGATGACTTGGATCACGTCATAGCAATCATGAAAAAATTACATACCACATTATCGAAGGGGGATACTCATGAATCAGACTAGTACTATTAAACAACCTATTTTTACTAGAAGTTTTACAATCAATTTTATCATTAACTTCTTTGTTTATTTATGTATGTACTTATTATTAGTTATCATCGCTGATTATTCTAAAACATCCTATCATGTGTCAGACAGTATATCTGGACTTGTTGTAGGACTATTTATTATTGGATCATTAATAGGACGTTTTGGAACAGGAAAGTATGTCAATCGTTTTGGTCCTAAAAAAATTTTAATTGTTGGTTTAATTTTTCTAATCATTACTCAGTTACTTTATTTTATCTCTGGGTCAATAACCATCTTGATGTTTGTACGACTCCTAAATGGAATTGCTACAGCTATCGCAACGACAGCTACAGGTACAATTGCTGCACATGTTACCCCTGTAGAACGTAAAAGTGAGGGTATTAGCTTATTTTCACTGAGCCTTGTTCTTGGATCAGCTATTGGGCCTTTCTTTGGAATTTTATTATTGAAATCATTCTCAATTAATTTACTATTTCTTATCTGTCTCATACTAGGAATCGCAAGTTTAATTGTTTCACTCTTTATTAAAATTGATTTTAATCCTACTAAAAATGCAGTTGATAGAAAAGTAGCTCAAGCTTCTGGTTTCAATATTCATAATTTTATTGCTAAAGAAGCTGTACCAGTAGCAATTGTTATGATGATCATCGGGTTAAATTATGCGTCAATCCTAACATTCTTAAAACCTTTTGCTGAGCAACGTCATTTGTTAGAAGCATCTAGTTATTTCTTTATTTTCTATGCGGTCGCTTCATTAATCACTCGACCTATTGCTGGTAAAATGATTGATGCAAAAAATGAAAACGTTGTGGTTTATCCAGCTTTTCTTGCCTTAATTATCACATTTGTTTTATTAGTATTTAGCTATAATGGTTGGGTATTATTACTTGCTGGCGTGTTCTTAGGTATTGGTTATGGAAACCTCTCTTCTTCAATGCAAGCCATTGCAATTAAAGTCTCCCCTTCAAGTAAATATGGAATTGCAACTTCAACTTACTTTATAGGATTAGATATTGGTATTGGCTTTGGTCCATCGTTGCTTGGATTATTTACAGATTCAATCACGTATACTCAAGTTTATCTCATTATGGCTATTGTAGCTGCTTTATGTACAGTACTTTATTTAATTGTTCATGGTAGAAAAGTACATGGTAATACGTATTAATCTTTCATTTAATATATAAAAAGGAGCACCCCTATTATTCGTTATAGAATATGAGAGGTGCTCTTTTTATTTAATTAATTTGCAATACTAATAGCTTCAATTTCATTTTTCATTTTATCTAATACTTTTTGTTGAGACGCATTAAAGAAATAAAATACTTGTCGTTCATCTGTTTCAGAACGTAATTTAGAAATTAATTCTTTCTTGTAAATTTTGCGAATGATTACGTCAATTTTGCTTGTATCCCATAACATTTCAAAATGTAATGTATCGCGTAACTCTTTTCCGCTAATTTTTTTACCTTCATACACTTTAAATAAAACGACAAATTCCTCAATAGAAATTTTATACGTCATTTTTAACCAATGTTTTAGTTGACTGAGTTCTTTTTCCGCTTCAATAAAGCGATTCACTTTATTATTCATAGTACATGCCTCCAAAGTTGATTCTAAGTTGTATAAATACATAATATAATAAAATTGCTTAATTTAATTATATAACATATGTACAATTTAATCTATTACAAATATTAATTTATATCTGTTTAGTGATTAATATAAATTACTTTGAAATTATTAAAATTAATTAAAGCTACTATCAAATTAAAATACAGAAGTAAGTAATATCACATATGATTATCACTTACTTCTGTATAGATTAACCACCAATATAATTCATATTAATTTTCTTTCGTTGTCGATTTTTTACTGTTTGTTCTGTACGTTCATCTGAATAACGATCATCACGTGCTTGCCATAATGAAATGAACGTGTCTTTTAATTTTTGATGTGTAGCACCACTACGCAATAATGATTTAATATCAAAACCATCAATCACACTAAATAAACATCCATAAAATTTTCCATCAGATGATAGTCTTGCTCTTGTACAAGTAGAACAAAATGAAGCTGAAACACTGGTGATTAGACCAAACTGTGCACCATTATCTTTATGTCTATAATATGTGGCAACTTCACCAAAGTATCTAGGTGGAAGTGGTTCTATATCAAACTCTTCTTCAATAGTAGATAGCATTTCTTCTTTCGTAACAACTTTATTAAAATCCCAACCATTATCATTACCTACATCCATAAATTCAATGAATCTTATTTGAATGTGTTTATCTTTAAAATATTCGATCATAGGTAGGATTTGATCATCATTAATTCCTTTTTGTATAACTACATTTACTTTTACATGAAATCCAATAGAGACCGCATAATCAATTTGTTGCAAGATGGTAGAAGCTTTAATGTTACGGTTATTGATTGCTTGAAATACCTCATCATCAATTGCATCTAAACTTACATTAATTCTACGTAATCCTGCATCATACAACTTTTGACCATGTTTTTTTAAAAGTAAACCATTAGTAGTCATACCAATATCTTCAATACCCTCAATACGATTGAGTTTTTCAATTAATTTATATAAATCACGTCGTAACAAGGGTTCTCCACCAGTGATTCTTAATTTTTTCACGCCTAATTCAGCATAAACTTTGGCAATTGTTGTAATTTCATCAAATGTCAGTAATTCCTCTTTAGGCAAAAAAACAAAATCATCACCAAATATTTCTTTTGGCATACAATAATCACATCTGAAATTACAACGATCTGTTACAGAAATTCGTAGATCTCTTATAGGACGTCCTAATTTGTCTTTAATTTGGATCGTCATTAACGCGTCCCCCTTTAATCATTAATCTGATGAAGTAAAGTATTCAAATCATCTTGATAATTAATATTTTTAGACCAATTTTTTAAAGGCTGAACCTCTTTAGTATCTAGAAAACATGTTATCACATTTTTATATACATGCCGTAAACTATAATCATTAGAATTGAGTGCTTTTTCAATATTCGAAATGACTCCTCGACTATAAAACGCAATGGTCGGTATAGGTTTATCATTGTCTGAATAAGCTATAATATCTGCTTGATGTTCCATACGCTGTGAAATTGTAAATTGATATAGTTGACTTATTGCTTCTTTAGTAATCATAGGAGTATCTACAGAAACCACAAAAAATAATTCTTCATTATTATAATGTTTCATAACTGTGTAGATTCCTGATAACGGGCCTTTATCTGCATGTGTTTCTTCATCTATCATAATCTGTTTATACTCAAATTCATTTTTAAGTTGTTTGTTTGTACTGATAATAATATCGTCAAATAAATTCGTTTCTGTTAATGTATTAATAATTCGTTTATAGAACATTTCACCGTGAATACAAGCAAATGCTTTGGGACTACCAAAACGTTTAGAGTGTCCCCCAGCTAGAATAATTGCTTTCATATTTAACCACCACTAACTGGAGGTATTAACGCAACAATATCATCTTGCTTTACAATATCATTAAGTTGAACAAATTCTTCATTCACAGCTACTTGAAATTTTTTATCACGAATGGATGGGTGACGTTCAAATAATAATTCTTTAAATGTTTCTACTGTAATATCTTCTATTAAATCAATGTCCTCTGAATTCATTTCTAATATTTCTTTTATTTCTGCAAAATATAATACTCTCATTTAAGCCCCTCCTTTAGTTGCTTGACTGTGGTCTCCTCTTTGATGTCCTTGCCATTCTGCACCGTCTTCCCAAATTTCTTTTTTCCAAATCGGCACAATTTCTTTAATTCTTTCAATCGCATATTCATTTGCACGATAGGCGTCTTTACGATGTGGCGAAGAGACAGCAATCAATACTGCAATATCGGAAATGTGTAGAGGACCAATACGATGTACAATCGTTGTTATCGTTCCTGGCCAACGCTGTGTAATTTCTTCTCCAATTTGTTCTAGTTTTTTTTGAGCCATTGGAACATAAGCTTCATACTCAAGATATTCTGTTTTCACCCCTTTAGTCCATTCGCGAACATGACCTGTAAAGACAACAACAGCTCCTTGATGTTCATTTAAAGTAAATGTTCTATATTGTTCGGGCTCAATTGGATTCGTCACGATTTCAAATTGTTTCATTTTTTTATTCATCCTTTTGTTTCATCCATTTTAGTAACCATTGCTCATAGTTGTTTAAAGCATTCTCATTATTATAATTATAAAAATATTGAACATGTGTAAGAAGTCTCAGTTTTTCTAATTCTTCTTGGGTCTGATATACCACTATTTTGTCATAATTCTCATGTTTAAACCCTTCAACTAAAATAACGTCATAACGAATAGTTACACTTTCTTTTATCAGCTCTTCAAGCGACGGCTGATTTCTACGTGTTACCGTTTGTTGATAAGCAGATCCTTGAACAATACTCTGATCTGCACCAGCTTCAAAATGTTTCATATGATCCACATTAGAAGATTGAAGCGTAATATCATCTTTATCATGTCCATGATGTTTAATCGTTACAATATGATAGCCTTGAGATTTTAAAAATGTAATAGATTGTTGTAACAACGTTGTTTTACCCGAATCTTTAAAACCAACTATTTGTAAAATCATAATGATAGTTCCTCTTCGAAAACATTCGATTCAGTTAAAATAACATCTACAGTATGTCCGGCTTTAAATCCCCTTGTCCCCCCTGGCAACATAATCATTGCATTACTATGTGCTATTGCTACTACAGCACCCGATTTATTAAATCCGGATGGAACCACAGTCGCACAATTATGAGTAAAAGATGCAGTTGCTCGAATAAATCTTGTAAATGGATTGGCTTTCGCAAAATCTTCCATTAATGTTGCTTTCACAACTTGAGGGTAAACTGCTTTGGCTTGCATCATATGTTGCACTGCTGGTTTAACAAATAATTCAAAACCAGTAAAACAAGCCGATGGGTTCCCTGATAAACCAAATAAATACTTATTATTTGCAACTGCCACAGTTGTCACACTTCCAGGACGCATCGCAATTTTATTAAATAACACTTCTGCTTGAATTGCTTTGTATATCTTTGGTAAAAAGTCATAATCCCCTACCGAAACACCTCCAGTAGTAATGACAATATCATGATCTTTCATTGCTTTAGTGATGACTTGAATACTACTTTCTAAGTCATCTTGTTGTATACTATAAGACTCTATCGTTAATCCCATTTTATCAGCTAATGCTTGTATCATCGGACCATTAGAATTTCTAATTTTTCCTGGTTGTAATTCTTCGTCTACATTCAATAATTCGCTTCCAGTAGCAATGACTGCAATACTTGGTTTTAAAAACACAGGCACTTCTGTATAACCATAGGTCGCTAGTACTGCAATAGCTCCAGGATTAATGACTTGTCCTTTTTTTAAAACAATATCTCCTGTTTTCGTTTCTTCTCCTTTTAGCGACACATTTTCATTCTCTTCAAAAGGTTTTCTAATAGTAAATGTATCTCCGTTTTCCACAGTTTGTTCAAACATCACTACTGCATCTGCGCCCTCAGGAATTTGAGCGCCTGTCATAATACGAACTGCTTCATTTTCTCCGACTGTTTTATGAGATACTGTGCCTGCACCAATATGATCTATCACTTTAAATGTTTTACGATTTTTTGAAAAGGCACCAGCCGAATCTTCACTTCTTATAGCAAAACCATCATACGGCGATTTATTGAAACGTGGTATATCATAAGTTGCTACAATGTCTTCAGCTAAGACATATCCTAAACTGTCCTCTAATGATATATTACTTTGTGGAGTATATATATCTTGTTTTACAATACGTTCAATTGCTTCTTTAATAGGTATTGGTTTTCTTTTTTCAACTACCATTTTATCAACTCCAATTACACGATAAATTCATGCTATACTATTTTATAAACTCAGTAAAATAATGATGTACTTATTAAAAATAAATGATTATAACTTTATTTATATGTTATGATTTTTAGATATTTCTATAGGAGGCTATTTATGTCAAATTTCACACATATCAATCATCAAGGTAATGCAAAAATGGTTGATGTTTCGAATAAAAGTATTACAAAACGTATTGCTAAAGCGCATTCAAGCATCACAGTGAATGAAGCGATTTACCATCAAATTATTGACAATACAAATAAAAAAGGTAATGTACTTAATACTGCTCAAATTGCAGGTATAATGGCTGCTAAAAATACTTCGACTATTATTCCGATGTGTCATCCATTGCCCTTAACTGGAATAGATATTGAATTCTCTTGGAATCAAGCGAACACACAACGCCACTATCAATTAAGCATTACTGCTACGGTTTCTACTACAGGTAAGACTGGTGTTGAAATGGAAGCTTTAACAGCTGCTTCAGTTACAGCTCTCACAGTATACGATATGACAAAAGCAGCTGATAAAGGAATGATCATTGGTGACACATACCTTGAATCAAAATCTGGAGGTAAATCTGGAGATTATCACCGTCAATTAGATTAATCTATATGATTGTCTTCTATTATGATAGTCATAAGCAGCATTTTCAATTAGGGAAACCTATGATTTACAATGCTTTTTATGACTATTTTATTTATTGAGTTCATAAACCATATGATTTAATTCCGGAATAATGAGTTTAGTCATTGCTAACTTTACTGCCCCAGTTGATCCCGGCAACGTAAAGATTAATTTACTCATAACAGTTCCCGCTAATGCTCTTGAGAGAAGCGCTTTTGTTCCTACATCTTCCGTATAACTTAAATATCTAAAAAGTTCGCCGAATCCTTCAATTTCTTTATCTAAAAGTGGTTTTACAGCTTCTATAGTCACATCACGTTGTGCTATACCAGTACCTCCAGTCGTTATAATGACATCAATATCTGATGCTAACCATTCATCAATTTGAGATTGGATGTCTTCCTTGTCATCTTTAATGATATTATAGTGTTCTTCTGTCACTTCTATATTCAGTTCTTTCAAACACTTTTGAACTAATTGACCCCCTTTATCTGTTTCTTTATTTCGTGTATCAGAAATTGTTAACACTGCACATTGAATTGTTTTTTTAACTTCTTTATTTTCATGCTCATGCATCATCATTCTCTCCTTATCCAAATAGTTGATTGATTAACTGTATTGCTTCAGATTTCTTAGTTGTACCATGAATCAACATTCGCCCACCTTCAAAATATACAATTCTATGTTTTTTAAATTCAAATACTAACATATATTGGTTTTCATGATAACGAATATCAAGTGCTATAAGAAAATCAACTAATACTTTTTTTGTAATGTCTTTATTTTCATATTGAACTGTATCTCTACCACACAAAGTTGCATATGAAGTCGAATGAGTATATAAATACGGAAAGCTAGCATTTTTGCCACAAGTTGGGCAATCATCACGACGCATTTTACTATAACCAAAAGAAAAATGTGTATTCTCCCAAATATCTCCATATGTCAGCTTCGTGGGAATCTGTTTACCAATCAATATCTTTAAAGCATCCCGTAATTGAAAACTTGTGGTCATCGTTACGGCTGGCTGAATCACACCGACTGTATCACATGTCAGATTTATCACTGGTAACTGAGGCATTAAACAATTAAAGCAAGGTGTTTGACCTGGAATAAATGCAGTTTCTACATAGGTACTTTGAACTACTCCACCATAAATCCAAGGAATGCGATATCTGTAGGAAAAATCATTGATTAATTGTCTTGTTTCAAAATTATCCGTTGCATCAATAATCAAATCTACACTCGTTGCATATTGCTCTAAAAATTGGGCATCTACATGTTCAATATAAATATTCACTTTTATATCAGAGCGAATATGTTTTAAGTGATCTTGTGCAGCAACCACTTTTGGCAACATACGATCTGCATCACTTTCTGTAAACAATGTCTGTCTTTGTAAATTACTATATTCAATATAGTCTCTATCCACAATAGTCAACTCTCGAATACCAGCACGAACAAGTCCTTCAGCTACATGGGTACCCAAAGCGCCCATTCCAACAATCAATACATGTTTCTGATTAATGGTTTGTTGTCCATGTTCTCCAATATCTTTAAATAAAATTTGTCTTGAATAACGTTCTTGAGTCATTATTTGAAACCTCTCTCAACATTCTCTCTTCTTTTTATTATAACGAAATAGGAGTAGGACAGAAATCTAAAACATTCTAGACTTCGATATCCTACTCCTGTTTATTTAATTTGAATCATTTCATCTGCTAATACTTCTGCTTCATAATTAGAATGCGTTACAAAAATAATAGGTATACACCATTCCTCATGAATTTGCTTAACTAGATGGATGCCTTCATCTCTAGAAATATCATCTAAACTTGAAAAAGGTTCATCAAGTAAAATTAAATTGGGTTTCGTGCTTAAAGTTCGAGCGAGTGCTACACGTTGAGCTTCCCCACCAGACAGTGTCGGCGGAAATTGATTCATTAAATGGCTAATATTTAAACGTTGAATAAGCTCATCAATATGTTTAGACTGTTTAGTCATAAATGTAATATTCTGGAGAACCGTCATGTTAGGAAAAAGTTGATAATCTTGAAATAAATAGCCAATTTGGCGTTGTTGAATCTTTACATTAATATGGTTTTCAGTATCTACTAATAACTGATTATTAACATTAATATAAGCCTCATCTGGTTGTCTTAATCCCGCAATAATATTTAATATTGTCGTTTTTCCAATGCCGGAGGGACCTTGTATTGCATATATTTTAGCTTTTGTATCTTCAATGTTAATATGAATCAATGTTTGTTTTAACTGATGTTGTAATTTAACTTGTAACATCTAGTCTACCTCCTGAGCTTTATCACGATTCGCAAAATTCAACATACTAATGACTGTAATAGAAAAAGCAACGAGTACAAGTACCCATAACCATGCCTGATTTTCTTTTCCTTGCTCTACTAAAAAATAGATTTCAAGTGGCAGGGTATTGGTTGTATTTGGAATATATCCTGCAACCATCAATGTTGCACCAAATTCTCCAATAGCTCTCGCAAAACTCATCATAATACCCGCAATAATTGAACGTTTAGATAATGGTAGAATTAAACGATAGAAGATTTTACATTCACTTGCTCCCATTGTTCGTGCAGTATTTAACATTTTAGGGTTAATACTTCGAAATCCTTGAATAGTATGTTGATACATCAGTGGAAAACTAACAATGACAGATGCAATTACTGCACCTGTCATTGTAAATACTACGGGTAAATGAAGTATATTTTGAAAGAATTGTCCCACAAATGTTCTAGGTGAAAAAACAATAATAAGTATAAACCCTAGTACTGTTGGTGGTAAAACAATAGGTAATAATATTAAGCTTTCAAGAAATTGAGTTGCATGCCCTTTTCTTTTATATAACGTTCTACAAATAAAAATTCCTAATATAGAGACAATTATCGTACTGATAAATCCTACTTTAATAGAAATCCATAGAGGTGTTAAATCAGGCATATGTCATCCCCCTATACTTTAAAGTGATATTCTTTTAAAATATTTTTCGCTTTTTTAGATTTTAAAAATTCCATCCATTCTTTAGCAAATTTATTATCTGATGTTGCTCCCGCTTCATAAGTGATAGATTTTTTCAAATCCGCTTTTTTAATCTCATTTACTTTATCTGTTCTTTCATTATTCGTATATAAATCGGTCTCATATACAAATCCCATTTGAGCATTACCTTTTTCAACGTAATTTAATACTTGTTTAACGTCTTTGGCATATACAATTTTATCTTTTACATCACTATATAAATGTTGATCATCTAAATATTGTTTCGCATATTTACCTGCTGGTACAGTTTTCACTTCACCAATAGCTAATTTTTCGTTGTCTTTTAAATCTTTTACTGAAGCTTGATCACTGTTTTTATCACCAATCAATACCAACTGATTATGTGCGTATTTATATGTATTATGAGCTTGATTATGTTTTTTCAACATATCTACATCTTTCGTATTTGCAGACATAAAGACATCAGTTGGTGCACCTTTTTCAATTTGTTGTCTTAAGGCTCCTGATCCACCATAATTAAATGTTACATTTACATTTTTATGTGTTTTTTCAAACTCTTTCTTTAATGCTTTACTTACATCACTTAAACTTGCTGCTGCTGAAACTTTCAATTCAGTTTTAGGATTATCACTATTATTTGACTTTGAAGATTGCTTGCTATTCTCATTATCTTTTGAATTTGAACAACCTGCCATAATGATAATGAAAGTCCCTAACACCGCTAATAATCGTTTTACAGTCATTTATTTTTATGCCCCCTATTCAATCAAATATTATACGCTTTTTATATCTTTTGAAAAGTTTTACCATGTTTTATATTTATTTCTAAATTTTAAAATATAAAGTTTTATATAATCATTCAATATTGAAATACTTTTTGTGAATATAATGATACAGTATAAAGTAGTTATAACCAAAGGGGAGACATTCATGGATAAAGATGCCGTTCAAAATCAACCAATTATTAGGTATGAAGATGAGCAACTCATCGAAACTGAAGACAGCTATGTAACCGAATTTCCATTAACGATTATGGTGAATGGAAAAGAATTTGCTACAGTAATCTGCAGTCCGACACATTTAGAAGAGTTAGTCATAGGATTTTTAGCATCTGAAGGGGCCATTTATAAAAAAGAAGAAATTAAACATTTACAAATTGATGATAGTAAAGGGTTTGCTCATGTAGAATTAACTAAGTCATTAAGTGATCGTTTTGAGTATTCTACAAAGCGCATGGTTGCTTCATGTTGTGGAAAAAGTCGAGAATTTTATTTTCAAAATGATGCGACAATTGCTAAAACATCGATGTCTAATATCATTCTCACTCCAAGACAAATTTTAAATATGATGACAGGTTTACAAAGTGCAAGTACTTTATTTAAACAAACAGGTGGCTTGCATAATGCAGCGATTAGTGATGGTGAGGCATTTTTTGAACATCGTCAAGATATAGGTAGACATAATGCCTTAGATAAACTTTACGGTTTTTGTCTTACTCATCAAATTCCTGTTAGAAATAAAATGCTTATTTTTAGTGGACGTATATCATCTGAAATTTTACTAAAAGCAGCTAAAATCGGTGTTGGTGTTATATTATCAAAATCTGCACCTACCACATTAGCAGTAACACTGGCACATGACTTAAATATTACTGCTATTGGTTTTATTAGAGGTAATTCTTTTAATATTTATAGTCATCCAGAACGTGTAAAAGGAGTGAAATAGAATTTATTATAAATTCATTTTTCACTCCCTACTTTTATTTATATTGCATCTTCTTTGACTATCTGATATTGAAAGCTTTGAAAAATATAGCCTTGTTTTATATACATGTCTTTTGCTGTATCATCACCATCTGCCACTAATATGACGGGTCGAGAACCAGCTAAATGACCTACATAGGACTGCATCGTAGTACCTATTCCCTTATGACGATAGTCTTCTAAAACGCCGAACCCATCAATTTCAACGGTTTCATCTGTAACTATAACATCCAAAATCCCCACAGGTTTATGAAGATAATATGCAACTATACGAGTGACATCATCTATTTGATTTAATATTGCCTCTCTCGTTCGTTCTTCATTTTCTTTAACAAACGCTTCGCCATACGGTTTTGAAAATTTATTGTAAACACTTAAATAATCTTCCATGTTAAATGAAGTTACAGGTTCAATATCTACCTGAATATTGCTCTCAAATTGTTTTAATGTAACACTATCTATCGCGTACAATTCAAGTAGTCCTAATTGAAATCCTTCATTGCGTATCGCTTCTAACCATGTAGAATGCAGTAATTGGTTTTCTGGAAATGTAAAAGATAAATGAGAAGAATGTTGTTTTTTATGCAAAATTCGTTGTTTCTCCATATCTGAATACCACTGATTAATTGAAGGTAACGTTTTGTACTGCCACTTATTCATGTGATATGTCATTGGATCAGAAGGTGTTAAATATATAATATTCAACTCATCTTCTAAGTATATTTTTCCATTTTCTTTAATCTGCTTCATTGTTATGTATGTCATAGTAACCATCACCCAACTATGTATATTTTGTACTATTATATCAAATTCTTAAAACGTGAATGGTTAAGTAATGTTGTGCCGATTAAACTCGCAATAATCGCTTTAATAATATCTCCTGGAATAAATGTAAATGATAATAAAAATGCTTTACTTATAGGCATATGTATAATGAATCCCATAATGATTGTTCCTACAATATCTAATAATAAAACACCAAATACAAGTATACCAATAAATAATGTCAAGAAATTAATATGATTTTTAAAACGATCTCTTACTAAACCTATAAGATACGCCACTACTGGATATAAGAATAAAAATCCTGCTGAAGGACCTGCAAACACACCTATTCCACCGCGTCCACCTGATAATAATGGCAAACCTGTGGCTGCTAATAATAAGAAGATAATAACACTGAGTGCGCCGTATTTACGTCCTAATATAACTCCTGCTAAAAAGATACCTATATTTTGTAATACAATTGGTACAGGCATAAATGGTAACGGTATTCCGGGTACTAGGCCTAAAATACAAATAACCGCTGTCATTAACGCTGTATATACTAAATTTTTTGTACTCATTTGATTTCCTCCTTTTATGAAGAAAATTATACCACTTATGTAAACTATTTTATATAAAAAGTTTACATTTAAAGTTAATGAGATACTTTTTTAGCTAAAGACGTAATATAGTTGAAGAATTCATCATGATTGACATGATTAACGACATGCACCATACGTCCATCATCGCTCTCATATGTGCGTCCTTGGCTTGGTCCTTTTGTACATACATCTACTTTAAGTTCTATAGAATCTGTTAAGTTTTCTTTACCAATTTGAGCAGTCGTCAATACATCCCATAAAAAGTAAGTAGAGTTGGTGACAAAATGAGTAAGAGGAGGTACAGCTGCATAACTGATGCCTAAAAAATCAACTCCTATAAACTGACGTTGATTTGCCCACATTTGACGAATAGCTGGTGTCAATGGTACTTGATTAGTGCTTTCTAACGCTACCATTTCTATCTTGATAGACGTATCAAATATTGTTTTAACAGCTTCAGGATCCCAAAAAGCATTCCATTCAGCTGTGCCATCATGTTCGGGTTCTTCTACATTTCCCTTTTCTAAAAATGTTCCTCCCATCCAAACTAACTTTTCAATATTGTTTACTATTGCTTTATCATATTTGATTGCTTTGGCTAAATCAGTTAACGGACCAGTAAACAATAAAGTCACCTTTTCTTTACTATTATTTAATACATTAATAATATCCTCATAAGCTTCAAATGTACTCGTTATAGAACGTTTATCAATCCATTCCTCATTTAAAATAGGCAGCGCATCCATAAAAAAGGCATGCATTCTCCAGTCTTTCGGAAAAGGGTTAACTCCTCTTTCATATGAAGGAGCTACATCAATAGATAAATTTGAAAAACGATTTATAATTTTACATGAAGCACTTAGAGAAGGTTCTAAATAACAATCTGCACCGATTGTACTTACACCTACTAATTCAATATTATCCATTTGTAGTAATAAGAATAGCGATATTAAATCATCAACGCCGCCATCATGATTAAAATATATTTTAGTCATTAAATCCCTCCAAAAAATATGTAAAAAAAGCTATGACTACATTATACGTAATCATAGCTTTCTTTAAACATATTATAAATAAAAAATTCATTCTACATTAAATCAAGTATAGATTTTGCAATATTCGTATATGCTGCATCTTCCATAGGAGGATTATGTAGGCCAGCACGCATATTACGATAATAGCGTTGTAATGGCCGATCCATTTCTAAACTTTTTGCCCCTACGATTCGCATAGCAAGATCCACTACTTCTAATCCTTGATTCATGACTAAAATTTTACTTGCAGATGTTTCATTCCAAATATTAAGTGTTTCATTATATTGATTGTAACCTTTAGCTGTACTCCATAAAAAATGACGAGCAGATAATAAGAGTGATTCCATTTTACCAACATTTTGTTGTACAGTAGGTAGTGTAGCAATTGTTCCATCAATGCTATTAGGGGAATGCGTTTTGGCAAACTCAATAGCATAGTCTCTCGCTGCTTGGGCAATACCTAAATATACACTTGGTATATGTAAAATCCATCCATTGAGCTGAGGTTTATGTTTCGTTTCTACAAAGTTTTCAAACGGAACTATAACATCATTTAATACTAAATCATGACTTTCCGTTGCACGCATTCCTAACATATTCCAATTATCTGCAATTTCTAAACCTTTAGTCTCTCTAGGAATTAAAAAGAAGCCTACTTCTTGAATATCTTCTACAAATGCTGCAACAATATAATGTGTCAATGCTTTACTTATAGAAGTAAACGTTTTCACACCATTTAATTTATAACCGTCTTTAGTTTTTATTGCATGCGTAGCAGGTCTCCCACCACGAGTAGGACTGCCAGTATCCGCTTCACTTACTGCTCTATTTACAAGCGCGCCATTTTTTACTTCTATTGCAAATTGATCAAGCATAGTTTGACTCCACATATGCTGTTGATATAATTGTCCTACAACGCTTAGATGCCAGCCTATAGACAGTGCTGTAGCGCCATCTATAGCTCCAAGATATGATTGTAAAACGACCATATCTTCTATTGTTGCACCTTCTCCACCATATGATTTAGGTAAAGTTAACACACTATAACCTTCCTCTACAAGCCATTTTATATTGTCAAATGGGAATTTAGAGTCAATATCTTCTTCTGCTGCTCTTTGTTTAAATGTATCTTCAATTGTTTTAAATTTTTTAATCCATTTTCTTTGAATATCACTACTTATTAAAAATGAATCTAACATGACTATCACCTATTCGATATTTGATATATTTAATCATAGTTTAACACTCGGTTTTAATAATATAAAGTATCTCATTAACATAGTATATTAGAATTAAAAAAGAGTGGACAGAAATTCTGTCTCACTCATTTACCCCATCATCATTCTATTGTATATATTTCTCTAATTCAGCAATTAAAGCATTAATTCTCTCGCGTTGCTCTTTTGTTACATAAACAATAACTGTTCTTTCATCTTGTATACTACGTTTTTTTGATAATAATTGTAAATCTTTTAATTTTTGTAATGCTTTAGTTAAGTAATAAGGTTTGAATTCTGAATACGTTGCAATTTCTTTTGAAGTAATTTCATCTTTTTTACTTTTAACAATATAATTTAAAATATAAATTTCTTCATAATTCAGATTATATTTTTTCTTAGTGTCTTTAAAAAACTTTTTCACTTGAAATGTTGCGTTAACTAAATCATTGATGTCTTTAATTTGTCCCATATTCTAAACCACTCCTCTGATGTACATCTAGTTGCTACAAGGTTCATGTATACTAACTACTACAACACTAAACATTTCTTATGCTATAAAAATTATTTTATAACATTTAAGTATAATATTTCAATATTTTTATGAAATTAAAATGATATTATATATTAAAATCTCATTTGCCAAATTAAATTATACATAATTATTTCATGTGTTATACACCTAAAATAACTAGTAATGTAAGAGACAAGACTTTCTTACATCACTAGTTATTTTTAGAACAAATTATAATATTAATTCCTTTTTTATCATTTTACTACAATGTCTCAAGATATAATGAATCTCTTCCTTTTTTGACATATTTAACTTTATACACACTCTACGTTCATCTATAACATCTCTTTCTTTCAAAATATAACCACTTTGTTGTAATTGTTTAATTACTAAATTTATATTTATAGACTGACAACGCGAAAAATAGTTTATCGATTTCAACGAGATGTCATTTTGATTCGACCAAATAATGCCTAAAACAAGCAAATCATTTAAACTTAACTGATAGTGCTTAATACTTTTTTCAATCTTATTTAAAACTTTATAAATAGTAATTAAATATGTTAACTTACAATAATTCATATTCTTGATTGATGTTTTAAGATAGTTATTTTCAAGTAATTCTCCAATTTCTAATAATAAATGATTCATTTTTCTTTCATACACTTCTACAGGTAAGATTCTTAATCTTCGTTGATCATTTGCATCATAAGATTTAAAAATCCAATTTTCGTGGTATAAATGACTAACAAGATGGAATAAAGTTCGTTTAGATAAATACGTTTTTTTCATTAATGTTTCAATATCCATACCTTGATGCTTCGTTTTATGATAATCAATAATAGCATATAGTACATTTAGGTGTTCAATATTTAGGTTTTTAGAATATTTTAAAAGTTCATCGACTGCTTTATAAAATAAAAGATAAAATAATAGTACATCCATATCATTTTTCGTCATGATAGTTGCCACCTCGCAATTTATACAACAATTCTAGAAGACAGACTTTAGTATTGCGATACAATTTTAAAGTGTTACCAGTTTATCTTTATATCATACATATACTTACTTCATATTAAGTATGAGTAAAGGTCTAAATACTTTATCTTTTTACTTATTAATGGACTTAATCCTATTTTAGGTATGATAGTTACTTTTGGCCTCAGCTATAAGTAACTGTGCTTCATAATCTAAAGATATTTCAACCGTTTCGTTAGCCTTATATATTGGAGCAAATTGTTTTTTTCGTGCTTGACCTGGAGTCATCCCATATTTCTTACTAAATAATGCAATAAATCTCGGAAAATGATTAAATCCATGTTTATAAGCAATATCTTGAATAAATTCACTACTATCTAAAATATCAAGTAAACATAATTTCAAACGAATATCATTAATATATTGAGCAATATTATGATAAGGTGTATGAAATTTAATCACTTGACTTAACTCTTTGTTAGACATATCAAGTGAATTCGCTAATGCTTGTTTATTAATCTTTTCATGATGATGTTCGATAATATATTCATGAACTTCATCTACAAGTGGATTGTTTAGTTTATAGTTTTGACGATGTTTTCTTTGAATATAACCTAATTCTACACATAAATGTTTAACTAATTTATCCCTTATGTGTGGAAGTCGAGGTTTTCGACTTTCAAATTCAAGAAGATTAATAATAAATGATTCTAATTGTTTTCGTTCAATAGAAGAAAATTTATATCCTTTTTGTCTGATATAATCGTCTGCAAATCTTAAATAATCTGTGAATGAAATTTCAATTATTGCAATAACAGAGTTCGTTTCGCCTTCTATCGAATATAAATCATTTAACATAATAAATACGAGATCTCTTTTTTTCATATTATATGTATCTAAGTCTAAATTTATTTTTCCAGAACCCTTTAACCAATATATAAGTTTGATATTGGATTCTTTTTGTTTTAATATTCTCGTATTTTTTAAAAGCTTTACCGAAAAATTATCTATCATACGTCTTTCCTCTCGTTTGTAATATAAAGACTAGATATAAGCGATGACATTTCTCCCCTTTATTCACCACTTAATTCTATTGAATTATCGCCTCGATACTTATGTATGCGTATCGGAGATCTATCTTCATATACAATTTTATGTTTTATTTCGGTATTAGCAGTAGCAATATTTTGACTTATTTTATCACTTTATTATCTTATAGTATGATTTTATTGTTTTTCAATATAAACTTACTTTATTTATATATAAGGATGACATATAAAATAATTTTTTAGTATTTATTTAATCAAGTAATCATTCAATAGGCTAAATTATTTTGTTATAAATTATTTTTCTATTATTTTACAAAAAGATTACAAGAAAATGAATGTCTTTTTCATATTCTTCTATAAACACTGTTATAATAGCGTTTTTTATATTAAAAAATATTACTAAGAATTAAATTTACAAGCTTTTATATTATCGAAAAATTACAAATCGTTAACATTCCCCACAAATTGTAATTTTTTTGATAAAGTATTTCTTGTCGTTAAGTAAAATGATTTAAAGACTAAGTTAACAAATGACTATTAAATATAAAATAATATTAATTTAATTCTCAGGAGGAAATTTATAATGAAAAAAATCGCTACAGCTACAATCGCTACTGCAGGAGTTGCCGCAATTGCTATCGCCGGACAAGGACATGAAGCTCATGCAGCTGAACAAGGATATAATCCAAATGATCCTACTTCATATAGCTACTCTTACACTATCGATCAACAAGGTAACTACCATTACACTTGGAAAGGTAACTGGAGCCCAGATCGTTTAAATCATTCTAACTATAATTACAATTATAACTACAATACATATAATAATTATTCTAATACAAATTCAACTTATAGTTATAACAACTATAATACTAATAACTCAAATCAAGTTGCTAGTAATCCAACACAATCTTACACAACAAGTAATCAACAAACTGGTGGTTTAGGTGCTGCTTCTACTTCTAATAATAATGTAAAAGTAACTACTGTAACTGCACCTTCATCAACAGGTGTTTCAATTTCTAACTCTGTTAGCTCAGGTAGAAACTACTACACTTCTGGCCAATGTACATATTATGTATATGACCGTGTAGGTGGTAAAATCGGTTCGACTTGGGGTAACGCAAATAACTGGGCAAATGCTGCAGCATCTGCTGGTTACACAGTAAATAACCGTCCATCTGCAGGCGCAATTATGCAATCTACTGCTGGTGCTTACGGTCACGTAGCATATGTTGAAAATGTAAATAGTAATGGTTCAATCACAGTGTCTGAAATGAATTATGGTCATGGTGTAGGTGTAGTAACATCTCGTACACTTTCTTCAAGTGAAGCTGCTTCATATAATTTCATTCATTAATTAAATTGATAAAGAAAAAAGATTTAGAATTCAATATGAATTCTAAATCTTTTTTTTATGCATAATACAAAAAGCGTTCGAAACTTTACTTTAATTTAGTGTTTCGAACGCTTTAAGTTATCATATTAATCAAATTCATTATTATGGATTGAATTCTCGCCACAAAAATTAAATCCTCTTTTAATTCATTTTTTAGGATATCTAAAATTAATGTATTTTTTAAATAACATCGCTACTATGTTTCTCATCAATACTTTAATCCTAATTTGTTATTTCCATATCATAGGGGAATTAAACATCAAATTAATCATTTAATTTATTTTTTTACGTATTCCAATGCCAGTAAATCCATAAATAATTGCTAATATAGCACATAAATAACATGGTACTGCCCAAATAAAGAATTGATCAACTGAAACTCCTAATTGTTGCGCATAGTAAATACCTGATGTTCCCCAAGGAATTAATGGTAGGACCATAGTACTGGAATCTTCTAATGTACGAGATAAATTACTTCTATCTAAATTCATATCTTCAAACATGTCTTTCATAAGTACCCCAACCATAATAATAACAATTGACGCCACACCAGCAGCAAATACCAACATTAGAGACGATAGAACAGTAATAAGAACGAGGGTACCAACAGATTTAACACCTTTTGCAACAGTTTGTAACATTACATCTAAACAACCAGATTTCTCTACAATACCTGCAAATGCATAACCACAAAAAATGGTCACAATGATTTGTGTCATACTCATCATTCCACCTTGTTCAATCAATGTTTTTGCATTTTCGGTGACATGAGAATGACCAGTCATAGATGATGTAAAGCCATCAAACGTTGCTTTAAAACCATCTACAAATTTAAATCCATTATTAAACTTACCTATCAAAATAGCACTCAACGCTGAAACAAGCATAGATGGAACAGTTGAAATTTTTAGTATTAAACAAATGATAATCACAATTAAGGGAATCCATACGAAAAAATTAATATTATAAATACTAGCTAGTTCATTTAAAAGTTCTTTTATTTGCTTTGTATTTACATTACCTTGGGAGTTTAATCCAGCAAAAAACCATACGATAAGTCCAATGATTGATGCTGGAATGGTTGTCCACATCATTGCTCTAATATGAGAAAAAATGTTTACTTTTGTTACGAGTGCAGCAAGATTGGTTGTATCTGATAAAGGTGACATTTTATCTCCAAATACTGCACCTGCAATAATTGCACCTGCTGCCATTCCTTGATTTATACCAAGTTGACTTCCAATAGATATTAAGGCAATCCCAGCTGTAGATGCAGATCCCCAAGCTGTCCCGGTTGCTAAACTACATATAGCCGAAATGATAAATGCCGAAATTAGAAAATAACTAGGATTCAAAAACTTAAGTCCATAGTAGATTAATGCAGGTACAGTGCCTGCGTACATCCAGCTACCTACAATGATACCTACAGCCAAAATAATGAAAATAGCAGGCATAGCTGTTGTCAATCGATGTGTAATTCCTTCTTCCAAGTCTTTCCATTTTAAACCGACACGCATAGCAATAAAAGCAGCGTAGGTTGAAGCGATAAGTAACAATACTTGAATAGGGATATTGAATTTAACAAATCCAATTGTAACAACTATTACCATGACAATAATTGTAGATATTGCTTCTAGAAATGTGGGTTTTCTTTTCATATATTTGCTCCTTTTTCTTTTTTCTTAAGACCTCTTTTCTATACCAAACATTATACTTATTTTAATCCTAATTTATCTAAACCAAGTTCTTCTACTGTTAGTCCTTCATTAAAGAAATCACGTTCGAGAATAGTAGAGGCAATGGTAATTATCGCATCAATATTCGGTGTATCTACACCAATTTCACGTCCTAAACTTGACCATAATACAAGTCCATATGCGATATCTTCAGTAAGATAACGATTTTCTACAGAGTTCGGTCCTGGAATTTGTGAAAATACAGGACTTGTATTAAATAAACGATTTAGCGGTTCATCCTCGTCTTTACGTTCTAAATAACCTCGTTGAATACGCGCTTCTTTAGCAGTTAATAATTCAAATCCTAATTTACGCCCTAAAGTTAGACGTTCTAATTCTACAGCATGTAAAAGTCGCACTGTATGTTTTGTGATACCTTCTTTATATAATGCAAATGTATCTGCATAATCTATACGACCTACATTTAATAGTGTAGGAGCTGGATGAACTTCAGGATTTCCATTTTCTAGATTCGTTTTCCACAAACTTTCTTCTTTTACTAATTGTGGATACAATTGGCTCACTTTATCAAAACATTCATTTAACTCTCTCTTATTGTATGTTGAGAAAAAGACTTTTCTTACATTAAGAGATAAATCCACTCGAGCCTCTTCAAAATCTACACGTGTCCCGTAAGTAAGGGTATTAGCTTCTGCATATTTAGGTTGAATATTAATATGACGTTCTTCTAATACATTCATAAATCGAATTGATCCCATAGCTGCTGCGATATTAAAGAAAATAATTTGTTCCGCCGTTATATAATGGGACATCACTTTCGCATAATATTCAATGTAAGATGAAGGAATCACTACTTGTATCACTTCTGCATCTTTTAATACATATTCAATATCATCACTAATATTTGTAAAAGGTACAAACGTTTCATGACCTTCATTATTAAAATCAAATCCACCTTTTTTTAACGCTCTATCAAATTTGTGAATTGATGAATTTCGACAATATAATTTGACTTCATGTCCTTGATTGACCATATCTACTGCAGCTGTAACCGCACCATTTCCTGATCCTACTATTGCAATTTTCATAGTTATCATTCCTCATTTCTCTATTTAGAATTTTTAATAGTCATCTAAAAAATTATTATCAATAAATAAAGATGCAGATATAAATACTGCATCTTCAAAATAGTATTATTTTATTCTATAGCCTAATTTAAATTTTTACAAACACTATTAGTAGTATGATATCAAATAAATCTCCATAAATGTAACCGCTTACCCTTTATGTATATATCTTTATATAAAATAAGTTTATTACAAGGTGCTGTAATATAAATTCTATTAATATTTTCAAAAAATTAGAAAATGTATAGCAAACATGCAGTTTGCAAGAAATATTAAACAGATTTTTATTACATAGTTGTGCAAGAATTTTGAATTTCATTTACGGTAAAGTAACAATGCCCTACTACATGTTTTTATCTGATAAAGTATGACTTATCGTTAACAGCGACAAGTTAATGTTAAAACATATTCAACATATCGCTAAAATTATCCTATTGTTGAATAGTATTTGGGAGGACTTTATTTATGAAAAAATTAATTACATTATCAACACTGACAGCAGGAATTGGAGTCTCTGCTTTTGGATTAAATATACATCATGCAGATGCAGCAGAATTAACTCAAAATCAAGCTACTCAACAAGTGAATCAACAAAAACAACATAATAATAGTGAACAACAATAAAATTTAAATCACCAACAAAATCAGAATCAACTTCAAAAGCAAGGCTATAATCATCAACAGACAAGTCAATCTAATATAGCACATCAAGCACGTCAAATTAATCATTCAAATCTAAATAATCAAAGATATCATTTTGGTCAATCAAACTACAACGCACAAAATCAACCTAATCAACATTTGAATCAACAAAAGCAAAATCAAAATGTAATTCACTATAATGAAGCAAAATCTAAAAAAATCGTCACTAACAAGTAAGCACCTTCTCATTTCACTAATACTATTTACTCAAACAATCATACAAATCCTAATCTACATTTAGCCAGTCATACTACAGAAGATGTAGCTAGCGCCACATCTACAATGAATAAATTAAATAGTGTATCTCATACTACGTCATCTAGTAGTTCATCTACTGCAAATTCCTCAAGTGTAACGAGTAGAGTACATCAACTAAGACAACATCTTCAACTAAGAACAACTTGTATACCGTTGGTCAATGTACACGGTATGTATATGACAAAGTGAATGGTGCTATTGGTTCAACATGGGGTAATGCAAATAACTGGGCAAATGCTGCAAAAGCAGCTGGATACACAGTTAATCATCATGCCAAAGCTGGTTCAATTTTACAAACCACAGCAGGAAGTTTAGGACATGTGGCTTATGTAGAAAGTGTAAATAGTGATGGATCAATTACAATTTCAGAAATGAATTATACAGGTGGCGCCTACGTGACGGATACACGTACAATTTCAGCAAGCGAAGTACGTTCTTATAATTATATTCATTTATCATAAATATCTAAGATTGATATAACTTGAATATAAATATATTACCGTTTAATATCACCTTTAAGATTATATTTTCATTAATTTAAAAGTGAGAAAATGAATTCACAATGAATTCTTTCTCACTTTTCTATTTTCTAAAATTGCATAACTCATAATTGTCTGAGAAAATGTTTTTACTTATCAAAAATACTATAAGGAGTAATGGATGTAATGCAATGGTTAAAGGTCATTTTATCTGGATTGATAGAAGTTGTTTGGGTTACGTGTTTAAATTACGCTCATAATACGTTTACTTGGCTTATCACTTTATTATTTATTGCTTTAAGTTTTTATTTAATGCTTTCTGCTACAAAACAACTTCCAGTAGGTACTGTTTATGCTGTTTTTGTTGGTATAGGCGCTGCAGGAACAGTCATTGTTGATATGTTATTTATTAATCACGTTATTTCACCTATGAAATTATTATTTATTATTTTATTAATTATAGGTATTATCGGATTAAAGATTTCTACTGATGACCAATCTGAAGGAGGTCTATAAAATGGCGTGGTTATACCTTTTAGTTGCAGGATGCTTTGAGATTTTAGGTGTTGTTTTCTTAAATGAACTGAATCGTACACATAAAAAAATATATATTCTACTAGGTGCGCTTACATTTATATTTAGCTTTAGTACTTTAAAACTATCTATGCAGACGATTTCGATGGGAACTGCCTATGCAATATGGACAGGGATTGGGACTGCTGGAGGTACCATTGTAGGTATGATTTTCTATAATGAATCAAAAAAATTTATTCGTATATTTTGTATTGCTTTAATCTTAATATCCGTAATTGCTTTAAAAATAATACAATAACTTTATTCATATAAATTCTTTGTGTCCCTATCTTTCTTCCATTATACTTAATTTGAAAGATTACAAAGGAGTGAGATGGATGGAAAAAGTATATATAGCTGGTAAAATTCCAGAAGCTGGTTTAAATCTACTTAAAGAACATTTTGAAGTAGACATGTATGAAGGTGAAGATATCATCGATAAAGAAACATTAAAAAAAGGTGTCAAAGATGCTTCTGCTTTGATTAGTATTTTATCTACTAATGTAGATAAAGAAGTGATTGACAGCGGTGAAAATCTTAAAATTATTGCCAATTATGGCGCTGGGTTTAATAATGTAGATGTAGATTATGCACGTGAAAAAAACATTGATGTTACAAATACACCAAAAGCATCTACAGCTGCAACTGCTGAATTAACATTCGGTTTAGTATTAGCAATTGCTCGTCGTATCGTTGAAGGTGACAAACTTTCTCGTACAAAAGGATTTGATGGTTGGGCGCCATTATTCTTTAGAGGCCGTGAAGTCTCAGGCAAAACACTTGGTATTATCGGATTTGGAGAAATTGGTAGTGCAGTAGCTAAACGTGCAAAAGGATTTGATATGGATATCCTTTATACAGGTCCTCACCAAAAAAAGGAAAAAGAACGTGAAATTGGTGCTAAATACGTTGATTTAGATACATTATTAGAACACTCTGATTTTATTACAATCAACGCTGCTTACAATCCAGATATACACCATATGATTGATTCAGAACAATTTAAAAAAATGAAATCGACTGCTTATTTAGTCAATGCAGGACGTGGACCAATCGTTAATGAACAGGCACTTGTTGATGCATTGAAACATAAAGATATTGAAGGTGCAGCTCTCGATGTGTATGAATTCGAGCCAGATATTACTGAAGGGTTGAAATCTTTAGATAACGTAGTCATTACGCCACACATCGGTAATGCTACGTTTGAAGCTCGTGAAATGATGTCTAAAATTGTAGCTAATGATACAATTAAAAAATTGAATGGTGAAGAACCGCAATTTGTTGTTAATAAAAAATAATATTAAATAAAATAATAAGGAGTGATCATAGAATCCATAGTGAATTCTATGATCACTCCTTATTTATCTTTTGTTTTATATAAAAATTTAGTTTGACCACTAAAAAATCGTTTTGGCATATGTTTCATGATAGAATTGCGCAATGCAACAACTAGTTTATTATCTTTTTGAGCGATATGTCCGATTTTTCGAGAGCGTTTTATTACTTTTTTAGTATGTTTTACACGTAATTTATTATATCGCTGTAATGCTTTTTTTAAGTCATAAGAAGCAATACAATTAGCTAAAACGATAGCATCTTCCATTGCTTGTCCTGCGCCCTGACCCATGTTTGGCGTCATTGCATGGGCAGCATCTCCTAGTAAGACTGTACGATGATGTACAAATGAAGTTAAAGGTTTTAAATCATATAAATCGTTTTTAATAATACCTGTTTCACTTTGTTTATCTAACAATGCTCTCACTTGATTAGGATAATGATTAAAATAAGCCTGCAAATGTGGTTTTTCAAATGATACATATTTAGGATCTTTTTCATTTGCATTAATTGTAATAAACCAATAGGCTTGATTATTGATTAGAGGCACAATACCCACGCGTCCACGTCTTCCCCAATATTCATCTGCTGTATATTGATTCATTATGTCCACTTCATCTATCATTCCTCTAAAGCACGTATAACCTTGATAAATCACTTTAGAGTCTGGGAATAATGCTTTTCTAACAGCTGAATGAATACCATCCGCGCCAATACATAAATCAAACGTCTGACTTGCATGTTTTGAGAAATGAAGCATTGGCAGTTCAGATTGAACATCCACTTTAGTCACTTCATAATCTGTAAATACAGTATTAGGTTTTACATATGAATATATTAACTCTATTAATGACTGACGAGATAACGTCACATTTAATGTTCCCTCTTTCAATTTAGCTGATGTAAGCAAGTCGCCTTTATCGCTATAGATATTTAATGATTTTAAATTTTGTCCGGCATTTTTGATACCTTTAGCTAAATCATGATTACCGAGTTTTTTTAAAACGTTATCACCGATGCCAATACCAGCACCTACTTCTTTAATATCAGTCTTTCTCTCAAAGACTTTGACATCATGCCCTTGTTCTTGTAAAAGGGCTGCAACCGTTAAACCTCCGATACCAGCACCTATCACTGCAACTTTCATTCTATTACACCTCAATATCTCTATTTATTAGATATATAGTAATTCCTACGTATCTTATCTTTTTTTATACCCAAACGTTCATAATCTTTTTTCATATTATCTGCAATTTTATCTGCCCACTCAATATCGCTCGCATATTGATGAGACCCTGGATTTTTAGGATTCCATCTCATTTGATAAAGCGTAATTTGTTCGTTTTCAAAATATTGATGACGAATAAAAGCTGCACCGCCCATAATTGCTTTACTTGGTGTTGTCCAATCATGCTCTTTAGCATAACTATGACCAGTAGCAATGGCATCTTGATCAAATGCACCAATTCCAAAAAAATTATAGTATTTATGATTATTCTCTTTAATACCATTAGCCAGTTCGGATTGACCATTTGCTGTTTCTATTATTGCATGATTCATTAAATATATAATATTAACTTGGTACTTATCTTGGGCCTTTAAAAATGTTTGGGCCTGATCTGTTAAAATACCTTTATTTTTAAGTATATGTTTTACCTCATCTTCATTCATTGGAACCGTTTTAGATAAATCCATATATTTTAAATCATTATCTTTTTTAGAAATACTCATTGCTCTTTTCACTTCATTATTATTCGCTAGAACAAACTGATTATTTTTATCAATGGTATTTAATTGGTTTGATTGGGTTTGCTTTTGAAAGGCCTCTTGAAAACTGTATCTTCGATCATTACGTAGTATATCCTTATGATTGATACAAAGTAATACAATCAATATGATGAGAACAAAAATAAAAAGTATAATAGATAAACGTAAATGATTACTATTTCTATATTTCATAAATTGAAATTCCTCTAATTGTCTTATTTAGATAACATACTGTATGCAACTATAATAGCAATAACGACGATGGCAAACGAAATATTAATAATAATTTTCATGCCCGTACGATCTCGAAATAATACATTAAAAATAACAAGACTAATTGCCAATGAAACGGCAAACATTGCTATCGCTAACATTAATTTCATCATAATTAAAAATATAATTCCTAATATAACAAAAATATTAGAAATAATAGTCATTATTTTAATAATATTTGGATGAATAAGTCCTCTCTCCTTACACTTTAATTTATACACTCTACTTTATCATAATAGATGTATACTATATTTTACAAATTCATTTCTAAAAAAACTCCTTAACATAAGTCATCTCATTCTTATATTAAGGAGTCGTATCTATTCAATTTATTTTCTAGACATGCCTTTAAGTAAATTTAGCATGTACGTTAAGCTACGATTCATATCATCATCTTTTAATACACTCATTAAGCTTCGTATCGTCATTTTGGCATTTGGACTTGCTTGATTAGCTACGTGTAAGCCACTATTAAGTTTATTTAAAAATTGACTTAGTTCTTTAACTTCTAGATTTCCAAGCATAAATACCATTGGAGCTAAATTTGTAATCAGTCCAGTATACATCTCTTTATTTAATTCCGTAGCGAATTTATTTATAATAACTTGACGACCTTTAATACCACCGTTAATAGCATCTAAGAGTTTTGCATCATCTAAATTTTTAATAATACGAATAGCTTTTAAAATACTATCCTTATTTTCAACAATTGCATCTGTAACTTCATTCAAACTTTCCAATTTAAGTTGTTCCTTTGATTTTTCAAGACGATTAATTTTAGTTATTCTTTCAGCCATATTAATCCACCACATTTCCCGGGAAAATATAATCCTTACGCTTCCATTTTTTCTGAACTTGGACACTATATTGTGGATGACGATGTTTATCTACACGGAAATTCGTTGGATTTAAAGGAGATTTACCTTTTCTAGTTATAACCTCTAAACGACAATGTGTACGTTTATAAGATGGTGTGTGTGTAGCATAATCCGCGTCACTATTAGTTAATTTATTTATAGCACCTATATCACCATTACTCATAGCATCATTATTTAAAGGAATATATATCTCTTTTCCTTTAACTCTATCAGTAATTGTAGCAACTAAAGTAGCTTCTCCTGTATCAGAAATAAGTTTTACTTCTGCACCCTCATGGATATCGCGATCTTTTGCTAATTCAGGTGAAATTTCTACAAATGCATGAGGCATTTTATATTTAATCATTTCTGTTTGATATGTCATATTTCCTTCATGGAAATGTTCTAGTACGCGACCATTATTCACATGTAAATCATATACTTCATCTTCTTTAAAGAAATTATCAAATGTTAATTTAAATAATTTTGCACGTTTATTATCGAAATTAAAGCCATCAAGATATAATGTAGGTTGATCTATACCATCTGGTGCTACAGGCCATTGTAAACTGTTAAAACCTTCTAATCTTTCATAGCTGACACCTGAATAAGAAGGTGTTAAGCGTGCAATTTCGTCCATAATTTCTGAAGGATGACTATAATTCCAATCAAAGCCCATTCTTTTAGCAATCAATTGGAAAATTACCCAGTCAGGTTTTGAGTCACCTAAAGGTGATAATGCTTGATTAATACGTTGAATTCTACGCTCTGTATTTGTATATGTGCCATCTTTTTCTAACGAAGGACTAGCTGGTAACACAACATCCGCATACGTTGCTGTAAATGTTATAAATTCATCTTGAACTACCAAAAATTCAACTTTTTCTAATGCAGATTGTACATAGTTAATATTTGAATCTACAATTCCTGTATCTTCACCATACAAATATAGTGAATGAATTTGTCCTTCATGAATACCATCCATCATTTGATGATTATCACGACCAGGCGTTGGATTCAATGTGACACCATACTCTTTCTCAAATTTCGCTCTAATTTCATCATTGTGTATCATTTGATAACCTGGAAATTGATCTGGCATACTTCCCATATCACTTGCACCTTGAACATTATTGTGGCCGCGTAATGGATAAGCCCCTGTGCCAGGTCTTCTATAGTTACCTGTTACAAGAAGAAGATTTGAAATTGCTGTACTTGTATCACTACCAATATCTTGTTGTGTGACACCCATTGCCCAACAAATAGCTACAGATTCTGCTTTTGCGCATTCTTCCGCGAAACTAATTAACCGCGCTTTTGAAATTCCTGTAACCTCTTCAGTAAATTCTAATGAAAATGGAGTTAACGACTCATAGTATTCATCAAAATTGTCAACCCACTTTTTAATAAATTCGATATCATGTAAATGATGATCGATAATATATTTTGTCACAGCACTCAACCATACTAAGTCTGTACCAGGTTTAGGTTGATAAAATTCATCTGCACGTTCAGCCATTTCATGTTTACGAATATCAAAGACATGCATTCTTTGTCCAAACAATTTCTGTGCACGTTTAATTCTTGAAGCAATAACTGGATGTGCTTCTGCTGTATTTGTACCAATAAGTACCGTCATAGCTGCTTTTTCCAAGTCATCAATAGAACCTGAGTCCCCGCCATGTCCTACCGTTCTAAATAATCCTTTTGTAGCAGGTGCTTGACAATACCTCGAACAATTATCAATATTATTTGAACCAAATACTTGGCGAGAAAGTTTCTGCATTAAATATGACTCTTCGTTTGTACCTTTTGAAGAGGCGATAAATGCTAGATGATCGCCACCATATTTATTTTTAATGCGCTTAAAGTTCTCTTCTATAACATCAAGGGCTTCTTCCCATTCAACCTCATGAAATTCACCATTTTTACGTACTAAAGGTTTAGTTAAACGTTGATCCGAATTAATGTGTCCCCATGAGAATTTACCTTTTACACAAGTAGAGATTTTATTTGCTGGAGAGTCGTGTGATGGTTGAACTTTTAAGATTTCTCTATCTTTTGTCCATACATCAAATGAACATCCTACACCACAATATGTACATACTGTTTTAGTTTTGTTAATTCTTTCTTTGCGCATCTCTGCTTCAGAATCCGACACAGCAAATAACAATCCATCTCCTGGTTCAGCTTTTTTAGTTAAATCAATCATAGCTGCTAATGAACCCGGTTCTGTATCAGTTAAATATCCTGCATTACCCTCCATATTGACTTCCATCATTGCATTACATGGACATACTGTCGCACATTGACCACATGATACACAAGACGATTCATTTATTGGAACATCATTATCCCAAATCACACGTGGGTGCTCACGATCCCAGTCTATAGAAAGTGTTTCGTTAACTTCCACATCTTGACATGCTTCTACACATCTGCCACATAGGATACATTGGTCTGGGTCATAACGATAGAAAGGACCATAATCTTTTTCATAAGGTTTTGTTTTATATTCATATGATTGTTCTTGTAATCCCCATGCATCCATGGCATTGTGAATCTCACAATCACCGTTATTATAATCACATACCGTACAATACAGCATATGCTTTTCTAAAATTCTATCTAATGCTTCTTTTTGGCTAGCTTTCACTCGTTTATTTTGAGTATTGACTGACATCGGACGGTCAACTACTGTACTACACGCTCGTTCAACTTTACCGTCAATTTCAACCATGCAAGTATCACAGGTTTGAATTGGACCCATGGATTCGTTATAGCAAATTGAAGGCACGAAAGTATCACGAGATTTAATAAATTCGAGTAAATTTGTTCCAGGTTCTACAAGATAATCCACATCATCTAGGGTTAAAACTAAATGTTCTTGCATTGCTTTCCCCACCTTATAATTATATTCCGTAAACAACCAATTTCATTAAGATTCTGTATTGTTTCCCCATATTCAATACAGAATTAATATTATTGTATAACTAAAATCATATAATGTTAAGGCTTTCAATACTATCTATTGACCTTTCTTTATTCTTTTAAATAAAGCATATACTCTTAAATTTTTATATCTTTAAATAAAAAATCCGAGACATATAAATGAGTCTCAGATTTTTTAAATTCTATATCAATCTTTTATTTTTTCAAATTATTATTTAATACCTCTGTCATTTGCCCTTTTGAACTTTCATTAGGAATAAAATACCATAATCCGTCATTTTGAATACTACCTGTACCTTCTAGCTGATGACGATTCACTGTATCATTAGCCTCTTTATAATGACTTCTAATTTCATTTAAGTCTCCTAATGTTAAATCGGTTGTGACGTTCTTTTGAATTTGAGTAATTAATGATGGCAAATGTGTAATCGCTGAAGAACTCACCATTTTATTTGCCATAGCTTGTAAAACTAGTTGTTGACGTTCTTGACGTCCAAAATCGCCACCTGCACCTGTTTCTTTACGACTTCTAATAAATGCCATAGCTGTATCTCCATCAATATGAGTGGATTGCCCTTTAGTAAATGTTGTACCTTGAACTGTAAATGTATCATTACTCGTTATGTTAACACCGCCGACCGAATCAATCATGTCGTGTAATCCATCCATATCAATAGTAGCATAGTGATCTATTGGCACATTCATTAGTTTTTCTAATGATTTAACAGCCATGGTAGGGCCCCCATAAGCATAAGCATGATTAATTTTTTCAGTTGTACCTCTTCCTACGATTTCTGCTTGAGTATCACGTGGAATACTTACAAGCTCAGTCGTTTTTTTCTTTGGATTCACTGATAAAATCATTATTGTATCACTACGTTCACCATCATTTGTACTTTTACGTTGTGCATTAGAGTCAACACCAAATAAGGCAATTGTAAATGGATCTCCATTTCTTAAATTAACATTATGAGAACGCAATTCAGATTGTTGACGATGAAGCGGGTTATGAATTTTATTACCTGTGATCAATATCGTTGCTGCGATAACGGCTACAGCAACGATAGCTAACACAACAAGTATACTAATAACCCATTTCATTATTTTACTAGAGGAATGTTTTTTCTTATCAGGACGTTGCATCTTCCTCCTCCTATTCTATTTATATTAAAATATATCTCCATTATTATATATTAAATGATTTAATTTACTATACAACTTTAGTAGTAAATATATCAAATAACTAAGAATAGAAGTATTAGTGTTCATCATTAATAATAGCTAATATCTCCTCGTAGCACCCTTTATTACTAATAATAAAGGGACCACCTTTAGCGAAATCAAGATGTTGCCCATCCATTTGCGTCATCACTAATCCTAATTCTTTAGCGAATAAAAACTGTGCTGCGATATCCCAAGGTTTAGGATTGGTATTAAAATGTGCTCCAAATTGTCCTTTAATTACTCGCACTGAATCTAATCCGCAAGCTCCTATATATCTCACACTAAAAGACGATTGATACAAAGCTTTACTTAAATTTTCACTCACGTATTCTGAACCAAATGAAACAATAGTATCTTTAAGCGATAATACTTCTGGAGACTCAAGTTTGACATTATTCATGAAAGCTCCCTTACCTTCAATTGCTTTATATATTATTTTATGAGCGTAGTCATAAATATAAGATAATTTAGGTTGTCCATTTTCAAAGTAAGCTAAAATAATACAATAATCTTCTTGTTGTTTCACTAAATTGGCTGTTCCATCAATAGGGTCCATAATCCAAAGGTGTCCCTGATAGGGTTCAATACCATCATTATTTTTTTCTTCAGCTAATAACTGATGTGTAGGAAAATACTTTTCAAGATAGGCTTCGAAATCATTTTGGATTTGTTTATCTACATTTGTAACTAAATCGAATCGATTTTCTTTTGTTTCTGTAACCATATTTTTAATTAAATTAGGAATAATATCATCTAAATGTTGGAACCAATTCGTAATATGCTTATCTATAAATTGAAGTTGTTGATTTTGCATGATGTCACCTCAACGTTTTTATTCATCTTATCATATAACATATTATTTTTTTAAAATAAAAAATCGGCTAGTCATTTGCTAGCCGACAAAATAGAAAGGAAAGTAAGTAATAAATATTGAAGATGTTTCGATGTAACCCGAACGACTCACCTTGAGCTATCTGTTATATAGCCCCTACCCCTTTGTTTGAAATCGTTCTACCCTGTTACAAATATTATATTAGCATAATCACCTAATAATTGTAAGCGTTTTCTAAATAAAAATAGTTTATTTTTACACTTATAATCAACTTATTACTATAAATGTCTTGAATCCCGGTCTTATGTTATAATTAATGTAATATGTAATGTTCATAGGTGGTGAGTATATTGAATAAAATGGAAAGACAAAATCAAATGATGTCATTAATTCAACAAGGACATAAAATCAATGCTTCTGATTTAGCAAAACAATTTAATGTTTCTACCCGTACAATTACTAGAGATATTAATGACTTAGAATCTAAAGGCGTTCATATATACGCTCATAAAGGAAGACATGGTGGATATGAAATTCAAAATACTGATCATTATTTTCAACTTAAATTAAATGAATCTGAACTTATTGCACTATTTTTAACTTTGCAAGAAAGTCAATCTCACTCTACATTACCTTACACTCAAGACATTCGTTCAATTATGAATAAATGTTTAAAAACACCTAATACACAAATGCTAAAAATACTGAAACATATCTCCAATAATATTAAATTAGAAGATACACGTTCTCTAACATTACCACATCTATTTTCAGAAATTTTAATTTATAGTAACGAAAGACATGTTATGCTTGTTGACTTTTCAGAAAATAATGAAATTACTGCAGAAAATGTGATATTCATCGGTTTACTATGCCGTAACGGTCAATGGTTTGCTATTGTTTATGAAATTGGATTCGGTAGAACTCGTGAATTATCAATATTAAATATTGTTGATATTTCTTATTCATTTGAAAAAAAGATTCAAACATACGATATTACTATTCATAACTATAAGGAATTTCTACAGACTAAAAACAATGAATAATGAATATAGTGAGTATTGAAGAAATTTCGATGTATTCTCACTTTCATTCTTAAATACTAAATGCTTACACACCATATATCCTTAACATTCTCTTTTAAAGGATGAATGTACCATGCATTATAAAACCTTAATATACGATCAACACATTTTAATTCAATTATTAATTTTACTAGAAAAAGCTAAATATTATTATTTTATGGACATAGCACATTTATCTTTGGGAATTAAAGATTACAATAATTTTATTACTCATTGCCGTGCTCATTTTAAACATAATCAAATAAATAGTATTTCATCTCATTGTTCTGATTCACAAATGTATTGTTTCGAGCAATACAATAAATTGGTGACTCACTTAAAACAGATCCCTCTTCAAAATTTTAAAAATGGAAATTTAATCGTTGATTTGCAAGAACGTCAAAATCATATTTATAAAGTTTATAATCAGATTAATAATTATCAATAACCTTATTTTTTTGATAAGTTTAGTAGGTGAATTGTCATTGTAATTGATAGTATGTATAATAATGCTTGATTAATATTAAGTAAAAACTGCATACTATTTTTTTAATCTTCGAAATAATGTCATATTGATGGGAGAATATCACATTATTTCGGTAATCCTATTACGTAAACCTTTACTTAACTTAATCACTTTACAGTTATTTATCGATATTTGTGGGAATTTAGATGTAATATATGATGTATTCACATGCCTAGATAGAGATGTTTTCATTTTCATCTATCTATTTATGATGAAAGAAAAACTTTTAATAAATTAGGTGATTGGATGACAAATATTTTAAGTAGGATAGATGAAGTCTACGCTTCGTCTTCTAAAAGTGAACAGAAACTTTCACGTTTCATATTAAATTCTCCACATAAATTAGTTTCAATGTCTAATGAAGCGATTGCAGATGAGCTTAATATTAGTGTATCTACTATGAATCGTTATAGTCAAAAATTAATTAATCAAAATTTTAAAGCTATACGCGATGAAATTAAGCAATGGTTTCCTAAACAAGTCACACCATATAATATCAAGTTAGTAGAAAATGAATCAGTAGAAAGTTTAAAACAAAAATTATATTTTCAAACTAAAGCGTCGTTAAAACAAAGTAATCATTTTATAGATCACCAAACTATTGACGCTATTTGTGAAACATTTAAACAGGCACATACCATTTTTCTATATGGTTATGGGAGTTCATATGTGTGTGCCCTTGAATTTTATCAGAAATTATCCCGTATTGGTCTCAATATTCAATTAGTTCAAGATACACATTTACTTACTACAATGTTGTCTACACATAATAAAAATGACTGTGTCGTTTTTATTACAAATAGTGGTGAACAGAGCGAACTACAAGCAATGGTAAAAGTCGTTAAAGATTTTAATCTTTCAATGATTACTATTACAAGTTCTAACAATAATTCAATTGCAAAAGATTCTGATTTAGTTTTAACGTATAATGAAGATTATAAAAACGAACTGTGTATGAGTGCGACGACTGCATTATTTGCACAATTATATACGATTGATATTATCTTTTACCGCTTTATAGCACGTAATTATCACGATTCTTTAGACTATATAACACAGTCAAAGATTTCATTAGATAATTATCACAAATATTTATCAAAAATTGAATTTAAACATTAGTAAAAAAGGAGTGGGATAGAACTCATTGTTCCACTTCATTCCTAACTTACGTTGGTCGTCGACTTTCTTTTTGAATGGCTTTATGTTAGGGTCTCGGTCTACAATTGAAAAACTTGATATTAGTCTATGTTTAACTTAGGGATTTACTATCCAAACGTTAAAAAATCTGAGACGTTTATGCACGTCTCAGATTTTTTAATATATATATTTATCGTTATTTTACTCTTTTTATAGCATCATTTTTGTGGTGACCGCGAATAAAGTAATAAACTGTAACCCCTGCTAAGACAATAATACCTATAACCACTGAAATAACTGTGTCTTTATTAAATAACATACCAATTAAAACAATGAGTAAAAAGATAATGGTAATAACACTAGAAATTGGGCCTCCTGGCATCTTAAATGGATGATTTTCAACCTGTTCTGGATGTAATTTTCTGAAACGAATATGACTAATTAAAATCATAAACCATGGAATCATACCTGGTAAAATAGATGCACTATAAACATACACGAAAATACTATCAGCACCTTTAATAAATACAGGTAAAATAACATTTAATAATGCTCCGATTAAAATACCAATTGCAATAGTTAATACTGGATAAAACGGCACACCATTTTTCATTACACGTGTAAAGATTTTAGGCATTTGCCCTTTTTGAGCAAGTGTATATATCATACGACTTGCACTAAAAATACCAGAGTTACATCCTGATAATGCAGCAGTTAATACAACAAAGTTGATTAAACCTGCAGCAAATGTAATACCAATTTTAGAGAATGTAGCTACAAAAGGACTACCAATACTTTCTAATTGATTCCAAGGGTATATTGAAACGATAACAAAAATAGCACCTATGTAAAAAATTAATATACGCCATATAACGCCATTTACAGCACTTTTAATATTCTCTTTAGGATTCTTTGTTTCACCTGCAGTAATACCAATGAGCTCAACCCCTTGATAAGAACCAATAACGATTGAAAGTGCAAAGAAGAAACCAACTAATCCATTTGGCATAAATCCACCGTGTTTCCATAAGTTAGAAATACCGATAGGATGTCCTCCATTACCAATTCCAAAGAAAATCAATCCTAACCCAGCAATAATCATTAATAAGATTGTTACCACCTTTATCATTGCAAACCAAAACTCAAATTCTCCAAACGCTTTAACTGAAGCTAAGTTTGCTACTAATAATAATACTATTGCAATCACACCTGGTATCCATTGTGGTAAATGAGGGAACCAATAATTCATATACTCACCTACGGCAATGACTTCACTCATCCCAACGACAATCCATTGGAATATATTACTCCACGCTGTCATATAGCCAGCAGCTGGATGTATGTATTCACTAGCAAATGTTGCAAATGAACCTGTTGTTGGATTTAAATAAATCAATTCTCCCATTGCTCTCATTATTAAAAATAAGAATATTCCTGCGATTAAATACGCAAAAATAACTGACGGTCCAGTCCATTTAATTGTACTTGTTGCCCCCATAAATAAACCTACACCAATTGTCCCGCCAAGCGCAATCATTCTAATTTGACGTGCACTTAGTCCCCTGTGTAATTCATTATTATCCATAAAAATACCCCATCTCTATTTGGACTAAGGTGCGATACTTTTAAACTATAGAAAATATTTATTACGTTTTCTTAGTCGACATATCCTTTACCTTATTGAAGTTATTATACTATAATTTTCAGAAAATAAAATATATTTTTTAAATTACATTGAAAGCGTTTCCATTTATTTAATTAAAATATTTTTACTTTTTTACAAAAATGAATAATTTAATATTTGTATTATTGAGTTATTTTTAGTTGAGAATCATATTACTAAATTAATATATTTAATTGATACTTTAGCAGTATGCTATACTGCTTATATAGACTTAAAGGAGTTTAACCTTATGCAGCATTTATTAAAAAAGGATATAAAAATATCCATTATTTTTGCTATTGTGTTCTTTTTACTGAACTTTTTTAGTGAACAACAGCACATGGTAAGTTCGCTTATACTACGAACGTTTTTAGCAACTTTAGCATTTTTCTTACTATACTTAATTGTATTTTCAATCTTTAATTCTGATCAACGTAAAATAAAATTTAGTATTACTTTATCTATCGCTGTTATAATCTTTTTAATTATAGGAATAGTATTATCTTCTCCAAAGTTCGGTGTTTTAATAGGAATCTGTGTAGGTATTATTGCAGGATTTATATGGGAATGGATTGAAAAAAGAAAAGGAGAATAAATATATATGTCAGTCACTATCGGTATAATATTAATTATTGTTTTATTATTTTTAAGTCTCATACCAAATTATAATGCAATGAAACAAGCTAAATCTCAAGGATCTAAAAGCACTAGATTTACCGTAATGGTAGGTATTGATGCGATTTTAATTGTTTTATTAGTCTTTACAATTATTCTAAAAATAATTATTTAATAAAAAAGGAACCTTAGAAAAAGGTTCCTTTTTACTGTTATATTGGTCGATCACTTTATAATTTGCCTTGTAACAAAAAGAAATACGCTATAAAAGCAAGTATAAGATATATCATTGATCCTAACATGAATGAACGTATACGAACTCTAAAAGGAATACGTTTATTAAATATTGGACCTAAAACAAGATTTCCTATTCCAATAATAATGGGTCCAGCTAAAAAGAAGATAATTAATTGCCACGACATTTCATTCACACATGACCCTTTTCAAAAAAACGATTTATAATTTCTTCGTTATTTAAATCTTTACCAATATATGGAATAGTTGAGAAATCTTGTGTTTGAGTCATATAATTTGTATTTACTATAACATCTAATCCAGCGCGAAAAGCAGCTGTAGCACCATTTACAGAGTCTTCAATAGCTAAACAATGCGTTGGAGAATAATTAAGCTGCTGAACCGCAGTCAAATAAAGTTCTGGCTCTGGTTTTACATATTCTACACTTTCTCTCCCAACAATAATATTTATATATTCATCTAAACCTAGACTCTTAAATACTGGAAAAATATCCTTTTTATAACTACTTGTCGCAATTGCCATAGGAATATGACGTTGCTTTAAGTATTTCATCAATTGTTTAATCGTAGGATTAATTTCTAATTGATTGCTTGTTTGATGATGTTCTTTATAAATAGTTTCTTTATTATCATTTCCAATCGTCTGTTCCAAATATTCGTGTAAATCCTTTGCTTCTCCACCAATATTTTCACGGTAAAAATCGAGTGTAATTGGTGTTGCATTATGACTAATTAGATGCTTATTAATAATATTAAACAAGTGTTGTTCAGTATCGACAATTGTACCATCAAAATCGAATACTATTGCTTTATACATGATATTTCTCCTTTAAACTTAATATTATAGGTAAGTTTAACATATTACATTAACGTTTAGACCAATATTTGGCAAGAATAGGTCCAGAAATATTATGAACAAAACTGAATACGGCTCCTGGCACTGCTGCTAGTGGATTAAAATGTACAGTTGCCAAAGACACAGCTAAACCTGAATTTTGCATTCCAACTTCAATAGAAACCGCCTTTTTGTCTCTTCTATCAAGTTTGAATACATGTGCTAAAACATAACCTAATAAATAGCCCACTGCATTATGTAAAATGACTACAATAAAAATAAGTAATCCAGTTTTAAGAATTTGTGATTTACTCCCTCCAACAACAGCCGCTAAAATCAATGAAATCGCTACTACAGAAATAATTGGTAAAATTTTAGTAGCCTCTCGAGTTACTTTTTTGGAAGCAAGTTGTAGAATGAATCCTATGATTATTGGTAATAAAACAACTTGAATGACCGACCATAGCATACTTAAAAATGATACATGTAACCACTCATGAGCAAATAAATAAATTAAAGCAGGGGTTACAAATGGTGCTAATAAAGTAGATACACTTGTAATCGCTACAGATAACGCAACATTAGCATTAGCTAGATAACTCATGACATTACTTGATGTTCCGCCAGGACAACATCCAACTAAAATCACTCCAATTGCTAACTCAGCTGGTAAATGAAATATTTTCGCAATAGTATAGGCCAAGATAGGCATAATAGTGAATTGTAAGATCACTCCGATAATAACAGACCTCGGCTCTTTAAAAACCAATTTAAAATCACTAGGTTTAATTGTCATTCCCATGCCTAACATCACAATTCCTAATAGCCATGGGACGAATTGACCAATCGTCGCTAGTTGAGTTGGAAATATAAAACCTATAATAGCAGCAATAAACATCCACAATAAAAATGTCTTAGTTGCAAATTCACTTACTTTACTTAACATGACGTCACCCTCTTATTTTAAATAATGAAATAAGAGTATCACAGGAGAAAAAGTAAAACAATAAATTTTCAGAATATTTAAAAATATGTATATTTTTATTTTTTCTTTTTTAAATAGAGTTACGAATGTATTACAAAAATATTAAATTAAAATTCATTCAAAAGTCGTAGTGATAATCATAATAAAGAGTGATACAATCAGACTGTATATGGGAACGACGTGTTTTATTTTAAGAATGATAATGACATGAAGACTACATATTATTAAGAATTGGGAGGTTCTTGCATGTGGATAGATAAATTTGAAACTTACATTCTAAATATTGTAGGTTTGCAATCAAGATCGACTAAAAGACAATTAATGAAAATTTGCAGAAATGTTCAATTTTGCGAATCATTTCAATACAACATTATTAAATATAACAATACTCCAGCCCTTGAAATTAGCTTACCTAAACAACAATTACCCTATTTCATTAGTTTTTTAAGTTTTTACCAAATTTCTATTTACCAAATTCTCTCTTCTAGAAATACACACATCTTATTAGATTCTGGACAACATTATTCTTCTTCTAAACGCTTTAATTTATGTATAGATGGATTACAAGATGCTTTTATTAAAGATAAAGTTATTGATATAATGACATATTTCTCTAATCAATATGATTTAACTTATACATTAAACAATAATTATGCTAGCGTATGTTGTAAACCAGAAATATTCTCGAAACTCATTCAGTTTATTGCTTGTCGAAATATTGATATTTTATCAGCCACATATAAAACTCGCGCATTACATAATGCACGTATTTCTTAGAGTAGTTAAAGGGTCGAAACAAAATGTTTCGACCCTTTTGGTATCTTATTTTTTATCATTTTCATCAAACACTAAGTGTTCAAATGCTTCTCGTACTTGTGGTACGGTCATTCCTACAACTACTTGTACATTCTTACCACTTTTTACAAGTCCATGTGCCATTTGTTGATGTGTAAAATATGCAGTATCTTCTACTTTTGATTCGTCATTAACAGTTAAGCGTAAACGTGTTGTACAATTTGTCACATCTTTAATATTTTCTTTTCCACCTAAACCTTCTAAATAATAATATGCTTTTTCTTCATATTCATTACTAGGCTTAAAACCTGAAGTGTCTGTACTATCTTCTCCTTTTTTCTCTTTATAATCTTTTTTAGAAAATAGTTTCACTTCTTCTTCAGCACGACGTCCTGGTAATGGAATATCAAATTTTAAAATAAGATATCTAAATACAAAGAAGTAAATTGCTGAAAAAATTAAACCAATAATAACTTGAGCTACATAAGTCATCCAGTGATTTTGTCCAAGTGGAATCCAGTTTGTTGCAATAAAGTCAAGCAGTCCTCCACCCATATTACCAACTACCCCAAAACCATACATGATTGTATCCATTGTTGCAGCTAATAATGCATGAATAACAAATAAGAATGGTGCAATAAATAAAAATGTAAATTCTAATGGTTCTGTAATACCAACTACAACAGCAGTTAATGTAGCAGGTATCAATAATGCAGCTACTTTTTTACGATTTTCTTTAGGTGTTGTAGAATACATTGCTAAAGCAATACCAATTGCGCCAAATACTTTACCATTACCTTGAAGCATGAAACCATAATGGAATTGATCTTTTAATGGTTTGCTACTTTCGGCAAATTGATTTAAATGTCTAAACCATTCTGCTTTTAAACCATCTTTTGCTACAACTGGACCTACTTCAATTGGTGCATAAACAAAATGGTGAAGTCCAGTAGGTATTAATACACGTTCTAAGAAATGGTATAACCATACGCCTATATAACCAGAAGCAATAATGAAGTGTTGTAATGATTCAATTCCGCTTTGAATCGTTGGCCACACTACACATGTAATGGCTGCTACTAGTAACATAACAAAGAATGAAATAGTGACTACAAATGTTAAACCTTGGAAAACACCAAGCATTTCAGGTAATTTCTTACTGTAATATCTATTATGTATCCAAGTTACAATAGCTGAAATAATGATACCACCTAAAATATTAGTATCTAATGTTGGAATACCTGCAATTGCTTTTAAACCTGTAACATTTTCAACACCCTTTTGTAAGTTTGCACCAAACGTATGTGGCCATTGCGTTAAAATGGCATTGATAAATGTATTAAACATTAAGTAACCCATTAAAGCTGCTAATGCTGCGTGACCTGGTGCTTTTTTAGCAAGTGAAATGGGTAACCCTACTACAAATACAATTTCCATGTGATTAAAGATAACCCAACCACCAGATTCAATGACTGACCAAAATTTAAACCAAAATGTGTGACTGTCTGCCAAACCACCCATTATCGTTGGGTTTTTAAATAGTGTTGCAAACCCCAATATAATCCCGAAGAATGCAAACATTAATACTGGAACTATCATTGCGCTCCCAAAACGTTTTATTGCGTTCATATGCTGCCCCCCAAATCTAAATATCATCATTAATCATATGATATTGCACTTTTTTAAGCGCTTTCTTAATATCTTAATTCTATTATAGTAAACGCTTTCATATATACAATGGCATTGACTCATTTTGAAATATTTTTGTATAATCAGTTTATATTTTCTATAGATGAAAAAATTTTCAATATTATAACTTGAGGTGTTTATATGTTATTAGATGAGAGAGTTAATGCTAACTTTGATAAATTAAATGACAATGACCTTCATATAGCTCATTTTGTTAATACACATATAGAACAATGTAAAACTTTAAAAATACAAGAACTATCACAATATACACATGCATCAAACGCAACGATTCATCGTTTCACCCGTAAATTAGGCTTTGATGGCTATAGTGATTTTAAATCTTATTTAAAATTTGAAAGTCAATCTTTACATGAAGTTCCTACCGATTCAATCAAACAATTTAAACAAGAAATTGAAACAACATTTACTTACCTAGAAAGGGTAAATTTTAACCTTATTACTGAAAAAATTGATAAAGCTACCAATGTATACTTATATGGTACTGGACGAGCTCAGAAAAATGTAGCTGAAGAGGCACAACGTATCTTATTAACTATGCATAAAAATGTAATTGTATTGCATGATGAACATGAGATTAAAATGGTACTTAACTACTCTAATGAAGATGACTTATTTTTTGTGATTTCTTTATCTGGAGAAACTCACCAATTAACTGAGATTACTAATTTACTTCAATTGCGCCAACGTTATTTTATTTCTGTTACAACCATGAAAGACAATACATTAGCACAAAAGGCAAATTATAATGTTTACGTTTCTAGTCATACATTTTATTTATACAATGATATAGATTATTCTAGCTTTATTAATTATCATATCTTCTTTGAAACGCTACTAAGAAAATATAATGAGCGAAAAGAAAACGGTGAATTATAATAAATAAAAAGACCTATTAAGTAATAACTTACTCTTACTCAATAGGTCTTTTCATTTTAATTAAAGTAACATATCATTGTCCTCTACATATTGATCTAAAACTTCATTCATTCGATCAAACATTAATTCTAAACCATGTGCAGTAGAATCATGATATTCTTTCTTTTTATGTTTATATTCTAAAGCCGTTAAACGACGTTCTTTTTCTACTATAGATTGATAGTAAAAGAACATTTGCGTACCGCCTGATTCACGCTCTTCAAATTCTACTTCAATAACATCTTGACTATCGCTTAATTCTGGCATTCCAATAGTCATTTTGATATATTCATCGGATACTAATTCTTCATATTTACCTTGAATTACATTTTGTTTACCATTACGAGCATCTACTATACGATATTGTCCACCTTCATGAATATCTGCATCAAATAACTTATTTGTTCGTTGGGAGGTCATAAACCATTGCTTTAATAAGTTTATATCTGTCCAAGCACTATAAACCAATTCTGGAGAATATTTAAATAAACGCTCAATATGAATCTCAACTTGTTCATTTTCTACATTATATTTTGCCACTCATCTCACCTACTTTCACTCTTAGTTATATTTTAACGCATTTATAAATACTACCAAAATTTCAACTATCAGAAATTAAAAAAAATATAAATTTAGATGATTTTAACTTGTTATATATCATTTATTTCGTCTTAAGACGTGGAAATCTAAATACAATTGCTAGAATTCCACAAATGCCTAATAAAATTGAATAAATACAATATGGCATCATACTAAAAGGAGATATTCCAGCGACACCCGCTGCTGCAATAAGTTGAGGGCTATAGGGTAACAGACCTTGAAAACATCCAGCAAAAATATCAAGAAGACTTGCTGATTTACGAGGATCTACTTCATACTCGTCGGCAATATTTTTAGCCAATGGTCCTGACATAATAATTGAAATTGTGTTATTTGCTGTAGCGATATCCGCTACACTCACAAGACTAGCGATACCAAATTCAGCACCACGTTTCGATTTCACTTTCGATTTCACAAAATTAAGCAACCATTCTACACCGCCGTTATGTTGAATAAGACCAACAAGCCCACCAATAAGTAAAGCTATAATTGCAATATCTTCCATTCCAATAATTCCTTTTGATATAGCAGTTAATAAACCTTTCCAATTGAAAGAACCATCAATAAGACCAATGATTCCAGAAAGTATAGTACCACTAATTAAAACTACGATAACATTCACACCAATGACGGCTAAAACAAGCACTAAAATATAAGGAATGACTTTCACTAAGTTATAATCATATTGCTTAGAATGATCAACATGTACACCATTTGTTAAGAAAAATAAAATGATAATTGTTAGAATTGCACCTGGTAAAACAATCCAAAAATTAACTTTAAACTTATCGCTCATTTTTGTTTTTTGAGTACGTACTGCTGCTATTGTGGTATCTGATATCATTGATAAATTATCACCAAACATCGCACCGCCTACTACTGTTCCCATCGCTAACATAGCTGAAATATCAGTTGCCTGAGAAAATCCAAATCCTACAGGTGCAAGTGCTGCGATCGTTCCAACTGAGGTTCCCATAGAGATAGAGACAAACATACAAATTATAAACAATCCTACAATAATAAAATTTTGTGGTATGAGTGATAGTCCTAAATTAACTGTAGACGTAACACCACCCATTTTTTCAGCAGTAGTTGAAAATGCACCTGCTAAGATAAAGATGAAAACCATTAGGACAATATTTGAATGCCCTGCTCCTTGGGTAAATATTTCAATCTTTTTTGAAAATTTTTCTTTTCTATTCATCATTAATGCTACAATCACAGTAATCGTTATCGCAACATTTAAAGGCATATTACTAAAATCTCCAGTAGCGATTCCTATTCCTAAAAATAATGCAATAAATAGCACAAGAGGTAGTAGTGCCCATGCATGCCCTTTATTACCTTCTCCCATATTTAACCTACTTTCATTAATACTAATTGAATTTATATTTAAAGGTACAAGATTCATGTATCATCGTCAATACAATTACATGTAAAATTCATATTATTATGATTCTGGACGTTCAATTGTAAATGTGTCTCCGAGTTTAGAATAATTATTTCCTGCTAAACGTGCTACGGGTTTAAGCTGATTAAAATCAATTTTACTATCCTCAAAATAGACATCTTCATTTATATGATACATAACAACTTCTCCTATAATTAAATCAGCACCATCATTTTTAGTACCTAATTGAATCATTTGATCTAATTTACATTCAAAACGAATATTAGCTTCTTTCACAGCAGGCGTCTGTATAATAGATGAACTGATAAGAGTCAATGATGTGCGTTCTAATTCATTGTCTTCGTATTTTAAAGGTGCAGCCGTCTCATTGATATCTTCAATATTGAATTCATCTGTAATATGCATAACAAATTCTTTTGTTTTTTCAATATTTATAGCAGTATCTTTACGCTTACCATTACTTCTTTGTGCTGCAATTGCTATCATAGGTGGCTTATTATTCACTACATTGAAAAAGCTAAATGGTGCACCGTTTAAATTACCTTTTTCATCTTCCGATGTTACAAACGCAATAGGTCTAGGTATAACTGAACCACTTAATAATTTATAATTTTGAATATCTGATAATTGATTTGGATTAATCCCTTTCATTTTTAATTCTCCTTTATAAAATAAAAAGCGAGAGATTTCTAAAAATCTCTCGCCAGTATACTTAACATTTTACTAAATTAGTCGATTTGAATACCACCAGTAACGCTATGAACTTGACCAGTTAAATAACTACCATCTTCTGAAGCAAATAATACATATGGTCCCACACATTCAACAGGTTGACCTGCACGACCTAGTGGAGTAGCTTGGCCAAATTCTGGTATTGCTGATTGAGGTTGTCCACCACTGATTTGTAAAGGTGACCAAAATGGTCCTGGCGCTACACTATTCACTCTAATACCTTTATCTCCAAATTCTTCAGAAAGACTTTTTGTTAATGAAATAATTGCTGCTTTAGAAGCGGCATAATCATGTAAAATTGCAGCAGGTTTATACCCTTGCACTGAAGATGTCGTTGTAATTGAAGCACCTGGTTTTAAATATTTAGTTGCTGCTTGAGCAGTCCAAAAAATTGGATACACATTTGTTTCAAATGTTTCAGCAAATTGTTCAGTTGTAAATCCATGAATATCATCATGATACTGTTGATGACCTGCAACAAGAGTAATGTTGTCTAAGCCACCTAATTCATTATAAGCTTGTTTTACTAAATCATAGTTAAACTGCTCATTTCTCACATCTCCAGGGATAAGCACTGCTTTTCTTCCAGCTTTTTCGATGACTTTTTTAACTTCTTGTGCATCTTGTTCTTCACTTGGTAAGTAGTTAAGAACTACATCAGCACCTTCTTTAGCATAAGCAATTGCTGCTGCACGTCCAATACCTGAATCGCCACCAGTTACAAGCATTTTATAATCTTGTAAACGACCATGACCTTCATATGATTCTTCACCACAATCTGGTTTAGGTGACATTTTATATTGATAACCTGGTGTTTCTTGTTCTTGTTTTTTATAATCAGAATCTTTAAATTTAGTTCTTGGATCTTGTGCACCCATTAAAATCATCTCCTATTTAATCACTCAATACTGGTTTACCACATTAAATAGTAATTAAATCATAATTCCAAAAATTTTCTAATAAATATTATGCTAATAATTGATAAATCAGTTCTATAAAGTAATCAGGTATTTTTTCTAAAATACGTTCATCTGGATTGTATTTTGGATGATGTAAATCATATTCGCTATTCGATCCAATAAATGCAAATACCCCTGGATGATGCTCTAATAAACCAGAAAAATCTTCTCCAATTGTATACGGATGTTCTAAATCAATTACTGTGTATCCTACTTTTTTTGCCGCTTCTTTAGCATGTTTTGTAAGCTCTACGTCATTAATAACTGCGCCTGGTAAACGTGTATAAATTAATTCAATCTCTATATTAAATAATTGTTCTAATCCTTTAGCAATGTCATGCATACGTTGTTCAATATAATCTTGTACGTCAGGTTTGAATGAACGTACCGTACCTTGAACATAAGCATTATCTGCTATAACATTCCAAGTATTACCTGAAGACACTTCTCCTATTGTAATGACAGCACTATCAAAGGCAGATAAATTACGACTAATAATTGTTTGCAAACTTGTAATTAATTGCCCTAACGCCATTACAGGGTCATTGCCTTGCTCTGGCTTGGCAGCATGAGCTCCTTTGCCATGAATTTTAAATTCAAAACGATCTACAGCAGAAGTAATAGGACCTGATTTAATGGCAAATTCTCCAATATCTAATGTTGGATAATTGTGAAATCCAATAATCGCTTGTACATCATCTAGTGCATTGGTTTTAGCCATGACTTTAGCTCCATATCCAAGTTCTTCGGCTGGCTGAAATAAAAACCTTACTCTTCCATTTAATTGTTCTTCTTCTTCTTTTAACTTGGTAGCAATAGCTAAGATACTAGCCATGTGAATATCATGTCCACAAGCATGCATCACTTCATCATTAGTAGAAGTAAAGTCTTGACTAACTTGCTCCTGAATAGGTAACGCATCAATATCAGTACGAACAGCGATACACTTTTCTCCTTGTCCTATTTCTGCTACTAGACCCGTTTCCATTGGAATGTCAATCATTTTAATATTGTATGAAGTTAATATATCTTTTATACGTTGCGTCGTTTTATATTCGTATTTTGATAACTCAGGATATTGATGAAACATGCGTCTCCATTTTACAACGTCGTTAAAACTTGTCATCAATGTCACTTCCCTTTCTCTAAGTCCAATAAAATGTTGTATAGTCTATAGTATCATAATTATCAAACTTTTCTTATAACTAAATAAGAGTAGATATCCATTACTTAGAATGGTGGACTACTCTTATCTAAAAGTTCACTTCGATTTTTAAAATAACTACTCTATAAAATGGTGAATAAAATTCGCTGCAAGTTGAGCAGTACGATGATCAATATCATAATTTGGATTAACTTCAGCAATACTAATAGAAGACGTTTTTCCACTTAATATGACGCGTTTACCTATATTAAATACAGAATGAGGATTCAATCCGAGTACAGTAGGTTCACTTACTCCAGGCGCAAATGCACTATCGATGGCGTCCATACTAATTGTAAACATAATCGTTTCATGCTGATGAATAAAACGTTCAATTTTATCTTTAATGGTTGGAGACAAATCATTTAAAATTTCATCTGCATATACATAGATAATTCCTTTTTCTTCAGCATATTCATATAAAGAACGTGTATTTCTACCTTGAGATAAACCTAAAACTAAGTAATCAATATTATCATCTTTTTCTAAAATTTGTCTGAACATTGTACCAGAATTAGATTGTACATCAGCACGCGTCTCGAAATGTGAATCGATATTAATAATGCCAATAGAAGCATCAGGATAAATGTGTCTCGTTGCTAGATATTGTGCGTATGCGATATCATGTCCTCCACCAATAAAAAAAGATTGGTGATGCTGTTGAATAACTCGAGCAGCCAAACGCCCCATTTCTTCTTGAACTTCACTTAGAGAACCTTTTGTATATTCTACATTTCCATAATCAACAAGAGATTCACATTCACTTAAATCCGGTAATTGAGCAAAAGCTTTTTTTATTTCGTCTGGTCCTTTTTTAGCACCAATTCTTCCTTCATTCAGTTCTATCCCTTTATCAACGGCATAGCCTAACAAACCTACACCAACTTTATCAAATTGATTTTCTATATTTTCTAAATTATCAAATGTGACGGTCTGAAAATGCTTGAACTGCTTAGGATCATTTTGACTATCTACTCTTCCTTTCCATAGTTTTGGATTGCTTTTACTGTACATAATAATAGATGCCTCCTAATTATTTAAGGTTACCTTAATCATATAACATATTTTATACAATCAATACCCATTTTTATTAAATTATTCACCCTTTAATTTATGATTCAGACATTAAATATTAGTTTCAAAAATTTAAAAATAATTCAATACTATTACATTTTAATGATATTTAAAATGGACAATTTATTTATCCCCTTGTAATATGTATAATATTAAGGAAAGAATATATATATGGTTACCCTAATGGAGGTTACATACATGAAGACGAAACGTATTTCAGGATTTCAATGGGCTTTAACAATTTTTGTATTTTTCGTTGTTACAATGGCATTGTCTTTAATCCTGCGAGACTTTCAAGCATCTATTGGTATTAAACGTTTTGTGTTTAGTATTAATAATTTAGCGCCTTTTATTGCTGCAATAATTTGTATTATTGCATTTAAAAATAAGCGTACTCAACTAGCTGGTTTGAATTTCTCTATTGATATTAGAGTTATTGAACGTATAATACTTGCGTTAATTTTGCCACTCATTATTTTTATTATTGGAATGATGAGTTTCAATAGATTTGCTGATAGTTTTATTTTATTACAAGCCAATGATTTATCAGTATCTGTATTTACAATTATTGTTGGTCATATTTTCATGGCTTTCTTTGCTGAATTTGGATTCCGTTCATATTTACAAAATATTGTTGAAAGTAAAGTCAATACATTTTTTGCTTCAATCATTGTAGGTTTAATGTATTCTATTTGGACTATTAACACAACATATGGAATGCAATATGCAGGTTATCACTTCTTATATACATTTATGTTTTCAATGATTGTCGGTGAATTAATTAGAGCAACTAAAGGTCGTACGATTTATATTGCAATGCTATTCCATGCTGCAATGACATTTGCTCAAGTATTCTTATTTAGCGAAGAAACTGGTGACTTATTCTCTATGAAAGTCATTGCTTTAAGTACTACAATTGTTGGTATTATTTTCATTCTTTTAAGTTTAGTCATTCGCTTTATCTTATATAAAACAACAAACCAATCATTAGATGAAGTAGAACCTAATAATTATTTAGACCATGTAAATGATGACACAGATGATTCAAATAAGACATCTAATAGTGAATTGGACAAAAAAGAAACGTTACATCAATCGTTACAAGAAAATAATGTGACTCATACACAGACTAATGAATCTGAAGTCCAAGACGGTGATCATCATTTAAAATCATCTTCTAAATATGCAGAAGATAGACGCTCATCTGTAGTGGATGATGTAAAAGAAGAAATCAATGATATCAATAAATCTAATAAATAAAAAGAGAGGAACTTAAACATGTTCCTCTCTTTTTTACTTCTTATTAATTACTTTAATTCCTTCTTGAGTGCCAATAATCGCTTGTGTTGTCATATCTAAAAAATAACCTGTTTCTAGCACACCTGTGAGATGAATTAAAAATTCATGTAATTGATAAGGATCTATCTTACTTTTTAATTCACAGTCTAAAATATAATTTCCATTATCTGTAATAAATGGTATATCCTCATTCATTCTTCGTTCGACTGAGATATCATGATATGCTTCAATTTTTTTAGATACAAGTAACCAGTTAAATTTATCAACTTCAATAGGTAATTTGAAGGTTTCACCTAAGTAATTTACCATTTTACTTTCGTCTGCTAAAACGATAAATTTTCTTGCCATTTCATCAATGACTTTCTCTCTGAATAAGGCACCTCCGCCTCCTTTAATAAGGTTTAAATCTGAATCAATTTCATCTGCACCATCAATAGCTAAATTTATATAAGTAATATCATTAATATCAACCACATTAATATTATATTGTTTAGCAAGAAATTCACTTTTATTAGATGTACATACACCTGTAACATTTAAATTATCTTGTTGAATACGCTCTGCAATCTTAGGGATCAATAGTTCAATTGTACTTCCTGTTCCAATTCCAAGAATCATATTATCTTGAATTTGAGCCACTGCATCATCTGTCGTCATTAATTTGAGTTCTTTCGCATCCTTCATCGGTACTATAACTCCTTTTCATATACTCATTTATTATTTTACACTAGCCTTTTTAAAATACCTAGGTCTATTTTACATTCATTTAATTTATCAAAAAAATTTTTATACTTTTTAAAAATATAGTAAAATAACAGATATTATAAAAAAGGAGAGCATAACATGATTCCGGTATATGCTATTTCAACTGGTAAAATTGAAACTTTAAACTATGATCAAAAACGTCCAATGCATTCTGCTTTAAATAAAACAATGTTTTCTGGAAAAATGTGGTTATCTTATACAGGGTTCAGTGAGGATGAACAAGCTTATAAAGACCATGGTGGTCCACACAAAGCTGTTTGTTGTTTTAGTAAGGAAAATTATTCAATGTATAAAAATGATATTAATATACTACCTGATTATGCAATGTTTGGTGAAAATTTAACTCTCGTTGACCTTGATGAAAATGATGTGTATTTTGGAAATCAATATCAATTAGGAGAGGCAATTGTAGAAGTTTCTGAAATACGAGAACCTTGCTGGAAGATTCAAAGAAAGTATGGTATTAAACATTTAGTTAAGCGGATGTCATCCTCCGGTAAAACAGGATTTTATATGCGTGTTTTAAAAGAAGGTTATGTGCAGCAACAAGATCATTTATTACTCCTTAAAACTGCCGAATCTCCTACACGCTTATCTGTTCAAAATTTGAATGATATTTATTATAATGACCGCGAAAATATAGACCGTTTAAATCAAGCCATTAATAATCCTTACTTATCTCCTAAACGTATTGAAAAATTGAAATTATTAAAAGAAAAAGCAATGAATAAATAAAAACATACCTCTATCACTTAATGTCATAGTGGTATGTTTCTGAATAAAAATAAAGTTATTTTTCTGAAATATGATATATTGTCTTCGCATAAAATGGAACATTAGCTTTTAGAATTGATTTAGCTTTATTACCCTCATTATTAATATCATTAGGTAAGTATTGTGTTTCTACCGCTACACCTGAATGAGGTTTATAAATATTAAAATCACTCTTCCATTCTGATGTATCGTTAAAAGTAAAAATCACTATATTAGTCATTGTTGTTTCTACATCTAACGCAAACTCGTTATTTTCAACGATAAGACGATGATGACCAATATCAAATGGATGATCGAGTCCTTTATTAAAATGGATTTGTTCTTTAATTTGTTTATCTTCAGAATTAAAAATATCTTGAAATTGAATAGGACGATGATTAAATCGTTCTAATAAATCAATAGGTTGTTGACTGGAAATAAGATGATTCTGATCAATAGGATACATTTTTAATTGTTCACTTATTATAGAGTGATTATCAATGACATTATTATCTCTATTTAGATTAAAGTACACATGATTTGTAGGATTGAATAATGTATCTTCATTTGATGTTGCTTTATATTCAATCGTCCAGCGATGTTCAACATCATATGTATGTATAACCTTAATCATCATATCTCCAGGATAACCATCCTCTTTTGATTGTATCTGAAGTTTAAATATAACTTTAATATTTGTTATATTATTTTGTATTTCATAATCAAACAATCGTCTATCTAAACCATTACTACCACCGTGAAGTTGATTAGTCATTTCATTTGCTTCTAATTGATAATATTTGTTGTTTAAATTAAAAGAAGCATTTTCAATACGTCCTGCATATCGACCAATAGTAGCTCCAAATTTATATGGATTTTCGGGGTAAAATTCATCCGCTTCTACCTTATTACCTAACACAATATTATTATCATGATATTTCCAACAAACAATTCGTGCTCCATAGTTTGTAAATACAATATACGTATCGTCATTATCTATTTTAATTAAATCTATACCATGATTTTGATTCTCTACTTCAACTATCATTACTTACGTCTCCCTCTCAACACGCTTGATCAGGCTCTATTTGGTAAAATCATTATTAATACGCCAATAATGCATACAACAGCACCTAAGACATCATACTTATCTGGAATTTGTTTATCAAATACAAATGACCATATGATACTCATTATAATAAACGCTCCACCATATGCTGCATAGACACGTCCAAAGGTTGGAAACACTTGAAATGTAGCAATCACACCATATAAGACAAGTACTAGTCCACCAATACATCCTAACCAACTTGATTGCCCTTCCCTTAACCACAACCAAATTAGATAGCCTCCACCAATTTCACAGAGACCTGATAATACAAAAATAAAAATTGAATATATCATTTGTTTATTCACCAACTTTTGAAAAGTTAGTTTCATTGTAGCAAACTGCTTTAAATTTCATCTATTACTTTTAAACTTTGACTTTATCATCAATACTTATTGTTACACTTTTTTAATTAATATTCCATAGGTTTTATATAAATTTAAAAATGTAAACGTTATCTATTAGATGTTTTTTGATTCTCTATCAATGCATTTAATATTTTCTAACTCTATCATTTTCCACTATAATAAAATTATTAAAAAGTTTAAACAAGCATCCAAATGATTCATTTAAAGAAAGAGGTATTTATATTGGACTTTGTAAATAAACCAACAATTGAAACGGCTAAATCTTTATTAGGCGTTAAAATTAGTTATCAAGATCATACACAAACTTATAGTGGCTATATCGTCGAAACAGAAGCTTATTTAGGTTTTAAAGATAAAGCAGCACATGGATTTGGTGGGAAACAAACGCCTAAAGTCACTTCTTTATATGAACGTGGCGGAACCATATATGGCCATGTTATGCATACGCATTTACTTATTAATTTAGTAACACGTGAAGAAGGTATCCCAGAAGGTGTCTTAATACGTGCAGTTGAACCTGATGATGGTATCGAAGGTATGAAAATCAACCGAAATAAATCTGGTTTCGAACTTACAAATGGTCCGGGAAAGTGGACTAAAGCATTTAATATTCCTAGAGCAATAGATGGTTCAACAATTAATCAATGTCGTTTATCTATTGATGTAAAGAATAGAAAATTTCCTAGAGAGATTGAAGAAAGTGCACGTATAGGTATCCCAAATAAAGGTGAATGGACAGAAAAACACTTAAGATATACTGTTAAAGGAAATCCATATGTCTCTAGAATGAGAAAATCCGATTGTCTATTACCAGAAGAAACATGGAAGTAACACCTCATTCAATAAAAAATCGCTTTTGAAAAGGTCGTCCTTCTTCAAAAGCGATTAATATTATCCACGTTCAACTTTTAAATGTCTTTGCTCTATCCAAGACATTAACTTACTATCAAAAACAATTTTACTTTGTTTTAAATCATTAATATCTTTAGCATCTAGCATTGTCATAATAGATTTCATATGGTCTATAAATGATTCTACATATTCAATGGTACTAGTAATACCAGCATGTTCAACTTGATTTAAAAATGGACGTGACATGCCAACAGCTTTTGCACCTAAAGCTAAACTTTTAATTGCATCTAAAGGTGTTCGTAATCCACCACTTGCAAATACATTTAGTTTATTTTGATAACTTATACTTTCAAGTAATGATTCTACAGTCGATTGGCCCCAATTTGAAAGGTAATCCATGTCTTTATTTGAACGACGCTCATTTTCTATTGTGACAAAATTAGTGCCACCTTTTCCACTCACATCTACATACGTTACGCCTATATTTACTAAAGATTGTAGTAATTCTTTACTCATGCCAAATCCTACTTCTTTAATGATAACAGGTACACTTACGCGTTGAACAATTGCTTCCACATTTTCTAACCATGTCGAGAATTCTCTATTCCCTTCTGGCATCACTAATTCTTGTGGTGCATTCACATGTACTTGTAAAGCTTGTGCGTCTAATAATTCAACTGCTTTAACAGCTTTATCTACTGGTACATCTGCCCCTACATTACTAAATATAATGCCTTCAGGGTTTGTTTTACGTACAATGCTGAATGATTCAGCCATCTTAGGATTTCTTAAAGCTGCATGCGTAGATCCTACAGCCATAGCTAAGCCTGTTTCTCTAGCAACGACTGCTAACTTTTCATTAATTGTCTTAGTCCAATCACTTCCACCTGTCATTGCATTAATGTACAAGGGAAATGTCATATCAAAATTTGAAGTATGACTCGTTAAATCCACTTGATTCACATTGATATTTGGAATTGAATGATGTACAAACCTCATACGGTCAAAATCTGATTGAGGGACATCTTGTTGGGCCATTGCAATTTCTACATGTTCATTTTTTCTTTGCTCTCTTTGGATATCTCTCATGTAACAACCTACTTTCTTTAAACTATGTTCTATATTAAAACCACTTTTTCTTTTTAAAAAAGAGAATTAATGCAATTGAAATGAGTAACATTATAGTTAAACAAATAAAATAACCATAGTGCCATTTTAACTCTGGCATATATTCAAAGTTCATTCCATATACGCCTACTATAAATGTTAAAGGAGAAAATATAACTGACACGAGTGTCAATACTTGCATAATACTATTCATTCTAAAAGAAGAATAAGATTCAAAATTTTCTCGAATTTCATTTGTCATTTCTTGAGAGGTTCTAATAATATTATTTTGTTTAATAATATGATCATCAATATGTTGAATATACATTGAATGTTTATAATCTACAATTAAGTTACCTTCAGTCTTAATTGTATTCACAAGTTCTTGCATTGGGAATAATACACGTTTTATTTTTATAAGATTAGAACGTAATTGAAAGACATTATCCATTACTTTTTTACTATGTGTATCATCTACATGCGCGTCTTCAAAGTTGTATACCTCATCTTCAATGGTATAAACAAAATCAAAATATTTATCTACCATCATATCAAGGATATGTATAACGATATCAGCACAATCTAAATCTGGATCATGTTTACGAGCATTCATCTTGACAACTTCCATTAACGATTCAAAATGATGTTGATGATAAGTAATTAATGTTTTTCCGTCTAGAAATACGTTCAATGCTATAGGAGTAAAATTATCTTTATGCATACTATGAAATACCATGTATTGGTAAACATCATAAGATTTATATTTAACTCGTGGTACCCCTTTAATAGCATCTTCTAATTCTAAATAGTTAAAATTATAGTTTTCAATCAAAAAATCATTTTCTTCGGATGTTGCATCTTCAAAATCCAACCACACAATAGTAGCATCATTAGGTACATCACTGCTTTGTTCAACTTGAGTTAGTGGTTCGTCCTTAGTTTGATATCGAATAATCATGGTCATCTTTCTGTTTCCTCCTATTTAACCATACGGTTATCATTCTACCATGAATTAAATATTGTGTATGTGTTATTTTATGTTAGTAAAGTATTTTTATAAAATTTTAAAGAAGGGATAAAATATTATGAACTATCCATTTATTATTCATAAGAGTGTAGTATCTTCTCAAGTCGATTTTAACCAACATATGCATGATGCAGAATATAATTCAGTTTTCAGTGAAGTTATTAGTGAATTTAATCATTATAATGGTTTATCATTAAAAGAAAGAGAAGCGCTTAATTATACAACATTTACAGTCGAAGAACATACAGCATATTTAAAGGAATTACACTTCGAAGAATCGTTTTCAGTTCGTGTTCGTATTTATGATTATGATGAAAAACGTGTTCACTTCTTTTTAGAATTATTTAAAAATGATGAAACTTTAGCTGCAACAAGCGAAATAATGATGATGGGTATTAATCGTTTAACACGCCGCCCTGCTTCTTTCCCCGCACATTATAAATCTAATATCCAAATATACTATGATTCTCAATATGATAAGCGTTGGCCTAAATCATTAGGACATCAAATCGGCATTCCAAAGAAAGGAGAGGCATAATGACAGACACTATTTCTGAAATCTTAGAAAACACACTATTTGATCTTAGTGACACACTTAAAATGCATTTGATTGAATTAAATGAAAACCGTTCATTATTTATGAATGGACCAAGTCAAGAGCTCATTCAACGATCATTTAATATCAGTTTTTACCAAGGACAAAAACAAGCGATAGAAGCATTAGATAGAGAAATTAAAACGACTACGGATGAAAATGATTTAATTGCTAATCTAAAAAGACATTCTCAAGACGTTGAACAACAACTTTTAAATGTAATAGAGTTACATACTACAACTTATGAATCCAAAGAAAACTTAAGCTTGGCACAATCTCTCGATACTTATTATCATTGTAAAGGTCAGCATGATATTATTAGTGAATTATTATTGCAAGTCAATAAATACTCAATATAAAAATATAGGACTAAAGTAAAATCTAATTCGATTCTACTTTAGTCCTTATCATTATTCACGAATTGCCTTATTAATTTGTTTAATTACCTTATGAGATTCATGAATTGGGAATAACGCAAAGTCATGAAACATTTTTGGATACTCAAAAAATTGTATAGATTGGTTATGCGTTTCCAATTCATATGCCAAACGTTGCATATCTGGATAATAAATTTCCTTACCCCCGCCAAACATTATAATTGGTGGTAATCCTTGTTTTATTCCATATATCGGAGAAATTAAAGGATTTGATAATGGTTCTTTATCACTCCACACATTCATTATGTTTTGAAGTCCTTGAATATTCACAAAACGATCTTTTTCAACCAAATCTTCAGTAATTTGAGGATTTGTCATTGTTGCATCAAGCATTGGAGAAATTAAACATAGTTTATATGGTAAAGGTTTGCCATTTTCTACTAATTGTTGTACATAACTCAGTGCAAGTGCTCCACCAGTTCCATCACCCATAATAACAATGTTTTCATTATTAACTTCACTTAATAACGATTCATATACATTATTAATTGCTTTAAATGTATCTTTAAGATGAAACTCTGGTGCTTTAGGATATATCGGTAAAACGACCTCATATAAAGTGTTGAGTGCAAGTTTGTCCATTAATCTCCAATGGAATGGAGAAGGTTGTAATGTGTTGTATCCACCATGAATATACAAAATTTTCTTTTTAGTTTCGTGACGAAAATTAAATCTAAACACTTGCATATCTCCTAAAGATAATTTATCAAGATTTGCTTTCACATTTAAAGTTGGAGGTTGCTTATGTTTCGCTCTATTAATATCTTTTCTACGCTCCATAAACGATTCAAATTCGTCTTTACTCTTAAACTGAATTGAGCGATTATGTAGTAAATATTTATTAACAATTCTATTTACCATACGTGTTTTCATAACATTTTACCTACCTTATAAATTTGTAAAATTAATCAAACTTTATTACAGACAGCTAAAAAAACGATATAATACTATTTATATGATTAAAAATGAGCAATCTAGTTCATATAATTGCCTATTATACATTAAATTCAGTATAAATGAGTCAACTATAGAAAACAAATGAATGACGGCAAAGGAGTAATAATAATGCAAAACCCTAATAGATATCAAACAAACCGCCCCCCATATGCTCGTGTTAACCAACAAGCTTATTATGGTAAAAAGAAAAATTCGTGGATAAGTTTAATTATACATATCATCATTCTTATACTTGTAGGGATTACTTGTTATAGCATGTATAAACAACCTATTCTAAATTTTGTTCTTGCAAATCAAGCGATTGATTTCTCTGAGATTAAAAATTTTCAAAATACAACTACTCAGATTGGACCACTCAATATTAATATTAGTGAAGTCGCTAACTTACAAGGTGTAATCGATAAATTTATTCTAGCCTTTAATATATTTTTCGTTTTATGTATTGGCAGCATGATTATTTCAATTTTAACCATTGTATTTAATAGAACGATTTTAAAAGTGATTAATTTCATCATTATCGCTGTTGCGTTAATGATTGCTTTTTCCTTTAGTTATACAATTCAAATGTTAGGAAAGCAAATCTCTCAGAACTTGCATCACTTTTTCTTAGATTTACCACCAAATCAAATTATTACTGAAGCAGATGCTATTCACAATGCACTGATCTTACTTTCAAGTAGTTTAGCGTTATTATTTATAAGCTTTTTCTTTAGAAATCGTCATCCTAGAATCAAATAGAAATGTAATCTCATTTTATATTTAATAAAATAAAAAAAGGTATTGAACGTTTTATATGTCCAATACCTTTTTTATTTATTAAAATTTATTACTTTCTTTACTCATCAATCTCTCATGTTCAGCTTCAGCACCTTTTTTACCTTTTAAGAATAAACTTAAAATGAATGCTAAGACACTTAATGCTGTAGCAATCCAAAACGCATCATTGATACCTTCAATTGAGGCTAATTTATTTACATAAGTCAAGATAACTTGTAATGCGCCTTGTTGACCTCCATATTGCGCTGCCATTTCACGTACATGATCTTGAATGACTGGATTAGTTTTATCTAATTCAGTTGCAAATGCATTAAGATGATTTGTAGATTGAGTTGTCATTACAGTAACAAGAATTGCAGTACCAATTGAACCAGCTAATTGTCTCATCGTATTTAAGAACGCATTACCATGAGAAATTAAGCGAGGTGGTAAAGCATTGATAGCTGCAGTCATTAACGGCATCATAACAAATGCCATACCTAGCGAACGTATTACATAAATACTCATAATATGAAGATAAGAAGTATCCATATTCAATTTTGTTAATTCATACGTTCCGTAAGTCATCACTGCAATACCGAATAAAGCAAGTGGTTTAAGACCAATAGTATCAAGTAATTTACCAGCCACAGGTCCTAATACACCCATTAATAATGACCCTGGTAATAATAGTAAACCAGAATCTAATGCTGAGAAACCACGTAAATTTTGAAGATATAATGGTAATAAAATCATACCTCCGAATAAACTCATCATTACTACCATGTTTATAACAGTAGTAAGTGTGTATGTTGGTGATTTTAGTACTTCTAAATTAAGCATTGGTACTTTCATTGTTAATTCACGAATAACAAATAAGATAATGAAAACAGCACCAATTATAAACATTATAATGATTTCAGTTGAACCCCATCCTTTATTACCAGCTTCACTAAAGCCATATAATAAAGCACCAAATCCAATTGTACTATATACGATACCACGATAATCTGCTTTGGGATTGATTGTTTTTTGATAAATTTTGAACCATGCTAATCCAAATAAGAAAGCAAGTAATCCTAAGATAAACATCATATAGAACATAACATTCCAATGATAATTTTGGACGATGTAACCAGATAATGTTGGTCCAATCGCTGGAGCAAGAATCATTGCGATACCCATTGTTCCCATTGCCACACCACGTTTTTCAGGTGGGAAAATAGTAACAATTACATTAGATCCTAATGGCATTAATATACCTGCACCAATTGCTTGTAAAACACGTCCTCCCATCATAATTGGGAAGTTAGTTGAAATACCACAAACTAATGAGCCGATTGTAAATAATAAAAGCGCTATTAAAAATAGCTTACGATATGAATACTTATTAAATAAAAACGCACTTATTGGTATTAAAATACCATTTACTAACATGAATCCTGTCATCAACCATTGCCCAGTTGAAGCAGAAATATTGAACTCTGTATTAATTCTAGGTAAAGCTACATTAAGTAATGTTTGGTTTAAAATTGCGATAAACATACCAAACAACATAGCAGCTAAAATTTTACCTCTTGTAATCCCTGCACCGAAGACAAAATCTTGTGTTTGGTCTTTTATACGTTCGTTCACACGTCCTTCTTGGGAATCAGGATTAATAGGTTCATAAATAGAATCTTTGGAAAGATGTTGATTATTAACATCTCTATCATTATGGTTTACTGTATCTTCAGCATGAGCATTGTGTTGTTCATCGTCTGAGTAGTGTAAGGAATATGAAGTTTGCTTTTGCTCAGGATGAATTTGTTCTGAAGATGAATCTTGTTGCTCTTGTTCTTCTTCAAAATGATTTTTTCTTTTATCATTATTGATATCGTTATCTTCCTTATAATGAGATTGATCATTATTAAAGTAACGTTTTTTCTCTTCACTGATCTGAGAAGATGATGCATTCTTTGCATCGTTATTTTGTTCTAAGTCACTCATTTTAAATTTAGATGGATTATTTTGACTCTTAGATTCTTCATTTACTTGTTGTCCCTTTGATTGATTTAACTTAGATTTATTACGTGATTTCAACACGAATAAATTAATTAAACCAACTAAAATGACCGCTGCAACGATATATCCAATAATGAAGGTCACTGTCATTTTATGACCTCCTTAGTCTTTATGGATTTTAACTTCAGCGTTCATTCCAGGAACAACATTTTTAGATGGTTGTGAATCTAAAGAAATTTTCACAGGAATCACTTGTGAAACTTTAGTATAGTTACCGTCACTGTTTGATGATGGCATTAATGAGAAACTATTTGCAGTTGCTTTTCCGATTTCTTTAATTTTACCATCGATTTTAGAATCTTGACCGTCGATTGTTACATCAACTTTATCGCCTTTTTCAATGCTGCTTAAATCATTTTCATCGATATTAGCTGTAATGTATAAATCATCTAAATTATATGCATAAGCAATTGGTGAACCTGCTTGAGCGATAGAGCCTTCCATTCCATCAGTTTTAGCAATTGTACCATCTTGTGGCATTTTAATTTTTTGATCTTGAGTTTGACCATCTTGACCTTGAGCAGTTACTTCTGCCACTGTGTCACCTTTTTTCAATTTATCGCCTTGTTTTGCGTCAAAAGATTTAATTTGTCCAGATGCTGGACTCGCAATTTTAATTTGATTACCGTCAACTTTAGCATTATCAGTGGTTACATAGCTAGTTGCATTATGATAGAAATAAAATCCAACTACTCCGATAATAACTAAAGCAACGATAGTAATGATATTGATTAACACCATTTTCTTCATTGAACTTTCCTCCTATTTGCTTTTAAAAATCACTTTATATATTATAAAGACATATCAATAAAAAAAATACCAACAAAACTTAAAAAATTGTCGGTTATTCTTTTTAATTTAGGTGACATACATGAAATTAAAAGCGAAATATAAAATTATAATAAGTATGATCGATTTGCTAGAAGATTATCCTTTCGAACAAATTTCAATTAAAATGATATGTGCAAAATGTAAAATTAATCGTTCAACCTTTTATGATAATTTTCAGGATAAATACGACTTATTGTCTACAATCCAAAGTTACCATTTAAATAAGTATGAAAAATTATTAAAAGCACTTTCTAATAATTTTCACAATATAAAAAAAGAGCCTGAAAAAGTATTTAAGTTCTTCCATATTATTCTCATATATATATATAGAAAGAAATCTTTTTTTCACGCTATTTTTATCTCAAATCCAAATAGAAGTTTAGTTATGGACTACTTAGATATTACCAAGAAATATTACGATAAGATTTTAACTGAAAATGAAACTTTAATTCAAAATAGAGAGCTTTTTATTTCTTATACAATTAGCGGTCAAATTGGAGTAATTCTTTACTGGCTAAGAAGCGGTTGCCAAGAAAGTCCTAAAGAAGTAGCAAATTCTTTATTATCCAATACAATTAAGTTACAAAGATAATAAAGAAGAGAGCAAGACAGAATCAAATTAAATTTTGTTTTGCTCCCTATTTATTTATCTTTTTGTTTTAAACACTTTAAAATTAATAAGGTGTAAAATAATAAGGATCACAATTGCACTAATAATGATTGTTAGATAAGGTGTACTGTTATATTCCCCTTTTACATTTACCAAAGGTGTAACAATACCTCCAAATAAAAATTGCACAAGCCCTAATAAACTCGAAGCACTACCATTACCAGTGGTACTTTCCTCCATCGCAATAGAAAACCCTAAAGTAGCTACACCTGTAACTGGAGCTACTAATGTTATAAAACCAATCACTAAAAAAATGAATGGTCCATGTTGGATGAGCGTTAACGAAACAATACATACACCAATAATTTGGATACATGTCAATAACCTTAAAAGTGTTTGCGTATGAATATAATCTACTAGTTTTCCTGTTAATTGACTAGAGATGATTAATGTTATTCCTATTCCAGCAAACATCCAACTAAAATGCAGTGGGGATACACCATAAATTTTTTGAACTAAAAACGGTGAAGCAGAAATATAACTAAACAATAAAATAAATGAAACACCTTGTATTAGCATGGGTAGTACAAATCGTGGTGTACCTAATAAGCTTTTAAAATTCTGAAATATCACTTTGATACCACTGCTATCTCTATACTCTAAACTTAAAGATTCTGGTATTTTCGTTAGGCTTCCCATTATCATTAATATACCGAAGATAGTTAATATAACAAATACGACTCTCCAAACTGCTACACTTAAAATGATACCTCCAAGCGCAGGCGCAATAACCGGTGCAACACCATTAACTAACATTAATAAAGATAGAAATTTAGTTAATTCATTACCTTTATATAAATCACTTGCAATGGCTCTTGAAATAACTGCCGCGCCTCCCCCGGTAATACCTTGTAAAAGTCTTAAGATAATCATAAGCCATATGTTATGAACAAATATGATTCCGAGACTTGCAAGAGTAAAAATGGTCATAACGATAATTAAAGGTTTCTTACGCCCCACACTATCGGAAATCGGTCCTACAAATAAATTACCAATTCCAAGACCAATCATAAAAAACGATAGTGTCAATTGAGCATTAGCTGTCGTAGTGTTAAAATCATTTTTCAATTCAGGTAAACCAGGTAAGAACATATCAATCGCTAACGGTCCTATAGCAGTCAACATACCTAGAATAATAATAAATAACAAGGAATGCTTATCTTGGTTATGTCTTTGTTCCATTTAAATATTCTCCTTAGAATCTATTTAATGTTTATGATTTGTAATATTCCATTATCTTTATCTTCTTCTATTTCATAAGTGACATATTCTATTTCTCCGCGTTGATTAATTTGTTGTACTTTAGCTTTAATAATATCTCCACTTTGAGTTGCACTTAACAACTGTGAGAATTCAAAATGCTTTGAATCACTTAAATGATTTTTTATATCTATATATGCATCAGACTTATTTTTTAGAAATGGACTTATTATCTCAAAATTTTGTTGATTAATAGCATAATTTAGCGCATAGGTATATTGATTAAAAAATGGTTCTAACGTAACTCTAAGTATGTTTTCTTCTTCAGTTTTCTTTGAAACATAATCAAAAATTTTATCTTCATCAAAATCTAGTATTGCACTATTAATGTTTCCTAAATCTTTTGCTTTTATTGTTTTACTTGTAGACGTAAATGTTTTGTCTTTAACCATACCTGTAGCTGAAACACTAATGTCTTTATTTTGAGGATATGGACCATATATTTTTGATGCATCATATTTCATTTCTTTATCATTAATAGTTACTTTCAATGTATTTTTATCTAAGTCACTTTTACCCTTTAATTTAACTTTAAGTGAAGCTTCGTTAAAGTTCTCATTAACCTCCACAGTATTTCCTTTAGCATATCTAAAATCAAATTTCATTTGACCTGTAAAATGACCATATTCTGTGTCTTTTTCAGCATCGATAGCATAAACACCTGGAATGTATTTACCAATAGAAGTTGCTTGATTCGCCTTTGCATGAATGACTCTACGTTTTCCACCAGCTTTAAATTCATATTTTGTATCTATTTTCGGCTTAACAATAACAGTTTTTGTAGGTGGTCTATAACTCATATTATTAAAGATTAAAAAACGCGTTCCATTTTTACTAATTTTTAATACATTTTTATCTGTTTTTGTTTGTATATAGGCAGAATCATGATTACTTTTATTTAATTTATCTGTTGTGTGTTTGACATCATGAATAAATTTCATCATTCCAACTTCATCTTTAATATATTGAATATAAACACTTGCTTCTTCATCATCTACAGGAACATCTTTAGTACTAATTAACGTAGCTACTTTTTGAGCATCGTTGTTATCAATTGCGTTTACAAGAATTTTGGTTTGAGCTTCGGGAGAATTGAAATTTTTTAATAGTATGAAAACAATACCAATTAAAATAATAATGAAAGTTATAATGACCCAAGGAATAAACTTTTTAAATTTTAAATTAGATTGTTCTGATTGAGAGGACGATGTTGCTTTATTTTTTTCTTTAGGTATCATATTTCCGCAATTAGAACATTGCCTATCACTTTTATTTAATTCTTGTCCACAATAAGGACATTGTTTCATTTTGTCATCAACTTCCTCTCATAAGATGCAATGTCATTTATATTTTTCACACAAATATTATAACTCTTTTTTCTTGTGGAGATAATTTCCGATTAACGTTTATTTTACCTTAGCGTTAAAATGCTTCACACGTTCATCTATAATATAAAGCACACTCAGAGCTTTTTCTATATCCTTACTAGATAAGTCTTTAACCATATCATTCACAATTTGACTTATAATTTCGTTATTTTCTTCCGTATATTGGCGCCCTTTCTCTGTTAAAACAATATACTTTAAGCGTTGATCTATTTTATTGTTAGGCTTCTGTAATGCAACAAAGTCACTTTCTATTAATTTTTTTATACGACGACTTACTGCCGCTTTATTAACCCCTTGTTTTTCAGTAATTTCCGTTATAGATAAAGCTTGATGATGACTGAGTAATCGTAGTACATTCGATTGTTCAGTAGAAACACCATATTTTACTTGTTGATCTTTTAAAAGTTTAGACGTTAATGTATTTGTCTCATCTATGAAATGTTTCATAAATTCAATATGATTTTTTGAGATTCTACTCATTACAAATCTCCTTACTTAAATAATTTCATATATTGTGCAGTTAATTTTTATACTCTGTTAAATAATATCAATAATTTTCCACGTTGAAAACAAATAGAAAAATATAATAGTTGCTAAATTGTGACCCTTTCATTACATTTAAATATATAAATAGATATGAGGTTATTAAATATGCTAGCAATCATTTTATTATTTATTGTTTTAATTATTATCCTAAGTGTTTTGTTTAATATAAGATATTTTATCTCCCTTTCTTTTTTTATTACAAGCGTGATATTATGTTTCACCATTAATCTCATTAATATCATGACCATGACTCTACCAACTGGTTTGTTTATATTAATCATCATTTCTACCATTGGTTTGCTTGTCAAACATTCTCATCTATTTAAAATTAAAAAAGGAATCCATTTCTTAAACAAAATGTTTCGTAGATTAATAAATGGTACCTTATTTATTAGTATATTTATATATCTTAGTACAATACCATTACCTATTTTAAATGGCATGTTTTTATGGATTGCTTTAATTTTATTTAGTGCTTGTTACGCTTTCATTATATATTTAATTTTTTCTTCTGCATTTGAACGTGCTAAAACCCATAAACAATATGATATGATTCTTATACTTGGCGCAGGTATATTCAATGAAACAGTCACTCCTATGCTAGCCTCTAGACTGGATAGAGCTTTAGAAATCTATAAAGTACAGTCGCATAATTGCAATATATTGGTAAGTGGTGGTCAAGGTCCTGACGAACCAATTTCAGAGGCCTTAGCAATGAAGAATTATCTCATTAAATGTGGTGTATCATCTTCTTCAATATTGATGGAATCACAATCAAGCAGTACATATGAGAACTTTTTATATTCTAAATCTTTCATTAATACATCGTTTGAAAATGTCCCTAGTATTTTATGCGTGACGAGTCAATTTCATATTTTAAGAGCCTTACGTTTTGCACAAAAGTTAAATATAAAAATAATAGGATTAGGAAGTTCAACGCCTTATCATTTTCTAGATAAAGCGCTCTTACGAGATTTTCTTGCACTTATATATCAATATAAATTACTTTTGACTTTGTATTTAGTCGGAGTATTTATAGCGTCAATTTGGATATTACTTTAATATACAAAAAGTCTGGATCATTTTCTTATATGATCCAGACTTTTCCATAGTATGAATACTATTCACTTTTTAATTAAGTATTTTGCCGTCTTCTAATTTTACAACGCGATCAGCATAGTCAAATAATCGCTCGTCATGTGTAATCATAATACCTACCATCTGTTCAGATTTTATACGTTCCTTAATCATCTCTACTACTTTCGTAGCACGACTTGCATCTAAACTTGCTGTTGGTTCATCTGCAAGAATGATTTTAGGATTATTTGTAAAGGCACGCATAATTGCTACACGTTGCTTTTCTCCTCCTGATAACATATGTGGAAATGCATTCAAACGATCTTTGAGACCAATTTCTGTTAATAAATATTTAGCATTTGAAACGGCTTCTTTTTTATTTACTCCCGCTTCCTTAGCAATAACAGTGAGTTGTTCTTCAACCGTTAGATAAGGCACAAGATGTGACGCTTGAAAAATAAAACCAATATCATTAAGTCTTAATTCTGTACTATTTTTATAATTTGAATATAAGTCATGACCTTCATATAATATCTTACCATCAGTAGGTGTTAACAACCCACCTAATATATTTAATAATGTCGATTTACCTGAACCTGATGCACCATTTAAAATAATAAACTCTCCTGGTTGAACTTCTAAATTAATATCTTTTAATACTTTTGTCTTCGCTGAACCTTCTCCAAATGTTTTACTAATATGTTCGAGTTTTAATGTCATTATTCCATACCTCCAATAGCATCAATTGGATCCACTTTTACTACTTTGATAAATGATAGTAAGGCACCGATAAATCCTACAATAAGAAAAATAACAATCATTAATAAAATTGTACCGTAACCTAAATAAAATGGCATCGTAACTGGCATAATTAAACTTAATATTAAAATAAGTACTGTGGCTAAAATAACACCAACCATGGTAGTTAAAATAATCTCTATAATTAATGAGCTTAATAAATGTCTCGTTTTAATACCTACTGCTTTTAATATACCTATTTGTGAGATTTTTTGAATGGTCATAACATAAAAAAATGCACTTAATACAATTGCTGTAATCACGAACAAACTAATTATCATTAAATTCAATGGCATTTGTTCTGCTTGGTAACTTGCAATGTTATCAGTCAATGTTTTTTCACTAACAGTTGTTACATTAGAAATATCATTAATTCTATTTTTATCTTTGTTACTTAATTCTTTAACTGGGTAGAATGTAGAATAATTTTTATTAAGTGCTTTAAAATCTGAATGATTCATCATAACCATTGAGCTATGAGAATACATTGTATCTTCAATAATACCACTTACTTTATAAGCTTCTTTATGACCTTTAAACTTAATCATATCTCCTTTTTTTACATCTTGTCCCGTTAATTTATCATTTATTGCAACTTCATATGAATGATTAGGATAGCGACCTTCTTTTAAAGAGGGACGATCTTCTTTAGAAGTAGAGAACGTAAGAATATCTTGATCTTGTTGTTTTAATTTTAATGTTTGTGGTCCAAGATGTGTTGCTTGTTGATTTATAATATCTTCTATCTTATTTTGTTGATTTGAATCAAGTTGTGATTTTTCAATTTTAGGTTCTTTCATTTTTTCAATAATATATGTTTGTGCATTTTGATTATTTAAAAATGACACATTTTCTCTCGCTAAACCTTGAGCTAAACCATTAATAAATAATACCATACTCCCTAGTAAGAAGATGATTAGCATAATTAATATATATCGAAACTTATAAAATTTTATTTCTTTCCAAGCTAAATTCATTTCTTTTTCCTCCCTATTTATCTTTATTAAACAGTATAGAGAGTAAATATGAACTGAATATGAACAACAAAGAAAATTGTCTTAGATTTTAAAGATTCGTATAATAATTAGAAAAGGAGCGAAAAGTAAATGATAAAATGTTTAATTGTAGATGATGATCCAAAACTCTTGCATTACGTTTCTAAACATTTAGAAGCGGATCATATAAAAACCGTGACACATTCGAGTGGAGAACAAGCATTAAAATATCTTAATCATCATCGCGTGGATATCGCAGTTGTAGATATTATGATGACAGGTATGGATGGATTTGAATTATGTCAATTATTAAAAGATCGCTATCAATTACCAGTTATTATGCTAACAGCACGAGATGCATTAAGTGATAAAGAACGTGCATTTGTCAGTGGCACAGATGACTATGTAACTAAACCTTTTGAAATTAAGGAATTATTATTTAGAATTCGTGCCGTTTTGCGTCGTTATCAAATTAATACGCAAAATAAGATTGAAATAGGAAATGTCATTTTAAATGATGAATTTATGGAGGTGAGTGTAGCATCTAAAAAAATGAATCTTCCTACTAAAGAATTCCAACTCCTATTTTTATTATGCACTCATCCAAGACAAATTTACACAAGAGAGTCTATTATTGAAAAAATTTGGGGTTTCGATTATACAGGCGATGAAAGAACAGTAGACGTTCATATTAAGCGTTTAAGAACACGGTTAAAAAAATTAGAGGCAACTATTGAAATTCAAACAGTAAGAGGCCAGGGATACAAGGTGAATAAAGATGTTTAAAACACTATATAGTCGCATTGCAATTTATACTATTACTGTGATTATTTTTAGTGCATTAGTTAGTTTTTTCATTGCAAATATACATTATCATTTCAATCTCAAAGAAAATAATGACACTAAAATTATGCGTACGTTAAAAGAAGCTCGTACTTATGAACATCAACTTCCTTCAAAATACGTAAAATCTTATTTTCAACATTTAGGACAAATGAATTATCAAATCGTTACCGTCGATAAACAAGGACAAAAAACATTTTATGGTGAACCTTTTAGAAAAGATACACTGTCCTCATCATCTATTAACCAAGTTATGCGTGGTCATGATTATCACGGTATAAAAAACAAACCTTTTGAATTATTCGTGACAGGTTTCTTTGATAATGAAACTGATAACACTGTGGGCATAAGATTTTATGAAGACCATGAACCTATAGCAGTATTTATGCGACCAGATATAGGTAAAACATTCGGCGAGTTTAGAATATTTTTATTGGTATTACTTATTTTCTTATTGCTGATATCTATTTCACTTGTTATTGCTTCAACATACTCAATCATTAAACCTATTAAAAAGTTAAAAATGGCGACCGAACAATTAATGAATGGGAATTTTGAAACACCCATTTCTCATACCCGTCATGATGAAATTGGAACTTTACAGTTTCGTTTTGATACCATGCGTCAGTCATTAAAACAATTAGATGACATGCGTCAACATTTTGTTCAAAATGTTTCACATGAAATTAAAACACCTCTTACACATATTGAAAGACTATTAACTGAATTACAATTTGCGCATTCAGAAGATGAACGTCATAGCTTAATCAATGATATTCATTTAGAAATTACACGTCTTAGTAACTTAATAAAAGAACTACTATTACTATCTGAATTAGATAATGCGAATCACTTATCTGTTGACGATAATTTAGAATTATCTTCACTCATTACTGATATCATTCGACATGAACAATACACGATTGATGATAAATCATTGATGTTATTATCTGATATGCATAAAATATATTTTCAGGGAAATCGTCGCCTTTTACATCAAGCATTTTCGAATCTAATTCAAAATGCTATTAAATATTCAGATATAAATGGCATTATCGATATTACTTTGAATCAAGAAAATAATCATATTATGTTTGCGGTCACAAATGAAGGACAAACTATTTCTAAACAAGCGATACCACATCTATTTGATCGTTTTTATAAACTCAATGCTAGTGATAATAGTAATGGTTTAGGACTAGCAATTACTAAGTCCATCATTGATTTACATCACGGTAAAATATGTGTATCTAGTGATTCTAAAAATGGCACGACATTTAAAATTCTATTTCCGCATATCCTATTTTAACTTAATCGAAAAAACAGGCAGTGTTAAAAATGACACTACCTGTTTTTTCGATTATTTCACATTTAAATATTTTCTTACTTCTTTATTTACTGCGTTATAAACTTCTTCGTGCTCATTAAGTTTAAGTCCGTATGATGGGATCATCTCTTTAATTTTTGGAATCCAAGCATCAAATTCATTTTTGTAACAGCGTTTTAATACATCTAGCATGATATCGACAGCTGTTGAAGCTCCTGGAGAAGCACCTAATAATGCTGCAAGTGATCCATCATCAGAAGTAATGACCTCTGTACCAAATTGTAAATTTCCTTTACTATCTTCTGTATCTTTAATCACTTGAACACGTTGTCCAGCAATAACAACGTCCCAATCTTCGTCTCTAGCATTCGGTAAAAAGATTCTTAAATCATTCATTCGATCTTTATGACTAAGCATTAATTGAGAAACTAAGTATTTAGTTAAATTAAACTCTTTAACTCCTGCTGTTAACATCGTCACAATATTATTCGGTTTAACAGAACGAATTAAATCTAAATTGGATCCTGTTTTCAAAAATTTAGGTGAGAAGCCTGCAAACGGTCCAAATAATAGAGATCGTTCTCCATTTACAAATCGTGTATCTAAATGTGGTACAGACATCGGCGGTGCTCCAACATCTGCTTTACCATATACTTTTGCATAATGACGTTCAATAACGTCTTTGTTTTTACAACGTAAGAAAAGACCACTTACTGGGAAACCACCTACATGTTTAGACTGCTTAATTCCAGTTTTTTGTAGAAGTGGAAGACTTGCTCCTCCAGCACCAATGAACACAAACTCAGATTCAAACGTGTGAATTGTATTAGACTTCAAATCTTTGACAGTCACTTTCCAATAACCATTATTTAATCTTTCAATATTTTGAACTTCTTGATGATACGTAACATCTACTTTATGTTCTTTTAAATTAGAAATTAATTTTTTAGTGAGTGCTCCAAAGTTTACATCTGTACCAGTTTCATCCCGAGATAATGCAATAGGAACGGGTGATGTTCTACCTTCTACCATTAACGGCACCCATTCAACAATTTTATCTCGATCTTCTGTGATTTCCATTTTTTGAAATAAAATATTTTCTTTTAAAGCTTTTACACGTTTTTTCAAAAAGTCTACGTTTAAAATACCTTTAACAAAGCTCATATGTGGCACAGATTGAATAAAATTACCTGGATGTTCTAGTTGACCAGTTCTAACTAGATAAGCCCAAAATTGTTTAGATACTTGGAACTGTTCATTAATTTTAATTGCTTTTGTTACATCAATACTGCCATCTTTATTTTCTTTTGTATAATTTAATTCACATAGAGCTGAATGTCCTGTTCCAGCATTATTCCATACATTAGAACTCTCCTCACCTGATTGTTCCAATTTTTCGAAAATTTTAATTTCTTTTTCTGGAGATAAGTCTTTTAGTAATGTTCCTAATGTTGCGCTCATTATTCCGCCACCGATTAAGATGACATCTGTTTTGCTATGTTCTATACTCATAACAACCCAGTCCCCCTTTTATAATCACATCTTCAGTCGAAATAAACACGACCATTTTTAATTTAAAACGCTTTCTTTAATTGATAAAAAAATAAATATTAATTTGACGTTAAAAGCGTAAATAACATTTTAATTACTATAGTAATTATATACATAATTTCTCTTTGAAAAAAGTATTTACACGAATTATCATATTATTTTATCTCTATTTTCAAAAATATTTTAATTTTATTATAAAGCTTACAATATTTATACAGTTGGTTTATTACATGCTATAATTTTTATAATATTATTAATAACGAGGTACAATCATGAAATCATTTACTTTTTTAATGCATAATATATACGCCTTAGGTGGCACAGTTAAAGCAATGACTGAACTAGCAAATACCTTAGCGGACAAAGGTCATAACGTTGAAATTATCTCTATTTTTAGAGCTAAAGATATGCCTTACTTCAAACTTAATTCTTCTATTAAAATAAAGTCCTTAGTTGATTATAGATTAAAACCACAAAATGTGATTTCTATCTTTATGAATCGACTGAATAAATACACTCCTTTATTAAAGCCTATCTACCTTTCAAAACATGAGCCTGGTTTAAATCAATTCTCCAAGTATATTGAACATAAACTGATACGTGCAATTAATGATATAGATACCGATGTACTCATAGGCACAAGAGCAAGTTTTAATATATTTATTTCTAAATATTATCATGGACATGCAATGACAATAGGTATGGAACATATGAATTTAAATGCCTATCCCAAAGCGTATCGACAAGAAATATTAGATGCTTATCAACATCTAGACGCACTAACCACTTTAACTCATACTGATAAAAACCATTATGAATCATTCATTGAAACACCTGTATATGTCGTTCCTAATATTATTCGAACTAAAAAATTAAATCTACCTAAAAAAAATATTATTTTAAGTGCCGGACGTCTAGAATATGAAAAAGGTTATGATATTTTAATCGAAAGTGTCCAACTCATTAAAGATACGCTTAGACAGAAAAACTATAAAATCGAGATTTATGGTGAAGGTCAAGAACATCAAAATTTACAAGAAACTATTAATCATTACCAGCTTAATGACTTAATAACTATACATCCAGCCACTCAACACCTTAATGAAAAATTGGCACAAAGCCGAATGACTGTCGTTCCTTCACGAAATGAAGGGTTTGGAATGGTCATATTAGAAGCAATGGCTCAAGACAATATTGTTATTAGTTTTAAAGATACACTTGGACCTTCACAACTGATTCAACATAATAAAAATGGTTATTTAGCAGACTATGCGAATGCACAATCATTAGCAAAATATATTGATCTTGCTATTCAAAAGAGAACGCATTCAGAAAATATGATTAAATCGAGTCATCAAACTCTTGAACATTATTCTCCAGATAAAATTTACGATTATTTTTATTCTATTTTCAAATAAAAAAGGATTGCAATCGGAATTCTCCGAATTGCAATCCTTTTTATTATAACTACATAAACATTGATAAAATAAATGTCCAAATACAGATAAATATCAATAAAGCAACACTGTATTTTAATGTCATTTTAAGTAATTCTGATTCTTTACCCACTTGTTTTACAGCTGCTGTTGCAATCGCAATTGATTGTGGAGATATAAGTTTTGCAGCCACACCACCAACAGTATTCGCTCCAACAAGTAACGGTGCACTTGTACCAATTTGTTGGGCAACTGAAGCTTGAATTGGTGCGAATAATGAGTTGTTATTTACAACAGAACCAGTCATGAACACACCAATCCATCCTAAGATTGGAGATAAAATTGGGAACACGCCGCCTGCTTTTGCGATACCTTGACCCATTGCAGCACTTAAACCACCATATGTAGTGATTTTAGAAATTGCTAAAATGAAACAAATAGTTAAAATTGGTAACCATAGTTCTTTGAATGCTTCTACGAACAAACGTCCTGCATCACCGAAATTAACTTTTTTAGACATTAAAACTGTAATAATAATTGTAAGTAAAATGGCTGTACCAGTTTGACCAATAAAATTAAAACTTAATGTAATAGGTTTATGTGCTACATCACTGTATGTTCCTGGTAAATTAAAGTTAAATACCAATGCTGATAAAGGACCATTTGGTGCAAATAAGTTTTTAAAGAATGTTGCACTCCAAATCATTACAATTACAGTTAAGATAATGAATGGGCTCCATGCATATAAAATTTCTTTGCCACTATGTGGAGTAACTGCTTCTGGTTTAACATCTTTTTGTATTCTAAAAATATTTTTAGGTTGGAATTTTTTAGAGAATACTGCTAACACACCCATAGTCACTAATGGTGGAATGATGTCAGCTAATTCTGGACCAACAAATACTGTAATTAAGCCTTGTAATACTGTATAAGTAATTGAAGCTACTAAAATTTGTGGTAATGTTTCCTTAATACCTTTAAAACCATCAATAATAAAGATTAATAAGAATGGAATAATAAAGTTAATAATTGCTAAAGTAAGTGTAGACACTTGAGACACGCTCATTGCTTCAACATGTCCTGGTAAATGAAGTGTATTCACAATACCAACTGGAATACCAATTGCACCGAATGCACCTGAAGCAGCGTTGGCAATTAAACATAACATTGCTGCTTGTAAAGGTTTAAAACCTAGTTGTGCAAGTAATAATGCACAAATTGCAATTGGCACACCGAAACCTGCAGCACCTTCTAAGAAGCCATTAAAAGCAAAACCAATTAATAATAATTGAATACGTTGGTCTTGTGAAATGCTCATAATGCTATCTTGAATTGTACTAAATTGACCAGATTCTTGAGTCGTTTTATATAATAAAACGGCCATAATAACGATATAACCAATTGGGATAATACCTTGATAGAATCCTTCTATTACACCACCTGTAGCAATACCACCAGGTAATTTAAAGAATGGCAATGCAATAAGTAAAGTAACTACTAAAGTAGTGATTGCTGCATAAATCCCTTTCATTTTAAACACAGTTAAACATAACAAGAATAAAATGATTGGAATTGCTGCAATTAAACTAGATAACGCTAAGTTACCAAAAGGGTTAAAAGAATGTACTAACATAGTTTAAACGCTTCTTTCCTTAATATTTTATTATATTGATGAATTATCTAGCTAAACAACTAAAAATTCACTTTTCTAATTTTAACAGGTATTCACAAAAATTAACATATTGTAATCAAGTTAAAATTAGAATATTACACTTTTTATTTTTGTGAATATTTTCACAAAAATAATATAACATTTCTTATCACAATTGACAATACTGTAAAAATAATTTATGTCAACAATAGTAGTAAGATCTATTTGAATTTTCATAAACATATGATTTTATATTATCATTCATGTAAATATGAATTTTTTAAAAGTGCATGGTAAAATAAAAATATGAAATTTAGGAGTTAAAGGATAATGCATAATGATTAAACAAATAAATATATCTAATATGTCACATCTAGATATACAACTTAATAAAGCTAAATCTGCAGGGTATTCACATTTTATCCCCTATTCTAACGAAATAAAAATTAATCAAGACATGCTTAATGCTGTCTCATTAGGTGAACATTCTATTGCAGTTGATTACACAATCCATGGTGTTTATCTTAATGATTGTCGTTATTTTGGGAATGATAAATTAAGTTTTCTCGCTTGGATGAATAATATTAATCATTATCCAAATATCATTTATAATATTGATACTGCGCTGATTTACCTCTCAAAATATCAAATTCAATCTATTATGGACCTAGCAGTCATCACTATTTTAAAAAATGAGGTTGATATAGATGGACATGTTGTTTTTGATTTTATTGAGGAATTACAGACATCTAGTTCATTTTGGAATTCGTTAGATACAAGAGAAATTAAAATTACCAATCACTTTGATTTAAATAAACTAGCTTATATCCACGGCCATTCGATTCCATTTCCTAAATATAAGCATCCATTAGCTGACGAAACTCTTCGTTTTGCTGATAGCTGGCTTGTAACAACAAAATTTAAATTGCCTAAATGGATGTACAATAAAATTCATCAACGTGCGATTCAAAATCATAAAAAACTAAGTTATGTCTATACTAAAGATACATCCAAATTGAAAAATCATGTCGTATTTTTAGGATTCGATTATGGCTATAGAGGTAACTCTAAATACCTTTTTAATTACTTTGTAAAACGAAATCCAACAACAGAAGCTTATTACATTACAGACGATAGACATGGACCATATTTCCTTCCCATTGATGCAGAACATAATAAAGAACTTATTGAAACTGCAAAAATTGTAGTCATTGAAAGTTATATGCCTGAAGCGTATCAACCTAATGGTACAGTCATTCAATTATGGCATGGTACGCCTATTAAAGAATTATTTTTAGATAGTAAAGAACCCTATCAAAATCAAAATATTTATAATTACAGAGCAAGAAAATATAATAAATGGAAACACCAATCATATGTCTTATTAGATTCAAAAGCTTCAGAAGGTTTATTTGAGACTGCTTTTCCTAATGAAACGGTTCAATTTCTTCCTTTTGGTTATCCAAGAGTAAGTTATTTACTAAACTATAAAGATAATCAAAATCAGCAAAGAAAAATACGTGAAAAATTAAAACTTAATCATACAAAACCTGTTTTATTATATGCGCCAACATGGCATAAAAATACAGAATCATTTACACCTTTAACGATGACACCAGAGTTACTAGAAAAATACTATGTGATATATAAGGGGCATATTGAAGGTGATGATGCTATTCTAGAAGGTGTCATTGAGGCTCCTATAGATATCGAAACACAAGACTTAATCTTAATATCAGACATTGTACTTACTGATTATTCTTCTATCATTTTTGATGCCTTAACTATTGATAAAAAAGTTTGTTTATATACTCCTAATCACAAAGAATATAAAGAAGAACGTGGCGTCTATATTGATGTGCTGAACAGTCTAGCAAAAGTTTGGTACACAGACGAAGAAGTGTTACTAAATCATTTAATACATGATACGATTCCTACCATTCACCGACATGCACTTATAAATCGTAATAATCAATCTCTAAAAAAACTAACTCAACTTATGAGAGATATTTTAGATAAATAATAAAGCACTAAGAGGACAGAACTTTTCTGTCCTCTTAGTGCTTTATTGTGTTATTTTAAATTTCTTTTTCCATAATTAAATCCATGTCTATTACATTACCATTAATAAAGTCATGGTGTCCTGTAATTTCAAATCCTTGCTTTTTATAAAAGTCAATGGCAGAAGGATTATTTTCCCAAACACCTAACCATACTTTTGATTTATTATACTCCCTTGCTTTATCAATAGCTAATTGAATAAATTGACTTCCTCTTCCTCCACCTTGGTAATCCTTATCAAAATAAATGCGTTGAATTTCTAAATATTGATCACCTTTTGGTTCAGTTTGTGTTTCATTAATATTTAATTTTAAATAACCAGCAATCTCATCATCAACCTTATAGAAATAGTGAAATGATTGGTGATGTACGATTTCTGATAATAACTTCGTTTCATTATAGTTTTCTTTAAAAAATTTTTTAAAATTTTCATCAGTATAACTATCTTTAAAAGTATCATAAAACGTTTTTTCTGCAATTTTTCTTAACTCACTTACATTATCTTTTTTAATTTCTTCAATTTCTTCTTTCATATTTTCCCTCTTTTTATTGTACTTATTTTTCTCAAAACCAGATAATATCTTATTCCTTATCAAACATATTTCAAACACTATATTAAATTATTTTTTTATAAATTAAAATATGTATTGATAATAATTATCAATAAGTATAAAGTAAAGATAGACTATATTAAAGTGAGGTGTTTAAGATGTTTCATGAGTTATTTATATTAGGCATTGCTGGACCTACCAGTTTAGTCATTATTAGTATTGTTGCATTAATTATTTTTGGTCCTAAAAAATTACCACAATTTGGTAAAGCGATTGGCAGTACTTTAAGAGAATTTAAGTCTGCAGCTGAACACATTGATTCAGATGAGGTGGAGGAAACACCCAGTAAACATTCTAAACAACAGCGAGACAAATCAAACTAGTTCGACCTTACTCGAACACTTTGAAGAATTAAGGCGACGTTTAATTAATATACTTATTTCATTTTTAATTACTTTGCCGTTAGTATACATATCATCTAAATGGTGGATCACAACTTTTGTTTACCATATTAAACGCACTCAAGTTGTTTTACATACTTTTTCATTCACTGAAATGATTCAAATCTATATACTAATCATTAGTTTTGTAACTTTGTGCTTAGTTCTTCCTATTATTTTCTATCAATTATGGGCATTTATATCACCAGGGCTTCATCAACGTGAACGTTTTTTTATTTATAAATATAGTTTATTATGTACTGCGTTATTTATCATTGGTGTCGGTTTCGCCTATACTATCGGATTTCCATTAATTATAAAATTTTCATTAACATTATCGAAAACAATGTATATTCAACCAGTGATTGGTTTTAATGCTTATTTACATGAATTAATAAGGTGGTTATTTATATTTGGTGTCGTCTTTCAATTACCTATGTTTTGTATGGGACTAGTTAAAATGGATGTAATAGATATTAAACAATTACACCAATATCGCAAATATATTTATTTTACTTGTTTCATTATTGCTAGTATTCTTGCACCACCAGATATCACTTTGAATCTATTTTTGACTTTACCACTCATTATTTTATTTGAAATAAGCATTCTTTTAACTAAAATAACTACTCGACATTAATGAATTCGAATCAAATGCAAAAGTCTCAAACGAGTAAATTAATCTACTCGTTTGAGACTTTATTTTCAATTTAGATATGATGCTTTGTTTTAGTATGTTTTAAAGTGAAATAAGCAATTAATAGTATATAAATTAATTGTGCACTCATCGTTTCAATACTTGGATAAAAACCAATGATATTAAGTGTTGGAATATACTCAATACTATGTTGTGTTATCATTCCAAGTAATTGTAATTTTTGAATACTAATTCCTAACATTTTAAATGCCATAATAAATATTAAAATAGAAAGTACTCTAAAAATAAAATATATAGGTATCAATCGTATAACTGTTTTGAATAACAATGTAAATATGATTAATATAACAATGGCTAGTATAATTCCTATAACAAAATCTAAAGTTTTTATACTTCCCATCATTCCCATATAAAAGATAATGACTTCAACGCCTTCTCTCAAAACGGATATTAATCCAATTGTACCTAATAATGCTAAGTTTCGATTACTTATTGCATAATGATACATTTGTTGAATCATATCATTCCATCGCTTAGCACTTGAACGTCTATGCATCCATATACCCACAATATACATTAAAACAACTGCTATTATTCCTAGTGCTGCTTCCATACCTTCACGTAATAATCCATTATTTCCTAGTACTTGAATAAAGATAAGTGCTAATGCGAGACTTAAAATCAAACCTAATATAGCGCCACCAATGACACTTGTTGTCCCTTTAGTGTCTCTAACCTTTCTGGTCATAGTTGTTAATGTCAATATGATTAATAATACTTCTAATCCTTCACGTAAAAAGATAATCATTACATCTATGGATGAATACGCTTCTTCACTTACAGTATCTTTGATTTCAGAATTTATTTTTATTAAACTTTCTTTAATACGATCTTTATTACTACTATTTAGAATACTTTGATAATATGGAATTTTATCTTCAATTTTTGTATATAAACTACTGTTTTTAGTTTGAATTTTGCCTTCCACATAAGGCCATATTTGTATAAATTTAGCCAGTGCCTCATCTGATTGTTTTAACTGATGACTCTCGATACCTTTGATTGCTTTCTCTAATTCAATATTAAGTTGGGTAACTTTATATTGATTTTTTTCAGTATTTGATTGCTTTTTATCAACAGTATCAATACTTGTTTTAAATGTCTTCCAAGCATTATCTACTTTTTTTATGTCTAATGGTTCTTTTTGAATAGCTACACGCAACTGCATCAAGTACACTTCTATTTGTCCATATTTATTTTCATCATAATTTCTGATGGCCGTTTCATGTTTTTTCCAAATTTGATTTAACATATTATTAATAGACTGTAATTTTGATCTATCTTTATTTTTTACAGCTTCTTGAATGATATTATCTTTTGCGTTAATTTGTTTTTTTAAATTTCTAATATCTTTATCAATATCATCAGTCGATACAGAACTTTCGTAAACGATGAGAGATTTTGTTAATTCTGATAACGAGTCGATTTGTTTATTTGTAGTCGTTGCTTGATCAATCATATGAAGTTTCGATTTAACATCTTTTCCTTTTTTATTTTCTTTAATATTTAAAGACATTATTTTATGTTTTACTTCATTCAACACGTTTTGTTTTTCGTTATAATTTAATTGTTTGTGCTCTAATGTCGATTTCGCATCAGAGATAGCTACATACGCATCATTTAATTGACTATCATTTGCAACACTAACTGAAGTCAATGAAAACAAACGTGTAATAATGATTAAGAGAGTAATTATCGATATCTTAACTAAATAGTGCTTCACCGATATAGCCTCCCTTTTGTATCCCTGGTAATACAAGAAATGATGCAGAACCTCGATGTGTGATATATTCGTTTAATTTATCATTGTGTCCTAAATTATTTTGAATATCGATAAACTGTTGAATAGATTTTTGGAAACAAATAAACATGAGTCCAGTATCTAAGTCACCTGTTTTAGCATTTGTACCATCATTATAATTATATGCTCTACGTTTAATAGAAGTTTTTACTTCACGAGCTAAACGGGTATGCGCATTCTCATCGATAATATACTTACCCTTATTATTTTTAGCCTTTAAATCAATATTATCGAATTCTTTCTTACCTGTTAGAGGGGCACCTGTAGAACGTTTACGACCAAATGTTGCTTCTTGCTCTTCTAATGCAGTACGATCCCATGTCTCAATATGAATTTGGATTCGTCTTATAATGCAATACGTCCCATTTTCTGCCCATCCATTATCAATAAATACATATTTTTTTAAGTCGTTATTGTTTCGTGGATTAACTGTACCATCTTTAAATGCCATCAAATTTCTCGGTGTTTCATTTTTTTTAGTAGAAATAAAACCATGTTGTGACCAGCGAATTTTAATGATGTCTCTAAAAGGTCGTATTAAGTTATGTATGGCATGAAAAGTAACTTGAGGATCATTTGAACAAGCTTGAATCATAATATCTCCATCACTATACTCTTCATCTAATTGATCATTAGGAAAATGAGGTATATCTCTAAAATCAAATGGAATTTTAGATGATAATCCTATTTTTTTCAAAAAAGACTTACTCACGCCATATGTTAAAGTGAGTTTGCTAGCATCTAATCCTATTGATTCACCAGTATCTACAGGTGGTAATAGTGTATTGTTACTATTTTCCCCAATAATAGCACCGTCAGTCATACTAACAGACATTTGAGTCCATTTTTTAAACATATCTTTAATTAATGTTTGATCTTTGGACTTTAAATCTAATGCAATGAAATTACAATTTTTTTGAGTTGGTGTAGTAATACCAGCTTGAATATGTCCATAAAATTCATATGAATCGTTTTCTTCACTTTCAGGGGTATCAAACATAGATTTAAACGAAAAGATACTGCCTACACTACTTGCTCCAATAACAGCACCAGCACTTCCTATACCTAGTAACTTTAAAAATGAACGTCTAGTCATTTGAGGGTGATTTTTATGATTTATATTACTCATTCTGTAACCACAGCCATTTTACTTAATGGTTCTCCTAGTGAGTTAACTGCATCTGATAACGCTTTTCTATCTTCTTTAGTTACTGCACTATAATCTTTATAACCATCATTATTTTTATATTTATCAAGTAATTGATTCACTTTATTAAAATTATCCATAATTGTAGAACTCAATTTTTTGTCTTTCTTTTCTAATTCAGATTTAAATAATTCATAAATTTTTTGAGCCCCTTCGATATTTGCTTTAAAATCATATAAATCGGTGTGAGAGTATATCTCTTCTTCTCCAGTAATTTTTGATGTAGATACTTCATTTAATAAATCCACTGATCCTTGTAGCATTAACTTAGGTGTAATATCTAATGTATCTACTTTAGCATCTAATTCTTTAGCATCTTTTAGTAATTGATCAGCATCCTTCTTAGTCATTTCATCTATTTTATTTTCTTGATAAAGAGATTTTTCAATTTTATGATACCCTGTCCACTTATCTTCTTTTTTCTCTTCTTTCATATCAGCTAGGCGGGCATCGATTTTAGGATCTAAATCGCCAAATGCTTCAGCTACGGGTTCAGAACGTTCATAATACATGCGTACTTTAGGATACAAAGATTTTGCTTTTTCAATATCATCTGCTTTTATTGCAGATACAAATTCTTCAGTTCCTTTTAAAAACTGATCTAACTGTTCATTTGTATATTTTCTATATTCTTTAGCTGCTTTCTGTAATGCTACTTTATTCTCATTTGTAGATTTTTTTGAAGTTTTCTCATTAGCATTATCGTGATTATTATGACCACAAGCTGTTAATAGTAGTGATGATGTTAGTAAAATAGTTGGTAATTTCTTCATAATAAATTCACCTCATTAAAATTTAGTGATTATCTTTTGATGTTAAATATTTTAAAATGTATATTCTCTACATCTAAATTTTAAAATTACAGTTTTATATCTCTATCAACATGATTATTATCAAGTGATAATCATTATCAGTAAAATTATATATTTATGCTGTTTTACTGTCAATATAATTATTTTTTTATCAAAATATAGACTATTTTATATTTAATTTATATAAACTTTTTAACTTAATGACTCGTTTAAAATGTGGTATGGTTATTTAGGATATGCAATTAACATCTAATTTTTTATTTTTAAGGAGTACGATTTTATGAGTGTAAATTTCAAAGCGTTTATGGTTGAAAAAGATAATGATGGCACTGTCACAAGTGATTTCAAAGATTTATCAATCAATGATTTACCTGAAGGTGAAGTTTTAATAAAAGTTCAATATTCTGGTATTAATTATAAAGATGCCTTAGCTACTGTTAAAGATAGTGGTGTACTTAAATCATATCCAATGGTTCCTGGAATTGATTTAGCAGGTACAGTTGTAGAATCTGATGATCCTACAATCGAAAAAGGTGAAGAAGTTATTATTACTGGCTATGATTTAGGTGTCAATCATTACGGCGGATTTAGTGAGTATGCCCGTGTTAAATCAGATTGGATTGTTAAATGTCCTGAAAATCTAACACTTGAAGAAGCGATGATTTATGGGACTGCTGGTTACACAGCTGGTTTAGCAATAGAAAAATTAGAAAAAGCTAACTTTATGACACTTGAAGGCGATAAAGTACTTGTACGTGGCGCTTCTGGTGGTGTTGGGTCTTTAGCTGTAATGATGTTAAATGAACTTGGTTATAAAGTTGTAGCAAGTACTGGAAATAAAAAAGCTACGAATAAATTAAAAGAATTAGGAGCAAGAGAAGTTATCGATCGTATTTCTGAAGATAGTAATGAAATATTAGGAAAAAGAACTTGGCAAGCTGCTATTGATCCTTGCGGTGGTCCTGGAACACCTTATATAGCAAAGCATCTAACAAATGGTGGTGGGGTTGCATTAATTGGTATGACTGGAGGTAACCACTTTGAAACTTCAGTATTTCCATTTATTCTTCGTGGTGTAAGCGTCGTTGGACTTGATTCAGTTATGACACCAATGAAATTACGTCAACGTGTATGGAGAAGATTAGCAACTGATTTAAAATCTAATAAATTACATGAAATTAAAAATACAATTGCTTTTAAAGATTTAAAACATTCTATTGAGACAGTACTTAATCATGAGAACGCTGGAAGAATTATTATAGATTTTGAAGCATAGTTCATATTTATTTAATAAAAAAGAGCAAGAAACCCAGTTTATAGTGGTTTCCTGCTCTTTATTTTTAAAGATACTAAGTTATATCTTTTTTATCTTTTATTCTTGTTATTTTTTTGTTTTTTTCTACGATTTTTTAATACTAATCCTAGACCAACTAATAGTGTCATTAATTCAATCTCTAATTGAATAGATGTACTTTCTGAACCAGTATCAGGTAATCTATGTGATTTAGATAAATGACTGTTATTAGATTGAATACCGTCAACATTTGATTGATTTTGATTATTGTCTTTATTGTTATGACTTAAGATGTTTTCAATTTTATCAATATCAAGCATATTCAATTTGTCCATTAATTGTTGGATAATTGAACCGATATCATCAATATGTGATTTATCAATTTCTTTTAACGTATCACGTCTAAGTTTTTCAAGATAATCAATTAATTTAGCTTTTTGTTCATCTGTTAAATCTTTGCGTGCTTTAATTTCTTTAATTTTATTATCTATTAACGCATTAGTAATTTCTTTTGCAACAATTTTCGCTATATTATCTTTGCCCTCTTTAAGTTTACGGTTAATTTCATTGATGTCATTGGCGTTATCAATGTTTTCAAGCACTTTTTGTAAAGTTTTATCTATTTCAGCTACCACTTTTTGTTTCTGAGCATCAGTTAAGTTAGAATTATTTAGAATTTCTTGATGTTTTTTATTAGCAAAATCAATAATTTCTTGTTTAGCCAAAGTTTTAGCATCAATTAATGCTTTTAATTTATCGATTTCTTTTTGAGTATTATCTTTAATCTTATTAAGGTCTGTTAATGTAGTTGCATTATTAATCTGACCTTTTGCATTTTCAAGAAGACGCTCTAATTTAGATTTAAGTTTTTCTTTATCTTCTTTAGAAAGGTTAGGATTGTTGTCAATTTCATCTTTCAATCGGTTAACTTCATTTTCTAACTCTTCTAAAGCTTTTTGTTTAGCTAATTCAACTTGATGTTTTCCATCTAAATCATATTTTGCTTTTTTAATATCTTGAATTAATTTATTAATTTCTTCAAGTGATGCATTTGTGCCAATACCTTTATTTATTAAGTCTTCAGCTTTTTTAATAAGTTCATCATAAGCGGATTTTTTATCTGGTGAAGCTTCTGAATAATTAACAGAATGCTTGATATCTAAATTATCAGCCATTTCATCAATTAAATGTTTCATAGCTTTATCCACTTCTTTAGCTTTATTAATAATTATATCTAAATTATCACGTGAATTTTCATTATCTATCTTATTGTTAAACGCATCTTTTTGCGCATTGTTCAAATGTTTTAAGCTTTCCAATATGTGTTTAACATTATTTCTAGCATTTTGTAATTTTTCTACACCATTTAAATTATTTTTAGCATCAATTATCTTATCTTTAAGTTGATTTATCACGCTAGGATCAATAATAGGATTTTTTGCATCATTAATTAGTTTTTCAGCTTCTTTTAGAGCATCATCATAGGTATCTTTTTTATCTTTATCTCCATCAGTATAATTAATACTTGCTTTGACTTTATCTTTTTCAGCGATGTTTTCTTTTAATTGTTTCATCGCATCATTTAATAAATCAGTATTATGTTTAATATTTTCTAATTCATCAGAAGTTGTAGAAGCTTTTGTCTTTTCTATTAATTTATCCTTTTGAGCATCTGTTAAATCAGTTTGTTGTTTAATTTTTTTAATAATAGCATCATAATCTAATATTAAGTCATGTTTAGCTTGTTCAAGTTCATCTTTAGCACGTTTCACATTTTCGATAGTTTTATTAATTTCATCAACTGTTGAAGTTGGGTTATCAATAACTTTTTGTGCATTAGCTAATGTATCTTTTGCTTGGCTTAATTTATTTCTATAATTTTCAACAGAATCACTAGTCATATTTTTAGTTTCAGGCACCTGATTAATGCTTGTTTCTAAATTGTTTTTAGCATTATTCAATAAAGTTTTGTCTGGAACTAAATCATGTTTAGCTTGTTTTAATGCAACTGTAGCTTCATTTACTTTAGCTATTGCTTGCGCAATTTCCCCAGATGTTGCATCGTCATTTTCAATCACTTTTTGTGCATCTCTGCTTACTTGTTCTGCCTGTACTTTCTTAGCTTTATAATTATTCGCAGTTACTTCTGTCATTCCTGGTGTTGGATCTTGTTCTGCCGTTGCTTCATCAAGTTGACGTTTTGCTTCAATTAATTCACTATTATTTTCTTTGTCGTGAAGTAAACTAATAGCATTGTCTAACTTAGGTTGTACCGCATCTATTTTTGCGATAGCTGCTGTCACTTGGGCTGGTGTCGCATTATCATCGTTGATGATTCTATCTGCTTCTGTTTTTGCTGCTTCAAGTTCATCATGAATTTTAGCCATTTCATTATTATATGCAATCACACTCGTTGGTTTTTTACCTTCGGTAACACCTACATGATTTAATCCTGGGCGTTTTTGTTCTAACACTGACTTATCTGCTTTTAATGCATTTTTTGCTTCAGTTAATTGAGTTAATGCTTCTTCTACTTTTACTTTTTCATCCCTGATTTCTTCAGCTGTCGCATCACCGTTGTTAATCACACCTTGGGCTTCTGCACTAATTCGCTCTGCTTCTGCTTTTTTCGCTCTATAATTATCTGCTGTTGCTGGCGTCATTCCTAGTGTTGGATCTTCTTCACCAATCGCTGCATCTAATTTTGTTTTTGCTTTCACTAATTCACTATTATTTTCTTTGTCGTGAAGTAAACTAATGGCATTGTCTAACTTAGGTTGTACTGCATCTATTTTTGCGATAGCCGCTGTCACTTGGGCTGGTGTCGCATTGTCATCATGAATCACTCTATCTGCTTCTGTTTTTGCTGCTTCAAGTTCATCATGGATTTTAGCCATTTCATTAGTGTATGCAGTCACGCTCGCTGGTTTCTTACCTTCGGTAACACCTACACGATTTAATCCTGGACGTTTTTGTTCTAGCGCTGACTTATCTGCTTTTAATGCATTTTTTGCTTCAGTTAATTGAGTTAATGCTTCTTCTACTTTTGCTTTCTCATTTCTGATTTCTTCAACTGTCGCATCACCATTATCTATTACTTTTTGAGCTTCTGCACTTACTTGTTCTGCTGCTGCTTTCTTCGCTCTATAGTTATCTGCTGTTGCTGGCGTCATTCCTGGCGTTGGATCTTCCTCGCTAGTCGCTGCATCTAATTTCGCTTTTGCTTTCACTAATTCACTGTTATTTTCTTTGTCATGAAGTAAACTAATGGCATTATCTAACTTAGGTTGTACCGCGTCAATTTTTGCGATAGCCGCTGTTACTTGTGCTGGTGTCGCATTGTCATCATGAATCACTCTATCTGCTTCTGTTTTTGCTGCTTCCAGTTCATCATGAATTTTAGCCATTTCATTATTGTATGCAGTCACACTTGCTGGTTTCTTACCTTCGATAACTCCTACATGATTTAATCCTGGGCGTTTTTGTTCTAGCGCTGACTTATCTGCTTTTAATGCATTTTTTGCTTCAGTTAATTGAGTTAATGCTTCTTCTACTTTTGCTTTCTCATTTCTAATTTCTTCAACTGTCGCATCACCATTATCTATTACTTTTTGAGCTTCTGAACTAATTCGTTCTGCTTCTGCTTTTTTCGCTCTATAGTTATCTGCTGTTGCTTGCGTCATTCCTGGTGTTGGATCTTGTTCTGCCGTTGCTTCATCAAGTTGACGTTTCGCTTCCACTAATCCACTGTTGTTTTCTTTGTCGTGAAGTAAACTAATGGCATTGTCTAACTTAGGTTGTACTGCATCTATTTTTGCGATAGCCGCTGTCACTTGGGCTGGTGTCGCATGTTCATCGTTGATGATTCTATCTGCTTCTGTTTTCGCTGCTTCAAGCTCATCATGGATTTTAGCCATTTCATTATTGTATGCAGTCACACTCGCTGGTTGTTTACCTTCGGTAACGCCTACATGATTTAATCCTGGGCGTTTTTGTTCTAACACTGACTTATCTGCTTTTAATGCATTTTTTGCTTCAGTTAATTGAGTTAATGCTTTTTCTACTTTCGCTTTCTCATCTCTGATTTCTTCAGCTGTCGCATCACCGTTGTTAATCACACCTTGGGCTTCTGAACTAATTCGCTCTGCTGCTGCTTTCTTCGCTCTATAGTTATCCGCTGTTGCTTGCGTCATTCCTGGCGTTGGATCTTCCTCGCTAGTCGCTGCATCTAATTTCGCTTTTGCTTTCACTAATTCACTGTTATTTTCTTTGTCATGAAGTAAACTAATGGCATTATCTAACTTAGGTTGTACCGCGTCAATTTTTGCGATAGCCGCTGTTACTTGTGCTGGTGTCGCATTGTCATCATGAATCACTCTATCTGCTTCTGTTTTTGCTGCTTCAAGTTCATCATGGATTTTAGCCATTTCATTATTGTATGCAGTCACACTCGCTGGTTGTTTACCTTCGGTAACACCTACATGATTTAATCCTGGGCGTTTTTGTTCTAACACTGACTTATCTGCTTTTAATGCATTTTTTGCTTCAGTTAATTGAGTTAATGCTTCTTCTACTTTTGCTTTCTCATTTCTAATTTCTTCAACTGTCGCATCACCATTATCTATTACTTTTTGAGCTTCTGCACTTACTTGTTCTGCTGCTGCTTTCTTCGCTTTATAGTTATCAGCTGTCGCTAGCGTCATTCCTGAGGTCGGATCTTGTTCTGCTATTGCTTCATCAAGTTGACGTTTCGCTTCAACTAATTCACTATTGTTTTCTTTGTCGTGAAGTAAACTAATCGCTTCAGTAAGTTTTGGTAAGACTGCTTTTATTTTGTCTAATGCTTCTCTCACTTCTGCTGGTGTTGCTTTTTCTTTATTTAACACTTCTTGTGCTTTCGCTTTAGCTTCTTCAATTTCACTTTGTATTCTTCCTAGAGCTTCATTATAAGCAGTGATACTTGCTGGTTTCTTACCTTCGGTAGTTCCACGTTGATCTAATTCTGGAAGTTTATGTTGTAATTCCGTTTTATCTGCTCTTAAATCATCTTTCGCTTGATTTAATGCTGTTAATGCTTCTTCTACTTTTCCTTTCTCATCTCTAATTTCTTCAGCTGTCGCATCACCGTTATTAATCACACCTTGAGCTTCTGAACTAATTCGTTCTGCTTCTGCTTTCTTCGCTTTATAGTTATCAGCTGTCGCTGGCGTCATTCCTGGTGTTGGATCTTCCTCGTTAGTCGCTGCATCTAATTTTGCTTTTGCTTTCACTAATTCACTGTTGTTTTCTTTGTCGTGAAGTAAACTAATGGCATTATCTAACTTTGGTTGTACCTCATCGATTTTTGCGATAGCCGCTGTCACTTGGGCTGGTGTCGCATGTTCATCGTTGATGACTCTATCTGCTTCTGTTTTCGCTGCTTCAAGTTCATCATGAATTTTAGCCATTTCCTTATTATATACAGTCACGCTCGCTGGTGTTTTACCTTCGGTAACGCCTACATGATTTAATCCTGGGCGTTTTTGTTCTAACACTGATTTATCTGCTTTTAATGCATTTTTTGCTTCAGTTAATTGAGTTAATGCTTCTTCTACTTTTGCTTTCTCATCACTGATTTCTTCAGCTGTCGCATCACCGTTATTAATCACACCTTGAGCTTCTGAACTAATGCGTTCTGCTTCTGCTTTCTTCGCTCTATAGTTATCAGCTGTCGCTGGCGTCATTCCTGGTGTCGGATCTTCTTCACTAGTTGCGGTATCTAATCTTCGTTTTGCTTCAACTAATTCACTATTATTTTCTTTATCGTGAAGTAAACTAATGGCATTGTCTAACTTTGGTTGTACCGCATCTATTTTTGCGATAGCTGCTGTCACTTGGGCTGGTGTCGCATTGTCATCATAAATCACTCTATCTGCTTCTGTTTTTGCTGCTTCAAGTTCATCATGGATTTTAGCCATTTCATTATTGTATGCAGTCACGCTCGCTGGTGTTTTACCTTCGGTAACGCCTACATGATTTAATCCTGGGCGTTTTTGTTCTAACACTGATTTATCTGCTTTTAATGCATTTTTTGCTTCAGTTAATTGAGTTAATGCCTCTTCTACTTTTGCTTTCTCATCTCTGATTTCTTCAGCTGTCGCATCACCGTTATTAATCACACCTTGAGCTTCTGAACTAATGCGTTCTGCTTCTGCTTTCTTCGCTCTATAGTTATCAGCTGTTGCTGGCGTCATTCCTAGTGTTGGATCTTCCTCGTTAGTCGCTGCATCTAATTTTGTTTTTGCTTTCACTAATTCACTATTGTTTTCTTTGTCGTGAAGTAAACTAATGGCATTGTTTAACTTAGGTTGTACCGCGTCAATTTTTGCGATAGCCGCTGTCACTTGGGCTGGTGTCGCATTGTCATCATAAATCACTCTATCTGCTTCTGTTTTTGCTGCTTCAAGTTCATCATGGATTTTAGCCATTTCATTATTGTATGCAGTCACGCTCGCTGGTGTTTTACCTTCGGTAACGCCTACATGATTTAATCCTGGGCGTTTTTGTTCTAGCACTGACTTATCTGCTTTTAATGCATTTTTTGCTTCAGTTAATTGAGTTAATGCTTCTTCTACTTTCGCTTTCTCATCTCTGATTTCTTCAGCTGTCGCATCACCGTTGTTAATCACACCTTGGGCTTCTGAACTAATTCGCTCTGCTTCTGCTTTTTTCGCTCTATAATTATCTGCTGTTGCTGGCGTCATTCCTAGTGTTGGATCTTCCTCGCTAGTCGCTGCATCTAATTTCGCTTTTGCTTTCACTAATTCACTGTTGTTTTCTTTGTCGTGAAGTAAACTAATGGCATTATCTAACTTAGGTTGTACTGCATCTATTTTTGCGATAGCCGCTGTTACTTGTGCTGGTGTCGCATTGTCATCATGAATCACTCTATCTGCTTCTGTTTTCGCTGCTTCAAGTTCATCATGGATTTTAGCCATTTCATTATTGTATGCAGTCACACTCGCTGGTTGTTTACCTTCGGTAACACCTACATGATTTAATCCTGGGCGTTTTTGTTCTAGCACTGACTTATCTGCTTTTAATGCATTTTTTGCTTCAGTTAATTGAGTTAATGCTTTTTCTACTTTCGCTTTCTCATCTCTGATTTCTTCAGCTGTCGCATCACCGTTGTTAATCACACCTTGGGCTTCTGAACTAATTCGCTCTGCTTCTGCTTTTTTCGCTCTATAGTTATCTACTGTTGCTGGCGTCATTCCTGGCGTTGGATCTTCTTCACCAATCGCTGCATCTAATTTTGTTTTTGCTTTCACTAACTCATTATTATTTTCTTTGTCGTGAAGTAAACTAATGGCATTGTCTAACTTAGGTTGTACTGCATCTATTTTTGCGATAGCCGCTGTTACTTGTGCTGGTGTCGCTTTGTCATCATGAATCACTCTATCTGCTTCTGTTTTTGCTGCTTCAAGTTCATCATGGATTTTAGCCATTTCATTATTGTATGCAGTCACACTCGCTGGTTGTTTACCTTCGGTAACACCTACATGATTTAATCCTGGGCGTTTTTGTTCTAACACTGACTTATCTGCTTTTAATGCATTTTTTGCTTCAGTTAATTGAGTTAATGCTTTTTCTACTTTCGCTTTCTCATCACTGATTTCTTCAGCTGTCGCATCACCGTTATTAATCACACCTTGAGCTTCTGAACTAATGCGTTCTGCTTCTGCTTTCTTCGCTCTATAGTTATCAGCTGTCGCTGGCGTCATTCCTGGCGTTGGATCTTGTTCAGCCGTTGCTGCATCAAGTTGACGTTTCGCTTCAACTAATTCACTATTATTTTCTTTGTCGTGAAGTAAACTAATGGCATTGTCTAACTTAGGTTGTACTGCATCTATTTTTGCGATAGCCGCTGTTACTTGTGCTGGTGTCGCTTTGTCATCATGAATCACTCTATCTGCTTCTGTTTTTGCTGCTTCAAGTTCATCATGGATTTTAGCCATTTCATTATTGTATGCAGTCACACTCGCTGGTTGTTTACCTTCGGTAACACCTACATGATTTAATCCTGGGCGTTTTTGTTCTAACACTGACTTATCTGCTTTTAATGCATTTTTTGCTTCAGTTAATTGAGTTAATGCTTCTTCTACTTTCGCTTTCTCATCTCTGATTTCTTCAGCTGTCGCATCACCGTTGTTAATCACACCTTGGGCTTCTGAACTAATTCGCTCTGCTTCTGCTTTTTTCGCTCTATAATTATCTGCTGTTGCTGGCGTCATTCCTAGTGTTGGATCTTCCTCGCTAGTCGCTGCATCTAATTTCGCTTTTGCTTTCACTAATTCACTGTTGTTTTCTTTGTCGTGAAGTAAACTAATGGCATTATCTAACTTAGGTTGTACTGCATCTATTTTTGCGATAGCCGCTGTTACTTGTGCTGGTGTCGCATTGTCATCATGAATCACTCTATCTGCTTCTGTTTTCGCTGCTTCAAGTTCATCATGGATTTTAGCCATTTCATTATTGTATGCAGTCACACTCGCTGGTTGTTTACCTTCGGTAACACCTACATGATTTAATCCTGGGCGTTTTTGTTCTAGCACTGATTTATCTGCTCTTAAATCATCTTTCGCTTGATTTAATGCTGTTAATGCTTCTTCTACTTTTGATTTCTCATCTCTAATTTCTTCAACTGTCGCATCACCATTATCTATTACTTTTTGAGCTTCTGCACTTACTTGTTCTGCTGCTGCTTTCTTCGCTCTATAGTTATCTACTGTTGCTGGCGTCATTCCTGGCGTTGGATCTTGTTCTGCCGTTGCTTCATCAAGTTGACGTTTCGCTTCCACTAATCCACTGTTATTTTCTTTGTCGTGAAGTAAACTAATGGCATTGTCTAACTTAGGTTGTACTACATCTATTTTTGCGATAGCCGCTGTTACTTGTGCTGGTGTCGCATTGTCATCATGAATCACTCTATCTGCTTCTGTTTTCGCTACTTCAAGTTCATCATGAATTTTAGCCATTTCATTATTGTATGCAGTCACGCTCGCTGGTTTTTTACCTTCGGTAACTCCCACATGATTTAATCCTGGGCGTTTTTGTTCTAGCACTGATTTATCTGCTTTTAATGCATTTTTCGCTTCAGTTAAATGAGTTAATGCTTCTTCTACTTTTGATTTCTCATCTCTGATTTCTTCAGCTGTCGCATCTCCATTGTCAATCACGCTTTGGGCTTCTGAACTAATTCGCTCTGCTTCTGCTTTCTTCGCTCTATAGTTATCAGCTGTTGCTGGCGTCATTCCTAGTGTTGGATCTTCCTCGTTAGTCGCTGCATCTAATTTTGTTTTTGCTTTCACTAATTCACTATTGTTTTCTTTGTCGTGAAGTAAACTAATCGCTTCAGTAAGTTTTGGTAAGACTGCTTTCACTTTGTCTAATGCTTCTCTCACTTCTGCTGGTGTTGCTTTTTCTTTATTTAACACTTCTTGTGCTTTCGTCTTAGCTTCTTCAATTTCACTTTGTATTCTTCCTAGAGCTTCATTATAAGCAGTGATGCTTGCTGGTTTTTTACCTTCGGTAATGCCACGTTGATCTAATTCTGGAAGTTTATGTTGTAATTCTGTTTTATCTGCTCTTAAATCATCTTTCGCTTGATTTAATGCTGTTAATGCTTCTTCTACTTTTGATTTCTCATCTCTAATTTCTTCAACTGTCGCATCACCATTATCTATTACTTTTTGAGCTTCTGCACTTACTTGTTCTGCTGCTGCTTTCTTCGCTCTATAGTTATCTACTGTTGCTGGCGTCATTCCTGGCGTTGGATCTTGTTCTGCCGTTGCTTCATCAAGTTGACGTTTCGCTTCCACTAATCCACTGTTATTTTCTTTGTCGTGAAGTAAACTAATGGCATTGTCTAACTTAGGTTGTACTACATCTATTTTTGCGATAGCCGCTGTCACTTGTGCTGGTGTCGCATTGTCATCATGAATCACTCTATCTGCTTCTGTTTTTGCTGCTTCCAGTTCATCATGAATTTTAGTCATTTCATTATTGTATGCAGTCACGCTCGCTGGTTTTTTACCTTCGGTAACTCCCACATGATTTAATCCTGGGCGTTTTTGTTCTAGCACTGATTTATCTGCTTTTAATGCATTTTTCGCTTCAGTTAAATGAGTTAATGCTTCTTCTACTTTTGCTTTCTCATCTCTGATTTCTTCAGCTGTCGCATCTCCATTGTCAATCACGCTTTGGGCTTCTGAACTAATTCGCTCTGCTTCTGCTTTCTTCGCTCTATAGTTATCAGCTGTTGCTGGCGTCATTCCTAGTGTTGGATCTTCCTCGTTAGTCGCTGCATCTAATTTTGTTTTTGCTTTCACTAATTCACTATTGTTTTCTTTGTCGTGAAGTAAACTAATCGCTTCAGTAAGTTTTGGTAAGACTGCTTTCACTTTGTCTAATGCTTCTCTCACTTCTGCTGGTGTTGCTTTTTCTTTATTTAACACTTCTTGTGCTTTCGTCTTAGCTTCTTCAATTTCACTTTGTATTCTTCCTAGAGCTTCATTATAAGCAGTGATGCTTGCTGGTTTTTTACCTTCGGTAATGCCACGTTGATCTAATTCTGGAAGTTTATGTTGTAATTCTGTTTTATCTGCTCTTAAATCATCTTTCGCTTGATTTAATGCTGTTAATGCTTCTTCTACTTTTGATTTCTCATCTCTAATTTCTTCAACTGTCGCATCACCATTATCTATTACTTTTTGAGCTTCTGCACTTACTTGTTCTGCTGCTGCTTTCTTCGCTCTATAGTTATCTACTGTTGCTGGCGTCATTCCTGGCGTTGGATCTTGTTCTGCCGTTGCTTCATCAAGTTGACGTTTCGCTTCCACTAATCCACTGTTATTTTCTTTGTCGTGAAGTAAACTAATGGCATTGTCTAACTTAGGTTGTACTACATCTATTTTTGCGATAGCCGCTGTCACTTGTGCTGGTGTCGCATTGTCATCATGAATCACTCTATCTGCTTCTGTTTTTGCTGCTTCCAGTTCATCATGAATTTTAGTCATTTCATTATTGTATGCAGTCACGCTCGCTGGTTTCTTACCTTCGGTAACTCCCACATGATTTAATCCTGGACGTTTTTGTTCTAGCACTGACTTATCTGCTTTTAATGCATTTTTTGCTTCAGTTAATTGAGTTAATGCTTCTTCTACTTTTGCTTTCTCATCTCTGATTTCTTCAGCTGTCGCATCACCGTTGTCAATCACGCTTTGGGCTTCTGAACTAATTCGTTCTGATTCTGCTTTTTTCGCTCTATAATTATCTGCTGTTGCTGGCGTCATTCCTAGTGTTGGATCTTGTTCACCAATCGCTGCATCTAATTTTGTTTTTGCTTTCACTAATTCGCTGTTATTTTCTTTGTCGTGAAGTAAGCTAATGGCATTATCTAACTTAGGTTGTACCGCGTCAATTTTTGCGATAGCCGCTGTTACTTGTGCTGGTGTCGCATTGTCATCATGAATCACTCTATCTGCTTCTGTTTTTGCTGCTTCAAGTTCATCATGAATTTTAGTCATTTCATTATTGTATGCAGTCACGCTCGCTGGTTGTTTACCTTCGGTAACACCCACATGATTTAATCCTGGACGTTTTTGTTCTAACACTGACTTATCTGCTTTTAATGCATTTTTTGCTTCAGTTAATTGAGTTAATGCTTCTTCTACTTTTGCTTTCTCATCTCTGATTTCTTCAGCTGTCGCATCACCGTTGTTAATCACACCTTGGGCTTCTGCACTAATTCGCTCTGCTGCTGCTTTTTTCGCTCTATAATTATCTGCTGTTGCTGGCGTCATTCCTGGTGTTGGATCTTCCTCGCTAGTCGCTGCATCTAATTTCGCTTTTGCTTTCACTAATTCACTGTTATTTTCTTTGTCGTGAAGTAAACTAATGGCATTGTTTAACTTAGGTTGTACCGCGTCAATTTTTGCGATAGCCGCTGTTACTTGTGCTGGTGTCGCATTGTCATCATGAATCACTCTATCTGCTTCTGTTTTTGCTGCTTCAAGTTCATCATGAATTTTAGTCATTTCATTATTGTATGCAGTCACGCTCGCTGGTTGTTTACCTTCGGTAACACCCACATGATTTAATCCTGGACGTTTTTGTTCTAACACTGACTTATCTGCTTTTAATGCATTTTTTGCTTCAGTTAATTGAGTTAATGCTTCTTCTACTTTTACTTTCTCATTTCTGATTTCTTCAACTGTCGCATCACCATTATCTATTACTTTTTGAGCTTCTGAACTAATTCGTTCTGCTTCTGCTTTTTTCGCTCTATAGTTATCTGCTGTTGCTGGCGTCATTCCTGGCGTTGGATCTTGTTCTGCTGTTGCTACATCAAGTTGACGTTTTGCTTCAACTAAAGCACTATTATCTGCTTTATTTTGTAGTAATGAAATTGCATGTTGAATTTTCAATGAGACATCATTAATATTATTTGTCGCATTTGCAACATCAGTATTTGTTGCTCTATCATTTGATAACACTTCATTAGCTTTTCTTCGAACTGCTTCAATTTCATCATGCAAATGCTGCATTTCATTATTATATGCATTCACACTTGATGGTGTTTTACCATTAGTGTCTCCTTGTGCGTTAAGTTTAGGTAAAGCATTTCTAATGCTCGATTTATCTGCATGGGTTCTAATTGGTACATTTACAATTTCTATACTTCCATCTCTATAAGTAATACGTGTTGGTACTGTTTGCGTTGTATCACTCTGTAAATTTGTAGGTAAACTTACTCCTTCGTTTACATTAGCATGATCTTTATTATCTACATTAATCGCATTATTAAGTTCCTCATTACTAACTCTTTCACCAGGTTCTTTGACTATCTCATGAATGATAACATCATGATGTTCTGGTCCCACAATTCCAACTGTATTATGACTGAAATTATCGTCACTTCCAGCAATAGATTCTGTATTAATCAGTACATGCGGTTTTAAAGAATTAGCTTTAAATGTCACTTTACCTGTTCTAGAATCAAGTGTTACATAATCTAGCTGATTATTCATCGACCATTGATTTTGATTATTTTTAGTTACAATTAATTCTCTAGATTGTTCTGTACTATTACCAATTTTTTCTACATAGCTAATTTTAACTTTATCTGTAGGATTTTTTGTTGTTGATGCATTAGCATTGTTTGGAATAACTTCGAACTCACCATTTTGTTTAAATGCAAATGTTGTGTTAGATGGTGTTGCTGGCTTAACTTTGTAAGTCGCACTTATAGCAGCTTCACTAGTCAATTCTCCATTCCCGGTCGTTGATTCGGTGTTAATCAACGTATCATTTGGAACTGACATTTTGTCATAAATAATTTCATTACCATCTGGAGAAACTGATAAACCAGGCGTGTTTATAGAATCACTCGCTTTTGTCCATTTGCCTGTGTTATTTTTGATAAATGTGCCAATAACTTGATTTCCTTTTTTAACAGTAATTCTATCTGGATTTACAATTATATTTCCAGCATTAACGCCTAAGTTTTTACCTACCCCTGGTGAAATGACTACATCACCAACATCATTTTGTGTAACAGTTGCTGGATTTGGAACTGCATTTGTCACTTTAAATATTGCTGGATCAGAAGTAAAGAATACATGGTTTTGGTTATCTAATACTTCAAATCTCGCTTCTTTTTTAAAAGCTTGATTTGGATGTGCTAAATTTGACCATTGTTCGCTATGAGAAGCTGTGGTGTTTTGAGTCCAAACAAAATGGAAACCATCTGTAGGTAAACCATTCGCATTTTCTAATACGACATAATTATTAATATTTCCATTTCCTTCAAAACTTGTTCCTACAATCGTACTATACTCTGATTTTTTAAATTTATATTTATATTCATATACTTTTACTGGCACATTATATACGTGATTAATACCGTTATACCTTACTTCAGCAGTTAAGCTTTGAACGCCAGCAATATTATTATTTGGAGCATTATTATTTTTCCAAGTCACTGTAGCCCCATTCATATAATTATTTTCAAATGTCACATAATTTGCTGCGTCATCGCCATAAGTTAACGCGTGACCGACCACATCACGTTGTGGTGCTTTAGCAGTGGCTGGTGCATAAATGGTTACTGGAATAGAAACTGTTCTCGTTTCTCCATTACTCAATGTGACAATGGCGCGTTTAGTTGTAGTACCAATTGTGTTTTTCCATTGATTAGCATTCTGTTCCCATTCTACTCGTATGATATCTGAATTAGAGTTAATGTAAGTTCTAGGATTATTTAAATCAATGTTGTCCCCTTTAACAAATTTTAATCCGCCGTCTACCGCTTCAAGTTGTTTTGTTACAGGTGAAGATGCACTTAAATCTGATTCTATTGATTCTGAACGTGTTGAGTTCACAACAGAACCACTATTATTTTGTTCAGTAATCGTTACATGATCAACCGTGATAATTGATTTAGCTTTAATATTACCAAGTGGTAATACTCCTGGAATTGTAATAGACACTGAACCATCACGATTTCTAGTCATAGTTGTATTACTCATTTCTCTACCATCTTCAGTATATAGTTTAACCTGTGCATTATTTGGAACATTATTTACTTTAATAGATTGTCCAGATAAATCAGCTTTATATTTTGTACTTAAAGTGTCGATTGAAGGCGTAGTTGGTTTCACTTTAAACAATACATTAACTGGGTCTACTTGACCGTTAGGATATATCACGTTAATTGTTTCTGTAAAAATACCTGGACTATTTGATAAAGGTTGTCCAGAACCAGGTGCCCAATCGAAGTTCGTACCCGATGGTAAATAATTTGCAATACCTTCTACAAACGATCCTACATTAGATGACAAACCTTCATTTGAAGATAAGAAATTACCATTTATTGTTGTTTGATATACTCTTTTTGGTTTCGCTTTAACTACTCTATAGTGTGCTTCTTTTTCAATGGGTGTTGTTTCACCATCAAATAAGATGTTTGCTCTTAAAATTTGTGGGACACCTACTGTTGTAGAGTTAATATCTGGTCCATTACCAATCCAAGTCACAGTAGCATCTGTCAAAGGTTGATCATTGTTTATAACGAAGAAGTCATTATTATTTGTTCCTTTACCACTTGGGAATGGCTGACCTTGTACTGTAAATAATTCTATTCCTCTGATATTAGGAATGACATGTTTTACTGGTACAGTAATGGATGTTCTTGAATTATCTGCATAAGTGATAGTCACTTCAACATTTGCATTATTACCTGAACGATGAACATTACTAATTTCCCTACTTCTTATTTCATTACTGCCATCTGTAACGTAATTTCTATTGGTAATTGATTTCGAAATATCTAAACTGTTAAAAATAGCTTGTCTATCTGTCTCAGATAAACTTGCATTGTTACTAATATTTGCTATACGTATTGGATGTGACTCATCAGCAGTTGTCATGACACTATATTTATCTTTTAATGGTTTGATTAATACATTAAATACAGCCGTTGTTTCGTTATCACTACCATCTGTTACTTTAACCTTTACTTGTTTAGACATTGGAGTAGATACATTAGGGGCAACACCACTTAATGTTGAATGGTTTAATACATTCATAGGTATTTGACTGTCATTAGGTACAGTAACATTTTTAATACCAAAGTTATCAGTTAATGTAAGTGTATTTCTGAAAGTTTCTACTGAAAATACAACATGATCATTATAATCATCTAATACAATATTTGGCGTTACTTTATCAGTTGGTACAAATACGATATTAATCACATTGTCTGTTGATGACATTGATTGTCCAAGGCGTTCAATATAGCTTTTTGCACCATAAGGCGTTAAATACAATTGTTGTTTATCTATCGCACCCATAATTCCATTATCAGTACCATTTTGTTTAAGTATTTTATCTAAATGAAAACCAGCAGCACCATTCATGGCTGGAATATCACCACTGATCACTGTCGAATTGCTACTTGTATGTCTGTAGTCACTGCGTGCAACGGCAGAGTTGCTATATCCAGTATTGCTGTCAACGATGTCTAATACTTGAATAGGTTGACCATCATATGTAAATGGATGTTCTTCATCCGAATATATACTATTCCCTTTAGAATATCCTACAGGTTTAAATCCACGAGCTGAGCCTGATTCTGTTAACATTTTTTCTTGACCTTCTATATGGTTTCTTAACCCTGCATGTTTAGGCGTTGCTCTTAAAAGTGATAATACGTCATTGCCTGTTATTCTTCTTCCAGTCGTTGCATCATATCGATAAATTATTGTTTTACCATCTGGAGACCACTCAAATCCACCATCTGTGCCTCTTCCATTAAGTTTTTGACTTGTCCAAGTCACAGTATAATCATTACGTAAATTTATCCATTTTAAGAAATCCATATGATCAAATGTTGAAATGAATTGTTTTGTTAATTCACCTTTAGTAATCGTTACTCTTACACGACTTGGATGATTACTTAAAGGTTCATCGTTTTCAATTCTGATATCACTATCATTTAAATTTAATTGCGGATTAGCATCTTTAAAGGCATTTCTAACTTGTGTAATTTCATCATTACTTAAATTTTTAGTTGTTGAACGATAAACACGTTGATTTTCTGCTAATGTATTGACATCAACTACGTTAACTTTAATTGTCAAACGTTCTGAACTATGGTTGTAAGCATTTAATGCATCTACGTTATAAGTATAAATACCAGCATTTAGACGACTTATTGCTTGAGGTGATGGTATTGAACTACCATTAATAGTTGTAAACGAATTATTAGGAATATCTTGTCCATTACTTAATGAGAAATATTTTCTTAAATCAGGTCCAATTGTATACTCTTGACCTTTAGCAATTGTGATAAATGCTTCTTTTGTATTTGAACTACCTGGTTCAGTATATATTGATTTACGTTGAGGTCTATATGTAATCACTTGAGCCGGATCAATTATACGAGTCGAACCATCTTTAAAAGTCAAGACTACTCTACCATCATTATTAACCATGTACGGATTAAATGTACTTAAAAATGATGTCAAACTACTATTTTTAGCTTTAAGCGAGTTAATGATATCATTTCTTTCACTTTGCGAAATACTATTAGGATTAACCACTGTTTTCAATTCTTGCTGACTAAACAACTGAACTGGTTTATCATCAGATAACTTTCCAATATGAAGATGATATGGGCTTACATTGGTAGTATTGCCTGCTCTATCATGAGCAACGGGTTGAACAAGTATGTCACTATTCCACGTTACATCATTCGAAATTGTTCCTGTAATCACTAAAGTACCTGCGTCTCCAGAAGCATCTCTATTGAATACCGCTTGTAAACCACTATTTCCAGTGATAGATGCATCTTCCACACCTGAACCATATGCATTATCAGAAACAGGAATTGAAATATTAACGTTATCTCCACGATAATATTTATCTTGAAGACCTCTTACGTTGCTAAATGTTGGCGGTGTAGTATCTAGTCCTACATTAATCGAATTACTAAAGTTGGATTGCACTGGATCTTCATAGTATGTAATTGCTCTAATAACCCCATTATTAGGTAAAGGATTAGTATAATCACTTTCTTCAAATGTCACCGTGCCATCTAAGTTTGCCATCTTTTCCGCGAGTACAGTATAGCCTAAAGGTGATGTGCCAGGACCTGCACCATCTGTACCACCTGAAACTAAACGTACTTTTGCTCTCTCATCTTGTGGTACATGTGTCACTGTAATAGTTGGTTTTTTACCACCTTTTTGTCCTAATTGTGTCGCAAGTGTTGAAATAACTGGCGGATTGGGTTTGGCAATGACTTCAAAGATTTTAGTTTCATTACCAATTCTCGCTGTCATCACATGGCGTCCTGGTGGCAATTGACCAACCAATACTTTATTTTTCTCAAGTTCTGTATTGGGTCTATCTACTGCATCTTCAATTCGTAGAGAGGGTGGATATCCAGAGATTTCCCATACATTTGCAGACTCGTTACTTTTAAATTGAATTCGAATATTTTGATGATAATCCTTATTATTACCATTAGTCACTGTATTAAGCATTTGACCTTCTTGTTGTAAAAAGACAGCATGATGTGCAGCTTGTGATTCAGGTGAATTCTCTTTATTATCGGGTGCATTATCTGAATAGAATCCAATAGATTGTTCTAACTTTGGTTTGACAAATAAATTTACTTTTTTGATTGTTTCACCATTATGGTATGCATCACTTACATTAAACCCAACAAAAATTTCAATTGGTCTTCCCGTTCTCGCAGCCTCTTTTAATTTTTCTTCAGAAAACATTTCATGAATTTCATAAGAGTTAAGTGGATTCACACCAAAATTACCTCTATAACGATCAGTAGGCACTCTAGGGAATAAACCCATTACATGATCACTAGGGTTACTTAGATAACTTGCAACATCTTCAGCATATTCGTGTGTAGCGAAATCGCTATCTAAGTAATGTTTTTTCATTATTCTACGCTCTGGCACATCATAAGCCGATTCAACATGGTCAATATGCAGTACGCGATCAATAACATCTACAATTTTAGTTTTACGATCATTATACTGTTCTAGTGGCTCTAAATATAATTGGTTATAGTTGTTGATTTCATTAAATTCAATCCCTCTACCACCTGCTGCATAATATAATCTATCTTGTGAGCTACCAGACGTTTTAAATTGAATAGTATAACTATCTGTTCCTCTAGCTTGAAATGCATAGATATGATCAATACCTTGATTATGATCTACTTGCGCAGTTAAATAACGATAAATATCGTCTCCAGCTACTTTAATTTTATTTGGAACACCTTCTCTTTCAAAGAATGTAAGTGGTTGATTTTCATTACCACGTGCAAAATCCCCTAAATTATAAATATGATTAACTGAATCGTTATAGAACTCACTTCTATTCAAAGGATTACCTTGTCTGAAATTATATGCACTTGATGTAATACCACCAGCAGAATCCCACATTCTTGATAATGATTGGTCTCTACCATCTCCAGCACCAGATGATGCTGTTTCTCGGCCATTGACATCTGTAACTGTAAAACGAACTGGTCCTGTCGGCGTTTGACCTTTTGGTAAACCAAACCAAAATACCATGCCATTACGTTTAATATGATACTTATTAAAATTAATCGTCCATAAATATCCATCATTTTGTCTAATTGATGAAATTTCTGCAATACCTCTAACACTAGATGGACTCATATTTCGATAATGTGAGCGTGTAGTGTAATATGGTGCACTTTTATTTGTCGCATGTAAAAACGTTCCTGACCAATAACCGGAACCATCATTTTCATTTTCTACATACCATTCTTTTTTAGCATTATTATACAAATCTGAATTCTTTTTTATTTTTGAGCCAGGTTTTGGTCTAGAGTTATGAACTACTGGTGGTGTATAAGTGTTAGCAGTATTGCTAGGGGGTCTCGTTCCACCTTGTCCACGTACAGGGCGTCTACTTGATCTTACAGCACGTGCTTCTCTATTTGCTCTTGTACTAATAGTTCTTACTTGTCGTTGTGGCAGTGATTCAATTAATGCATTAGCTTGCTCTAGTTCCTTATATAATTCATTAATTAATGTTTGATTTGAATTGTTATTTTCACTAAAGAAATGATTAACTTTATTGAACGTCGATTTAATTTGAGCAACTTTTTTATTATCAGATTGTTCTCTATCAATTTTTTGATATTCAGCGTAAGAACGGTCATAAGCTGCTTGAAGTTTATCACCATCAATTGTTGTTGAAGTTGAAGATACTAGAGTATCATCTGATGCTTCTCTATCTTCGTAACGAGTACGATTACGGTTGTCATGATTATGTCCTTCATTCACCTCGGTTACATTTATATCATCTAATTTATTTAGTTGAGATTTAGCTTCATTGTTTTCTTTTAAATCTGTTGTTGTATGAGATGTATCTTTGTTTTCGTTTTGAGATGAAAATGATGTTAAATCATTTGTTAATGTATCAGTAGTCTGAACTTTATTTAAAGTTTCATTGTTTCCTTTTTGACTCTCAGATACAGGTGAAGCTTTAGGTTCTGTGTTAGATTGAACTTGCTTGTTACTTGTCTCATTTGAAGTTTGTTCTTGGTCTCTAGCTTTTGCTTGAATCACTTGTCCATCTTTTTGTAGTTGTTCACTGGCGTGTGCTTGAGGTGAACCTAAGAAAATTAATGTCGCAATAACAGTTGAAAAAGCACCGACTGTATATTTGCGGATACTAAACTTCTGTAATTTTTCTCGATAATTCACAGTGATTATTCACTCCTATTCTTGATGTTTATTCTTAGCTGTATAGGTGTAAATGATGAAACATTTTTATTTAAAAACTATATTATAACTCAATGTTTCACAATCATTTACTATATTGTACTGAACAATAGGTGTATTTGTTCATTTATATATTATCATCATTCATTTTATATGTGTATATTATTTTATGAATATTTTATTAAATAATATATTTAACTTATATACTAGATGCACTTCAAATAATTGTTTCAGAATTTATTTAGCTTATTAAAAATTAAAAATTCACTTATATTTTTTAATCTAGAAGCCATCACCTAAAGATTTTTATTTAGAATATCTACGTAAAGCGTAATCTAGACATAAAATAACAAACTTAAAAGAAATTTAATTTAATCTCATCTCTTTTCTTTAATATTTTTTAAACATTCCACCAGATTTTGGTTCGGTAGATTGAAATCCAAACTTCTTATATAATTGATCAGCTGGATAATCTGCAATCAGACTGACATATGTCCCTTTTTCTGCATGATTTTCAATAAATGACATCACTTGTTTTAAGATTTCTTTCCCAAAACCTTGTCCTTGATAATATGGATGGACAGCAATATCTATAATCTGAAATGCAGTTCCTCCATCTCCAATCACTCTACCCATCCCAATCAATGTTGATTCTTCATAAATAGTAATATTAAAGCATGCATGGGGTAATCCTTTTTTTGCTGCTGTTTCTGATTTAGGACTCATACCTGCTTTTGCTCTTAATTCACAATAATCTTTAACATTTGGTGGATGATTTGAATAATGAATCATTAAAACGTCCTCCTCTTTTAGTCTCTTTATTCTTAATTATAAAAAAAGACACAATAGGTTTGAATCTATTGTGTCTCAAATTATTATTTTAATCTCTCGGTTCTTTTAAAATGGCTTGTCTTAGTAAAAAGAAAAGTAATAATAAGCCAGCAAGCATTCCTGTATGACCGATACCTGCAAATCCAGCAAATGCTTCTGGTGAAAAACTTTTTCCAGTGACTTGGTAAGTGCCTTTTGTTAGCATCATTCCTACAGTAATAATGACACCAACATTGTATACAATGAAGAACCAATTAAATAAATAAAAACTACTTAACTTAAATACTTTTTCAAGCGGAAGTAAAAGTAAAAACATAAACATACCTAATATTAATGTATGTGTGTGAACAAGCGCTAGTTGCGTATCGCCCGTAAAATCATGTGCTTTCGTTAACTCTCTGTAGTAAAATCCACTTACAAGTCCAATAATCATATAGACTAAAAAAGCATATAATAATCTGCGCATAAAAAATCCTCCCTTACTTCAATTATTATAATCGATTATCTTCGTCTTTAAAGTGACAAAATTTTGTAATCAAATCATGTTATGAAAAATGACCTCTAGCAAGCACTAGAAGTCACTTTATTATATGTCTTATTTATTTCTTGCATGTTTAAATAATGCAACTAAAGATAAAATAATGGCAACAAGTGAAATAATCCACAATGCGATAGAACCACCTGAAGATGATTGACTTCTTTCATCTTTTTTAGCGTTGTCTTCTTTAACAGTTACAGCATTTGCATTTTTTTCCACTTCCAATGTTGGAGCAGGATGTTCACTATTCGCTTTACCCGTCCATTTTACCTTATCTTTATTATCGTATGTCTGCACAGCTTTAAATGAATATGTGCCTTCTTCTTTAGGACTTTCTACAAGAAGTGGGAATTCGATAAATTCATTAGGACCAATGCCTTTATCTTTCGCTTTCCAGGTAATTTTTGTGATATTACCTTTTTTGTCTTTATCTAAACTATATTTATACCCTTCTACGGGTTGAATATTTGACACTTGTACTTCTTTTGGAATATCTAATTCGACTTTTTCAGTATGATCTTTTTGTTCAACAGGTACTCGAACATCCACTTTTTCATAAGATCCAGGTTCAACTGCTTTTGGATTTATCGTTACATGTGCATCAGCATATTTAAATAAACCTAGTGAAAAGAAGAACACTAAACCTGAAGCTAATAATTTTTTAAACATATTTTACAATCTCCTTTTATGGAATATTAATTTGACTCATAATAACACCAACAAGTATTAAAATGATACCAATAGAAACTTCTACGATTAAAGAGACTTTATTAATTCTATAACGTTTGTTTAAGGCGCGCGTTGTTTGCATAAAGCCTAAAGCCATCATCATTAATGTTCCTACGATTTTAATTATTAATAATATTGTCCACGTTTGCATATTAGACCATATTGATAAAATTTTAGTTTCATCAATCGACATTAATATACCAGTAATAATGATAACTGCAACAGCAGCTCCATTCACTTTAAATAAGATTTCTCGCAATAAATCAACTGCATCTCGTTTTTTAGTAAATACTGAAGAAAACAAATAAATTAATGCGCCTAGCCATAAACTGATACCAGCTAAGTGTAATGTTCTAAGTATAATTGACCAAACAGGTGCACTTTGAGACCAAGCATGTCCTGACATACTTAAAGCTAAAATCATAATTATCGAAATAGCCCAATACCATGTTCGTTCCATATTTCTTAATACAAATAATCCACTTAAAATAATTAAAGCAACAGCGCTCAGTATATATGGGAATTGAATTAAGACACTTGGATTAAATGTTAAAACTGAATCCAAAATATCAGATGATAGAGTCATCAGATAAAGTACAAGTGACATAATATATGCCATCATCATGATCAATGATACAGCGACATGTCTAGGGAAAATATCAAATGTTGATAAATTATTTCTACGTGCAATACCGTTTAACCAATATAAACCAACTAAAATAATTGTTGCGCCTTCAGCGATATATCTAAACACACCAAACCAAAATGCAGGCGTTTCATATGCAACAGGAGTAGTATCTACACCATTGGCTGTTTTTTTACCAACTGAAAATTCAAATTGATCACTAATTTCATGACCATCAGCAGATACAGTATGCCATTTAATTTGTTGTGTACCTTCTTTTAATTGCTTGCCTGAGAAAGATAAAGTATCTGAATGTCCTATTGTACTCGGTTTAACATCAGCAACTTTCTTTCCTTTATCATTATATATCGTTATCCCTGAATATTCGGCATTTACTGGCTCATTAAATGTTAATTCGATTGTATCTGGTTGTTTTGATACGATACCGTTTTGTGCTGGGGTTGTTTTTTCTAAAGTAGCGTGCGCAGAAGCTATTTTTGTCATACTCGGCACGAATAAAAATAGGAACATCATCAATAACGCTATAGCTACTTTAGAACTTCGCTTTAAAATGACCATTGACGTCCTCCTATAAAAAATACTCATTTAACAATAATAAAGTAATATAACTTATTTAACAATAATTATTATCATATGTCATCGTTTATATAAATTTAAAGCGGGCTAAATAAGAGATCTCCTCCCTTATAGCTCGCTTTAATATCAAATTATTTTATTCTTCTACTAACGCTTGTGTGTCCAAGGTTAACTCATTCCTTAAAACACATGCAATAAACATTGCTAATAGTGAACAAATTGTTTTAGCGATTAATAATGACCATACAGCCCCTGTTAAACCAAACAACGCATTTAATATAAATAGTATCAGAATAGTGTTTCATTTTATATGCTAACACACTAACTCAATATTAATAATTATATTCTATTTGTGCCTATCTTATTTAGTTAGATATCTAAATAATATAATACACCTTTTTTCAAATAATCAACTGCGTTTTACTCATTGCATTTTTTGAAAAATTTTTATTAAAAATAGCTGCGCCGTAATATTCATGATCATTAAGCCCTTTTTTAATATCTGATTCTTTATCTACTTTAATCCATTTAACAATATCAGAATCACTATCCATTAATTTATCTTCAATTGTTTTACCAATATTCACTTTATTACCTTGAATATCTATATCTTTGTCATTATTTACCACTGCAATCTGTATTTGTTTTGGTTTTGGATTGAATGCAGGATAAAACACTAAAGAGAATATCACTAATAATAAAATAGCTGCAATTGGTGCTAACCATAGTAATTTACTTTTAAAAAATATTCATTTTTACTTACCTCCCTATATTTATTGAACAATGTGTTGAATATTTAATACGTTGTAAATTATAATGAGGTTATCACTTCAATACAATAATCAATAATGATCATATCGTTAATTAATGAACATTATGCCTAATATTGTTAATTAATTATAAAGGATTGATGCAGAATGAAAGAAGATCGGAGAGTTCGTAAGACGAGGTCAGCAATTAAGTCTTCATTTATCGAATTATTAAATGAAAAGGAATTAGAAAAAATTACAATTCAAGATATTGCAGATCGTGCAGATATTAATAGAGGTACCTTTTATTTACATTATGAAGATAAATATTTATTATTATCAGATATGGAAGATGAATTTATTTCTCAAATGACATTCTTAAATCATCTTCATAATATTATGGGAAAAGATCCAGAAGATACTGCTAAAAATTTTATTAATATTATTTTAAAAAATATGCTTCAACATATTTCGGATAATATTACTTTTTATCAAACGATCTTACAATTAAATAGGAAGTCAAAACTTGAAGAAAAAATTTATTCCTTAATCGGGGAAAATATGCAAAAATATATTAGTACAAATCATGAGATTGAAGGTATACCAGAAAAATATTTTCATAGTTATGTTGCTGGTGCAACAATATCTACTGTTAAATTTTGGGTGAATGATCCCCACCGTCTTTCAGTTGAAGATTTAACCAATCATATTTTTAAAATTATTTATCATGGACCTTTAAGAATCATGGTTCAGCATCAATATAAAGCTTTAAATATTGACACAGCGAAATAAAGACTAAGAAAGGAACTATCGATTATGTTGACTGCATATAAACACTCAACTACTAATGAAATAGTTGAAACAAATATAAACCAATCTGCATCATGGATAAATGTTGTCGAACCTGATAGAGAAGAAATTGAGCAATTAATTGAACAGTACAATCTGCCAGAAGATTTTATTCGTGATCCTCTTGATGCAGATGAAAGTGCACGTATTGAATATGATGAAGATACTGGCTATTCTCTTATTATTGTCGACTTGCCTATTGTAAGTTCTACGAATCGTCATGTTCTCTCATTTGTTACCATTCCTCTAGGTATTGTGATTGGAAATGGTGTGATTTTTACAATTTGTGATGCTGAAAATGAATTTCTTGAAAATTATTCAAGACAAGATAACGTAAATTTAAAATTTCATAGTCGCTTTGCTTTAGATATTTTACTTACGATTTCAAATCACTATAACAGAAATTTGCGTCTTTTAAATAAATCAAGAATCCGTATTGAAAGAGATTTGAAAAATAGTATTACGAATAAACAACTTTATCGTTTAATGGAAGTAGAAAAAAGTTTGGTTTACTTTTTAGCAGCTTTAAAAGGGAATGATACGATTATTAAAAAATTATTCCGTTTGCCTGCAATTAAACGTTTTGAAGAAGATGAGGATTTATTAGAAGACTTAGTCATTGAAAATAACCAAGCGATTGAAACAACTGAATTATACACAGGTATTTTAGAAAGTATCACGTCATCGTATTCTTCATTACTTTCAAATGAAATGAACAATATTATGAAGACATTAACGCTTTTTACGGTATTACTAACACTACCTACACTTGTCTTTAGTTTCTTTGGTATGAACGTTCCATTACCTATTGATGATAAGAGTTACGTTTCGTGGCTGGTTATTGTAGGAATCTCTTTAATATTAGTCACTATTGTAAGTATTTTCTTATGGCGTAAGCAAAAACTTTAATAAAAAAGTAACCCTTGCAATATATCGCAAGAGTTACTTTTTTATTCTGCTGCCGCTTTGTAAGCTTTTCTTCGTGATAAAACTAAAGTGACAATCACGGCAATTATAAACGCAATAAACATACCTATTAATTCCTACTTACTAATACATCAAAAATCCTGGGACAATTCATTATCCCAGGATTTTTTTAATACTAATTCTGACATTCTTAACTTTGAATATAATTCGTGATGTTTAATTAAGTAAAAGTATATTTAGATGTTATGATGTAAAACTGTTACACATTAAATAGAAATTTTTGGGGAGTTATAATGATTCTAAATATAATAGTTAGCTACTGTTAATACCTTTTTATATTTGTATGCATCTTCTATTCTAAGTTGCTTATTCTAAGGAGTAATGTTTTTTTTTTCTATTTAAATCACCGTAATCGTTAGTTTCATTAAACTATTGTATATCTGTCGCTAATGCTCTAAGATGTGGTTTCTTGATATACATTTTAAAAGTGATTTTAAATATATGGGGCTTACATCAAATATATAAGTAAATTCATTCTTGATGCTACATATTCAAATGATGTTGTATCGTGATGTATGTACAGAATTAGTCATTGTTAATTTCAAGTGAATCATTATCTGATATCTTATATCTCTTCACTCAAAATCTATATTTATTATGCATTTAAATTCGTTTCATTAACCTACTAAAAATTTTCAATAGTCTCATGCGACATTCTAAAAAAAATAATAATATTGTGCATCTATAAAATTGTTATCGTTTTCAGTTAAAAATAAACAAAAATTTTTTATTTTTAACTATTAATATCTCATTTATTTTCATATATAATAACTCTTATTATTCAAACAGACCCAAATCCCACACACAAATACTATACAAGATGAGGAGACTTATTTATGAGCAGTACTCTTTTTTTACATGAAAATATTACTTCTATGACTAGGAGAAACATCAATCATGTTCTTATATTATTTTCTTTAACTAATGAATTAGAAATGACAATCAATGGAAAATATCATCAATTATCAAATCATATTGCAATCATTAATCAAGGCGATTTATATCAAATTAATAAAGGAAGAAATCTAATTGAGCTCAAAATACCAATGGCTTACTTTTATCTTGAAGACGCTGCTTTTTTTAATTGCCACTTTGATGCTCATCTCTTACAATCAAGTTATTTTATCAAATCAATCATTTTAAATAATATAGAACATATGTACAACACGTCTCATCATGATGACAAAGTGATTCCAAAGATCATACAAACTTTTTATAAAGAAGCAGTTATTAGACATCCTCATATATATATTCCAAAGATTCCTGTTGAACAGCATATCTTAACAAATATACTTACATTCATTCATGATCACATTACTTCCAATATCTCTCTACAAGATATTGCAGCACATGCACTTATTTCTGAGTCATATTGTTCAAATTTATTTGTACGTATATTGAATATTAATTTTAAAGATTATTATACAAGTTTGAAAATCAATCATGCTATTAGGTTACTCATTTGTACGAATGACTCTATTACAAGTATTTCTGAACAATCTGGTTTTAGTAGTCATACCAATTTTACTAATCAATTTAAAAATTATCTTAATTTAAGTCCAAAACGATTTCGTTCTCAACTGAATCATTCTGATCATATATCTGCGATACGATTGAAGAGTGACATTGAACCTAAGTATTTTGAATTAATCTCTCAATTTGAAACAACTGAACACTTATCTACCGAAACGACTATCATTGATCTTGAGCAATTAGAAGCCCTTCAACATACTCGTTCTTCAAAGGCATTTATTCATTTTAAAAATATTAACGAATTATTCCAGTTTGTTTTTAATGATTATTATGATATCGATTTATCTTATTTACCTAAACCAGCCATTTTGATTAATGATATGAGTGATATGAATCAACATTCAATTAACGGAACCTTACTCAATCGCTGCTTCGAAAAATTATTTGAAAAAAATATCAGTTTAGCCGTCGTTATCAAAAATAAATCTGAGTTCACTACTTTTTACGATTTAATTATGACGTTTTTAGAAAATAATCAAGATTATAAATGGAATAAAAAAAGTGTACGATTTATGCTAGTATTTGATACCAAGTCAATGACTATTCAAGATATCCATCTATCATATTTAAAACTTAGAAACAAAAATCGTTCGATTAAATATGGTGTTTTAGTGGAAGGATTATTACATCAGTATGAAAAGTTACAAGAGGTCTATGATACAATGAAGCGTCTTAATTTTGATTACTATTTTGTTGACATTGAAAATATTGATACGAAAAATATATTAATTGAACACCAACGCGGATTTACTCATGCAAATACCCACTTCGAAAACTACATTCATTTTATAAAGAATTCTAATATACCTTCGACTCAATTTGTCTATAGTAGCTTATCATTACGTTGCTTTAAGTATACAAATGACGGTAAACATCCACTTCAATTAGCAGATTTAGTTTGTCATTTAACGGCACTATTAAAATATGGAGGCGGTATTTGCTATCACCTTTTTGAAGATGATCCGATGTTTATTGCATTATTTAATCGACATGGGAGTTTACTTCCAATTATGCATCTTTATCAATTTATTGCAGCATTTATCGATGTGCCTATCCATATTTCAAATAATTACTTAATGAGTCAAAAAGATGGAAATTATCATTTTATCTTATTTAATAAAATTAATGATCGCTATTTGTCTGACAGTAAACAGCATTATCAAATACTAAATAAATTAAACGAAAACAGCTTAATCATCGCAAATACATTAAATAAAGAACATGGGACGATCCATCAATTAATGTCTCAAGATAATTTACCTGTATACATTGAAAAAAGTATTATTCATCAGTTAGATAGATGCAATCAACCTAAAACAGAACTATTTATACAAGAAGAAACCAATCATCCATTTAACATAACGTTGCATCATGATGAAGTGAAATATATTTATATCAAATCTGTTTAAATTTAATTTTAAAAGGATATAAATACAATAAGGAGATGATTAGTTTGGACAAACAAAAAGTGACTCAAGCGATTGAGAAAGTTTTAAATACTTCTAAAATTGGCGTATTATCAACTGCATATAATAATAAACCGAATAGCAGATATATGGTGTTCTATAACGATGGTCTTAATTTATATACAAAAACAAGCAATGAAAGTTCTAAAGTAAAAGAAATTCAAAGTAATCCAGAAGCATATATTTTACTAGGATATAATGAAACAACAAATAATAGTTTTGTTGAAATAGAAGCAAGTATTGACATTGTAGAAGATCAGAAAGTCATTGATTGGTTGTGGGAAACACAAGACAAAACATTCTTCGATTCTAAAGAGGATTCTAATTTATGTGTGTTAAAAATAAATCCAAAAACGATTACTTTAATGAATGATGATGATATTGATACACCAATCACAATTGATCTTTAATTTGATTGTTAATAAGAGTAGATAGAATGTATCATGAATTCTATCTACTTTTTTTTGCTTATTTATAATGCTTCATTTATATTAGTTGAAGTACAATTGAATTTTTGTGAAACTTTTATTGCAATTTAATTCTATTTTTTGTATAAATAAATTAATATATTTAAGGAGAGTCTTAATGAAGAACAAAAAAGGTTTAGGGTTAGGAATTTTTTTAATTGCAATTATGTTAATTGTTAGCATTATTTTAGTCATTGTAATGCTAAATGGTCAGCAAAAAGAATCCTACTATGGCTATATGAAAGATAGTCACACTATTGATAAAATGGTAAATGAACAAACTGAAAAAGTAGAGAAAAATGTTAAATTACCTTCTAACACTAATGTAAAAGTAAAAAAAGGCGATTTTGTCTTTTTAGTAAAAGAAAAAGGTTCTGATTCATTTTCTAGAGTATCAAAAGTAAATCATGATGAAGTGCCACATGGTCTCATGATGAAAATTCATGAAATGCATGATATGAAAGGCATGTAACTTTTGATATATTAGGCAGTATAAAGAGCGAGATAACATTCATTTAAAATCAGTTATCTCGCTTTTTCTTTTTGAATAAAAAAGCATCGCTTATCCAAGCGACGCTAAAAATGTCAGATGTCCTTTTTTAAATTGATTCTAGATATTTCTTACCTTTTTCTTTATCATAAACATGTTCCCATTTAGAGATAACTACTGTAGATAATGCATTACCAATAACGTTCACACATGTACGAACCATGTCTAACAAACGATCTACACCGATAATTAACGCAAGACCTTGAGCTGGTAAGCCCATTGCCCCCAATGTTGTTAATAACACTACGATAGATACTCCTGGCACACCTGCCATACCTTTAGATGCAACCATTAATGTCACCATTAAAATGATTTGTTCAGATAATGATAAGTGAATACCATACATTTGAGCAACAAATAAAGCGGCGATAGATTGATATAAGGCTGATCCGTCTAAATTAAACGAATATCCAATTGGTATAACAAAAGAAGTCACTTCTTTTGGTGAACCAAATTTCTCCATTTTATTCATCATTACTGGTAACACTGCTTCAGAACTTGAAGTAGAGAATGCAAGTAATAATTCATCTTTAAGTATTTTAATGATTGAGAAAATACTAATTCCACAAATTCTTGCTACAATACCCAAAACAACAATAATGAAGAAAATCATCGCAAACACAACTACTAAAACAAGTTTAGCTAATGGAATTAAAGCTGAAGCACCGAATGTCATAACAGTTGTACAAATAAATGCAAATACACCAATTGGTGCTAATTTTAAGATTTTATTAATCATCCAAAATACGGCTTCTAATGTACCGTTTAAGAAACCTTTAACTGGTTCAGCTTTTTCTCCAATCGCAGCTAATCCCAAACCAAAGAATACTGCGAAGAAAATAATTGGCAATAACTCACCCTTAGTTAAAGCTTCAAAAATATTAGTTGGTATAATATTTACGATTGTATCAATAAAGTGGTTACCGTATGTAGATTGTTCTGCGGCAGACGCAGTTGATTGATATTTAGTAATATCGCCTTTAGGTAACTTATCAGGATCTAATCCAATTCCTGGTTTAAAAATATTACCAATAATTAAACCTAAACCGATGGCGATGGTTGTAATAATTTCGAAATAAAGAATTGATTTCCATCCATAGCTTCCTATTTTTTTCGAATCCCCTAAATTCGAAATAGATAAAGCAAGTGAACAGAATACAATTGGGATGATGATCATTTTGATTAAATTTAAGAAAACGTCACCGAAAGGTTTAATATAATTTGCAACACCTGTTTGTCCAAATAATAATAAACCAATTACTACACCTAGCACTAATGCAATTAATACTTGCATAGGTAGGCTAACTTTTCTCTTGAACAGAGTCACGTTGAAACCCCCTTCTTCTGACATCGCTTAATTATATCAAATTATTCAAAATTCGGATATAACAAATTAAAAACTATTAAATAATATACATATTTAATTTGGCAAAAATAATTAATTAAAAACAGAAAAGTGAGAATATTTTTAGAATATAGATGTTGGAATTCAATCACTATCTTTAACCTTCTCAATGTAAGAGCGGTTTATAAATGAATGACATTACTCTAAAATCTTTTTTAACTAACTCGTTTACCTTTACCATTTAACAAAAAATTTCATTTAAAAAAACAATATCTATTTTTCTATAGATATTGTTTTTTTGAGTAGTAATCATCATTAATATCTCTGGTTCTACGTATTGATTATATATTATGGCTTATAATTTTGGTTGAAATAGTTATGTTTTGCACCTTTAATACTTTTCTTGGTTTCCGTATCAAATCCTTCAACTAAAATACCTTTACGTGTACCAATTGGCTGAATGATATATGTTAAATTAGGTTCGTCTTTAAACACTACTTGTTTATAATAAACGCCTCTTTTAGCACTATATAATGTTTTTTCTGATTTAATTTTATCTTTCAAATGTTTTTGTTCTATATAATTGTCTACAAGTTGCACATTTTTATGCCCTTGATACGCTTTCGTTCCAAAGAAGAACGCAATAGCTACTACAAGAGAAATAGCTAATATAATAATAATTCTAATAATCTTTTGCTTCTTACTCATCAGAGCACTCCTTCATCCTCTTACTCAATAAAATAGCTTCTTTTATCATTTAAATAATTATGAATGAAATAGTAACTTTTTTAAAGTGATACCTCTTTTTTGTAACAAAATATACTAATAATTTAATTTAGAATTTGAAATAAATCAACATTCTAAATTTATATGTAGATTTAGTTAAATTTGTTTTTAAATTTATTAAAAAACTTATATAATACTCTGGATATAGTCTTGACAATAGGTATTGTTCATACTATCTTTAAATAAGTTGAGGGGGGAAAAATATGTATGTAAAGGACAGTTATTTAAGTAAACAATTATGTTTTTTACTTTATGTGACTTCAAAAGAGGTAATTAAAAAATATACTCACTATCTAAAAGAGTATGATTTAACATACACAAGTTTTATGGTTCTTATGGCTATTGAAAACGACGAAAAAATAAATATTAAGTCCCTTGGTCAACGTGTCTTCTTAGATTCTGGAACTTTAACGCCTCTCTTAAAAAAATTAGAGAAAAAAGGTTACGTACAACGCATGCGAGAAAAAGAAGATGAACGTAATTTACAAATTTCATTAACTCAAAATGGTAGAGACATTAAACCAGTATTAGAGCAAATTTCTAATCAAGTGTTTAATGATTTTGATATTTCTGACGATGAAGCGGATGGCCTTGCTAGTAGCTTAAGACATATTATTTCAGAGAACTTCGGCTCTAAAGCTGAATAGTTAATACACATGACAAAAGCTAAGTAATTATTGTGCCTTCTTTCTTTTATTTTTTAACTAATACATAATATTGACGTCTTTTGTCATGTTTCTTTATTCCACATCTTTCACTTTTTAATTCTTCAAACTTTCAAATTGCTTTTACTTTACGTGTAGTATCTCTATTTATATAATGATATTGTAAAATTTCAATATATTTTATGACATATCACTCTGAAAAGGAGATTTCATATATGAATAATAGAGAGTTTTTTGATCAAGCTATTTTTAAAAATAATCCAAGAGATGTATTTCGTGATTTAGGTGAACAAGTATTTAACCAATTTTCAACTAAAAGCTTCCCAACAAATGTTTACAGTCAAAAAAATCAATATGTTCTAGAAGCCGAATTACCTGGCGTAAAGAAACAAGACATTCATCTTAAATATGAACATGCTACTTTAACGATTAAAGTAATTAAACAAGTATCTGAGCAAACTGGTAGTGTTCAATTAAGTGAACGCTCAAGTGGGGAATTGGTAAGACGCTTTGAATTCGAAGATATTAATAAAGATCAAATCAAAGCAAGTTATGAAGATGGTGTTTTAGTGGTGATTTTACCTAAGAAGATTAATGAAGAAGACGAAGGTACTACAATTACAGTAGAATAAATAAAAGAAGTTGAGATATAACTCTCAGCAAGATAGCCAGTAAATGAGTGATGAGACATTCATTTACTGGCTTATTTATAATTCTTCGTATTATTGTCTTACTCTCTTAGAGGGCAGTTTCAGCTTGTGCTTTTTCTTCAACCTCTCATCAAACAAAGTACGTTGTATTCATATTTCATTTTACATTAGATTATTGAAAACATAGATACTTAGCATAATTTAATAAACAAACGTAGTGCTAGTGCACTACGTTGTTTATTTATTTTGCGTATTCTTTTTTGTAAAGATGACCCATTGTAATAAAAGCAAGTATTCCAAATACAGCTAGTAAAATAAATGCTAAATGACTTGAACCTGTCAATGAAGTAACATACGTGATAACAAGTGGTGGGAAGAAACCACCTAATCCTCCCATCATAGAAACAATTCCATTTGCAGTACCAGATTCTTTAGCAAAGTAAGATGGCACAAGTTTAAAGATAAGTCCATTTCCTAATCCAGCACAAATACTAATTGTTAAACAACCTATAGTAAATAAGGCAATATGACTTGAAATACCTAAAATAACTGCACCGATAATCATCACAACAAAATCTATCATCAAGACTTTAACCGCGTTGAATTTATCTCCTAAAATCCCACCCACAGGTCGTAAGAATGTTGCCAATGCGATAAATACTCCTGATCGAATACCTGCATCTACTTTATCTATTCCGAAATTATTAACTAAATAGTTAGGTAAGAATAAACCAAATGCTACAAAAGCACCAAATGTAATAAAGTACCATAAACTCAAATAATATAGTTTGTAGTTTGAAGATAAATCTTTAACTTGAGCGCCTAAAGGCACTTTAACTTTAGGTTCTTTAGCATCTCCAAGGAAAAACATTAATATTGCAAAAATAGCGATAATAATAAGATAACTTCTTACTGTTGTTTGCCATCCTACAATACCTGCAATAGGAGGTGCTAAGAATGATGAAATTGCTGTACCAATGTTCCCCATTCCATAAATACCATTTGCTAATCCTACTTTGTCTTTTGAAAAATATTTAGGAACTGAAGTGACACCTACAGAGAAAATGGCTCCTCCTACTCCTAAAAAAAATCCAGACGCCATTAACATACTAGGCGATTGAGCTTGTCCTAAGAAGAAAATAGGAAATAATAATATAATAAAACTACAAAAGAATACCCATTTAGCGCCAATAATATTTGTTAAATAACCAAATGGTACACGAAGAATCGATCCTAGGATAACTGGTATCGCTAAAATAATTGATAACTGTCCTGGATTAATTTTAATATCTTGTGAAATGTATGGCATCAATGGAGAAATAATACTCCAAGCCATGAATCCAACTACAAGACTTAAAGTTTGTAACGTAAGTTGAAAACCATCCTTAGTTTTATTCATTTTTTCACCTTCATCAATGTTTTATTTTCTATTATCGATAATTAAATCACATATCAATATAGCCAATTTGTGTGATTAATTACTGATTACATTTAAATTTTAATCACTTTGTGAAAATATGAACATAAGGAGTTTCCCTTATACTCTCTAATAATCCCCCTATATTTAAATAATAAGACAAAGAAAAACCAACACATGAATATCATGTGCTGGTGAAATATAATATGAGTGTCATTATTTAAGTCTTTCAATATATTTAAAAATCTAAAAGTTTTTTCTTAAGCGCATATTCTACAAGCTCTGGTTTAGATTTTAAATTTAATTTAGTCATAATATGCGTTTTATGTGCCTCAACTGTTTTAACGGATACAAACAATTTTTCAGCAATTTCTTTATTTCCATATCCCTTTGCAATTAATGGTAATATTTCTAATTCTCTTTTAGAAAGTATTTTGAAAGGGTCATTAGTTGCTTTTTCATCTTGATTAGAAACATTTACAAATTCATTTACTAATGATGTCGTTAGTTTCATATCAATGTACGTTTCACCTTTATACACTGTTCGTACTGCTAAAATGAGTTGTTCATCTGGTGAATTTTTTAAAATATATCCTTTAGCACCATTTCTTAAAACATGAAACAAATATTCTTCATCATCATACATTGTCAAAATTAATATTTTTGTTTCAGGAAAACTTTCAGAAATTTTGCTAGTAGCAATTAAGCCAGACTCACCAGGTGGCATACTTAAATCCATAATTAATACATCCGGCTTGTATTCCATCACTTTCTGATACGCTTCTACTCCATCAGCTGCCGTAGCTACAACTTCCATATCTTCTTGAAAGTTTAATATCATAGAAAAACCTGTTCTTACTACTGCATGATCATCTGCAATTACTATTTTCAATTATAAGTCAGTCCCTTTACGCTCTCTAGAGTGGCACTTCTAAAGTGATAATAGTTCCTTTTCCTAAATGTGTTTCTACATTTACTTTTCCGTTTACAAGCTCTGCTCTTTCATTCATACCATACAACCCTAGTCCTGTACCTTGTGGTTGAGAATTCGGATCAAAACCTTGTCCATGATCAATCACTTCAGCCATTAATAAACGTCCAACCTCCTGAACAAAGACATCTACCGAACTTACGCCTGCGTATTTTAATGCATTAAATACCGCTTCCTGTACCACACGGTAAACCACCGTTTCTACTTCACTATCATATCTTTTATCTTTAATGTTAGACTGATATACAATTTGCATACCATAATTATTTTCAAATTGTTTAAAATATGATTTAAAAGCCGCTTCCAAGCCTAAATCATCTAGAGATGAGGGTCTTAATTCAACTGATAGATGTCTGATATCATCAATCAATTTAGACATTAATCCCTCAATACGTTGTGATTGTTGGACAAGTTCTGAGGATTCTTTTTGATATTTCAGCAATCTGAGTTCAACATCAATATTTAGCATTTCTTGTACAACACTATCGTGTAGTTCTCTAGAAATACGTTTTCTTTCATTTTCTTGCGCGGAAATTGTTTTTCTCATCATCTGACGTTGATACATTTTTTCTTGTCTTTCAATTTGCGGCGAAATATCTTGAAGTGTAAATGCATATATCTCATTATCTTCATCAATCGCTTGATAAGAAGCTGTAAATGGTCGAACTTTATGATCTACTGTTTTCATAAACACTTGAAAATTGATATCGTTTGGTTTAGATGTGTCTAAATAACAATTTTTGCAACTTTGAAGTTCAAATTCATTTGAATACCCTTCACAACGATCACAAATCGCATTTGTCATCGCACTATAATTATTATCTTTAGAAATAATTTCTTCAGCGGCGTCATTCATTGCAATGACTTTTCCTTCTTTATTTACAAAAACAATTTTTTCATTTGTAGTTTCATAATATTTTTTTAGTAAGTCTTCCATTTGCAGATTATATAACTCTAACACATATATCACCTAGATTTCTTCATTAAATTCCCACAAACGGCCTTTAATATTTAATTGATTAATCACTTTAGGCAATGTTTTACTACCTCTTTGTCCTAATAATAACACGCCTGCAACATGCTGTTCATGCCATAATGGTATAGCAACGAGCGCGTTTAAGTTTTCACTCATCAAAATAGGGTACTTAATTTTTTCTTCTGGTGTTATTGTTTTGGAAACATTTTCTATAACCATTCGCTTTCCTGTTTTCATGACTGTCCCAGCTAAGCCTCTGCCTTTTCTCAAAACAATCAATTTATAACGACTGTTTAAATTACCTGAAACATATTGCCATTTAATAGGTCCAGAAGGTTCGTGGTTTTCATATAGTGCAACAGCAGCAAAATCACAGTTTACTTTTTTTCTAAGTGTGTCAAGTTCCTGCTGAAAATGTACCGGTTCAAACAAAGGTTCCGGAATCATATATCGTACTCCTTTTATATTTAATGTGCACGAGGTGCTTTATGTTTTCTATATACAATATAACGTCTATTTGTATATGCTAATGGAATACTCCATACATGTACAAGACGTGTAAATGGCCAACAAGCTAATATTGTAAATCCTAATAAGATATGAATTTTAAATGATAATGGAACGCCTGTCATTAGTGCTGCATTGGGTGAGAATGTAAATAAGTGTCTAAACCATATAGAAATCGTTTGACGGTAATCAAAGTCAGTTACCATTGCATTAGTAACTAAAGTTGAGAAACATCCCATAAATATAATCAATATTAATAAGAAATTTACGAAAATATCAGAAGCTGAACTTAACTTTCTCACATTACTAATCGTTAAACGTCTTGCTGTTAAAAGTAACATTCCAATTAGAGTCATTATACCAAAAATACTACCAATATAAACAGCTCCAAAGTGATATGTACTTTCGCTTATGCCAAGTCCATCTATCCATTTTGCTGGAATAGCTAACCCCACCACATGACCAAAAAATACTGGAATAATTCCTAAGTGAAATAACAGACTGCCCCATTTAAGTTGTTTTTTTTCTAAAAACTCACTCGATTTTGCAGTCCATGAAAACTGATCATATTTATATCGAGCAATATGACCAACGATAAAAATTGCCACACATAAATATGGGTAAATAATCCAAAGAAATTGATTAAGCATGATGTGTCACCTCTTTTGGAATGTCTAAACAAGCTTTTAATGTTTCTCGTAATGCACGAATCACATAAGCGTAAGGATTATTCTCCTTAGCTAATTGATTTGCCATTTCATATGTACCATCTTCAATAATCATAATCACTAACTCAATATTGCCTTCTGCACGAGGATCATTATGCCAACTTGCTACATGTAAAAACTGCAACATCAATGGTAGATAATCTGATAATTCATTATCTACCATTTTTAATCCAAACATTTCATAAAGTACTTTTAGTTTTGCGAGCATTTGACCTCTTTCTTTTTGAGTATCAAATTTATTGTAAGTCATATAAAGAGGTGATGTTTTATTGAAATCAAACGTATCCGTATAAATTGCTTTAATTTCAGATAAAGTAAATTGGTACATAATTTCACGATATTTCATTAAATCTGAATATCCTGGATGCGAAGGATGAATCGTTTCTTCAAATGTATTAGGATGAAATGTTAATTTTTCTGGAAAATTAAGTTGTTGTGCAAGATATCCAAAACTTTCTTGATAGTATTTAAATTGTGTTAGATTAATCACGGAAAATACCTCCATAGAAATTCTCATTATAAATCTCTTGACCAGATTTTCCTGACGTTGAACCTACTGGAACACCGCAGCCTTCACAATTATCTCCGAAATATTCACCGCCATATCCTTGGCTACCTTGAGCGTGATACGTATCTAAATAGGTTTCTTTATGTGAAGATGGTACAACAAATCGATCTTCATATTTAGCTAAACCTAATAGACGATACATTTCTTTTGTTTGAATTTCTGATAAACCTAAACGTTCTAATCTAGAAGTATCAAATGGTTTGTTTGTGACTTGAGCACGCATATAACTTCTCATCATTGCCATTTTTTGTAACGCTTCTTTTACTGGCTCTACTTTACCTGCTGTAAATAAGTTTGCTAAATATTCAATAGGTAAACGCATTTCTTCGATGGCCGGGAAAATCATATCTGGATTTTGACCTGAATTTTTACCTTCAAAATAACTCATAATTGGACTTAAAGGCGGGCAGTACCATACCATTGGCATTGTTCTAAATTCAGGATGTAATGGAAATGCCAATTTATATTCAATCGCTAATTTATACACAGGTGAATTTTGAGCAGCTTGGATCCATTCATAACTGATACCATCTTTTTCTGCTTGTTCAATCACTTCTTCATCAAATGGGTTTAAGAAGATATCAAGTTGTTTTTCATATAAATCTTGTTCATTTTCAGCTGAAGCCGCTTCGTGTACACGATCAGCGTCATATAATAAAACGCCTAAATATCTCATTCTTCCTGTACATGTTTCTGAACATACAGTTGGCATTCCTGCTTCAATTCTTGGGAAGCAGAATGTACATTTTTCAGCTTTATTTGTTTTCCAGTTGAAATATACTTTTTTGTAAGGACAACCTGTCATACAGTAGCGCCACCCACGACATGCCTCTTGATCGACTAAAACAATACCATCTTCATCTCTTTTATACATAGCCCCTGAAGGACATGAAGCGACACAACTAGGATTTAAGCAATGCTCGCATAGACGAGGTAAATACATCATAAATGTTTCATCAAATTGGAATTTGATATCTTCTTCAATTCTTTGAATATTTGGATCTTCTGGTCCTGTTACATGTCCACCAGCTAAATCATCTTCCCAGTTTGGTCCCCATTCAAGATTTAGTTTATCTCCTGAAATCAATGAATGTGCTTTTGCAACTGGTGAATGTTTACCTTCTTTAGCTGTGGTTAAATGTTCATAATTATAAGTCCAAGGTTCATAATAATCTTTGATTAACGGCATATCTGGATTATAGAAGATTTTACCTAAGGCAATTTTAGACCACTTACTACCTGATTTAAGTTCAAGTTTACCTTTTTTATTTAATACCCAACCACCTTTATAGTGCTCTTGATCTTCCCAACGTTTTGGATATCCTACACCTGGTTTTGTTTCTACATTATTAAACCACATGTATTCTGCACCCGGTCTATTGGTCCAAGTATTTTTACATGTCACACTACATGTATGACAGCCAATACATTTATCTAAATTCAATACCATTGCAACTTGCGCTTTAATCTTCAAGCCAATTTACCTCCTTCATTTTTCTAACTGCGACGTACACATCACGTTGGTTTCCAATTGGTCCATAGTAATTGAAGTGATAACTAATTTGCGCATATCCTCCAACTAATTGCGTAGGTTTTAAGTGAATTCTTGTAGGTGCATTATGTGATCCCCCACGAGTATCAGTAATCTCAGAACCTGGTGTTTCAATGTGCTTATCTTGTGCGTGATACATAAACATCGTACCTTTAGGCATGCGGTGTGACGTTACCGCTCTTGCAGTCACAACACCATTTCTGTTATAAACTTCAAGCCAATCATTATCATTGATACCATGTTGCTCAGCATCTTCATTAGACAGCCAAACAACTGGACCGCCTCTGAATAAAGTCAACATGCGTTCATTATCTTGATATGTTGAATGAATATTCCATTTTCCATGAGGTGTTAAATAACGTAGAACAAGTGCATCTTGTCCACCTTTTACCTTTTTATCTCTTGCGCCAAATACCATTGGTGGAAGTGTTGGTTTATATACTGGTAAGCTTTCACCAAATTGCTGGAATACTTCGTGATCGATATAGTAACTTTGTCTTCCAGTTAGCGTTCTAAAAGGTACAAGTCTTTCAATATTTGTTGTAAATGGAGAATAACGACGATTATTTTTATTAGAGCCTGGGAATACTGCTGTTGGGATAACTTCTCTTGGTTGAGCTGTAATATTTAAGAACGAAATTTTTTCAGATGCACGTTCTTTTGAAATATCCTTCAATTCCATTCCAGTTTGATTTTCTAAATCTTCATATGATTTTTGAGATAATTTACCATTCGTTGCCGAAGAGATATTTAAAATTGCATCAGCTACTTTACGTGCAGTATCAATACGTGGTCTATCATTTCTAACAGAATGTTCATCGTCATCATTCCACGTACCAATCATACTTTTTAGCTCTTCGTATTCTTCTTTAACGCTAAAACTAACGCCATGTGCACCTACTTTACCTTTCTCAAGTAAAGGTCCTAATGTAACATATTTATCATAAATTTTAGTATAGTCACGTTCTACAATAGAGAAGTTAGGCATAGTTTTACCTGGAATACCTTCTACTTCACCTTTAGACCAATCTTTAACGATACCGTATTCAGAACCTAGTTCTTGTTTAGAGTCATGTGCAAGTGGTGTAGTTACCACATCTTTAAATGTACCTGGTAAATAATCTTTAGCCATTTCTGAAATTGCTTTACTCAATGTTTTGTAAATGTCCCAGTCAGAACGTGACTCCCATAATGGATCAATTGCTGGATTAAATGGATGAATAAATGGATGCATATCTGTTGAAGATAAGTCATGTTTTTCATACCAAGTTGCTGCTGGCAGCACAATATCAGAATATAAAGGCGTTGCAGTCATTCTAAAATCTAATGATACAAGTAAATCTAATTTACCTACTGTATCTTCTCTCCATTTAATTTCCTCTGGTTTATCATCTTCATTCGGTTCAGCCATTAATCCTGAACGTGTACCAAGTAAATGTTTCATAAAGTACTCTTGACCTTTAGCTGAACTTGAAATTAAGTTAGATCTCCAAACAAATAATGTTTTAGGATGATTTTTTCTTAAATCTGGGTCTTCAATAGCAAATTCTGTTTCTTTATTTTTCACTGATTCAATCGCACGTTTTAAAATAGCTTCATTTGAATCATCGCCCGCATCTTTTGCCTCTTCACCAAATAACAAACTGTTTTTATTAAATTGTGGATATGAAGGTAACCAACCTAAACGTGCTGCTGTCACATTATAATCTGCTGGATGCTGATGTTTAATGTTATTAGCAAGTGGTGATTTCAATTTATCTACATTAGATTCTTCATATTTCCATTGATCAGTTGCAAAATAGAACCAACTTGTACCATTTTGTAAACGTGGTGGACCTTGCCAATCTTTAGCGAAAGCTACAGTATTCCATCCTTCGATTGGACGACATTTTTCTTGCCCAACATAGTGAGCCCAACCTCCACCATTAACACCTTGGCATCCACATAAGAGAACTAAATTCAATACAGCACGGTAAATGGTGTCAGAATTGAACCAGTGGTTAATCCCCGCACCCATAATAATCATCGAACGTCCTTTAGTATCAATAGCATTTTGTGCAAATTCTCTTGCGACTTGTGTCACTAATTCTTGTTTAATACCTGTAACGTTTTCTTGCCATGCAGGTGTATATTTAGATTCACTATCTTCATAAGATTTAGCTTCTAACTCATGACCAAATCGTTTAATACCATATTGACTAGCCATTAAATCATATACTGTAGCAATACGTACTTCTTTACCATCTGCTAATTTAACTTTTTTAGTTGGGATAGGTCGTTCGAAAATACCGTCTCCTTGACTATCAAAGTAAGGGAATTGAATGGTTTGTAACTCATATTCTTCTTCTGCAACAGATAAAGCTGGATCAATTTTACTTCCATCTTCTGTTTCAAGTTTTAAATTCCATTGTTTGCCTTCTTCCCAACGTTGACCCATTGTACCGTTTGGAACCACAAGTTTGTGGCTAATCGCATCGTGAATCACTGGTTTCCACTCACCATTTTCACTTTTTATACCTAAATCGCTTGCACGTAAAAATCGTCCTGCCTTATAACCATTCTCATCTTCATCCAACATCAATACAAATGGCATATCTGTATATTGCTTTGCATAATTAACAAACATATCACTTGGTTTATCTTCATAAAATTCTTGTAAGATGACATGTGTCATAGCTTGAGCAACTGCGGCATCTGTTCCTGGATTAGGTGCTAACCAATTATCAGCAAATTTAACATTTTCTGCATAATCTGGTGCTACAGAAACCACTTTTGCACCTTTATAACGTACTTCAGTCATAAAATGGGCATCAGGCGTACGAGTAAGTGGAACGTTAGAGCCCCACATAATGATGTAAGAAGCATTGTACCAATCACTTGATTCAGGTACATCAGTTTGTTCACCCCAAATTTGAGGAGATGCAGGTGGTAAATCAGCATACCAATCATAAAAACTTAACATTTCCCCGCCTAATAAATTAATAAAACGCGCACCAGATGCATAACTAATCATCGACATTGCTGGAATAGGTGTAAAACCAGCGATTCTATCCGGACCATCTTTTTTAATGGTATAAAGAATTTGTGCTGCGATAATATCTGTTACATCTTTCCAACTTGCACGTACATGTCCACCTTTACCACGTGCTTCTTTATATAATTTAGCTTTCTTTTCATCTTCAACGATAGATGCCCATGCGGCGATACGATTTCCATTATTGTCTTCAAGTGCTTCTGTCCATAGATCTAATAGTTTACCTCTAATGTAAGGGTATTTTACACGAAGTGGGCTGTATTCATACCATGAAAATGACGCGCCACGTGGACATCCACGAGGTTCAAATTCAGGCATATCTGGACCACAACTTGGATAGTCAATTTGTTGATTCTCCCACGTAATCACACCATTTTTAACAAAAACTTTCCACGAACATGATCCTGTACAGTTTACGCCATGTGTGGTTCTTACTACTTTATCGTGACTCCATCTTTCACGATACATTTTTTCCCATTCTCTACTTTTACTTTCTAAAACTGACCAATTTCCATTAAACGTTTCAGTTGGTTTGAAAAAGTTTAATCCGAATTTTCCCATTTATATAAATCCTCCTACCTGCAAAGGTAATACGTTACTTATGTCCAATGTTATTTAAAGAAATTTCATTTAAATTGTACATTTTTTCACATGGTTTTTATATTAGGGAATTACCTATTTCATATAAAAGAATCCCTAAAAAAAGTGAGATAACACACGTTTTAAATATCGTGTTATCTCACTTATGACATTCGAAGCGTAAAGAACTACACTTCAATATATTTAATATTTTGGTGCTGCGTTATGATCGATTCATATAAATACTTTTGTGAAGAATGATAAGTTTCATCATATTGAATTAAGCATTTTAAATACTGTTGAGATAAGTCTTCTGCTTTTGAAAGGGCTAAGTCTTTATTCCCTTTAATAACGTACAATGTTTCATCTATTGTTTGTTTTGAGTGTATAATCTTTTCGTCATCCATATAGTTAATGATATGGCCTAATATACAAATTCCTGGATCATGTTTAATATTAAGCTTAGATAATTGATATTCAATAGTGCTTAGTTTACCAACTACTATTGTTTCGTTATAACACGTAGCATTAAAAATGATAGCAATATCATAATCTTCTTTAGTATATCTTCTAATTTGACTAATAATATAATTTAATCGTTTAATTCCCATATAAATTGCCAAAGTCCCACCATTAGCTAAATTACGTATATCCATGTCTTGATCAATATCATCTTTAAAATGACCTGTAGAAAATGTAACACTTGGTGCTACTGAACGCATCGTTAAACCTAAGTCTAATGAAGCTACCGCTGCACTCGCAGAAGTTACCCCAGGTACAATATCGTAGGCAATCTGATGTTCTTTTAAAATGTCTATTTCTTCAGTTACTCGTCCAAATACTCCTGGGTCTCCACCTTTTAAACGTACAACAACTTTATACTTTTTCGCTGCTGCTACTATTTTTAAATTAATATCTTCTTGTTGAATATGTTTAGTATAAGGTTTTTTTCCAACATCTATGATTTCAGTAGTTGGCTTTGTATATTGTAATATCAATGGATTGACAAGACGATCATATAAAATAACATCTGCTTGACGAATTAATCGTTCTGCTTGTTTAGTTAGCAAATTAGGATTGCCAGGGCCAGCCCCAATTAAATATACTTTTCCAAATCCACTATTAGTGACTAGAGACATATAAATACGTCTCCATCTTGAATTTCAACTTGATATGTTTCAACACAACCTGTATCAGGTTCTTGCACTTTACCCGTATTCAAATCAATTTTTTGATCGTGGAGTGGACAATAAACGTATTCTCCACTTACAGTACCTTCAGATAGCGGTCCTTCTTTATGTGGACACACATTATTAATAGCATGCACTTGTCCATTTTCTGTTAAAAATATACCGATTTGTTTATCTTTAATAATAACCTTTTTACCAATTAATGGTGTTAATTCATCCATAGTTGTTACTTTAACTTTTTCCATTACACTCATCCTCACACTTTCTCGACATCAAATATTTTTTGTGCTTCTTTATTTTCAACAATAGCTTCCCAAGGTTCTTCTTCAAGTGCTTGTTTTGCATCCATAATTCTATCAAAAAGTTCTTTTTGACGTTGTTCATCTAAAAGCACTTCTTTAACATGATCAAATCCTAGTCGTTTAAGCCATGGTGCTGTTCGTTCAGCATATATTCCAGTCTCTCTGTAATATTGCATAAGCGCACCGCACAGTTGTACCACTTGATCTTCAGTTTCAACAGTAGTGAGTAATTGACCTACAGTGACCTCTGTGCCACCGTTACCACCAATATAAATTTGATAGCCATTTTCTACTGAAATGACACCAAAGTCTTTAACACCTGATTCTACACAGCTTCTTGGACAACCAGAGACACCCATTTTAAATTTATGAGGTGTGTCGATATATTCAAATGTTTTTTCTAATCGAATACCTAAACGTGTCGTATATTGTGTACCAAATCGACAGAATTCCTTACCAACACAACTTTTCACAGAACGCGTTTTCTTACCATATGCAGAGGCAGAACGCATACCTAAATCTTTCCAAACCTTTGGTAACTCATCTTTTTTAAGACCATATAATCCTACACGCTGAGACCCTGTTACTTTAACAAGAGGCACGTTATATTTTTTCGCTACTTCACCTAAACGAATTAATTGGTCAGCATCTGTGACACCACCACGCATTTGTGGAATCACTGAGAAAGTACCATCATTTTGAATATTTGCATGATAACGTTCGTTCGCAAATCTTGATGCTTTTTCATCTTGGTGTTCATGAGGATATACCATATTTAGATAATAGTTGATAGCTGGGCGACATTTTGGACAACCATTCTTATCTTTAAAATCAAGTACGTGACGAACTTCTTTTGACGTTTTTAAACCTTTAGCTCTAATTTGGGTAACAATTTCATCACGTGTCAAATCAGTACATGCACAAATACCTGTTGGTTTAGCAGCTACAAATTCATCACCTAATGTACATTTTAGTATTTCTCCAATTTGTCCTTTACATTTACCACAAGAATTTCCTGCTTTGGTTGTTTTTGTAACCTCATCTACAGTAGTCAACCCTTTTGTTGTAATTGCGTTGACAATCGTACCTTTATCTACACCATTACAACCACAAATTGTTTCATCATCAGGCATATCTGCTATTGAAATTCCACTTTCTTCTCCGCCTTTATGAAGAAGTGACACTAGTGTATAGTCCTCTAATGATTCATGTTTTTTCATCATATTATAAAATCTTGAACCATCATCTGTATCACCATATAAAACGGCACCTACCACTCGACCCTCACTTAGATAGACTTTTTTGTAAATATTATCTACACTGTTAAAGATTTCGATGCCATGTACAGTGTCATCTTCAACGATTTGTCCTGCACTATATAAATCACAGCCTGATACTTTTAAAGACGTAAATGTCGTAGATCCTTTATATCCTTCAGTCTCTTTACCTGTTAAATAATCAGCAAGCACTTTACCTTGTTCATAAAGAGGTGCAACTAAACCATATACTTTATCATTGTGTTCCGCGCATTCACCCACAGCATAGATATGTTCATCAGATGTTTGTAAGTAATCATTAACGACGATACCTCGATTCACTTCTAATCCCGCTTCACGAGCTACTTCGGTAAATGGACGTATACCAACAGCCATAACGACTAAATCTGTTTCTATTACTCTACCATCAGCTAGCTTAATAGCTTCTACATCATCTGTTCCTATAATTTCTTTAGAATTTGCTTGTAGTTCGATATGCATACCTTGACGCTCTAAATCAGCTTTTAACATATCTCCAGCTTTACGGTCTAATTGCATTTCCATCAGCCATTCTGCTAAGTGAAGAACTGTCACATCCATACCTTGATCCATTAATCCTCTTGCACATTCTAATCCAAGAAGACCTCCACCAATAACAATGGCACGTCGTTTTGTTTTAGCAATTTCAATCATACGCTCAGTATCTTCAATTGTGCGCCAACCGATGACACTTGGTAATTCTGATCCAGGTATAGGTAAAACAAATGCCTTTGAACCAGTCGCAAAGATACAGATATCATAAGCTACAGTGATACCTTTAGATGTAGTGACAGTTTTGGATTGTCTATCTACTTTTTCAACTGGATCATCTACAATTAGTTCAATATGATGTTCTTTATACCAGTCATAAGTGTTCATAATCGTTTCTTCGACTGTCATTTTCTTTTGTAAAATGTTGGATAACATGATTCGATTATAATTAGGATAAGGTTCTTTACCAATAATTGTAATGTCAAATTGAGAATCTGAACGTTCTAAAATTTCTTCAATTGTTCTTAAACCAGCCATACCATTACCAATCATTACGAGTTTTTGTTTAGCCATATCAATACCCCTTTTATTACATTTAATTATTATTAACTTCAAATATTTTTGAACTCACTATTCTTTACAAGGCTATTTTATACCATATTCTTTTAAAATTGTGATTATTTTCACATTTAAATGTAAAATCGGGGATTTCCCTAATAAAAAACACCTTCCATTATATAAGTGAGAATTTAGCACTCATATAATGAAAGATGTATGTAGTTACTATACTGTTAATTCTTTTAATCGCTCTCGAATAATCGATTTTAAAATAGGGTCGAAATTAATAGACGGAGTCATGTGCAATTCATTAGCAATATCCATCTCTGATATAAGACCTTTTACTTTATTAACTAAACGTCCATCATATAAAAACATTGGGACCACAATAAGATGACGATATTGTCTTGAAAGTTGATTTAAATCATTTTTAAACGTAATATCTCCATATAACGTACGGCAATATATCGGTTTATCTTGCTTTAACTTAGTACTAAATTCTTTTAGTTCATCATGTGCTTTAGTATAAGAAAAGCTACCATGTGCAATCAATACAACTGCCACATCTGACTCTTCTTTTATATCCACATCATTAATACGTTGTTCTACTAAATCTACCATATATGGATGCGTACCAAGAGGTGCACTAATTTCATAGGTTATATTTGGATGTGCTTGTTTAATGTTTCTTAACATCTCTGGAATGTCTACAATATAATGCATAGCTGAAAATATAAGTAAAGGTACAACTTTAAATTGCGTTTCTCCTTTTTCTATTAAATTAATAATCGTATTTTCAACACTTTTTTCTTCACTTTCAATAAAAGCAAGCTCATAAGCGTAAGTTTCATCTTGTAATAAACTATCTATAAATTCACCGAGTGCTTTATTTTGATCTCCTTTTCTCATGCCATGAGCTACTAGAATATTCGCAACCAAATGGTTTCCCCCTTATTATTTTAATGTTGATTAAAATAATAAGATTTCCTGAATATTAAGTCAATATGTTGGGGATTAAAAGAGCGGAAATGTCTCTCGATATTTCCGCTCTTTGATCGTCTTACTATGCTTTTATACTGTCTCTTTTTCCGTTTAAATAGGCATAAACAAGCCCTACAAAAATACCTCCACCAATATAGTTACCTACAAAAGCAAATACGATATTTTTTAGCACATCTATCCATGATAATGCATCACTATTATAAAAAATCATTCCTGCATATAATCCAGCATTAAATACAACGTGTTCATATCCCATAAATACAAATACTATAACACCAACAGCAATGAAAAATGCGCGAGCTAAACCTTCTTTAAAAAGCATTGAAACATAAATACCAATATTAATAAAGAAGTTACAGAATATCCCTTTGATAAGAATATTTAACCAAGTTGATTCTACCGTTTTTAAATGTACTGTTTTACTTAGACTTGCAACCATTTCAGGTGTCATCACATGTGTACCCTTCATTAATAAGAATAAAATAAACCCACCTATAATATTTCCAATAAAACAAAATAAGAATATGTATAACATTTTTTTAACTGCAATGACTTTGTAGTACCATCCGACAGTTAAATACATAAAATTACTAGTAAGTAATTCTGAATTAGTTAGAACAATAAGAACTAAAGCTAAACTAAATGAGATTGCTCCTAATAAATTAACAAGTCCATCATTTGTTCCTGCAAACTGTGTTTTGATTGCTAACATAAATACTGTAACAATAGCTAATAAAAATCCTGACATCATTGACTTTAGTAAATATCGTCCAGGTGTTTGAGTTGCCATAACTTCTTTCATTTGTACCTGTCTTACAGCCGCTTTAATAAGATCTTTTGTAGTATATGTATCTTCAATTGTTGTATGGTTACTTGTCATATTCCCTCTCCTTAATTCATTTATAATTTTATATTATATATAGTAACGTGCATTTTGAATAGAGGAGATTAAAAAAGAGCAACATATGGAGGTTTATTTTCCATATCTTGCTCTTGTCATGATATTAATGTGCTTTTTTTAATTTTGAAAAATAACGTAATCCTGAAGCAAAAATACCATAGCCTAATGCCGTTCTTAAAATATATTTTATGACGCCATTATTTAAACACTTTGAATTAATTAATAATGTTGGAATTAAAGTACTAATTGAAAATAATCCCAGCACTTTTAAATATCTTTCTTTCATACTATATCATCCTCTTTTCAATATTATTATAACTTAAAAGTTCAATTTAATTTTGACATCCTCGTGACGATTTATTCATTAAGTAAGACTTCTAGTTGATCTAATGTTGAATTCATACCTGCTTCTATTCCCATACCTACTGCTTGTTGAGCTGCTTCTTTAGTTGGAAACACTGACGTAGACGTAATAGTAGTCATTTGTTTATTATCTGAGTTAAAATTGATTGAAATATGCATACCAGGTAAACGCGTATCTTTTTCTCCCTCAGGTGTAGCAAAGTAATCAAAGTATTCAAGATACTTCGGACGATCCACTTTTCGATATTCTGTTAATGTATAGCTTGTCTGTTCTGAGGTTTCTATTGCAAAGAAGGCTTCCCCGCCTTCTTCAGTATTAAAACGATATACTTTTGTCTTAGCGCCTTGTGGATGAAACCATTGCTCAAATAACGATGGATTTGTATAGGCCTCAAATACATCATTGATAGGAGCTTTAAATGTTCTTTTAAAAATTATTTTATTTTCTTTTACATCGATTGACATCGTTATCTCTCCTGATTTCTAAAATGGTGATTCTTATAATTTAGCAACTATTATATTTTAAGACAATAAAAAAACAGGCAAAGTTAGAACCTTGCCTATTTTTTAACCGTATTATTCTTCGATAGGAAATTCTAAATCGAATTCCACATTTAATGTTTTACCTAATAAGAAACCACCAGTTTCTAATGGTTGGTTAAATGTAACACCATATTTTTCACGATCAAGTTCACCAGTAATAACTAAACCTGCTGTATTTTTATTGTTAAGTGGGTTTAAGCTAATACCTTTATAATCTAAATCAAATGTTTCTTTTTGTGTTTGATCTTTAATTGTTACATTACCAGTAACTGAACGATCATCAACACTAATAATTTCAAATTTAATTTCAGGATATTGTTCAACGTTTAAGAAATCTTCACTTTTAAGATGATTATCACGATCTTCTACTTTAGTATCAATAGAATTAGCTTGAACAGTAAAAGTTCCTTTTAAAGAACTTAAATCATGAAAGTCACCTGTAATATCTGCATCAAAATCGTTAAAACGTCCTTTTACATTACTAATTACAAGGTGTTGTATTGAGAAATTTACACCTGAATGAACTGGATCTAAATTAAAGTTAGCCATTTATTTTCCCTCCAATAGTGAAATGATAAAATAATATTATTCAATTTATTTATCTTTTACTTTGATATAATTATTATACTTAGTATATTAAATAAATCTAACAAAAATTACAAACTAAGCGACTTAATTAAAATATATTAATTGTGCTGATTTTGTTTCTTTTATTTGTATTCCCTTTTTTTATAAAAATAATGATTTTGAATGTAAAATTTTTAAATATGTCTTAAACGATATAAAAACATAATTAAAAGACCTAATTTAATATTTAAACAACACTAAGTTAGGTCTTTTGTATTATGCTATAAATATTTTTTCCATTCTTTGACTTTATAAGGGTCTTCTACTTTTTTACCATTGATAAAAACTGTTGGAACAGATTGAATATGATTTTCTTTTGTTAACTTTTTCTGTTTTTCTGCTTCCTTCCAAGCATCACTATTTTTAGTTTTATATTCTTTTTTTATGCGATCTTTTTGTTTTTGAGAAATATTTAATTGGTCAATTTCTTTATCTAGTAATGTTTCAGTAATCCACTGTTTTTTTTCATCTTGTTGATGAGCATATATATTTTTTTGGAAAGTAAGATATTCTTTTGGTGCAATAGCTTGAATAGCATTCCCTGCTCTAGAGCCCATTAATGAATCTTTTCCAAGAAAACTTGCATTAATAAATTGATATTCCACTTTATTTGTATCAATATAATCTTTTTTTATGATAGGCATGACGTTATCTTCAATTTTTTTGCAATAAGGACATTTATAGTCTCCATATTCTACAATTAAAATTTTCCCATTTCTCGTATGAGCTGGGGTTGTTTCTTTTTTCTTTTGAGAGCAAGCGACAACGATAATGATTAAACATATGATCCCAGCTCCAATAAAAATCAATTTTTTCATATATACTCCTTAAGATTGTTTCAGTTAATTAAGATTTTCTTCCTTATAATCCGAATCATGTGTACTAATATATTGTTTCGTATCAAAGTGCTCTAAGTAGGTTACCTTCTTATCTTTAAATTGATATGTATAATAATGCATTTCATCGTTGTTGCTTAATGGTCTATATGCTAATACAACATACTTACCTTTTTCATACACATATATATTAGCGTCTTTTTTATCAAAGTGTTTTACCACATCGCCTTGTTCATTCCTAGCAAGTCGTTCTTGTTTTTTATCTTGTAGTTTTACAGCTTTATCTATTTTATTAGCATATTCATCATTACCACAACCCGCTAGCAATATGACACATACACTTAATGATACAATCAATCTTTTCAAATTTCTTCACTCCTACTTTTTCTAATCTAACCTAATATAACTCTTACTATTATACTATGCATATACTGATTATCATACCGTGGTTTTGCAATATAAACTAGACTATTAAAAAATAATATATTTTAAGTTTTATAGTTATATATTTAAAAAAATAATTATTATCTAATACTAAAATATGAGCAAATTAATTTACTAAATGTGTGTAATAATAGAACTAATTTGATAAAATAGTTTAGAATTCTTAAAAATACAGAGGAGTAGATAATCATGAAATTCGTAAGTTTAACACCTGAAGAATTTGAAAAATTCACATCCGAACATTTTTCTCACTATACACAATCTCGAATACACTTTGATAATAGAAATGAGATGAAACATGATGTACATGTTGTAGGTGTTAAAGATGATAGTGGAGATGTCATTGCAGCAACATTAATGACTGAAGCACGCGCATTAAAATTTTATAAATATTTTTACACACATCGTGGTCCAGTAATGGATTATAGCAATATCAAACTGGTTCACTTCTTTTTCAAATCACTAACAGAATATTTAAAAAAACAAAATTGTCTCTTTGTTTTAGTAGATCCATATATTTTAGAAAACCTACGTAATGCAGATGGAGAAATTTTAAAAAGCTACGATAATCGTGCAGTGATTAAAACACTTGAAGACTTAGGATATAAACATCAAGGTTGGTCTGTAGGTTATAGTACAATGAGTCAAATTCGTTGGTTGTCTGTACTTGATCTTAAAGATAAAACTGAAGACCAATTATTAAAAGAAATGGACTATCAAACACGTCGTAATATTAAAAAGACGTATGAAATGGGCGTAAAAGTTAAAACATTACCTATGGAAGACACACATACTTTCTTCGAACTGTTCCAAATGGCTGAAGAAAAACATGGCTTTAAATTTAGAGATGAGCCTTATTTCTATGAAATGCAAAAAACATATAAAGATCATGCCATGCTAAAATTAGCTTATATCGATTTAAAAGATTATTTGTCTACTCTACAACATAAACATGAGGATTTAACAAAACAACTTACTGAAATTGAAGAAGCTTTAAAAGAAAGCCCTAACTCTAAAAAGAACAAAAATAAACGCAATCAACTTCAACAACAATTTGATAGCAATGAACGTAAAATAAACCAAACAAAAGATAAAATTGCAGCAGAAGGTGAAGTATTAAATCTAGCAGCTGCATTATATATCTACAATGAACATGAAGTATATTATTTATCTAGTGGTTCTAACCCAAAATATAATGAATATATGGGGGCCTATCGTTTACAGTGGGAAATGATTAAATTTGCTAAAGAGCATAACATTGACCGTTACAACTTCTATGGTATTACTGGAGACTTTAGTGAAAATGCTGAAGATTATGGTGTCCAACAGTTCAAAAAAGGCTTTAATGCTGGTGTTTATGAATATATTGGTGACTTCATTAAACCAATTAAACCTGTTCTTTATCATACTCAACAATGGATCAAAAACAGAAGATAATCATTGCATTATAAGTATACTTTAAGGTAGGCATATAACTATGAAATACAGTATGTTTTCTATAGGAGATACATTCATTAGTAAACATTACAAAATAACTGAGAAAGAAATATTAGAGTTTGCTCATCAATTTGACCCTCAATATATGCATCTAGATAAGAAAAAAGCAGGTCAAGGAATGTATAAAGGGATTATAGCATCAGGTATGCATACCCTTTCTCTTTCCTTTAAACTTTGGATTGAAGAAAACAAATATGAAGAAGACATTATAGCAGGGACTCATTTAAATAATGTAACCTTTATTAAACCTGTCTATCCAAATGACAACTTATATGTAAAAGTTAAAGTTTTAGATAAAAAATTGAAAAAACAATTTGGTAGTTTAACCGTTGAAATTATGACATTTAATCAATATGAGAATAAAGTACTTCAATTTGAGCTTACTGTTTTACTATCAGTTTAAAATATAAATATTTCTAAAATCTATTTATCTGAAGAAAGAAAGCATTATTCAATAAAAAGAATCGTCGTTCAAGATGAAATATCTCAAACGACGATTCTTTTTTAATTTTCATTAATCACATTTAAAAAACGTCTTAATTCATCAGTTTTAGGGTGATCAAATAATTCTTTAGGAGAACCTTCTTCACCAATTTCACCGTCATGAATAAATACAACTTTATTAGATACTTCTTTTGCAAAACGCATTGCATGAGTAACTATCACCATCGTCATGCCTTCATTTGCTAATTCTTTAATAACTTTCAACACATCATTTACAAGTTCAGGGTCAAGTGCAGATGTAGGTTCATCAAATAACATCACTTTAGGATTCATCGCTAAAGCTCTCGCAATCGCCACACGTTGTTGTTGACCACCAGAGAGTGCATGAGGGCGCTGATCTTTAACATGTGTCAAACCTACTTTTTCAAGTAAGTCTAATGCTCTATTTTCAGCCTCTGATTTACTCATTTTCTTTACAGTTACTAAACCTTCCATCACATTTTCTAAAGCCGTTTTATGTGGAAAAAGATTATAACTTTGGAATACCATCCCTGATTGTTTACGTACTTCAATTTGAGATTTCTTATCTTTAGCAGTATACGTTTTATCATTCACAGTAACGTTGCCTTCAGTCGGAATCTCTAACGCATTAATCATACGCAATAATGTAGTCTTACCCGAACCGGAACGACCAATTAATGTGACAACTTCACCTTTTTTTACATTCAAATCAATACCTTTAATCACTTCTTTATCATTAAAAGATTTATGAATATTGGATAACTCAATCATGCCTTATACCCTCTTTCAATATATGATTCATAGAAGCCTTGGATGACTGAAATAATAAAACAAACAATCCAATACATCACGGCTACGAGAATATAAATTGTAAAGTACTCGTATGTTGTAGAAGCAACTTCTTGCGCTTTACGGAACATTTCAGCTACTAAGATAAATCCTAGTAATGATGTGTCTTTAATTAATCCTAAGAATGTGTTACCTAAAGCTGGGACTGAGACACGAATCGCTTGAGGTAAAATAATACGTTGAATCGTTTGACGATAATTCATTCCAATAGAGTATGCCGCTTCTGTCTGGCCTTTTGGAATAGAAATAATACCACCACGGATAATTTCAGATGCATATGCACCTACATTTAAAGACAATCCAATAATCGCTGAAACAACAGAAGACAATGTCCATTGTTCGTCCGCATTTCCAGTAATTAGACGTCCAAGTTCTGGAATACCATAAAAGATAATAAAGAGTTGTACAATCATTGGTGTGCCACGAATAATAGATACATATACACGTGCAATTCCTCTTAATACTTTACTAGATGAAATACGCATTAACGCCGTAAACAAAGCGATAATCAAACCTAAAATAAATGTCACAATTGTAATTGGAATAGAGTATTTTACTAAACCTTCCAACATGGGTCCAAATGCTTGAGTTGCTGCATCTAATGCGTGTTGTTGTTGACTATTTAGGCTCAGAAACATTTTCACCGAACCATTTCTTACCAATTTTTGCTAGTTCACCATTCTCTTTAAGTTTTTTCAGACCATCATTGAAATCAGAAACAACTTTATCATCGACACTTTTAGAGAATGCAAATGCTGATTTATTTTGTTCTGCATCACCTTTGATTGCTTTAATTTTAGCATTAGGTTTTTGTTTTTTATAATCTAAATAAGATAAGCTATCATTAAAAGTACCATCCACACGTTTAGATAATAATAAATCGATAGACTGGTTGAAACCATCTACTTTAGTGATGTTAGCACCTTTATCTTTAGCAAGTTTTCCGTAGTTAGAAGTAAATGTTTGCGCTAATTTTTTACCTTTCACATCATCAAATGATTTAATATTCTTCTCATCATCACGAACAACTAAGACACCACTTGAATAAGTGTAAGGGTTAGAGAATTTATATTTTTCTTTTCTTTCTTTATTGATACCCACTTGGTTTGCAATGACATCAAAACGTTTTGCATCTAAACCAGCAAACATTGAATCCCAAGATGTTTCATTAAATTTAAGTTTATATCCTTCTTCTTTCGCAACAGCTTTAATTACATCAATATCATAACCAGTTAACTGATCTTTTTTGTTGTGGAAAGTAAAAGGTGCATAAGTCCCTTCAGTTCCTACACGTAATGTTTTTTTATCACTATTACTGCTACTTGATTTTGAATCACTATTTTTGTCAGATGAACCACTATTACCACATGCGGCTAATACAAAAATAAGTGTCAAAGCTACAAATAAAAGTCTTTTCATTAATAACTCCTCCATATTCCTATTAAATTAGTCAGAATAAATTAATTCTAATCTCATCACTATGAATAGTCAATAACTATTTAAACTATTAAATAAAATAGAATGTTTAGATATGAGGTTAATGCCTTTCTTCATTTAAATTCTTTTTTCGTTTAAGTAAAAAAGTTAATAATAAACTAACGACTGTGATAATGACTGCAAATAAAAAGCCAGAATGATAACCATGTATCATTGCGTCTGTTTGAATGTGTTTCATCATCTCTGTTTTAGCCATTCCTTGATAATCACTAAATGTCGGTTTAAAATGCTGACTTGCTACACTTAAAATTGTTACTAAACCAGCTGTACCAATAGAACCCGCTACTTGTTGAATTGTATTTGTCATTGAAGATCCATGGGCATTTAATTCTGGAGTGAGTTGGTTCATTGTATGCGTCATTACAGGCATTAACCCTAAAGCAATACCAATCATACGAATCGCATAAATAGTTGCTAAAACAATTGTTGACGTATGCTCATCCATGACTACAAAGTAGGACGTCGTAATTGTTACAATAAGCATACCTATCATTGAAAGTACTCGTGCGCCAAACGTTTCGTATAAACGCCCAGATATGATTGACATGATTGCCATTACAATTGCTCCGGGTAACAATATCAAACCAGAATCAACAGGCGTACGTTGCAACACATTTTGTACAAACATAGGTAATACCGTTTCAGATCCAATCATCGAAATCATCGTTACAGCCATAATAGCAATACCTACTGTGAATTGACTATTTTTAAATACTTTAAAACTTAATAGAGGGGTTTCAAGTCGTTCTTGTCTCCAAATAAATAAAACTACAAAAATAATGCCTAAAATAATAGTGCTCAGAACGACTGGGTCATTCCAACCTTTCTGAGAAATAGAACTTACCCCGTATAACATACCACCAAATCCGATAATAGATAAAATAATGGAGAGCATATCAATGGGTGCTTTTACTTTTACTCCAACGTTTTTAATAAAAATTAAAGCAAGTATGAAGGTCACTGCTGAAATTGGAGCTACAACATAAAACAATGCTCTCCAATTAATGTATTCAACCAAATATCCAGATAATGTAGGTCCAATCGCTGGTGCTAAACCAATCACTAATCCAAACATCCCCATATATTTTCCACGTTCGTGCGGTTCAAATATATCTAATATAGTCGTCATCATTAGTGGCATCATAATACCAGAACCTAATGCTTGGATAATTCTTGCAATTAATAAAGTAATGAAATTAGGGCTAAATCCTCCTAGTAAAGTGCCTAGAAAGAATATAATAATTCCAGTTAAGAAGACCTGTCTTGTTGTATAACGTTGAATAATAAATGCAGATAATGGAATAACTACTCCATTTGTTAGTAAGAAGGCTGTTGTGAGCCATTGTACTTGAGAATATTCAATATGAAAATCTTTCATTATTCTCGGTAATGCTGTGGTCAACAAGGTTTCATTTAATAAACCAAAAAAACCACCTAATAGCATAGTGAAAATCATAATTAACTTTTTACTATGCGACATGGTATCATCTCCTTATTTTTATTTTTAAATCGTAATAATTACTATTTACATAAGCCATCTTTTCCTTTATTCTTTATAAAAAGGAGGAATATTTATGAAACCAGATTTACAAACTGCACGTCGCAACTTAAAAAGTTCTAATATTAAAACACGTAAACGTGCATTAAAGATGATTAAGCAATATCGACGTTAGTTAAAACCGTTTAACTATTTTTATAAGCAATCTTACTCCACTACATTAATAAAAGACTAAAGCACTTCTTTAATGCTTTAGCCTTTTATTCTATCTACTATATTACAATAAATAAAAATTCTTGCTCACACTTTTATAAATAATAATGATTAGTTACTTTTAAATCGTCATCTAATTCATAAATTAACGGTGCACCTGTTTTAATTTCATAGCCTATAATGTCTTCATCTGATACGTCTTCTAAATATTTAATTAATGCTCGAATAGAGTTACCATGTGCTGCTACAAGTACAGTATCCCCATCTAATAAATGTTGTGAAATATGATCAGTCCAAATTGGAATTACACGCTCTAATGTTGTTTTTAAACTTTCAGAGTAAGGCATCATACGATGATCTAAATGACGATAGCGACGATCATTTAAATAAGATTGACGTTGTTCTTCAGTTTGTGCTGGCGGTAATACATCATAAGAACGTCTCCATTGATGAACTTGTTCTTCACCAAATTCCTTACGGGCATCATCTTTATTTAATCCTTGTAATTTTCCATAGTGTCGTTCGTTCAGACGCCAACTTTTATGAACAGGAATCCATTCTTGATCAGATTCAGCTAATAAATATTGAGTTGTTTCTAATGCTCTTGTTAATAAAGAAGTATAGGCAACATCAATTTCAATTTTGTTTTCTTTTAATTTTTTACCTGAAGTGATGGCTTCATTTCTCCCTTGTTCTGACAGTTGAACATCTTCCCAACCGGTAAATAAATTTTTCGCATTCCATTCACTTTGTCCATGTCGACATAAAATTAATTTTGGCATAATATAACACTCCTTAGATTAATAGAAAGTTAATGAGTATGATGATTGAATTATAAATACTTTCCTCATTATTTAATTTAATATCTATTTATCTTTACAACATTATTATAGAACGATTTCAATTTTTTTCATAATAGGACTACTTATCATTTAATTCGGAATATATGATAAACGTTGAGATATTTGTTACGTCGTGTTCATATTTGATAATTATTCTTGATATGACAGTAACCTATGTCATTAAATGAACTGTTATAGTGAACATACCGTAGTCAACATCTAGATTTATTGGGATGCAATGTTTTAATTCGAACATTAATATCCAAATCACAAAGGAGTTTTTTATTATGAAAAAATCAATCTTTGCATTAATGACAATGCTCTCATTAGGTGCCGCTGGAGTAGAAAGTGGCCAGGCACACGCAGAAGAGGTATCAACCTCCCCTTCTCAACAACATCAATACCAATATCATCAAAGTCATACATCTAATTTAAATACATCAAGTTCAAACACGACAACTTTTAGTACAAGTAGCACACAATCAGTATATCAACGTTTCTTAGCTGCTGGAGGCACAGAAGAAATGTGGGAGAAAATTGTACTTCCCGAATCTGGCGGTAACCCTAATGCATCAAATGGTCAATACCATGGATTAGGCCAAACTAACCAATCATGGGGGTATGGATCAGTGGAAACCCAAACGAAAGGCATGATTCAATATGCAAAAGAACGTTATGGATCAATTGGAGCAGCGATACGTTTTAGAGAATCAAATGGTTGGTGGTAAATTGAATAAAAAAAGAGCAGGAGTATACTCCCGCTCTTTTTTATTTTTCATTTAATGTATTTGGTTCTGGATGAACATATACAGACGATATACCATTATTTTCTAAATGTGTTTCTACTCTATCGCAAATATCATGCGCTTCTTGTAATGATAAACTTGCATCAACTACAATCGTTACATCTAAAAAAATGCTACTGCCGTGATAACGTCCTTTTACATTCTTTACTTCTCTTACATCTGTAACTTCTTGAACAAGATTTCGATATTCTTCTAAATCTTGTTCTTTAAATCCATCACTCAATGTAAAAATTGAATCTTTAAATATTCCAAACCCAGTATAAATAATTAAACACCCTAATACAGTGGCAAGTATTACATCAATGATAGGTAGACCAAATTGTGTAAATAATAATCCAATAGCAGTACCAATACTGACTAAACCGTCAGATAAATTATCTTTTGAGGCCGAGTCTAATGAGCTACTTTTAGTTTGTTTTGCAAGCCTATGATTAATAGCATAAACACCAATCATAATGACACCACTCATCATACTAATAATAATCGTAATAAAATTTGGAATATGTTGTTCATTTGTCAACATTCGAGGTGCATTTTCAATCACTACTTGTATACCTACAAACATAATAATAAATGATACGAGAAGCGTTGAAATATTTTCAGATTTCAAATGACCATAAGGGTGATTTTTATCAGCTGGCTTAATTGAAATCTTTAATCCCACAATAACAGCGATAGAGACAACAATATCAGTCATGTTGTTCAATGCATCTGCTCTTACAGCTGCTGAATCGTACACATACCCAGTAATATATTTTGCAACAGATAAAACGATATAAACAACTAAACTTAAATAAGCGCCTCTTTGCGCCAATTTAAGATTTTCGCTTTGGGTCATATCTAGTTAACCACCTTAAACACTTAGTATTAATAGTATGTACTATCGAAATTTGAATTACAATATTTTTTTATTTCTATTATTTTTATAAAAATAAACTAATTAATTTTTTAGTCAAGCCTAATTTACTATTTATAAAAAAAGAGCTAGAAATACATATTTCTAGCTCTTTCTTAAATTTTAGTCTTTTAAAATCCATTTAGATAATATAAAAGTAATTGGAATTGTAACGATAAGTCCTACAAAGGGTGCAATTTCAGAAGGGAAATGAAACCATCTTACAAATATATATAAAAACAAAGATTGCATTCCCATATTTACTACTTGTGTTAATGGAAAACTTAAAAATTTCTTAAGGGTTGGTTTAACTCTATAAACGAAATAACAATTTAAATAATAAGAAATAATAAAACTTACTATAAATCCAATAATATGACTCACCATATAGTGAACGTGTAATAATTTTAATAAAATGAGATACACTAAATAATAATCAAGTGTATTAATCCCACCCACGATGACGAATTTGATTATTTCATAGTGCGTTTGTTTTAACTTCATAGTTAATCTCCTCTGTCTTCTATTACATTAATATCAAACGGCAGTATTTTAAGTTGTTTATTATTTGAAATTTGATAGTACTCTTTGAAATTTTCCTTTGCGGTTTCTTCAGTTGGAGTCATTTCATAGAAATATGTCTCAAATGGCAAATGTTTTACAATAATTTCATTTCTATGTTGTTGAATTTGAGTTTGAATATTATTTAATCTAGCTTCATATTTAAAATGCACAATCGTAAAAATAGCAATAAATACGAATAATAAACATCCTACACAAATTTTTAAAATATTATCATAGCTTTGTTTTAAAGTATGTAATTCAGTAACTAAAGTAATCAATATCACACACCACATTATATAGACAATAAAGAACTGTTGAGACGTTACCTCTGAAATGAAAAAGATAGGTATCGCACTTAAAATAATGGAAATAAAAGCAGCGATTAAAATGATACGATAGTAGCTATCTGTAACTATAATAAAACTAGCCATACTTATACTGACGAAAAAGCTAAAGCATAGTAAGAAATTAATTAGACCATAACTTGTAATCAACGTTGTTTGATTAAAATTAAAGGGTTCAAAAATAAATATCTTGTATATAGGCAATGCAAGTATGCCAATCATTAATAGAATTTGTCTAATTTTAGAAAACGTTTGAAAGCGAGTATTTTTTATAAGTAACCCAATTATAACAATCGCAATCATAGACACTATGACAATATGATTAAAAAACATATAATGTGGAAGGTCATTTAATATTGTAACTCTTAATTTATGAACATAACCTAAGCCATCAATGTGTGCTCTCATTGCTTGAATGTCACTCAGATAATTAATGTACGTCTGGTTAATCAACATTATTAATGTACCACATAATGATAATAGAAACCCTATTAATAAATTAAAATTAATTTTACGTTTTAACATAAAATAAGCCATTAATGTCGTGAATAAAGCTAAATTAACAAAAAAAGTTAATGATTCAGCAAATAATTGCCCACTGAAACAACTTATCCAAAACAAAATGATATTGTACATTTTTAGTTCATCTTTTGTAAATAAAATTTTACTTATAAAACAAAAATGATAGAGAACACATATCATTCCAAAAGCATAACTAAAAAAATAACCAAAGCTTCCATAACTCTCTGAAAAAACTGAATTAGGTATAATAAGTAATAAAATAGTTGCAAGCATGAGATGACGAATTGAAAATGTTTGGCGTATCAATTTGAGTATTAATAAAATAATACTTACTGATATTATTGAATACATAATCATACGTAATATTACCGAACGTACTGCTACAAGCTCAATTAAATTACTAATATAACGTCCATTCAAATTATCAAAATGTTGGTAAAAGGCACTTATGCCTTGAGGACTTCCAAAAAACCAATCGATTCCATGTAAAGGAATGATTAAACCTAAGTAACCGTAAAATAATAATAACCCTATGACCCAGATGTAAAATTCGTGTTGTTTAAAGTTAGACATTTACACTACTCCTCCACTACAATAATGTTAAATTATAGTGTTTAATCGATTCTATTTAATTAAATACCATTATATACTTTTTTTATATTTTAAACATTAAATCATTTTAATTTAGATTTTTATTTATAATTTTAATCGGAAGTGATCTCGTTGAACATAAAAAAAATTGTTATTGCGCCAGATTCATTTAAAGAGAGTATGACTGCTAAACAAGCTGGATTAGCTATAGAACGGGGTTTTAAAAATATATTCGGTGATTCGCTTAAAACAGAGGTTATCCCTATGGCAGATGGTGGCGAAGGTACAACCGAGGCTTTAATAGAAGCATTAGATGCGTCAATTCATAGCATTAAAGTACATGATCCACTATTTAGAGAAGTGACTGCATCTTATGCTCGTTCTAAAGATAATCGTGTAGCTATTATTGAAATGGCAGCAGCTTCAGGATTAGATTTAATTCGTACAGATGAACGTAATCCTTTAATTACTACAACATTTGGTGTTGGCGAATTAATTAAAGACGCTCTAAACCATCATGTGACTAAAATTATATTAGGCATAGGAGGAAGTGCAACAAATGATGGTGGTAGTGGTATGCTGACCGCTCTTGGCGTAAAGTTTCTAAACTCTGATAATGAAGAAATTGAACTTGGTGGTGGTGCTCTTGCTCATTTGACCCATATAGATGCGTCAAATTTAGATTATAGATTAAACGACGTTACCTTTGAAGTGGCATGTGATGTTACAAATCCTTTATTAGGCCCTAATGGTGCCACATATATTTATGGACCACAAAAAGGAGCAACTGAAAAGATGATACCAAAGTTGGATTCCGCACTCGCAAATTATCATGATATGATAGAGAAAGCATATCATATCAGTGTTAAAGATATACCCGGTGCTGGAGCTGCCGGTGGATTAGGCGCCGGTATTCTCACTTTCTTCAATGCGTCATTATCTAATGGCATCGATATTGTCTTAAAAGAAACGCAGTTTCTTGAAAGAATTAAAGATGCCGATTTAGTTATTACAGGAGAAGGAAAAATAGATGTACAAACAATTTATGGTAAAACACCTATTGGAGTGGCAAAAGCATCCAAACAATTCGACTTACCTGTGATTGCGATATGCGGTAGTTTGGGAAAAAATTATCAAGCCGTATATCAACATGGAATTGATAGTGTGTTTAGCATTATAGAAACGCCCTCAGAACTACCCTATTTATTAGCACATGGAGAACGATTCTTAACACAAACTGTTGAAAATATTGCTCGATTAATTAAGTTAAATAATTAAAAAGAGGTGAAATCTATGAAACGTACTGAAAAATACAAAGATTCATATCAATACGATGATCAATATCAACAACGTAATCAAAAAAGTCGGGAGTATCAACAACGTCAACAAGGACGTCAAAATGAAGAAAATTACAGAAGAAATGAACCGCGTCATGAGTATCATCAAAATCAAGGCGATTATGATGAAAATGCTAATCGTTACTATAACGATCGTGACTTTAGACGTGAACAATTACTTGAAGAAGAGAATGAAAAAAATAAAAAATCAAAACGTTGGTTAATCGCTATTATTGCAATTCTTCTTTTAATTATTGGCATTTTTGCGACTAAATCTTATATTGATCATAAAAATGAATCGGAAAATAAACAACATACTTATAATGCAACAAATGATGTATCTAAAAATTATCAACAAGAAGTTCAAAATCAAAGCGATAATATTAAGAAACAAGTTGAAGATGCAAAAAATGATATTAAAGATAAAATAGACACTGAATCACGTCTTAGACAAATTCAATCTCAAATTGATAAATTAAAAAATAATGAAATTACTAAAGAAGACTCTAAATTAACTCAATTTTATCAAGACCAAGTTAATAAATTAAAAGAAGCAAATAATGCACAACAAAACAACGCAAATGAAAACAAAGTGAATGCGCTATTAGATGATGTCAATAATAAAGTAGATGATATCAAGAAAAAACTAAACAGTATTCTTGGTAATAATAATTAATATTCTTATGTATTGTGATAAATTTCAGCTCTAAAAAAATTGATTAAATCAATCTTTTTAGAGCTTTTTATATTTGAAATTACATATTTTCTCAAAAACCTATATAATGTACATTGCAAATCTTTTCAAGGAGTACAATTATGCATAACTCAACACATACTAAATTGCCGATGCTATTACTTATCGTTCTAGGAACAATGACAGCATTTGGTCCAATGATTATAGATATGTATTTACCTGCTTTACCAGCAATTCAGCAACAATTTAATACATCAACGTCAAGCATACAACTTACCCTATCCTTTGCAATGATTGGTCTAGCGCTTGGACAGTTTGTATTCGGACCTTTATCAGATGTATTGGGTCGAAAAAGAATTGCACTAATAATTCTTAGTGTATTCGTTTTAGCTTCATGTAGTGCGATATTTATTACAACATTTCCAATATTTTTATTGATACGTTTGGTACAAGGATTAACTGCCGGAGGTATTATTGTTATCGCTAAAGCTTTCGCAGGAGATTATTACCAAGGAAATACTCTAGCTAAATTTCTTGCTTCTCTTATGGTTGTAAATGGTATAGTGACTATTTTAATGCCGTTACTTGGAGGTTTATCGCTTTCTCTTGGCTCATGGAGAATTATCTTTGTTATTTTAACAGCTATTAGTATGATTATGTTAGGTGGCGTTACTTTCAATATGCCGACCACACATCACTTTGAGCACGTTACTTCCAATTTTAAACATATATTTTCTGACTTTGGACGTTTACTTAAACGACCAAAATTTATTATTCCAATGTTTTTGCAAGGATTAACTTATGTTATGTTATTTAGTTTTTCATCTGCTTCTCCGTTTATCACTCAGAAAATATACCATATGACACCTCAACAATTTAGTGTAATGATTGCAATCAATGGCATTGGTTTAATTGTTGTGAGTCAAATCGTTGCTTTGCTTGTTGAACGTATACATCGCTTTAAAATCTTAATTTATTTGACTTTCATTCAACTTATTGGTGTACTTCTCATTGTATTTACTTTGATATTACAAGGTCCATTGTGGCTTTTATTAGTCGCTTTCTTTTTAAATGTTTGTCCTGTCACTTCAATCGGCCCCTTAGGATTTTCAATGGCTATGGAAGAACGTACTGGTGGAAGTGGAAATGCTTCTAGTTTACTAGGTTTGTTTCAATTTATCCTTGGTGGTTTAGTGTCTCCTTTAGTTGGTCTTAAAGGACAATACAATGTAATGCCTTATATCACAGTAATTGTTATCACAGCAATTCTCATAGTTTTACTTCAATTTTTATATTTTAAAAAATATCAACGTATCTAATGTATTCTTATATTAATAAATGTAATCTAGCATCCATTTTTAATATAATCATCGACTGCCAATATGTTAAGACAATTGTTGATATGCTCCCTTCAAAGTAGATATTAAAACTTTGAAGGGCGTTTTTTATGTCTAGTAAATATAAAATGAAAGCCAATATATTACGATACGTTTTCCAAGAATATGAAAAAGGGATTTCTTTTCAATATATAATCGAATTATTACAGTTAGATATTAATACGCTTTGACCACAAACTAAAAATGAATATATACTTAAAACGATATCCATATTTTAGTAATAATGTTTCTTAGTAAATAATATTCAAACAAAGAATTCAAATGATTATACGCTACTCTAATCAAGGTATATAATAAATTTACTTTAAAACAATGTTTTATTGTCATAAAGGAGAACGTTAATGAATAAAAAATTATTATCTGTTACGCCTAAAAGTCAACTTTTTCCAATCCCTATGATTATGGGTTGTGAAGGCGTTTCTGCAGCTATGTTATTACAATATAATCATCATAATATTAAAGCTACTGATATTATGAAACATTGGCCCACTCATCCAAATAATCCCTATAAAGGCTATGTTGGTCATCATTTACTTGTTAAGTTTGGTCATCACCAAACGATTTTCCCTTCTGCTTATGTTCCATATTTACAAACTTTTGATTCACGTATCGTAGATGGCACTGGTACGAATTTAGAGGAACTAGAAACTGTGATTGATCAAGGACAACCGGTTCTTATGTATCATACAAGTTTAGGTCAAAAACCTTCACGTAAAACGTTTAAATTTGATAACCATACGCGTCAGCTTGTGTCTAACATTCACGTTACATTACTTATTGGATATGACGACACACATTACTATTATATTGATCCTTTATGGAGTCACTTTTTAAGAAAAGTAATTGTGCCTGCATTAGTACCTAATCGCTTCCAGATTATAAAAATTAAAAAAGAATTCATGGAGCTTAGCTTTAACGCCCCTGGTAAAAAATGTATCTATGTAAAACCATAAATTAAAAGAGCAAGAAGCGACTTCCTTCTAAACGTCGTTTCTTGCTCTTTTTTTATTCTATTACAAAGTCCATTAATGCATGATTCATTTCTGAATATATATCTGCTGTTCGCCATTCTCTTTTATAACCTAAACAAGGACATAAAAAGGTTATATTATTTTCAACTAAAGATTTACGAAAATGAACATGTCCCATAATACTGTATTTAATCGGAAACTGCTGATATAATTGATCGAAATCTGATGTACCTATAAATGCATTGAAAAAATCAAAAATACGATGAGGGGTAGGTACTACAAATTTAGAATGTGTTACAATATGTGTCATTAAAATAATTTGTTTATCTTGAAGTTGCTCCAATGCTTGTTTAACATGCTTAGCCGCCTTTTTGGATAAAATCGTATCATCTTCATCCCAATCGATTTTCACTTTATCTTGCCAAGTGGCCCCATAATATTTCCCTTTTTTTAATCGAGTTTCTTCAAACTTTTTATCAGCGTAACTGTAATCATACCAAGCAGTATGGCCTACAATAGCCCAATTATCATTAATTACATATGGATGATCCAACAAACACTCTGGCTTTGTTCTATAAAAATCATAAATATCTTGAGATGTCGTTTCATCCTCTACTTTCCAATAATCATGATTTCCTGGAACAAATAGTACGGGAATATGTAAAGCAGTTTTTAAATCTTTAATAAATTGATAGCTATCTCTAAAATAGTTCGAAATATCTCCTGCAATTAATAGTAAGTCAACCTCTCTATGTTGTACTACTTTAATCAATGTTTCTAGATATACATTTGATTTTAATTTAGGATGTCTATCTATATGTAGATCAGAAATCGCTCCGATTCTCATTCCTCTACTCCTCTAATACATTTTTAAATTTTATCTATTATGCCATAGATTATTATAAATATAAATTATTCTGTTTTTCATAGTTGTATACACATATTTGTTTTTTTGAAAATTAAGAGTATAATAAAATTAACTTTTAACAAAGTTACATATTTAACAAAATTTAAAAAAGGTAAACTTTTAAAAATCTGAATATTCTAATTAATTACAAATTGATCTTTACTCTTTTCTACTTTGTTAAAAAAGTTTTCAAAATTCGAAGAAAACGCTTACTCGATTATCATATTGCTTTCTTAGGGGGAAGTCTATGGCAAGACAGTTAGAAAGAGAATTAAGTAATAGACACATTCAATTAATTGCAATTGGTGGCGCTATTGGCACAGGATTATTTTTAGGTTCTGGACAAACGATTTCGTTAACAGGACCATCACTACTCATCACCTATCTAATTATTGGTATCGTGTTATTTGCTTTTATGAGAGCACTTGGAGAATTGTTACTTAGTAATACACGTTTCAATTCATTTGTAGACATTGCCAACGAATATTTAGGGCCGTTCGGTGGTTTTGTCATTGGTTGGACATATTGGTTATCTTGGATTGTTTCAAGTATGTCTGATTTAACAGCAATGGGACAATATTTTAGTTTTTGGTTTCCAAACGTTCCTCACTGGCTAACTGTATTATTTATCGTACTCTTACTTATTTCATTCAATATGCTTGGTGCAAAATTATTTGGAGAGTTAGAATTTTGGTTCTCTATTATAAAAATTATTACTATTATTGCTATGATTATCGTTGGCTTAGTTATGATTTTCTTTTCATTTAAAACATCGTATGGTCATGCGTCTTTTAGTAATCTTGTAAATCATGGCGGTATTTTTCCAAATGGACCAGCTGGATTTTTAATGTCATTCCAAATTGCTGTCTACTCATTTATTGGTATTGAACTAATAGGTGTTACAGCCGGAGAAACTAAAGATCCTCGCACAGTTATTCCAAAAGCAATTAATAATGTACCTGTTAGAATTTTATTATTCTATGTGGGAGGCTTACTTGTGATCATGTCAGTGATTCCTTGGAATAAGATCAACCCTGATGCAAGTCCATTTGTGATGTTATTTAGTATGATTGGCTTACCTTTTGCAGCAGGACTTGTTAACTTTGTCGTATTAACAGCAGCCGCTTCTGCAACGAATAGTGGTATTTATTCTAATAGTCGTATTTTATTTGGTTTATCTAAACAAGGATTAGGACCTAAAATGTTAAGTAAGACAAATCATCATAGTGTGCCTTACTTATCAATGCTGGTATCTTCTGGAACATTACTTTTAGCTGCATTATTAAACTTTATCTTCCCAGATGCAATTCAATTATTTATTTATGTCACTACCCTCTCAACTGTATTATTTATAGTCGTTTGGGCAATGATCATTATTTCTTACATTATATATGTACGGAAAAATCCTGAAGAACATAAACATAATAAATTTAAACTTCTAGGCGGTAAAGCAATAGCCTATGTTATTCTTGCATTTTTCTTATTTGTATTTGTGTTATTATTCTTTAGTGCTGATACGAGAGTAGCCATATGTATTTCACCAGTTTGGTTTATATTCTTATTCTTGTTTTATAAAAAGTATAAGAAAAACGCTGAATATTTAGCTGAAAAAACACGTCAGCAACCTCGAGAATCAATCAATCATTAGACATTTTATTTAAGCGGAACTGAATTCAGTTTCGCTTTTCTATGTCTTAATAATGAAATATACTAAAATATCTCATTATCTTTTTAATCATGATAAAATATTAATTATTTAAAAAAAGGAGTCACAATACATATGGAATTGTTAGAAGCTTTTTTATTATTTATACTTGCTGTTATCATTAGTTCTATTATTTATCATCGCTTCCCCAACATTCCAACAGCTTTCATTCAAATTGCCTTAGGTGTCGCTTTATTCATCTTACCCATTCCACTACATTTTAAATTTGAACCAGAAGTCTTTATGATGGCTGTCATTGCCCCACTCTTATTTGTGGAAGGGACACATGTTTCTCGAGAAAAACTTCTAGAATATCGAAAACCTGTCGTTCTTATGGCCATGGGATTAGTATTTACAACTGTGATTGGAGTCGGCTTTTTCATCCATTGGATTTGGCCTAATTTACCGATGCCAGCTGCTTTTGCTATTGCAGCTATTTTATGTCCGACAGATGCAGTTGCTGTATCAGCCATTACTAAAGGTAAAGTATTACCCAAAGGGTCTATGGCAATTTTAGAAGGAGAGTCTCTATTAAATGATGCTGCAGGTATTATTTCTTTTAAAATTGCAGTCACTGCCCTGGTGACAGGTAGTTTTTCAGCTATGAATGCAATTGGTCAGTTTCTACTCTCAACATTTCTTGGTATTTTAGTAGGTGCAATAATTGGCGCTTTAGTCGTCAGTTTACGTGTTTACCTCACTTCTAATAAAGGTTTAAAAGATAGTAATACATTGACTTTCATCCAATTACTTACTCCTTTTGTCATTTATTTTATTGCTGAAGAAGTTCATGCTTCTGGGATTATTGCAGTAGTGGTAGCTGGGTTGATTCATGGTTTAGAACGAGATCGTCTCATTCGCGCCCAAACTGAATTACAAATGAACTACAATCAAATTTGGAATACATTAAGTTATGCATTAAATGGCTTTGTCTTCGTCGTTTTAGGATATATTGTGCCAGAAGTTATTTTAGAAATTGTACGTAATGAACCACAAAATTTAGTTTTTCTAATTGTGGTAGCATTCCTTATAGCATTTGCCATCTATATCTTTAGATTTATTTGGGTCTATGTTTTGTTCAAAGATTTTTACTATCCGAAAAATGTTGAAGCATATCTCGATGACGAAGAAGAAACACAACCACCAAAACGGAGTCGTTATGCATTTATTATGACTTTGTGTGGCATTCATGGAACGATTTCATTGTCAATGGCATTAACATTACCATTCATTATTAACGGCAATCAAAACTTTGATCATAGAAACGATTTACTATTTATTGCTTCAATGATGGTACTCATCAGTTTAATTTTTGCACAAATGATTCTTCCGTTCATTACGCCATCCAAACAACAATCACACTTCAAAGGTATGAGTTATCAATCCGCTAAAATTTTCATGATTCAACATGTTATTCGCACATTAAAAGAAAAAGCAGCTACGCACAAAGATATCGATTATCGACCTATTCTGAATCAATATTTTAATGAATTATCATTTTTAATCGACATGGAAAGCGATGATAAAAATACGAAAGAATTACATCGATTAAGAGACATTGCAGAAGAAGTTGAAACTGAGACACTTCAACAGTTAATTAAACAGGAGCGTATTACTAAAAAAGATTTAAGTGATTATCGCAAAGTAATGGAATTTACACAATCATTTAGAGAAATGTCTTTTATTGAGAAATTAAATCGTTTTAGTAAGTTAATCATACTTAGATTTAAAGCGCGAAAAGATTCACATCATAGTGTGAATCAATCCTCATTTGAACAACAGCGCTATACTGACAGAAAAGAATTAAGAAATAACTTTAAAAAAGTACAACACATTATACGTATTGTTAACCGTCAGGTGACTTTGAGACTTCAAGAAGAACAAAATAGCACAAATGTCCTCGAAGTCAGTTTAATTATCAACCAATATTACGCACTATCACGTACGTTAAGACAACATCATAATCGAAAACATCAACGTGAAGAAAATAAATTTATGCATGAATTAAACACTCAACAACAATATGATGCTAAATTAGATGCATTGTATACTCAGCGTCAAATTTTAGACGAATTGATTTCTAAAAATAAAGTTACCAATGAAATTGCCACGCAATTACGTGAAAATATTAACTATAATGAAATTGTACTTGCCAATGAATTAAATCATTAATATATAGAAAGAACTCAAGAGACCTGTATCTCTCGAGTTCTTTTTATTTTCTTCTACTTTTGTAATTTATAAGGAACCGTCGCTAAAATAACATTTTTTTGATAGAATAAATGCATTTTTAATCGCAAACTCGTTTGATTGTGTAAAAAGTTATGCCATGGTTTTTTAGGAATAAATTCAGTGACAACCACTGTGATGACATAGTTTTGAGCATTCGCTTTTTTATTAATTTTATCGATAAATCGAGAAATCGGACGAATGACACTGCGATATTCTGAGTGTAACGTCACTAGTCTAATATCTGGATATTGTTTGTTCCATTTTTCAATAAATAAATTATCAGTTTGGTCTCCGAAAGATACATGTACAGCAATCACATCATCTGCAATCATATGTGCATAATAAATAGATTTATTTAATGCTGTAGTGATCGTATTAACGGGTACAATCGCTAGATTTTTATCAACTACTGGCATATCTTGAACAATTTTAGTTGTGCTAAGTTGCTCAGCAATATCCTTGTAGTGTCTATTAATACGCGTAAATATATATACAACAATCGGTAAAAAGATTAAGATTGGCCATACTTGGCTAAATTTCGTAATTAAGAAAATCATAAATACGATAAAAGTAATAGTCCCCCCTATAGCATTTGCAATAAGTTTAGTAGACCATCCTTTTTCACGACCACGAATCCATTTTAAAACCATTCCATATTGAGCTAGTGTAAAAGGAATAAATACACCTACTGCATATAAAGGAATAAGATTTTCAGTTTTACCATGGAAAAAGATAATAAGCAACATTGCACAAATGCCTAATGTAATAATTGAATTTGAATAACCTAAACGGTCTCCTCTTACGTTAAACATACGTGGCATATATTTATCTTTTGACATACTTGCAGCTAACATTGGAAAGGCTGTGAATCCAGTATTAGCAGCAAGGACAAGAATCATAACAGTCGTTACTTGTACAAAATAATATCCTACATTATGCCCTAAAATATTCATTGCAAGTTGAGATAATACAGTTGTTTCAGTCTGTGGCATAATACCATACCAATATGCTAATCCCACAATACCTACAAGTAAGAAAGCTAATATCATTCCCATAGTAATTAACGTTTTAACTGCATTTTTAGAACCAGGATCTTTAAAGTTTGTTACTGCATTCGAAATAGCTTCTACACCTGTTAGAGATGATGCACCTGAAGAAAATGCTTTAAGTAATAAAAATAATGTGACACCTGGCACTGCGGTTCCTACTGTCGCATGCATATGAGGTTCAGCTTGTCCTGTTGCCACTTTCCATGTTCCAATAACAATCATGACTATTAATCCAAGTATAAATAAATAAACTGGATAAGAGAGCACAGTTGCTGACTCTGTTAAACCACGTAAATTCATTATTAGAATAAATAGTACTAATAAACATGCAATGAATACTTTATGGTGATATAATCCTGGAAACGCTGCGACAAAAGCATCCGCACCTGATGAAATACTTACTGCGACGGTTAAAATATAGTCTACTAATAAAGAGCCACCTGCAAGCAATCCCCATTTTTCTCCTAAATTTGTTTTAGAAACCATATACGCTCCTCCGCCTTTAGGATAAGCATATATAATTTGACGATATGATAGAATCAATGCCGCAAGTAGCACTAAAACAGCGGCCGCAATGGGCAATGTATACCAAGATGCAATAGCTCCAACCACAGATAAAGTAATTAAAATCTGTTCTGGACCATATGCTACTGAAGATAATGCGTCAGAAGATAAAATTGCTAAAGCCTTAAAGTTACTTATTTTTTCATTTTTTAAGTCTCTATTTTTTTTGGGCTTACCAATAATAAGTCTTTTAAGTTGAGTGAACATAATCCATCCTTACCTCTTTTTATATTCATTTTTAATGGATAAAATATACTCCCATTTAGTGAAAAAGTATACATTTCCACGGAAATAATATAGTATAAATTACATTTTAAGTAACTTTTTACAATTATATTTTTGAAATATTTTCTTTTTACCAGTTTTAAAGAGGTGTCAACAGTATTTAATATTTGTATAGAGCCGTTTAAGTTTAAACTTGCTATACTATTTTTAGAGGTTTAATTTTAAGAAGTATTAAGTAAGGAAGTAAGGGAAAATGAAAAAAAAATTGATCATGATTGGGATGATTTTATTAGTAGGAATCATTATTCTTTCCATAGCTATTAAATTAAAATCTAGTTATTCAATGTTTAGTCCATCGTCACAAAGTTATATCGATAACATGATTGTTAATAAAATGAAAGACGATCATATTCCAGGAATGTCCGTTCTTATTGTAAAAAATAATAAGACGATTCTTAATAAAGGCTATGGTTTTTCAAATATTAAAAAGAAATCCAAAGTCACACCACATACGCGTTTTGAAATTGCTTCAAATACCAAAGCATTTACTGGTTATGCAATGATGCAACTTGTTGAGGCACATAAAATCAATCTCAATGATAAAGTCAGTCAGTATATTCCAGGTTTCTATATGAAATATAATCATAAAAAAGTAGATATCACAGTAGATCAATTGATTGCTCAAACAAGTGGTATTTCAGGAGACATCACAAATGATGACAACATCACAAAAGACACAAACAGTCTAGAAGGCCTTGTTCATAGTATCAAAGGACGTAACTTAGATGCTAAACCAGGCAAGCAATTTGAGTATTCCAACATGAATTATGATATTTTAGGTTTGATTGTTCAAAAGGCTTCTCATCAATCATATGCGAATTATTTAAGCACACATCTTTTCACTCCATTACATATGACGCAATCAACAGTAAAAGAAAGTAATATGAAAAAGAACAATGATGCTCAAGGGTATGTAATAAAAAAAGGAAAAGCTTATGCTGATAGTCCTGAATTTAATTTAGGAGATAATCCAGCTGCTTATATGATGACGAACACGAAAGATTTAGCCTCTTGGTTGAAGTTTCAACTTAATCCGCCAAAAAAAGTAGCATCATTAGTTCAACTAACGCATCAGCCTAGAGTTAAAGCAATAGATCATTCTCAAGACGTTCACTATGCAGCAGGTTGGTTTATTGATGATAATCATTCAGAAACAATTGTATATCATCCTGGTACACTTGAAAACTATTCTTCATATATTATTTTAAATCCCAAAAAAGACTATGGCATTGTAGTTCTTGCTAATAGTTATTCAAAAAATGTAGCCGAACTTGCACAGCATCTCAATATACAAATGAGTAATGGTCAACATATTAAAACGTTACAATATCTTATTAATCAGTGGAATATCGTATTTATCATCATCACTATTATTTTACTGATAGCTGTAGCAAGTGTTTTTCTAATAATCTATCGCTTAATTTTTAAATTTAAGTCTATTTATTTTAAAACGATGTCTGGTGGATTACTCATCAAAATAAGTATGATGATGTTAACTTTCACACTTATTTTAGCGATACTTCACTTACTTCCAATACTCTTATTATCAAATTCTGATTGGCGTTTTATGATGTCATGGTTACCATTACAAGTGAAAATAACATTATTTAGCTTCGTCTTATTACTGACAAGTCTATGGAGTTATTTTATCCTTAAAATCACAACGCTATCCAAACGACCAATATAGTCTATTAAAACATGTATGTCTTCTTTTCTTCATTATTATGTTAAGCTTATATCACTAAGACTAAGATTATTAAAGACCAGTGTATAGGAGTTTAAATATGAAAAAGAAATGGTTCTTATTACCGATGTCCTTAATAATGCTTGCAGGTTGTGACTATTCTCATAAAGAAGCACAACACGGCCTGTTTTATACTGTATTTGTAAAACCGATGGATGATTTACTCCATGTCTTAGGACATGCATTCAACGAAAACTATGGTTTAGCTATTATCGTCATTGTATTTATATTGCGTTTAATACTGATGCCACTCATGTGTATTCAAGTAAAAAATATTCATGTTATTCGTGGCAAAACAGATGTCGTAAAACCAGAAATTAATAAAATCCAAGAAAAAATTAAAGAAGCTCAATCGCCTGAAGAACGACGTGCAGCAAATAAATTATTAATGAAAAAATATAATGAGTATGGAATCAATCCTTTTAAAAATTTAATTGGCACATTTCCAATTTTAATTCAAATTCCAATTCTTCTCGGATTATATACGTCAATTAAATATCCAACAAGTGGTGGTATTACTCAGCATCCTCATTTTTTATGGTTTAATTTAATGCATACTGATATCATCATGACCATCATTGCAGCTGTGATGTATTTTATACAACCTCTTGTCAACTCAATCCATTATCCTAAAAATGAACGTCGATCTTATTATGTCATGATGGTCTTATCTCCTTTATTTATTACTTATGCATCATTACATTCAGCATCAGCGTTAAGTTTATATTGGGCTATAAGTGCAACGTTTTTAATTATTCAAATGCATTTTGCTCATAGTCATTATGCGAAAGTCGGTAAAATTGAGGGAGAAAAATTAAGACAACGCATAGAAATAAAGCGTCAAACTACTTCAGAAACATCCTCAGACACTTCTAACCATTGATAAGATTAATTATATAAAAAGGAAGAGCGAGACTCTCACGCTCTTCCTTTTTTATTTATCGATGACTATTTCGTATTAAATCAATCGTATTCATCCAAACAATATGACCTAATAATTCTGAAATGCGTTCTTCTTTAGGTAAATCTTTAACTTGTGGTGTTAGATTTAATTTAGGTAGTATATATTCATGAAAAGCAATATGAATCAAAATACCGAAGAATGTGCCTCTTAATGTCGTCACTTTTGGACACTTTTCAGCAAGTAATCCATATACGATAGCATTTGCAATTGAAAAGCCATAATGAATGCCCATGACAGTTATAGGTATATCGTTCTCGTTATAACGGTACGTAGCATGTTTAACATTGTCAGGTAAATTCAATTTATGCAGTAATGTCATTGGTGGTGGTTCTTCTTCACGTTGTGGTGTTCTAGGAGGGATGAGTGCTTCCCATCCCATTTTAACTGCACCGCTTAATAATCCGCCAATAACGCCCGTCATGATAACTCTTTTCGTTGATTGTTTCATTAATTTCACAACTCCTTATCTCACTATATATTATATTTACCCTTAATGATTACAAATTAAAAAGTGAGTTAATCACTTTTAACTCACTTTTGCACTCTATTTACTTAGCTTGACGTTGCTTTTCTTTGGCATGTACCATGTTCGCTACAAATTGATTAATTGGCGCATCGATATGATGTTCTGAACCTAAGCGAGCCACTGCTCCGTTAATGTAATCAATTTCAGTACGTCGATTATTATTAATCAAATCTTGATACATTGATGGGAAATGTGGACCTACTTTATCATTTAAATCGATAAGATAGTGATAGACTTCATCTGCATTTAAATGTACATCATCAACAGTAGCAACTTCTACTATCTCTTTAGTAATGTCATATACAAGTTTTCTTGCGTATTCACTTTCATTTAATGTTGATAAACGACATTCTAAAATGGTACATAGCGCATTTGCTGTACCATTTACACAAATCTTCTTCCAAATAGATTGTTGCAAGTCTTCACTTTTATGTGGATTAAGTTTTGCTTGTTCTAATAGATTATATATCACTTCAACATTATTCTGTCCCTCTGGCACAAGAGAACCTATCTCTACTGGACCACTACCCATTAAATGAGTATGTCCAGGTGATTCTAATCCGGCCGTCCATGTAGTTACACCACGAACAATACGTGATTTATCTACATAATTTACAATACGGTCTTCATGTTTTAAACCATTCATTGTACACACCATAATTGTTGTATCATGAATATGTGGCTGGATATGTGTTAACATGCTCTCAAGTTGCATAGCTTTTGTAAATAAAAATACAATATCAAATTGAAGATCACTTGGTATTTCTGTATCTTGATACATAGGAATGTTTAAATGATAGTCTTCTCCATTTATATCAATATGTAAACCTTCATGTTTTACAGCTGTTGCTTGTGGCTCCCAACCATCAATGAGTGTAACATCATTACCTTGGCGATATAACATTGCACCGAAACCACTTCCCAACGCTCCTGAACCAGCAATTGCTATTTTCATAACATTCGACTCCTTCTTTTAATATTATTTTTAAAATACTACTTTAATAAAGTATCGTCAATAATATAAACAGAATATTCTAAATAATTTGATAAAATTAGAACTATTTTTATTTTTCAATAATTGATGTAGAAGTCATTATCACTCTGTATAAGGACTCATTATTATGTTTACATTTATTCTTTTATCAATAAAAAAATCTGAGGCACTCTAGCGCACCTCAGATTTAAATGGTATGAATATCCAGTTTTAATTAAGCACGTTTAGTTTTACTTGGAATTAAGAAGAAAATGACAAAGAAAGCAGTTAAAACGATGATGGCATTAAAGAGTACGCCCGCCAAACCTCCAAGTTCTAAATTCATTTTCGCTGCACAAACACCATAAATCGTACTTGATAAAGCTACACCAAATGCATTTCCTAATGATGAAGCCATTTTATACAATCCAGAGGCAACCCCCACTTTATCATCTGGCGCTTGATCAACTGCTGTATCTGTAGATGGTGTTGCATACATACCGAGCCCAATACCAAATAATAGATAACCAATAATACTTGAAATAATATAAAACAAATTAGGTAAGAAGGTTAGTGATAAAAGTAGTAACCCTAAAAATGTAAATCCACTACCTATGAGCAATGGCTTTTTAGCACCTAATTTTTGTAATAGTTTTTCACCTACACGAATCATTACAAGAACTGCTACTAAATAAGTGATAGAGATTAATCCTGCTTGTAATGAAGTGAAACCTAAATGACTTTGGTAGTATGTATTTACTACGATGAGCGTACCACCTGCTACTCCATTTAACATGAAGTTTGAAAGTGTAGCACCACTATATCCTTTATTCTTAAATAAACTAAAATCAACAAGTGGGTTCTCAGTTTTAAATTCACGAAGGACAAAGAATATACCAGCAATTAAAAATATTCCAAATAATGATAGAATGACAGGTGATAATAATCCACGATCAGATGCTTGTGTTACCATCACATTGACACTTAATAATGTAATAACTAATAAAATCAAACCTATAACATCAAATTTTGAACCGCTATTGTCTGTATCAGTATCTGGTTCATTTTTTGTTTCTGGCGTGTGTTTAATTAAGAAAAATGAAAGTATCGACAAAGCAATAGAAATAATAAAAATCCATTGCCATCCTATTGTTGAAGCGATAAATCCACCGAACAATGAACATATTCCACTTCCGCCCCATGAACCAATAGACCAAAAACTTAATGCACGTTGTCTTTCTTTTCCTATGTAATATTCATTAATTATCGCAAGAGTTGATGGCATAATGAATGCACCTGATAAACCTTGCAAAGCACGTCCAATCAGTAATAACCATGGAACTGGTGTAATAATCAATAATAATGAACCAATGATATTTAAGCCTAGTCCCAAATAAGTCATTTTGACGCGACCAAATTTATCAGCAACATCTCCAGCACCTACAATAAACAAACCAGAAAATAAGGCAGATAAGCTCACTGCAATATTAATGGTACCCAAATCGGTATTAAATGATGATTGTAGTGTGGGCACAATATTAAGTAACGATTGCGCAAACAACCAAAATGTTAATACACTAATAATAATTCCAACGAGTAACCGATTATCTCCCTTAAATTCTTTTGAAGACTCCATTATAAAAAAATTCCTCCTACTTTGCCCAAAAACTATATAATTTTAAACTACATTAAAATTTTATCATAGCTTACTATAATGGGATATAAAAATCTTTTTTTCTTTTTAAATATTATTTTCCAAAATAAATTATCATTTATTATAAATTAAGTGCTAAGTATTTATAAGTAAACATTTTAAACTATCAACTTTAAATTTTCCATACTATAATAAAAAGTGTAGTAAAACTTTTAAATTTTATTAATATACTTAATAGGTGCAAATATGTTTAATTTATTTATTTTATTACTTGAACGTGTGGGCTTAATTATTATTATTGCTTACATTTTAATGAATATTAGTCACTTCAAGACGATTATGAGTGCACGTGAAAAATTACGTGCTCAAATAGAACTCACCATCTTATTTTCATTATTTGCAATTATTTCTAACTTTACTGGAATTGAAATTGAACATGGCAAAATTATTTCCAGTAATATTTACTATCATCTAAATAACGAAACGTCACTTGCGAATACACGGGTGTTAACGATTGGAATGTCTGGTTTAATCGGTGGTCCTTTTGTGGCGATTATCGTTGGTATTATTTCGGGCTTATCACGAATCATCATTGGTGGAGCAAATGCTTATACTTACCTATTTTCATCAGTCATCATTGCATTAATTTCTGGATTTTATGGATATCGCACCATGAGACATAATCGTTATCCAACTGTTTTAATAGGTGCAATGATTGGATTAATAAACGAAAGTATTCAGATGGCTTGTATTTTAATTTTTGCTGATGATGTTTCTAATGCTTGGTCATTGGTAAAATTTATTGCTTTACCGATGATATTAATTAATAGTATTGGTACTGCGTTATTTTTATCTATTATTCTATCTACTTTAAAACAAGAAGAACAAACACGTGCAATTCAAACTCATGACGTCCTTGAATTAGCAAATAAAACACTACCTTATTTTCGTTCAGGATTAAATGAAAAATCAGCTCGTCCTGTAGCTGAAATTATACTGAGACTAATGAAAGTATCTGCTGTGGCAATTACCAATAAAACCGATATTTTAACACACGTAGGTGCGGGTAGCGATCATCATGTCGCTAAAAAAGAAATCATTACTAATTTATCTAAAGAAGTCATACGCACAGGTCAATTAAAAGAAGCCAATTCAAAAGAGGACATTGGATGTAATAATCCGAATTGTCCGCTTCGAGAAGCTATCGTTGTACCCTTAATGACGCATGGAAATGTCGCAGGTACCTTAAAATTTTATTTTACAGACTATAGTCATATTACAACATCAACTAAACAACTTGCTCGAGGTTTAGCAGATATTTTTTCAAGCCAATTAGAACTGGGACTTGCCGAAACGCAAAGTAAATTATTACGGGATGCTGAAATTAAGTCTCTACAAGCTCAAGTTAATCCACACTTTTTCTTTAATGCGATTAATACCATTTCAGCACTTGTACGTATTGACAGTGAAAAAGCACGCAAGTTACTTTTACAATTGAGTCAATTTTTCAGATCAAACTTACAAGGTGCGCGTAATAGTACGATTACTTTAGAAAAAGAATTACAACAAGTCAAAGCATATTTATCATTAGAACAAGCACGTTTTCCAGATCGATTTACAATTAAATATCATATTGATGATGCCTATAAACAAGTGTTAATTCCACCATTTATCATTCAAATTTTGGTGGAAAATGCAATTAAACACGCATTCAAACATCGACGAAAAGATAACATTGTTTGTGTAGACGTTCAATACAAAAAAGCCTCATTAAAAATATCAGTTAGTGATAATGGACATGGTATAGCGCCTGAAAAATTACCCTCACTTGGACAAATCAGTGTGGCTTCAGAAACTGGAACTGGCAGTGCATTAGAAAACTTAAATCGCCGTCTCACTGGTTTATATGGTTCTAATGCAAAGTTACACTTTGATACATCTAATCATGGAACAACAGTATCCTGTATGATTCCATACCATTTAATAAAGGAGGAACGTTAAATGAGGACACTTATTGTTGACGATGAGCCATTAGCACGTAATGAATTACATTACTTATTAAATGAAATATCTAGTTTCGAAATAATCGATGAAGCTGAAAATATTGAAGAAACTCTAGAAAAACTACTCTGTCATACCTATGATTTAGTGTTTTTAGATATTAATTTAATGGATGAAAATGGGATTGATTTAGCTCATAAAATTCGAAAAATGAAACACCCCCCTTATATCATTTTTGCTACGGCACATGATACGTTTGCAGTAAAGGCATTTGAATTAGATGCAGTTGATTATATTTTAAAACCTTTTGAATTAGAACGGATTGAACAAGCAGTTCAAAAAGTAAAACGATTATTAAACGCTAAACAACAGGTTCAAACATTGTCTGACCCTATTCACTCTCCACAATCACAAACGAGTACTTCTTCTTATAATAATAATCAAAGTGTACTTCCTATCGAAGTGGATGAACGTATTTATGTCATTAATTTAGACGATATTGTTGCGATTTCTGTGAACAACGGAATTTCGACTATTACGACTTTAAAAAAAACATATGAAACGACAGAACCACTCAATTATTATGAGAAGAAATTACCTAAGCAATTGTTTATAAAAATTCATAGAGCTACGATTATTAATAAGCAGTATATCGAAAGTGTCGAACACTGGTTTAATTATACGTATCAAGTGACAATGACAACGAATGTCAAATTTCAAGTTAGTCGTTCATTTATGAAATCATTCAAACAAGAAATTGGTCTTGTTTAATATCTATTCTAAGTTTGCTTTTAACCTAACGCTTCATATGATCAAGTGTTAGATTAAAAGCTTTTTTAATGACCTCATAGCTTATTTGTTGTTCTATAAACACTTTCTGATTTTCAACTGGGAAATACTGCAACTCACCTATTAATTTTCGTAACTCACATCTAAATCCAACTAAAGAAAGCGTTTTCATTTTATACTAACATCAAGAGAAAAGAAAAAGAGGGAGAGTATCAATATGGCGAAAAACAATTCAACTACCGCTAATACTCAGGAAAATAAGAAAGCAGGTAAAACTTACAATTTCTTTATCCAAGTATTAACTATTGTTGCTGTATTATTTGTTTCAAAAATTATTGAATCATTTATTCCGTTTCCAATGCCTGCATCGGTAATCGGACTCGTATTATTATTTATTTTATTAAGTTCAGGAGTCGTAAAATTACGTCAAGTAGAGGGTGTGGGAACCGCTCTAACAAATAATATCGGCTTCTTATTCGTACCAGCCGGTGTGTCAGTTATTAATTCATTACCACTTTTAAGTCAACATCCAATTTTAATTATTCTATTAATTATTATTTCAACATTATTATTATTAGTCAGTGTGGGCTATGTATCACAATTATTTGTAACAAAAACATTATTCCCTACTGAAGAACAAAATGAAAAAACACGACTTAAGGAGGAAAACTAATGGCTGATCACTTAGGTATTACAACACCTTATTTTGGTATTTTAGTCTCATTAATTCCATATATTATTGCACAATATTTCTATAAAAAAACAAATGGCTTTTTCCTACTGGCACCTTTATTTGTAGCGATGGTGGCAGGAATTGTCTTTTTAAAAGTAACAGGTATTAGTTATGATAACTATAAAATTGGTGGAGATATTATCAACTTCTTCTTAGAAGCTGCAACAATTAGTTTCGCGATTCCACTTTATAAAAAACGTCAAGTACTTAGAAAGTATTGGTTACAAATTTTTGGTGGTATTGCTGTGGGTACACTAGTAGCTTTAATCTTAATCTATTTAGTTGCAACATTATTCCACTTAGGTGATCAAATTAGTGCGTCTATGTTACCTCAAGCTGCAACAACTGCGATTGCCTTACCAGTATCTGACGGTATCGGTGGTGTAAAAGAATTAACATCATTAGCAGTTATCCTTAACGCTGTCGTTATTTCAGCATTAGGTGGAAAAATTGTAAAAATGTTTAAAATTTCAAATCCAATTGCACGTGGTTTAGCTCTTGGTACAAGTGGACACACACTTGGTGTTGCCGCTGCTAAAGAACTAGGAGAAACAGAAGAATCAATGGGAAGTATTGCAGTAGTAATTGTAGGTGTGATTATTGTTGTAATCGTACCACCACTTGCTTCACTATTATTCTAATAAAAAAAGCGTTGCTGACGAACTAAGTAACAACTTAGTCATCGTCTAAGCAACGCTTTTAATTTATCTTAAACTTTGTACTTGTTTACTAGAACGATGTGTGGGATCTAATTTTTTCTCTAATAAACGTAGACCAATATCAATTAAAATCGCAATTAATGCAATTGGAATCGCACCTGCAAGAATAAAGACTGTACCATCAGTAGAATTGGTTCCACGAATAATAATGTCTCCTAACGTCGGTGCGCCAATAAATGAACCAATAGCAACAATTCCTATTGCTACAACAAGTGCAATACGAATACCACCGATGATCACAGATAACGATAGTGGAAGCTCAATCATACGCATAACTTGGTTATTAGTCATTCCCATACCTTTACCTGCGTCTTTAATATTGTAGTCAACCTCTGTCATACCTGTGTAGGTGTTTTTAATAATCGGTAGCAAGGAATATAAAAACACTGCAAATACAACCGTTGATGGACCGAGCCCTAACGCCAACATCAGTATAGCAAGCATTGCAATGGCTGGCACGGTTTGAATAACATTAGCAATAGTAATCACTGGCCATGCTATTTTTGAATAACGTGCAATTAAAATACCAATTGGAATGCCAATAATACATGCAAACAATACTCCATATATAGACATTAATAAATGTTTAAAAAAGAGTTCCATCAGATAGCCAAAATTCAAAGTGTAATATTCATAAAGCGAACTTAACACATTCCCTTTCACAGTTATTGACCACCTTTCTTATCTTCAAAATAGTTATGTTTTTTAATAAATTCTTCTGCAATGACGGCTGGTTCTTTTCCTTTTCCATCTGCTTCATAATTCAGTTTTTGCATTTCTTTTGTACTTATTGTATTTTCTAATTTTGTTAAAGCTTTATCAATCTCTGGATGGTCTTTAATTAATTCTTCTGTGGCTAATGGACTGCCATCATATGGAGGGAAAAAGTTACGGTCATCTTTTAAGATTTTCAAATTATATGCCGCAATACGTCCGTCTGTGGAGTAACCAACGGCAATATCTAATTTTTTGTTTTTAAGTGCATCATACACTAAACCAATTTGCATTGGACGTGCACTTTTGAACTTAAAGCCATACTCTTTTTGGAAAGCTGGGTATCCATCTCCGGCACGATTCATCCATTGAGTATCCATACCCAAGCGTAACTGATCTTTATATTTTTCTAAGTCTGATACTTTTTCTAAGTGATATTTATCAGCAGTTTCTTTTGTTACCATAAACGCATACGTGTTTTCAAAGCCAAGTGAATGATAATATTTTTGATCATATTTCTTTTTAAATAATCGCTGTGACTCATCCATGGCTTTATTCGCATCTCTAGTTGGGGGTGCATCGAGTACACTGGTTAACTCTGTTCCTGTAAAACGCACCGCTGACATATTAGCATCTCCACGCATAAGTGCATTATGTTGAACAATACTTGAACCTAAATTTCCAATAATGATTGGTTTGATATCTCCATTTGTATAATGTTCAATCATTAATTTCTCAATATTTGCTACTATTTTGGTTTCACTACTTTCAGTCGCTGTAATTTTCACACTGTCTTTCGAATTACTGTCACCTAAACCGGGTAAGCCGCATCCAGATAATACTACGAGAGACAATGTAAGAACGATAAATATATATTTAATATTTTTCATAGCTGTTCATTCCTCCCTTTTAAACTATCTAGATACTTTAAGACCTTTAGGTACAGCCCATTTTTCAACTAAAGATAATAAGAAATCCACAATTAGTGCTAAACAAGTCACTAAAATTGTAGCACTAATAATCATTGGTGGTTCATAGAGAGTTAAGCCATTAAATACTAAATCACCTAGACCACCTGCACCAATATAACTCGCAAGTGTAGCCCAGCTAATGACATATACACTTGCAAGACGTATACCACTAATAATTAATGGTAAGGCAAGGGGTAATTCCACATCTTTCATTAATTGAAGTTTTGTCATCCCCATACTTGTTCCAGCTTCAATAATGTTTTTATCAATATTTTGAACTCCTAATACTGTATTATTTAAGATAGGTAATAATACATAGATAAATAAAGCTACAATTGCTGGTGTCTTACCTACACCAAAAATTGGAATCATAAGCGCTAAAATGGCAAGTGTTGGTACCGTTTGAAGTACACCTGCAATAGTCAATACAACATTCGCCGTACGTTTTGTTTTTGATAATAAAATACCAAGTGGTACAGCTACGACAATAGCAATAAGTAACGAAATAATAGAAATATAGAAATGTTCTATCGTTTTCGATACGAGTTCTTCTCCGTATTGTGCAAAAAAGTCTCTCATTAACGATCCACTCCCGTATCATCCGTATTATGGGTATGTTCTCTATCTGTTCCGTTCATAATATCTTCATGATAACGTTGTGTACCTTGTGTTGTTAAACGTTGTTGTGTTTCATTTTGACGTTCATTCTCTCGCTCAACTTCATTTGAATAGGTTTTAGAAGAGTGACTCGTTTCATTCTCTTCACCCCAAATGGAGTCATACACAATATCTACTAAGTTTGCTCGTGTAATCAGTCCAATTAATGTATCATGATCATCTACTACAGGCACATTACGTACATTACGCTTTAAAATAGTTCGCACTGAATCTTGTAGTTTTGAATCGATATGTACTTTATAAACATCACGCTGCATCGTATCAATTAATTCTTTACCTTGACGTAATCCTTGATTTATATCTTCAATATCTAAAAACCCTAAAAGACGATGTTTATTATTCACTACAAAAATAGTGTCTATACGATGGGTTCTCATAATATTGACTGCATCATTAAGAGAATCGTCAGCTTGAATAGTAATTGGTTTGATCATTGCATCTTCAACCGTTCTCAAGTTTGGTCGATCTTGAATCAGTCTATTTTGTCCAATAAATTCTCTAACAAAATCATTTGCTGGATATCTTAAAACATTGTCCGGTGTATCATATTGAACGATCTGGCCTTTCGACATAATACAAATTTTGTCTGCTAGCTTAATCGCTTCATCCATATCATGAGTTACAAAAATAAACGTTTTTCCTAACTTTTTTTGTAAATCTTTAACTAAATCTTGTAACGTATCTCTAGTTATAGGATCTAATGCACCGAACGGTTCGTCCATCAAAATAATGTCTTGTTCTGCTGCAAGCGCTCTAACTACACCAATACGTTGTTGTTGTCCACCCGACAATTCAGACGGATAACGATCTAAGTAATCCTCAGGTAAATCGACTAATTTAATCAACTCTTTTGCTTTAGCATCTTTCTTTTCTTTAGACCATTTTAAAAGTTTTGGAACGAGCACAATATTTTCTCTGATAGTCATATGTGGCATTAATCCAATTTGTTGAATCACGTATCCAATACTACGACGTAATTCTACTGGATTCATGTTACGTACATCTTTACCATTCATTTCAATTGAACCCTCTGTAGGTTCAATCATGCGATTAATCATTCTTAATGCTGTTGTTTTACCACTACCACTTGTTCCAATAAATGCAACAAATTCTCCAGCTTCAATATTTAAAGAAATATTATCGACTGCTTTCTTATTTCCAGAATAAATTTTAGTAAGGTTCTTTATACTAAGCGTCATAGGATGTCCCCTTCTATCGTATTAATGATGGAAAATTTTAAATACAAAAAAGCCAAAGTATTCTATTTTTGATTGTCTCAATCAAGAACCATATGGCCATTGCGTAATAAAGTTTTAAAAAATTGCATTTTAATAGAAATCGTTAAAATTCCACCACCTATACTTATATACCCTTTATAATTTTTTGAAACATTATTTATATGTAATAATTAATTTTTTTACCTAATTATTTTTTTAAGTTTTTAAATTTAACATTACTTATATACAACTATTCTTTGTAAATAGTACATTCCAACTTTTTTATATTGTCTACAATTAAAGTTCGAAAAATTGTCAAATTTTTCTAAAGTGTTTAACAATTCATTTATATATATTTGAATTTCTGAGTTCCTCGTATTAATCTATAATTACAAAGTGTTTTTTATTATGAAAGGGATGTTATATATCATGAAAGCAGCAGTATGGTATGGTCAAAAAGATGTTCGCGTTGAAGATCGTGAACCAAAAGAATTAAAAGATAACGAAGTAAAAGTTAAAGTATCTTGGGCTGGTATTTGTGGTACTGACTTACACGAATATTTAGAAGGTCCAGTATTTATTTCAACTGACAAACCTGATCCATTCTTAGGTCAAAAAGCACCTGTAACTTTAGGACATGAATTCTCAGGTATCGTTGAAGAAGTGGGGAAAGACGTTACAAAATATAAAAAAGGCGACCGTGTCGTTGTAAACCCAACTGTTTCTGCACGTGAAAAAGAAGAAAATTTAGATTTATATGATGGGTATACATTCATCGGATTGGGTTCAGATGGTGGTTTCGCTGAATTTACTAATGCACCTGAAGACAATGTGTATCACTTACCTGAAAATGTGTCTGCTCAAGAAGGTGCATTAGTTGAACCAACAGCAGTAGCAGTGCAAGCTGTTAAAGAAGGTAACTTATTATTTGGTGATACAGTGGCTATCTTTGGTGCGGGTCCAATTGGTTTATTAACAGTCGTTGCAGCTAAAGCAGCTGGTGCTAGTAAAATCTTTGTATTTGATTTATCAGAAGAACGTTTAGCTAAAGCTAAAGAGGTGGGCGCAACTCACGTTGTAAACTCTGGTCATACTGATCCACTAGAATTCGTAAACGAACACACTGAAAACGGTGTAGATGTAACATTTGAAGTAGCTGGTGTTGGCGTAACATTAGCACAATCAGTAAAAGTAACACGCCCAAGAGGTAGTGTTGTCATTGTTTCAATCTTTGCACACGAAGTTAACTTTGATCCAATGTTATTGACAAACTCTGGTGTTAAATTAACGTCTACTATTGCTTATACACCAACAACATTCCAACAAACAATTGATTTAATCGCAAATGGTAGCTTAGATGTTAAGAGCGTTGTAACAGATAAAATTGAATTAGCTGACATCGTTGAATCAGGATTCAATCAATTAGTTAATGATAAATCACAAGCTAAAATCCTAGTTAAATTAAATGGTGACCAAAAATATTAATTAAATGTTTTAACCCTGTAAAGAAGTTTTCTTTACAGGGTTTTTTGTATTATTTCAAATCATACGATTCTATGCCTATCATCTCTATTTTTATTTATCATTTATTCTCTTTCTACATCGGTTTCACTACATACTTTTTCATAACATTATCATCATTATATTATAGAAAAAATTTAATAAACTCCTTTTAATAATATTTTGAAATCTATTAAATATTTAGTTTGACTAATTAAATGATAAGCGTATAATTATATCGTGTTTTTTTATAAAAAATAAAATAAATTAAAAGGAGTATTTATGGGAAAGAATAAAAGCGATAATAAAATTAGCCTAACGCAGCTTGTGTTACTCGGTTTAGGTTCGTTAATTGGTTCTGGTTGGCTCTTTGGAGCATGGGAAGCATCTTCAGTAGCTGGACCAGCAGCCATTATCTCATGGGTCATAGGCTTCATAGTTATTGGAACGATTTCTTATAACTATATTGAAATAGGAACAATGTTTCCACAATCCGGTGGAATGAGTAACTATGCTCAATATACACATGGGTCATTACTTGGCTTCATTGCTGCATGGGCAAATTGGGTATCACTCGTAACGATTATTCCAATTGAAGCAGTATCTGCAGTCCAATATATAAGCTCTTGGCCTTGGGACTGGGCTAAGCCAACTCAGGCATTGATGCATAATGGTTCTGTAAGTACAATTGGTTTATTTGTTGTTTACATTATCATCATTGTCTTTTCATTATTAAATTATTGGTCTGTAAAATTATTAACATCATTTACAAGTTTAATTTCTGTATTTAAATTAGGTGTGCCACTCCTAACAATTATTATGTTAACGCTCTCAGGGTTTGATGCAGGAAACTATGGTCATTCCTTGAATACATTTATGCCGTATGGTAGTGCACCTATCTTTGCAGCAACAACAACATCAGGTATTATCTTCTCATTTAATGCATTCCAAACGATCATTAATATGGGCTCAGAAATTAAAAATCCTGAGAAAAACATTGCACGTGGTATCGGCATTTCACTAACATTAAGTGCAATTTTATATATTATCTTACAAAGTACATTTATCACTTCAATGCCACAATCAATGATTCATTCACATGGTTGGCACGGTATTAACTTTAATTCACCATTTGCAGACATGGCAATTTTATTAAGTATTAATTGGTTAGCCATTTTACTTTATATTGAAGCCGTAGTATCTCCATTTGGTACTGGTGTATCATTTGTAGCCATTACTGGTCGCGTATTAAGCGCTATGGAAAAAAATGGTCATATTCCTAAATTCTTAGGAAAAATTAATTCAAAATATAATATTCCACGTGTTGCGATTGCATTTAATGCTGTCATGAGTATTATCATGGTAACGTTATTCCGCGATTGGGGGGTACTTGCAGCTGTTATTTCAACTGCAACATTAGTAGCCTATCTTACAGGTCCTACTACCGTTATTGCGTTACGTAAAATGGGACCTAAATTGCATCGTCCCTTCCGTGGTAAATTATTAAAAATCATGGCACCTTTATCATTCGTATTAGCATCACTGGCCATTTATTGGGCAATGTGGCCTACTACAGCAGAAGTTATTTTAATTATTATTTTAGGTTTACCAATTTACTTCTTCTATGAATATAAAATGAATTGGAAAAATACTAAAAAGCAAATTGGCGGTAGCTTATGGATTATTGTCTATCTTATTTTATTAGCTGCTATGTCATTTATAGGTAGTAAAGAATTTAAAGGTATGAACTGGATTCACTACCCATATGACTTTATTGCTATTATTGTGTTGTCCCTCATTTTTTATAAAATTGGTTCTTCAAGTCACTTCAATAGTATTTACTTCAAACGTGCTAAGAAAATCAATAAAAAAATGAAAGATGGCTCACCAGAAGAAGCTGAAGCAGCTGCTAAAGGTAACGAATAATCATTCAAACGTCTGAAACAAGTTAGAGAATAGTCTCATCTTGCTTCAGACGTTTTTTTTAATGTTATATTAGATATAAGATAAGTATGGAGATGATACTGTTGACTTTAATTAAAACACATGGCGGAGATATTAAAGGCTATACTAAAGGGAAAATTAATTACTTTCTCGGGATTCCTTATGTTGATAAACCTATCAATGAACATCGATTTAAACACTCGAAATGCTTAAAAAGTTGGAATAAGACCATTGAAGCAACATCGTTTAAATCTATACCACCACAACCACATAACAAACTCGAAACCTTCTTCTCATCACATGCTCAATTATTTAACCAAAGTGAAGACTGTTTATATTTAAATATTTGGTGTCAAAATAATCAATATAAAAATAAGCCTGTCATTATCTATTTTTATGGTGGTGGCTTTGTGAACGGACATGGTTCTCAGGAACTTTATACACCTGAACATATTGTTGAACAACATGATGTCATTGTCATTACGTTTAATTATCGTTTAGGTGCTTTAGGGTTTTTAGACTGGTCTTACTTCAATAGCGATTATAATAAAAACAATGGTTTGTCTGATCAAATTAATGCACTCAAATGGGTACATACGTTTATTAACTATTTCGGTGGAAATTCAAACAATATAACATTAATGGGACAGTCTGCTGGTAGTATGAGTATTATGGCATTAATGCAACGACCAAAATTAGATAAATACTATCATCAAGTGATGTTATTAAGTGGAACGCTACATCTTGATTCTCATTTATTAGGACAAAAGAAAGCAGCCCATTTTGCCTATCTGAAAGATACCTATTTTCCTAAAAAAAGAATGACTCATTTAACAACTTTAGAGATATTATCATTAATGGCTTATGATGAAGCATCACGCGGAAAATCAAAAGGTCTTGAATTGATTTATGCACCTATTCAAGAGTCAAACATGTCTCGTCCCCTTTCTCAATTTACTAAACCGGTTGTTATAGGTACTACGAAAGAGGAAGGCAATATTTATATTCGCAATGAATCTAGAAAATTATCACCTGAGCGCTTTGTGGAAGTCATGACATTAAATGATATACACCTTCACATTTCTCAAGCTCAAACTGGTAAAGACCAAGCCCGTATGGTGACAACGCATTATTTTGAAACACCTGCAATTTCATTTTTAAATCAACTTGACAACAATCCCCATTGTTGGAAATTACGTTTTGACTGGTGCCTTTCTAATGCATCACCGTTTCAATCTGCTTATCATATTTTAGATTTAGTGTTTTGGTTTGGAAAATTAGAGATTTTAAAAGCGCACGGTGTGAACTCATTAGAACATGAACGTCATCTCAGTAAACACATGATAGATGATTTAATCTATTTTGCGACATACCACACTATGCCATGGCCATCTTATTCTCCTCAAACACCTTATTGTTATATATATAAATAAAAAGAAGTGGAACAATGAATTCAAAATGAATTCTGTTCCACTTCCTCTTTAATGTCTCATATAAGACATATTTTTTAAACTTAAGACAATAATAAGACCCATAGCTCCAACCATCGCGCTCACAATCGTGACTGCTTGAACAGAGATATTTGAAACAACGAGTCCTCCAATAATGCCTCCAAATCCTATTCCCGCATTCAGACTCGACATATTCCAACTCATCACTTGACTCGTATCACCTTCAACATGTTCAATTATACCACTTTGAATTGCTGGATTGGTACTCCACTGTACAATATTCCATATAAACAATCCAATTAATAATAAGGTAACAGTATGCAAAATAAGATTCATCATCAACATCATAACTATAAAAATAGAAAAGGCAATGATTAGCCAACGTTTACTACTAAGTTTATCTGCTAATATGCCACCTAACGACGTACCAATCACTCCTGCAATCCCATTCACTAATAACGCCAATGATACAAATCCCATTTGATGGCCATGATTCAAAATAAGAGGATTAATATAAACAAATGTCACAGAATTGGCTACTAAAATTAAAAAAGTAATCGCTAAATATTTGACTACCTCCGCTGGTCTTAAAATTTTAGATGTATTTAGCTGTTTATTTGAAGTTGAACCCCATTGCCGTTGAACTTGATTTAATTCTGATGTTGATGGTAAATACACCATCATCAGTACACCGGCTATCACACTCACAATAATAATAAATAAGAACGTAAATCTCCAACCTATTGCATCCCCAATCATCGTACCGATTGGGACGCCAAATACGTTAGCCCCACTAAATCCAGTATAAACGACACCAATCATTTTCCCTCTATTTTTAGGTATCGTTAACATCGCTGTTAAAGCTAAGACTTTAACAATAATGAGTGACGCTGCTGCTGAAGATAAGATACGTCCAATCACTAAAATAGTAAAGTTAGGCGCCATCGCAATCATTGCGTTTCCAATAATAAATGCAACGAGTGTCCATAATAAGACCGGTCGTACTGCAAAGCGATTCGTAAGCTTAACAAGTATGGGTCCACAAATAGCGAAGGTTAATGCATATAAAGTCACAAGCTGACCAATAATCGCTTCAGAGACACCGAGATCTCCACTCATTAAATTCATAATTCCTGCAACCATCATCTCAACCATACCGACGATAAACACACTAATAATGAAGGTTGCCACTCGCATGACAGACATGCATAGAACTCCTTTCTTTCTATATTTTGGTATAAAAAAACAGTTACGCAATGGTAACCTTTATCATTCGTAACTGTTTCATTATATAATAATTTCTTAAACTTTTGTGCGAAAAAATGTGTCATTGAGATTTAGTTATTGTCTTTTATATTCGTTGTACGTGCTACGAGTTGATGACGTGCATTAAAGAATTGACCATAACTTAAATACGTTGCAATCAATGCAGACATAATCGTTGCAGTAGTATGAATAAATACAACAAGTAATTGGAATTTGATGGCTTGTAATGGTGCCATACCTCCAATAATTAATCCTGTCATCATACCCGGAATAGACACTAACCCATATGTTTTTACAGAATCGATTGTTGGAACAATCGCCAAACGAATACTTTCACGAATCGCCCCTTTAGATGCAAGCTTTGGCGTTGCTGCTAATGTTAACTTAGATTCAATATCATCTACATCTCGAACGAACGCACGATCTAAATTTTGATATGCCAAATTAATGGCAATTAAACCATTATTTGCAAGCATACCACCGATAGGAATGACATCATTTGCTTTAAAATCGATGGCACCAGCAAGCACTGTACATGCTAATGGAATTGCTGTTGATATAAATATAGAAACAAAAGAAATCCAAAACACATGATGCATAACAGGCGATGCACGATGAATTGTATTCCAAGAAGCGTTAATAATAATGACTAATACTGCAATCAATAATATCCATACTTGATCAATTTTAAAAATATATTCTAATATCAATCCTAAAATTAATAATTGAACCACCGCTCTAATCGAAGCGACGACTAAATCTTTGATAATATGTAAGCCTTCTTTATATGAAATAATAATAGGAATTAATAATAATAATGCTGTTAAACAAAGCGCTGTATTACTCATTATGACTTAACACCTCCTCATTTGTAATCTGACCATCTTTAATAGTAATTCTTCTTTGGAAGTTTCTCATACTTTGATCATTACTATGCGTAATCCATAATATAGCGACGCCTTCATCTGCTAATTTAAAGATAATATCTTCAATTTTTTCTTTATTTTGCGTATCAAGTGCACTCGTTGATTCATCTAGAAGTAATATTTCTGGTTGATACATTAACTGGCGTGCAATAGCAATACGTTGACGTTCTCCCCCAGACATATGTTCTACTTTTGAATCTAGACTATAATTCGATAAGCCGACTTTATTAAGTAAATCATTCGCTTTATCTTCATCGAATTGATCATGATGCGTTAATGCTGGGAAAGCCATATTATCTTCTACTGTCGTTCCAAATAATTCACTTTGTTGCATCATGTAACTAATTTTAGAACGTAATTCTTCAGGACGATACTCATCATATGGTTTTCCTTTAAATAATAATTCTCCTTCAGTCGGACTAATTAAATTGTTGAGTTGCTTTAAGAATGTACTTTTTCCGCTTCCAGAAGGACCAACCACTGCAACGGTTTCACCTTGATCTAATTTAAAATTAATATTATTGAGTATCGTTCGTTGATCGGCTTTGTAGGTCAGATGTTTTACTTCTAATAACACAAGCGTTTCCTCCTTATCTTTACTCTTTAATGGGATGACATATTCTTTTTTATCATAACAAAAAAAGAGGCAAAGTAATGAAATTCAATGTTACTATTTTTTGAATTTCAATGACTTTACCTCTTACCCTTAACCCCAAATGATACTCATAATAATCGCTATAAAAGAAACAAAGTTATTTATCATATGTAGGGTAATCGTCATCGCTAAATTTCGACCACTTAAGTGATATGCCACAACAAATCCTGTAGCCATAATTATATAAGGACCAACTTCAAATGGTGATGATGCACTTGTCATATGTAATCCTGCAAATCCGAGTACTGACACGACATACATCACACCATACGTTAATTTTTTACCTAACTCATGAATTAACAAATGTCTGAATAATAATTCTTCTACAACAGGTGTAATAATCACAATATCTAAAAATAAAACAGGCCAAAGCCAATTGATTTCAAACATTTTAATAATCATTTTGTTATTTTCTGTATCATCAAACTGATATTGTTTCGGTAAAAATTCTACTAAATAACCATATGCGCCTTGCAACACATAAAGGGCCACCATCACAATAATAATGAGTGGAATATGTTTTTTTAAAGCTTTGAAACGTGAGATGGCAATAGGAATAATGGTTTTGCGATGCATTAAATAAAAGACTACTAATACAAGACATTGACCAATTAACGTAAAGACTTGCGCATATCCTAAATAATATTTTGTAAACTTACTTTCCGATATATGACCACCTGTGATGCCTGAAATCATTGCCATCACAATAAATGTAAGAATCAACGGAAAAACAATATTCATGACTAAATATGTAGGTATGAGCCAAAAATCACGTTTAACAATACGTTTTGAATCAAATTCATTTCTTATCGGTCGCTGTTCTGAGGTTTGGTAGTATGTATCATTATGTTCCGAAGTCATATAACTCTCCTATTCTTTCTATTTAAACAAGCTTATCAATCATTGTAATAATAAATATGATGAGTTGTACAGTACTATGATAAAGATAGGAGGCTGCTAAATTTTTCCCACTTTTCATATATACCATCACTGCACCTATTGAAATAATCATGTAAGGGATGGCTTCCAATATTGAAATTAAATCATATACTTGGACAATAGTTTCTATTAACACACTAACAATCATCATTACTAAAAGATTAAATTTTTTACCTAATTCATGAATCAACAGATGACGAAATAGTAACTCATCAATTAAGGGGCGTAATAATACTACTGAAATAAAAGTGAATATCAGCGCACTTGGATGAATAAACAATCCTTCTAAACGACGTTGTGCTTGTGTGTCTACATAGCCAAAAGGATGCGGTAATATGTGTGCCAATGCATTAAAACCATAATATAACATCACACTAACCATTACGATGATGATCATAAATTTCAAATACTGATGAATCGCAATACGATATTGTCGTCGTACAACATTCGCAATATAAAACTTATGTAATGTGAAAAATAATCCTAACACAATAAATTGAGCAATCACAAAACTTAAACTTAGCATCACATTATATAAATAAGATGGCGGTGGTTGTTGGGTAACCATAGCCGTCACACCTAATACGCCAAAAACAATAATAATAGGCGTTAAAATTTGGAAAAAGATAAATAAAGGAATGAGTAGAAAATCCTTTTTTATTATTTTAGGACTACTCCATCGATTTTTTGATACCACTTGTGTAATCACATCTTTTTCTTTTTTCATATATCACCTCAACTATCTACGCATATAGTACTTTATCATTTAAACACATTATTGTCATAAGAGATTCTAACTTTTCCACAATTTGATATTTAAAGATAAATATTAAATCTATTTATTTTTATTTGTAAATAAAATTTTTTGATGTAAGATTTACAGTATAAAGGGAATTGAGGGGGGATGGGCATGACAACATTACTTACTGTCATGCAATTTATAGTTAATATTCTTATTATGATGGTGTTACTTTCTATATTAATGGTTGGATTATTTCTTTTATTCAAAGATAAAAGACAAGAACAACATAGTGTGTTACGTAACTTTCCTGTATTAGGCAGAGTACGTTACTTTTCAGAGAAAATAGGACCAGAATTACGTCAATATTTATTTGCAAATGATACCGAAGGAAAACCATTTTCAAGAAATCAATATACTGATATCGTTTTAGCAAGTAAATATCATTCAAGAATGACTAGTTTTGGTACAGAAAAAATCTATGAAGAAGGCTTTTATATTCGAAACGCTATGTTTCCATTACAAAAGTCAGAACTTCAAATTGATAACCATTCAATGATTTCAACATTTATTTATTCAATCGATAATGAACGATTGTTTAAGCGTGAAGAGCATCGTGAGAATAAACACATCGATCCTTATTATTTATCAGATGATCATGCAGTTATTATAGGCGAAGAATTAGCACATCCCTTTAAAGTTAAACGTTTAGTAGGCCAATCTGGTATGAGTTACGGCTCATTAGGTGGTCGCGCGATCACTGCATTATCTCAAGGACTTGCACGTGCTGGCACATGGATGAATACAGGGGAAGGTGGTTTATCTGAATATCATCTTAAAGGTGGCTGCGATATTATTTATCAAATTGGACCAGGTTTATTCGGCGTGAGAGATAAAGACGGTGCTTTTAGTGAAGAAGCTTTCTTAAATGTGGCAAACTATAAAGAAGTTAAAGCATTTGAAATTAAGCTTGCACAAGGCGCTAAGACACGTGGTGGTCATATGGAGGGCAATAAAGTTACAGAAGAAATTGCTAAAATTCGTCATATCGAACCCTATAAGACAATCAACTCACCTAACCGCTTCGATTTCATTAATAATCCGAAAGAATTATTAGAATTTGTAGCTAAGTTGCAAAAACTCGGTCAGAAACCTGTGGGCTTTAAAATTGTTGTAAGCAGAGTTGATGAAGTTGAGGCCCTTGTTCAAGAAATGATTAACCTAGCTATTTATCCAAACTTTATTACTGTTGATGGTGGTGAAGGTGGAACTGGCGCAACATTCCAAGAATTACAAGATGGTGTAGGTCTCCCACTTTTTACTGCCCTTCCAATCGTTACTGGTGTTTTAGAACGTTATGATGCACGCAAATATGTGAAGATATTCGCATCTGGAAAACTTATTACACCTGATAAAGTAGCCATTGCACTCGGACTTGGTGCTGATTTATGTAATATTGCAAGAGGTATGATGATTAGCATTGGTTGCATTATGAGTCAACAATGTCATTTAAATACTTGCCCCGTTGGTGTCGCAACAACTGATCCTAAAAAAGAAAAAGCTTTAATTGTTGAAGAAAAGCAATATCGTGTCACAAACTATGTGACGAGTTTACATGAAGGATTATTTAATGTTGCGGCTGCAGTAGGTGTTAAAAGCCCAAACGAAATTACAGAAGATCATATTGTGATTAAAAGAAAAAATGGACATATTGAAGATATCGCAAGTTATAAATTAAAACTTATTCAATAGTCAACAAAAAAGTGAGACAATCCATCTAAGCCAATGGTTGTCTCACTTTTATATTATTCTTCATTCATATTGCTTTTGTTCTGGAATCCAATTTTTTTAAGTTCTTTGACCGTACCATCCATTGTTACTTTTTTATAGTTTTTAGAATAATGTGCTAATGCAAAGTAACGACTAACGTCTTTTAAATTTGCTTTGTTATAATCAATATCTATATTTTCAACTATTTTTTGATGCTTACTACTTAGCGTATATGTTACACCCTTTTTTCCTTTTAATGGACGATAATCTTTAAAAGATGTTTTACCTTCTTGTTTAGACATTCCGAGATCCTCATATTTTAACGTACTGACAGTTGATTGTTTAATCACTTTATTATTTTTATAAGTTAATGTTGTAAGAACATGCTTACCATTAATATCACCTTCGTATGTTTTTGAACGTGATTGATTACAAGCTCCTAATATACTCACACTTAACACTAACAACCCAAATAATGTTAAGACTTTTTTCATCATACTCATCGACTTCCCCATATTTAATTTTACACAAATTATATCACTTACTAACTATGAATAGGATACATTTAATTTACATAGATATGATAAACTATTTTTCATAAAATTCATTTTATCCATGCTACAATACACTTAACAACATTTTAGGAGGACTCAATGTATGAAAGAATCTATCGAATTACTAAAAACATTAACAGATGTTAATGGTATCGCTGGTTATGAATACCAAGTTAAAGAAAAAATGCGAGACTATTTAACACCGATTAGTGATGAGATTATCGAAGATGGTTTGGGTGGTATCTTTGGTAAAAGGGAAAGTAAAACGGGATCTAAATCATTAATGTTAGCTGGTCATTTAGATGAAATTGGATTCATCGTTACTAAAATTGACAATAATGGGTTTATTAAATTTCAACCTATTGGCGGTTGGTGGAGCCAAGTGATGTTATCTCAAAAAGTAACCATCACGACTGACGATGGTAAAGAGATACGAGGTATCATTGGTTCTAAACCTCCACATGTACTCGAACCAGACGCACGCAAAAAGTCTATCGATATCAAAGACATGTTTATTGATATTGGTGTTAGAAGTAAAGCAGATGCTGAACAATACGGTATTGAAATTGGAAATATGATTACACCTTATAGTGAGTTTGAACAACTTGCAAATGGTAAATATTTAACTGCCAAAGCATTTGATAATCGATACGGTTGTGCACTGGCTATTGACGTACTTAACAATCTTAAAGATGAATCGATTGGTATTAATTTATATGCAGGTGGTACTGTACAAGAAGAAGTTGGTTTACGTGGCGCTAAAGTCGCAGCAAATAAAATCAACCCCGATTTAGCTATCGCAGTCGACGTTGCGGTCGCATACGATACACCTGGAATGGCACAATATGGTAGTGATACAGCCATTGGTGACGGTCCAGTCATTATTTTAATGGATGCTTCAAATGTGGCACATCAAGGCTTACGTCAACATATTAAAGAAGTGGCAAAAAAACATTATATTACGGTTCAATGGGATACAACGCCACGCGGTGGTACAGATGCTGGTAGTATCCATGTTGCTAACGATGGTATTCCAACAATTGCCATTGGTGTAGCATTACGCTATATGCACTCAAATGTATCTGTTCTCCATACGGATGATTATGAAAATTCAGTACGATTAATCACTGAAATTGTACGTTCTTTAAATGACCAAACGTACAATCAAATCAAATGGTAATTTGAATATTGAAATATTACATCTACTTATGTTAATATCACATTAACGAGTATTAACGTCATAACGATACGAACCCCTAGTCTATTGCCCTAGACTAGGGGTTCTTTGTGTATTGGATTATCTGCCGTCTTTTTTATTCTTATATTGTTCAAACCAATAATCAAACAATATATTGAGCCACCTATTTAATATAGGTGCGATAACGAGTACAAATATTAACGTCATAACTTCACCCCCTTTAAACGTACGACCGTCTAAAGGAAAGACGACAACAATATTATAACATTTTTATAAAATATGATAATTTATCTAAATACATAAAAAGCAAGAGACAGCTTCACATTGAAGCCATCTCTCACATTTAAACGCTAATATATCCATTATGATTTATTCTACAGAATGTTTCCATTTATCTTCACTTAACATTTCACCAGGCCAAGTGTATGCCATCACACCGCCATCAATACGAATCGTTTCACCTGTAATAAATGAACTATCATCTGATGCTAGGAAAGCAACCAATTTACCTACTTCTTCAGGTTGTCCTAAACGACCAAGTGGAGTGACCCATTTCTGATTATCACGGAACGTTTTACCCGCTTCATCTTCAGATGTACCAGCTAAATGATCTACAAGCGGTGTTTCAATGGTACCTGGTGCAATCGCGTTCGCACGAATATTTTCACGTCCATATTCAATCGCAATCGATTTAGTGAAATTAATGACGCCACCTTTAGCGGCATTATAACCAGAACGATACAAGTCTGCTGCTTGTCCTGAGAATGAAGCTGTATTAATGATTGAACCCCCATTATCCAACATTAATGGTAATAAGAATTTCGTTACTAAGAACGTCCCTCTCATATCAACAGACATAATTTTATCAAATACTTCAACTGGATATTCATGAATACGTCCTGCCCCATTATCTACACCTGCATTGTTGAAGATAATGTCAATGTGACCATAGTCTTGTTTAACTTTCTCAGCAAAATCTTTCACTTGTTGATCTTGAGAGATATCAACTTTATAAGCTGTCGCTTTACCGCCTTCTTGATTAATATCATCTACAGTTTTTTCTAATTCATCTGAAATATCAAGTGCTAAGACATGTGCCCCTTCTTTAGCTAACACTTTTGCTGATGCTTGTCCAATACCGGTACTTGCACCTGTGATGACTGCAATTTTATCTTCTAAACGTTTCATCTTGTCACACTCCTAGTGAACTTGTTTTCTAATACAACCTTATTGTTCCACTAAACAGTTTAGATTAAACGTTATACTAAAAATGAAATCGTTTTACAATTGAATTCTTTTTTATATTCAAAGAAATGCAAATAGGATTCGTATCTTTTTCTATTTATAAAATTCATGTAAAATAAAACTATAATAGGAAGTATTGAAAGACTTAGGAGGCCATGATGGAAGAACGTATAGGATTAATAGATATTGGCTCAAATACGATTAGATTAGTTATCTTTAGATTTAGCAAAGATGCAGGATTAAATGAATTGCTCAACATTAAAACGCCTGCTCGCTTGAGTCAATACTTGACAAAAGAAAATAAAATGAGCCAAGAAGGCATTAACGTACTCATTGAAGCATTACGCAGTTTTAAATCTGTATCTGAAAAATTTAAAGTAAAAGCATTACATCCTATCGCAACAGCAGCGATTCGTCAATCTGAGAATAAGGATGACATTGTTAAAAGAGTGAAAGATGAACTTGATATTGAAATCTCAATTATTCCTGAAAAAGAAGAAGCATATTATGGTTACTATGCTATTACTCATACCACTGAAATTGAAAATGGCGTATCTGTAGACATCGGTGGCGGTTCAACGGAAGTTACTTTATTTAAGGATAAAGAACTATTTGAATCACATAGTTTTCCTTTCGGGGTAGTCACGTTAAAACATAAATTCTTTGATGGCAAAGACCACAATGATAAAGGTGCGATCAAAGATATGGAGAAATTTTTATCTCAACAATTTAGTACATTGGATTGGCTTAAAGATCAAGAGATTGCCTTAGTCGGCGTTGGTGGTTCTGCACGTAACGTAGCACGTATTCATCAATCTGAACACGCTTATCCTATAAGTGGCGTACACAATTATACAATGTCAGATAAAGATATTGATGAAGTGTACAACATGATACGTAAAAGTTCACGTGATGAGTTAAATAACCTAGATGGATTAAGTCGCGATCGTGCAGATATTATTCTTCCAGCAGTATCAGTATTTAAGACACTTTATAAAAAAATAGATGCGAAGCAATTCACATTTTCAAGAAATGGCTTACGTGAAGGCTATATTATTAAACAAATTCGCTCACGCTATCCAGATGTATTTGACAAACATAATGTGCGTAAAGAAGCGATTTATTTCTTAGCACATGACTATCATATCGAAGAACATAGCTCGCAAGGTCGTCTAAAATTAGCGCAATCTTTATTAAAACAATTAATGGATTTAGGTGATTTAAAGATTAATGACACAGAGCAACGTCTCTTTGAAGAAGCAACCTATATTTATTATTTAGGTAGATTTATTGATTCAGATTCAAGTTCTCCACATACGTATTATATTATCGCGAATTCAATGATTAATGGGTATACACATAAAGATCGCGTTAAACTCGCCCTTTTAGCAAGTTTTAAAAATAAATCTTTACTTAAGTTCTATTGTAAAGAAACAGATTGGTTTAGTAATAAGGAAATTGAAACCATTCAAGCATTAGGTGGCATTATTAAATTTGTGAATGCTTTAAATATTTCACAAACTAGCTTTTTTCAAGACGTGAGTTTAAAAGAAACGAAAAAAGGCAATGACGATTATGAACTGACCGTACATTATACTGAAGGCGAACCGATTGCTGAGAAATATCAAGCATTAAGACAGAAAAAGCATATTGAAAAGATTCTTAAAGGATCAGTATCCATTGTCTTTACAAAATCTTAAAATTTGTATGCTATATTATAGATAGTTCTGTCATAGACTATATATGTTTATAAATAGAAAGATTGATAATCGAAGAAATGACGAGGTGTATTTTGAATATGCAAACTCAATTGGGAGACTATGATATTAGCTTGCCGAAATACTATAATAATCGCGAACTTAGTTGGTTAGATTTCAACTATCGTGTATTACAAGAAGCTTATGATAACAACAATCCACTATTAGAAAAATTAAATTTCGTATCTATCTTTAGTTCGAACTTAGATGAATTCTTTATGGTGCGTGTGGCTGGTTTAAAAGACCAAGTAAAAATGGGATTCGATAAACCTGAAAATAAAACACAAATGACACCACAAGAACAAGTAGATGCTATTCAAGAAAAAGCTAAAAATTATGTCAATATGCAATATGAACGCTATAACGAACTTATCGAAGAATTACGCAATTATGACATTGTGATGTGTAAACCAGAAAACTTATCTGACTCTATTTTAAGTAAGTTAGAAAGGGATTTTAAACTCACGATTTTACCAACGTTAACACCACTTGGTATAGATGCATACCACCCTTTCCCAAAACTAAATAATAAAAGTCTAAATATCTTCGTAGATATCGATACAGATGATGCCATTAACTCAGCTATTGTTCAAATTCCATCTCTTATCCCTAGATTCTTAACTTATAATGAAGGCTCAAAACAATATGTAGTCATGGTAGAAGATGTCATTACACACTTCATCAATCACTTATTTACAGGCTATGAAGTATTAAATACCTTTACATTTAGAATTACTAGAAATGCTGATTTAACGATTCATGAAGATGGCGCTGAAGACTTACTTATCGAAATCGAACGTTTCTTAAAAGAACGTAAAAGTGGTTCGGCTGTACGTTTAGAAGTCGACAATCGTACCGCTTCTATCGAAGATTTAGGATGGTTAACAGACACTTTAGAAGTGGATGAACAAGACGTTTACTTACTTAATGGACCTTTAGATTTAACATTTATCTTTGGCTTAGTTGATCATCTATCCCATAAATTAAAATATTTAACATATGATAAATACACACCACAAATTCCACGTTCATTAGGTAACAATAATGTGTATGATCTTGCATTAAAACGTGATGTCTTTTTCCATCACCCATACGAATCATTTGAGCCTATTGTAGACTTTATTCGTGAAGCAGCTGAAGATCCTAACACGATTGCGATTAAACAAACGCTTTATCGTGTGAGTAAAGACTCACCAATTATTAAAAGCTTAAAAGAAGCGGCTGAAAATGGTAAACAAGTAACTGTACTTGTAGAATTAAAAGCACGTTTCGACGAAGAAAATAATGTTCATTGGGCACGTATGTTAGAAGATGCAGGTTGTCACGTTATTTATGGTATGACCCATTTAAAAACGCATAGTAAAATTGCTCTAGTCGTTAAACGCATCGGTGGCAAATTAACTTCATTCGTACACTTAGGTACAGGTAACTATAACGATAAAACTGCAAAACTATACACAGATATGGGTGTGATTACGACAGATACATTAATTGCTGAAGATGCCATTAATTTCTTTAACTATTTAAGTGGTTACTCAGTTAAACCTGAATATAATAAATTAATTGTCGCACCCTTCGATATTCGTGACGTCTTTATTGATCGGATTGATAAAGAAATTGCAAGTCATCGTCAACATGGTAACGGTAAAATTATGATGAAAATGAATTCCTTAACTGATAAGGCCATCATTGAAAAATTATTTGAAGCATCTCAAGCGGGTGTTACCATTCAACTTATTATTCGTGGTATCTGTTGCCTAAAACCAGGCATTCCAGGTGTCAGCGAAAATATTGAAGTTGTAAGTATTGTAGGTCGTCTATTAGAACACTCTCGTATTTATTACTTCTACAATAATGGTGACGAACGTATTTATTTATCATCTGCAGACGTCATGACACGTAACATGATTAAACGTGTTGAAATCTTATTCCCTGTAGAAGATAAAGAAATCGGTAAACGTCTTGTAGACTTTATGAATTTACAATTATCTGATAATCAAAAAGGACGTTATCAAGATCAGTATGGTGAGTATCATTACGTTCAAAATGATTTATCTCCATTAAATTCACAAGCTTACTTGATGAAAGAAGCAGTTAAGTATGGTAAAAAGCTAAAAAAGGAGGCAACCCAGCCTTCAGGAATGCCCGTCGTTTCTAAAAGAAGAGCGAGCTGGGTCAATCGTCTTCGAAACACATTAAAAAAATAATGTGACTATAAAATAGCCAAGTCGTGTCATTCAACAGCACGACTTGGCTTTTTAATTTATTTCTCAGGATGGTCATACCAGTGTTTTAAGAATGTATATAACACCTCACTATAAGTTTGAAGTTCTTGTGCTTCTATCTTTTCATCTACACTATGAGCTTCTTCTAAACTACCTGGACCATATAAAATGGTTGGAATATCAAAATGAGCAGTCCAACCTCCATCTGTCACTGTGGTACTCATACCATGTTTCATTTCACTGTGATGAACGTGATAATGTGCATCTTGTAATTGTTTAAAGCCTGGATGTTCTAATGGAATAGTAAAACTTGGGAAAATTTCTCCTTTATCTTCTATCATTGATTCACCGCCCCATTCGAACTGTAACGGGTTCTCTCTTAACCAAATGTCTGCATCTGCAACACGATTTAAATATGCTTCTATCTCTTTTGTAACGTCTTCATAACTTTCATTTGGTAAATAATGAACCGTAATCCATAAACAACATTCATCAGCAATAAAAGCAGGATGGCGTCCTCCTTCAATCACTGCTGGATTAATCGTATTCGCACCTGGCGGCATACCAGGACTATGTTTCATCACTGCCCAGTGCTGTTCAAGTTCATTCAGTGCTTGAATGATTTTGGTCATTTTTTCAATTGCACTCGCACCAAATAAACCTCCACCTGCATGAATCGTTTGACTACGTGCGCCATCATGAATGGTATTCTTACTTTTAACCGTAATCCATCCTGTAATGACTCCGCCTTGTCCAAGTGCCATATTTTCACTTGTATCTAATACTAATGCCAAATCTGCGTGAGGACCGATTTCACATGCGCGTTTCGTCCCCGCTTCACCCACTTCTTCTCCTACTACAGATTGCACGACAATATCTCCTTTAGGTCGTCGTCCTTCTTGATGTAACTTTTCAAGCACATAAAACAGCGAGGCCATACCGCCTTTCATATCACTCACACCACGACCATATAGCCATCCCTCTTTTTCAGTCAATTGAAACGGTGGATATTGCCAATTAGAATCATCGTCCACATTCGCCACATCTACATGACCATTGAGAATTAATTTAGGTGCATCCTCATCTTCCCCTTTTAATGTTGCGACGATAACACTATCATTTTCATATAAATGTTCACGTTGAATATCAAAATTTAGTGTTTTTAATAAGTGTTCAATGTCATCTTGTAAAGGATCCGTATTACGTCCAGGAGGACTCTCCGTATTATATTTAACTAATACATCTAACAATTCAAATAAACGTTGTTCCATCACTTTATCACCCTTTTAAGTTATATGATCTTTCAATATAAGTGTAACATTTCAACACTAATATTGAAGGGTAAAAAGGAGCGTTTCCTACCATAGGCAAGAAACGCTCTTATTCTCATTAGATTTAAACTGGACGAACGACGACTTCATTAACGTTTACATGTGCAGGTTGCGTCACTGCATAGATTACCGCATCAGCTATATTCTCAGGATCTAATTTCTTTCTATCACCAAAGTCATATCCTTCTGTCATAGGTGTATCTACCATTCCTGGTAAAATACTGGTTGATTTAATACCCGTTCGCGCAAGCTCTTTTTCTAAAGCTTCTACAATACGTAATACAGCAGATTTCGTTGCACTGTATAATGCACTCGTCTTATTAACTTCAAAGCCTGAAATAGATGCCATATTGACAATATGACCACTAGATTGTTCTTCAAAATGAGGAAGTACAGCATTCAGACCATATAACAATCCTTTAATATTCGTATCAACCATTTTATCCCAATCGTCTACTTTGTAATCTGTGATTTTAGAAGATAAGTTAATGCCTGCACAATTGACAAAGATATCAATTTTTCCAAATTTAGCAATCGCATTTTCTACAAGAGCATCCACATCATCACGATACATCACATTGGTTGGCGTAATAAGATAGTCTCCTTCATTCAAATGTTCTGCAACACGTTGTAACTTCTCATCATTACGACCAGCTAGCACAACTTTAGCACCTTCTTCAGCAAGTCGTTTGGTCGTTGCTTCACCAATTCCACTACTCGCACCTGTAATTATCGCAACTGTATCTGTTAATTTAGCCATATTCATCATCCTTTATTGTTGTTTATTCATCCATTTCCATAATTCTTTATACATAAACGTCATTATCAATTTAAAGTCTCAATTATAGATTGTAATTTAAACTTAAACGTAATAAAGTGAAGATATATGACTATAAATAAAGGGGAATAGATATGTCTGTGATTGCGAAAGATTTTAGTCCATTAGTTCAAGCATTACGTCAAAAAGTAGGTCGCACAAGTTTTTCATTTCGTTTCGAAGATTTATTTACTAAAGAAGAGTGGTTAAACATGAGTGTCAAAGAACGTACACGCCAAGAAAGGGAATTCATTGCACGAATAGATCACATTCCAAATATTCGAATGCCTTTTGCTAGTGAAGATGGCTATAAGTTCAAATTGTATAATCAAGAGTACCAATATAATGAAGTGAAAAAGAACTTTAAATCTTTATAATAAAAATACCCGCATCAAGGGAAGTGAGATGCGGGTTTTAACACATTATCTAAAAATGATTGGGGGTATATTTAGGATATGCCCTCGACTGCTCACCAACGAGGGCATGATAAGATACGTTCTTGAATGTTATAGGAGGTCATTCAATTTTGTATTTTAATTTGTAACTAGTGTTTTACGTTCGAGACCATAGAAATATAAACGTTCTGCGTCTAAATAAGACATTGAATCAATTGTCATATATCCATCTTTTATATCACTAATTAATCCTTGGTTTACGCCTGTTTTTAAATAAATATCGTAGCTGCCTTCTTCAGAAAAGATAACGCCTTCTATTACTTTTCTCATTAGTATCACTCCAATTACTTATTCCTTACAATTCTTATCATACACGCTTTTTTATATTTTAAAAGGGGTATGTGATACTTTTCACAAATAGTTCAATAATTTGAAAATTCGTTTGTTCATTTTTTCACATGTAAGTTGAATTTAAATGATAAGTGTGTTAGGGAATAAAAAATTTCGATACCTTCATATTCCTTTTTAATTAATTAAAAAAGAAGCATAAAATCATTAAATCTTATGCTTCTTTTCTAAAAAATATTTAGTGATAAAATACGTTTAAATATATATTCACCCAATTTATTTAATTTAATTAAAACTAACAATAAATCGCTATTTAATTTACTAAATATCTATAAATATCATCTCTAATTGGAGTTTTCATTATAAAATTCATGGTCACAATCTTATCTTCCGTGACATTAGTTGTCTCATTTGCGCTACCTTTCACATACTCAGCTTCTCCTAAATAATAATGCTGCGAGCCTTCAGAGTCATTTTTCTTAACAAAAATATATATTGTCTTTCCGTCCTCTTTATGATTAATAATTTGCTTTATTTCTTTATTCTTTAATGATACATTTTTTCTTGAAACCCAAGCAAACTCTTCTTGATTTAAGAAATGATCTTCATATTTTATACTATCATCTATATCTTCTGACTTATGATAAGTAATAAATAATGGTATGTGTTCATCCAAAATTCTATAGCCATATATATTATTTGCCATATTTTTCTCATGATTTCTCCAATTTACTAATTTAAGAAAATCTAAGCGTGTATATTGATTATATAAGATTAAATCATTTCCAGAATCTTGAATTTTTTGATTATAATATTTTGCTATGGCTAGAATATCCAAAACAAATGCTTGATAATCTTCATCTTCAAGATACTTAGAAAAAGTTTTACTTAGTCTTTTTGTCTTGATATCTATAATTGGACTACCATATCTTTCATTTTCATTTTTTCCAAAATAGTTTAAAGATAGAATATTTAAAGAAGTTTCCAAGTCATCTTTAGGTATTGATGCATAATTATTTTCACTTATTATACTTTCTAAAATTTTATAATCAGCTTGTTTTAATCCGGGTAGTAATTCTTTTGATAAAAAAGTTAAATTTTTAACAGCATCTTTATTAAAATCTTTTTCAATATAATTATATTTTTTCAGAAATAAATAATAATTGTTAAACTTAGAGATAATCACTTTGGGATCAATAGAATTTTGAGTAATGAAATCCATAAGCATAGGTATTCTACCTATTCTTTCTTTTACACTTTCAAATGCTTCTTTTATTATTTTAGTACTATTTAAATTAGCATGATCAATTGATTTAAAAATTTTCTTTTTAGCTATTTCCTCAAAGTTAATAGTTGACACACCACTTAATTTATTAGGTTCAGTCAGAAATTTTCGATAGTCGTCTTTGTTATGAGATTGATTATCTGATAAAGCAATAGGAATTAAATAATTATTTTCATAATTTCCAATAAAGTCGATAATCGTTACAAACTCTTTTTCTGAACTTTTTCTTAAGCCCCTTCCAAGTTGTTGAGTAAATATAATGCTAGATTGAGTACTTCTTAGCATTACTATTTGATTAACTTCTGGAATGTCTATTCCTTCATTAAATAAATTAACAGTGACAATATAATTGATTTTTCCATTAACCAATTCATTTATTACTTTTGTTCTCTTATTCTGAGTATCTGAGCCTATTAAAGCTTTACTCGGAATATTATTAAGCGATAGTTTTTCAGCTATTTCAGTCGCTTCTTCTTTTCGACTTACAAAAATAAGTCCTTTTAACTGACTACCTGAGTATCCATAATAATTTGTTTTTTCAATAATATGTTTTATTCTTTCCTCTGAAGTTAAATCTTTTAATTCAGTATAATCATCACTTGTTACACCATTATGAATGTAATCAGTTACTCCAAAATAATGAAAAGGACATAAAATATCGCTCTCTAAAGCTTTAGGTAGCCTAATTTCATAAGCAATGTTATTATCAAATAACTCAAAAATATTTCCTTCATCGGTTCTTTCAGGTGTAGCAGTCATTCCAAGCATAAAATTAGGTTGGAAATAATTCATTATAATCTGATAGGTCGATGCATCTGTTCTATGAGCTTCATCAAAAACAATATAATCAAATTCTTTTTTATCAAAAACTTCATAATTATTATTGTTAGACAATGTTTGAATTGTTGCAAAAAGATATTTTGCTTCGATATCTTTATGTTTACCAGTATAAAAGCCAAAATCCGTTTCTTGATTAAAAGGAAGAACTTTTTTAAATTCTTTCATTGCCTTTTTCAAAATACCTTCATTATGAACAATAAATAAAAATTTTTGAGGATTATAGTTTCTAACATCTAAGGCACATAAAATCGTTTTACCTGTTCCAGTTGCAGAAATTACTAATCCTTTATTCTCTCCAGAATTTCTAAGATTTTTTAAAGACATTAATGCTTCTTCTTGCATAATGTTAGGTTGGATTTCATTAGATTTTTTAAATCGGTTAACCAAATGATTTTGTTCTCTATTTATTTTTAAAAAATCTTTATATAATTTAGACTCAAATATTTCTTCGTAATCATTAATCCATTGAGAATTTAGACTTATACTATTTTCCCAAAGCACTTCAAATTGATTTTTTAAATTATAAATTAACTCTCCGTTTTTATGAGTAGATAATAAAATATTATGTTCATAATTTATTTTCATAGCAGTCGATGTTAAATTGGAACTTCCTATAATCATTGAAGAATAATCTTTATGATCAAATATGTATCCTTTAGCGTGAAAGCCTTCTACATCAGTTAATCGAACTTCTATATTTTCTAGTTTTAATAATTCTCTATACATTTTGGGTGTATTAAAACCTAAATAATTAGAAGTGATTAACTTACCTTTAATCCCTTTATGATTTAAATCATTGAATATAGTTTTTAAACTTGCTAAACCACTTTCTGTTATAAATGCTACAGATATAAAAAAAGAACAACATTTTTCTAATTCATTAATAATAGAAGTAAGCACGTTTTGATTATTATTGTTTACAAGTAACTTAGGAGTTAAATTACTTTCATTTGTCAGATTTTTATCAATAAATCCTTTTTTTAAGGATTGTTTTAGATTTAATATTAGTTTGTCTTCCATTAATTTTTACCTTTAACAATTATTTCTACAGTTGGAATATCAGCAGGCGCCCAATCCAATTCAGTAAGTTCATCGGGTTCTAACCATTTTATTTCTTTATGTTCTGTTAAAGTTGGCATTTCATTATTTAATGTACATTTATAAGTTGTAAGGTTAACGATCCCAAAATCGTATTCATATTCAGCTGCTATTATTTTACTTTCTACAGTTAAATCGCATTTCATTTCTTCATTTATTTCTCTAATTAAAGCTTCTTCTTCTGTTTCTCCCTTTTCTATTTTTCCACCTGGAAATTCCCATTTTAGAGGTAAACTCATATTTTCATTACGTTGTGCACATAGGATTTTATTTTCCGAATAAATAACTGCACCAACAACGTTAATATTTTTTTTCATAAATAACACCTCTGTTTTAGTTTATTTATTATAATTTTATCAAACTTCGCTTTTTCATCAATAACATACTAGGATTGAATTTCTTTAAAAATAAAACATCACTTATCCAAGAAAATTTTAATTCTCCCGAAAAGTGATATTATTAGTCAAAATATTGCTATTGCAATATCTATGATATTCAAATTTTATATTATATAATAAAAATGTCTTAGGAGAAGTCCTAAGACGCTGAGGAAAAGATTCTCAGAAAAAATTTCTGAGATGTTGAGGATTTATGGTTAGAGAAGTGTTTGTCGACAATTTATCTCTTCTCTAATCCAGGGCACGCCTTAGCGGAAAATAGGGTGTGTCCTGTTTTTAGGTTTAGTTTTGATGAGATTGAAGTGTCTAAGAAGATTGAAGAATCACCACTTGTTCTTCAATGTCTTAGGCACTTTAATTATTATAATCCTAAATGTTTAATAAATGTGACGAGTTCATCTTTCATTCTAGGATCTTTTAACGCATATTCTATTGTCGTTTTAACGAATCCTAATTTTTCTCCAACATCATAACGATTACCATCAAAGTCATATGCATACACTGGAACATCACTATTCATACGTTCAATCGCGTCAGTTAATTGAATCTCATTACCGGCGCCTTCTTTTTGTGTTTTTAAATAATCGAAAATTTCTGGCGTTAAAATGTAACGTCCCATAATCGCTAAATTAGAAGGTGCTGTACCTTGTTCAGGCTTTTCAACAAATTGTTTCACCTCATAGCGACGACCTTGTTTCTCTAATGGATCAATAATGCCATAACGGTGAGTCACATGTTCAGGCACTTCTTGCACCCCAATAACAGAATGTCCTGTTTCTTCATATACATTCATTAATTGTTTAATCGCTGGCTCTTCAGATTCCACGATATCATCACCTAATAATACTGCAAACGGTTCGTTACCAATGAATTGACGTGCAGTATAAATGGCATGTCCTAATCCTTTTTGTTCTTTCTGGCGTACATAGAAGATATTCGCTAAATCTGTAGAATAATGTACTTTTTCTAATAAGTCTGTTTTACCTTTTTCTTCAAGGACCATTTCTAATTCTTTTTGATTATCGAAATGATCTTCAATCGCACGTTTATGTTTACCCGTCACAATAATAATATCTTCAATGCCCGCACGTGCCGCTTCTTCAACAATATATTGAATCGTTGGCTTATCTAAAATAGGAAGCATTTCCTTAGGCATGGCTTTTGTCGCTGGTAAAAAACGTGTCCCTAAACCAGCCGCAGGTATGATGGCTTTCTTTATCTGTTTCAAACTCGAATATCTCCTTTGCGCATTCTGTCTTTTATATTATAAGTAAGTTTATCATTCTTTTATTGTCATTCATAGCGATTGACTGTATTCTTCCATGCTATAAAAAAATAAGAAGTAAGATTGAAATTCATTGATTTCTCTCTCACTTCTTTTATAAGTTATACAAACAAACTAATGAATAAGATGAAGATGATGCCCGATACTGAAATGATGGTTTCAAGTAATGACCAAGTTAAGAAGGTTTCTTTAACGGTCAATCCGAAATATTCTTTAAACATCCAGAACCCAGCATCGTTAACGTGTGATAAGATCACGCTCCCTGCACCAATGGCAAGTACGACAAGTGCCACATTTACATCTGAATGTTGTAATAATGGTAAGACGATACCTGTTGTTGAAATCGCTGCGACTGTTGCTGAGCCTAGTGCAATACGTAATACTGCAGCGACAATCCATGCTAGTAAGATAGGTGACAGGGTTGAACCTTCGAATAACTTAGCAATTGTATCCCCTACACCGCCATCAATGAGGACTTGTTTAAATGTACCGCCACCACCAATAATTAAAATCATCATACCGATTGGGTAAATAGCATTCGTTACAGATTTCATAATGTCATCCATTTTTCTTCCTCTATGTAAGCCCATTGAAAAAATAGCAAAGATGACTGAAATTAACATCGCTGTACCTGCTGTACCGATAAAGTAAATAATTTGTTCAAACAGATTTTTAGCATTTTCATGTCCAGTCACTAATTGAACAACCGTTGATAATAACATTAAAATAACAGGTAATACAGCAGTGAGTATACTTAAACCAAAACTTGGCATTTCAGATGCTTTAAATTCTTTTTGTGAACCAAGTGCTGAAATATCCCCTTCACGTGTATAAGCAGATGGGATAAGTTTTTGTGCAACTATATTAAAAATCGGACCTGCAATGAGCGTCACTGGAATAGCAATAATAATCCCATATAGTAACACATGTCCAATATTCGCTTTTAATTCTTTTGCTATGACCACAGGACCAGGATGTGGTGGTAAGAAACCATGTGTCACAGATAATGCTGTTACCATAGGTAATCCTAATTTCAGTGGTGACACTTTCGCACGTTTAGCAATGGTAAAAACAAGTGGAATGAGTAATACGAGTCCTACTTCAAAGAATAATGCAATACCAACGATGAAAGCTGCAATCAGCATCGCCCATTGAACGTGTTTTTGTCCAAATGTATCAATCAGTGTATCCGCAATACGGTTGGCGCCTCCACCATCTGCAAGTAATTTGCCAAGTATTGCTCCTAATCCAAAGATGAGTGCAATATGACCTAGAGTGCCGCCCATACCTGCCTCTATCGTTTCCATTACTTTATTTAAAGGCATACCTAATAAGATAGCCGTGACAATCGATGTAATAATTAATGAAATAAATGTATTTAGTTTTAAGAAAATAATCAGTGTCAGTAGTAATACGATTCCAATAACAACACTTGCTAGTGTCCATATTGTTCCCATTTGTCTTCTCCCCTTTGATGTATAATTGATTTAAATATGTGGATTAATTAATATGTTTACGTTGAAAATCTGCAATTTCTTCATAGCGATCTTCAAGTGTACGGCTTAAGCTTATGAATATCGTTACAAGTTGTTGATATATATTTACTGTATCTTGGTTAGGTTGATGTGCATGAGTCGTACCAACCATATTTTCGATCATCGAATAATCTTCAATGTCTCCCAATGCTTTTAAACCAAGGACACACGCACCTAGACAAGAGCTTTCATAACTTTCTGGTACGATGACATCAGTATCAAAAATATCTGCCATCATTTGACGCCATACTTCACTTTTCGCAAAGCCACCTGTTGCTTTAATCGTATTAGGTGTTTCATTCATTACTTCAACAAGTGCTAAATAGACGGTATAAAGGTTGTACAACACCCCTTCAAGTGCAGCGCGTATCATGTGCTCTTTTTGATGTGACAATGTTAAGCCAAAGAATGAACCCCGTGCATTCGCATTCCATAAGGGTGCACGCTCTCCCGCAAGATACGGATGGAAAATTAAGCCATCTGCCCCTGGCTTAACACGACTCGCTATTTTAGTAAGTACATCGTAAGGATCCACTCCCAGGCGTTTTGCTGTTTCAACTTCACTGGCGAGTAATTCATCTCGTAACCATCGAAGAATGACACCCCCATTGTTGACCGGTCCACCAATCACATAATGCTCTTCATCTAAGACATAACAGAAAATGCGGCCTTTATAATCTGTACGAGGTTTATCAATGACTGTACGAATCGCACCTGATGTCCCAATTGTGACTGCAACTTCACCTTTTTTATAACTATTAACGCCTAAATTTGATAACACCCCATCACTTGCACCAACCACAACCGGTGTATTTTCATCGATACCCATCAATGTGGCATAACGTTTTTTCATCCCTTTTAAAATGTGTGTCGTCGGTACAAGTTGAGGCAATTGAGAGGCTGAAATACCGAGTAATTCAAGTGCTTCTTGATCCCAGTCTAACTGTTGTAAGTTAAACAAGCCTGTCGCTGAAGCCATAGAGTGATCCATCACGTATGCTTCATAAAGTTGATAGAAAATATACGTTTTAATATCCGCAAACATTGCAGTATTTTGATAAATATCTGGTTGCTCATGTTTCATCCAAAAGATTTTAGAGAGTGGTGACATAGGATGAATGGGTGTACCTGTGCGTTTATAAATGTCATGTCCCCCATATTGTTCATTTATCAAGTCAGCATATTGATTCGCACGGTTATCCGCCCAAATTATACTTTCAGTTAAGCGCTCGTGTTGACTATCTAGTGCAATTAAGCTATGCATTTGCGCACTAAAAGAAATGAGTTTAATATCTTCTTTGCGCACCCCAGATTCGCGAACCACATGTTTGACTGTCATTAATACGGCATCGAATAATTCGTCAGGATTTTCTTCTGAAACATCAACGTTTGGTGTATGTAAAGGATAGCCAATATGATGTTTTGTAATAAATTGACCATGTTCATCATAAAGTACTGACTTCGTACTTGTTGTTCCAATATCTACTCCAATCATGTATTTCATATGTATTCCTTCTTCCTTCTATTTATTGTAACCAAAAGCTTTCAATATCTTTACCTACATCATCAAAGTTTAAATGAAACGCTTCTCTTAACGTATCAGTATCATAACGTTCTACCGCTTCTATAAATACCGAATGATTACGGTGTATTCTGTCAAAATCTTCTTTATTTGTTCTCATTCGCTCTCTCATTGAACATAATACAAGTACTTCTACAATGGGTTTCAAATGGTTCCAAAATGTTTGAAGATAATGATGTCGAGAGGCGTGAATCAATGCTTCATGCAATTGAAGATCGTGTTGCGTAAATGATTCAGCATCTTCAAATTGAATAGCGACTTTCATCATTTCTAAATGTTTTTTCATTTCTTTAATCACTTTTTTTCTATCAATATGCTTTAATTTTGAAAATGCAAAGGATTCAAGCATTAATCGTAAATCATATAATTCTTTCTTTTCTTGTTCACCAAATTCAAGAACCCTTGCACCCATGCGCTCGAGGTGAATGAGTTGATTCGTTTGCAGTAATTTAAATGCATCTCTAACCGGAGAGCGACTGACATCGAATTGTTTAGCCACTTGATTTTCAGTTAGTAAAGTATCGGGTTCAAGTGTACTATTAACAATCTGAAACCTAAGTTCCGCAGCGATACTTTCCCCTGTAGTCATTCTGTTTTTCCATTGTTTCGGATAATGTTGTTCCATCTTTTCACCTCAATACGTTAACTTGTATACAAGTATAGTAATACACTCACTCTATTTTTGCAAGCGCTTACTTTTTGTAATTTAAAACACCTAGCTCATGATAAGCCAGGTGTTTATTACGATTCGTTTTGATATACTTCGATACAATAATGTGTTTGATGGCAGTTGGGACATGTTAATTGTCTTGTTTTAGGTGTATGTTTCGCTTTCACGAAGGCACCTAATGTAGGTTTAAATGTATGCTGGCAATTCGGACATAGATATAACACTTTTTTTAAATATATTGCTGTCAGCGCAATGGCATATGTGATTAAGATGGGAAATATAACGATCAACGGCTTAGTTGAACGTCCTAATAGACTTAATAGTAAACCACTATAGTGTATGATCCCTAAGATTCCAGCACTTATCCAAATCTTTTTTCTAAAGTATGTTATTTTATATTCTTGTTTCATAGCGTCATCTATGTCAGTAAGATGGTTAATAGACGCACTTGATTGCTCAGAAATGTATGTGTCGACTTTTTCAATTTGATTTAATGTATGACTGTACACCTCTACTTTTGAGTGTAATGCATCTTTTCTCAATGAAAGTAGTGTCTTAAGTGTGTTCATATTTGTATCTTCATCAAGTAATGTCTTTATTTCATCTAACGTACATCCTAATTGTTTTAATACTAAAATCAGTTCAAGCTGCTTTACATGTTCGTCAGTATAATATCTGCGATTAGAGTCAGTTTGTCGATGAGCTATAAGTAATCCTCTTCGATCGTAATATTGTAGTGTTCGAATCGTGACTTTACTCTGTTTTGCCAATTCTCCAATCGTATAGTGTGACATATCATTCACCTCCTACTGTTAACATAGCTAATGACGCTACGTCATAAGCAAGTATGATTTTAACATTTGCTTATGCAGTCTGCCGGTCGTCTTATTCTTCTTGAATCCACTGTTTAATGTGGTCAATAATACCTATGGTTCCATTAGGCAAATTATCCAAGACAGCAGGAAAGTCGATATGTCCGATACCAGAATATATAACTTCATTTACTTCACCGCCATATTTTTTATACATTTTCATTGTTTCTTGTGAATCAGTGTAAGGAATGATTTCGTCATCTTCTCCTGAAATAAATAAAAGTTTAGGAAATTGCTCTATTTCCTCTATATCTGGAAGGTAATCTGCGTTTGTAGAATAAATGATATCTGTAATAATCGTTTTAATGGGTGCAATATATGAAAATAAGTTACGAATACTATTATTTTTGTTATGAAAAGATTTTTTCAAAATATACTGCGGTAAATTTTTAAAGGCAATCATCTCATCTTTAAAATGATCTCTTTTACTATTTGAAGTAAATAAGCGTGACAACATACTTTGATTTGGTGTAATACGTGCAGCGCTATTTAAATAAACCAGATGTGAAATAGGTAACGTATTAAATTTTAATAAACGTGTGCCTATCATTCCTCCCATAGAATAACCTATGATCACTAAGTTTTTAATACCGTATGTTTCGATAACTTGTGAAAGTACATCATTGATACGCTCAGAATAATCATCTAATGTATGTTGTTCTCTTACAATGTTAGAGCTTCTGCCTCTACTTGGACAGTTAACAAAAATAAGGTTGTTCTCTCTAAAATAAGGCTCAAACAACAACATAATGCGATATGTCATCATTGCTCCATGTATAAATACGATGGTTTTATCTGCATCCATATTTCCGGCAAATGCGACTTCAATGTGTTCACCCTTAAATTGTTTTAGTTCATATCGTTGTGACTTAAAATTCTGTTTAATCATTTTAAAACTCCAAAAAATATATATTACTATTAATTTATTTTATCATAAAAATATATCATTTTATTTTATATAAAAAAGCGAAACAATAGCTATACATTTCTATCGTTTCGCTATATGACTAAATTATTTATCTTTATCTTGAATCTCTGAGTGAATGGTTTGCATTTTTGCTTCGACATCTGAGATTTCTACTGCACATTCTTTAAGTTTGTCTTTATAGTCCTCTGTATTTGTATTATTTTTATAACGAATTTTATGCTCTAAACTTGCCCACATATCCATACCAATAGTTCGAATTTGAATTTCTACTGGTGTAACCTCTACTCTATCAGCTAGAAAGACTGGAATCGACACGACTATATGAAGACTGCGATAACCATTTTCTTTTGGGTGTTGTATATAATCTTTACGCTTAAGTAATTTAACGTCCTCTTGTTTTAATAATAATTTCTCAATCACATAAATATCTTCAAGATAATTACAGACCACACGAATACCAGCGATATCTAAAATATTGGTTTTCGCTGTTTCCGCATCTATAGTTAAACCTTTACGTTGCAATTTTTTAACTAAACTCGTCATTTCTTTGACGCGACGTTCCATATGATGAATTGGATTATGTTTGTAAATATGATTAAAATTGTCATCTAAAATATCTAACTTCGTACTAATCTCTTTTAATGCAGAAGAATATAAATGATCGAGCTCTACGAAACCCACTAGCTTATCGAAGGCTTCATCTCCATTCTTAAACTTATCAATATTTTCTTTGAATTCACTGCGTAGCTCTTCAATGTACAATGATGGTTTTCTCTCTACGTACATATTTGTTGCCTCCTTTAATCATCACTGTATATTATATCTAACTCTTAAGTGAACTAAAAATGATAACCTAGACTTGACGCTACTCATTTAGTCTGAGTCATTTAGTCATAAAAAAAGCCGAATAGCAAGTTTCATTGCTACTCGGACTCTATTACATTATTCATCTTTTTGATGTTCAATCACTTGTGTACCACGATTATCAGCAATTTCTTTGGCACGTTGTTTTGCTTCTTTTTTAGTACTAAACGTATCAGACGCTTGTTTTGCATCTTCTGTTTTAACTTTCCATTCATGATCCTCATAATATACATGAACATCTTCATCATTCAGTTCAGGTCGTGCTGATGGATCTTTTTGATGTTGAGTAATATGTTTATGTTTTAATTCTTCTAATTCTTCTTTACTGGCATCTTTGTACCATTCTTCTGCTTGTTTTGTTGCAATAGGAATAGCGTCTCCCTCTTTGTAGCCATCTTTTAACATCGCATTTGCAATATCAATTGCTTTTTTACGCTCTAATTCATCTAAATGTTTCCAAGTTTGTGGATAATCATTCATTGTCCAAGGCATGATGTCACGCTCCTCTATAGTGTTTAGTAAGCTTTACCACCATACGCTATAATGAAACGTCATACATTGATATTAAGCGTCCACCGTTTTCTGATGATTTGTATAATCAACGTCTTTACGTGTTGCTACACAATTATCTTGTAACTTCATTAAGGCAGATTTTAAATAATTATACTGTGGTAAATCCGTCAATTCTTTTTCATTAAGACTACCGCGTAATTCAAAATGTTTTGCTACATTTTCAAATGTGACAAGATATTCTCCCATTTGTTTTTCTGAAATGCGTTGACGTTGTTTGTCTTGCATTGCACGCATTAACATAAAGCTAATTTCTTCTAAGGCAAAAATACTTGGATAATAATAACGAATGGCCTCTTTACTTGAGAATAATTCACCATTGGCTGAATTGTACACTTGTGTCATATTATTCATTTTTACAGATAATGATAAACTTTCTGTTCTATCACGTGCTGTATCTTGGTATTTATTTTCTGAAAATAAATATTGGAAAATAACCGCTTCTTTACGTACCACTTCTGCAATCACAGTAGGTAACATGGTTGAAGCATTTTTTCGATTAATGATTAAAACACCAATGACCGCAATCACAATCCCGATCAATACGTCAACAATTCGTGTATACGCAATATCAATGGATAAATTACCAGAGGCTAAACCATTTAACAGGATGACTTGTGTTGTAATAAAAATAACTGCAAAAGCATAATTTGCTGCGACAAATCCTTCTGTCATCATAGCAGACAGCCCCATTAAAATGACTGCGACAATTAAATGAGGTTGGAAAAAGAGTATGGCTGATAGAAGTAAAGTCCCTACAATTGTTCCAAGACCACGTGCTAATGAACGGTCTAACATCCGAATCGTCGTTAATCCTAATAATACTGTATGGGCGGATAATGGAATCCAATATGAACGTTGGATATTGAAAAATAACGATACAAAAATAGCTGCGCCCATAATAACAGCATACGTTAATGCATTGCGGAAAATAATGGAATCGAGTGTTAAGTTTTGAACGATACGTTTACTATATAATGGCTTACGAATACTCGCTTCAGATTCTATTTGTTCCGGTTGTAATTGTGCAATTTCGTCTATTTTAAGTATGTGTTGCATCAAACTTTCAAATGGTTCATCCACATCGACTTTTTTCGTCCATTTTTCTCGTTTTGAAGATAATTTATAGGCATTTCTTGTAATCATATCCATCATCTCAATCAGTTCTTGAGGGATGGGACGAATATTTTTTTCATTTAGTTCAAGTAACTCGGCATAAATTCCTTGGGCTGATGTATGAAGAAGCAATAACTTTTCAAAGCGAGAACTTAACTTTTCACTCATCGCAGTAGTCGATGTAATCAATAGTTTCTCTGAATTTTTAAATTTCGTTACTGTGTCTTGTGAAATGTCTTTAAATTTTTCAGCATCATTAAAGTGATGCATTAAATTATTAATCGTCTGAAAGTCAGAGGTAATCGCTCGATCTTCAGCTTTTTGTTTTTGGAATACAATAGTTAAAATGACGACTAATGTCGCTAACATTCCTCCAATAAAAATCGCTAAGCCACGAATCGGTGCTTGTTCTGGAGCGTCAGGTAAGTTACTGGATAAGCAAAATGTAACTAAAAAGAATGTGGATGAAGGACCCGCAATTTTTAACACATTAAATACATAGAATGGAATGACAGTAACGATTAATAATAATACGCCGTACAGAACTGGCTGATTGACAGTTAATGTTCCAAGCATCATACAAATGGTAAAGGATAACGTACAAATAATGACTGTTCTTAACATGGATTGTGCTGAACCTTTAAATACATAAGTATGTGCCAAAGTTCCAGTTGCTACGAGTAGACCAAAACTAAAATGTCCTAGTAAATACCCTATCAATGTTGGGATAATCATTAATAATCCTTGGCGTATACCTTTCCATAGATTAATTTTAGGCTTATCAAACCTTATTAATGAAGCAATCACATGTCCCACTACTATCTTTCCTTTCATTTTTCATACCATCTTATTTCATACCATCTTATCATAACATGATAAACGCCTTGCCCAAGTACAAATATCACTTAGACAAGGCATGTTTAGTTATTATTTTGTTTCTGCTACATCAATGACAGGTTCTTCAGCGACATATTTTCCTATATTTTCACTAAATGCTTTGAAATGATCTGAATGGTTATGTGCTTGAACCGCTTCTTGGTCTTTATAATTTTCAACAACAACGAATGTGTTATGTTCTGCTACATCTTCATAATGAGCATAAAATGTATTACCCGGTTCTTGACGGGAACTTTGAACTAATTTGTTCATTAAATCTAAATAGTCATTACGCACATCTTCTTTAATTTTAAGCTTCGCATTAATAATAATCATATAATCACCTTCCAAATATAATTATAACGTTTTACCCGGATATTATAAAAAGAAAACAGTAGTAAGAAGAGAGGTAACATTGATTTTCAATTCAGTCATCGACAGTCAATATATTAAAAATGCCTGAGACAACTGATGATGTCCCAGGCTTTCACTTTTGTGGATAATGTATAAATCTTATTTAATATGTCTACTTTCATCTTTAATTAATGGTTTGTCTGGTGTAACGAAGAACCATAATACAGCTGCAATCACCGCTGGAATAATTAATAATTGGAATGTCATTGTCCAGCCAAGTGATGATACTAATGCACCTGCTAAAAATGGACTGATTAACGCACCAATATTTCCCCATAAATTCATCCAACCCGATACTGTACCAGCAAAGTTACGTCCAATGTCATTTGCTGCTGCCCAACTCATTCCCATTGAAATACCCATACCACCTAAGCCAAGTGATAACCAAAAGATGGTCACATATAAGTTTTGTGTATGAACTGCAAAGAAGATGGAGATAGCAAATACGATAAAGCCAACAATTGCAATTAACCCTCTCGCTACAAAACGACTTTGACCGCTATGCAAAATTTTATCTGAAATCGCACCCGCAGATAAAATTAAAATAAACATAATAAACCATGGTAAAGCACTAATTGTCATATCTTTAAATTGTACATGATATTGCTCAGTTAAATAAGTAGGTAACCAAATTAAGAATAGAGCAATAACAAATTGAACTACGAAATATTGCCCTGCAATGGCATAGAAACTCATGCGTTTAAAAAATTGATTCCAAGGTGCTACGGATTTAGTTGTTTCTACTAAATCACGATGTTGCATGATATACTGTTTTTCTGCATCATTGACCATGCGATGTTGCTCAGGTAAATCTTTTGCAATAATTGCCCAAAGTGCTGCAATCACAATACCAACTGCCCCAAAAATGTAGAATACGGCTTGCCAGTTAAATGCATTAACAATTGCGATAGTAATTACTGGTGCTAATACTGGACCGAAATATGATCCTGCTAACAACGCACTCGATGCTCTCCCTTTTTCATCTTTAGCAAACCAAGTTGAATTGAATACTGCATTAGATGGATACATTGGCGCTTCTCCGATACCAAATAAGAAACGTACTAAATATAATAAACCATGATGTTTAATCATTCCCGTTAAAATTGTAAATGCACTCCACCATAATAATGCGATTGAAATCATCTTACGTGGACCAAACTTCTCTGCTAACATACCTGAAGGCACTTGCATCAATGCATAACCTAGTGAGAAGAATGAAGCTAATAAACCAAATTGTTGCTTTGTCATGTGAAGATCTTCCATCATTTGAGGTGCAATAAATGAGATATTAGATCTATCCATATATGCAATGACCCCAATAATAAAGAATGCGATAGCGAAATACCAACGAACATTACTTTTCTTTTGTCTTTGTACCATAATTTTTTCCTGCTTCCCTTTAAAGTTGTGTTGATTCTACTTACACGTTGATAATGAAAACTCCCAATCATGTTGTTCCCTTTTTTTAACCGCCTTTCAAGCCCCATATCATAAGCTTTTTGCTATATTTTTTATAATATTAACAGGTTTTGCAAGCGTTTACAATTACTTTTTGAATATTTTTTATTTTATTTATACATAGCTATGTAAAATGTGTTTTACTGATTAAAAAGTATATTGCTACAAATCTAATTTGTTTTTGTATTTGAACTCTATTAAAAAAGGTTGTAGAATAAAATTGAAGCAAAAACGCTGATGTTTATTTTAAACACAACTGAATAAACAATCCACTGGAAGTGCCTTTGTTTAAGGCTGAGAGTAAAGAACGAACTTTATAATTCCTGGAACCTGATCCAGTTTGTACTGGCGTAGGAAAGTGGCGACTAGGATATCGTAAAGTTAAACAAAACGCTATTTCCCTACTGCAGGGAAATAGCGTTTTTTTGTTTAATAAGGAGTGATGTTCATTTTTATAGCGATAGCGAAATATAAAGATTTAACCAATGATGATGTACAACATTTTCTTGATATCTCGGATGGAATAGATGGTTTATTGTTTCGTACTCCCATGTCATCAAGTGATTTGTCTTCATTTTTAACATCACTTATAGAAAAAGGATTCCCTAAATCAAAAATCATTATTCATAGTGATGTACATTTACTTGAACAACTTCACCTCTCTCATATTCATTTTCGAGAAATGGATGAAGATGCATTTAGCTATAAATCAACGCATCCAGAGATTGAAGTGAGTATGTCTACACATTCAATTGAATCTGTTAAAGCAGCTTATGAACACGATCTTGATTATGTCTTTTTTGGTCACATTTTTAAGACACCTTCAAAACCTAATCAATTGCCTCGATCAAAAGCAGAGATTCAGCGTGTGTTAGAGATTCCTATTCCCATTTATGCCATTGGAGGTATCACTGAAAAAACGATTCTTCAATTACCTCATGGTTTTAAAGGAATTTGTGCGATTTCTTTTTTTATGAACGCATCTTTACAACAAATTGAACTATTGCGAAAGGAGTGGTTGAAAGATGCATGATGTTTTAATCATAGGTTCGGGCGTGATTGGCATGTCTATTGCACGCCAATTAAGTCAATCTCACCTTGACATTGCACTTATCGATCGTGACGTACCAGGTAAACACGCGTCATATAAAGCAGGTGGAATGTTAGGTGCTCAAAATGAATTTACTGAAGATACTGATTTATTTAGACTTGCTCTTGAATCACGAAGTCTCTTTCCACAATTATGTCAAGATTTAGAAGCTGAGACAGGTATTGACATTCAGTTTCAAAATTCAGGCTTAATTAAAGTGGCTAATCGTCCTGAAGATGTTGAAAGTTTAGAAAAACAGTATCAATTTTTAAGTGGTTTAGATTCTAGTGTCATTGTTCTTTCAGATGAGGAACTGACTCATTTAACGAATGGCACAGTAACATCAAGTGAAATGGCTATTTACATTCCACAAGATGGACAGATTAATGCCAATCACTACACTAAAGCTTTATTTACATCTTTAAAGCAACGTCAAATTAAGCGATATGTCAATACAGAGGTACAATCTGTTCAGCGCCAAAATGGGTACTACGATGTTGAAACGTCACAAGGCACATTACAAGCTAAGAAAGTCATTGTGGCAGCAGGCGCATGGACATCTAAATTATTAACTCAATACTCACTACCTAGAGATGTAGTCGGTGTAAAAGGTGAAGTCTTACTGATTGAAAATGACCACTTGGATTTAAAAGAAACCGTATTTATGACCAATGGCTGTTATATCGTGCCAAAATATCCAAATCGTTTCTTAATTGGTGCCACAAGCGAGTTTGATAATTATTCAGTTGGTAATACAGACGATGGCATCTCTTGGTTACACCACTTTGCAAATGAACGTATACCAGAACTCGCACACGGCAAAGTCATTAAACAGTGGTCTGGTGTCCGTCCATATACTGAAGGAGAAATACCGATAATGGACCGTATTGATGAAGATTTATATGTGATTTCTGGTCACTATCGTAACGGTATTTTACTTTCACCTATTATTGGGCGTGATATCGCTAATTGGATACTCACCGGTGTTAAACCGCGTCGATATGAATCATTTAGTGCTTCAAGGAGGTTAAATTATGAAGTGTATCATTAATGGAGACACATTCAATTTTGATTCAGAACAATCTATTACTTCTGTACTTGAATCTCTTGAATTAGATCCTAAACGTGTCATTGTCGAATATAATAAAACTTTAATTAAACAAGAAGACTACGATCAACATACAGTACGTGAAGATGATCGATTAGAATTATTAGAATTTGTTGGAGGCGGATAAAATGTTTAAAATTGGACCATTAGAAATTAAATCTCGTTTATTATTAGGTACAGGAAAATTTGAAGATGAAGCGACGCAAACAAAAGCGATTGAAGCAGCAGAAGCGAATGTACTAACTTTTGCCGTAAGACGTATGAATTTATATGATAAAAACTTGCCTAATCCATTAGCAAATATTAATCTTAAAGACTTTATTACTTTTCCAAATACAGCTGGCGCCAAAACGGCTGAAGAAGCGATTCGTATCGCTGAAATTGCAAAACATGCTGGAGTATGTGACATGATTAAAGTCGAAGTGATTGGTGATGATGAAACATTGCTCCCTGATCCATTTGAAACATATGAAGCATGTAAAGTGTTATTAGAAAAAGGTTATATCGTATGTCCTTACATTTCTAATGATGTCGTATTAGCGAAACGTTTAGAAGAATTAGGTGTTCATGCTGTCATGCCACTTGCTTCTCCAATTGGTACTGGACGTGGTATTAATAACCAACTTAATTTAAGTTACATTATTAAACATTCAAATGTTCCCGTTATTGTGGATGCTGGTATTGGTTCACCAAAAGATGCGTGTCATGCGATGGAATTAGGCGCTGATGCTATTCTTTTAAACACTGCAGTTTCAGGTGCAAAAGACCCTGTTAAAATGGCTGAAGCAATGAAATTGGGTATTCATGCAGGTCGTCTCTCATATGAAGCAGGACGTATTCCAGTAAAATATACAGCCCAAGCATCAAGCCCTACTGAAGGTTTAGGATTCTTATAATGCAACGCTATAACCGTCAAATGCGTTATCATGCATTTGGAGAGGATGGCCAAATTGCCCTCTCCAATGCAACCATTTTAATACTTGGTGCAGGCGCGTTAGGAAGTCACGTTGCAGAGCTTTTAGCACGTATGGGTGCGCATCATTTAGCCATTGTCGATATGGATATCGTTGAATTATCTAATTTACATCGCCAAGCACTCTATACTGAAGATGATGCTCACAACATGGTCCCTAAAGTTCACGCAGTTAAACAAAAGATTGAACACATTAATTCAAATGTAAACGTTCAAACTTATTACCAAGAAATTGACTCTACAACTATTGAAGATATTTTCAAAGCCGTCAATCCTGATATTGTCATTGATGGTATGGATCATTTCAAAATTCGTTATCTTATTAACGAAGCCTGTCAAAAACACCATATTCCGTGGGTGTATGGTGCTGCTGTAGGTAGTAAAGGTACCGTTTACGGCATTGATTTCAAAGGACCTTGTTTGAAATGTTTATTAAAACAAATTCCAACCAGTGCAGAGAGTTGTGCTATTAATGGCGTATTACCGCCTGTGATTACACAGGTAGCAAGCTATGAGGTCACAGAAGCGATTCGTTATTTATCTGGTCATGGATTTTCTCATAAGTTAATTACTCTTGATGCATTTCATATTGATTATAAAGCATTGAATATCGATATTTTAAAAGATGATGAATGTGACGTATGTGGTAAAGGTCATTACGAATTATTAGAAACGAAACAACAACAGAATATTGAAAGCTTATGCGGAAAAGCCTACCTATTTAGATATCAACCTACTGCTTTTGACTATGCTGAACATTTCCCAGGTGATATTGTGAAGTCAACCTCATTTGCAAAGCTAATTAAAGATGGCAATTATGAAATTACCTTATTCAAAGATGGTAGAATGAATGTCTATGGCGTTGAAGATGATAATGAAGCAGAACAATTGTATCATCAATATTTAAAATCCTTAAAATGAGTTGTACAATCCTTATTATGTTATCACAAGCAATTCATAGTAAATTCCTATATAATGAATTTACTATGAATTTTTTATTCGAGTAATGTTTAATAACGGAGGATTTTTAACTTTATAATGGAACAAATTATTACAAATTTTATAGGTCAATGGGGTTATGCAGCCATTTTCATTCTTGTTTTATTAGAAAATGTCTTACCTGTTGTGCCTTCTGAAATTATATTAACATTTGCAGGTTTAATGTCAGTTAAATCAGGTCTTTCAATTTTAGTCTTATTTATTATTTCAACAATTGCTTCATTTATCGGTTTACTTATTTTGTATTATTTATGTCGTTTAATTAAAGAGGAAAGTATTTATCGATTTGTTGATAAGTATGGTAAATGGTTCAAACTTAAAGGAAATGATGTGAAACGTGCGAACGACTGGTTTAAACGTTATGGCGCGTGGGCAGTTCTATTATGTCGTTTCATTCCTGTTTTACGTGTATTAATCACTATTCCAGCAGGTATCAATAAAATGAATGTTGCAACATTTACGATGTTATCTTTATTAGGCACAACGATTTGGAACTTTGCCTTAATTTTACTTGGTCGTCTTCTTAGCGATAGTTTCGATGTATTAATGTCTGGCATCCATACATATTCTTATTTTATGTATGTGATTCTTATCATTATTATTCTTTATGTACTCTATCGTCTATTCTTCAAAAAAAATAACGCTAAATAAGTACATTAATTTTACTTTCAAATTAAATTTACAACAATTCAAGCATCACTATTGAAAAAGTGATGCTTTTTAACGATAATTTATGTAAGCGGTTTTATTACTCTGCTTATTATCTAATAAATTTCCTATACAGGAGTGAAATCAAATGTCTCAATCTACGGAAAGTGAATTAAAGAAAAAGTATTTGGATTTACTATCTCAGCAATTTGATAGTCCTGAAAAACTTGCAACAGAAATTATTAATCTAGAATCCGTTTTAGAATTACCAAAAGGTACTGAACACTTCGTCAGCGATCTTCATGGTGAATATAAATCGTTCCAACACGTATTAAGAAATGGCTCTGGTAATGTCCGTGCTAAAATTAACGATATCTTTTCAGGTAACATCTCTCAAAAAAAAATAGATGATTTAGCTGCGCTAGTGTATTACCCAGAAGAAAAGTTAAAGCTCATTAAGAATGACTTTAATTCAAAACGTGAGTTAAATGAATGGTATATCCTGACAATCGAGCGTTTGATTGATTTAATCACGTATTGTTCTTCAAAATATACGCGTTCAAAACTACGTAAAGCCTTACCTTCAGAGTATACATATATTATTGAAGAGTTGCTTTATAAAAATAACGAATTTAATAATAAAAAATCGTATTATGAAACGCTCTTAAATCAAGTTATCGAGCTTGATCAATCAGATGATTTAATTATTGGATTATCTTATACCATCCAACGTCTTGTCGTCGATCATCTTCATGTTGTGGGTGATATCTACGATCGTGGTCCAGAACCTGACAAAATTATGGATACATTAATTGACTACCATTCTGTTGATATTCAATGGGGTAATCATGATGTACTTTGGATTGGAGCTTATGCAGGTTCTAAAGTGTGTTTAGCCAATTTACTACGTATATGTGCACGCTACGATAACTTAGATATTATTGAAGATGCATATGGTATTAATTTAAGACCACTCCTCACTTTAGCTGAAAAACATTACGATGGCGATAACCCAGCGTTCAAACCGAAAAAACGTCCGGATAAAAAAGTGGGCTTATCTAAACACGAAGAAGCACAAATTACTAAGATTCACCAAGCCATTACAATGATTCAATTTAAGCTTGAAATGCCAATTATTAAACGTCGCCCAAGTTTTGAAATGGAAGACCGTTTAGTTTTAGAAAAAATAAATTATGATACAAACGAAATTACAATTTATGGTAAAACGTATCCTTTAAAAGATACTTGCTTTAGTACGGTGGACCCTAAAGATCCTGCAAAATTATTACCAGAAGAAGAAGATGTTGTTAATAAATTATTACTGTCTTTCCAACAATCTGAAAAATTAAAACGTCATATGGCCTTTCTAATGCAAAAAGGTAAATTATATCTCCCTTATAATGGAAATCTTCTTATTCATGGTTGCATTCCTGTAGATGATAAAGGCGAAATGGAATCTTTTGAAATTGAAGGTGTAAAACATAAAGGCCGTGATTTATTAGATGTCTTTGAACGTCACGTGCGCTTAGCGTTTAGCGACAAAGAGAAAACAGATGATTTATCTACGGATCTTGTATGGTATTTATGGACAGGAAAATACAGTTCTTTATTTGGTAAACGTGCCATGACTACATTTGAGCGCTACTTCATTGAAGATAAAGCGTCTCATAAAGAACCGAAAAACCCTTATTATTACTTACGTGAAGATGTTGATATGATTCGCAAAATGCTAAAAGATTTCGGACTTAATCCTGATGAAGGTCGTATTATCAATGGACATACACCAGTAAAAGAAATCGATGGCGAGGATCCTATTAAAGCTAATGGGAAGATGTTAGTCATTGATGGTGGATTCTCAAAAGCTTATCAATCTACGACAGGTATCGCAGGTTACACGTTACTTTACAATTCATTTGGTATGCAGCTTGTAGCACACCAATTCTTTGATTCTAAAGAGAATGTCTTATCTGATGGTGCTGATGAACTATCAGTACGACGTGTCGTTGATGAAGAATTACAACGTAAAAAAATTAGAGATACAAATGTCGGTAAAGACATTATGGAACAAATTCGCATGTTAAAATTATTAATGCACGACAGATATTTAAAATAAACCTATAATAATGCCCGGCGACACTTCAAATGAACTGTCGCCGGGCGTTTTTATTATTTATATACGTTTCTTAAAATACCATATGTTCCATTGTCATATTCATCCATTGATTTTGTACTCCTATGGAATGTCGCTTCTTTATCGTCACTAATGTGATAAATAATCATATCTTTATCTGTAATATCATGATATGAAGAGGCTGGAACTTCGATAATATTTTGATTCGTAATCACATTGTCAAACCATCTTGGACTATGCTTTTCATCGAATAAAATATGATTACGAAGCGGTCCATTTAAATTATTACGTGCTTGATCATCTGTAAAGGATACTGGCATCATATTTACATTATTTAATCCAAATTCTGGAACTAACTCATTAAATGCAAGACTATTAAAAATAAATGATTTGGTCATTAATAAGCATTTGTTATAGCGAATTAAGTCTGCATACATACGATCACTACTTGATAATAAATTTCCTTTAAAAATTTCAAAACCGAGTTCTTCAGCTTTATCAGAAGTGTTACTAAACAAGTTAAACACCATCACTGGAATACCATGCGATTGTAACTGTCTACCTAAGTGATAAGAAAATTCGCTCTCACCTACTAAAATGACACCTGGAGGTTCAGTGCTTGCTAAACCAAGCATTTTACTTATTGGTGTAAAGCTAAAACCATATATTACTACAGTAATAAATACTAAACCAAATGTTACCGGTGTAATATAAGATGCCATTTTTATATTATCATTTAAAAATAATCCACCGAAAAATTGTGCTACAGTTAATACAACAATCCCTCTTGGTGCCATCATGGCTACAAGCGCACGCTCTTTTTTAGTGATTTCAGTACCAATTGTAGATAATAAAACAGCAATTGGACGTACTAACACAATCATAACAAGTGAGAAAATCACAAGTTTCCATGATAATACATCCATCAATACAGACGGTGTTAATGATGATGTTATTAAAATAAACACCGTTGAAACTAAAATGGAAGACATATTTTCAATAAAATGATCTGACTCTTTATAAATTAAATCATGTCGTTTATAACGTGCCATCATTAATCCAAAAATGGTTACTGCCAGTAAACCAGATTCATCGAGAATTTGGTCACAGATGCTAAACACGAGCAATATAAACACCAACTGAATGGAAGGCATTAAATTTTGTGGTATGACATCGCGTTGGATGAGCCAATTGAAGAAGAATGAAGCACCAAAGCCAATTAATGCTACAACCAACATTTTAAAAATAAATATAAAGAGTAATTGGAAACCAAAACCTTGTCCAACGATTTGATACACATAAAATGCAGCTAATGCTAGTATTGGACCAAGTGGATCAAGTATAATACTTTCCCAACGTAAGACAGTATCTACACTGTTTCTAACTTTGGCTTGTTTTAACAGTGGCTGAATCACCGTTGGTCCAGTAATAAGAAGTAATCCACCCATAACAATAGCGATAGAAATAGGAAAACCTAAAATTTTATGTAAGGCAATAGCTCCAAGCGCCCATGCAATTGTGGCGCCTATCGTAATAATACGTATAACCGCCTTAGAAATGCCTTTTAATTCTCTAAAATCTAGATTACTACTTCCTTCAAATAATATGATTGCTACCGCAAGAGATACAATTGGACTAAATACCTCTGAACCTAGCGTATGCTCAGGATTTGCTAGTCCTAATATAGGTCCGACTAATAAACCAACAATCGACATGACTACAATTGAAGGCCATTTAATTCGATTTGCTAACCATTGACTGAAGATACCTAATGCAAGAAATAACACAATAACTAGCATTACAGGTAAATCAAATAACATATCTACACCTTCCTTATTTAAATTGAATATATTGCAATATCCTATCAAACTTTACTGAATAATGTATAGTATATTAATTACATTTTTTAAACAACATTTATATAAGAACTATAAACTATTATATACCCCATATAACTTAAAATTTATACAAATTCTTTCTAATGTATTTTTGAGAAATACAATGTTCATTACAAGTAAACTTTAATATTTATTTTTAACAAAATGTCCTTTAAAATAGATTAATATATTCTCATGTGTTTGATTTAGAAAGGATTTTTGAAAATGAAAGTTTTAAAAGAATCGATGATCGTAGCATTTGCCTTTGTAGGTGTTGTCGTTGGTGCTGGTTTTGCTACAGGTCAAGAAATATTCCAATTTTTCACAAGTAACGGTCAATTCAGTGTATTAGGGATTATTATTACAGGATTAATCATCACACTAGGCGGTATGTTCGTCTTAAATACTGGTTACAATATAAAATCACATAATCATTCAGAATCCATTCATTACTATTTGCACCCTATGATTGCTCGATTATTTGATATTATCCTAACATTATTTTTGTTTTCACTCGCTATTATTATGAGCGCGGGCGGGGCATCTACAATTCAAGAAAGTTTTCATTTACCTTATTGGCTTAGTTCACTTATTCTCGTCGGTCTGATTTTGGTTACATTATTTTTAAAATTTGATCGTTTAATTGCAGTACTCGGTATCGTTACACCTTTCTTAGTTATCGTCGTCACAATTATTGCGATATATTATCTTGCAACTGGCCATCTTGACTTTGAAAGTGCAAATCAATATGCACAGCATAAATCATCTATTTCACTTGGATGGTGGTTTGATGGCATCAATTATGCCAGTTTACAAATTGCTGCTGCCTTCAGTTTTCTAAGTGTAATGGGGGGACGTTTACATGACCAACGTGCTTCTATTTGGGGCGGATTAATCGGTGGCGTCATTATTACATTTTTACTTTTAATGATTAATTTAGGCTTAATGACAAAATTTAATGATATTAAATCCGTAGCGCTTCCAACCTTATTATTGGCACGACATATCTCACCTATTTTGGGAACTATCATGTCTATTATTATGATTCTAGTTATCTATAATACTATTGTAGGCTTAATGTACGCATTCGCCTCTCGTTTCACAACACCGTTTTCAAAACAATATTTTGTACTTATTATCGTCATGACAAGCGTGACGTTCATTTGTACATTTATCGGCTTTATTTCACTCATTGGCAAAGTATTTCCAATTATGGGGTTATTTGGCTTTATTCTACTCATTCCTATTTTATATAAAGGGGTTAGACATTTTAAATATTCAAAAAAAGAAGGTTCAAAGGGAGAACATTAATCTCCTTTTGAATCTTCTTTTTTTATAGATTAAATTTAATACTTTACGGGAATAATAGGTATGGAGGTGTCGTTAATGACGAATCAACTATTTATTAATAATGAATTTGTAGAAAGTAAGTCAAACGAAACAATGGACGTGATTAATCCTGCTACGGGAGAAACAATCGATACGATTACATTCGCTACTGAAGAAGAGGTAAACGACGCAATTGAAAAATCTAAACACGCTCAACTTGAATGGGAAAAAGTACCAGCTCCTACACGTGCTGAGCATGTAAAATTATTAATTCCTTTACTTGAACAACATAAAGATGACATTGCTCATTTATACGTTAAAGAACAAGGTAAAACAATAGTACAAGCTAAAGGTGAAATTGATAAATCAATAGAATTCATTGATTATATGGCAAGTTTAAGTATGAGTAACAAAGGTGAAGTATTACAAAATAGTATAGTAAACGAAACCATTCAACTGACAAAAAAACCTATCGGTGTGACGGCTGGTATTGTGCCTTGGAATGCTCCAATTTTAGTGCTTATGCGTAAAGTGATTCCAGCTATTGTAACGGGTTGTTCTGTCGTTATCAAACCAAGTGAAGAAACAACATTATTAACATTAAAAATTGCTGAACTTTTCCGTGATTCAACTATTCCAGCTGGTCTTATTCAAATCGTTCCAGGTACTGGTGAAACAGTTGGAACACAATTGGCAACTCATAAAGATATTCAGCTTGTTTCATTAACGGGTAGTATGGGCGCAGGTAAAGCTGTATTTAAAAATGCGGCTGACAGCATTAAAAAACTTAACTTAGAACTAGGTGGAAATGCTCCTGTTCTTGTCACACAACACGCTGACTTAGATAAAGCTGTTGATTATATTGTTACTGCACGTATTAATAACGCTGGCCAAGTATGTACATGTCCAGAACGTATCTTTGTTCATGAAGATGTACATGATGACTTTATTAATAAAGTGAAAGATAAAATGGATGCGCTTCAAGTTGGAGATCCATACGATGAAAACACTGACTATGGTGCAATCATTAATCAAAAACAATTAGATAGTATTGATGATAAAGTTCAAGAAGCAGTAAAACATGGCGCAGATTTAGTATTAGGTGGCTATAAATTAGATCGTAAAGGATTCTTCTACGCTCCTACAATTTTAGATCATGTAAAAACGACTGATAGTGCTTTTAAAGAAGAAATTTTCGGTCCTGTTCTTGCTATAACTACGTATACAAACTTTGATGACGTTATTGATATGGCAAATGATACGAATGCAGGTCTATCATCTTATATTTTCTCTGAAAACTTAAAAGAAATTATGACAGCTACTGAACGTTTAAAATTTGGAGAAGTGTATGCGAACTGTGAGGCAGAAGAAGCAGTCAATGGTTATCACGCAGGTTGGAGAGAATCTGGCCTTGGTGGTGCAGACGGTATTCATGGTTTTGAAGAATATTACAATACAACTGTAAGTTATATTAGATGGTAAATTAAAAATAAAAAAAGAGAGCAAGAAAGAATGTAACGCCATTCTTTCTTGCTCTCCTTTTTATTTGTTTAATGCTTTATCGAGGGCTTGAATATTTTTTTTCATAATGGATTGAAAAGTGAGTGTTTGATCTTCTGATTGAGATTGAGACAATACTGCTAAATTATTAAAATTTACAGGTTGAGTTTGGGTCTCTTTACGAATCACATCGGTTATTTTTGAAGAAATATTTTGTTCATATAAAATATACGGTTCATGTGTGTCTTTTATTTGATTAATGAGCGCTAAGATGTCTTTCTGACTTGGCTCTTTATTATTCATACCACTAACCCCTTCTTGTTCGAAGTGGTAACGTCGCGCTAAATATCCTAATGAATCATGAGAAATAATTACTTTATCTCGTTTAGGACGCGTCGTTATGTTAGATAATGTGTGGTCAATTTGTTTTAAATCTTCAACTAATTGTTTATAGTTATGCTCATAATATATACGATGCGCAGGATCTTTATGAACTAAATCATCTTTAATTTTCTTTGCGAATTGTTGGTCTAGTATTGGATCAAGCCAAACATGAGGATCATATGATGTTGCTTCATGATGATGTCCATGTTCATCGTGATCATCATCTTCATTCACAAGGATTTGTTTATTTAAACTATTTGCAACCGCTAATTTCATATCATTATTATTCATTGATTTTGTAATTTTAGCTGCTACTGGATCAAGATGATCACTTGAATAAACAAATAAATCACTTTTTGCAATATTAATCATATCGCGTTGACTAGGTTCATATGTATGCATATCAGCACCCGGTGGATAAATCGTATCTACATCCACATATTTACCACCAATTTGTTTTGTAAAGCTTTCAAACGCAAAAACCGTGGTATAAATTTTTAATTTATTCTCAGTTGTTACTTTTTTCTGTTTGTGAGTGATATCGCGGTTTGTACTACAAGCAGATAATATGAGACACAAACACATTAAACCGATAATTGCGATCATCTTCTTCACACAAACCCCTCCAAAACGTAATAATTTCGTTCTCAACTATATCTGTTCTTTTATAAAAAAGCAATAACTTTGTATTTAAATTTTTTATAATTTTTATATTCTAAATTTTATTTATGTAATGTTTTAATTTAGTGGAAATGTGATAAATAATACTAAGACATTATATAAGGAGTGAAGTAATATGGCTGAAGAAATTAAACAAGGTAACAATAAATTTTATGTAGGTGAAGACGAAAATAATCCTAAAGCAGAAATCACTTACAAACAAGTAGATAACAATGAAATTGAAATCGATCACACTGGTGTATCTGATGAATTAGGTGGTCAAGGTTTAGGAACTAAATTAGTTGATGCAGTTGTAGAACATGCTCGTCAAAATAATTTAAAAATTATCGCTTCTTGTCCATTTGCAAAAGATGTATTAGAAAAAAATGATAGTTACCAAGATGTTTATTTAGGATAAGAGTAAAATAAAATCCTCTAGAGAATGATTCTCTAGAGGATTTTTTTAATCAAGTGATTTATCTTGTTTCCTATTAATTATTCTAGTATATTTAATATACTTAGTATAAAAAAAGAGAGGCAATGATACATGACTGCATTTCATTCAAAAGAAGCAATGCAAGTGACGAACGTCACTTTAAATGTTAAAGATTTAAACAAAATGAATCACTTTTATTCTGAAGTACTCGGCTTTTCTATTAAAAAGAAAACTGACACACAAACCATTTTTAATGTTGGAGAACATGGTCACACGTTAACGCTTCATCTTTTAAATCATGGACGTCATCCTGAATTTAGAGAAGCTGGCCTTTTTCATATCGCTTATTTATTACCTTCACGACAAGACTTAGCTAACTTCCTATATCATATGAGTCGTTTAAATCAGCCTGTTGGTGGCGGTGACCATTTAGTAAGTGAAGCGCTATATTTCAATGATCCAGAAGGTAATGGTATTGAAGTCTATCAAGATCGCCCTTCTAGTGGTTGGGAATGGGAGAATGGCTTTATTAAAATGGATACCCTTGAAGTTGATGCACAAGATTTAATTTCACATCGTACTGAAAAGGGTTGGCAAGGTTTTCCATCAGATGGAAAACTAGGACATCTCCATTTAAAAACACATAATTTGATGGAGGCTCGTCAATTCTATATTGATCAACTTGGTTTTGAACATATTTCAAACCTCCCTCAAAGTTTATTTATTTCTACACAACACTATCATCATCACATTGCTGTGAATACATGGCAATCTAATCAAGTGAATCCAGACAATAAGAACACTTATGGATTAACACATATTGATATCTATCAACCTCACGCTAAAGAAACGAATTTAACATCACCTGAAGGGTTTAGTGTGACTGTTCATGGAGATGTAAGTGTGGTTCCTGATTAAAAAAAAGGTTGGATGACAATCATCCAACCTTTTTTAATCTACAATATCTCGATATTTTCTTACAGTATCAAAATCACTATCTTTTGCTTTTTCATAACCTTGATGACCATAAATATCACTAATAATATATTTACCTTTTTTTGTATGACTGATATCAATAAATGCTCGACTAATTTTCTTTTTCAATTTGTTACTCATATCATTACGTACTGAAATGGTATCATTCGGAATTTTCTTTGTGCGATAAATCACTTTAGTTTCTTGATAAATATTGGGATACTCTTTTTTTAAATCTGCCCGAGCATCTTGATATGTAGCAACAGCTTCTACATCATGATTTAATAATGCAATTAACCCCTGATCATGACCTTTCACTTGTTGAATTTGAATATCAGACTTTTTTATTCCTTTTTCCATTAACGATGCTAAAGGATAAATATATCCTGACGTTGATTCCACATCTTGTAACGCTACCCTCTTATCTTTCAAATCTTTTAAATGATTCATATTACTATCTTTACGAACCACAATTTGAGATCTATAGTAATCTACAAGGTGATGTGTTTGATTTCCTTTATTATCTACTAGGTAACCTTTTGACTTTAACAATACATCTGCTGCATGAGCATCATGAGCTAATGTGTAAGAAACAGGAGAAATAAATGCAATATCGATTTTTTTCGATTTCAACCCTTCTATCATTGTATTATAATTTGTTGCTATATGTACTTTTACAGGAACTTCCAGCTCATCAGATAATAATTGTTGCAAAGGTTTTACTTTAGCATTAAGAATTTGAGCATTTTGAGATGGAACAAACTCAACAGTTAATGATTTAGGTGTATAGGCTTCTTTAGGATGCTTTACATTATCAATGTTTGAACAACCGCTTACTATAATTGTAATAACTAAATAAATAACTAAAAATTTTAAACGTTTCATCATTTTCTCTTTTCAAAATATATAATGTATTTAAATTTCATCAAACTTAAAATATAAAGACGTATTTATATTATATTAACCATCAATTTTTAAGTTGAAAATACAATTTATATTAAATTTTGATTTCAGTTCGAAGATCTTACTATTTAGATTTTCATCAAAACGTCTGCATATACGTTAAATTGGTATTACCGAGAGACTTATACAACTTCAAAATGAAATCTGTCATACTTTTCTAATTTTTAATCATACTTCATAAAAAAATGCCGACAAAGTATATACCTTTGTCGACATTTTAAAACATGTATTAAGCTATTTAATCATATTTTAATTAGTATAAGCCTTTTGTTTCATTACTTGTATCAATAAAGATGTTTTTAACTTGTTGATAGTTTTTAATTGCATCTTTATAAACTTCACGGCCGATACCAGATTTTTTATAACCACCAAATGGTGCACCAGCTGGGATTTGATTATACGTATTAACCCAAATACGTCCAGTACGAATTGCTTTTGCAATATTTAATGCACGAAGTAAGTTTGTAGTGAAGACACCACCAGCTAAACCATATTCTGAATCATTAGCAATGTTAATTGCTTCTTCTTCATCTTCGAATTTTTCAACAACAATAACAGGTCCAAAAATCTCTTCTTGAGCTAATTTATGACTATTATCTGAAAGTTCAATGATTGTTGGTTCGAAGAAGTAGCCTTTATCTAAACCATTATCAGTAATACGATGTCCACCCGTTAAAATATTTGCTTTGTCATCTTCTTCTGCTAATTTAATATAACTTTCAATTTTTTCAATTTGTTCTGGGCCAGTTTGTGCACCCATTTTTGTATCTTCAGCGAATGGGTCACCCACTTTAATATTTTCGAACGCTTCTTTTAATTTTGGTAATAATTTATCATATAAAGATGATTGTACTAATAAACGTGAACCGGCACTACATACTTCACCTTGGTTGAATAGAATACCTAATTGAACGCCTTCAATGACTTGATCTAAATTTGCATCATCAAAGATAATATTAGCACTTTTACCGCCAAGTTCTAACGTAGTTGGCACAATACGTTCAGCGCCTGCTTTAGCAACACCATAACCTACACTTGTTGAACCAGTGAATGATAATTTATTTACACCTTCATGTTTGAAAATCGCATCACCTGATTCTGAACCTTTACCAGTAATGACGTTGACTACACCTTTAGGTAACACATCTTGAAGAATTTTAGCTAATTCAATTAAGCTTAATGGTGTAGAAGAAGAAGGTTGAATTACCACTGTATTACCCGCTGCTAATGCTGGACCTAATTTCCAAGATGCAAGTAAGATTGGGAAGTTCCATGCTACTACTGCACCTACTACTCCCACAGGTTCATTTACAACTAAACTCATCGTGTTATGATCTATTTGGTTAACCGAACCTTCATCAGTCGTTAATACTCCTGCAAAATATTTAAATTGTTCAGCTACTTGAGGAACATCAATTGTTGATGTTTCACGGTAAGGTTTACCATTTTGAAGTGATTCAACTGTTGCTAAATGTTCCTTATTTTCTTCAATACGACGACTAATTTCTAATAAATAATCTGCACGTTCTGCTTTAGAAATTTTACTCCAACTATCAAATGCCTCATGTGCTGATTGCACTGCTTTATCAACATCTTTTTCATTTGCTTTAGCAACTTTGGCTAACTCTTCACCATTTGCTGGGTTAGTTACCGTAAGTGTTTCTCCACTTTCACTTGGTTGGAATTCACCATTTATAAATAAATCATATTGTTCATCTAAAAAATCTCTAACATTTACTTTTGCCATCCGTTTTCATCCCTCTTTCTTTGTTTATAAATCATAACGTAACTCTATATAAAGTAATGTTAAATTTACTTCATTCATTGATACGTTTTGTATACTTATTATTTACCCTTTTTTTACAAAACTATGCTTAATTTATCCATTTAATTACATCTTCTTGTGGTTGACGTGTTTTAGGTTTTGTAGGATTCTCTTTTCTATAACCAAAAGCTACCATAACTGAAGGTGCAAACTGATTACTATCAATGATCCCTTCATGTTCTAATAACTCAGTTACGCCATCTAAATCGAAACCTTCCATTGGACAGGAATCAATATTCATTAATGCAGCTGCTGTCATCATATTACCTAATGCAATGTAGGTTTGTTTAGACGCCCAATCCAAAATGGTTCTAGCATTATCATTAATATGGAAACGTGTTTGGAATCCCTGTACTTTATCTTCAAACATTGGAATGGTGCTCTCTTCATACTGCTTAATCCCTCTAATAAATGACTGTACATAATCAGACGTCGGTGTTACATTCTTACGGGCTAAAATTAGTACAAAATGACTGGCAGAATTAAGTTGCTTTTGTGCACCAGAACTATAAGGTATTAATTTCTCACGTAGCGTTTCGTTTTGAATCACAAGAAATCTCCAAGGCTCAAGACCTAACGAACTAGGAGATAATCGTCCTGCTTCAAGAATGGTATTGAATTCAGAATCACTTATCTTTTTTGTTGTATCGAATTCCTTAGTAGCAAATCTAAATTTAAACGCATCTATAATGGTATTTTGAATCTGATTGATAGTCATCCACTCCTCTATTTAAAAACTTACTCAAATTATAAAATACAAATTATTTTAGCCAAAATAATTAGCTCAAAAGGATTCACCTATTCCCAAGTTGTAATATTTCATTTTAAATGATATTTTATGTATATAATTTCATATTATACAAAATAAAAGTCCCTTTTTAATTGATTTGTGAACTAATTCACAATATAATAGGGTTGTAAGTTGTGTTAGAGATAACATTCAATGATGTTGTACCCAATCTCTTACTTCAACTTTAGTCTTACGTATTTATTAAATTTTAACTTATTTATACAAAATGAAATGGGGTTATTTTAATGACAAAAATTATGTTTTTCGGAACTCGTGATTACGAAAAAAAAGACGCGTTAAATTGGGGTAAAGAACACAATGTAGAAGTTGTTACTTCTGAAGATATTTTAAGCGAAGACACAGTAGATCAATTAGAAGGTTTCGATGGCGTAACTACAATGCAATTCGGTAAATTAGCAGATTCTGTTTATCCTAAACTTGAAAAATACGGTATTAAACAAATCGCTCAACGTACTGCTGGTTTTGATATGTATGATTTAGATCTTGCAAAAAAACACAATATTGTAATTTCTAACGTACCAAGTTATTCACCTGAAACAATTGCTGAATACTCAGTATCAATCGCTTTACAATTAGTACGTAAATTCCCTGCAATTGAAAAACGCGTTCAAGAACATAATTTCAAATGGGCTGCACCTATCATGTCTACACCTGTTAAAAACATGACTGTTGCAATTATCGGTACAGGCCGTATTGGTGCTGCAACTGGTAAAATTTATGCTGGTTTTGGTGCAAAAGTAGTAGGCTATGATGCATATCCAAACAACTCATTAGATTTCTTAGAATATAAAGATTCAGTTGAAGAAGCAATTGCCGATGCTGATATCATTTCTTTACATGTACCTGCTAACAAAGAAAGCTTCCACTTATTCGATGCTGACATGTTTAGCAAAGTGAAAAAAGGCGCTGTATTAGTCAACGCTGCTCGTGGTGCTGTTATTGATACACCAGCTTTAATTGATGCTGTAAATGATGGTACTTTATATGGTGCTGCCATTGACACATATGAAAATGAAGCTGATTACTTCACATATGACTGGACAGGTAAAGAAATTGAAGATAAAACTTTACTTGAATTAATTGAAAATGAAAACATCTTAGTGACACCTCATATTGCTTTCTTCTCAGATGAAGCAGTTAGAAACTTAGTTGAAGGTGGATTAAATGCTGCATTATCTGTCATTAACACAGGTAAATGTGACACTCAATTAAACTAAGATTTGATATATAAAAATGCCTGGGACAACTTATGATGTCCCAGGCATTTTTATGTGTTGGCAGTCGACCACTGAGTGAGTCGACGAATTATTCTGTCTCACTTTTTAATACTTTTTCTTCTATCATTTGAAGTACCCCTTGTTCATCGTTACTTGGCGCTACAAATTTTGCGATATCAAATAATGATTGATCATGGCTATTTGCCATAACATAACTATGCTCTGCAAATTCTAGCATATCTTTATCATTGTTAGCATCACCGAATGCCATTAATTCTGATGGTGACATGTCCCATTTTTTTAACAAACGTTTTAACGCTTGGCCTTTTGTCATATTAGGCATAATAATATCGATACTATCATGGCCACTTGAAACCAGTTTAATTTCTTCTTTAAACTTTGTTTCTAAATCTGTGTCCAAATTGGGATGTGTCTCACGATTAATATTTAATGCAATCTTCACATATTCATCATTAGGTAAAGGTTGAAATGTATCTATTTCTTCTAATTGACGATAATAAAAATGAGCATCCTTTTTAAAGGCTTCTGACGTATCTTTTAAAATATATGCACTTTTAAGTCCACATACAATGAATTCGTCGATGTGTTGATCAAGATGAATATAATTCACTACTTTGTCATATATAGTTTGATCAAAACTACAGTAATTATACAATTGATTGCCATGATAAATCACTGCACCATTCTCAGAAATGAAATACATGTCTCGCTCTCCAAAAATAGACTTTAACTTTGCATATTGATTACCACTGGCTGCAATAAATTCAATATGGTTTCGTTTTAATTCTTGATAAATTGTCTCAAATCGCACTTTGTCATATTCTTTATTTGTATCTAAAAATGTCCCATCCATATCTACTGCAATGGCTCTAATCATGAGTGGTTTCCCCCTTACAATACTTTTCATCGTCCATTATATCCACCTTATGATTGGGATTGAAGTCAGTACTTGAAGAGTGAAACTATATTCACATTTAGAAATTACATACAAAGAATAAAATTTTATGCATAAAAACCGCTCATCAATGAGAAGATGAACGGTCAACTAAAGTATTTATTTAATTTGTTTAGCTACGAAAATTTTTCTTTTTTCCCAAACGCCTGTTTGTTGATTATAATTATCACACGTGATTAATGTCAGTTGATTGGTTTCCCCTTCATGTTCATCTAATACTTGAACATCTTCAGGGTTTACATCTCGAATGCTTGTCATTTTATATTCTCGTGTTTCATCTCCAACTTTAAAATAAACTTTGCTGCCTTTTTTTGCTGCTTTTAAATTTGTAAATTGGTAATGTGGACGATCAGTAAACGTATGTCCTGCAATAGAAATATTTTGATCATCAAGTGATTCATCACCTTCTGCAAAACTTACACCTCTATTAAGTTGTTCAAGTGTCGCAGGACCTGGGTAAACAGGTTCTTTGATTTCCGCATCGGGTACACTGATATACCCTGCCATTTTCGATTTATCTTTTGGAATCGTAGGTCTTTCTTTTGATGTATTGCTTTTATCATTTTTATCGTATTGTTCTACTTTATCGTTATTATCTTTTTGATGTAAGTAATTATCAATATATGGTTTCGCAAATAAATATACTGCTACTAATATCAAAATCACGCCAATCATGGTCATGAGTCGATTTGTCCAATTCTTCACTAAGTAGTACTCCTTTAATTTTAAAATTCTTAATTCATAGTATACCATTTATTTTTCTAAATAAAATGTTAGATTATATGATATATATTTGATTTAATTTCATGCAAGTGCTTAAATTAATAATAAATACTATAAGTAGGTGCTTATCATAATTAGAGAAGCAGAACGTAAAGATTTACCTGATATATTAAATATTTATAATGATGCTATATTGAATACAACGGCTGTATATACTTATCATCCACAAAGTCTTAATGAACGAGAAGTATGGTTCGAAACAAAAGTGCTTGCAAACGAACCTATATTTGTATTTGAAATAGATAATAAAGTAGCTGGGTTTGCCACGTATGGTCAATTTAGACATTGGCCAGCCTATTTATATTCTATTGAGCATTCTATATATGTAAATAAAGACTATCGTAGAAGAGGCGTGGCATCACATTTACTCGAACATTTAATTGATGATGCTAAACACCGCCAGTATCGTACTATAGTTGCAGGTATAGATACATTAAATGAAGCAAGTATTAAACTTCATGAAACATTCAATTTTAAACATGCTGGTACGATTGAAAACGTAGGCTATAAATTTGAACGTTGGCTTGATTTAGCTTTCTATCAATACGATTTAAAAGCGGATACATAATTCATAAAAAAATCGAGACTCTGTTATTCAAATAACTGTCTCGACTTTTTTGTTTATTTTTCATCTCTAAGCTTATCTATTTTGTTATGTTTTCTATTTTCAAGCATAAAACACATATAGTAAAAAAGAAATACAAACATTATACTCATAGACATTGATTGAAGTAAAAGATGCTCCCAAGTTCCTTCGATCGTCCATACACGTGTTAACGTTGTATTAATGATGAAGGCTAAAAATAAGATATATAATCTAAGCATATCATCATCCCCTTTTAAGTTATTCTATATTTAAAAGTGAAATATTGCAATTATTTTTTGAAATTTTCTGATAATTTAAGGTATAAAAAACCATTCTTGAATATGCTATCATTCAAGAATGGTTTAGGATTTTAAATATTATGAAAAACTATTGACTGGATCTTCTGCATTACCAAAGATTTTTTGTTTAATGGCTTCTCCTGTTGGTGTACCTGCTAAACCACCTAGTCCAGTTTCTCTAAGTTGTGCTGGTAAGTTTCGCCCTACTTTGTCCATCGCTTCGATGACTTCATCGACTGGAATTCTACTTTTCACACCAGCTAATGCTAAATCAGCTGAAATTAATGCATTTCCTGAACCAATGGCGTTACGCATGACGCATGGGATTTCAACAAGTCCAGCCACTGGGTCACACACAAGGCCTAATAAGTTACTAATAGCTAATGCCATCGCATGACCCGAAGCTTCTGGTTCACCACCAAAGACCGATACTGCAGCAGCTGCTGCCATAGCTGAAGCTGAACCTACTTCTGCTTGACAACCTCCCGTTGCTCCAGCAACACTCGCATTATTTGCAACTACACGTCCAAATAATGATGCAACAAATAGGAAATCAACCATTTGATCTTCTGTTAAACCATGTGTTTTTTCTAATTTAAATAATACGCCCGGAATCGTACCGGAGGACCCAGCTGTCGGTGTCGCGCAAATAATACCCATTGCCGCATTCACTTCATTTGTTGCTACAGCGCCTTTGACTGCTTCCATCATTTCATGGCCTGATAAAGCATGATGATTTTCGTTGTAATCACGGATTTTAGCTGCATCATGTCCCGTATAACCTGTGACACTTTCTACCCCATCTCCTGTGGTCCCTTTAACTACAGCATCACGCATGACTTGTAAATTTTCTTTCATTAAATCTCTAACTTCATCACGTGATTGACCTGATAATTCCATTTCTTCTTGAATCATAATATCCGCGAATGACATATTGTTTTCAACAGCATAATCTATAGTTTCTCTAATTGAATCGAACATTTTTAATCCTCCTTTATTTTATATAGGATATGTTTAAGTGATTATATTTTTCTTTAATTTGATTTAATGTTGATTCTTTGATTGCTTTTGTTAACGGTAAAACAACTAAACTATTATCATCATCTGTATCAACCAATTCTTCATCTATACTTACGCCAAGTTCGTTTACATCATTTAAGAAATGATTCACTTCCGACTTATTTTTAGATCCATCCATGACTAAAATAGGTAAGCCATGATTAAAGTTAACATCTATACCTTCAACACTAATTCTTCTCAATTTAATGGTACCGCCACCTATAGAATTACCAATTACTTCAATATGACGTCCATTCGCTTCAGCAATTAAATAAGCACAGTTTGGATGTTCTCCAATACTTTCTCCATCTTCTTCAATAATATCAACATGAATACCTAAATCGTTAGCAATAGTTAATGAATCTTTAATTCGACTATCGAACGTACTATAACCCATTGCACCACCTACAATTGCTAAATCTGTACCATGCCCTTGGTGTGTTTTTGCGAATGATTCATAATAATGAATTGCTAATGTTTCTGGTTTAATGCCTCCTAGTACATTAAAAGTAGCATTCCCTATTTTTACTGCTCCAGCTGTATGAGAACTTGAAGGTCCCATCATGACTGGCCCAATAATATCAAACGCACTTTGATAGTCATAACTTTTTTTAGTAGCCATTCTTAAACACTCTCCTTAGGTTGTTTTTGTTTAGATGGTAATTTAATAGATAAATCCATAAGATTGAATTTTTTAATCAATGTACTGATAACGAACGCCAAAATGATACTTGAAATTGCTACAGCAATGATTGTAATTACTGCTTTCATTGGTGTATTAAAGCCAAACAATACAATTGCACCAGCAATTGGTGTAGCCATACCTTTTACATTTATTACTAGTCCACTAAATGTTACAATACATGCATTTACTACACCAATCAAGGCATTTGTTCCATATAATTGTAATGGATATTTAGCAATTAAATCAATTTGAGTGAGCGGTTCAACAAAAACTGCAAATGCTTTAGATGGACCACCAATGTTTAATCTACTAAACATCACGTAGTTAACAAATGAAGCGCCTGTACAAGTTAATGCACCGATTGCCATTGGTACACCTGTTAAACCTAATAAGCTTGTCAGTACCATTGAACTTAATGGTGTCATACCTGTAACTGGAATTACTAATCCAAGTATCACTGCTAAAGCGTATGGATTACTATCTCCTACAGCAGTAATTGCGCCACCAATTTGTTGCAATACAGCCATTACGCCTGGGCTAATTACCGTTGCTAAGCCAAATGCAACAGCTGGAGCAATTAAAATAACTGTAATTAAGTCTAACCCTTCTGGTACTTTCTTCTCAATAAATTTAATACCAAATGAAATAACATACGCTGCAATAAATGCTGGTAGTAATTTAAAATCATGTAATACTAAACCAACGATAACTGCAAATACTGGGGAAATACCTAAATTAACACATGTCAAAATCCCTACTGCAACGCCAGCTAAACTTCCTGCTAAATCTCCAATCACTTGGAAGAAGTGAATATGGAAAACGCCACCTATCGCATAACTTAAGAATGCTTGTGGTAAGAAAGTCGCACAGGCTGCTCCCGACAGTGCTTGTAATCCTTGTTTCCCATATGGTGCAAAGTTTAAGAAAAGTGTCATTACAATTAATACTAATACAAGAGTCCCAACGCCTAAAATAATATTCATTTCCCAATAACCTCTTTCTCTCTAATTTCCTAGCCAATGTCATAGTACACCTGGCAGAAAACGTTTTCAACACCTAATATAGTAAATCCAAAATTTATTTGTGAAATAATTCACATTTTAAGTATTTTAACGAATTTAATTTTCTTGTAAAAAAATTAGACGCAAAATATTAATTTTATTCATAAAAAAACAGTAGAAATGAGAAATATACTCACTTCTACTGAAAAAGATGTTTATAAATACACTCAGTTATAATTCATCTTTTAGTAATATGAATGTTCACCACTTGATTGAATTTTATCAATTATTTATTGTTTTCTTACTCACTCTATTTCTTAACGGGGTGGATCTCTTATACACACAAACATACTTAACTATATCGTTTTACTATTCTAAAACGTTAGAATAAGTTGTTATATTTTGCGTATCGATGAGTGTATACATGATATAAAATAAATCATGAAAATGATTGAAAAAAAGTTGAAAGGATAGAAATGGCATTTCTAAACATGCATACTTATTGTAAATTGTACGAATGTATACATAATATTCTAGTAATAATCGTTTAAATAATAAATTTAGGAAAAGATTCATAGAGGGTTTTAAATCATTGGAATTTAAATAAAGCGTCTCAATCATATTTACGTGTGATAGTTGATCAATGAAATGGGTATCGTTCATAACTATCACTCCTTTCCATACTTAACAGATAGTGTTATTTGGAATGAGGAATTTATATATATTATTTAATATCTATATTAGATTTTTGTCAATATATTTTTTATAAATATAATATTTTAATTATAAAAAGGAATGTTAATCGGAATTTACTATTAAAAAAGTAGGGACATAAAAACGATGTCTGTCCCTACTTTGTCATCTGATTCTTCGAGTTTCTTTCTAAATAATCATGGGCTAAACGCTTTAAATCTTTAATAATGCTTCTGTAAGTTGATGTGTATGTTGATAGATTTGTTTATAAATATTGTAATAAGATTCATATTGTTGGTGTCGTTGCAAATTTGGTTCATATATATGTTCAACGTCTATAAATTGTGCTACACAGTCATCAAAAGAATCAAACCATTGTAATCCGTACGCCGCAATCATTGCTGCCCCCATACTTGGTCCTTCTTCATGCTTCAATTTACGTATAGATGCATTAAAAATATCAGCTTGCATTTGAAGCCAAAATTCACTTTTTGCCCCTCCACCAATTGAAGTAATATGTGTAATTTCTTTTCCCGCTTCTCGCATCAATTGAATTGAATCATATAAAGAAAAGGTAATACCTTCTAGTACCGCCCGTGCAAAGTCTGATTTAGAATGGTTACCGCTAATACCAATGAAACTCCCTCGAATAAATGCATCGCCATGTGGTGTACGCTCACCAGCTAGGTAAGGCGCAAATAATAAACGATTTGCACCTATTGACGAGGTACTCGCTTGTTTAACAATTTCATCAAACGTATCGTTATCAAAAAATGTTCTCTTTAACCAATTAAGACTATATCCTGCAGCCAACGTTACTCCCATTGCATAATATGTATTTGGAACACTATGATCAAAAAAATGTATATTATTTTTATAGTGCGTTTGATTACTTTTTTCTACGTTTACGATTACACCAGAAGTACCAATACTACATAATGTATCATTATCATTGATTATACCTGCACCAATAGCACCACAGGCATTGTCTCCACCCCCAGCAAATACTTTTACTGGAGATGTAAAACCAAGTTCACTCGCTAAGGGGTCTTGAATCATTCCAACTTCGTCTGTGGATTTCACAAGTGATGGATAAACATCTCCTATATCAAATGTATCTCCAACGTCTTTTGACCAATCATGCGTTTCTGGACTAAGAAGGAGCGTACTTGCAGCGTCAGAATATTCCATGTGAATCTTACCCGTTAAACAATAACGTACATAATCTTTAGGAAGAACGAACACATCTACTTTCTTCCATAGTTCAGGCTCATGTGTACTTACCCACATCATCTTAGGAAGTGTAAAACCCTCAAGAATCGGATTTCCATTTAATCGCTCTCCATAAACCGATCGAATTTGCTTACATTGTTCTGAATTACGTGTATCATTCCAAAGGATAGCATGTCGTACAGGGTGACCTTCTTTATCTAAGGCTACTAGTCCATGCATTTGACCTGAGAATGAGATGCCCTTCACTTTATACGATTTCATTTCATCAGAATGATTTAACCGATATATGCCTGTTTTAACTGCATTAAACCATTCCTCTGGATCTTGTTCGCTATATCCAGGTTGGGATTGTATTAAATTTAAAGGCACACTTGTTGAAGTAATCACATGGCCTGTTTGATTTACCGCAATAATTTTAACTGCGCTCGTTCCAAGATCAATACCTAATACTGCTTCTTTCATACGACTCACCCTTTATATCACTATTCATATCATTATATTAATGACAATTTATTATTTTTATATTTTCTATTGTAAATAAATTAAATTTAGCTATCTATGTATTTATGATAGCGTTTTAAATAATTATTTCAATACTTATTTTGAGTAAATAAAAAAGGACAAAAACCGATTGATTTTTGTCCTTTTTTATTATCTATTCCCTACATCATGCCCAATTTCCACTGTTCTATCATTCTTATTATAAACGGCACCTTGCACACTACCAAAGTTAGGGTCGTTACGTTTTTCTTCTACACCAAAACCTAGACTTTTGAAAATATTGACATCGTTATCATCCATAGCATTTTCATAGAAGATTGTTCCACCATCATTATAAAAACGTGGCTTATTAATAGATTCTTGCAACGTACCATTTCCTCTTAAATAGTCTACAATGACTTCATTAAGAATCGTTGGAATTTTATTTCCTCCTGGCGTACCAATGCCCATATAGAAGTCGGGTCCAACAATAATAGTAGGTGACGTATAAGAACGTGGTGCTTTATGTTTCTCACCATAATTTGGACTGTTTGGATCTGTTGAAAAGTTTGTTAGTGAGTTGTTCATGTAAAAACCTTCTTTAACATATTTACCTGTTCCAAAGAAGCTTGATAATGTATTTGTAGTACTTGCTAACTTACCGTTCTTATCAATCACTACAAAGTGCGTTGTACTTGTGTTATCAATACGTTGTGTATTGAAGTCACTACCTTGTTCGTCAAAATTGATACCGTTAATCTTATCTAATAAATAATCTTGAGACAAGTAGGTATTGCTACTAGATTCTTTGCCATTAACAATATCTCTATTTCGATACATAATATCACGAGATTTGACAATCCCTGTAATATAATCTGTACGATCATTTGCAGAATTTACGCTTTCATCAATCTTCAAACCTTGTTCCATTAAGATCCCACCTAATGGGTTAGATGCAGCATAAACAGTATTGTTTAAATATTTTGTACTAATAGGTTTCTTTTCTTCTGTTTTTACTTGTTTAAAATCCTCTTCAGTGAGTTGATTTTTTAATTGTTTAGATAAACTTTTTCCAATATGATTATAAAAATAATCCGGCCCTTTATCTCGAATTTTCTTTAAAGTATTTGCTAAAGCAGGTTGTTTTACAATTGCACCTTCACGAACTGTACGCTTGCCTTTAAAGAAGGGAGAGTTTCGATCAATGTCAGAACCAAATAATTTCAAACTACGTTCTAACTCTGAATCTACTTCAAAGCCATCTTCAGCTAATGGAATGACATAGTTTAAGATTTTTTTCTCATCCATTTTACCTTCTTTTTCATGCATATCATGTAAACCGCGTACAAAACCAGGTGTCCCTATTTTATCTCCTTTTTTGTAATTAAATGAAGATGTTGTTTTATATTCATACATGCGAGGTTCTTCACCATTTTTACCATCGTAGGTAAGTGTAGCGCCGCCACCACCTAATCCAGATGAATGAGGTTCTGTTACTGCAAGCGCGTATGCGACACCTTCCGCTGCGTCAACTGCATTACCACCATCTTCAATAATTTTATTACCTACACGTGTTGCGATAGCATTGTTTGAAGCGACACCATACGTTTTTTGCTCATCAGAGGTTGCTGATTTACGGTTAGCAATCTTGTTTTCATATAGATCATCTTTATCAGGTTTATCTTCTTTATTAAAAAAATAAAATGTAAATGAGATTAAAATTGTAATCACTAAAATGACTGATAGTGTCACTTTATTATAGATATTCATACTACTTGGCCCCTTTAGATAAATATTGCTCCGTGGCTTTATTTAATTCATTTTTTTCGTAATTATCGAGACCTTCATTTGCTCTAGCAAATGTAACCATTAATAAAATAGCAATAATAATGAGTGTTGTAACAATAGGTAACCAATTTTGTTTAATATTCAAAAGAATACCCCCCATTCTTTTCTTTCAGATGAATTGTTTTATCTTTAATATTATTGTAATAACGTTGTGACTCCATACTATTCATATGATCTTTTGTTAATTTTCCATCTGCAGAGCGAACAGGTGTAATTTGAAATTGATGATGCTGACCATCCCAATCATGTTGAACAACTATACTTTTTTGATTTTTTGATAGAAAATCAGCAGAGGTTAAATTTCCTAAACTATAAAAAATACTAGCATGTTTATATTTCTCAATACTTTGTATAACTGTATTATGGCCAATGATTACATCTGCACCTGCATCAACTAATGCATGAGCATAAGCTTTTTGGCGATCTGTTACATTACGTTCGTTAGGAATCCCCCAATCTACGTTCACAACTACAAGATCATTGTTTTCCTTTAAGTTTTTAATTAATGGTACAAAAATTTTAGGATCTAAGCTAATAGATGTCGTATTTTTTAAAGGATCTTCATAATACGATTCAATATCTGTGAACGAAACATTAGCGACTTTTTTATTTTTAACTTTTTGTTGCACTGTTTTACTATTAATTGGATTCGAACCATTTCCAGTTAAAAAATTATAATCTGTTTGTGCTTCAACTTTTTTGGATAAATCTTGCGCTTGTACATTATCTATAGTGCTATTAATTAAATTGATACTTTTAATATTTTGTTTTTTTAAAAACATAATGTTTTCTATGTTTTTGTTTAAATTTTCTTTAGGATTTTTAGAAAATTGGTTCACATATAAAGAAGCTGTGGAAAAATCACTTTGTTGTAATGGCTGTCTTAAACTTTTAAAAACATCATTTAAATTGACTTTTCTGATGTCATTATTCAAAGTGATATTTCCTAAATATGTATTTCTAATACTATTACCTGAATGTGGCATCGTCTCTACAGGTTCAACTTTAACAGCTCGAATAGCAAAAATTAGAAGTACTACTGTGATAACTAAGACAATAAACGTATACAAAAAGTTTCTTCGTTTATGTCGTTTTGATTGCTTAAGTAACCATTCGCTCGCTGATAATCGTTTTGTTTTTTTCATTATTATGCGCTCCTCGCTCGCGATTAATTAATAAAGCTATATAAGAACAAGATGACATAAGTCATACATGTTAATAACATTGTTGTAGCTAATGTAATTACAACACCTTGTTTTTGAATGGTATTGGCAATAATACCAGGAATAACAACTCCGATACCTGAAACCTCTACAACTTCAAATGGAGTGAGTGGATAAATTAAATCAAAAATAAATTTTAGAACCATACCAGTTAAAATCATCGCTGCAAATTTACGTCTACCATAAAGAATGACCCATCTACTAATACCAAACGTAACAATAAAATAAGTGAGACAACTAATGACCAACACAGATAGTAACATAATGGGTTGATCAAAAATAAGGGCTAAATAACCAGGTACAACAAGACCTGCGGGATTAATCCCAAATTTTTCTGCAAAAATTAAACTTAATACAATACCAACAAATAGGGAAAAGTATAACTCCGAACCTATCATTTTATTCTATCCCTTCTATAAATTCTGCTATTTTTCCACCTGGACCATGAATATTTCCCACACAAAATATGAGTGCCTGATGTGATTCACTAAGAATCGCTTTTTCTATATCTGAAAAGTCATGATTTTCAAGATTTATGTATGTCTTTTCAGGTAGCCGTTGCATTATATCTGTAACCATTTGCGTGCTTTTTCCTGTGCAAATTAAGGTATCGAATTCGACGTCCTCAATAAAATTTTCAACGAACTGGCGCGTTCGATCTACCCTGTCAGAACGACAGTTCAGAATCACTACTTTTTTTGTATAAGGATAATCGTATGATTCCACTTTATTTAATATCGCTTTCGTAGACTGAGGCTCATTAGCAGCAAACGCATTAACAAATACATTTTTTGTGTTATTTGCATTAAAATATTTAATTTCAACCGCTCCAGGATCGGGAGGCGCATTTAACATTCCGCGCAGCGCAACGTCTTTTTCAACTCCTACAGCTTGAGCTACACCTAAAGCGATGGCTACATTATCAGGAAATACTAAATAATTAAATTTCCTTAAGTATGATTCAGGTATATCATTTTTATCTACAACAATAAGTTCAGTTTTACGTTTTTTAGCTTCTTTAGCAAAAAAGTCTGTAAACTCATCCTTCATGACTACTAATTTTCCATTTCGGGGAATCGTTGCAGTAAATGCTTGAGCAATATCTTGAAGTGTCGGCCCTAATACGTCCATATGGTCTTCCATAACATTGACAATGACACCAATATTCGCTTTTACTAAATCTTCTTGAAAGACAATTTGATAATCTGGATTAACTGCCATACATTCATTAACAAGCGCATTGCCTTTTTGCTTAACTACTTTTTGCACAATGTCTCTTTGTTCTCCTATGTTGGCGCCTTGCGGTTTTCTAAGGACAGGATATTCTTTCTCTGTAAACCAATACAACATTCTGGCATCAGTACCTGTTGTTTTACCAATGACATGATATTGATCTTCTCGCAAAATACTATAAATCATTCTTGTAATAGTTGATTTACCACGAATACCATTAATATTTATTCGTAGAGGAATCTTATTTAAACGGTGTGTATGTCGCTTTTTCTCTCTAATTCCTAGAAATAATATCAAAGCGATACAAATGATAATGAGAATCAAACTGAAGTCCCTCTCTTTAAACATATTTTGTCTTTCATTTAATATTATCTTAATTAATGCGTTAAACACTTTAATAAGGGTATGCTATCATCTTAATATTTAGTCAGTTTTAAAAATGTAAATATTCAGTTAAGAATAGTATAAAATTATAAAAAAGTTAATAAAACATAAATATTTTCTCGGATAAATTATTGATTATTTTAAATTACTATAAACAAATTTAATTATCGTACATTTATTAATAGTAAATTGATAAATATTTACTTCTTATTTACATTTACTTAAAACTCTCATGTTAGTTTATAAGTAAACATTGCTATGACTCTAGGAGGACATAAATGGATAAATCTATGGCTAAACCTGTTAAAATTGCAGTTGGCATTTATCTTGCTTTAGTTTTACTGGCTTGTTCTAGTTATCTCATCTTTATTTTGATTGGCAGTCTACAAGGAAATGACATGAGTCATTCTGTCCTAGATACTGACCCTCGTTATATCAACAATCGTTCTCAATCTTCTAACGAGACAATCAACAAAAATGAATCACCACATTCGACTTCAAACTTTACTGAAATTAAAAAAGAAGATGCTCTACCTTCACATAAAAATACTATTAATATTCAATATAAAGAAACAGATACTAACTCTAGAGAATAATACAAGTTAGTATCTGTTTTTATATTTATATAAAAATTGTAATATCGTTTATAGAGGTACATCATATGGACACTACTCATAAACGAACAAGAGAAATACTGTTTACTATGATAGGTGCCATAGTTATTATGGGACTAAGTGGTACAGTATCTGATTTACTATTCAATCAACGTCATATACATGCGGATGGGTATGTTACTTACTGCTAGAGCTAGACTATTAATAAGTGACATTTTTTATTGAATTTCGATAAAATTTCCCAACCTAAACATTCGATTTTCATTGTATTTCAAATGCTTAGAATGATACTCATTTTACTCATTATTTTATTATTACTTTTAAAAAACAGCCTAGGCAGATGTGATATCAAAGATATTTTATTCTTTATTTTAATGCTCTTAAAAATAACACTAACGTTCAAACTAGTATTTAATCTTTTCCCATTATATTTTTTAGTTGTGTAAAGAACTTTTGACGTTCTGGTAATGGGAAAATAGGATAAATATGGAATAAGTTATAACCTGGTGTAAAATCATGTTCAATTCCTTTATCATTTAACATTTTAGAGAGCTTTAATGCATCTGGATATAGCGTTTCTTTTGTTCCTATAAAAATAGATATACGACCAAGACCTTCTAAATCTCCGTTAATTGGTGATATTTTATAGTCTTCTATTGGCGTATCACCAGACCATAATTGAATGAAATATTTACTTCCTTCAATTCCTAACATAGGATCTATTTTTTCATATTTCTTAGCTTCAGGATTGCTAAATGTTGCATCAAGAACTGGAGACAGCATCACAATATGTCCTGGTTGTGGTAATGGTGTTTCTTTTTTAAGATATTGTGCAAATGATAAAGCAATTTGACCACCTGCTGAATCTCCCATTATCGTCATATGTTGTGGATTTTCTACTTCTAATATTTCTTTTTGATAAATATTTTTTAGTAATTCAAATGTTGTTCGATAATCTCTATGAGGTACTTTAGGATAGACAGGCATAATCACTCGTGCATCCAATTCTCCTGCAAGTTGATCAATAAAATCAAAATGATTATCTAATGGATCTTGGAACCAAGCACCACCATGAATGTAAAGCACAACATCTTGATGAGGCTCTCTTTTATCATTAACAATATATGTGACAGACCCATTAATACTTCTAGTATGCGCACGATGTTTAAATTCATAATCTGTCCCATCATATTTACCAGCTGTTAAAGATTTGACTTCCTCTAATGCTTTTTTAGCCTCATTCACATTTTCAAATGTTTTTTTCATTCCAGACATACGAATATATTTTTCAGTAATAAAGCTTTGATAACTGCGTTTTTCTTTTACTTTAATGTAAGCTAAAGTTCCAAGAATTGCAGATGTCACTACGGTTAACAATCGTTTTTTCATTTTTTAACCTCCTATACTCTATATTATTATATACCTCATAGTCATTATATTTTAGTAAATCGCTTATTCAACTTTTAAAGATTTAAAAAAATAATGATACGTGCTATTCTAAATACAATTATCAGAATTTTTATTTTATTTTAGAAAGTAGGTTATGCTGAATGAAAAGAAATAAAATTGTGCTTATTGGTAGTGGATTCGTAGGTTCTGCGTTTGCACATGCAGTTGTAGATAAAGGACTAGTCGATGAGCTAGCTATTATTGATATTGATGAAGATAAAGCAAAAGCAGATGTATGGGATTTAAACCATGCTACACCTTTTGGAGATAAGTTTGTAGATGTACATCTTGGTTCGTATAGTGATTGTAGTGATGCTGATATCGTCGTCATTTGTGCAAGTGCAAAATTAGATAAAGGCGACACACGTTTAAAATTATTAGAAGATAATGTAAATATCTTTGTGCCTATGATTCAAAAAGTCATTGCTCATGGTTTCGATGGTTATTTTGTACTTCCATCTAATCCAGTCGATATTATGAGTTATGTCATAAAACGTGTGTCTCAATTTCCTAAGAATAAAATTATTGGATCAGGCACTTCATTAGATACAGCCCGCTTCGAATTTTTCTTAAGTCGCACGTTTGATGTGGCACCACAAAATGTCTATGCGCCTGTTATTGGCGAACATGGTGATTCTCAAGTAGCTGTTTGGTCTCATGCTCAAATTGCCGGCGAACCTGTTCTTGATTTATTGAATAAAGGAGTAGACCAAACCGCGTTCAAACAATCTATCGCTTCTCAAACTACTCAAGTGGGATATGATATTTACGTTCGAAAAGGTACTACAAACTTCGGCATATCATTAAGTTTAGTACGTATTGTAGAAGCTATTTTATTTAATAAAAATGTGATTATGAATGTGTCAAGTTATCTTGAAGGTGAATATGGATTAAATGACCTTTATATTGGAACGCCAACAGTGATTAACGGTAATGGTGCTGATCGTGTCATTGAACTGAAATTAGAAGAAGATGAACTTACTCGTTTCAAACAATCAAGTCATATTATTTTAGAGCATCAACAACGTGCTGATGCTATCATTGAAGCAATCTTAAATAAATAGTAAAAAAAGCCTAAACACAACAATTCATTTATCGTGTTTAGGCTTTCTTAACTTAATTTAAACTCTCATGCATTAAACTTAACTGGTGCTCAAAATCTTGCATATCGATAAAACGCGCTTGTCGATGCATTTCTTTTCCGTCCAAAAATATTAAATCCACTGGAACAGTAAATATAGATAGTTCTCCCGCAATAGCTTCTACATTAGATTGATTGATAACAGCAAAATGTACTTTAGAATAATCATTGACGATATCTTCAATTTGTGGCAATACCGCATGACATACTGAACAATGATTCCGCATAACATGAATCACTACTAATCGATGCGTTTGAATAAATTGATGAAATTGTTCTATACTTTCAATATTTTTAGTCATATTTTCACCTACTTATTTAATTTAACGGTCTAGTTCTCTTATACATATTTATTTTACGATGTTACACTTATTTTTTCATCTAAATCCTCTTGTTAAATACGTTTAACAAGAGTTCAATGATTTTCTCTTCAAAATAGAATACATCTTATTAAATTAATGTTATAATGTTTGTGAAATAATTCACAATTTATATTGGAGGAATCAACATGAAAGCTTACATCTATGAAAAACCTGGCGTAGCTAAGCTCGTCGATAAAGAAAAACCAGTTGTTACGGAAAGTACTGACGCTATTATTAGAATGGTCAAAACAACAATTTGTGGTACTGATTTACATATTATTAAAGGGGACACACCTGAAGTTCCTCAATATACCACATTAGGTCACGAAGGTATTGGTATTGTTGAATCTGTTGGTTCTAATGTCAATAACTTCAAAGTCGGCGATAAAGTCATTGTGTCTTGTATCTCATCTTGTGGCAAATGTTATTACTGTAAAAAAGGTATCTATGCTCATTGTGAAAATGGCGGTGGATGGATATTAGGACATCTTGTTGATGGTACGCAAGCAGAATATGTGAAAGTCCCTTTTGCAGATAATTCTTTATATCATGCTCCTACTTCTTTATCTGATGAAGCACTCGTGATGCTTTCAGATATTTTACCGACTGGTTATGAAATTGGCGTATTAAAAGGAAAAGTAAAACCTGGAAGCACTGTTGCTATTGTAGGTGCTGGACCAGTTGGATTAGCTTCTTTATTAACTGCTCAATTCTACTCACCTTCAAAAATAATTATGATTGATTTAGACGATCATCGTTTAGCTACAGCCAAAAAATTTGGCGCGACTCATACAATTAATTCTAATCATGTGAATGAAGCAATTCAACAAATCAAAGATATCAATCATCGTGGCGTCGATGTTGCTATTGAAGCAGTTGGTATTCCAGCAACATTTGATTTATGTCAAAAGTTGATTGGCGTCGATGGAACAATTGCTAATGTTGGTGTTCACGGCTTACCCGTTCAATTTGATATCGAAAAATTATGGATTAAAAATATCAACATTACAACGGGTTTAGTTTCTGCTAATACCACTGAAGAATTGTTGGAAGCTCTCAAATCTAAAATCATTCAACCAGAACAACTCGTGACACATTATAGTAAATTAAGTGACATTGAAAATGCTTATGACTTATTTAGAAATGCTACAGATCATAAAGCTATCAAATTATTAATTGAGAATGATATAACTGAATAATGTTGTATATTAAATAAAAAGTAAGGGGGACAGAATTCTTTCTGAATTCGTCGCCCCGCCATGGCAAAGAGATTAGAATTGAAAAACTTGAGACCACACCTTTTCAATTCAGTCATCGACTGTCAACACATTAAAAACGCCTGAGACACATATGATGTCCCAGGCTTGTTTTATTACTTAATTGTCATAATGCGTTTACCAGCATCTACTGAATCAACATCATCGAATGTTAATGTTTTATCACCTTGATTTGTAATAATCACTGGTGTAACGACACTTGGCGCATGTTCTTTTAAGTATGCTAAATTAATTTTCATTAATGGTTGACCTTGTGTGACAGGTTCATTGACATCGACTAAACTTTCGAAGCCTTCACCATTCAATTTCACTGTATCGATACCAATATGAATTAATACTTCAATTCCTGTATCAGATTCTAAACCGATGGCATGTTTCGTTGGGAAAATCGTTTTAACTGTACCATCAAATGGTGCTACAATTTCGCCTTTTTCAGGAACAAATCCAATACCGTCACCCATCATTTTTTCTGAGAATACTTTATCTGGCACTTCAGATAATGGAATTATATGACCTGTACCTGGTGCATAGATATCCGTTTCTTTTACCTCTTCCAACTGTACTGGCTCATCTGATGTATCTTCAGTCACAGTGGTTTCACTAGGTTTTGTGATATCTCCATTCATAATGCGTGCCATATCATGTTTAATTTGATCTGATTTAGGACCAAAAATCGCTTGCATATTATTTCCTACTTCAAGCACCCCTGAAGCACCAAGGGCTTTTAGTCCTTCAACGTCTACTTTAGATTTATCATTGACTTCAACACGTAAACGCGTAATACAAGCATCTAAATGCTTGATATTTTCTTTACCGCCCATTGCATCTAACACATCAAAAGGTAATTTACTTGCAGATGTATTAGCTACAGAGGCTTGTTTATCTTCACGACCTGGCGTTTTAAAGTTGAATTTAACAATTAAGAATCTAAATACAACATAATAAATAACAGCGTAAACTAATCCTACTGGAATCACTAACCACCATGGTGTTTTATTTGGAAGAATACCTAATAAAACAAAATCTATGAATCCTCCAGAGAATGTATATCCTAGATGTAAATGTAGTAGATAAAGTGTTAAAAATGATAATCCATCAAGTACTGCATGAATAAAGAATAATAATGGTGCTACGAATAAGAATGAAAATTCTAACGGTTCAGTAATACCAGTTAAGAATGATGTTAAAGCTGCTGATAACATCAAACCTCCAACTACCTTTTTATTCTCAGGTTTAGCTGTTTGATAAATTGCTAATGCTGCTGCTGGTAATCCAAACATCATAACAGGAAATTCACCTTGCATGAATTTACCTGAAGTTAAATGAACACCTTCACGTATTTGCTCAATAAAAATACGTTGATCTCCTCGAATAATTTCTCCAGCTGCATTTTTCCAAGAACCAAATTCAAACCAGAATGGCGCATGGAAAATATGATGTAAACCAAATGGAATAAGTAATCGTTTAATAAATCCAAATAAGAATACTGCCAATCCAGTATTAGAATCTAACAAACCTGTACTAAATGCATTTAATCCATTTTGAATGAATGGCCAAATCCAAGCCATTGGGAAAGCTAAAATAAACGATGTCGTTGCCATCATAATCGGCACAAAACGTTTACCCGCAAAGAACCCTAAATACGATGGTAAGGAAATATTATAAAACTTGTTATAACACCAAGCTGCTAGAGCCCCTATAATAATCCCACCAAACACTCCAGTTTGAAGTGTAGGTATGCCTAAAACATTTGCGAATCCTTTAGATGGATCTTCCAATTGTGCTGGTGTAACATTTAAGAATGCTCCCATGGTTTTATTCATAATAATAAATCCGACAAAAGCTGCAATGGCTGCTACACCATCTCCACCTGCTAGTCCAATTGCTACACCGAGTGCAAAAATGATAGGTAAGTTATCAAAAATAATACCACCAGCACCTGTCATCATATTAGCAATATTTTGAATTACTCCATTTTTAATAAATGGAAGATATTGCTGTAATGCTTCACCTTGAAAAGCTGTTCCAATTGCTAGTAATAATCCAGCTGCAGGCAAGATTGCCACAGGTAACATCAATGCTTTACCAATACGTTGCAATTGTCCAAATAGCTTTTTAAACATTTTGATTCAATCCTTTCAATATATCTTTTTTACGCATTAAAAAAGCATGACCAAATAAGCCCATCATTTATGACAAAAATAATGATAGCTTATCTGCTCATGCCTAATTAAATAGTAACACGCAGTTCTTTTTTAACAATTTAATTATACCTATAATATAAAGCGTTTTCAATATCTTTTTTACTAATATTTTACATTTTTTATAATTTAAATATTCATAAAAAAACACTGACAAAAGCATTACTTTCGTCAGTGTGTCGAATCTATTTCTTATAAGAAACGTTTAGCAGCTACAGAGATTGGTGGTACTTTATCAAAGTCAAATTCTTTATCTTCTGTGATAGATCTGTAAGCCCATTTACCATAACCATATGCTTCTTCGTTAACGATTTGACCTGGTAATGGCGCAGCATTTGGATCAACATGTACATCAACAACAGTTGGTACATTTTCATTTAATGCTGCTTCAACAATTTCATCAATACGGTTAGGGTCTTTTAATACATAACCTTTACCACCAGCAGCTTCAGCGAATTTAGCATGATCCATATCAGAGAAGTCAATGGCATATTCTAACTCACCAGCAGCTTGTTGTTCATATTTGATGAATGATAATTGTTTGTTATTTAATACGAAGACTGTCATTGGTAAATCGTATTGAACAGCAGTTGCGAAGTCTTGCATTACCATTTGGAATGCACCGTCACCAGTAATTGCAATTGCTTGACGACCTGGGTAAGCAATATTAGAAGCAAGGGCACCTGGAAGACCGCAACCCATTGTACCTAACCATGCTGAGATAATAAATTTATTATTAACATTTAAGTCTAAGTAACGTGTACCCCAAACAGTTGAAGTACCAACATCGATTGAGTATACAGCGTCATCTTTACTGTAATCATTGATAGCTTTCATTAAACGTTCTGGACGAATTGGAGCACTTGTATTATTCATGTCTTTTTCCATCCATTTATCCCATACAGCTTTACGTTTTAACGTTTTGTCTAAGAATGAACGATGAGGTACTGGTTTGATTGCTTCAGTTAATTGATGGAATGCTAATTTAACGTCACCAACAATACCAACATTAATATCGAAACGTTCACCAATTACGTTTGGATTTGTGTCGATTTGAATCGCTTTAATATTTTTCTTAGGTAAGTAATTTGCATAAGGGAAGTTAGTACCAGCCATGATTAATAAATCAGCATCTTGAATAGTTTGATAAGACGTTTTTGTACCAATTTTACCTAAGTTACCCACACTGTATGGATGTGAATCAGGTAAAACAGTTTTAGCTGGTAATGTATGAATTACAGGGATTTTAGCTGCTTCAATGAAGTCTTGTAATTCAGTTGAAGCATTTTTTGCACCTACCCCAACAAGCATAACTGGTTTTTTACTTTTGTTAATTAATTTAGCAGCTTTTTTAATGCTACGATAAGATGGTGTTGGTAACACTGGTCTAGACGTATCTACTGGACGATTTGTAGTGTCTTTAATTTTTTGAGTTAATAGATCATTTGGACAAATAATAACGGCTACACCATTTTTTTCATATGCAGTACGAATCGCTTCATTTGTAATTTCAAATAAGTCATCGCCTTTTTGAACTTGGTGATGGAATACTGCTACGTCGTCAACCATTTTAGAAATGTTAGTTTCTTGGAAGAATTTTGTACCTAATAATGTACTATTCGTTTGACCTGTAATAATAAGTTGAGGTACACGGTCCATTTTAGCGTCATACATACCATTTAATAAGTGAACAATCCCAGGTCCACCAATACTTAAAGCTACACCGATTTTACCTGTTAACTTTGTATATGCTGCAGCTGATAAGCTTGCAACTTCTTCATGACGTACATGATAAAATTTGAAAGTATCTCTAACTGTTCTTAAATTATCTACTACTGCGTCAACTGAGTCACCTGGAATACCCCATAAGTGATCAATATCCCAAGCTTGTAATGCTTTAACTAATGCTTCATTTGCTTTAATCTTCGCCATTTGATTAAATAGCCCCTTTCCTAAATATACATTTTATTTCTGTATTCCCTTTAGTAAAACAACTTAATCATAATTGGAATAAGAATTGAACTAATAACTGCTGTTAAAATCATTCCAATTGAGCTAAATGCGCCAGATTCGATGTCGTGTTCTAACGCTTTTGCAGTTCCAAAAGCATGTGATGCATTTCCGTATGTTAAACCTCTCGCGATTGATGTTTTAAATTGACCAACCTTAAGTAGCATTGAACCCATCATACTACCTATCAATCCAGTAGTAATGATAAACAGGACTGTAATCGTATCTGTACCTCCAAGTTCTTGAGAAACTTCAATTCCTACAGCAGCTGTGATTGATCTAGGTAGTATAGTTACGATTGTTTCTTCTGAGTAACCTAATAACTTTAACGAACTAAACACTAACACAAAATTCAATATCACGCCAGCCATGACGCTTGAAAAAATGACCCCAATATTTTCTACAATCTTATCTTTATTTTTATAAAGTGGATAAGCAAGACATACAACAGTGGCATTTAATAGATGGTTAATCCATTGACCGCCAATCATGTAATCGTGATAGTTTTGACGTGTTAAAAGTAAAACAATAATTATTCCAAGTGAACCGATTAATGCTGGATTCAATAATGGGTTATTATATTTACGTTGTAATATTTGAGCAAGTTTATACATTACAACAGTTAATAATATCATTAAAACGCCTTTTAATATATCCATTTTTAATGATTTCCTTTCTTAGTATGAGGTTTTTTCTTAGACATTGTTTCAGCAATAAATCCAGAAACAAGTGCCACACAGCTTGTACCAATAATAATCAAGAGGAAGAAAATAATATAACTTGTAGTGATATTAGAAACAATATCCATAATTCCTACAACTGAAGGAATAAAGAAGAAGACCATTGTAGTTAATAAGAAGTCGGCTCCTTTAGAAACCCATTCAACACGAATAATTTTAAAATGTAATAAAATATAAAATAATATCATACCGATAATACTTCCTGCTAATGGTATATGTAGCCATTTTTGTAGCAGTGAACCTATAATACTAATCGCTACCACCAATACGATTTGAAGAATAATCTCTATAATATTTAATGCTTTTTTCAAAACGACTGACCTCCATAAATTTGTCGAATTTGTTACAGCGATTTTTTAGTCTATATTCAAAATTGTAATCTATATTGATAGATTATAAAAATATTGATTTTATATATAACTTATAGTTATTTTCTATGGAACCGTTTTAAAAATAAAAAAATAGTGAGAGAACCTACGTTAAGGTTTTTCACTATTTGTAAAAATGAACCGTTTACTTGTTTTCCAATCTCTCAGTCATAAATTTTATCCATTTAGAAGTTGCATAACTTAAAAGTTTATCTTTTTTCCAAATTGCTCCAAGTTCCCAGCTCATACCTGAGTCTTCAATTTTTATACTTTTAATCTCATCTTTTAACATCTTGGCAATATGTTCTGGTAAAATACTAACGCCTAATCGTGCTATGACTAAATATTCGATGAAATTCCATTGTGATACATTGGACACTGTATTTGGGATAAAACCAGCATTTTTTGCAGCAGCTATAATTTTATCATTAAGATAAAAGTCCTCATTGAATAATATAAAATCTTCATTTTTCAAATCAGCCATAGTCACAGATGAACGCTTAGCTAACTGATGTTCTTCACTCACTATAAGTCTTAAATCTTCACTATATAAAGACACATAATCAAATGTGTTCTCATCTATAGGAATGGTCGTAATGCCAATGTCTATTTGATCGTTAATCAAACGATTTTCAATCGATTTACCCCCACTTTCATTAAGACTATAGGTAACGTTTGGATATAATTTATGAAACTCCGCCAAAATATTAATAAACTGTTGCATATCCATCACTGCTGACATCCCAATATTAATATGACCTGTTTCTAAACCAAGCAAGCCATTAATTTCATTTGGAATATTATCATATAATGCTAAAATTTCTTCACATTTTTTATAAAACACTTTTCCTGCATCTGTAAGAACTAAATAACGTTTTTGTCGATCGAATAAAGGCATGTCTAATTCTTTTTCAATATCTTTTATTGCTTTACTTATAGTTGGTTGAGCAATATATAAAGATTTAGAAGCATTTGTCATACCACCTTGATTCACAACTTCCATAAAATATTTCATATGCTTGATATCCAATTGCTCACCTTCTTAAAAAATTCTTTTTTTTATTATACATTATTTTTGTAAAAAAAATGTAAATTCATTCAATTTGAATTCATTCGAGAACTGACTCAAATATGTATACTTTATGGAAAAATAATATTTATAAATAAATTATTTTTCATATAAACAAAACTATATTTTCAAATTACAAAAAATGTTATAATCAAAATCGGCTCAAGCGAATATGAGGTGATGAATTGAGCTTTTACGAATTTATGCAAAATTTTATAGGCGATGACACACCATTAGGTGAATTGGTAAATTGGATTAATCAAGATAACACTTTTCCTAAAGACGTGAAGAGCCAAAACGAAATATTGCTATATTTTCGAACAAATCCGTGTCTTGAAAACATACCGGTGACTAGTGTTAAAAGAGCATTAGCTGTTTTTAACCAATTCACAGATGTATGATTTCAATAAAATGTAGTTATACATTACATGGAAGTATCATCTCACTAAGGCGCCATCGTGGCGTCTTTTTTTATACAAAAATTTAGCTACAGTATATTACGTATATTTCAGAAGTATTACAGTTATTTGTATAATTCATTTCTTATATTGTATTACAACTTTTTAAATAATATTATTATTTTAGATTTTAAATTATTTGATTTTTAAGGAGAACTTAATGAAAATTAAAACATTCATTTTACGTCTAATATTAGCTACGACAATTATTTTTACTGGAACTTATACATATCAAAATGTTGAACATACACATACTTCTGAAGCAGCTGGTTATAACTATTATAATAAATATCAATGTACTTGGTGGGCATATCAACGCCGTGTTCAATTAGGTAAACCTGTTTCAAATCAATGGGGTAATGCCAAAAACTGGTACTATAGAGCTCAGCGTGCTGGTTATAGAACAGGACATAAGCCTAAACGCTATGCTATTATGCAATCAACTGCAGGATATTACGGTCATGTTGCCATCGTTGAACGTGTTTACAGTAGTGGAAAAATTCTTGTTTCAGAATATAATTATAACCGTCCACTAGCCTACAGTACGCGTTATATTAGTGCATCTGCTGCGCGTAATTACAATTACATTTATTAATTGACATAACATAATAAGCCATGAAAGTTTAGTGATGGAATCTCTTCCATTTCTAAATTCTCATGGCTTATTTTTAAGATTGACGTATTGATTTTAAAATACGTTTAGCCGCTTCGGTATTTGCTTTAGGTTCTTGTTTAAGTTGCTCAGCAACTTTTGAAATTTCTTCACCTTTAGCGCCTACAACAATCGCTAATGATTTATATTGCAAACTCATATGTCCTTTTTGAATACCTTCTGAAACAAGGGCTCTACAAGCTGAAAAGTTCTGTGCTAAACCTACTGCAGCCACTACATGTCCTAATTCTCTAGCAGACTCAACGTTGAGTAAGTCTAGAGAAGCTTTCGCGATTGGTAATACTTTCGTTCCTCCGCCAACGATGGCTAAAGTCATCGGTACTTCAATTGTGCCCACAAGACGTCCACGGGCTTTATCATATTTCCACGTGGCCATGCCTCTATACTGACCATCACGTGCTGCATAAGCATGCGCACTTGCTTCAGCACCTCGTGTATCGTTACCTGTAGCTAGAACAACGGCATGAATTCCATTCATGACTCCTTTGTTATGTGTTGCTGCCCGATGAATATCGACTTGTGCAAGCACTGACGCACGCTCCATTCTCTTAGCTACTTCTTCACCAGAATAATCGCCGCGATTTAAATCATTGATATCAATCTCACCTTCTACCCTTACAACAGAAGACGTTGCATGATTAGATAAGATACTCATTAATATCTCTTGATCTGTTAACTCATTTTTTAGATAGGCTGTCACTGCTTCTAAAATGGTATTAAGCATATTTGCGCCCATCGCATCTTTAGTATCAACAAATACTTTAAGAGATAATAACTGTTCATTAGGAAACGCATCTATGTCAATACCACGATAGCCACCCCCACGACGGATGATAGAAGGATAGGCTTCATCTGCAATACGTTTAATTTGGTTTTCTTGTTTTTGAATGCGTTGTGTTAAGTCTTCTGTATCTTTAACATCATCAAATACGATTTGTCCAATCATCAATCGTTCACTTTTTATCGTTTTAAATCCTCCAGTTTGGTTAACAAGTTTCGCTCCATAACTCGCAGCAGCAACAACTGACGGCTCTTCAACCATCATAGGTACCACATATTCTTTTTCATCTACGATAATTTTAGGTAATAATCCAACTGGTAACGTACCCTGGCCAATGACATTTTCGATGAGACTGTTTGCCACTTCCTCATCAATAACTGGATTGCTTAATAATGTTTGATAATTCGTTTTATCTAACCATCCGTAGTCTACTAATTGTTTTAATTTATCTTCTCTTGATAAATGACGAAAGTTTTTATCTAAACTTTTCATATTAATGTACTCCCTTTTCAATCATTAAAGCAATGCCTAGTCCTCCACCAATGCAAGCTGTTGCGATACCTGCATGTTGATGTTCTTGTTCTAAAGCATTCACAAGTGTTGTAACGAGACGTGCACCACTTGCACCAATAGGATGTCCTAATGCAATGGCACCACCATAAATATTTAAAATGCTATCAGGAATTTTTAAATGATCCTTAACAGGTATACTTTGAGCTGCAAATGCTTCAGTCATTTCTATAATATCAATATCATTAATGTTTTGATGTGTTTTTTCTAATAATTTTTCTACTGCATAAAAAGGTGCATAACCCATGTATTGTGGATCGCAACCTACTTCAGCGTAATCTCCTACTATGCCAAGAATTTCAAATCCATGTTCTTTTGCAAATGTTGCTTCCATTAAAATAAGGGCAGATGATCCATCATTAATACTCGAAGCATTACCACCAGTGACTGTTCCATTCTCTTTAAATATTGTTTTCAAAGTAGATAATTTTTCAACACTACTATTTGATCTTATACCTTCATCAGAAGTCATCTCATTACCTTCAGCGTCTGTCATTTTTATAATTTCGTTATCAAATTTACCTTCTTCCACGGCTTTTGCAGCTTTAGCATGAGAATGGTTAGCAAACTCGTCTTGCATTTCACGTGTTACATGATATTTTTCAGCTATATTTTCTGCTGTGACACCCATCGGAACATAATGGAAAGCATCCGTTAATCCATCATGCATAAAACTTTCTACAGGGTCTTCTCCGTCTTTTAAAATAAGTTTAGGTGCATTAGTCATACTTTCAACACCACCAACAGCAACGACTTTAGCTTCTCCTAATTGAATAAGTTGCTTCCCTAAAATAATTGCTTTAAGTCCTGAACCACATACTTCATTAATCGTCATCGCTGGAGTTGTATCAGGAATACCTGATTTAATAGCAATTTGTCGTGCAGAGTTTTGTCCTATACCACTTTGTAAGACATTTCCGAAAATAACTTGTTCAATAAGAGATGGATCGATATCAATTGATTCAATAGCTCCTTTTAAAGCTGTTGTACCTAGTTCAACAGCTGAATAATTTCTCAATTTCCCTTTATATTTGCCAATTGGCGTTCTTTTAGCACTTACAATAGCGATTTGTTTCATTCTTTATCTCCTTGCCTGTAATATAGATATAATTGTATTTTAGTAATTTATTTTGGTAAAATACAGAGTATTGTATTGTTAAAATTAGACTATTCGAAAGGATGACATGCCTGTGAATATAGGTATCGATAAAATCAATTTTTATGTCCCTAAATACTATGTAGACATGGCGAAGCTTGCAGAGGCTCGTCAAGTTGATCCAAACAAATTTTTAATTGGGATTGGACAAACACAAATGGCAGTAAGTCCAGTATCTCAAGATATCGTATCAATGGGAGCCAATGCTGCTAAAGATATTATAACAGAAGATGATAAAAAACATATTGGAATGGTTATCGTTGCTACTGAATCTGCTATCGACAACGCTAAAGCCGCAGCAGTTCAAATTCACCATTTATTAAATATCCAACCTTTTGCACGTTGTTTTGAAATGAAAGAAGCTTGCTATGCAGCTACACCTGCAATTCAACTTGCTAAAGATTATCTTGCAAACCGTCCTAACGAAAAAGTATTGGTCATTGCAAGTGATACAGCACGTTATGGTATCGAGTCAGGCGGTGAACCTACACAAGGTGCTGGTGCAGTGGCAATGTTAATTTCACATCAGCCTCGCATTTTACAATTAAACAATGATGCTGTTGCTTATACAGCAGATGTGTATGATTTCTGGAGACCGACTGGTTATAAATATCCACTTGTTGCAGGTGCATTATCAAAAGATGCATATATTGAATCATTCCAAGAAAGTTGGAAAGAGTATGCACGTCGTGAAGATAAATCATTATCCGATTTTGAATCATTATGTTTCCATGTGCCTTTTACTAAAATGGGCAAAAAAGCATTAGATTCTATCATTAATGATACTGATGAAACGACTCAATCTCGATTAACGTCTGGTTATGAAGATGCTGTATACTATAATCGTCATGTAGGTAATATATATACTGGATCACTTTATTTAAGTTTAATTTCATTACTTGAAAACAGAACTTTAACTCCTGGTCAAACAATTGGATTATTTAGTTATGGTTCTGGGTCAGTGGGAGAATTCTTTAGCGCCACAGTAGTGGAAGGTTTTGAACAACACTTAGATAAAAAAGCACATCAAGCTTTATTAAATGAGCGTCAAGAAGTATCTGTAAAAGAATACGAATCGTTCTTCAGACGTTTTGATGATTTATCTTTTAATCATGAGATTGAAAACGTAGAAAACGATAAAAATATCTTTTATTTAGAAAACATTGAAGATGATATTAGATATTATCATTCTCCTGAATAATGTATATCAATCCGATATTAAAAAAGGTGGGACGATGTACTCAAAATGAATTCGTCATCCCATCTCCCCAAAACATTATAAACGCCTAAGACAACTCATTATGTCTTAGGCGCCTTTTATTTATGGTTTAGTTGTGTATAATGGTCGATATAATTGACTCATATTCACATTTTCAATTTCTAACAATTTAATTTTATTATCAATTGTTCCACCATATCCTGTTAAACTACCATCTTTTCCTACAACGCGATGACAAGGAATGATGATAGAAATTGGATTTTTTCCTACAGCTCCACCTACAGCTTGTGCAGACATTTTTGGTTTGTTTAATACTTGACCAATATGTTTTGCAATGGTTCCGTAAGTAGTAAGCTCTCCATATGGGATCGTATTAAGATAAGCCCATACTTCTTGTTGAAAAGATGTACCATGAGGTTGTAAAGGAAAATCAATCTCTGGATTATTTCCTAAGAAATAGTCATCAAGCCATCGCTTTACTTTTTTTAAAATATATAGTTCATAATCTGTAGGAAAACGTAAATGCGTGTATTGATATAAATATTCTAATTGCGTCACTACTTCTCCGTCTGTAACGATTTCTAAATTACCTACTGGAGAGTGATAAAGCATTGAATAGAACATAATAGCTTCCTCCTTACTCTATTGTATTGTAATAAAAAATAAGAAGCGAGACTGAATTCATTTGAATTCCTCTTCTCGCTTCCATTAATCAATTCTGACACATTGATTTATAACTGTTTAATACTAAGTTTATTTTAAGAATACAATCGTTCTTAATTGAAGTTATATAATTCATAGCCTTTATCTTTAGCATATTCTAATGCTAAAATTTCTAATATATTGATAAATGCTGGCTCATCTTTAACATTTACATATTGGAATTTTAATCCATAATCTTCAGCAGTGATTGATTTAATATCGTCTTCGTTCAAGCCTTTTTGTTGAGCTAAGCCTTTTTTAAATTTTGTTGTGCCTACACCAGATTTTAAGTTATATTGTCCCATTTTGTTAAATAAGTCTTTCGTAATAGGTTGATAACCTGTTGAATATCCTCCAGTTTGACCTACAAATATTGGTGTTTTTTTATCAAAAATAACATATACACCAAATTTATCTTGAACTTTTTCACGATCTGGTTTACTAAATGATAAAGCATTATTTTTGTCATACTTAAATAATTTTTTAAGTTGTTTTTTATTATCTTCTTTAATTTGATTTAATCTTTTACTACCTTTCATATTTTACCATCCTCCAGTATAGAGTATTTTTATATTTTATAGAATTATCATTGAATCATTCTATAAAGAATACTATTTTTCTATAATTTTTTAATTTTTATTTATAATTCTAATTAATTTCTTTAAAATTTGTATACCCTATTCATCCTAGTTAAAACTTTTCTATATTATAAATTATTTAACGCTAAACATAAAAAATCATTTCTTTTATTAAATTGTAATTTATTAGTTATTCTCTATTTATTTATAGATATTTCTATTCTATAATCATATATTATGTATCTCTATATAAATATTTTATAGTTTACATGTTAGGGGAGAAAGACATGAATGATAAAGATTTAAGAGTGATAAAGACTAAGAAAGCGTTAACGAGTAGTTTATATGCTTTACTAGAAATAGAACCCTTCTCTTCTATTACAGTTCATAAAATTTGTGAAAATGCTGGTATTCATCGTACTACATTTTATAAACACTTTTATGATAAATATGAACTACTCGTCTATTTACTTGAAGTCATTGGGAAAAATTACTTTGCAATTGATATTAAGGAACGTATTAATCGTCCGTTTCAAGTTTTGTCTAATTCATTAAATCGTGAAACATTGTCTAGAATCGAACACATGCAAAAAGAGGATAATGAATACAACAAAGTTAGAAATCAGTTTCTTATAGATATTATCAAAAATGATGTTTATGAAAATATGGATCGGATAGCACTTGAAGAAACCATTCCTAAAAGCTTAGTTTTCTATGTTTTTGGTTCAATTATAGGTGGTTTTTTAGAGTGGCAAAAAAATGAGGAGACAACACTTACGCCTAAAGAAATGGATGACGTTTTTCATAAATTAGTTAATATTAAAACGATTAATTACTGATCAAACCATCGTTATATCGTTTTAATAAATAACCCCCGTCTTAATTCGACGGGGGTTATTTATTATTAATTATTGTTTTTTATATGATTTAATTTTAATTCATTTAACTCGCTAGATGCATTAATATCACAATTACAATCTGTATCGCAACTACCACATTTTCCTTGAGTAGAGCGATTAAAGAATTTATATAATGTATACGCAGCGTAACCAAAAATAGCAACAAAAATGATTACGTTTATTAATAAAGTCATTGTCATCATCCTTATATAAGTAATTTTGTTATTTGATAAAATGCAAATGTTAATATATACGCTGTAAAAATTGGATAAATTAATGCTGTAAGTGTCCATTTCCATGATGTTGTTTCTTTACGAATTGTTGCAACAGTTGAAATACATGGCACATATAATAATATAAAAATCATAAAGGCATATGCAGATAACGGTGTGAACTGTTGTTGAATGACATTGACTAAACCACCTTCACTAGAAGAATACAAGATAGCCATAGAACTTACAATGACTTCTTTAGCTAAGAATCCTGGAATTAACGTAGCGCCTGCTTGCCAACTACCAAATCCTAATGGAGCAATGAGATGTCCAAAGAATTCTCCAATACTGTGCATGAAGCTTTCATCAATCTGTACATTCACTCCATGAGGACCGATGTAACTCAATGCCCAAATGACTACAGAACCACCAAAAATAAATGTTCCTGCTTTTTTTACAAATCCTTTTGCTTTTTCCCAAGTACTTCTCCATAACGTTTTAATTGATGGAACTCTATATGTAGGTAGTTCCACAATAAATACGGAATTCTCACTTTTAAGAATAAACTTGTTAAGTAATGTACTTACAATTAATGCCACTACAATTCCTAATACATATAAACTTAGGACTACAAGAGATTGATACTTTTCAAAAAATACTCCTACAAAAATAGCATATACTGGCAATCGCGCCGAACATGACATGAAAGGTGCAATTAAAATAGTAATTAGTCTTTCTTTTTCATTTTCAATACTCCGTGTTGCCATAATACTGGGTACATTACAACCAAATCCAATAATCATGGGAATAAATGATTTTCCACTTAATCCTATTGATTCCATTGTTCTATCCATTAAAACTGCAATTCGTGCCATATATCCTGAATCTTCTAAAAGTGAAATAAAGAAGAATAATACAATAATTTGTGGCACAAATACTAAGACTGAACCTACTCCAGCTACAATACCATCTGTAATCAAATTTTGTAGAAATGGCGCAACATGTATATAATGCATGCCTGCCTTTAACCAATCTGTGAGTGGTCCGCTAAAGAAAGCATCTAGCTGATCTGATAATGGTGTTCCTATCCAAGTAAATGTCGTTTGAAAAATCAGCCACATAATGACTAGAAATATTGGAATACCTAAGTATCTATTCATTATCATTTTATCGAGTTTTTCAGTTAAAAATTGCTGTTCTTCATTCGGATATTCAACGACACCATCTAATAGACGATCAATGTATTGATTTCGAATGATTTCAATATGTTGTCGTATTGATACATCTAAGTGTTGACTTAACTTCTCTTTAATAGGTTCAATTTGTTCGGAAATGACTGAAGGTAGTTCTCGCTCGATTTCCGGATTGTCTAATAAATACTGAATTGCTATAAAGCGTAAACGTTTTGAAGGATATTCAGTATGTGCTTGAATGATAGAAGTCATTTGCTTAATCGCATCTTCAGTTTCTTTACCATAACTGATTTTGAAGTGTCGTTTTTCTTTTGGATGTAAAAAAGACAATTCATTTAGCAATTCCTCCGTACCTTTTCCTTTACGAGCAACGATGGGAAATACAGGTACTTTCAGTTTTCTCATTAGATCTTCATATTTAATTTTAATACCTCTTTGCGTTGCCACATCTACCATGTTTAATCCAATGATAATAGGTTCATTTAATTCCATTAATTGTATTGTCAGTTGAAGGTTTCTCTTTAATTGACTGGCATCAATAATGTTAATCATACCTGTAAATGTATTTGTCATCAGATAGTCTGTGACAACTGTTTCATCTTTAGAAATAGGTGATAAATCATAAATACCCGGTAAATCGATTAAATTGCCAATATCTTTCTTTAATTGTCCAACTTTCTTTTCAACTGTAACGCCACTCCAGTTTCCAATGTATTCATACGAACCGGTTAGTGCATTAAACAATGATGTCTTTCCTACATTTGGATTACCTAATATACAGAAGCTTTCGTGCATAGGCTTACTCCTCTAACATAATTAAACGTGCATCACGTTGACGAATGCTTACACATTGGCCATTAATTTCAACAACACTTGGTCCATTTAACAAGCACTTTTGTTTAATACTGATTTTACTACCTACATTTAAGCCAAAGGCACCTAAACGATATAGCATATTTTTATTTTGAATATCAATTTGTTTAACTACATACTTTTTATCTTTTGATGCAGTGTTTACATTTATCATTCCAGTCACACTTTCTATTTGTAATTAATAATCATTCTCAACACTTAAATGATAACCTTTTTCACTTACTTTTACAATCATTTATTTATTCATTTTTCATAAATTTTAGATATGATTCATACATTGTTTAGCGTATTTATTTTTTTGAGAGTATAAAAAAGCTGTGGAAAATCGAACGAATTCGACTTTCCACAGCACCTACCACTTAGTGATGTTAAAACATCTCTGATACCACTTTTTGTTCTAAAAAGTTTAATAAATAGTCAGGACTGCCTGTTTTAGCGTCTGTACCTGACATTTTGAAACCACCAAATGGGTGGTAACCTACAACAGCTGCAGTACATCCACGATTTAGATATAAGTTACCTACATCAAATTCATTTACAGCTTGAATCCAATGTTCACGATTGTTTGTGATGACCGCGCCTGTTAAGCCATAATCTGTATCATTTGCAATATCAATGGCTTCATTAAAGTTATCGAATTTGGTGAAGCCAACTACAGGGCCAAAGATTTCTTCTTGCATCACTTGATCAGAAGATGTTAATCCTGAAATGATTGTTGGATGGATAAAGTAACCTGTTGAATCATCCGCTTCTCCACCAATTTCAATTTTTCCTTCTTTACTACCAATTTCAATATATTTTTTAATTTTATCGAATTGTTTTTTATTAATAACAGGTCCCATAAATGTATTATCAACAGTATTACCTACTGTTAAATCTTTTGTTAACTCAATTGCCTTTTCTAAGACTTCATCATAAACAGCGCTATGCACAATGGCACGTGAACATGCTGAACACTTTTGACCGGAGAATCCAAACGCTGACGTTACAATAGAGTGTGCAGCTAAGTCTGTATCTACACCTTCATCTACTACAATCGCATCTTTACCACCCATTTCAGCAATCACACGTTTTAAGAAAGTTTGACCTTCTTGTACAACTGCACTACGCTCGTAAATGCGTGTTCCTGTTGCACGAGACCCCGTGAATGTCACAAAATGTGTATGCACAGAATCAACTAAGTAATCACCAATGTCTTTAGGATCACCAGGCACAAAGTTTACCACACCTTTAGGTAAGCCTGCTTCTTCTAAAATTTCAATCAGTTTATATGCAGTAAGCACTGTGTCTTCAGCAGGTTTCAATAACACCGTATTACCTGCAACCACTGGTGCTAATGTTGTACCCGCCATAATTGCAAATGGGAAGTTCCAAGGTGGAATGGTTACACCTGTACCAATCGGTTTATAGAAATATTGATTGTGTTCACCTTCACGATCTAAGACCGGTTTACCATCTGCAAGTTCCATCATTGAACGAGCATAATATTCTATAAAATCAATACCTTCAGCCGCATCTCCAACTGCTTCATCCCAAGGTTTACCCGCTTCATATACCATGACTGCTGAAATTTCTTCTTTACGACGACGAATGATTGCTGCGACACGAAGCATTAATTCAGCACGATCTTTGTGTGACCATTTACGCCATGCGTCATAAGCCTTGTTTGAAGATTCAAATGCGTTATCTACATCGTCTTTTGTCGCTTTTGACACTTTAGCTACTAATTCAGATGTATTCGCTGGATTAATTGAATCGAATGTATCATCCTTAATGATATGTTCACCATCAATGACAATAGGAAGCGTTTGGCCTAAGCTATGTTTTACTTTTTCTAACGTTTTTTGAAATCTTTCAACATTTTCTTGTACAGAAAAATCAATACCAGGTTCATTTTTGAAAGGTACTACCATACTTCATTACCCCCTATATGTTTTTAAATATTTAAATTCATTCTCTAACCCTTTGTTTCTTAATCATGATATTTTCTATCATTAACTTCATTTTACTATGCTTACTCCTTTATTTGCAACCGCTTACAAAATTGTTTGTTTAAACTTTTCTTCAAATACCAATATAGCCCTATCAGTACATTTTTATATAAATAATTTATAATTTAAATAAAATAAAGTATAATAATCACAACATAATTAACCGACATCTAGAAAAGGAAGTATTTATATGAAAGTACTTATCACTGGGGGAGCAGGTTTTATTGGCTCCCATGTAGCAGAATATTTTATGAAACATGACACAGAAGTACATATTATTGACAACTTAAGTTCCGGCTTTTTAAAGAATATACCTTTTGTGAACAATGAACATATTTATATCAAAGACATCACCGATTTTGAATTTGTAACACAGTTAATACAAAAAGAACAATTTGATTTTGTCATTCATTTAGCTGCTATGGTAAGTGTAGTAAAAACTATTGAAAAACCAGAATTATCCAATCGTATTAATATAGATGCTACTGTCAATATATTAGAAGCAATTCGAATATATAATCCAAATATTAAAAAAGTCATATTTGCTTCTTCTGCAGCTATTTATGGTCATCTACCCGATTTACCTAAATCTGTAGAACAATCGAAACCATTTCCATTATCTCCATATGCTATTCAAAAGTACACCGGAGAACAATATACTAAGATTTATAATCATTTATATCAAATTCCTTGTACTTGTTTAAGATTCTTTAATATTTACGGTCCTAGACAAAATCCAACATCTGATTATTCAGGAGTCATTTCTATTATGAATACTAAGTTTTTAAATCATTCAACCTTTACATTTTATGGAGATGGTGAACAAACACGTGATTTTGTTTATATCGATGATTTAATCAATGCTCTATCAATTGTTCTTAATACTACTCTAACGGATGGTTTTATCTATAACGTAGGCACAGGAACACAAACAAATTTGAAAGCTGTTTTTCAATCGTTCGAACATGGCTTTGATTATCATATACCTTATCAATTTGAAGCCCCACGTCTTGGAGATATTAAACATTCTTGTGCTGACATTACCCCGCTCAAAGCATTAGGTTACAATCCTAGATATAGTATTGAAGAAGGTATTACAGCTTATTTGACTTATAATAAACATAACAACATCACTATTTAATAGAAAAACGGTTAGCTTTTATTAATATGCTAACCGTTTTTTACTATTTGAGTAGTTTATAAAACTCTTTAAGTGCTAATTGATTATATTCTTGTGCATTAAATACTTCATATTGAGATGGTCGTTTTTGAATACACTGTTCTAATGCCACTGTGATATCATCAATATCATGACTCACAAGAGTACCATATTTACCATTACCGAGTACATAGCGGTTTGCTATAATATCTGACGCGATAATATGAACTTTTAAAGTTAATGCTTCAAGTAATACCATTGATTGTCCTTCATAATGAGACGTTAAGCAGAAGACGTCTGCTTGTTTCATGATATAGTATGGATTCTTCCTTTGGCCTAATAAAAAGACATGTTTTTCTAATTTCAACCTTTTTATTTGTTGTTCTAATTGAACACGGATAGGACCTTCCCCCATAATATATAACTTTGTATGCGGATGACTGACATGTACTTTACTAAATGCATCAATAAGTAAGTCAAAACCTTTTTCAGGTGATAATCGTCCTGCAGTTACAATTTTGAAATCGTCTTCCTTAAATGGTACTGAACTTATATCCCTATTATTGATGCGTACGAGTACGGATTGGTGTTGTTTTTCAAATTTTTCAGAGTCATCTAATTTTAGTTGATTGATTTTATTCAAATTAATCGTATTTCTGGAAGTAACAAATTTCTTATTCAATGATTTATCATTGATCTTCTGTTTATTTTGATCTTTAGAAGCATCGGATACACATACTAATTGATCAAATTGACTATACAGCGAGAGTACACCTTTTAAATTTTGATAATGTATTTTAACACCGTTAACTTTTCTTTCCATATCTGCTTTAATATCACTATGTAAATAAATCAATTTACGTTTTACTTTTGTTGCTAAAATTAAATTAGCCCAAAACATAGAATACCCACTAAAATCAATCGCATAGTCGAATTGGCTATGACCAAATACTTTTCGCATTTCTCTTTCGTATACTTTCTTCGGATATATCAAATGTTCTAACGTACTTTTTAATCCTCTCTGTCTTACGAAATCGATACTATACATTTCTTTCAATGATGCTGCTAATGGAGGTACTCTCAAAATAATTCTAACGTTCTTATTAATACGATTTAAGTTATTTAAAACTTCAAGATTTTTACTTTTATTAGTAAACAATGTAATGTCGTATTTTTCATAATCGACATTTTCTAATAAATTAATGATAGACGTTGTAATACCATTATTTTTCATACCACCAGGATAAATTAACACTCTTTTCTTAGCACAGATCTTACGTTTAGGACGCTTACGTTTACCCTCAAACAGTATGTTAATAAGTGTTTCAGTAACAGTTCCATCATCTAGATAGGTATATTGACGTTTAAAATATTGATATTTTTTCTTTACTGAATCATCATCATATACTTTTTGCTTGATCGCTGTAATCACATCTTCAATATGATGAACGACAGGACCAGGTAGGTCACGATTAGCAATATACATACCTCGTGATGATTGATATTCATCCAAATCTGGAGTATAGAAGACAATCGGTTTATTGGTTACTAAATAGTCAAAGAAGATACTTGAATAATCTGTAATCATTAAATCGACGATCGCTAATATTTCATTGGTATCAAAATAATCAGGAATTAAATAAGGTTTTAAACGTTTTATTTTAAGCGCGTCTTTATATAAATAAGGATGGACTTTGACTAACACTTGATAATCTAGATGATGTTTAAGTTTTTCAACTTCTTCAACGATATGATTTAAACTTGCCTCTGGTGCATTGACATCCTCGCCTCTCCAAGTTGGACAATACAATAAAATACTTTGTTCTTTACTAATATGAAGATAATGATTCAACTCGCTAATCATGTCTTTTCGATTTGAATTTAAAGTTAAATCGATTCTAGGATATCCAATTTCCAAAAATTCTCCACCATAAATATTTTCAAGTCTAAAGGCTCGTTTAAAAATCGTCGTCGTATGGTGATTAGGACTAATTAAGTAATCGCTGCTTAAAAAGTTTTTAATAATATTTTGAGAACCATAAAGACTATTTTCAATGTCTAATCCCATATATTTTAAAGGTGTCCCATGCCATGTATTGATATACATTTGTTTTGGCTTTTTAATGAAATAGTATGGAAAAGTAGAATTATTAATTAAATACTTACTCTCCGTTAATGCTTTCAAATATTCTCTTGATTCTTTAATAACAAACTCTACATTTTTATAGTACTTAAACCTTGCTTTATAAAATAGCAATGTTTCGTGATGATCTACTACCCATATGTGTTTATATTTACGATAACGAGGTTGTTGAATTAAACTTTTAAATATTGCATATGGACTATCTGTGATACTTTTTCCATCTCTCACTTGATATAGTATCTGATATTCCTTAACGTTATTTTTTTTATAATATTTAGCGTAAGTCATTACTTTACTTGTATAAGCAGATTTATTTTTTCTTTGTATTGGCTTAAATAAAAAATTCAATTTACGTCTTAATTGATTTGTAAGACATGTCTTAAGTGTCATATTCATTATCCTTTCTAAGTTGCTTTTATTTCTCTTAAGTTGTTTCATTAAAATGAATTGAACTATTTCAATGATGCACATATAGTAATACACACATTCAGCACTCTACAATTATATCATTTAATTATATTATATAATAAATATTTAATTTCAATAAAAATTGTTATTTTACATAAAAATCAACCTTTAAGCATACGTGTTACTGCTTAAAGGTTGGTTACTAGTGATTAGGTATATTTATCGTTTCATTTTGATCAATCGTTCTTATCACTTTTGCTGGCACTCCAGCAGCTAAACTATTCGGTGGAATATCGTTTGTTACAACACTACCTGCTGCAATAACTGAGCCATCACCAATTGAAACACCTGGTGTCACTGTCACACTCGCACCAAACCAAATATTACTTCCTATATGAATAGGTTTTGCCAATTCCCATCCTTTATTACGATCTTGATAATTGAGTGGATGATGTGCTGTATATAGTCCACATGATGGTCCTATAAAGACGTTATCGCCGATCGTAATGCTACCACCATCCATCAAATAACTATTGCTATTGATAAACACGTTTTCTCCAACTTTTATATTCCAACCATAATCTGTGTCAAATGGACTGCTGATTGAAAGTTGTTTCGCTTCATAGCCAAGTAATTCTTTTAAAATCGCTTGGCGTTTTTCTATATCACTAGGTCGTGTATGATTATATTCAAAGCATAAGTCTTTAGCACGCTGTCTGTCCATTCTTAATTCCTTATCAAAGTTTGCATCATACCATTCGTGTGCTAACATTTTTTCTTTTTCAGTCATTGTCTTTTCCTCTTTTCTTTCTATAAATATAAAAAGTATTCTCCCTACGCTATACGTAGACAGAATACTTTATTATCTTCATAAGTACTACATACTAAGACGTAATATAATCGCCACCATTAACATGGATAATTTGACCTGTAATATAAGAACTATCTGCATAACTTGCTAAGAATACATAAGCTGGCGCAAGTTCAGCAGGTTGACCACGTCGACCCATTGGTGTATCTCCACCTTGATTTTCTACCTTATCTTCATCAAATGTTGATGGAATTAATGGAGTATAAATTGGACCTGGCGCTACACCATTAACACGAATTCCTTTTTCCATCAATGATGTTGCAATAGAACGTGTGAACGACACAATAGCACCTTTAGTTGCTGAGTAATCAATAAGGTGACCAGAACCACGATAAGCCGTTACACTTGTTGTATTAACAATTGCATCACCTTTACTTAAATGAGGTACTGCAGCTTGTGTTAAGAAGAACATACCAAAAATATTTGTTTTAAATGTTTCATTGAAATGTTCTGGTTTAATATCTAAAAAGTCTTCATTAGGAAATTGCACGCCACCATTATTTACTAATATATTAAGACCGCCAAAATCGTTAACAACAGTTTCAACAAGTTTTTTTGATTGATCAGCATCTTTTAAATCATGAGAATATGCTTTTGCTTTAACGCCGATTTCTTTTAAACGATTGATGGTATCTTCAGCATCTTCATGTTCATTATAATAACCAATAGCGACATCAGCGCCTTCTTTGGCGTATAAAATAGCTACTGAACGACCAATACCGGAGTCACCACCAGTGATTAATGCGACTTTTCCTTTTAGTTTACCGCCTGCCTTGTATTCTTCCATTTCAGCAATAGGTCTAGGATCCATATCTTTTTCAGAACCTGGTTGTTTTTCTTGTGTATAACCTTTAATTTTTTTATGAAAATCTAATAAGTCCATACCTCTTCACTCCTTCTTTATTTACTTAACCGTTCCCATTTCTTTGATTTTTAAAACAAAATGACTATGCTTACTACTTTTGAATGATACAAAGTCCGTACTAGAGATGCATGAAATTTTAACATAGAGTCTTTATAATATAATTAATCTAAACAACGACTCATATAGAGATAAAGATAAAAAGGAGTGTTACAACATGAAAGGTATTCTAAAGGGTATCATTACCATTCTTATCATTTTAGGGCTTGTAAAAACAGTTCAAGATCATGATTTAATGAATGAAGCCAACCAATACTATAATGAAGCTAAAAGTGGTGAACTTATACGATCTATCACTCATCCAAACTTCAATAATTTTAAAGATTTAGATTTAAGTCATTTTAAACCATCTGATTTCTTTTAGTATTCATAGCTATCATGAATAAGAGAACAATGTACTCATTTTATTTAGAGTAACGTTGTTCTTTTTTTATTAAGCAAGGTCATTGACTAACATACCCTAAGGGGGTATATTGAAGATGATAGGAGGATGAACATATGACTCAAAATCATCAGATCACCTTGAATATCATTGGCATGACATGTGCCGCTTGTTCTAATCGTATTGAAAAACGATTGAATAAAATAGATGGCGTTCATGCTCAAGTGAATCTGGCAACTGAAAAAGCAACCATTGATTATCCTAACGATCAATATGAAGTAAGCGATTTTATTGAAACGATTCAAAAATTAGGATATGACGTTGAAACAGATAAAAGTGAACTAGACGTTATAGGTATGACGTGTGCTGCTTGTTCTAATCGTATTGAAAAAGTATTAAATAAAACAACAGGCGTTAAGCAAGCAACAGTCAATCTAACCACAGAACAAGCAACAATTGATTATTATCCAGGTCAAACTGATGTTGATACGCTCATTGGACGAATACAACATCTCGGCTATGATGCTAAACCTAAACAATCAAAAAAAGAACAAGCTTCTCGTAAAGTTCAAGAATTAAAAAGAAAACGTAATAAACTCATTATTTCAGCAATATTAGCTTTTCCATTACTTTTAACGATGCTTGTTCATTTATTTAATGTACCATTACCTAAAATATTTATGAATCCTTGGTTTCAATTTATCTTAGCCACTCCCATTCAATTTATTATAGGATGGCAATTTTATGTTGGCGCATACAAGAATTTACGTAATGGTGGTGCCAATATGGATGTTCTTGTAGCACTTGGTACTAGTGCAGCTTATTTCTATAGTATTTATGAAATGAGTAAATGGTTATTAGACTCAAACGCACAGCCCCACCTTTATTTTGAAACCAGTGCTGTTTTAATCACTTTAATTTTATTTGGCAAGTATTTAGAAGCACGTGCAAAATCACAAACAACACATGCTTTAAATCAATTATTAAATTTACAAGCCAAAGAAGCACGTCTCATTAAAGATGATGGAACAGAAACAATGGTTCCGCTTCAAAATGTTCAAGTTGGAGACACCTTACTTGTTAAACCAGGAGAAAAAATTCCAGTAGATGCAAAAGTCATTAAAGGGACAACAACCGTAGATGAATCCATGCTAACTGGAGAATCCATGCCTATAGATAAAACAGTTGATAATGAAGTGATTGGTGCAACACTAAATAAAAATGGTGTCATTACCGTTCAAGCAACAAAAGTAGGTCAAGATACCGCTTTATCTAATATTATTAAAGTAGTTGAAGAAGCCCAGAGTTCAAAGGCACCTATTCAACGTTTAGCAGATATGATTTCTGGCTATTTCGTACCTATTGTTATTGGTATTGCCGTACTCGTCTTTATCATATGGATTATTTTCGTTCATCCTGGTCAATTTGAAGATGCACTCGTTGCCATGATCTCTGTATTAGTGATTGCTTGTCCATGCGCATTAGGACTTGCAACGCCAACTTCTATTATGGTTGGTACAGGACGTGCAGCAGAAGAAGGTATCTTGTTTAAAGGTGGCGAATATGTAGAACGTACTCATCAAATTGATACAGTGGTATTTGATAAAACGGGTACGTTGACACATGGTACACCAGAAGTGACTTACTTTAAAGGTGATGATACTTTATTACAATATGTAGCTTCTGCTGAAAATAATTCTGAACATCCTTTAGCAACCGCGATTGTTAAGTACGCTAAAACAAAACAGCTTACTTTAACAAATATAGAGCACTATGAAACATTACCAGGTCATGGTATTAAAGCTATAATCAATAATAAGACATTATTCATAGGCAACCGGTCATTAATGTCAAATCATCATATTGATACAACATCTTTATTAGATGAAATCACCCAAATTGAACAAAAAGGACAAACTGTCATGTTGATTGCATATGATCAGATATTACGTGGTTATATTGCTGTAGCAGACACTGTTAAATCTGAAGCCAAAGTTGCGGTTCAAGAACTAAAAGACATGAATTTACGTACGGTAATGATTACAGGTGATAACCACTCTACAGCTCAAGCTATCGCAAATGAAGTTGGTATTGATCATGTGATCGCCAATGTTCTTCCGGAAGATAAAGCTAAACATGTTGCTCATTTTCAAGATAAAGATGAGAACGTTGCGATGGTTGGCGATGGTATTAATGATGCACCTGCTTTAGTTCAAGCAGATATTGGTATTGCCATGGGAACAGGTACTGAAGTCGCAATTGAAGCGGCTGATATTACTATCTTAGGTGGAGACATTGCTTTAGTTCCTAAAGCGATTCACGCAAGTCATAAAACCATTCGAAATATCAAACAGAATCTTTTTTGGGCGTTCGGTTATAATGCTGCTGGTATTCCTATTGCTGCAATGGGCTTACTCGCTCCATGGATTGCTGGTGCAGCGATGGCATTAAGTTCTGTAAGCGTTGTAACTAATGCATTACGTCTAAAACGAATGAAATTATAAATGAATTTTAAGCTTTATACTTTCATAAAAATTTAAAAAGCGTAAAATATGGGTATAGTCATTATGAAGTACTCGGAGGTGACAATCAATGATTAATAAAGTCATTAAAGTAGATGGTATGAGTTGTGACCATTGTAAAAATACAATCGAATCAGCATTAGCTAAAATTAATGGTGTAAGAACTGCTGAAGTAGACCTTGATAAAAACGAAGTTCGTGTAGATTATAATGATGAACTCGTTTCAACGAAAGATTTACATGATACTATTGAAGATCAAGGCTATGATGTTAAAGAATAATAAAAAAGTTGGAGGTAACGCTCCAACTTTTTTTATTTTAATTTACTCTTAGTTTAGTCGTACCACTAGTTAAAACATCCATAGTTGCATCAAGTGCATCTACTATGAGATTTTTGACGGCCGCTTCTGTATAGAAAGCAATATGTGGTGTTAAAATAATATCTTCTCTTTTGATAAGTTGCTTTAACAATACATCATCTATCTCTTTTCCACGATAATCACCTGGGAATAACCCTCTTTCATATTCATATGTATCTAATGCAGCCCCTTTAATTCGACCACTATCTATAACAGAAAGTAAAGCTTGTGTATCTACAATTGATCCCCTTGCCGCATTCACAAATACGGCACCTTTTTTAAAGTTTGAAAAAACAACATTATTAAACAAATGATGATTATATTTCGTAGCTGGAATATGCACGGTAACAATATCAGCTTCTTTAATTGCTGCTTCTAATGTATCTTTATAATCAACAAATTTTGCTAAAGCGGTATTTGGAAATGGATCATAAGCAACAACCTTGCTGTTATAACCTTTTCCAAAAATTTCTGCCACAATCGAACCGATGCGTCCAGTACCAATTACTGCCACAGTTAAATCTCGGATAGATTGTGATAATATAGAAGGTTCCCAACGAAAATCATAATTGCGCACTTTATGTTGAATACGTTTTTGATACCTTACAATATTGATAGCTTGTGTAACAGCAAATTCAGCAATTGAACTTGGAGAATACGAGGGTACATTTGAGATAATGATGTCGTATTTAGTAGCTAAATCTAAGTCATACGTGTCAAATCCTGCACTACGTTGTGCAATTTGCTTAATTCCATATTGTTTCAATTTCGCAAAAACCTCTTCTGAAATTGGATGTTGTTGAGATAACGATAGACCATCAAATCCTTTTACAGTATCAACTGTTGTCTCTGTTAACATTTCTTTGGTTAAATCAACATCAACATTGTTTTGTTTCGCCCACTCGTTAATATATGGTATATCTTCATCTCTTACACTCATAATTTTAATTTTGGTCATATATTGATCATCTTCCTTCATAATTTTTTAACTATGCTTTGCTTTATACATATCAGCTAGGTCCATTAATCTACTAGCTGCTTCTTCTAACCATTTATCGTCTAATGCAAGTGAGATACGCACGTAATGTTTTCCATTTTCACCAAATGGTATACCTGGAGCAACTAAAATAGATTTCTCTTTTAATAAATATTGTTCAAAGGTTTCACTATCATAATCTGGAGGTGTACGTAACCATGAATAGATACCGCCTTTAGAATGCACAAATGGTAGATGGGCTTCACTTAATTTTGCTTCAAACTTGTCTCGACGCCGTTTAAATGTTTCATTCTGTTCTTCTAAAAATTCATCATAATGATTAAGTGCATACGTCGCTGCATCTTGTAACGCACCAAACATTCCAGCATTTGTATGCGTTTGATATTTCTTTAATGCTTGAATCATGTCTTTATTTCCTACTGCAAACCCTACTCTGAAACCTGACATATTATATCCTTTTGAAAGTGAGAAAATTTCAATGGCGACATCTTTACCGTGTTCTGAAGCAAGTATGCTTGGATTTTTAGCATCAAAGCCAAAAGCACTATAAGCAAAGTCGTGCACGATTTTTGTCTTTGTACCTTTGAATCGTTCAATTGCTTCATCAAATACTTCTTTTGTAGCCGTTGATCCTGTTGGATTATTGGGATACGTTAAATAAACAAGCGTTGTGTTGTCTAGTACTCTCTTATCTACATTATCCCAATTTGGCAAATAATCTGGAGGATCTAAATTTAATGGAACAGGATTGGCATCTGCAAGCATCACTCCTGCTAAATAATCTGTATATCCAGGATCTGGAAGTAGCACATTTTCTCCAGGATTAACAACACATGTAGGTAACGCTACTAATCCATTTTTTGTACCATATAAAATACATACTTCATCTTCCTTATCTAATGTCACATTGTACTGACGTTGGTAAAAATTAACAATGGCCTCTTTAAATGATTCTTTACCATGAAAGGCACCATATTTTTGATTTTCAGGAATGCGAATCGCTTCAGAAAAATGCTCAATAATACCTTCTGGTGTTTCACCATCGGGAATGCCTACTGCCATATTAATAAGTGGTAAAGGGCCATGTTCTACTTTACGGCCCATCGTTTTTCCAAAATAGCTATCAGGAATGGCTGCTAATCTTTTTGAAATAACCATGTTATTCCTCCTTAAATAAAAAGCTATATACCACTTTTGTGTGGCATATAGCTTCATAAGATATATGTCACTTATCTTTGAGGTTATTTATTATCCTCTTGGAATTAGCACAGTACTTTATATTTATGAAGCCTGTTGCTGAAGTTTCATTGGGCCAAATCCCTTCACTTCTCTCGATAAGTTCTTACGTATTAAGTCTTATTTTAACATTACACTGATAATTGTCAATTTTCAGATTTATTTATTCTATTTCATATTTTTTATATCTTCTAACATAGCCTCTGCTGTTATTTTAGCACTTGTTAATACAATGGGTACGCCTGCGCCTGGATGTGTACTTGCGCCTGCAAAATATAAATCTTTATAATCACGGGACACATTAGGCGGACGGTAATAATTGCTTTGTGCTAAAGTAGGCATTAATCCAAAGGCTGTACCGAATTTAGCATTATAATGTGTTTCAAAATCTAAGGGTGTAAAAATAGTTTCGGATACGATATCGTTACGTAATCCTTTAAGTGATTCAATTGTTTCTGTTTTTTTGTAAATTTCATTTTTAACCTGTTCAATTATGGCTGGATTGTTCCAATCGATTTGACCTGTTTTAAGCTCAGGTACTGGCATTAAAATGTACATACTTGTTTTTCCTTCAGGAGCCAATTCCTCATCTTCAACGGAGGGGAAATAAAGATATATAGAAGGGTCTTTCGGCAATCTTCCTTCAAAGATATCGTCAATATTCCCTCTAAAATCTTCAGCAAAAATCACATTATGCAAATGAACTTTATCTTTCAAATCTCTGTTTATTCCTGCATAAATTAAAAATGCAGAACATGAATAATCCATTTTATCTATCTTAGCAGGTGTATATTTCTTAAGTGGAGAATGACTTGGCATAAGATGTTGCGCTGCATATGGGAAGTCTGCCGTACATAATACTTTATCAAAACGACGAATATCTCCGTTCACTCTTAAACCATCCGCACGTTTAAATTTAGGGTCTATAATAATTTCTTGAACGTCTGAATTTAATTCAATACTGACTCCTAAATCTTGTGTAAGACGATGAAGACCTTTAGCAAAGCTATACATACCACCTTTGATATAATATACGCCATGCATCATTTCTATCATTGGGATAATTGAATAAATTGAAGGACCTTGCTTTGGATCGATCCCTATATATAGTGTTTGAAAAGCAAGTAATTTACGAATCTTTTCATTTTTAACATAGCTATCAATAAGATGATTTGCTTTACCAAGTGTTCTTAATTTCATGCCTCTATATAAAGCAATCGGATTATAAAATTCACTTGGTTTGCGGAAAGTGCGCTCTAAGAAATACTTACGTGCAATGTCATAACGTTTATAGACATCTGTTAAAAATGACATAAATCCATGTGTAGAACCTGGTTCAATCGCTTCTAAAGTCTGACTTAATTGAGGTAAATCTGTAGAGACACTTACTTTATCTTTATCTGAAAAATAGATATCAAAAATATGTGACAATTGGTGCATATCAATATAATTTTCAAAGTGTTTGCCGCACTCCTCAAATATAGCTTTATATACATCAGGTACCATAACAATAGTTGGACCTAAGTCAAAAGTAAAACCATCTTTTTTAAGTTGGTTCATTCTTCCTCCAACTTTTCCATTCTTCTCAAATATTGTCACATGATGTCCTTGTGAAGCTAATCGTGCTGCTGACGCCAATCCAGTGATTCCTGCGCCTATAACGGCAATATCCATAAACTTCCCACCTATTCTTTTACTTTATATTCTTTCATTAATTCACGATAAATATGATTCTTTTTCCATTTGGAAACGTAAACACGCTGACTAAATGTGTAATTCGCTTTCCTTGTCTCATCAAGAATGCTTTTATATACGCGAGCTGCTAATTCTATAATAAAACGTGCTTCTTTGTCATACACATCTAGATGATTAAGTACCGCTTCATAGTCATTCTCCGCAATCGTTGCATAATATTCCCACAATTTTTTATATTTTTCAGAAGGGCCACTATTCATTTCATCATCCATTGATACGCCACATTGTTCTAATCGTTCGATACTTAAATAAACACGTCCGTTGTGATAATCTTCACCTACATCTCGAAGTATATTTGTTAGTTGTAAAGCTTCCCCTAGTTGTTTTCCATTTTCATATGTTTCTTTTGTAGGAGAAGTAGATAATACAGGTATAAGTAATACACCAACTGTTCCAGCGACGCCGTAACAATACTCCATTAAGGCATCATCAGTATCAAACATTGTAAAGGATTGATCATTCATAACAGTATCTATTAATTCATATAATGCATAGTAATTCATTGGAAATGTTTGAGCTGTATCTGCAAAAGCAGTCATAATATGTTGATCACTTTCAAACGATTTTTGAATATCTGATTGATGCTCGATACGTTGTACATCCTGTTTAATTTTATATAAATAATCGACATCTTGGTGAATATCAATACTATCGTCAATAATCCGACACACGGAATAAATCGCCCAGATAGCTCGTCGTTGTCGCTCTGGTAATAAATCAAATGCAAATGAAAAACTTTTAGAATAATCTTTCATTATTTTATGACAGTACTGATAACTTTCTTCTACAAAACTCATGAAGCGTCCCCCTGTTATACTTTACATGTTTAATTAATTTTAAAAGTACGCCCTTTCCATCTTACGTTTTTAGTAAAATGTGTCTGACAATATGAATTTATAAATACAAATACAAACACCACAAATAATAATGGATTCATGATTAAAAATACTATCGAAAAACTCCCTACACGCTTATGCAATCTTATAAATTGAATAAGATATAAGAAGTAAGATAATCCTCCCCATTTTTTTGATACGGTTTTCGTAATAAAACTGAGCAACAATAAGGTGTGACTAAATGTTATTCCCATCATCCATGTCATAATCATCAACATTATCGTACCTTCAGTTCCAGAAGCACCAGTCGCAAAATGTTTTGTCCAACCTTGTATCAGTGATTTAGCCCCTTCCTCATACATTCTAAATCCTACAAAACCTTTACCTTCATAACAGGATACAGGTAGATTATATTTCGAGAAAGCTTGAGCAAGAGCAAATCCTTCAATAATATGACATTCAGCATTTTTATGACCTTGGGTTAAAACGTAATCCTCTTTCTTCATTACTGTAACTGGACCAAATGCTAATGTTTGCTTATGATGAGATAAACTTGAAAATTGATTCATTCCAACAACTGTCATCAAATTAAATAAAGCTGAAAACTGTTCATATGCTTTTTTGACGAGATGATAGGGTTGAATACTTAATAGTCCACGATATGATTGTTTTTCATAAGCTTGTAATATAGATTCTAAAGCATGTGAATCTAATAGCTGTACATCAGCATCTATAAAGATAAAAATATCTGACGTTGCATACTGAACACCTTGATAACAAGCAAACGATTTACCATACCATCGTGCATCGTCACCTTCTACGACATCTATTACTTTAGCACCGTAAGATAATGCTACTACTCTAGTATTATCTTTAGATCCATCATTCATCACAATAATTTCTGGAGAGATAGACTGTTGATTTAAGCTCGTCAATAAGCGTGGTAATCGAATTTCTTCATCTCTAGCCGGAATAATAATACTGATAGATGGATAATTTTTCTTAGTTGTTTTTTTATTATATTGAAGTAGTCGTTGACGATTATACATAAAGTATCCGCTCGCTATTGAAGCACCGAGTAATGGGTATAATAGTTTAGCTAATCGTTTCATCATTGAGTGTCTCCTTAAGGCTGATATTTTAATAATTTCGCCTCTTCTATGGCATTAATTTTATCTGCTACTTGTTGTCCACTCAGTGTTACCATTGGCATACCTCCACCTGGGTTGACAGAACCGCCAACAAAGAATAAATTATCAAAATATTGACTTTGTTTAGGAAATTTAAAACCTTTGTTTTTCTTTTTATCTGCCACTACTCCATAAATGGCACCTCTATTCGATGCGTAATTGCTCTCAATATCATGAGGTGTCCATACATCTTCATAAATAATATGTTCTCTTAAATTGGTTAAACCCATGTGTTCTAGTTTATCTAAAACTCTTTCTCGAAATTCATCATATTGTTTTTTAGTAAACGGTTGATCTTGGATATACGGAATATGCGGTAGTACTTTTAAATTTTCGTATCCCTTAGGAGCTTGTGCTTTGTCTGTTTTATTACTATTAACGAGATAAATGGTAGGGTCTTGTGGTAACACTTTCTCATGAAAAACTTCATGATAATTTTGTTTAGAATTATTTGAAAATAAGAAGTTGTGATGAGCCAATTGAGGATAAGATGTATTAACACCTAAATGCATCACATAACCAGAACTAGCGGGTTCAAATGTTTTTTCTAACTTTTCCAACTTTTTATCGGAAAAATGAAGTAGATCTCGATACGTTGGTATGACTTCTCTATTAGAGACAATGTAATCAGCATGAATGTGCTGACCATTATCAAGTCTTACTCCTATGACTTGATTGAAATAGGTATCAATGCTTGTTACGTCAATACCTTTATGAATCTGAACCCCTGCTTCTTCAGCAAGTCGTTCTAAAGCATTGGCTAAATGATGAATACCACCTTTGACATACCATAATCCTTGTTCATACTGCATATGTACTAACATAGTTAATACAGCAGGTGCATCATATGAAGACGATCCAACATATTTGATAAAATATCCTAACATATCTTGAAGTTCAGGTTTGTTTATATATCGATTAATCGCTTGTTGCATTGTTGAAAAATAATCTACACCTTTTAAAGATTTAAAAGGACCCTGATATTTAAGAATGTCCGTTACCGTATCTAAACCTAAAGCGAAGTATCCATCTTCAGTAAATCGATGTATTTTTTCTGCATAATTTAGAAAATTAGATAATTGCTGAATATCATAGTCTGTTAAATGGCTATTCTTATTTTCCGTCTGTTCTAAATCTTCATATAAGTCAATCACTTTACCATTTGTAAAAAAACTACGCCATTGAAGTGGTAAGCGTTCAATTGTCACATAATCTGCCATTTCTTTATTACTATGGTAAAATAAATTTTCAAAAATATGAGGCATAGTTAGGATAGAAGGGCCTAAATCGAAACCAAATCCTTCGGTTTCTAATCGATTCACTTTACCACCTATATGTGTATTTTTTTCAAATAAATCTACGTGATAACCACTTTGCGCTAAACGTATAGCAGCTGATATACCTCCTAATCCACCGCCAATAACGACAATTGTTTTATTCGCCATCATCGATACCTCTCTTGTACTTTAATTGGTAATATCTTTCTAATCTTGGTCGATTATAACGTTGTGTCAATATAATCGGTACATTTGCTAATAAAGCATATAGTATGTTTATTGTTTTAATACATTTAGGTGCTTTTACAAAGACAATAACTGGCAATATAGAAAGCCAATGTACTAATTCAGCTCGTCTCATTTCGATAATCATTTTATAAACACTTTCTTGAGTTAGTGGTTTCAAAACATGCTTATTATAAACATTTTTATTTAGGCATTCTCCTTCTGGAATATACCCTTTCCATCTATTAATAAGAAAAAGACGATTCCATAACTGCCCACCTTGTTCAAATGGAAATGTTTTAAACCAATGATGATATGTATCAAAAAAAGAACTAGGCACTTTTGTAAATAAGTGAGATAGCGACATTTGAGTAACCGACCAATATACACTATGATATAATCCTAATTTCACTATTTTGTTTATACTCAATTCATATCACCCTCTTTCAATATAGTTATATTAATTATAATTAAAATAATTAATCATTAAAAGAAAGTAGTTTGATATGTACTAAGCAAGAAATTAAAAATATTATATTAAAAAATAAAAAAAGGAGGACGACATTGTCGTCCTCCTTTTTTGATAACTCGATGTCCTATCCAGTTATCTACTTAAATCTTACCACCAACCGTGACCTTGGCGGAAAGCAATTGCCGCATCCCATGAACCATAACGTGATTTAGCATAGTTAACCATACCTTGAGTTTGTGTAGCTACTGAACCAGTACCCCATGCTTCTTTAGTTTGACCTAAACCTCTGTAACCAATTGGATTAACAGCATTTGGATTACCACCTGATTCAGGCATTACGATAGCATTCCAAGCAGCTTCAGTACCACCGTTAGCTAAGAATTGAGCTTTAACTGATCCACCAGTTGAAGCAGTTGAGTATGAAGTAGTTTTTGGTGCTGAGTATGAAGTTGTACGAGCACTGTAGTTACTGTAGCTAGACGTTTTTTGTACTGGAGCTGAAACAGCTTTTACATTTGAAGTACTAGCTTGGTTATTTGCACTTACTGATTGAGTTGAAGCTTGATTATAAGAATCAGTGTAGTCAGTAGTTGATTGAGCTGTGTCAGCACCACCAGTGTAAGTGTAGTTCCAAGACCAAGTGTTACCATTTGAAGTGAAAGTATATTTGAAACCATCTTGTACGAATGAAATGTTATATGCTCCAGCTTGTACTGGGTGAGCATTTAATTCAGATGGGTTATTTTGAGCTAAGTCAGCTAAATGAGAATAGTTAGTTGTTTGTTCAGATGCATGTGCACTGTGATCGTTTGTTAAAGCATATCCTGTTAAACCTAAAGTTACTGCTAATGACGAAGCGATTACTGTCTTTTTCATAATAAATAATTCCTCCAAAATTGAAATATATATTTTCGTTATGTTTCATTCTTTATTTAAGATTAATTTCTGTTTTGATTTATTGTTTAACTTTTGACAATAGCTACTATAACACAAAATTTGTAGAATAGTATTACGCTTATTTTACAAAAAATTACAATTAACCTATCATTTTGTAATATTGAAATATATTAAATACTTCTTGTAATATATAAAATCTATCAATATGGAGTTTATTTTTATTATAAATTAACGTTTTACAATACTTTCTTACAAAATTTACAATACTTTAACGCCATTAGTCATATTACAAATTAATATTTTGTTACATTACTGTAATATTTTTAAAATGTAATTGGTTATTTAAATTCTTTACTTTTGATAAAAAACAAGAGCTTGTGCGTAATAAGTTTCCTTATTTACTTTTAATAATCTTTTACTCCCCAAAGTACCTTTTCACAATTACGAATAATATATTTTAGTATTTCAATACGAGAGGTTTTTTTATGATCAGCAGGGACAACAAGCCATGGTGCATAGGATGTATTTGTTTTCTCAACCATATCATGACTTGATTCCACGTATAAATCCCATTTTTCTCTATTTCGCCAGTCTTCATCTGTAATTTTCCATTGTTTATTAACATTTTCTTGACGATCTTTAAAACGTTTTAATTGTTCTTCTTTATCTAATGTAAGGAAGAATTTTAAAATAATCGCTCCTTCATCTGTCCACATTTTCTCAAATGCATTAATTTCATCATATGCACGTTGCCATTCATCGATAGTAGCAAATCCTTCGACACGCTCTACTAATACACGACCATACCAACTTCTATCGAATAATTCGATGTGCCCTGTTCTTGGCATTTCTTTCGCAAATCGCCATAAATAATGATGTTTTAATTCAACATCTGTAGGAGCACTAATGCCATTCACTCGATAACCCGTTGGATCTAATTTTTCTCTAATTCGTTTAATATTTCCACCTTTACCAGCTGCATCCATACCTTCAAATACTAAAATAAGTGGAATCTTTCTATCATATAAAGCGAATTGAATTTCTCTCATACGATTTTGCAATTCCTCAATGAGCTGTTTATATTCATCTTTTTTTACTTTATCCACCTTTCTATCAAAAAGGTGTGTTTTAAAATTAGAATGAAATTTACCGTCTCGCTGTTCTTCTTTTTGCTCATGCTTCTCAATCGCTGTTTCAAGATGTTTGATAATATGTTCATACATTGTTTCGATTGCTTTTTCTCTTTCGGTATAATCAATGATTTCCCATGCTTTATCATTTTTTATAAATTGACGCATATCTTTAAGGTAAATATCTGTTGGAAGTACATTACTATATTCTTGAACTTTCCAACGCGTCAATGGGTTATCTTTGGTTTGTTGAATATGTTCTTGACGCTTTTCTTCATTAATTTCTATGAAAAACTTAATGATTTCATAGTGATCTTGTTTAAGCATATTTTCAAAAGAAGAAATTTGTTGTTTGAGTACATCATAGTTTTTATATTTGTCGTGTTTAATTTTATTTTCTCTATAATCTAGATAATGAGAATACCAGCTTCTAAAATAAATATTTATATCACCTTTTTTAGGTAAGGTATTCCAATATTTTTGTAAAAATTGATATCTTAAATCATCCTGTTTAGGTGACTGTGTCGCAATAAATTGTGTATACTTCGCATCTAAATTTAATAATAACTCATTAGATAAGCGCGTCTTCCCAGATGCAGGTACACCTTCAAATAATATCATCACTGGAATGCCTAGTTCATGTGTACGTCGTGTTAATTCTGCTGTTTTTAATGCTAAAGCTTTAATTTTTTTCGCCATTAACCCTTCATCCTTTTAATCTTTTTTCTATTTTATTGTAACATTATTGACGTTTATCATTTAAATTTAAAAATGCCTGAGACAATTCATCATGTCCCAGGCTTAATACGTTTATCCCATAAATTTGTAAATATCATTTGTAAATAATTTTAAGACTCTGCGTAAAATAACATCTAGTATAAATGCTGTTACTAAAGGTACAACAAAAAAACCAATAATAATTAGGATGATACTCATAACGGCTGAATCGACATGTAAAAATTTAAATGCACTAATCGGCCCAATCATGCCAATAAATCCAAATCCTGCAGATTCTTTTGTTCCAGCAATACCGATAAGACTACCCACTACACCAGAAATCGCTGCGGTAATCAAAATAGGTAACATAATAATTGGATATTTCACCATATTTGGCATCATCATTTTCACGCCACCAAAGAAAATAGAAATTGGTACTGCAACACGATTCACTTGACTTGTGCCAATAAGTAAGACAGCTTCGGTAGCTGAAATACCAATTGAAGCTGAACCTGCTGCCAAACCTGTGATACCAATAGCAATAGCGATAGCTACTGTTGATAATGGGGAAATAATAATAAAACTAAATACCATTGAGATTAACATACACATCAATACAGGTTGTAATTCAGTGAAACTATTAATCATATTACCAATCGCAATATTTATAGTATGTACATATGGTAGGATGAGCACACCAATTGTAGCTGAGATACCTCCAACAATTGTTGGATAAACAATCAATGCCATACTTCCTACGCGTTTTTCAATAAGTAAAATAAATAAAACTGCAATTGCTGCAGTAATCATCGTATTGATGAGGTCACCAATACCTGCAATAATCCAAGCCCCATTCTTAAATTGAGCAGCGCCACTTCCTACATAAGCTGCACTTGATACGACTGCAATCGCAAGAGGAGTCATATTAAATTTAATTGCAATTAACGCACCTACTAATGCTGGTACAGTAAATTGTAATGCTTGAACAACATGTAGTAATGTTGCAAAAATAGGATGGTGATGCATAAGTGCTTTAAAGATTTCACCTAAAATGGCATTCGGTACTAAACCTACCACAATCCCAATAGCCACTCCGGAAAGTACTCTAAAAATAAAATCTCCAACGCTTATTTTTCTAAGTTCTGTTGTCATTCTTATACCTCCTATAATATTTTGTTGTTGTATTAAGTAATGATAAAAAATACTATAACACATTTTCTAAATTTTCAGAATATTTATTTTATCATTTTCTTAAATTTTTCTGGTTTTATGGATATTTTAAGAATTTTGACCAATAATATGTATGTAATTTAAAAAGAAAAAATGAGTTTCTTCTATTATAATAGTTTAAAACAGAACGATTAATCATACTCTTTGACAACCTTCTTTGTTCGTTTAATAATTTAAAGTAATCACATTTTAAAATGAAAGGGGTGTCTTTGTGCCAAGCAATAAAGTTGATCCAAGAGTCATACGTACAAAACAATTACTCGTAGAAGCATTTCTAAATGTGTCACAAGAAAAAGAAATGACCCAAATTACAGTAAAAAATATTACTGACCGTGCTACTGTTAATCGGGCTACATTTTATGCACACTTTAATGATAAATATGAAATATTAGATTATTCATTATCAATGACTATTCTTAAAGATATTAAAGAAACGTTGTCTATTTCAGAAACGCTCAATGGTCAGATTATCTCTAAATTATTTGTCTCGATAGCATATTATTTGGAAAATGTACAAAATGCTTGCAAACTCAATCGTGAGACATTTTGTAACCATGCTCATAAATGCATTAACAACGAGTTGGAAGCTATTTTTACCCTTATGTTACAACATAAATATCCCGAGCACGATTCTAGTATTATTGAAAATAGCGCAAGTTTTTTAGCCGCTGGTTTATGCGGGTTGGCAAGACATTGGTTAGATACAAGCGAACTAAGTGCTGAGCAATTTATTGATCAAAACTTACCGTTTTTACTTCACCATATTACAAATCTATAATTCTATAAACAACACTTACAGTCTTAATGATTGTAAGTGTTATTTTATAGAAAAGCATGCGACTTGCATAAAATGATTATTTACGTTATATTATAAACAACACTTGTTGTTTAGATGATGAGTGTTGTTTAGATAAAGTTTAGTTAGGAGGGGTGATATGTCCAAGATAGAAAATCATGAGAGTTTTAAACGTACCTTTAAAAATCATAAATTAACATTAGGTCTATCCATACCATTTGATAGTAAAAATAAAGAGCATATTGATTTTAATGAACAAGTGAAGTTTGCACAACAAGCTGAACGATTAGGATTTACAAGTTTATTCGTGAGAGATAATCCACTTTATAGTCCTCATTTAGGACCCGTAACTGAAAATTATGACCCATTTGTTTTCCTAACGTATTTAAGTGCGTTTACCTCAAAAATTGCACTTGGGACCAGCAGTATTGTGGCAACACTACGTCATCCTATCCATTTAGCTAAATCAGCAGCCTCGCTTGATCTTATTTCCAATCAACGTTTATTACTCGGTATGGCTACCGGTGATCGCGCTTTTGAATTCCCTGCATTTAAAGTAGATGAAAGTGCATTAACAGAACGTTATCAAACAACCGTTCAATCATTAAGAGCGCTTTGGCAATCACATTCACCCCAAATTTCAAATTCGATTTTTGAATTATATGAAGATTCTGGGTTACAAGTATTGCCTAAACATCGTACGATTCCGATGTTTGGTACAGGCTACTCAAGACAGTCCATCTCCTGGTTACAACAGCATATGGATGGTTGGCTATTTTACGCTCAACCTTTTCAAGATCAAAAGAAATTAGTTGAAGCTTGGCACAGTGGGACTGACCGATTCAAACCGTTTATGAATATCCTAATGATTGATTTATCCCAAAATCCAAACGAAACCGTTAAACCAATCAAAGGTGGTTTCCGTACTGGACGTAAAAATTTACTACAAATATTAAAAGCTTATGAATCCATTAATACAAATCATATTATCTTAAGATTTACAAATAATGATCGTGATATCGAAGCACTTATAGAAGAAGTTGGAACATATATTACACCCCATTTTCCAGCTCATACCAATTAGGAGGAAGAAATAATGAGAGAATTATTAGAAAGAATTAATCAATTAGCAAATAAAGAAAAAGTTGAAAGTTTGAGCGTTGAAGAAAAACAAGAACAACATCAATTAAGACAAGAATATTTAGGTATGATAAGAGGTCAAGTACTTCATACGTTCTCAACGATGAAAGTTGTCGATCCACTTGGCCAAGACGTTACACCAGATAAAGTGTATGCCTTAAGAGAAGAATACGGCAACATTCAAGAAAACTAAAATTTTATTATCAAGACTTAGACTGCCTTCAAAGTTCTGACTTTGAGGGCAGATTTTTTATGTCCATATTTTGAGTAAAGTTCTTAATTGAATCACAGCTCATTTTGTTGAAACCCTTTCCTAGGGAAACTATAAAGTAATTCTTTGATTTTAATAATTAAAACTACTTAATGAAGTGATTTCTCATTTATGTTCGTTTATGCAACTGATTCTATATACCACTCAACAAATATATTTCATAGTCTATCGTAGAATAGTTCAAGCCACAAATGTTTATTTATAAGATATATTCAGGTATAGAATCAAACATCATAACTTATCACGATAATAATTATGATATTATATAAAATAAATATATAATAATATATAAAACAACTAAGAAGGTGCATCTATGAATAAAGTATCAAGTAAACACCATTGGGAAAATGTATGGAAGTTTTCTAACAACAAAGAATCATATAATTTCCCACCATCAAGAATTGAAAGAGCAAAAGATAAATTAAAAACATTTATTTATAATGAATATTATTTTAGTCCAGGCGATAAAGTATTAGAAGCTGGATGCGGGGATGGGGCCATCCTATTCAAACTTATTGAGAAATATAAAATTGAAGGACATGGTATTGATATTTCTGAAAATGCAAAAAGTATTGCAACTGAGTATATGATTAAAACTGGAATCAAATTTAAGTATGTTATTGGAGATGTTCAAAAATTACCTTACCCTCAAAATACATTTGATACAGTTATTTCATTAGGTGTTATAGAACATTTTCTAAACCCTTATAAAGTCATGAATGAAATGTATAGAGTATTGAAAACTAATGGACACCTTATATTAATGACACCAAATAAATATTCGTTTGGTATTTTAGATAAGAAAATAAAAATTTTATTAAAAGTTTGGAAATTTGGTTATCAAACGGAATATAGCGTAAATGATTTAGAAAAGATAGCTAATAAATATGGTTTTAAAGTAGTCTCACGAAATACTGAACTACGAAAGACTTTTAAGAACGACTCAATCAGTTTTAAACTGATTTCATCAATTGATCAAATATTAAATGTTTTTAATAAAAATTTTGGATTCTACAGTTATATCTACCTCATAAAGGAGGTAGATATAAATGATTATAAATCATATCAAACTTCAATTTAATGAGACAGTTACAAAATATGATTCTGTTTTAATTGTTTTAACCTATCAAGGACATCTTGTGTTTGTTAAAAATAAAAAAAGAGCATGGGAATTAACAGGAGGTAAGGTAAACCATAATGAAACGATGAATGAGACAGCTATCAGAGAGGCTTATGAAGAGTCTGGCGCTGTCATCAATGAAAGTGATATAAACTATTTAGGTTACTATATACTACCAAATGGCCATACCACTACAATTACAAAAGCTGAAGTAAGCTATTTTAAAGATATACCGAAATATTCAGAAACTACTGAAAGAATACTTACGAAAGAACCATTAGACAAAAAGTTATTATCATTTCAAGATGGGTTATATGAAGAAATTTTTAAATATTTAGGGGCATACCATGAATAATGTTAAAAAAGGGTATTTATTTAATATTATTTCCGTAGCAATCATGTCTTTAACCCCAATATTAAACAAACTTTCACTCACTGATTTATCACCTATTCAAGCAAGTTTTTTTAATGCTTTGTTTTCAACTTTAATATTATTAATAACTGTATTACTCGATAAAAGTAAAATAAAAATCTATCATAACAAATTTATATGGCTCTTAGGTATTACTAATACAATAGGTATTTTACTCCAATATGTAAGTTTAAGTTTGTTAGATCCAGTTAGTGTTGGATTATTAGGAAGATTTTATATTATATTTGCGTTGTTTCTTTCAGTGCTCTTTCTAAATGAAACGTTGTGCAAAAACGATACCCTTCCTATAATTTTTGCTGTTATAGGTTCATTCTTGATTACTCATTTTTCAGGTGATTTTAACAGTATATTAGGTGTGATTGCCACCCTATCTTATACATTCTTTTTTGCGCTAACGAATATGTTAGCTAAAAAGACCGTCAAAGACATTGATTCTAAAACCATCTTACTATACAATCAGGCGACTTCTACTTTGTTGCTAGGTATCATATTAATTGTGACTAATCATTTACATACCATACATATAAGCATAGGCTTGTTCTCTATTTTACTTTCTGCTTTGTGTAGTGGCGTAATAGGACTTTTATTATTTTATGAAGGTTTGAAATACATTTCGTTTCGTGAAGCGAATATTATAAGAACCCTCAATCCTATATTTGTGTTTATATTTTCTCTCCCGTTTTTCCCTTTACCATTAACGCCTAAATTCATAACTGGCGCGATTTTAATCATTATTTCTATCATTTATATGAATCTATATAAAGATAAAAAAACGTCTTCATGATAACTTTTTCATTAAAAATGCGCCCCACCATTAGATCTCATTCTAACTTTGGGGCGTATATTGATTGGCGTATTTTATAAAATTAATTGAACTAACAAACTAAGAAATTATATTTATGTCCATCTGGATCAGCAAATGTTGCACCATAATATCCTTGAGAAATCTTAGGTTCATCAATCACCTTACCACCTAATGCTTCCACTTTATGCATTAATTCATCCACTTCATTATTAGTTTTAACACTAATGATATGATGACTTCATTAAAGACGAAATAAAAAACTTCAGATTAAGAAGACTTAACCCGAAGTTTTCTATTAGGCTAATATTTGATCCATTGAGCGATTCACACTACTTGCATACATACCACCAAATTTAACTAAATGCACCATGAATAAATATAATCTATAAAACTCTAAACGTTTTTCTGCTCCTTTTCCTAAAGGATAATGTTTTTCATATTCATTATAAAATTCTTGTGTAAATCCACCGAAGACAGTAGTGATACCTAGGTCAAATTCTCTATCTCCATATAACGGTGCTGGATCAAATAAAGCAGGACGTCCATCTTTTAAAAACATATAATTACCGCCCCATAAATCACCGTGTAAAAGAGACGGTTTACTGTTATGATTTTCTAATTCATGAATCATAACAGAACGTACTTGTTCGTATACTTTATTATCTTCTTCGTTCCATAAATTTTTACGTAATAGTTCATCTCTTAAATGGTCCATACGACGTTCTACGAAAATTTCACTCCAAGACTCTGACCATGTATTATCAAATGAGACATCAGCACCTTCATAGGGTAACTCGAATCCAAACTTACCTTCTGACTGTTGATGACTATGCATTTTGGCTACAAGTTGTCCTAATTCTTTTTGACTTCCTTTACTGCCTTCTTCTAAATAACTGAGTAATAGATACGCATCGCCATTAATTTCGCCATTTTCAATCACTCTTGGTGCTGTAATATCTGCTTTTTCAAATGCTTCTAATCCAGCCATTTCGGCAGCGTAGAAAGAGGATTTACGATTTCTTTGAATTAATAAAAAATATATATCATCGTTTGTTGTAATTTTAAATGCTTCATTTACATCTCCACCGCTTACTGGTGAAATATCTTGAATACTCTCTAAAGGCAATTGATTTTTCCATTCTGATTTCATTAATTATCCTCCTTAGTCCAATTCTTTATCTACTATTCTATTACCTAAATAGAGGTTCTTTAACCTTTGTCATTCCAAAATGATATAAAGTTAGGCAATTTTTCAAACACTTTCAAATTAGACTATTCATTTTTAAGCGAACGTGCTAGTCTATTAAAGGAATGTTTTTTCAATGATATTAAATGAGGATCGTAAGCCTCAAATACAATGAAATGGAGCATTATTATGTACAAATTAATTAAACCTCTTTTATTCAAAATCGAACCTGAAAAGGCACATGGATTGACAGTAGATGCCTTAAAATTCACTCAGAAAAATGCTTTTTTACTACCTTTTGTAAATAAATTATTTACATATGAACACCCCTCTCTTTCACAAAACATTAAAGGGATAACATTTAAAAATCCAGTTGGTTTAGCTGCTGGTTTTGATAAATCATGTGAAGTGCCTAAAGCACTTGAAAATGCTGGTTTCGGTGCTCTTGAACTTGGCGGCATCACACCTAAACCCCAAGACGGCAATCCTAAACCACGGATGTATCGCTTACTTGAAGATGATGCCTTAATCAATCGTATGGGCTTTAATAATATAGGTATGAATAAAGCTTTATGGAATTTAAGACGTCATGCTTACACGATTCCTGTAGGTTTAAATGTGGGCGTTAATAAAACGACACCTTACGAAGAACGTTATCAAGATTATATTAAAGTCATCGATGCATTTAAAGCAGATGTATCATTTTTCACTGTGAATATTAGCTCACCTAATACTGAAAATTTACAAAGTTTCCATGATAAAGATGAATTTTCAATGTTATGTCATGCTTTAACAGATTATAAAGCACAACATGAAGTGAATGTCCCAATTTTTTTAAAGCTCACTTCAGATTTAGAACTTGAAGGTTTTAAAACTATTTTACCTCAAATTACAGAAACCTTTGATGGTATGATTTTAGCCAATACCACACGTCAACGTGGTGGATTATCTTCTCCAAATAAAGTAGAAGACGGAGGTTTAAGTGGTCGACCTTTATTTAAACGTAATTTAGAACTTGTAAAATGGGCTTATCAACAAACGAATGGCGAATTTTTAATCATTGGTACAGGTGGTATTTTTAGTGCACAAGATACTATTCAAATGATGCGAAATGGTGCGTCACTTGTACAAATCTACTCATCCCTCGTGATAGAAGGCCCTGGTTTAACTAAAAAGATTAATCGAGATATTGCTAAATATTTAAAAGCAAATCATTATAGTAATATCAGTGAGATTATTGGACTAGATGCTAGACGTTAAAACATTTCACTAAACGATATGTAGTGCGCTATACTAATATTACTCGTAGCACGTACTATTGGAGGGTATGTTGATGACTATAGAAAATAAACAAACAGAGTCACAAACTAAAGATAAGCATAACATTGAAGACACCAAATCTTCTCAAGAATACGATAATAGTATCGGTTACAATGGTGAAAAGAAAACAGCTTTGGATCTTGAAATTGAACGTGAACTATTAGAAATGATGGAAAATAAAGATCCTGAACCTGAAAAAGAGAAGAAAGGTATAAAAATTGCTGGACTACTATCTGCCCTTGTTATTGCTATTTTAGCTATTGTGCGTTTTATCCATCGTATGTTATAAATAAAAGCGAAGGAGTAAGAAAGAATGTTTAACTCATTCTCTCTTACTCCTTTTTAACATTGTTCTAAAAATGTTTTAGCTTCTCGATTAATTTTTTTAAAATCAATACCTTGCTCCATTGCTGCAAATACACATCCGCAATAACATTGTCTAAATATATTATAATCATTACACATTTCTATAGATCGTTCATAACCTTTATTTTTCTTAAAATCACTAGGTAAATAATATGTATTGTATAATCGTTGAATTTCCATGCCGAGTTCGTTAATTAATTGAGCATTCTTTTTAGGAGATAATGTTAATGCACTACCAAAATAATCATATCCATACTTCACTGCTGCTTCTGCGACAAGCTCTAAACGCATCTCAAAACACGCTGTACAACGTTTTCCACCTTCAGGTTCATCAGTAAGACCACGTGATTTCGCCATCTTCATAAATTCATATGGCTGATAATCAGCTTCAATATATTTTACCGAATGTCCAGTCTTCTCATTAAAATCTTTTACAAATTGTGCTTGGACTTTGGCACGTCTTAAGTATTCATTTTTAGGATGAATATTAGGATTAGCGAAATAAATAGCAATATCTGCATACTGAGATAGATATTCTAATGTATATGTGCTACAAGGTGCACAACAGCTATGTAATAAAATTTTAGGGCGAACGCCTTCACGCTCCCATTGACTAATCAGTTTTTTCAATACCCTATCATAATTGATTTTTTGATTTTTCATCTTCTTAATTATAGGTTCAGCATTTAACATTTCTCAATTCTCCTTATAAAATTATTATATATTATTGTTAGTTTAGGACTTATACAATAAGGATATATCAGCTACTATCGATTCACTATATCTTGAACTTTTTTAGTAGCATATTCTTCTATTTCTTTGAAAATTTTTATTGCTATCTGTATTTTTTTATATTATTTCTTAAAGATGGTGATTGCTTAAATTCATTAATGACACACGTACCATATTGAGTACATACATTTTGAACTGGAACGAATTTACTTCCACAATGCTTACGATAAGCCACTAAAACGACTTCCAAATAATCTACGTAGTACTCCAAAATCATCGAATTGACTAATTAACAGAATTTGAAGTAGAGTGATTTATACTTTTGTTTACATGACTATCCAAGTTTAATGATTCTGATGTTGCTGTTGTAGATAGTGTAATCTGATCTAATTTTGTCCCACATTCTCCACAAAATAAATCTCCTTGTTGATATAACTGACCACAATTTGGACATTGCATCCTATATACCTCCATAAACATAAAATTCGAAATTATTATACCATTAAATTGAATTGCTTAAAATATTATTTTAGAAAAATAAAAAAAGTTCGAATCTTAAAAGATTCGAACTCTAATGATAATATATTATTCAGCTTCTCTGATTTCTGCATCGATATCTGCATAATCAATTTCAGTATTAGTGAACGTTTTATTATCGATTGGGAAGTGTTGTTCAAATGTTTCAAAGTTTTGAATTTCAACTTTTACATCATCTACTTCAAAATCTAAAATGTGTCCACCGAAATTACGATCATCGTTGGCGAAATGAATATGGAAACCACCAGAACCAATGCCATGGAATAATTCAGGTGTAAAGAAGCCAATCACTGTACCGTTAACATCTTCCTGAGTTTCTTCAGGTTGTCTACGTGCTGAATCAATTAATCTTGTATATGGTGGTTCTTGTTTTGGCATCATACGAACATGCATTTTTTTAAATTTACCAGTGATTTTTACTGCTGAGAATAAATTATCACTTAACATATGTTCTTTTACTTCATTTAACACTGTTTCAGAATCTTTATTAGAAGTTTCATAAGATTCATCTGCTTCAAATTTAGTAATTGTTGCAAAAGGTGTTAATTCATCACCTTTAAGTTTAACGAATTCTTTTTTTTCATTTGCATGGTACGCTTCTCCATTAATGAAGATAACTTCACCGTCTGAACCTGTAAGTGTTGCTAGTCCTGAATCACCATGTTTTAATAATTCATCGATTGTGGCAGTTCCTTCTAATAAACCTGCCATCAATGTACCTAATGTACCATGTTGATATAATACATGACCCATATTAATATTCACTCCTATTTTTAGAAAATTAATTTAAAGAATCTGGTAACATATTTGTTGATAATTTAATATTATCTTTATAATTTACTGGAATATCAATTAAAACAGGTCCTTCTGTTTCGTAACCTTCTTTAATTGCAGCTTCAAGTTCTTCTGGGCTTGTTACTCGGATACCTTTCGCACCAAATGACTCTGCATATTTAACATAATCTACTGGACCAAATGCTACGCCAGCTGCACGTTTATATTTCATTTCTTCTTGGAATTCAACCATGTTGTATTTACCATCATTCCAAATTAATTGAATGATATTTAATTTTTTACGTACAGCAGTTTCTAAATCTTGACCTGAGAATAAGAAACCACCATCACCAGCAACTGACACAACTTGTGTGTTTGGACGTACTAATGCAGCTGCTATAGCCCATGGTAACGCAACACCTAAAGTTTGCATACCGTTACTGAATAATAAGTGTCTTGGATTGTAACTTCTAAATTTACGAGCCATCCAAATATAATGACTACCTACGTCTACTGTAACAGTTGTATCATCAGTTAACGTTTTTTGCATTGTATTAATAATTTCTACTGGATGTAAAATACCATCTTCATGTTCATATTTAATACCAGTAGCTTCGATAATATTTGCTCTTAATTCTTCTAAGTCATCTAAATGTTTTTGATCAATAATTGGTTCAGATACTTTTTCTGACATCATTTGAATTGTACCTGCAATATTACCTACTATTTCTTTTTTAGGACGTAAGTAATTTGTAATTTCAGCATGCACTTCGTCAATTGAGATAATTTCAGTATCTAATTCTTTATTCCAGTTACTTGCTTCGTATTCAATTGGATCATAACCGATTGCAACTACTAAGTCAGCTTTTCTTAGTAATTCGTCACCCACTTGGTTACGGAATAAACCAACACGACCAAAGAAATGATCTTCTAATTCACGACTAATCACACCAGCACCTTGGAAAGTTTCTACAACAGGTAAGCTTGTTTTTTCAACAAATTTACGAATTGCTTCTGTTTCTTTTTCACTAGAACTTCTCATACCTGCAAGTAATACAGGGAATTTAGCATCCTTAATCGCTTGAAGCACTTCATTCACTTCTTCATCTGCTGGTACCCCTAAATGAGGTTTTTCTGGTAAGTCGATTGCTTTATTTTGCACTTGAGATGAAATAACGTCTTGTGGAATACTAATGAAACTTGCACCATTTTTACCAGAAGTTGCAGTGCGGATTGCATTTGTCATAACTTCAGATAATGATTCAGGATCTTGAACCTCTGCACTATATTTAGTTGATGATTTTAGTAACGCAGCGTTATCTATAGCTTGGTGAGTAAGACGTAATAAATCATTTCGTTTAACTTGACCACCGATTGCTAATACAGGGTCACCTTCTGAAGTAGCTGTTAATAATCCAGTTGTTAAGTTACTTACCCCTGGACCACTTGTTACTAATGCAACACCAGGTTTACCTGTTAAACGTCCAATGCCTTGTGCCATCATTGCAGCATTTTGTTCATGACGTGTAACGATAAGTTCTGGACCATCATCTTCTAATGCATTGAATAAATAGTCGATTTTTGCACCTGGAATACCAAATACATAATCCACATTATTATTTTTTAAAGTATCAATGACCATATCTGCGGCAGAATAGTTTTCTTTAGTCATTTTATATTCATATCCTTTCAAGTTTACATTTGTAATTTAAAGTTTTTATTTCAAAATTACTTTTCTATTTTTTTATACCCAATTAAAAAGAAGCCACACACATGTCTATTTTTTTAGGGAAAAAGAGGGAAAGACTTAGTCACATGTTAATTGCGGCTTCTTTATATTTAAATAACTTCAATTTTTAAAGTTGAAGTGTAATCTCAGTTAATTAGACATATTCAAATATGAGATGGGAGTTTTCTATTATATATGTCATGTTTAAGGGAATGATAGTAAGACATACTTATTAGAACATTTGAATACGTTGTAACTTTATTACGTTTCTTATTATAGTACGCATCGAAACATTAATAAAATACATATTTTCGATAGTAACCATTCCATATTGGAATAGGTCAATATACTTTAACCATTGTAAAATGACACAATTAAAAAGGTCTAATGACTTGACTTGTCTTCTATAATTATAGTGCTAATATTGATATAATTACTACTTTTTATATTTTTAGAGTAAATATATTCTTTTTTGTTGTTTTTATTTTAGATTTATCTGATATAATCAAATCTATCATTTAAATTTTCTAGTCATGTATTCTTGTTTAATCAAAAGTAAGAAAACTTTAAATTTTCAGAAATTTTAGACAAAATACCGCTCTTTTATGCTATGATAATAAATGTTATATAGCTAACAAGCTAATTAATTAAATTTTAAACTTATTAGTGGAGGTTCATAATTATGGCCAATTTTTTCAAAAATTTTACTAGAAAAGAAGATCCCACTATCTATCAAAGTAAAGATGGACATTTAAAACGTACTTTACGTGTTAAAGATTTTCTTGCATTAGGTGTAGGTACTATTGTATCAACATCTATTTTCACACTACCTGGTGTAGTAGCAGCAGAGCATGCTGGTCCAGCCGTAGCTTTATCTTTCTTATTAGCTGCAATTGTTGCTGGTTTAGTTGCATTTTCATATGCCGAAATGGCTGCAGCCATGCCTTTTGCTGGTTCTGCATATTCTTGGATTAACGTTTTATTTGGTGAATTCTTTGGATGGGTAGCTGGTTGGGCATTACTTGCCGAATACTTTATTGCCGTTGCCTTTGTAGCTTCTGGTTTTTCAGCCAATTTAAGAGGACTTGTGTCTCCTTTAGGTATTGCGTTACCTAAGTCTTTATCTAACCCTTTTGGTGCAAATGGAGGAATTATAGACTTAGTTGCAGCAATTGTTATTATTTTAACTGCATTATTATTATCTCGTGGTATGAGTGAAGCTGCTCGTATCGAAAATATTCTTGTTATTTTAAAAGTTCTAGCGATTGTTTTATTCGTTATTGTTGGATTAACAGCAATTCAAGCAAGTAACTATGTTCCATTTATTCCTGAGCATAAAGTCACTGCAACTGGTGATTTTGGTGGATGGCAAGGTATTTATGCAGGTGTATCAATGATTTTCTTGGCATACATAGGATTTGATTCAATTGCTGCTAACTCAGCTGAAGCTATTAATCCGCAAAAAACGATGCCACGTGGTATTTTAGGTTCATTAATCATTGCGATTGTTTTATTCGTAGCTGTAGCTTTAGTATTAGTTGGTATGTTCCATTATTCAAAATATGCTGGGAATGCTGAACCTGTTGGTTGGGCACTTCGTCAAAGTGGACATGGTGTAGTAGCAGCAGTAGTTCAATCTATTTCAGTCATCGGTATGTTTACAGCATTAATCGGTATGATGTTAGCTGGTTCACGTTTACTTTATTCATTTGGTCGTGACGGATTATTACCTTCTTGGTTAGCCAAATTAAATGATAAACATTTACCTAATAGAGCGCTTGTTATTCTCACTATTATCGGTGTTTTAATTGGTTCAATGTTCCCATTTGCTTTCTTAGCTCAATTAATTTCAGCAGGTACATTAATCGCATTTATGTTTGTATCTATTGCAATGTATAGTTTAAGAAAACGTGAAGGCAAAGATTTACCAGTTCCAGCATTTAAAGTACCGTTCTTCCCTGTATTACCTGTCATTACCTTTTTATTAGTCTTGCTTGTATTCTGGGGATTAAGTTTTGAAGCTAAACTTTATACATTAATCTGGTTCTTAGTTGGTATTGTGATTTATGTATTCTATGGTATTAAACATTCTAAAAAGAATGATGAAGATGATTATGTCGTACCAAAAGATTAAAATAATGAACTCACTTATATTTCTCATACCCCCTTTAGAAACATTCATTTGTTTTTTAAGGGAAGTATACTGAAAAAGAGCAAGAAAAGACATTCACTTAACGTCTTTTCTTGCTATTTTAATATATTTTACCAACCTTGTCCTTCTATACTATATTCATTTAAATCGCCATCTTGTAGTGCTTGAAGCGCTTCTTCAATAACATCTAACGCTTTATCTAACTGTTCATAAGTAATCACGAGTGGCGGTTGAAAACGTAAGACGTTCCCAGCAACTGCAATAATCACTACACCATGTTCAAAACAGTAATTACAAATTTTCAATGCTTCTTCAGCAGCTCTTTCTTTTGACTGTTTGTCTTTAACAATATCAATTCCAATAGATAACCCAATACCGCGCACATCTCCTACGTAATCGTATTGATCTACCCATTGATTCATACGTTGACGCACGTAGTTTCCTTTTTTAGAACTAACTGTTAGTAAGTCGTCATTTTCTATCATTTCAATCGTAGCAAGAGCTGCTTCACAACTTACTGGATTTGCTCCTGTTGTAAATAGATGTGCTGGTGCTTCAAGACTTTCAATGATTTCTTTTCGACCCACAATCGCTGACATTGGTAATCCACCTGCTAATGATTTACCAAATGTAATGAGATCTGGCGTAAAGTTAAAGTGGTCCACAGAGCTCCAAGAACCTGTACGACCTAATCCTTGTTGGATATCATCAACAGCAATTAAAATACCGTATTCTCGACATAACGCTTCAAGTGCTTCAAAATAGCCTTCTACTGGTTCTAATAATCCACCATCTCCTTGAATCGTTTCTAACACAATACAAGCTACTTCCTCAGCTGGAACATATTTAACAAACATCTCTTTCAATGGCGCTAAATACTCTTCAACAGTGTTTGATTTAGATTGTTCAAACATCCCTCTGTATTTATCTGGAAATGGAATATGATAAAAACCATTTAATAAAGGGCCATAATGTTTACGCATATTTAAACTGATAGCCGACATTGATAACGCTCCAAATGTAGAGCCATGATAAGCATTTGTAAAGCTGATAATATAGGGTCGTCCTGTATAAGCACGTGCAAATTTGATAATACCATCATTCGCATCCGAACCACTCAAACCAAATGTGACACGTTTTTCATAATCACCTGGCGCAATATCGCATAACTTTTTAGACAGTTTCACTAAAGGCTCGTGATACATATATGCGGGGGTATAATGAATAAATTTATCTACTTGCTTTTTAATCGCCTCTGTTACCTGTTTTGGTGCATGACCCACATTTTGTGAGCTTGCACTAGCTAACAAATCGATGTATTCTTTTCCATCTATATCTACTAAAGTTGCTCCATATCCATGATCAATCACTAATGGATAATATTTTATACGTCCTGAAGTAGCAAAATACTTACTATCTTCTTTTATCATGTCCTCTGCTTTACTCAAGGTGACTCATCCTCTCCCAAAGTATGAATAACTTATATCTAACTTTCTTTATTGACTTCAATTCTTGTGATAATAATCAATATCTTACTAATAATTGTCAGATTTGTAAATATTTTCAGAAAAATTAAAATATATTTTTCTATCTTTTAAACAATGATAAATATAAATCACAAAAGGTCTCTAATAGAGACCTTTTGTGATTTATTTGTTTTCGTATGGAATAACATCATCGCCATATTCTTTTTTAATATACGCTTTGATTTCTTTAGATTGCATAACTTTTAATAATGTTTGGAATTTTTCATCATTTTTATGACCTTCTTGAACGGCAATCGTATTCGCAAATGGTGATGATTTACCTTCCATAACAATAGCATCTTTAGACGGTTTTAAACCATTATCAAGCGCATAGTTTGAATTTATAATGACTGCAGCTCCTTCACCATTCTTATATGTTTTTGGTAAAAACTCTGCACCTTGTTGATGGTTAAATTTCAAGTGTTTTTTATTTTCAGCAATATCCTCAAATTTTGCATTTTCAATTTTAACGCCTTTTTTTAATTTAATTAATCCTTCATTAACAAAGAAAGATAAAAAACGTCCTTCTTCTGCAGGATTATTAGAAACGTAAATCGTCGATCCATCTGGAATGTCTTTTAAATTTTTATATTTTTTACTATATACACCCATAGGCGTCGTAAACACTTTACCTAATTCTTCAATTTTATAACCATGACTTTTCTTTTCAGCATTCAAATATGGGACATGTTGGAAGAAGTTCGCATCAACATCGCCTTTATCTAATAATTTATTAGGCACCTTATAATCATTAACTTCTTTGACTTCTAAATCATATCCTTTTTTCTTCATTTCTTCCTTAGCTTTTTTTAACACATCACCATGAGGTGCTGGCGACGCTGCTACGGTAATTTTTTTATTATCTTCTTTCTGATTTCCACAAGCTGCTAGCGTTATCGTTACTAACAAAATACTGATCATACCTATTAATTTTTTCATATGTATTGACACCTTTTTATAAATTTTCAATTCTCATTTCCTCTTACTAGATATGTAAAGACATAAAAAAATACTTTCAACTATTAAGAGAAAGCATCGACACACTTTCTCTCATCTTCTAAAGTATGATTAACTTTATGTGAATTAGCACCATGTCATACAATGACGGTTGCTGGGTTTCGTAGGGCACATCCCTCCACCACTCTTGATAAGAGTTAATAGATTATTGAATTATTAATAACTTATCATTGATTTAAACTTTGGTCAACATGTTTTTTCAATATTCTAAAAATTTAAAAAGTGTTAAATCGAATATTTCAGGGAATATTCTTATAGTATGTATATAAGAAGGAAGGAAAATTATGATCCGTTATTTTTATCATTGTCTTAGTGCTTTAGTTATAAGTATTATCTTATTAATTACAATGACTATCATGGATGGCATAGTTCAATCGACTCATCTTACTTTATTGTTAATTAACATCGATTTCTTAATTGATCCAAGCAAAACGCCGTTATTATTAGAACTAGCCATTCATGTTTTTATAGGATGGTTAATATATTTTATTTTCTTACTTATTTATCACGTCTTTAAACCATTATATAAAATAAGTTATGTCTTATTAATGATTGTTTTTGCCTCTCTTTATCCGTCACTCGTCGTTATGGCAAAGCGTTCATTCTTTCACTTTAGCTGGAATGAATACGGTTTATGGATGATTGCTCATATTATTTTTATGATTTTAATGGCTTGTTCCATTCCATATTTTTCTAAAAAGAAGTATTAATGTCCTATATAAATCATGTGATAAATATTGATTTAATGTTTACAAATTATTTATTCTTTAAGTTAAGTTAAAGATTTATTATGTTTTTTTTAAAATCCCTGTTTCTGATCTATTCAAATGCTACACTCTAGTTGTAATTGATCATGAATGAAATGGGGTTTTCATTATGAAGAAAGTATCTTTCGTTGCATCTACACTTTTAACAAGTACAATGCTACTTACAACGACTCAATCTGTAGAAGCACATACTACTAACTTAGTGACTAAAGAAAATGCTAAACAAATTGCTACAGATGCATTATCTAATAGTGGAGGTAATCCAAACCTACAACGATTGGGTCGTACTGTTGACAAAGGAGACTACTTTGAAATTATAAGTCATAATAGATTAAATGAAGGCAATGGAATGTATAAAGTTCATAAAAATGGCGAAGTTGAGTACAAAAATGGTAGATATAGTGACTTTAATCAACTTCAAGATACACGCATTCATGCAGAATCAGGTATCGCTAAAGCCGCTAAAACAACCTCTTCTAATCATAAACAAGTTAATTCTGTTGATTGTGCACGTGAACTCAACCGTTATTATGTAGGGACGGTTGCTTCTTCTGAGGTGCCATCATCTAAGTCATTTAAAGATACTCAAACCTCACAATCTTCTGTTAAAACACTCCCAAGTACTGGTGACGATACACAACAACACTCAATTCAACTTTTAGCCTCACTTCTATTAGTTATGGGAACTTCATTATTACTAAAACAAAAACATCATAGTCATTCTTATTTATCTACTGAACATTTCTAATAAATAAAAAAAGGAATGCGTCAAGGAATTCAAAATGAATTCTGACGCATTCCTTTCGTTTAAATAGTCTACAAGATAAATCATTTCCATACTAAATGAATATACGAGAAATTGTCTCCATATTATTTATTTTTATTATCCGCTTGTTCATTATCTTGACTATCAGAATGTTGATCTTCTTTGTCATTAGTTTGTTCTACACCTTCAGGGTCTTGTTCTTTAGCATTACCTTTTTTAGGATTATAATTAACACCTTCTGTATAATCATTACCTGCATTCCATAATAAGAATTCATTAACCCCGTTATCTTTTAAAGCTTGAACTTCTTCAGATATCGCTCTTGTATCATAATCAATATAATTGCCAGCACCTAAATATGAAGCGGTAAAGTCTTGAATCCATGGTCTTGAAATAGGCTTATCTTTACCTAATGTATCTAATAAACTATTTTCTTTTTGAATATAACGATTAACTGTTTTATATGGTTCCGTATCTGGTGCTTGTAAACCGAAATCTCCATTGCTCCAATGAGATGGATAAATCATTGATGAAATGGCATCTACATTTTTAGAGATTTTAGGGAAACTTTGACCAATACCAGGTGCATTTTCAACTAATGCAGAATAACCAAATACATCAGCTGACACATTGACGCCCATTGGTTTTAATTCTTTATTTGCATATTCTAAGAATTTAGTAATTGTATCTACACGTTGGTCGCCTGAACTCATCTGACTATTTTTATATTCCCCTTTATTATACGTTAAGCTATCCGCTTGATTTTCAAATCCTTCAGGGAAGCGTACATAGTCAAATTGAATATCTTGGAAGCCTGCTTTTGCAGCTGCTTTTGCAACATCAATATCATACTTCCATACTTCCTTCATAAATGGATTAACAAAGCTATCCCCTTTACCATTTGTCCAAACAGAACCATCACTATTTTTGAATGTCCATTCAGGGTGTTCATTTGCTAATTTTGTATCTTTAAATGTTACAATACGTGCAATTGGGTAAATATTATTATCATGCAGTTTTTTTAATAATTTTTTACCATCTACAATATCAAGCGTATTTTTATCCACTTGTTTATTGCCAGTATTTAATTTCATAGTAATGTTACCTGTATCATCTTTCACATCAATAACCATGGTATTTAAATTAGAATCTTTGATGAATTTAACTAACTCATCCATTTTTTTGCCCTGTGTAGAATTACTTGTTACATAAATCCCTTTAACACCATCTTTAGGATAATCTACTTTATTTTCATTTGTATTTTTATCATTATTCTTTTTCAATGCATCACTTTGACTATTACCACTTTTATTACTAGATTGCTCATTTTTCTGATTTCCATCTTTTTGTCCACTATCAGATGCATTATCTCCATTACTACAAGCAGCCAGTAATAGAGCACTTGTTGTTAATACAGCAAAAATTTTATTTTTCTTCATTACTGTTCCTCCAAGAAAGTATATACGTATTAATTAAGAACTTAGTTATCATATATAAACGATTTAAAAATAAAGACTAACTTCAATTAATAAGAACTTAACTTATTTTAGAATAGCATATTTCAACAAAAAATATACAATACACTAAAGTTTTATAAAATATTCTATTTAATAATTACATATATTAAAATTTTAAAGAAATTAGTTTATATTTTTTAAAGAAAACGTAAAGATAATGCTTTAGAATCATCGATGATCCACTGAACATTTGGTATTGATCTTTTCATTTGTTGCATGATAAATTGCTCATTATTTTTAGGAAAATCCCAAATATACTTAATAAATTCAAAACTTAATGTTTTAGGATTTCCTCCGATATGTTCTCTTTTAAATAGTGAATATATGTAACGCTTGATTACTCTAAATATACATTTTACTTTTGGTTCTTTAATCCATATGACTTTAGTTGCATATTTTAATCTCATACTAAGTGTACTAGAATAATTTCCATCAATAATCCATTCCTCTTTTACTACAATAGATTCAAGTTTTTGTTTTAATTCTTCAAAAGTAATGACGTTTTTATTATTAAGCCATTGAATTTGATCAATATGGTAAAGTGGCAGTTGATATTTTAAGTGTAGTTGATATGCCAATGTTGATTTTCCAGAACCAGGGCTACCAATAATTAATATACGTTGTTTCATAACAATCCCCTTTGAATATGTTTGAATGTTTACATTAAATGTATAAAATACGGTAATTTCATAAAATTGTAAATTGTTAATTAAGAAATTTCAATAATTAATTACTTTATACTTGAGAATATTATTATTTTTTACGATAATAATATTGAAAGTTTATTAAAGGAGTGAAAGGCATAATGAATAAAGAACAATTAGAAAAAGTAAGTCATGGGAAAGGATTCATCGCTGCATTAGACCAAAGTGGTGGTAGTACTCCAAAAGCATTAAAAGAATATGGTATAAACGAAGATCAATACAGCAATGATGACGAAATGTTCCAACTTGTACATGATATGCGTACACGTGTTGTCACTTCACCTTCATTTACTTCAGATAAAATTTTAGGTGCGATTCTATTTGAACAAACTATGGATCGTGAAGTTGAAGGTAAATATACTGGTGACTACTTAGCTGATAAAGGTGTCGTTCCTTTCTTAAAAGTCGACAAAGGTTTAGCTGAAGAGCAAAATGGTGTCCAATTAATGAAACCTATCGACAACTTAGATGAAACTTTAGACCGTGCAGTTGAACGTCATATCTTCGGTACTAAAATGCGTTCTAACATCTTAGAATTAAATGAACAAGGTATCAAAGACGTTGTTGAACAACAATTTGAAATTGCTAAAAAAATTATTGCTAAAGGTTTAGTACCTATCATTGAACCTGAAGTAAACATTAACGCTAAAGACAAAGCTGAAATCGAAGAAGTATTAAAAGCTGAACTTAAAAAAGGCTTAGATTCTTTAAATGATGATCAATTAGTAATGTTAAAATTAACTATCCCTACTAAAGCTAACTTATACAAAGAATTAGCTGATCATCCAAATGTTGTTCGTGTTGTTGTATTATCTGGTGGTTACAGCAGAGACGAAGCAAACAAATTATTAAAAGACAATGATGAATTAATTGCAAGCTTCTCACGTGCATTAGCAAGTGATTTACGTGCAGGCCAATCAAAAGAAGAATTTGATAAAGCTTTAGGCGATGCAGTAGATTCAATCTACGATGCTTCAGTAAATAAAAATTAATAGTCAGATTTTTATTCAAAAGTGATGAGTAACGTGCTCATCACTTTTTTCATGTTTTTAAGCAGTTATAACCATTAAATTTATTTAATAAAAAAACTGTTAACAGAACGTGATGTCCTGTTAACAGTTTTCTAATTTTTCTTATTTAGCATTAGTATTTTCATAGAAACCTAATTCTAATTGTTTAGATGTTAAACGACGAGTTTTTCTCATTAAGTCAACATCATGAATTAATGATTCACCATATGAAGGAATCATTTTTTTGATTTTTGGTTTCCATTCATCTAAATATTGTTCGAAGTTTCTTTCGATAACTTCTAACGCTACTGAAACTGATGTAGAAGCCCCTGGTGATTCACCAAGTAAAGCAATGATAGAGTGGTCTTTAGAGTCAACCACTTCTGTACCGAATTGGATGAATCCTTTACCTTCTTTTTCATCATCTTTAATAACTTGTACACGTGTACCAGCAGTATATACTTGCCAATCTTCATCACGAGCTTCAGGGTAGAACGTACGTAAGTGGTTCATACAACCTTCTTTAGTCATGATGATTTGGTCAAATGAATATTTAAGTAATGACATATTCTTAACTGCTGCAGCTAATAACGTAGTGATATTGTGTGGTTTAACTGATTTGAATAAATCTAAGTTAGAACCGTGAATTAAGAATTTAGGACCAACATTTGCGAATGGTCCGAATAATAATGTTCTTTCACCATCGATATAACGAGTATCTAAGTGAGGAACAGTCATTGGTGGTGTGCCAGGTGGCTCTTTACCATAAACTTTCGCATCATGTTGTTCGATAACTTCTGGATTTGTACAAGCGATAAATTGACCAATGATTGGGAAACCACCGATATGTTTACCTTCTTCGATACCAGTTTTTTGTAATAATGGAATAGATCCACCACCAGCACCGATGAATACATGGTCAGCTTCTTTAGTAAAGACTTTATTGTTAGCTAAGTCTTTAATTTTAACTTGCCATTTACCGTTAGATAAACGTTTGAAGTCTTGTACTTCATGATTATAGTTGACGTTTACGTTTGAATCGTCGTTTTGTAAGTTATGTGCCATTTTACGAGTTAATTCACCGTAGTTAACGTCAGTACCTTCGTCGATTTTACTAGCAGCCATTAAGCCATCATCGAAACGACCTTGCATCATTAATGGAATCCATTTTCTCATTACTTCGATGTCTTCAGTATATTCGATATCATCGAACATTGGGAAATCTTTCATTTTTTCGTAACGTTCTTTTAGGAATTGAACGTTGTTTTTACCACGTACGAAACTGATATGTGGTAAAGGATGAATGAAATCTCTAGGATCTTTAATTTGTCCTGATTCTACTAAATGACCCCAAAATTGTTTAGAAATTTCAAATTGTTCATTAATTTCTTTTGCTTTTTCAATGTCAATCGTACCATCTGGTTGTCTTACAGTATAGTTTAATTCACATAATGCAGCGTGACCAGTACCAGCATTGTTACGTTCATTTGAACTTTCAATACCTGGACGATCTAAACGTTCATAAAGATCGATGTTCCAGTTAGGTACAAGTTCATTGAACATAGATGCAACTGTTGTACTAATTACACCAGCACCGACAATAATCATATCTTTTGATTCTGTCATTTTTGTACACCTCTCCAAAAATTATGTTTCACAATATAATATAATTACCTGTTGCTCTTGTTTCCCTAATATCTAGTAATCAATATATTGTTTTTAGTAATGTGTTAAGTCTTTCATTACTATGTTAAAACAAATATTGTCAATTGTAAATCAGAAAAACTTAATTATTTGAATTAATGAATTCATTATCATTAAATTAAGCAGAAAGATTTATCAATATAAGCTAAACAGTAAGAATGTTTAGTTGAATGATCAAAGTTTTATTATAACATGATGTCATTACAATCACTTAATGATTTACTTACAACCTTATATGATGATTATTTATTATTTTGTAAAAACTTTTCAATATAAAAAGCTGATTCTTCAATTGATTTATACTCAGTATTAATCACTGTAGCATTTAATTTTTTAAATACTTCTTCTGCATAACTGAGTTCTTCTTTTATACGATTTAAATTATTATATTGAGACGCTTTTGACAAACCTAATGTTTCAGCACGACTTTTTCGTATATTTGCAATATACTGTGGACTTGCAGTTAATCCAAATACTTGTAACCCTTTTTGCTTAAAAACACTGTCTGGAATACTAACTTCAGGTACTAAAGGAATGTTTGCTATTTTGTAGCCTTTATTCGCTAAATACATACTTAATGGTGTCTTTGAAGTACGTGATACCCCTACAATCAATGCATCTGCTTCACCTATATCAGAAAAATGCTTACCATCATCATATTTAACTGAATATTCAATGGCTTCAATACGCTTAAAATAAGCTTCATTTAACTTTCTTAATGCACCACTTTCCATCAATGGTTTTTCACCTGTCACGTGTTCAACAATGCTAATTAAATCAGACATATAATCTACATATGGGATATCATGTTCTCTAGCAAATTCGTGACCAAGTGCATTAAATGATTCACTTACTAATGTCGTAGCTACTATTGCGTTGTGTTCTTTCGCTAAATTTAATATATTTAAAAATTCTTCCTCATCTTTAATATAAGGAAATTTTTTTATTTCTACATTATTTAAATCTGGAAACTGGGTTAAGGTTGCATGAATCATACGTTGAGCAGTTTCTCCAATTGAATCTGAAACAATAAACAATTTTAAATTATGCGCTTGTGACTCGACTTCATTCATTTTTGATTACTCACTTTCCTCCACTTGACTTTGAGCAGTCGCTAAAATTGCTCCTGGAATTCGGAATGGTGAACATGATACATAATCAATTGATAAGTGATTGAAATAATGAATAGATTTCGCATCTCCACCTAATTCACCACATACACCAATCTTAATATTTTCGTTCACTTTCTTTGCCTGTTTAACTGCCACTTCAATTAGTTTTCCAACGCCATCTTTATCTAATGTTTGGAACGGGTCAAGTTTCAATATATTTCTTTCAGTATACACATTTATAAACTTCCCTGCATCATCTCTAGAAAAACCAAATGACAATTGTGTTAAATCGTTCGTACCAAAGCTGAAGAAATCACAATGTTTTGCTAATTCGTCTGAAATAAGACATGCACGAGGCGTTTCGATCATTGTTCCCATTAAATAATCTACGCTTTTCTGATGTTGTTTTTCTATTTGGGTAATCGTCTTAACAAGGTTTTCTTTTAAAGTGGTAAATTCTTCTACTGTAGACACTAACGGAATCATAATTTCTGGTTTACACTGAATGCCTTCTTCTTTTAATTTAAATACACTTTCAATAATCGCTTCTACTTGCATTTCATATAACTCAGGGTATGTGATTGCTAAACGACAACCACGGTGTCCAAGCATTGGGTTCACTTCGTTTAAATCCACAATGCGTTTATCTAATGTTTCCTTCGGTATATTTAATTGCTTCGCAACATTCGCAATATCTTCCTCAGAATGTGGTAAGAACTCATGCAATGGCGGATCAAGTAAACGCACTATGGTAGGATGTTCACCTGATAATTTAAAAATTTCTTTAAAGTCTTCTACTTGATATTGTTTAATATGATTAAGTGCTTCGAGACGATCTTCACGAGAGGATGATAGAATGAAACGTCTCATCTCTACTAGTCGCTCAGCCCCAAAGAACATATGCTCTGTACGTACTAATCCGATGCCTTTAGCGCCAAATTGGTAACCTACTTTAATATCTTGAGGTGTTTCTGCATTCATACGTACTTTTAAACGAGCTGTTTTTTCTGACCACTCCATAAATTGATTGAATGACTCACTATGCTCAGCATTGACTGTTTTAATCTCACCTAAATAAATGTCACCTTCTGAACCATCAACTGAAACCATATCTCCTTCATGTAGTGTTTGATCGCCATAGTATACCGTCTTAGCACTCGTATTAATTTCTAAATCAGAACATCCTGTCACACAACATTTACCCATTCCACGAGCTACAACTGCTGCATGAGACGTCATGCCACCATGTGTGGTTACAATCGCTTCACTTGCAATCATACCTTCAATATCTTCAGGAGACGTTTCTGGTCTCATCAAGATCACCTTTTTACCTTGCTCTGATTGTGCTTTCGCCTCTTCAGCAGTAAATACAATTTGACCTGTTGCAGCACCTGGGCTCGCTGGCAATCCCATTTTAGATACAACTATTGCTTCTTTTAATGAAGACTCATCGAAATTAGGATGTAAAAGTTGATCAATTGATTTTACTTCAACTTTTTTCATTGCTTCTTTTTTAGTAATAATGTCTTCATTCACTAAATCTACAGCAATTTGAATAGCCGCACGTGCTGTACGTTTACCATTACGAGTTTGGAGTAAATATAATTGTCCATTTTCAATTGTAAATTCAATATCTTGCATATCTTTATAATGTTTTTCTAATTGTTTTGTCACATCTACAAATTCTTGATGAACCTCTGGCATTTGATCGTGTAATGTTGAGATATCTTTAGGTGTACGAATACCTGCAACAACATCTTCTCCTTGCGCATTAAGCAAATATTCACCAAATAATTTATTTTCGCCAGTCACTGGATTACGTGTAAAAGCAACGCCTGTCCCACTATTATCTCCACTATTACCGAAAACCATTTCTTGGATATTTACTGCTGTACCAATGTCGTGTGGAATATCATTTAAATCTCGGTAAATACGAGCACGATCATTATCCCAAGATTTAAATACAGCTTCTATAGCTTCTTCCAGTTGTTTCAAAGGCTCTTGCGGGAAAGGTTGATGTACTTCTTCTACATATATCTCTTTAAAGCGCTTACAAATTTCTTTTAAACCATCTGCACTAATGGCAGCGTCATTCTCAAAATGGTGTTGTTTTTTATACTGTTCGAAATATGTATCAAATGCTTGCATAGGCACACTATATACGACTTCACCAAACATTTGTAATAAACGACGATAACAGTCATAAGCAAAACGTTTATCCCCAGTTTTTTTAGCCAATTTTTCTACATTTTCATCATTTAAACCCAAGTTTAATATTGTATCCATCATTCCTGGCATAGAAATTTTTGCCCCACTTCTTACAGAAACAAGCAATAAATTCGTATCAGAAGAGAAGATTTTTCCGGTTCTCTCTGAAAATGAAGCCAAGTGATCAATTAATTCTGTTTTGATGTCAGTAGATAATGACTTCCCTTGTTTTAAATACTCAATACATGCTGTTGTGGTAATGGTGAAACCATCTGGTACAGGTAAACCTAAGCGTTTCATTTCAGATAGATTAGCTCCTTTACCTCCCAATAAATCTCTCATTGATTTTTGTCCTTCATCAAATGCATAAATATATTTAGTCATTATAAATCACCTCAAATTTTTATTATGTCATACTAATTATTTAAAAGTATGTCATAATAATGCATGAAATACAATTAAAATTATCTTTATTTTCAATTTTTTTAAATATAGACATATTTCCAACATTGATGTTATCTGATACATCAGTATGCTCATCATAAAAAAACACTGATAAATTAGTGACATACTAATTTATCAGTGTGATGCATATGATTATTTATTTTGAGCGTTGTTATGTTTTGTGCGTTCTGCTTCGCGTAATTCAACACGACGAATTTTGCCAGAGTTTGTTTTGGGTAAATCTTCTACAAATTCAATCGCCCGTGGATATTTATATGGTGCGACTACTTTTTTAGAGAAAGTTTGTAACTCTTTCACTAAATCATCACTTGGTTTATAACCCTCTTTTAAAATAATAAATGCTTTAACAATATTGCCACGAATTGGATGTGGACTTGCTACAACTGCACATTCTTTTACCGCTTCATGATTTGTGAGTGCATCTTCAACTTCGAAAGGTCCAATAGTATAGCCAGAACTAATAATAATATCGTCACGGCGACCTTCAAACCAGAAATAACCATCTTCATCGATATGTGCTAAATCTCCAGTAATATAATAATCTCCTGCATGTGCATCTTTTGTACGTTTCTCATCTTTAAAGTAACCTTTAAATAATCCAGGGAAATCAAGTGGTAATGCTATATTACCTTTTACATTTGTATCCACTTTGTTTCCCTCATCATCAACAACTGCTACACGACTACCAGGAATAGCTTTACCCATAGAACCAGGACGTTGTTCTGTATCTTTTAAGAAACCAATTAATAGCGTACTTTCTGTTTGTCCATATCCGTCACGCACTGTTAAATTAAAATGTTTACGGAATTGTTCAACGACTTCTCTATTTAATGGTTCTCCTGCAGATACTGCACTGTGTAAATGATCTAAATTGTATTTATCTAAGTTATCTAATTTTGCCATCATACGGTATTCTGTTGGTGTACAACAAAGCACATTAATTTTAAATTTTTGTAATAATGATAAATAACGAGAAGGATTAAATTTACCATTATACACAAATGCTGTCGCTCCTGATCCCATAATAGATAGGAATGGACTCCATACCCATTTTTGCCAACCAGGTGCAGCTGTTGCCCACACCAAGTCATCTTCTTTTATAGCTAACCAATGTTCAGGTGCCATTTTCATATGAGCATATCCCCAACCATGAGAATGTGTAACAGCTTTTGGATTACCTGTAGTTCCAGAAGTATAAGATAAAATAGCAACATCATCTCTTGTTGTATTTGCTGTGTCTAATTCATCACTTTGCTTTACTTTTTCCTCTTCAATACTAATCCAATTCTCTTCATTTCCATTAATAACAAATTTTGTTAATTCATGATATTCTTTAATGTCTCTAAATTCTTCTATAAAATCAGCTAACGCAATAACTGCATTAATTTCTCCATGCGTAATACGATATTGTAAATCTTTTGTTCTTAACATTTCAGAACTCGGGATAATTGCAATACCTAATTTTAATGCTGCAATATAAAGTTCATACGTGATGATAGCACGTGGCATCATGATTAACACTTTATCGCCTTTTTTTAGTCCATGGTTTAATAATACATGTCCTACTTTATTAGCGTTTTTAATTAATTCAGAGTATGTCACACTAATGGGTTCTTCTACACCATTTTCATAAATAATTGCTTGTTTATTTTGATTTGAAGCATGTTTTTCTATTTCAGATACAATATTATATGTTTCTGGTGCTAATAAATTTAAATGATTCATTACTTTACTTTCCTTCCAATTTTTAAATCTTCATCGTTCATAAAATCATACATCTTAATTTCATGCAATTCTACGCGGTATTTGTTTTAAATATAAAAAAGATTAAGTTTCTATACCAGTATATTACTTTTTTAGAAACTTAATCATTGAATATTAAACATATTATCTATATCAATACTCGTTTCTAAATTAGCAAGTTCTATTCTTACATTATAAGATAAATCGCGATTAACTATTTTATTATCGACACCTTGTTTAGTGCCTCTTTTTTTATGCGTTTTACCATAAGCGTCTGAACTTTGCCAATCATAGAACGATTGTCGATCTTTCCATAACGTCAAAATAATATAATGACGATGCTTAGTTTGAGGACGTAAAAAACGTAAAGCTTTGAATCCTGGCACATCTTGTAAATATTTAGTGCGCTTTAAAAATTTAGATTCAAATTGAGGTTCATTACCTTCATTAACAAACAAGTGATTTAAAACACACATTGAATCGTTTGTTAACTCATTTATTGACTCAAGTACTGTATATAATTGAACATCATTATTTTTTTCGATAGACATCGTTTGATCTTCTTTTTCTTCTATGACATATGTTTTATAATTATCAGTTAAAGTCATTTCTTTGTTCCTTCATTTCTTAACTAGCTTTAAGCTATCATTTTTTATTTTTGCTATTCACATCTATCTTTTTTCATATAACGAAAGGGAACGTTTAACAATTTCTAAGAATTCATGATCTAACATCGACATCTTAGAAAAGTAATCAAGTATATTTTCAGCAAGATATTCATGTTTTGGAAAATCTTGGTCTTGATTTATCCATGATGCAAGTTCACCTAATGGGGTCTTATCATCAATAAATCCTTGCATAAAATCATAGAAACTCATCAACTCACCCCAATATCTAGATATAGAATAATACTATCATGACACATTCTTTAATACTAGAATATCAACTCGACTTCTACTTTAAAAATGTAAATTGATTTCTTATAAATATATAGTATGACTGCTTATTCAATAGTTAGATAGTTTAATACCACAGCACCTACTGCTTCTGCTGCAACTAACATACTTGATTCATCAATCGTAAATTTAGGATGATGATGTGGATATGCTTTACCCTTTCTAGGTTTTGCTCCAGAATATATAAAAGTACTTGGCAATGTTTTAGCATAAAAAGCGAAGTCTTCAGATGGCGGTTGAGGTTCACATATTTCTACGCCTTTAACATCAGCTAATTTTGACTGTTTAATTGTTTCTGCAACATATTCAGTAAAATCAGGATCATTATACAATGCAGGATAATCTTTACTAAATGTAAACTCACAATTTACACCAAACGTTTCTTCCAAACCGTGAACTATTTGTTTTAAAGCCGTTTCAATACGATCACGTGTAGCATCTGTCAAAGCGCGAACGTCACCTTCAATGGTTACTTTATCTTTAATCATATTAAATTGACCTTTACCATCAAATGATCCAATTGTGACGACACCCGTTTCAAATGGATTAAGACGACGTGAGACCACTGTTTGAGCAGTAGTAACGAAATGAGCTCTCGCTACAATCGCATCATTTGCAGTATGCGGAGAAGAACCATGTCCTCCTTCACCTTTTACAATTAATTTAAAGTAAGAACGTCCTGTTTGAACGTTACCCTTATGATAATAGACTTTACCAGGCGCCATATTAGTCATCACATGGGTACCTAAAACATGGTCCACGCCATCCAATACGCCATCTTCAATCATACCTTTAGCTCCACCAGGTGGCATTTCTTCAGCGGGTTGATGAATAACAATTACTTTGCCACTGAACTGAGATTTCATTTCTATCAATGTTTCTGCCAAAATAAGCATATATGCTGTATGTGCATCATGTCCACACGCATGCATGACTCCCTCGTTTTTAGAAACAAATGATAAACCAGTATCTTCTTGAATGGGAAGCGCATCAAAATCTGCTCGAATAGCAATCGTTTTCCCAGGTTTACCACTATCTATCGTCACTTTTACACCATGTTGTCCTATATTTGTTTCTACCTTACAATCTTTATCTTTATAAAAATTAGCAATATATTTGGGTGTCTCAGTTTCATGAAATGATAGCTCAGGATATTCATGTAAATGTCTGCGAACCTCGATCATACGTTTTTCCTTATCTTGTAAACGTTGCACTAAATCTTTAATTATTTCATTTCACTCCTTCTCTTTCATTCATTATATGCCTTTACGTATTAAAAATGTTGTAGAAGGGGATATTTAAAATAAAAAGGTCAGAATCATCTTTGATTCCAACCCTTATTTCATATAACTATTTTATTAATGTTTATAGTATGGATCGAATTCCATTGCTCCAGCGTTTTCATCACTAACACCATGTTTATAGTAATCAACATATTGTGGTTCTAATGGTTTTTTACCACGAATGATATCAGCTGCTTTTTCAGCGAGCATTAAAACTGGTGCATGAATATTACCATTAGTAGTGCGAGGCATAGCAGACGCATCAACAACACGTAAATTTTCCATACCATGTACTTTCATAGTTAATGGATCTACAACTGCCATTGGATCTGACGCTGGCCCCATTTTAGCACTACAAGAAGGATGTAAAGCAGTTTCACCATCTTTACGTACCCAATCAAGAATTTCTTCATCTGTTTGTACAGATGGTCCTGGTGAGATTTCACCGCCATTATATGGATCCATCGCAGGTTGAGATAGAATATTACGTGCTACTCGAATTGCTTCAACCCATTCTTGTTTATCTTCTTTTGTTGATAAATAATTGAATACAATACTTGGTTTTTCAAATGGATCTTTTGATTTAATTTTTAAACTACCACGTGAATTTGAATACATAGGACCAACATGTACTTGATACCCATGCGCCACTGGTGCTTTTTGACCATCATATCTTACAGCAATCGGTAAGAAATGGAACATTAAATTTGGATATGCAACTTGATTGTTAGATCTAACAAAAGCGCCACCTTCAAAGTGGTTTGAAGCTGCTGCACCTTTACGTGCAAATATCCATTGTAATCCAATCCAAGGCATACGTTTTACATCTAAGCTTGGTTGTAGTGAAACTGGCTGCTTACATTTATGTTGAATATATACTTCTAAATGGTCTTCGAAGTTTTCTCCAACACCAGGTAAGTGCATGCGTGGTTCTATACCTTTAGATTTTAAGAATTCAGAATCACCGATACCAGACAATTGCAATAACTGAGGTGTATTAAATGCACCACCTGAAAGAATCACTTCACCGGCATTCACAGTATGAAGTTTACCATTACGTTTAAACGTTACACCAGTAGCTTTCTTACCTTCAAAATGTATTTTAGTAACAAATGCACGTGTTTTAACTGTTAAATTTTTACGCTTCATTGCAGGACGTAAATAGGCACGTGAAGCTGAAACACGACGACCATTATGTACTTGGCTATCAAATGGACCAAAGCCTTCTTGTCTATATCCATTGACGTCGTTTGTTTTATGATAACCTGCTTCAACACCTGCATCGAAGAATGATTTAAATAATGGATTTGTGGCTGGCCCACGTTTTAATTTAATCGGACCATCATGTCCTCTATATTTATCATATGGCGCAGCTCCAAATGTTTTTTCTAGTTTTTTAAAATAAGGTAAACAATGTGCAAAGTCCCAAGTTTCCATTCCTTCTGGTTCAGCCCAGCCTTCATAATCCATTGGATTACCACGTTGATAAATCATGCCATTAATTGAACTTGAACCACCTAATACTTTACCTCGAGCATGGTCTACCTTACGTCCCATATGCGGTTCTTCTTCAGTTTGGTATCTCCAATCGTAAAATGGATTTCCTGAAGGAAACATCAATGCTGCAGGCATTTGTATAAATAAATCCCATGGATAATCACTACGTCCTGCCTCTAGTACAAGTACTTCTTTATTTTTATCTTCTGACAAACGATTTCCTAATACTGATCCAGCGCTTCCTCCACCAATAATTACGTAATCATATGATTGATTTTTACTCATATATTGCCGTCCTCCCGTAAAAATATAAATCTTCTATTTAAATACAATTTAGTTTGATTTGATACATCTTTATACTTCAAAATAAATGGACCGTAAAATAATACGCCTACGGTCCTTTATAGTTAAATTGTAAAAGTTATTTACTAAAGAAATTTACAGGTTCTGGATTTCTATTTGTAAGAATATGTTTAGAGATTAAATATTCTTCTAATCCTTCTTTACCTAACTCACGTCCAATACCAGATTGTTTATAACCACCCCATGGCGCTTGAGCGAAGTAAGGATGGAAGTCATTAATCCAAACTGTGCCTAGTTTTAATTTATTAGCTACACGTTGTGCTTTTCCTATATCTTTAGAAAATACTGCACCTGCTAAACCATAAATTGAATCATTAGCGAGTGCAATCGCTTCTTCTTCATTATCGAACCCTTCTACTGTAACAACAGGACCAAATACTTCTTCTTGAACAATTCTCATATGAGTATCGCAATTAGTGATTACAGTTGGTTCAAAGAATAAACCATCTTTTAAATCTTCATCGTCTGGACGTTTCCCACCGATAGCAATGGTTGCACCATCATCTTTAGCAACTTTCATATATTTTTCAATTTTATCTCGATGTTCTGGAGAAATCACTGGACCCATTTCTGTATCACTATCAAATCCATTACCTAATTTAATTTTTCCAACACGTTCAATTAATGCTTTTTCAAATTTATCTTTAATATCGTTATGCACTAAAATTCTTGAACCTGCTGAACAAACTTGACCTGCATGGAAATATCCGCCATTTAATGCTTGATCTACAGCTAATTCAAAATCAGCATCATCAAAAATAATATTTGGATTCTTTCCGCCAAGCTCTAATGCAATATTAGTTACATGATTTGCAGCATTCTTCATAATGTGTTTACCAGTTTCAATTCCACCCGTAAATGATACTAAATCAACTTCTTTATGACCTGATAATGTATCTCCTACTTCTTCACCACTACTTAATATTAGGTTGATAACCCCTTTAGGGAATCCAACTTCTTCCATTAATTCAAATACACGAATTGTTGTTAATGGCGTAATTTCACTTGGTTTCATTACTAATGAGCAACCAGTTGCTAATGCAGGTGCAATTTTCCATGAAGCTTGTAATAATGGATAATTCCAAGGCGTAATTTGTGTAACTACACCTACAGGTTCTTTGACAAGTTTACTTTCAGTGTTAGGTATTGGAGAATCAATAATTTCTCCTCCGTCTTTATCCGCCAAACCTGCAAAATAATTAAACACATTTGCAATATCATCCATATCTGCATAAGATTCCTCTAATGTTTTACCGGTATCTAACGTTTCTAATTTGGCTAATTCGTCACGATTTTCTGTAATTTTATCAGCAATTGCTCTTACTTTTTTACCTCTGACTTCACTTGTTTCTTGTGACCACTCACCATTTTCAAATGAACGACGTGCTGCTAAAATAGCCTGTTCTGCATCTTCCTTAGTCCCTTCAGTAACAGTAAAAATCACTTCTTGATTATATGGATTAATAATATCTCTAGTATTTTTGTTAGCGCTCTCTACCCATTCACCATTGATATATTGGCGATTAGACAATGCTTTTACAAGTTCCATCATACTACCTCCGTTAAGTTTGTTAAATTTTTATTTAACGAATTTTACAAAAGTAGCTTATCATATTTCTTAAGTCATTGCAAAAATCATCTTTATATATTTTTTTATATTATTTTTAATATTGTAGGGATTAAAATTGACTTTTGAAACTCTTAAGAAAAAATCATATAATGAGTGAGAATGTAAAATTTGTGTTAATATTTCACATCTTATGAAGATGAAAATAAGTGAGGTGCAATATGAGCAATTCTAATAATATTAATCAAAAAATAGAGGAAGCGAAAGATTTAGTTATTAACTCAATTGGTGAAACCATGGATTTATATGGTACAAACCGTAGTGTTGGTAATCTTTACGGTACGATGGTTTTTGAAGGTAGTATGACGCTTGATGAAATGCGTGAACATTTGCAAATGAGCAAACCTAGTATGAGTGCGGGTGTAAAAAAATTGCAAGAATACGATATCGTTAAGCAACAATTTACCCGTGGCAGTCGGAAACAACATTTTATAGCCGAGAAAGATTTCTTTAATTTTTTTCGAAACTTTTTCACACAAAAATGGGAACGTGAAATCGATACAAATTTAGAAGCGACGAAAAAAGCAGAAAACATTCTTCAAAACATAATACAAACTAATAATTTAAGTGAAGAAGAAAAAGAAAAAATAGATAGTATACAATCCCAATTGAACCACACAAAATTATATTATAAATGGTTAGAAAATTTAATTTCTGCGATTGAATCTGGAGACATTTTCGAACATTATCCTATACCAAAAGAAGAAGATTTATAACTTAATTCAATATCAATATGATTCAAAAATCCTCAGAAATTAGATTTATTATCTAATTTCTGAGGATTTTTAAATGTATTATCATTTTTACATTATAAATTATCGTCTTCAGGGTCTGATTTAACTTGAACAATACGAAGTGAACGTCGTTCTACTTCTTTTAGTTTATCTGGTCTTGTTTCCAGTTTAATCCGATCTTTATTAAGTGTGATAATAAAGGATATCATCATAAACGTAAATATAAATAGAAGTGGTACACTTGCTAATAATGAAGCAGTCTTTAACACTTCAAGAGCTCGTTCTCCACCAACTAACATAAGGGAGAAAGGTAATAGACATAAAGCGAAAGCCCAGAATAAACGATTCGCTTTTAATGGTTCCCCTATTACCTTCTTCTGAGAAGCAGCTGCTAAAATATAAGAACCTGAATCAAAAGTCGTTGCTAAGAATAAAAATGCAGATATTAAGAACAACACTATAATTAAAGAACCCATTGGCAATTGGTGCATAACTTCTATAATTGTTGCTTCAGTACTATGTTTATTTAAAAAATCAACCACATTAAACTGTCCACTAATTTGTAAATAAACGGCATAGTTACCAAAAATACCAAAGAATAAGACACATCCCAATGTACCATAAGCAATTGTTCCTAATATGACTTCTTTGAGACGACGACCTTTTGAAATTCGAGCAATAAATAAACCAATAAATGGCGCATATACAAGCCACCATGACCAATAAAATATCGTCCAATCTTGAGGGAAATTTGTTTCTTTACGGTTTCTAATTCCACCAAATGGCTCCATCCATGTTGCCATATGGAAGAAATCTCGCATCATATTCCCAAAACCAGTTAACGTTGTTTCCATAATAAAGATGGTTGGACCTACAATAAATACAAATGCAAGTAGTAAGAATGATAACCATACGTTAATATCACTTAATTTTTGTATTCCTTTTTTTAAACCAGTATAAGAACTAATTGCAAAAATGACTGTGATTGTGAAAAGTATAATTGAGCGAATAACCATATTGTCTCCATCTATACCTGTTAATCGTTCAATTCCAGAAGAAATTAATGGCACACCTAATGCTAAAGAGGTTGCCGCTCCTCCTAATAGTCCAAATATAAATAAGATATCTACTAATTTACCTAAAAATTTATCAGTTTGTCCTTTCAGTACTGGACGACAAGCTTGACTAATTTTATATACTGGTTGTTTCTTTACAAATACTAAATAGCCAATAGGCAAAGCTGGTAATACATAAATTGCCCATGCAATAGGTCCCCAATGAAACATACCATATTGCGTTGCATATGTAAGCGCCTCATCAGTCATTCCTTTAGCCCCATTTGGAGGTACCTGATAATAGAAAGCCCATTCGATAACACCCCAATAAAGAATATCTGAACCAATACCTGCACAAAATAGCATTGCAGCCCAACTAAAATTATTAAATTCAGGTTTATCACTTGCTTTTCCTAAAGTCACATTACCATATCGGCCGAAAGCAATATAGAGTACAAAGGATAAAACAGCTAAACCTATAAATAAGTAAACAGATCCTATCGAGTTAGAAATAGCACTATTTATATCAGTAATAACTTTCTCACTTGCACTTGGAAAGACCATCATAGGTATAACTGCTGCAAGCAAGACAATCACAGTACCTATAAAGGTGGGCCAATCCATTATTTTTTCTTTTTTCAACTAAGATCCTCCTTTGAATATTATATGTACGACTTATAATGTATTTAAGTGAATGATCCACGTAATGACAATATCTAAAATTAAATAAAAATGCAAATTACATTCATAAAATTATTTGAGCAAAACTGAATATTTATATATTTCATCCCATTTAAACTATCGAAAAATTAACTATATCAGTAGTGTTAAATTAAAAATAAACGTTTTAAACAAATCTTAAATTATAAATATTGAATTTTTATTCACTTTTAATGAATATATATTTTTTTGACATTTTCTGTTTTAAATTAAAAATAAGAGAAAAATGCAATTCATAATAGAATTCACATTCTTCTCTTCAATATTCAAAAAGGCACAAAAGGTCTTCTCAATCGATTAAATTTTCATGAAACTTTAAATCATTTATATGACTAATACCCTATTATAAACTAATATCCTAATATTATTTTTATTATAAAACCAACAATAACTGAAACACCTATTGCAAAGAATCCTGGAATAATAAAGCTTGTAGGTCGTGTACGTCCTGTTTCATCTAAATTAACTGCGAATAATAACGTTGGTTGCGCAGGTATAACAAAGTTAACATTTAATGTTTGTACCATTGCTACAAAATACATGGGTGGAATTCCCATACTCATGACGATAGGCACCATAATCGATGCTGTTGCTGTTTGTGAAATAACAATCATCGCTACTACAGCTACAAGAATAATCACAAGCCAGGGCATATGTTGAATCGTTTTGCCAACATCATTTTGTATGATATGTAAATTATGAGGTGCGTTAAATACTGTCGCACCTAACCAACCAGGTCCGAGTACTGCAAATAATGCACCAATAGCAGATTGTGTAATATTTGAAGAGAGAATATCACTCGTATTCACTTTTAACATCAATAAATTAATTGCTGCACTTAAATACATAAAGAATTGTACAATCTCTGTCATTGATACAGTGACATCTTTTCCATTGACATTAAACGAAGGCATGAATTGAGGAAAAATACCAAATGTAAGAATACCAAACACACATAAAATAAATGCTAAAACACCTATCTTTACTCTAGTAGAAAAAGCATGATTTACTTCAACGTCAGGTGTATGGGCAATTTCACTTTCAGTAATTGTATTTTTACGTCCTACAAACGTACAAAATATACTTAACATAAACATAGTGATTAATGATGTAGGTAAGACGATACTCAAATATTGACCCATTGAAATGTCATGACCTGCAAGTACTGAAATGACATAGGCTGTTGCGGATGCAGCTGGACTACAAAGTAAAGCCAAATTAGCAGTTAATACTGAAGCAATGAGTGGTCGCTTAGGTTGGATTTTAGCTTTTACTGCGGTTTGAGCAATAATAGGTTCTAGTGATAAAGCAATGTTTGCAGTCCCTACTCCAAATACGAAGACAAATACAATCATCGGTGCAATAAAAATAATTGATTTTGGAAACCGTTCAATGATTTTCGAAGCAAGATAGACAAGATAATCAATTCCGCCTGTAGCTTGTAACGTTCCTCCAGCTATACCAATTGCCAGAATAATTAGGACTGCTGTAACAGGGGCAGAACCAGGAGGAAGTTGAAAACCAAATATCATAATCAGTTGGGCCACAATAGCAAAAATACCACAGCCTAAAGCACCTGCTGTGCGCAATCCTAGCATAATGGCTACAATCATTATGATAATTTCTACTATAAACAGTAGCATTATAATAACTCCTAACTTTAAATAATTCATGTGAATTTTTTAACATATCTATTTTATCACTTTTATTTGTTAAAAGTATATAATTGCATAAAGTTAATTAATATAAATATTTTGATAAGAAAAAACCTTTAAAAATCAAACGGATTCTTAAAGGTTTATGAATATTTATTGTTTTTTATCATCTTCGTTGAGTGATGCACGACCTTCTTCATCATATGCTACGTCATCATCGGTATGGCCTTTTGCCATTTTAAGATTTTTCTCAATACGTGCTTCTTCTTCTTTTTTAGAACGACTTCTATAAAAGCGTTCCTCAAAAAGCGAACCCCAAATGAGACCAAATATGACGCCAATCGTAATTACCACAATTGCGATCACTAGGATCCATTGAAGTACTCCTAACGCCATTGTGAATCACCACCTTTATATTTGAACACTATAAGAACTAGTAGTTATATATTCCCTTTATAAAGCGATTTAAATCATATTAAATATAATTTTTAAAAATAAAAAAAGAGCAAGTTAAAATTCGTTTTGAATTCATATACTTGCTCTTTTAAACAACGTTATTGTTTTAATATCTTAGTCTTTATTTTACATTAATGTTTAAACCATTTATTTCCTTAAATTATGAAATGTAATTGTATGAACTTGCTTGACTTGCTGAAATTGTACGTGTAGATACTACACCTACGCCTTGATAGTTCATTTCAGATACTGTAACAGAACCATCACTATTTACATTTTCAACATATGCAACGTGACCATAACCACCTTGAGTTGTTTGCATCACAGCACCTGCTTTAGGTGTATTGTTTACAGTATAACCAGATTGCGCTGCTGCGTTAGCCCAGTTATTTGCATTACCCCAAGTGTTACCGATTGAACCACCAACTTTATCATATACATAATACGTACATTGACCCCAAGTATAGTAATTCGCACCTGAATTTGTTTTACCTGAAAATGCTTGAGTCGAAGCAGTTGATTGTGTTCTTGGTGCACTTTGAGTTGTAACTTTTACATTACTATTTGATGTTGATGCAGTGTTAGCGCCTAATCCACCTGTCGTATTATTAGTTGTATAAGATTGATTATTGTTAGTAGATGTTTGGTTATTGTTTGTTGTATATGAATAATTGCTATTGTAGTTATAGCTATTATTGTTGTAATTATTATAGTTAGATTGACTATGATTTGAGTCATTAGTGTGATTTAAACGATCAGGACTCCAATTACCTTTCCATGTGTAATGATAGTTACCTTGTTGATCAATTGTATAAGAGTAGCTATATGAAGTTGGGTCATTAGGGTTATATCCATTATTTTCCGCTGCATGTGCGTCATGATGCGCAAATCCAACTGTAGCGATTCCGGCTGTGGCGATAGTTACTGTAGCGATTTTTTTCATAATTAAATATCCTCCTAGAAATTTAAAACATTCTTCCTTTATTTATCACGTGGCTACTTTCAAATGACATCTCAATATTAAATTACTTCGAATTATTTTTTCTCGTTAATTAACGACAAGACATACTTTATCAGATAAACAAGCGTTTGTGGGCGTTGTTAATACCTTGTAATTGAATCATAATAATAGGATGGTTTTTGTAATTAAATCTCTCTTTTGTTACATCACTCAAAATGCTTTATTATCAGTCTTTTTATCAACTTAATCAACAGTGTCATTACAGATGGTGTAATATATCTGATTATTTTAAATATGTTTTATTTCATAAAATAAGGGAATATTAACTATTATTTTCAAGAATTTATAGCAAAAAAACGAGTGAGACAACATTCATTTTAAATTCGTTATCTCACTCGTTTGGTTATTCATTAAATATATTTGTGTTCTTTTAAGTAATTAAGAATATGTTCAACTGATTCATCTATACTTTGTGTTTCAGTATTAATAGTTATTTCAGGGTGTTTTGGCGCTTCATAAGGCGCACTAATTCCTGTAAATTCTTTAATTTCACCTGAACGTGCTTTTTCATATAAACTTTTAGGGTCTCGTTTCTCACATTCTTCTACACTACACTTCGTATATACTTCAATGAATTCTCCGTCTTCTAGAATATCACGTACTTCATCACGATCTTCTCTATATGGAGAAATAAATGCAGTAATTGCAATTGTTCCCGCATCTACAAGCAATTTACTTACTTCACCGATACGACGAATATTTTCTTTACGGTCTTCTGGACTAAAACCTAAATTTTTATTTAAACCGTGACGGACATTATCGCCATCTAATCGATATGAATGTTTACCTTTTTCAAATAGAGCCTTTTCAAGTACCACAGAGATTGTGGACTTACCAGAACCAGATAACCCTGTAAACCAAATGACAGCACTTTTATGACCATTTTGGTGTTGTCTATCTTCTTTAGTTACTTCTGAATCATGCCATGTAATATTTGTTGATTGACTCATTTTATATACTCCCCCAAATTACTTTTGTCTTAATCCTTTAATTAATACTTCTGCAACTTCAGGTCTTGAGAATTCTTTTGGTAATGATTCGCCATTACGTAATTTTTCTCTTACTTTTGTACCACTTAAATGTACATGGTCTGATGCATCATGTGGACACGTTTTAGCTGTAGCCATATTGCTACATTTTTTGCAGTAAAATGCATGTTCAAATTTTAAAATATGAATATCTAATTCATCTTCAAATTGAGAGATAAGTTCTTGTGCTTCATAAGTACCATAATAATCACCCACACCTGCGTGATCACGTCCAACAATAAAGTGTGTACAACCATAATTTTTACGAACTGTAGCATGTAAAATTGCTTCACGGGGACCTGCATAACGCATCGCTGCGGGATAGATAACTAAACGTGCTCTATCTTGTGGGAAGTAATTTTTCAAGATAGCTTGATAACTTTCCATACGTACATCTGCTGGGATATCATCCGCTTTAGTTTCACCAACTAAAGGATTTAATAATAAACCATCTACAATTTCTAATGCAGATTTTTGAATATATTCATGTGCGCGGTGGACAGGATTACGTGTTTGAAATCCGACTACTGTTTTCCACCCTAAGTCTTTGAACAATTGGCGTGTTTCAGCAGGATCTAAATGATAATCTGAAAATTCATCATGTTTAGGACGATTTACTAATTGAATAGGACCTGCTAAATAAACGTTCCCTTTTTCATATACTTTTTTGACACCTGGATGCGCTTCTTCAGTCGTACCGTAGACATTTTGAGCTTCTTTTTCTTTATCATACGTATATTTTTCTTCAAGTTTTAAAGTACCATAAAGTACTCCATCTTCACCATATAAAGCAATATCATCACCAATATTAAATTCATTCGCTTGTGTCTCAGTGACAGGTAAAGTGATAGGAATACTCCATACTAGTCCATTTTCAAGATGTGTATCTTCAACAACTTTTTTATAATCCGCTTCTCCCATAAATCCAGTAAGTGGACTAAAACCACCAATAGCGATTAATTCTAAATCTGAAATTGACCAAGGATTTAAAGTTAAGGATTTAAAAGCATTCGCTTTTTCAATTAATGCTTCTCTTTCCTTTCCTTCTACAACTCGATTAATTAACTCTCCACCATGTGGCTTAATTGTATAATTGATAATATCTTCATTTGTTGTCATTATTGATAACCTCTTTTCTAATTATTTTGATTAGTTTACTCGGCTTTATTTATAAGAAAAAGACAATTTTTTGTTACGAATAATAGTAATAATAACTAATACAATAATCGCACAAATAATTGCGAATCGAATAACATTTATCACTGTAGTGTCTTTGATGAAATACGTCATTAAAGCATTACTATTTGTAAAAATAATAAGGCCACCTACACAAATTGCTAAAATATTAATGGGTAATATTTTAGTTAAATAGGCTGAAATTGGTGCGGCAATCATACCGCCTATACTTAATGCAATGACAAACCACCAATTAATTTGAGTAAATCCTAAAAAGATAATAAAACTTAATGATGTTGAAAGTGTTACAAAAAATTCACTTGCAGACACTGTACCAATGGCATAGCGTGGTTGAATTTTATGGCTTGCAAGTAACAACGGTGTATTGACTGGTCCCCAGCCTCCACCACCAATAGCATCTAGAAAACCAGCAACGGCTCCTTGTGGAACAAGTTTCACACTACTAAGTGTTCCTACGTGTGTATGAAAGTCTTTGTGACGTTTAAATAAGAACTGATATAAAATATAAAAACCCATTGAAAGTAAGAATAGTGCTATATAAGGTTTAATATAGTCACCATGTATTTGAGTTAATAATGCTGCACCGATAAATCCACTGATCGATCCTGGTATTGCAAGTTTCAACATGGTTGGCTTATGTACATTTTCAAATTTCCAATGTGATGTACCAGATGCAGCAGTCGTTGCTATTTCTGAAAAATGTACCGTTGCTGAAACAATCGCAGGTGCTATTCCATATGTTAATAATATGGATGATGAGGAGGCACCGAATCCCATTCCGAGTGATCCATCAACAAGTTGTGCTAAAAATCCAGCTAATGCAAATATAAACAATTTTCTCATATATCACATATCCCTTCATACCTAAACTTGTAAATGAAGCCATCGTGTGAATTCTCGTTGCTTAACCTCATCTAAATACTCATCAGATAAAATGTGTTGTAATAAATCCTGTTTCCTAGATGGCTCGATTGATAATCGTTTAATTAGTTGTCTACTTTCATATAAAAAATCAATATACATTTCATATGATTCATCGTACATATCGCTTATTCTTGAAATAATCTTTTTATTCAATTTAGGACTTGCCCCATTGGTTGACACGCTAATAGAAAGTTTTCCACGTTTTAAAATACTTGGAATCGTAACATTTCCAACTTGGGCTTTCGAAGCATGATTACATAATGCATAATGAGGAACACTTTCTAACACCTTTGTATTGACGTCGTTATTATTTGTGGCAATCACTACAAGATCGGCATGTTCAACATCTTGTGGCTCAAATTCTTTTTGGCTCCAAGTGATCATTTCGTTATCTAATAGTTCTTTTAAAGTTGTTGAAATAATAGGACTAACAATATGAACATCATCACAATATTCGATTAAAGTTGAAGCTCGTTTCGTTGCAACTTTTCCGCCACCTACTATGACAATCGATTTCTGGCTTAAATCAATCATGAGCGGCATATGGTTCATATTGTCGTCCTCCTATATTAGATATTTTTCAAATTATGGTAATGTCATTTCAACATCTGATACTTGTTCTTTGAACCAGCTAATTTTTTGACGCATATTTACCACATCACCAATCACAATCATTGCAGGATTTTTGATTTCAGACGCACATTGTACAATGCTACCTAATGTTCCAGTGACTGTTTTTTGAGAAACTGTTGTCCCTAAATGTACTAGCGCTACAGGTGTATCTACTGACTTACCATGACGCACTAACAGTTCACAAATTTCAGGCAAACGTTTTACACCCATATAAATACACAATGTTTCAGGACCATGGGCTAAATGTTCCCAATATGCTTCTTTCGTCATACCTGGTTTATTCACAGCTGTAACAAACGCAACGGATGAACTATAATCTCTGTGAGTAACAGGAATTCCTGCATAAGCAGGAGCTGCAATTCCTGATGTAATCCCAGGAACAATTTCAAATGGAATTTGATTATCCGCTAATATTTCTGCTTCTTCGCCACCACGTCCAAAAACGAAAGGATCACCACCCTTTAATCGTGTAATGGTGTGCCCTTTTTTCGCTAAATTCACTAACATACGATTTGTTTCCTCTTGTGGCAATGAATGCTTATTTGGATCTTTACCACAATAGAAGAACTTTGTGTGAGGTTTTGCAAAATCTAAAATTTCCTTATTCACTAAGCGGTCATATAAAATCACATCTGACGCTTGAATCGCTTTCATACCTTTTACAGTTATTAAATCAGGATCACCAGGTCCTGCACCTACAAGATAAACCTTTCCCATCTTATCACCCCGTTCGCCTTCTATTTCTTTAAACATTAGCTGTGAAAATCTCTACCATCATGAACTTTAGCTACTACACCCGAACGAATAACGAAGTCTCCGAAATGTTCACCTTCGAGACGTGATTTTCCATAATCCATTAAAATTGGACGTAAGCTTTCGAGAATTTCTTTTTCATCGATGTTTTCTTTATATAGTTTATTTAAGCGATCACCGTTAAAGCTTCCACCTAAATACATATTATATTTGCCAGGTGCTTTACCAATAAATGCAATCTCAGCTAATGCAGGTCGTGCACATCCATTAGGACAACCTGTCATACGTATAGTAATCTCTTCTTCACTAACACCAGCTTCATCTAATAAATTTTCAATTTTAGATAATAGCGTTGGTAAATAACGTTCTGATTCAGCCATTGCTAAACCACAAGTTGGAAATGCTACACAAGCCATTGAATTACGTCTTAAACCACTATAATTTTTACCATCAGTTAAACCGTATTTATCAATAAGAGATTGAATATCTGCTTTTTTCTCTTCAGTTACATTAGCAATAATTAAATTTTGGTTTGGAGATAATCTAAAATCACCAGTATGTGTTTCTGCAATTTCTCTTAACGCCGTTTTTAACTTATAGTCTTCTGTATCTTTTACACGTCCATTTTGAATGAATAATGTATAATTCCATACACCTTTTTCACCTTCAATCCAACCTAAACGATCGCCATTATGTTCAAATTTAAATTCGCGAGCTTCACTGATTTCCCAGCCTAGACGTGTATTTAATTCTTTAACAATATTATCTACACCAAAACGATCTACTGTATATTTAAAACGTGCATTTTTACGATTTGAACGATTACCAAGATCACGTTGAATTGTAAGTAATGCTTCACATACATCTATGACTTTATCTTTAGGAATAAATCCAGCAATGCGTCCTACTTGAGGGTATGTATCTGGATTACCATGCGTCATACCCATGCCACCACCAATAGCCACATTAAATCCAACGAGTTCATCATTTTCTACAATTGCAATTAAACCAATATCTTGTGAAAATACATCAATATCGTTTGATGGTGGTACGGCAATACCAATTTTAAATTTACGTGGTAAATATTTTTCCCCGTACATTGGCTCTACTTCTTCTTTAGAATCAAGCACTTTCTCTCCATCTAACCAAATTTCATGATAGGCATTCGTTTTAGGTAATAAATGATCACTAATGGCTGTAGCATAATCAAGTATTTCTTTATTAATATTTGATTGATATGGATTTGGGTTACACATTGTATTACGATTGACATCCCCACATGCTGCAATCGTATCTAACACTGATTCATTAATTTTTTTCATAGATGATTTTAAATTTCGTTTTAAAATACCATGAAATTGGAAAGTTTGACGTGTTGTGAGTTTCAATGTATGATTCGCATAATTATTAGAAATATCATCCATTGCAATCCATTGCTCAGGTGTTGCTTTACCTCCAGGTAGTCGCACACGAATCATGAAAGCATATGCAGGTTCTAATTTTTGTTTACGACGTTCATCACGTACATCTCGGTCATCTTGTTGATAACTCCCATGAAACTTAAGTAATTTAGTATCGTCATCAGAAATGGCACCAGTTAAAGGATCTGCTAAGCCTTCTTCAATCGTACCGCGTAAATAATTACTTTCAGTTTTTAAATGTTCTAACGCATCAAGGTTTTCATTTAACTCATCAGCAATTTGTTTAATCGTTTTAGCCATTCACTCTCCACCCTTTCTTTAGTACACGTCACGTTGATAACGTTTATCTTTTTTCATTTGTTTTAAGTAGCTTTCAGCATCTTCTTCAGTTAAATTTTGTTCTTTCACTAATACATTGCGAATCGCTTGATGTACATCTTTAGCCATATTTTTTTCATCACCACAAATATAGATCGATGCACCTTTTTCTAGCCACTCATTAAATTCTTTACTATGTTCAGCAATGCGATGTTGTACATATACTTTTTGATCTGTATCACGTGAGAAAGCGACATTCATTTTTTCAAGAACACCATCTTTTAACCATTCTTGCCATTCTGTTTGATATAAGAAATCAGTAGTAAAGTGTTGATCGCCGAAGAATAACCACGTATTACCTTTATAACCATATTCTTCACGTTCTTGCATATGTGCTCTAAATGGTGCAATTCCTGTACCAGGTCCTATCATAATGACAGGTGTATCTCCATCTTTAGGGAATTTAAAGTTTGGATTACGTTTAAGATAAATTGGAACAGTATCTCCTGGTTGAATACGTTCAGCAAATTGAACAGAACATACACCTGAACGATCTCTACCGTGTGTGTTATATCTTACTGCACCAACCGTAATGTGAACTTCATCAGGTAATGATTGATAACTACTTGATATAGAATATTCTCTAGGAGGTAATTTTCTAAGGATTTGATATAAATCTTCAGGTTCTAATTCTTCAGGTGGGAAATCATTGAGTAAATCAATAAAATCTCTACCTTCAATATAATTTTGTATCCACTCACTATCTTGAACTTTGTCTTCTAACGCTTCATTATCAAAATATGCTGCTGCATTTTGAAGTAATGGTTTCGTTAATTTTGTAATTTCAAAGTAAGAGGATAATGCTTCTTCTAATGAAATCGTATCTCCATCTTCTGAGATTTGAATTTGATCGCCCGGATCCCATCCTAACGTACTCATCAGTAATTCAACTAAAGCTGGATCATTTTGTGGTAAAACGACTAAGCAATCTCCTACTTCATATTCTTCACCAAAGTTATCTAATAAGAATTCAATATGACGTGTTTCTTTATTAGATCCTCTACCATTTAAATTAATATTTTCTAATACTTCAGCTTGATATGGATTCGCCTTTGAGTATTTTTTTTCTTTTGCAGATTTGATTGATTCACTTACAACTTGTTCACTTTGTGTACCTTCAGGTGCTGAGTCAATAGTATTAATGACATTAGCCATCCACTTTTCGGCATCTTCTTCATAATCAACATCACAATCAACACGTTCATATAATCGTTCGGCCCCAAGTTCTTCAAGTTTTTTATCAAAATCTCTACCTGTTTGGCAGAAGAATTCATAGGTTTGATCACCTAATGCAAGTACTGAGAATCTTACACCCTCTAATTTAGGTGCTTTTCTACCATGAATAAATTCATGTAATTCGGCTGCATTATCCGGTGGATCTCCTTCACCTTGTGTGGAAGTAATAATAAATAAATCTTCGACATTTTTAAGATTTTTCGGTTTAAATTCATCCATTGCTTTTAACGTTACATTATGCCCAATGTTTGAAAGACGTTCTTCAAATATTTCTGCTAGACCTTGCGCATTTCCTGTTTCTGATCCATATAATAATGTAATCGCACGTTTTTCAGGTTGAATTGTTGGTTCATTTTGTTGAAGCATTGCTTCAGTATCCTGTGAAACAGCTCCTACTTGTGTACCTTGTGTTTCGGATGTTCCCGATGTAAGTTGTTGATTTGCAACTAAATAGCCACTTAACCATACTTTTTGTTCTGGTGTAAGTGTTTGTAATAATTCATTAATTTGTGTGGCTTGTCCTTCAGTAAAAGGACTATTGGTAACACTTAGATTCAATTCATCCACCTCTTATCATTTCAATCTTTATTTTATTTAAAATACTTACTATCTTTATATTATGTAATCTATATTCGACTTTCCAGTAAAAATCGAATATAGAATATTTTTAAATCCTTATCAGAATACTATGTTTTTGGTATAAAAAATTTTAAACCTTACATCACGGTTTATCTGCAACATGAAGTCCGCATTCTGTTTTTTCAAAACTTGACCAACGTCCTGCTCTGGAATCATCAGAATTGAATACTGGTGCTGTACAAGGGATACAACCAATACTTGGATAATGCTGATCATGAAGTTCATTATACGGTAAATCATGATCCTTAATATAATCCCAAACTTCGTCCTCCGTCCAATAAATTAAAGGACATACTTTAATCGATTTAAAACGTTCATCTTTATTAATAAAATTCGTTTTAGCACGAGTCGGAGATTGATCTCTTCGTAGTCCTGAAATCCAGGCAATCGCACCACCTAGTACCTCTTCTAAAGGTTTAATTTTACGAATATAACAACATTGATTTGGATTATTTTTCCATAATGCAGGATTGTATTTCTCAGCTTGTTCTTCAAGCGTTAATTCTGGTTTCTTCATTTCAATACGTAACTTAGGAAAACGTTCTTTTACTCTATCAATTAAATCGTATGTTTCTTGAAAATGTAAATCTGTATCTAAAAATACAATTTGAGCATCTGGTTTAATTTGATAAATCAAATGAATAAGTACCATGCTCTCTGCCCCAAAACTACATGAGTAAACGATATCTTCACCATACGTAGTATAAGCCCATTTTAAAATTTCATAGGCACCCTTTGTCGCGTCGTCAGTAGAAATGGAGTCAATAAATGGATCGCCATCAAAACTCTCATACGTTATCTTTGATACTGACATAAACCTATGGTCCCTCCTCAGTATTTACAAATTTATTAATCTAATACCTATCAGAATTGTCAGAATAATATGCTAATACTTTAACGAGTTTCATATAGAAAGTCAAGTGGAATTAAAATGTATTCTATTCCTATAAATTCACTCATAAGCCTTCTGAAAATTTTAAATATATTACTTTTAAAAATATACAAAATCAAAAATATTGTTGTTTAATCTTTATTTTATATAAAAAATATTAAAAAAATGTAATTTTTTAATGACACAACATTTTTTTATGTTATATTAAATTGTAATTAGTAATATATTCTTTGCTATTCATCGTAAGTTCTAGTTGTTTTTATTTTTTTACAATTTATAATCATTTTGCATAGAATTAGTTACTAATTAAATAATTTAAATATTTTAATTAAGGGAGCGTATTTTATGAATAAAAAAACATTATTTTCAATTAGAAAATTAAGTGTCGGTATTGCTTCAGTAGCAATTGGGGGATTATTATTCGTATCTGCTGGTCACGATGCGGATGCCGCAGAATATAATACAAATGCTGATACTAACACTGAAGCTACTACTGAATTATTAAATTCTCACAATGCATCTGTAGTTGAAGAAGGTGCTACTAATGCTAACACTGATCAACCTGCTACTTCTGAAGATTTCTTCCCTAAAGCTGATGTAGTTGAAGAAGGTGCTACTAACGCTAACACTGATCAACCTGCTACTTCTGAAGATTTCTTCCCTAAAGCTGATGTAGTTGAAGAAGGTGCTACTAACGCTAACACTGATCAACCTGCTACTTCTGAAGACTTCTTCCCTAAAGCTAATGTAGTTGAAGAAGGTGCTACTAACGCTAACACTGATCAACCTGCTACTTCTGAAGATTTCTTCCCTAAAGCTGATGTAGTTGAAGAAGGTGCTACTAATGCTAACACTGATCAACCTGCTACTTCTGAAGATTTCTTCCCTAAAGCTGATGTAGTTGAAGAAGGTGCTACTAATGCTAACACTGATCAACCTGCTACTTCTGAAGACTTCTTCCCTAAAGCTAATGTAGTTGAAGAAGGTGCTGACTATGTAGATACTTCTAAAGAAGCTACTTCTGAAGATTTCTTCCCTAAAACTGATGTAGTTGAAGAAGGTGCTGACTATGTAGATACTTCTAAAGAAGCTACTTCTGAAGATTTCTTCCTTAAAGCTGATGTAGTTGAAGAAGGTGCTGACTATGTAGATACTTCTAAACCAGCTACTCCTGGTGACTTCTTCGGTCAAAAAGATGAACAAGATGATGAAGGTAAAAATGGTGCTGACTATGTAGATACCACTAAACCAGCTACTCCTGGTGACTTCTTCGGTCAAAAAGATGAACAAGATGATGAAGGTAAAAATGGTGCTGACTATGTAGATACTACTAAACCAGCTACTCCTGGTGACTTCTTCGGTCAAAAAGATGAACAAGATGATGAAGGTAAAAATGGTGCTGACTATGTAGATACTACTAAACCAGCTACTCCTGATGACTTCTTCGGTCAAAAAGATGAACAAGATGATGAAGGTAAAAATGGTGCTGACTATGTAGATACTACTAAACCAGCTACTCCTGGTGACTTCTTCGGTCAAAAAGATGAACAAGATGATGAAGGTAAAAATGGTGCCGACTATGTAGATACTACTAAACCAGCTACTCCTGATGGCTTCTTCGGTCAAAAAGATGAACAAGATGATGAAGGTAAAAATGGTGCTGACTATGTAGACAATACTACAGATGAAACAACTACTCATACTGTTGTTCCTGGAGATACTGTAGCTAAAATTGCTAATGCACATAACACTACTGTAGAACAAATTGTTAAAGATAATGGCCTTGTAGATTCAAATTACATCGTTCCGGGTCAAGAATTATTAGTTAATCACCCTGTAACTAATACTGAAGACCTGACTCAAACAACTACTCATAATAATAATTTTACTACTTCTCAAGATGTTGTTGATAATAAAGAATTACCTGAAACTGGTAGTGAATCAAATGTTAATTCTGGTTTATTAGGCGGTTTAGCTTTAGCTGCTGGTGCAGTATTAGTTGGATTTAATAGAAGAAAAGAAGAAAAATAATTTTAATAAAAAGGTGCGAATTCCTATTAAGGAATCGCACCTTTTTTTAATTAATTTTCTCGAACTACAAATATAAGTTTTATTTTATTCCTATTTAAATAAGTACCTACTTTATTATTTTTTCATTATTTGAATCAACTCCATCTGTAATTACTACCTTTTCTTTAAAACTAGGATTATAATTAACTACTAAATCTTTATAATTAATTAATTCATAATCTATACACTCTATATGAATTTTATATTTTCCGACTATCTTTTAACTTCCTTTTAGTTATACTTGGAAAACTATATATCCATTCACACTTATATTTATTCATTATTTTAAATGACTTTAAAGACGTTTTATATAAACTTATTATATTATATTAAAAAAATAATAATGAAGAGTTTCTCACTTCATTATTACTAACTAGTTATTCTTTTCATAACGTACTTTTTGACGGTAACCATATGTGCTTTCTTTAATTAATTGATCATTAAGCAAACCTGCGCCTATTGCTCCTGCAACAGTAGATATTGAGGTTGCAAACCAAGGAATACTTAAATAAAGTTGGACACTGGCTGGTCCTTTTAAACCTACTTGTTGTCCTAAGAATCCTGGAGGTAATAAAACAAGCTCTGCAATTAAGAATAATAAATATAAAATCATATAATATATCACAATGGCTATCAATAAAGTCATGATCGTTGTTAAATTATATAACATTACAATTCTTTTATGCTTAGCTTTTTTTGTAGATTCCCATAGACCATGGGAGACCATTATCCAAACGAGCATACCTAAAATTGCCATGACGGAAATTCCAAATAATCGCCATACAGAAAAATCAAGCCCCATATTCCACATGGTTGAAAAAATCAATCCGAATGCGCCTGTCGTAAAAGCAATCGCTACAATATTACTTAAACTTGCCATCATATTCAGTGGGTTATTCGCAAAGGTCATCCCACTGACAAGTCGTATCATTCCAAGACTACGTGAATTTGATAAATATCTTAAATGATTATTTCCTGTTTCTTTTAAATGTACTTCTGTTTTCTCAATACGTGAAAAAGGAAATTGTTTATTGATTTCTTTCTTAACCCTATTATTGTCATCATAACCCACATGCTCTCTTTCAGAATAATGAAGTTCATTAATAATGGTTACGATAGCATGTTTAAAACGATTCTTTACAGGACGCCATCCAAAAGCAGGATACGAAAATATTGCAGCGCCATTTTTTTTATTAATATCTAAAGCAAGTACATTTTGATGATAGAACATAGGTAAGTCTGTAATTCCTATAACATAATCCCATTCTCTTTTATTATGATAATCTTGAATCTTTTTGAATATTTCTTCCACACTTTCCGCAAAACCAGTAAGAGGATCCACCACGAGATCAACTTTCCAGTCACGTTGGTGATTATCTTGTTCTGATAATATATTGGGGATGTCATTAATTAAACTTTGGGCTAATTTCTCTGTCACTCCTGGCGCCACAACGAGACCAATTATTTTTTCTTCACTCATGTTGTCTCCTCCTCTCTATGATCTTGTTTTTTATGTTCATCTTGTTGATTATCATTATTTTGTTTATTGGATGCACTTTCTTCAACTTGTTGATTTGATGCATCATGGGAAGATGATTGAGCTTGTTCTTTTTCTTTCTTCTCTTGTTCTGCTTCTTTATAACGATGATACTGTCGATACGAATAAGTAATCTGACGGATTTTTTCTTCATTCTCTACAGTAGACCCCATTGCCCCAGCAAGTAAACCTAGTGAAGATACAAACCATACTAATTTTACATAATTTATAAATGTAAAATGAGGATGTGCGCTAGTCCATTGATTAAATAAGCTTGGTGGAACAAACAATGATACACTTATCGCTAATAAAAGATATAAAATAATATAATTTAAAAGTGTAATAATGAATAATGTGAATATGGTAGTAAAATTATAAATATAGCGATACACACGCTGTGATTTAGTTGTTTTACGTTCAATCAATTGATGTGCATAGAGTAACCAGCCTGTCATACCTAGGATAGCAATAAGCATAAGTATAATAAATCGTACTATGGAGTACTGTATACTCAGTTCCCAAGGCATGGAGAAAATTGATACATAAGTCCCAGTTGCAAAAGCAACTGAAATAATCTTTTTGAAATTAAAAATATTTTTCCATGGTTCATTTGCCCGTGTTAACCCTAAAATAAGTTGGATCCAACTGAGAATAAACCATCGATGAATATAACGTTGCTTTGGCGTTTCATCTTCATTTGGTTCTACTGCTTTAGGATGTATAAGAGGATGAATCTTGGGAGCCACTCTTGAAGTTGAATAATACAATTGTTCAATAATAGAAGTTAAACTATCTCTTAATTTTCGTCGTAGGTCTATCCAACCTAATGAAGGTAAAGATAGCATCGCTACTTGTTTATCATTATTAAAATCACTAATCACTACTTTATTTCCAGAAATACTTGGTAAATCTGTAATACATACAACAAAATCCCAATCATGTTGATCTTTCATTTTTGCCGCTTTATCAATACTTTCATGTACATCTTCAGCTGAGCCAATCATTAAATCAACGTGTAGTTGAAATACCCATTCTTGTTGATCATTCACACGTTGATTCAGCTGTTCTTTTATATCTGGAATAACAGCTTCTACGTGTTTACGAGACACACCCGGTGAAGGTATCAAACCAATTTTGTGCATTGTGTTATCCTCCTTTCTTTATAAATATAAAAAGTAAGGTGTACGTTGAAAAAGTCTACTCTTTTCAAACGTACACCTATTTATAAATAATTATTTAGCAAGTACAAGTGGTGAAAAGATAATGTAAGCAAGTACTACTAAACCTAGAACAATACCGCCTGTAACATAACGATATTTCCAAGGTGTAAGATCCACTTTAGCTTGATTAGTATTTAAGTCAAACGTATTGGAAGGTTTAAATTTATTAAAGACAAGTATAATAGCTAAATCAATAAAGAACATAAAACTAAAAGTATATAGATAATTTAATTGTGGCACCATAAAACTAATTGCAGCATATAACACAATGTGTGTAACTAAAGCTACTTTAGCGCCTAGTTTAGATGTGTGCTTAGAATAAAATGCAACTAAGACCAATGCAAGTACTGGCATACTATATACACCATTGAACTGTTGCACAATCGCATATAATCCACTTGGGAAAAGGGCAATAAGTGGAGATATACCTACTACAATAATGCCAATCACAACTGTCGCGATATGACCGACACGTGCAATATGTTGATCTGAAGCACGCTTACCAAAAATAGGTTTATAAAAGTCTAAAGTAAAGAGTGTTGTTGTACTGTTTAATGATCCAACAAATGAACTTAATATGGCTCCAAAAATAACTGCTCCGAATAGACCATAGCCCCAATCAGGTAAAATCGCCTGAATCAATGCAGGATAAGCATTATCATTAGATGTTATACCCCCATTGAAATAATTATATGCAATAACACCAGGAATCACTGTAAAAATAGGACCAAATACCTTGAATAAACTTAAATATATCGCACCTTTTTGTGCTTCTTTTAAATTCTTACCAGCTAAGGCTTTTTGTACAATCATTTGGTTCGCACACCAAAAGAATAAATTATTAAAGAACATACCAAAGAATAATGTTGGCCATGGAACAACATCTGAATCAATGGCTCCAAAAGCGTTTAGTTTTTCAGGCGTACGTTGGATCATGTGGTCGAATCCTTTTACAAAATTCCCATCACCTAAATGATGTAAACCTAAAATTGTAATAATCAAACCACCTATAATTAATCCAACACCATAGATTGAATCACTAAATGCACTCAGTGATAAACCACCAATGAATAAATAGATAACACCTACTGCACCAATGACAAATGCAATAATAATCGTTGCTGTTGCATCACTTACTCCTAAGTATTTTCCAATATTAAACATTTTATTAAATACTAATGAACCAGAGTATAAGACAACTGGTAAAAATGATACAACATAAGTGAAAATAAATAATATAGAAACGAAACGTTTAGTAAAGGTACCATAACGCATTTCAAGTAATTCAGAAATGGTATCCACACCGTACCTTAAATATTTTGGTAAGAATATCCATGCAAGTAAGACAACTGCTACAGCAGCTGTGACTTCCCAAGCCATCACTTCCATACCCTTACCATAACTTTGACCATTCTGTCCTACAATTTGTTCTGTAGATAGATTAGTCATAATAATCGTTGAGGCAATCGTAAATCCTGTTAAACTATTGCCTCCCATAAAATAGCCATCTGCACTATCAGTCTTTATTTTTCTTGAACGCCAAAACGCATAAAGACTGACCCCCATAACAACGGCTAAAAATAAAATAATTGCTAGCCAATTCATAATACGTGTCGCTCTCCTCAATATTTTATTTGTAAAAAATAAAAACGTTAAATCTTCATTCAACGTTAAACTGTTTATTACTTATCCTATAAAGCACCTATTTAGTGTAACTTCTATTTTAACCACGGTATATCTGATTTTCAATCATATAATTGAAAATTATTATAAAAATAAATTATATAAATTTTTATTTTTATATTCAAATAAAAAAGTAATCAATATATTCTTTAATGGAAGCGCTTGACTTCTCATAATAGAAGTCATAAAGTGAAACTATAGTTAAATCATATGCACTAGGGGTGTTTTAAAACTGAGATGAGGTGTAACCTCAAACCCTTTGAACCTGAACTAGCTTATACTAGCGTAGGAAAGTGTCGTATAAAATAAGATGACCTGTTGAGATGTGTCAAACTGTTCTCAATAATGATAGATCTATTTTAATGCAACTTTCCTAACGCGAAGGTTGCATATTTTTTTGCTGTAAATGAAGTAAATGGAGGCACGATATTTATGACGAGAACAGTATTAGTAACTGGAAGTAGCCGTGGTTTAGGTGCGGTCATTGTGAAAACATTAGCTACACAAGGATTTGAAGTGATCATTAATTACAATCAAAGTCGTGAAGCGGCTGAGGCACTTGCAAAGGAGCTTGGTGACAAAGCTATCGCAATTCAAGCAGATGTCACACAACGTGATGAAGTTGATCGTTTAGTTAATGAGGCAACACATCATTTTGGAAAAATTGACGTTGTGGTCAATAACGCATTAGTTAATTTTAAATTCGATCCTAATGCGCAAAAGGCCTTTAAAGACTTAGCATGGGAAGACTACCAACAACAAATTGACGGTACCCTAAAAGGCGCTTTTAATGTTACTCAAAGTGTCATTCCACAATTTATAGAGCGTGGTTCTGGTGCCATTGTAAGCATTGGCACAAATTTGTATCAACATCCCGTTGTCCCATATCATGAATACACAACAGCTAAAGCTGGGTTGATTGGATTCACGCGTAATGTTGCAGCCGAATTAGGGCAATATGGTATTACTGCTAATGTAGTGTCAGGAGGATTGCTTAAAACAACTGATGCTAGTGCTGTCACTACACCAGATGTTTTTGATTTAATTGCACAGACGACTCCATTACGTAAGGTGACTACCCCACAAGATGTTGCTAATATGGTTGCTTATTTAAGTAGCGAAGCTGCAGATGGTATGACTGGTCAAAATATTACTGTCGATGGTGGTTTAACCATGAATTAATATAGGTCTGGTCTTCCTTAGCTTAGAATAGAAATAAAATGAACATTGGAGTGAGAAATTAAATTGACTCATCAACATCAACTTCATCTCGGTGTATTAATCTATGGATGTGGTCATCATCAAGCTGCTTGGCAACTTCCCAATTCAAGTATTGAACGTCTCGGTGATATTCATTACTATCAAGAATTAGCCCAGTTATCTGAAAAAGGACTGTTAGAGGTAGTTTTTTTCGCAGATAACCAGTCTTTTATCCCTAGCTATACGTCGATGCCAAGTTTTTGGTTTGATCCACTGATTAACTTAACTGCTATATCTCAAGTCACACAACATATTGGATTAGTTCCTACGATTTCAAGTACATTTTCTAATCCATTCACTGCAGCACGTCAGTTACTTAGTTTAGATCATATTAGTGGTGGACGAGTGGGATGGAATTTAGTCACTTCCATGACAGATGCCGAAGCTCAAAATCACAGCATGGATCATCTACCTAATCATGATGAACGCTATAAGAAGGCTGAAGAGTTTGCTCAAGTCATGAATGGATTGTTTGATTCTTGGCATACTGAAGATTTCAAACCCAACCGGCATCACCATACAATGATCAATCGCAACATCAAACCGCTTCACCACAATGGCAAATATTTTCAAGTTCATGGACCATTGACAACACCAAGTAGCATTCAGGGAAAACCTGTGGCGATGCAAGCAGGTGCCTCTAAACAAGGTATTGCATTAGCTACAAAATATGCAGATGCAGTATATTCCGTTTCTTGGAATATGAAGCAAGCAAAACGGTATCGCGAGCGCTTAGATAGTGAAATGGCACAACGTGACCATCAGCGTTATATTAAAGTGTTTCCTGGACTAGTCACTTATGTGGGTCATACACATGAAGAAGCATTGAAAAAGAAAGCAGAACTTGATCAACGACTTCCTATCAAAGCCGCTTTAAAGCAACTCAGTTTTTTCATTCAACAAGACTGTAGTCAGTGGGAATTAGATGCTCCTGTGCCTAAACTACCTTCCTTAGAAGAGTTTAACGGTCCCGTCGGTCGATATGAAACCATCTTAGAAATTATTCAAGATAAGCAACCTACTGTAAGAGAACTGCTAAGTTACCTTAATGCGGGTGGTGGACATCTGACACTCATAGGTACGCCAAAAGAAATTGTAGATGAAATGGAACGCTGGTTTAATGCAGGTGTTGCAGATGGATTTAACTTAATGCCACCTTCTTTACCAGATAGTTTAAACGACGTAGTTACACTCATTGTACCTGAATTACAACGTCGTGGCTTATATCGACATCAGTATAAAGGTTCTACACTAAGAGAACACTTAGATTTAATTTAATGTCTAATATATTTTATCCAAACCATATAGTAGAAATTAACGTAAAAAGCGATGGTATTAACTTAGGAATACCATCGCTTTTATATATCATATTATTAATATTTGTATGGATCGTTATCTTTTTCTTCTTGAAGCTTTCTTGCTTCATCTTGAATAAAATCATTACTTCGTTTATTCGTTTTATGATTTGAATAACGTTGATCACGATAGTCGTCATCCTTTGAATCATTTACGTGTGTATCGTGCTCTCTTTCATTATTATTGTCCGCTGCTTGATCTTTATTTGAATAATGATCTTTAATATAACGTTGTTGCTGTTTTTCTTCTTCTTCATTCAAAATGAATGCATTATTATTTGCATTTACATCATGATGGTCTCTTTTGTAATGATCATTATAACCGCCATTGCCATACACGTCATACTTAGGTTTACGAACAAGTAACATAATACCAGCAATTAACCATAAAATTAAACTAATCCAGTTTGTAGCAATCGCTAAAATACCTGCAATAATTAATAAGATACCTGCAAGTTTAGGTTTTTTATTAATTAAAATACCACCAATAATTGCAAGAATTAATGGAATGAACGCGCCCCATGTAAAGAAATTAAATAAACCACCTAATGCATCCATACCATTATTTATTTCTGTTATAGAAACCTCATTGCCTTGCTTTTGTGTTTCGTTAATAATTTGTTCTTTAAAATCAGCATTACCAATAAATGGTTTAATCATTAAAAACATAATTGCAACTAATGCTTGAATCGCAACACCTATCCAAGTAAGAACGTGTTCCCCAGTACGTTTAATGTTATTGTTACTATTTCTAATTGTTGCATCATCATATTGTTTCGCCATTATTCCGCCTCCTTTTTTATCCTTATACCCTACTGTCTAAAGTCTTACACTCATTTATATATAAGAATGAGGATTTCTTTTTACTAATATATCAACGATGAATGAGACGATAATATACACGAGACGTCATTACATACATCAAAGCATAGATTATCATTACGAACACTAAGACACCAATATAAGTTGTTAAAAATAATTTTATATCATTAACATCTAAAATACCAAGCAAAGTATAAATCATTTTAGAAGCACATAGTACATGTATCATAGATACTATAATAGGTAAAGTAAAAATAATAACTACTTGGTCATGAATAACAGATCTAATCCGTTCTTCTTCTAAACCTACTTGACGCATAATTCGATAGTTTTTCCGATCTTCATATCCCTCAGCAATATTTTTGTAATACATCATCGTAAATGTACCAATCATTAAGACTAAAGAAACAATAGTTCCAACAAAAATGAGACCACCATAAATATCAAACATATCCTTATTTAATTCATCTTTATTATCAATTTGAATATCATATTGTTTCATCAATTTAGACTTAATATGATCTATGGACTGTGTATCTTTTGTTTTAAGATTAAAAGCAATGTATGAGTTAATATTTGCTGTTGTTTGATAATAATGAATCAATTGACGTTGTTGATTTACATTATGAGTAACAAGTGTGACCCCACCTGGAACTGGAAATGAAAAATGATCTCCTTTTAACTGATTTGTTTTAAATGTTTGATTCATTAATTTGATATGGTCTAATTTTTGAAACATGAAATGATTCGCTAATATTCCCATTTCATTATGTTTAAGTCGCAGGTGCGTATGATTGATTGTATTGTAATCTTTCTGATTCATTACAATTAAATATATACTATTTAAATCCAATGGACTGTTTTCATTATCTCGCTTTACAAATGAACCCTTCTTATAAGTGACTGCAACACTTCCACTTGTATATTCTCTGAAAGCATCAATATCAGTATGTCTCTTAATCTCATTTTCTAGCTGACGTACTTTGTGTTTGCTCGTAGTACTATGATGCACATCTCCACTCAATTCAATACGATATTGTGTTGGCATTAAATGATTCGCACGTTGGTCTACACTACGATATGTAGCGACGCTCATGCCTAGAGTCACAATAAGAAAAGTACATAGCATGGTTAAACTAGCCAAACCAATAGAATTAGAATTCATTCTTGAACGTAATCCAGAAATAGTAAAAAAATATTTAGGTCGATAATAAATACTTGGAATCTTTTGAAGCCAATCTATCACTAAGACACTCAATGATATAAATAAGCAATACGTTCCTATTGTCACTAAAATAAGGGCAATAAAAATATTACGTAGTGAAACCAAAATGAGTGTATCTTTTAAGGCAATCATATAACTGTCAACAACAGTTATGATCCCAACAATCAATAAGATATAGAGTAAAGGTTTGGACCATTGTTTTTCCGTTGGATGTTGTTGTTGTATTAACTTAATAGGACTTTGAAAAGTGATTTTTATATTGTTGACAATAAATAAAAATAGCATCATTATTGCTAACATCAACAAGGTGTATTTCATTGCACTTATATCAAATGGATATTTTTTTAAAGATACATGCGTATAACCTAATATTCTATTTAACGACATATAAGTTAATGCACCAAATAAATAACCACCTATAATACTTAGACACCCAATGATAATATATTGATATATTCCTTCTATAAACAGCATTAACCTAAAATGCTTTTTTTCCATACCCAAAATCATATTCATGGCCAGCTCTTTTTGACGATGTCGCATAATAAAACGATTAGCATAAAGAATAAAAAGGAGTCCAAATAGACACATAAAAAAATTTCCTATACTAATAAAAACTGGAATAACATCACTATGCTTATGAAGCGAAGTATTCATGTTTAAGGATAATAAAATAAATTCAATACCAAATAATATACTGATTACTAGAATAAATGGAATTATAATATGACGCTGTGTCTTAAAATTCTGAATGACTAACGTCCAAACCAAGCGAAAAATCATTTTAATCACCACTTTCGTGAAGCATTGCTAAACTATCAGCAATACGTTTTTGAAACTCTGATTGTAGTTCCTCCCCACGATAAATTTCATGATATAAACGGCCATCTTTAATGAATAAAATACGTTTGGCATAGGAAGCATCCACAGCCGAATGTGTCACCATTAAAATGGTTTGCTTATTTTTATTAATGTCTCTAAATAGTTCCATAATCGTTTTAGAAGTTTTGGAATCAAGTGCACCTGTAGGCTCATCTGCAAGTAACAAATCTGGTTCATTAATCAGTGCTCGACAGATAGCCACGCGTTGTTGTTCGCCTCCTGATATTTCAAAAGGATATTTATTAAGAAGTGGTTCAATATGTAACTGATAACTTAAGCGATAAAGACGATGACGCATCGTTTGATGTGAGCGATTCGCAAGTACAAGTGGCATTAAGATATTATCTTTATTTGTCATCGTCGGTAAAATGTTAAAATCCTGAAAAACAAAACCTAAATGGTCTCGACGGAAATAAGCGATTTCTTTATTACGCAATTGACGGATATTTTGCGCGTCAATCGTTATCGTACCTTCAGTAGCTTTATCATAAGTTGCAATTAAATTAAGTAAAGTGGACTTCCCAGATCCAGATTCACCCATAATCGCTACAAATTCACCCCTATCCACATTAAATGAAATGCCATTTAATGCGGTAGTAGCATTCAGGCCTCTTCCAAATATTTTTTTTACATTATTCACGTCTAACAACATGATATCCATGCTTCCTTTCTTTTTATTAAACTCTTTAATTTATCACTTACTTCTATCATAAAACAAAAAGAAACCAGTAACATTAATCATTTCTTAAAAATGTTACTAGCTATCCTTACATTATTGAAAGTTTAATTATTTTCTGGGAAATGTATGTCAAATGTAGTTCCTTCATGGAGCGTTGAAGATACTTCTACTTTATGATGTAAATGTGCCGATATATGTTTAACAATAAATAATCCGATGCCACTTGAATGTTGATGAAGTCTTCCGTTATAGCCTGAGTACCCTTTATCGAAAATTTTGGGAAGATCGGCTTTACTAATTCCTACACCGTTATCTCGTATAGATAGCACATGATTTTCGTTGTTAAACGTAATCCAAATATCTTTACCTCTTGCATATTTCAAAGCATTATTAAGAATTTGTTCTATCATGATCGTACACCATTGAACATCAGTCAGTACTTCATCTTCACAACGTGTGTAATGAATAGTTGTTTTTTGATCGATGAATTGAATCGAATATTTCATAATAAGCGGTTTAACGAGATCGTTAATGGTCACTTTTGAAAAGGACATATCCGTTTCTTGATTCATCAATTTTAAATAGCTGAGTGCAAGACTCGTATAGTTATCAATTTGTATAATTTCTTGACGCACACGATTTACTACATTATCTTCATTTCTTTCTAGAAGGAGTTTTGAAGCGGTAATAGGTGTCTTCATTTGATGCACCCATGTTAAAAAATAGTTCTCAACGTTGACTTGGTATGCAGCTTGTTCATTTTTTACACGTTGTAATTCATCTTCTAAGTCAGCAACTTCTTCTTTTAAAGACACTGCTTCTTGAAATCCACTAAGTTGAATCAACCAAAAAATAATCATTATGAAAAGAATAATTGCCATACCTAGAAAGAAGGCATTGAAAGGCAAATTAAAAAGAAAAAAAATCACCAAGAAAAGTAATAAAAATAAAGCTACTATCATAATTTGATGACGTATCGATTTTATAAACGCTTTTAACATACTATTTATACCTTATATCCTACATTTTTCTTTGTCTCAATGAAATCAACAATACCGATAGATTGCAACTTTTTACGTAGGCGTGTCATATTTACTGCTAACGTATTATCATCAATAAAATTCTCTGATTCCCAACATTTTTCGATGATTGCTGTACGATTGACATATTTCCCTTCATTTTGAAATAATTTATTCAAAATTTGTAGTTCAGTAAACGAAAGTTGTACAGAGTCATTGTTGTAGTATAGTGTGGCTTCATCAACAACGAGTTTACACCCTTTAACAGTCATCTCATTATTTGAAACCGTTAAATCATATGTTCTACGTAGCAATGCTTGAATTTTCGCTATAGTAAGTGACAAATTAAATGGCTTTTCAATAAAGTCATCTCCGCCCATTTGAATTGCCATAATTTGATCCATATTGTCAGTACGCGAACTAATGAAAATAATTGGGACATTAGATACTTTACGTATCTCTTGGCACCAATGATAACCATTAAATGTAGGTAAATTAATATCTAATAACACAAGTTCAGGTTCTGCAGTTTTAAATTCTTCAAGAATATTATCAAACTGCTTAGCAATACTCACCTCGTAGTTCCAATGTGAGAGTTCATTTCCTAGACTTTCTGCAATGACGACATCATCTTCGACAATCAATACTTTCATTTTTTTCATCCTTTATTTTGCATCATGATCATTATTGTCATTAGGATTAGACATTTTATTTTTTTCTTGTTCAAATTTATTTTCTTTATGTTTCGTTTCTTTCTTACGTTTTCTTTCTTCCATAATAGATAATGCGATAAATACAATTATCAGTAAAGGAGATAACATTACGAATATCATTATTGATTCACCTCTATATATTTATTCATGACATGATTTCTTTAACTTTATTTTAACGCTTTTTCTTTAAATTGAATATGTTCGAGATTGACTGTTTCATAAAAAAATAAGGAGCGAGATTCGAATTCATTTTGAATACACCATCTCACTCCTATACTTCTTTTACTTTTAATCTTCTTTATTTAAAATATACTTTCTAATATCTTCTATGGTAATTGCTTCTTTAATTTGTCTTTGGATATCATTGATTTTTGCTGTTCTTCCCATACTTCCTGCCCAACTTTTAGGACTGTGCTGTTCCCAATTATCTAATTCTTTAAATAGTTCTTGTAATGTTGTCATATGTTTACCACCTTTTTTAATTTGGATAAATAAAATAGCCCTCCTTAAATAAGAAGCGCTTGTCGACATCTTCTTATCTTTCAGGAAAATCCTGTTGGATGTAGCACCTCACGCAAAGCGCAGTTGCTGAAGTTTCATAGGGCCAATTCCCTCCACTTACTCTTAATAAGATTAAACTATTTTATTTAATACTATTATAGCATACATTTTCAATTCTTTATATTAAATTAATTTATTAAATCATAGAATATGATAAGTTAATAATTTTTTACAATACCTTAAACTAAAGTTTACTAAATACTTACTTCAAATCAAATAAAGTTTCTTAATATAAACATGTAAGTAATCTATATTTTACATATTAGGGGGCTTTTTTAATTATGAGTTTCATCAATAAATTTGGAAAAACGACAGTAGCAACTTCAATTTTAGCTGCTTCAGTATTAGGCACAACACACGTGTCATTTGCATCTGGTGCAGGACAAGGCGCTCAAGGTCAACAAGGCCAAGATGGCGATTATATGGCAATTGGTAACACTAAAAATCCTAAAAATGTGATTTTTATGGTTGGAGATGGTATGGGGCCTTCTTATAATTCAGCTTACCGTTATTATGCAGATAATCCTAATACCAAAGAATTAGATCAAACTGCTTTTGATAAATATTTAAAAGGGACTAACCGTACTAATCCTAACGATCCTAAAGAAAATGTCACTGACTCAGCTGCAGGTGGCACAGCTTTCGCTACAGGTCATAAAACATACAATGGTTCAATCTCTGTAGATAATGATAAAAAACCTTTAAAATCAGTATTAGAATATGCTAAAGAACAAGGTAAATCAACTGGTTTAGTGACAACAGCAGAAGTCACTGATGCAACACCAGCTGTTTATGCTGCACATGTAGATGATCGTGATAAAAAAGATGAAATAGCCCAACAATTTTATAATGATAAAATTAATGGTCAACATAAAGTAGACGTTATCTTAGGTGGAGGCTCTAAATACTTCGGTAAAGAAAATGGTCATTTAACTGAGAAATTTCAAAAAGATGGGTACGACTATGTAACCAATAAGACTGACTTAGCTAACTCAAAAAGTGACCAAGTATTAGGTTTATTCGCTGAGAAAAATATGCCGTTACAAATTGATGCACCACAACAAAATCCATTACTAGCGGATATGGAAGAGAGTGCATTATCTAAATTAGAAAAAAATGATAAAGGATTCTTCTTAATGGTAGAAGGCGCTTCAATTGATAAATCTGGTCATCCTAATGATATCACTGGTGTCATGTCAGAAATGAGCGGTTTCGATAAAGCATTCCAAAACGCTATCGACTATGCTAAAAATCATAAAGATACATTAGTTGTAGCAACTGCTGACCACTCAACTGGTGGTTTATCCATCGCTAAAGGCAAAGATTATGTATGGAATCCAGATGCTATTCATAAAATGAAACATTCTGGCAGTTACATGACTGAACAAATTGCTAAAGGTAAAGACCCTGAAACAGTGATCAATGAAGGTTATGGCGTCGACTTCCCTAAAAAACAATTAGATAAAGTTAAAGATGCAGCGAAAGAATTAAAAGACGTTAAAGATAAAGCTAAAAATGACGATGATCCAAAAATTGCAGAAGCAACAACTCAATTACAAGATGCAATTCAAAAACCAATTAACGATGCATCTCATACTGGTTGGACAACATATGGTCACACTGGTGAAGATGTAAATACTTATGCATATGGTCCAGGATCTGATAAATTCCGTGGTAACATTGATAACACGGATAGTGCGAAAAACATCTTCGATTTCTTTGGTCAAGATGTCACGTCTAACCAAAATCAACAATAATATGTAGCTCATAGATAAGACGCTCTCTATAATTGAAGAGCGTCTTATTTTGTGATCAGAAAAAGCACTTTAGCAAGTAACGACCTGCTAAAGTGCTTTTATTACATCATTAGTTCATTTCTAAATTATCTTTAATTTTTTGTTTTACTTCATTTAAGCTATCTTTATTAGGATAGAAATAGTACAATCCGTCGTCACCTTTGTCATCTTGACCATCAATGATTAAACGTTCTACATTATTATCGGCTTTATTATAATCAGATCTAAATTTATTTAATTCCATGAAACTTAAATCCGTTTTTAGATTATCTTGTGCTGCTTTGAATATGCCGTTTAATTTTGTAACAGAATTCATTGAAAAGGCTTCTTTAGCAACTGAAGTAATGACTTGTTGCTGACGTAATTGACGTCCACCATCACCGCCAGCGCCTTCTTCTTTACGACTTCTCATATATGTTAGAGCTTGATCTCCATCCATATGGTATTTTTTACCCTTTTCGAATTGATAATTATGGAATTTAAATGTAGCATCACTGACAATATCTACACCACCTATTTCATCTACAACGGTTTTTACCCCATCCATATTTATTGCAATATAGTGATCAACAGGTACATCCATTAATTTTTCAAGCGAATTCACTGCCATTTTAGGGCCACCATACGCATACGCATGATTGATTTTCTCCGTTGAATCGTGACCCACAATTTCAGTTCTCGTATCACGTGGTACACTTACCATTACTGTCTTGTTATCTTTTGGATTAATCGACATGAGTACAATCGAATCACTACGCTGTCCTAAATTTTCTTGATGACGTTGTGCATCATCGTCAATACCATATAACACAACGGTCATTGGATCGCCATCTTTTAAATTTTTTTGTCTTAGTTGTGAGTGATCTCTATCTAATGGTTCTTTAATTGAATTGTTCAGCGAATGGAATTTAGCAAATGCAAAGATAACGAGCCCAATAATCAATACTAACAATAAAATTAAAATTGTTATGATAATTTTAAATGTCGTTGATTTTTTCTTTTTCATTCATCATCACTCATTCTGTAAACTTTTAATAATTTCGATTACACGTGCTTGTTGTTCATCAGTCATGTCTGATCCAGAAGGTAAGCAAACACCATGTTCAAATAAATAAGCACTATTATCTTCATTTTCTTTAAAATAATCATATGATTCAAAGAACGGTTGTAAATGCATCGGTTTCCAAACTGGACGTGCTTCAATATTGTTTTTTTGTAGTGCATCAATTAAATCTAATGCTGTAAAGCCTGTTTTATTTTCATCAATTGTTAAAGCAGTTAACCAACGATTTGATTTAGAATTTGGTAGCTCTGGTTGGAAATCAAATCCATCCACATTACCAAATTCTTGATTATATCGGTCAAAGATTTCTCTGCGACGTTCAATACGTTGATCTAATACTTCCATTTGTCCTCTACCAATACCAGCAGAGATATTACTCAAACGATAATTATATCCTAATTGACTATGTTGATAATGTAACGCTTTATCTCGAGCTTGTGTTGCTAAGAAAAGGGCATGTTCAATATGTTCTTTATCATTAGAAATAAGCATACCGCCACCACTGGTAGTAATAATTTTATTACCATTAAATGAAAAGATTCCAAATTTACCGAATGTTCCACTTTTTTGGCCATGATATTCAGCACCTAAAGATTCTGCAGCATCTTCAACTAAAGTCACACCATATTGATCACAAATGTCTTTAATTTCATCCATTCTAGCTGATTGACCATATAAATTAACAGCCACGACTGCTTTAGGTGTAATACCTTTTTCAGAATATGTTTCGAACGCTTTACGTAATGCATCTGGAGACATATTCCAAGAGCTCATTTCTGAGTCTATAAAAACGGGAGTTGCTCCTTGATAAATGATTGGATTGGCTGAAGCACTGAATGTTAATGAACTACAAAAAACAACATCATCTTTTTGAACGCCACTTTCAATTAAAGCTAAATGTATTGCTGATGTCCCACTACCGACAGCAACTGCTGCATCTACGCCGACATAATCTTTCATACTATTCTCAAACTCTGTTACATTTTCACCTAATGGTGCAATCCAGTTCTTATCGAATGCATCATTAATATAATTCAATTCTGTTCCGCCCATATGTGGTCTAGATAAGAAAATTCTTTCCTCTTCCACTTTTATTCACTCCTTAGTTTTAGCTGGTGTTCCAATAACTGTTGATTCTGATTTTACATGATTGATTACTGTAGCGCCTGCCCCTACTATGCAATGACTACCTATTTCGACTAATGGTAATACACCAGCATTAATTGCAATATGAGAAGCTTCTCCTACAGTGACGCCACCCGCTAAAGTGGCATTGGGTGATACATGAACATAATCTGCAATGTTATTATCATGTTCAATAATTGCGCCTGTGTTAATAATGACATGTTTACCTATTGTGGTATCGGCATTAATCACTGCATGTGGCATAACAACTGTACCACATTCAATTTTTGCACTAGAACTTACAATAGCCGATGGATGAACTAACGTCGCGTATTGATTAACAGGAATATCTAGCGAGTTAAATAATTTTTGGCGCACATAATTGTTACCGATAGCAATGACAAAGAAACATTCATCTTTATACTTCTCTATATTATCTAAATTATCATAAAATTTGTCTTCATCCATGTAATATTCATTAATTGCATGATCAAGATATCCAGCTACATAGTATTGTTTATCCGCTTCTATAATATCTTTAATCACTTTTGAATGTCCGCCTTTTCCGATTAGAACAATGGGGCAGCTCATACTTCATTCCCCTTGAATTTCTCAGCTGTGACATGGTTAGGCGCATTAATATCTTTACGTTGTAAGATATTAATAATTGTTTTATAGATAATATACATATCTAATTTAAATGATTGATTCTCTGCATACCAAACATCTAATTTAAATTTTTCATCCCAACTAATCGCATTACGTCCATTCACTTGAGCCCATCCAGTTATGCCTGGTTTAACGTTATGTCTTTTTTTCTGTTCATCATTATACAAAGGTAAATACTCCATTAATAATGGTCTAGGCCCTACTAAACTGATATCACCTTTTAATACATTGATTAATTGCGGTAATTCATCAATGCTAGACTTTCTAATGAATGTACCTACTGGTGTCATACGTTGATCATCTGGCAATAACTCTCCATTTTCATCTCTTTTATCAGACATTGTCCGAAATTTATAGATTTCAAATGGTTTACCATCTTGACCAGGTCGTACTTGTCTAAAAAGTACAGGTTTGCCTAATCTTTTAGCAATAACAGCGGCTGCAGTTAAAGTAATCGGCGCTGAAATAATTAATCCTGTCGCGCTCACTGCAATATCAAATAAGCGTTTTAACATTATACACCCCTCCTTTTTATTTTTAAATAGGAAGATTATTTTTATATATTGTTTCTAAATGTTTCCAAATAATTTCATTTCTAAATTTACTTTCTACATTTTCCCTACCATTAATTCCGAGTTGTTTTTTTATCGCTGGATTATCAATCAAAAATTCTAACTTTTGAGCAATTTGATTATAATTACCTTTTTCGACTAGATATCCAGTAACGTTATTAATAAGAGTATCTTTTGCACCTGTAACATTATTGACAATTACTGGTACTTCAACAGCTTGTGCTTCGATACTTACATTTCCAAATCCTTCTCTATATGTAGGAAAAACTAAGACATCCATATGATTATAATAATTTACTGTATCATTAACATGACCTGTCATTATTATATTTAAATTATTTTGTAAGTATTGATAATCCTCTTCGCTAATTGAATCATCTTTTTCGATTGGACCAACAATTAATAATTTCACTTTATTATAATTTTTTTGTATTATTTTAAATGCTTCTATTATTTCATGAATCCCTTTATCTTTGACAATTCGTCCTACATAACCAATCACAAAATGATCAGCCAGTTTTTCTTTTAATTCATAGGGAATTATTGTTTTGTCTTTTGTAAAATTATCAAGATTAATACCGTTAGAACTTCCATGACCTAGAACTTTAATATGTTCTTTTTTCTCTAAACCTAATTCTACAATTTTATCTTTTAAACTTTCAGATATTGCTATTATATCTGTAGCACAAAACATAGCTAATTTTTCCATAGCATATAGAATCTTGTATTTGAGACCAGTAACGGTCTCTAATCTGAGACCTCTTACTGTATAAATACGTACCGGCCTTCTTGTAATAAAAGCTGCTAACGTACCTATTAATCCAGCTTTAGGAGTTCCAGAGTTAACAATGTGAGGTTTTTCTTTTTTAAATAATCTAATCATATTCATTAATGATTTTAAATCATTCTTTAAAGAAATCTCTCTTTCCATGTTAACTACATGTGTAATATCAGAAGAATATGTGTTTTGTTCTGGTCCCTCTGAAGATACAACATGCACGTCGAGTCCCTTATTTCTTAAATATTCAATTTGCCCTTTCATTAATGGAATACTCTTTGAAACAGTTACTAATTGAAATATTTTTTTATTTGACAATGTCATTCACCCTTATTTATAGAGCACATTTAGTTTATAGTCTCCATAATCCTTTGTTTCCGATTTCATCATCTTCAATAATACCTTTAATATCAAGTACTACACCATTATCTTTCACCAAATCTAGATAGTCTTTTTTATTTTCTACATAATCTTTATGTGCTACAGCAAAAATAATTGCATCAGCCTTAGGTAAATTTTGTTTATCTTCTAAGTCGATATTATAGAATTTTTTCGCTTCTTCTTTATCTGCTTCTACATCATTTACGTGTACATCTAAACCATACTCTTTTAGTTCTTCAATGATATGAATTACTTTTGTATTTCTTAAATCTGGACAATTTTCTTTAAATGTTAAACCTAATACATTTACTGTTGCCCCTTGAACTTCTAAACCTTGTTTTAGTAAGCCTTTAATGACATTAGAGGCAATAAATTTAGACATATTATCATTAATACGACGACCTGCTAAAATCACTTCTGGATGATGACCAACTTCTTGTGCTTTATGTGTTAAGTAATATGGATCTACACCAATGCAGTGTCCACCAACTAAACCTGGTTTGAAATTCAAGAAATTCCATTTCGTGCCTGAGGCACGTAATACTTCATTTGTATCGATATCTAATTTATCAAAAATTAATGCTAATTCATTCATTAGGGCGATATTTACGTCACGTTGTGTATTTTCAATTACTTTAGCTGCTTCTGCTACTTTAATTGATGATGCTTTATGCACACCTGCAGTAACTACAGAACCATATACGTCAGCAACAATGTCTAATACTTCTGGTGTTTGTCCTGAAACAACTTTAGTTATCGTTTCAAATGTATGCACTTTATCGCCTGGATTAATTCTTTCTGGTGAATAACCAACGAAGAAATCCTTACCACAAGTTAAGCCAGACTCTCTTTCTAATACTGGAACACAATCTTCTTCTGTCGCTCCAGGATATACAGTTGATTCATATACAATGATTGTATCAGGTGTTAACACTTTACCAACCGTTTCACTCGCTTTAAGTAGTGGTGTTAAGTCTGGCTTATTATTTTTATCAATTGGTGTTGGAACTGCCACGATGATAAAATCAGCTTTTTTCAAATCTTCTGAATTAGAAGTGAAATTAATATGTGTTGCTTTTAAGTCTTCTGATGTAACTTCATTTGTTCTATCGTGATGTTCTTTTAATTCTTTAATTCTGTTCTCATTAATATCAAAACCAATGACTTCATGTTTTTTTCCAAAAGTAACTGCTACTGGTAAACCTACATATCCTAAACCTACAACTGCTATATTTCTATCCATTGTAAATTACTCCTTTATATTTTAATTTTATATTAATTTAATGTTTATAATAATCTAAATACCAGTCGATAAATTTATTCACACCCTCTTGTATAGATGTTTGGGGTTTGAAATCAATATTTTTGAATAAATCATCTACGTTCGCATATGTTTCTGGTACATCACCAGGTTGTAAATCCATATAATTTTTCTTCGCTGTTTTACCAAGTTTATTCTCAATTGCTTCTACGAATTCCATTAGACGAACTGGACTGTTATTTCCAATGTTATAAATTTTGTATGGTGCGTATGAAGAACTTGGATCTGGATTAGCACCAGACCATTCAGGATTTGGTTGCGCTGGCTTTTGAATTAAGCGACTAATTGCTTCTACAATATCGTCAACATACGTGAAATCACGCATCATGTTACCATGATTATATACATCAATGGTTTCATCATTTACTACTGCTTTAGTGAATTTAAATAATGCCATGTCTGGTCTACCCCACGGACCATAAACTGTAAAGAAACGTAAACCCGTTGTTGGCAAATTATAAAGATGACTATAAGTATGCGCCATAAGTTCGTTTGATTTTTTAGTGGCAGCATATAAGCTTAATGGATGGTCAATATTATCTGAAGTTTTAAATGGCTTATTTGTATTTGCACCATAGACTGAACTTGAAGAAGCATAAATTAAATGCTTTACTTCATGGTGACGGCAACCTTCTAAGATGTTCATAAATCCAACAATATTTGAGTCAATGTATGCTCTTGGATTTTCCAAACTATATCTTACGCCCGCTTGGGCAGCTAAATTGACTACAACCTCTGGTTTTTCATCTTCAAAAATTTGATTCACTTTTTCATAATCTTCTAAGTCTGTTTTATAAAAAGTAAAGTGATCTTTATCAATTGATTTCAATCTATCTTCTTTTAATTCTACAGAGTAATAGTCATTAATGTTATCGATTCCTATTACCTCATAACCTTGCTTAATTAATTTCTTTGCTAATGTTGAACCAATAAATCCTGCAACACCTGTGATTAAAACTTTCATTAACTATTTACCTCCTTAACTTTTTTTATTGGGACACCAACATATAAACTATTAGCTTCTGTATCTTTATTAACGACTGCTCCTGCCCCAATAACACAACGTCTTCTAATATGACTTCCACCAAGCACTCTAACACCAGCAGCTATCCAAATATCATCTTCTATTATAATTTTCTTAGGTGTCACTTGATTATATTTGATAGGTTTGTCATTATCTTGCCAAGTATGATCTGAAGAAATTAACGTAGTATGATTTGCTATCGATACATTATTGCCAATATCAATTTCACCATGAGCATCAACATAGCTAAACGAATGAATACTTACATTATTTCCAATTATTAGATTGTGAATATTTTTTATAACAACATATTTACCAATATAAATATTTAATCCTACTTTTTTCGCATACTTTTGCATGTAAAGTCTTCTATAAATAATAGCTAACAAAGAATCACTTACTGAGAAAACTTCCCATATAAGATTACAAATTGATTTAGGTACAATTTTATATGGAATTTGCACAAGTTTAAGAAAATTATTTAACGTTATATTACTCAATTAACCCCCTCCTTTTAAATTTCAATTTATAATATATATATAATATTGAAGCCACAGGAGTTAATACTACAGAAATTAAAAAATTTTCAATATTTTTAAATTTATATTTAGAATTTAGACCTGTATCAATCCAAGATATATCATATAAAAGATAATTAATTAACTTATCTTTTACAGTCGGTAATTGTTTATGAGCTAATTTTCTATACTCACAATAATTCTCGGCAGATTTAAAGTAATTAGTTTTAACTTTACTACTAATTCCATCCTCTTGGTATTCTACGTACTTAGTATTAATATTAGCTAAGTAGCAGTCATAAAGTTCACTAAATTCAAACCACTGATATGAAGGAGGCATGTGCTTTGATGTACCATATTGTGGAAAAGTCATATTTCTAATTATACTTGTTGAGAATACATAACACTTATCGTGTCTAACCTTATATTTATATCTTAAATCTACCCAATTCACCTTTTCAATATTTGGTAATTTTTCTCCAATTACTTCTCCATTTTCATATGTATCTAAAGTAATTAAAGCTTTCATACCTTTGTTTTCTTTAAACTTTGTATTAAAAACTTCTACAGCATTGGGATAAAACCAATCATCACTATCTAAAACAACAAATATCTCACCTTTAGCTGCCTTTAAACCTACATTTGATGCTATATGCTTACCGCCATTTTTTTGTTTAATGTAACGGATATTAAATTTTTTTGTATCAAATGTTTCAATCACTTGATATGTATTATCAGTGGATCCATCATCTACAATAAGCCACTCAAAATTATAATCAGTTTGTTCAAGTAATGAGTTATATAGTCTCGGTAATGTATGTGCTCTATTATAAGTCGGAGTAAAAATAGTTAACATTATACTAACCTCCAATATTTAGTATAGTTTCTAAAAATTCTTGACCTTTATTTGTTATTTCTTGATGCTCACGTTTTAAGTTTTTTTGAATTTTATGATAAACATCTCGATTGTTATATAAATGCTCAATTTTAGTAGCAATGTCATTACCACTCATGTTTACAATAAAACCATTTTCATTGTCTTTTATCTGTTCATATACAGTTGAAAAATTAGTTGCAACAACTGGAATGTTATAGTGTAAAGCTTCATCAATAGTATTGGATTTACCTTCAAACCTTGATGGATGAACTAATGCATCCATATTTTTCACAATACTTCCTGTATTAAATTTAAATCCTAATGGTATCAACATATCTTGCAAGTCATTTTTAATAATTTCATCTTGTAACCATTCACCTAATTTACCTTTGCCAACTAAATACCATTTAATATTTAAGTTTTTAGATTTTAGAATTTTAGCGGCTTCAATCATTAAATCTAATCCTTTACCATTATCCAATCGACAAATAGTGCATAAGTTAAAGTGATTAGTATCTAAATTAATTTCTTCACTTGGAATATTTTCATACAGCTTTATTGGCAAACTATTGTAATAAGTAACTGGCTTTATATCAAATATATCTTCAAAAATATCAGAACACATTTTTGAAACAGATAACATACCATTCATCTTTTTAAAATAAAAACGATCAATTGAAAGATCTCTTTTTAGCACTCTATAGTCTGTTCGTATCCAACCAATTTTTTTCTTTGCATTAACATAGTCTTCGATGAAGTAGACAGAATGACCTCCTGAAACGCCGATAGCATAATCATAAGTCTCTTGATTAACTATTTCTTGCCATTTATTATTTATCCAAAATTTTTGCTTGGCTTTCGTATTATTATGCAAATTCAATTGACTTTTAATCATAAAAATAAAAGCATTAAAAACTAATTTAGGAGAAATTAAATTTTTAAGCATATTCTGAATTAAATTATTTTTGTTCAACATAAGTATAGAAAATTTAGAACTAATTGTTTTTACATTAACATATTTAGGTAAATATTTTGTTAAGGTGTCTTCTTGGTTTAATATAATTATGTCAATTTCAGTGTTTGTATCTTTCAATTCATAAATTAAGTTCAACAAACTTTTTTGAGGACCTCCAAAATTAAAGTTATTGACAACAAATAATATTTTCATAATATACTCCTTAATCTATATTTGAGTTGATTGATATAGCTTTTTATCTTTTTTTATATCTTTTATTACATACCATATCCAGTACCAATTATTATGAATTAATTGGACTAATAATAATGGTAATAATAAATAAATTAATCTATTATCAATAAATTTTAAAAGTACAATTTGTATTAATATGGTTATAATCGCTGAAATCAAAAATGACTTATGATGTGGGATTAAATTCTTAGTCGATAAGAAATTTGTAAATAATATTTGGATATTATATAAAAATCTATAAATGATAATGATCAACAATGGTATTAAACTTAGTAATCTATAATCAGCGCCAATAATTCTAAGAGCCCAGTTACCAAGTAAAATAAATAATGTAAATGCAATAATATTAAAAATTGAACTTGTTAATATAGCTTTTTTGAATAGTTGAATTAGCTCATCATATTTATTTTTAACTCTTAGATAATTTAACTTAGCTAGATAAGTATTATAGTAAGAATTAGATAACATGATAATTAATGTAACAATTTGATTAATAAACCCAAATTGCCCTGATACTTTTAAAGATAAAAAGTACGAACTTAAAATGATTGGGAAATTAATGATTAAATAATTAGAAATTGATAGTGATCCCGTTCTAAGTGTATTAGGTAGTAAATTTTTAAGTATTTCTTTATCATATGTGATTTTTAATTTTCTTTTTGTTTTTTTCGTCTCTTTTGAATAATTATAGTAAGCTATTGATTGTAATATACGGTTTACTATGACTGAAACAAAATACGCGAGTGAAACCCCTATCAATCCTAGATTAAGTATTAAAAATACTATTGATAATACTAATTGTGTACTTTTTGTTGCTATTAATATTTGATTATAAACTTTAATAGCACCTATTCCTTTTAAAACAGAATTCCAATATGAAAAGCTAATATTTAAAACAATGGATAACATGTAAAAAAACCAAGAAATAAGCATAGTTTTCATACTTATTTCTCCATTATTAATACTAATCATATACCAAGTGCCAACAGTTATAAATAATGTAAATATAATTGTACCCATTGAAGTATAAATAAATCTTACGGCTGAAATCACTTTAATAAAATATGGAATATTTACTTCAACATTTTTATCTCCTAATACTTCAAAACCTGTACTTTTAATACTCTGTGCCCCCGACCATAAATAACTTATATTTCTAGTTATAATCGTTTGAAAACCAAAATCGATAAGCATTGCTAACCCATATAATGAAGTAAACGTATACCAAACACCTAATTCAGCAGAGTTTAAATATCTCACAATTACTGGTAGTAAAATAACATTAATACCTTGCACCAGTAATAGACTTATGTATCCCCACAAAACATCTTTTTTTCCAATATTCATTATGTTCTCCCTTTTATAACAAATTTTCTATTTAACAATGCAATAATAAATAATACTATAAAGAAATTAGTAAAGAATGAAATTAATATCGTTGCATTTGACATAAAGAATAATGAAAATTTCACACATAAATATATATATATATACAAATTAAATACAGAGCTACTTTTGTGAATTTTTTTATCTAGCAACATTACTATAAATAGAGCTAAAACTGAAAATATTGGTGCTAATATACTTCCAAAGTATAAATATCCTTGACCAAGAAGTGGTAATATCTGATCATTAACACCTATTTTTTTATAAAATGTATTATTAAAACTAACAATAGCACTCTGATAGTTAATAAATAATTGATTAACAAATACTACCGAATGAAGTAATTCTCCAAATATCCCATAAAATTGAAATGGTTTATACATATAGGCTGTTTCAATTGAATGTGCAATATTTGTAACTCCGGACAAGTAAATTTGTATATCTGTATTGAGATTTTCTAGTAAACCAGCTGAATGATATAAACTTCTTCCAGTAGATATAGTTGTGTTTTGTTTCAATAATGTAGAAATTACAATAATTAATACAATTAAACATGTAGATAAAAACGAAATAATCCTTCTATAGTTTTTATATAAAATATAAATTGTAAATAACCCAGCAATTAAAGGCAAAATTACACTTGATCTACTTGTTCCTATAATAAATGAAGCAGATATGACTATAACTATTATTGACAGATATAAATAAAAAATACTTTGTCTTTTTTTATAATATTTAAAAATTATATTTAATATATTAATTGTTAGAACAACTTGAGCTAATTGAACTAATAAAGCAAATAAGCTTACATCAGCTAACTCATTGTTGTTTAATTCAGAAGCAGACCAAATAAATGAATATCTTCCTATAGATGAAGGTTGAAGTATCGCTAAACCTATTGCTAAAAGCACGAATATCCAGCCAAACAAATTGGGTTTTGCATTAATTTTATTAAATGAACTCTTCTCAAAATAGAAGTATTTATGAAATACAGCGAACACTATAAATAAAACAATCATTTCATATAACATTAAATTTATTGCTTGATTTTGTATAGATCTTAATACAGTTGTTCCAATTTGAATATTTGATCCATAAAACGATATAAGTAAAGGTGAAATAACGTATCGCAATAGCATAGTTAAATTAACTATTGTAATACCGAGATTATTAAACATATACTTACTAAATGACGGAAAAACAATAAATAAACATAAAAAAACTAAAGGAATGAGTATTAAATTGTTTGGAATAGATACTGTAGTGGTTAATATTGCAGTTATACTTATAATGGCTAATACTATAGTTATTATTCTATAAATATTTATCATAACTAACATTTCCTATTCGCTAAACGGATTAAAGTTTCTTTAATTTCACTATGATGAAATTTTAAATAATTAATAGTTCTATCCAATTCTTCCTTAGGAGGTATTGTAGTTTTCCCTCTATAAATTTTTTCATAAACTTGTTTTGAATGGATTTCATTGTCATTTAATAACTCTTCATACAGTTTTTCACCTGGACGAATTCCAGAAAATTTAATTCCAATCTCATCTTCAGTTTTTCCACTTAACCTAATTAGATTACGTGCTAAATCAACAATTTTAACAGGTTCTCCCATATCTAATACAAATACTTCTCCACCTTGTGCTAATGCTCCTGCTTGAAGTACCAGTCTTGAGGCTTCAGGAATCGTCATAAAGTATCGTGTCATATCTGGATGCGTCACTGTGACAGGTCCACCTGCTGCAATTTGCTTTTTAAATAATGGAATAACAGATCCTCTTGAACCTAAAACATTTCCAAATCGTACAGCTACAAAATCTGTCTTACTATTTTCATCATTGAGACTTTGTACGACCATTTCAGCCATACGTTTAGATGCACCCATGACATTAGGTGGGTTAACCGCTTTATCAGTTGAAATCATTACAAACTTTCTTACACTATTTTTTTTAGCTGCTGTTGCTACATTTCTTGTTCCAAGCACATTATTTTTAAATGCTTCGGTAGGATTATATTCCATAAGTGGTACATGTTTATGAGCAGCTGCATGATAGATTGCATATGGTTGATATTTATTAACTATTTCTTGAATACGTTCTCCATCTTGTACATCTGCAATAACAGGAGTAATTTCAATTTTATCCTTGTACAATTTCGTTAACTCTTGATGAATTAAATAGATACTATTTTCGCCGTGTCCAAGTAATACGATTCTTTCTGGTTCAAATTTACATACTTGACGACATATTTCAGATCCTATAGATCCTCCGGCTCCAGTGACTAATATGGTTTTGTGCGTTAATTCTTTTGAAATCATGGCCATATCTAACTCTACTGGTTCTCTTCCTAGTAAATCTTCAACTTCTACACGTTTTAATTGGTTAACCTCTAATTCTCCAGATAATACAGACTCTATACTTGGCATTTTGAAGATATCAACCCCAGTACTGTTACATAAATCAGTAATTTCTTTCAATCTAGCTGGTGAAAGTGTAGGTATAGCAATGATAATTCTTTTAATTCGATACTTTTCTACTAGATTAGGAATATCTTTAATTGTGCCCTGGACTTTAACTCCTCCAGTAATAGCTAAATTACGCTTTTGTGGATCATCATCTACTGCTAAAACAGGTTCTAATCCCATATCTGGGCTTCGTAACATTTGTCTTATTAATAGTGATCCTCCGCGACCTGCGCCTACAATCAGTGTTGGTTTTTTCTTTTTCCGTTTTCCTACTAAAAAACCACGCCCAATTCTCCATGAAATTCTTGATCCTCCTATAAGAATCAGATGCATCATCCATGTAATTAAATACAATCTAAAAAATGGTGGATGTCCTGTAAAAAGAGGTACAATGATTATTGTTGAAATAATAGAACACGTTACCGCTTCAACAATAATCAATAATTCATTCACGCTCGCATATTCCCAAGCACGATGATAAAGGTTAAATATGTATGCAAATACATGATGTGAAATCAGTAATATAATTGAAGTGAATATTAAAATTTTCTTTGAATAGCCTTCAAAATATGGCTCTAATATGCTGTAACAAATAAATACAGACAGGGTTACAATAATTGAATCTATAATAATTAAAATTAAAAGCCGTCCTCTTGCACTTAATTTATCCAACTTAACTCTCCTCACTTAGAATGTGAAATTTGATTAAAATAAATTAAAAAATTTTTTCTGTGTATATTCTTGAGTTGGCTGTTTTTTTGGTACATCTTCATTATCTATAATAAATTTCGCATTATTCATTAAATTATGAATGTCTTCATGATATTTTTTCAACTTTCTTTCTTCAAAAAGACGATTCATAATGAAAGGTCTTTTTTCCACATGGTGTGCATCTGAGGCAACAAAATGTGTTAAGTTATTTTCAATCATATCTATACATTTTTTTTGCGTCTTCTTCCCATGATGCCCCATTAGTGAAGCCGTTGTTAACTGACTTAACGCTCCTGCATTAATTAATTCGTAAAGAACATCTAAATTGGCACTAATTTCTTTATTTCGTTCAGGATGCGCAATGATTGGCACATAGCCTTTCGATTGTAATTCAAAGAATAAACGTCCAGTATAATGAGGCACATGTCCTGACGGTAATTCGATGAGTACGTACTTAGAATGATTCAAACCAATAATTTGGTTATTCTCTAGTTGTGGTAAAATTTGGTCACTTATTCTTACCTCTTGTCCAAGATAGATATTAATTCCTATATCTTTAAATTCATCGATACTCAATACTTCATCCATTTTAGGTACGATGTCTTCATAATAATTATCAAATTGTGGACTTAAATGATGAGGAGTTGCGATAATATCTGTAACCCCTTCATCTTTAGCCTGCTTTAATAAGGCAAGTGTCTCTTCTTTGCTTTGAGATCCATCATCTAAACCTATAAGAATATGATTATGTATATCAATCATGATTTAGAATCCTCTCCATAATAATAATAATAATAATTAGAAGATTTTTCTTGAGCGGTTTTATTTAAAATTGCACCAATAACGTGTCCGTCTGCCTGTTCAACGAGTTGTTTAGCCTTTTTAACTTCATTTCGATTGTTTTTCTGAGCATCAATAATTAACACACAATTTGGTACATATTGTAAAAATACTTGTGCATCTGTAACAGAAATGATTGGTGGCGTATCAATTAAAATAAAATCGTATTCCTTTTGTAAATGTTCAAAAATCTTTTTAAACCTTTCAGAAGCTATTAACTCCGAAGGATTTGGTGGAATAGGACCAGATGTCAATAAATCTAAATTCTTCACCCTTGTTGATCGAATTGATTTATCATAATCTGAGTTGCCAATAATTAAATTTGATAACCCATCATAATTTGACTCTTGAAAGTGATAATGTTGCGTAGGTTTACGCATATCTCCATCGATAATTAATGTTTTATATCCCGCTTGTGCATAAGTAATCGCAATATTTGTAGTCACAATACTTTTCCCAGCTGCTGGTTTTTCAGAAGTAATCAGCACACTTTTTATTTCTTCAGCATTTGAGAACATAATATTAGAACGTATACCCCTTAATTTCTCACTCACAATCGACTTAGGTTTATCTTCAACATACAAAGGTGTATTTAAAGCCTTTCTTTTCTCTTCTTTTCGCTTAGCCATAAATCTTTCTCCTTATTTTAGTTTTGGAATAGAACCTAGTACAGGAACATTCAATTCTTTTTCCACATCTTCTTCAGATTTAATACGTTTATCTAATATTTCTTTTAAAATAACTATTACTATTGCTATAACTAATCCTAATAACAATCCACCTACTATATTAGTAGTCGTTTTAGGAGATACTTTCTTTGAAGTTCCATTTGCTTTTGAAAGAATCGTTACATTATCAACACTCATAATTTTTGGTATTTCTTTTTTGAAAACATTAGCTACATCATTAGCAATTTTTTCCGATTTCTTTTCACTGTTTGCTCTCACACTAACATTTAAAATTTGCGACTCTGCTTCCGTATTAACTGAAATCATCTTACTTAATTTAGTAGACGAGTAATCTTTTTCTTTTTTTGCAACTTTATCTAGAATCCTTGGACTTTTTAAAATTTCTGAATATGTATTAACTAATTGAATGTTACTTTGCACTTGTTGAGCCATTATATCTTTATCTTTTTCTTTTTGATTTACAAGTACTTGTGTCGAAGCTTCATATTTCGGTTGAGCTATCAAAAATGTGTAAGTTAAACTCAATAACAAAAAAATTATTGGTAAAATCAAAAATATCATCCAATTCTTTTTTATTATTTCCCATATTCTTGTAAAATCTAATGTATTTTCCATAACATCCTCCATTTTTTTTATTCATTAATCATTTTATATTTTTAAAAAGCTTTTTACAATATCATATAAAAGTATTTTCCTATTTTTTCATAATTTTTAAATAAATCATTACGTTCCATATTATAACTTTAATTTAAATAAATATTTAATATGATGTAAGTATCATATGAATGATTGTATTTTTCTTGGCAATCAAAACTATTATATATTACAGATCAGACATTATTTGTCTTCAGTAATGATTTGCTTCGCATTAAATAAATTATATTCAACTTCATTTATTTAAATTTAATAATTGTTATGTATATTTAAGACATATAAAAAGCCAAGAGATTTTCTTTGAAGAAAACCTCTTGGCTGCATTTATTAATATTCAATATTTGGCATTTCGTTTACTTTGTTTTGATATTTTTTGAAAGCAATATAGCCTACAAAACCAATAATAGTTGTAACTAAAAGTTTTTTCATTATTGTCACTCCTTTTAATTTTTAGCGTAAATTAGATTTGTTTTGTCAAAAAACAAGTCTAGACTAAATCTATTATACACTCAATTGCTATTAATTTTAAAGTCAATCGAACAAATTGCGTTATATTTATGTCATTTTAGAGAATGTATTGACAATAATATTTAATTTTTCATCACAAATAAACAAATATATATCGCAACAAACTCTAAGAAAGTAAAAAGATAAATATATTTTAAATTTAGCTTTTCTTTAAGTGGTACCTCCCAATGTGGATACTTACGTTCATAATATACATTTTGAACAAAAAACAATCCTAAACCTAATGGTACATAAGTAATCATATTTTTATACTTTGAATCTAACTCTATGTCACTAAGAAAATGCTTAATTATTACTTGTAATATAATCACAATGACTAAGAGGAGTAGTATGCGAATCATTTTATTAATCGTACTCCTTTCACAAATAATATAAGAATGGCTTGTAATAATACCATAAGCATAATAAAAATAACACTTTTTAAATCGATGGCATCAAACACTTGATGCGTAATCGTTAATGGTCGTGTAATCAGATAAACTGTATGGAATCTTAAAAAACGTCCAACATATATGCCTATCCCATTTAGAAACATTAAACTCAGTACTAAGCATCGATTAAGCCATATATTAGAAGTAAAATGTTCTAAGCTGATAAATATAAAGATCATACAATAGATTGCAAAAAAGACACCTGCCAGTAAATACGCAAACGCAAACCATTCAATTAAATTTAAACTGACTAAGAAATTGAATTTAAAATTATTAAGATGGATTAAGTCTGTAACCATATAGAACGTATTGGGAACTAATAGTATAAAAATAAGTGCAAATACAATAAATAAAGGCCACTCTTTAGTTTCCTTTGGTTTAAATAACTTTAAAAGCAAGCAAAGCTCTAGAGGAATATAGGCTAAGAATAGATTTAATGTCATAAAGTTAAGTATTCGCGGTACAAACAATGAAATAATAAAAAGCACTATAAAATAAATTCTTGCGATATAACGTGGTGCCACATTTTACACTACTTTCTTTCTATAAATGAAATAAGGTTAGAAAATTAAAACGCTAACATGTGATATCTTAACATTCTACTTTACTCTAACCTCTTCTATATTAAAACATATACTTTCGAATTGCATTATTTATGGCTATCGCAAAATGATCCATTGTTGATGTCCAATTTTTTCATTTTTACGTGCTTTTGACGAATCATCACCATTACTAAAAAATGATTTTCGAAGATCTAGTGTTAATTCTAATTGACCCCTTAACATTTTATATTGTAATCTGCAATATTATTTGGTTTTATTACAGTCAAATATCCTATCGTACGTTGTACATTAAATGTAAATATCTTTAATTCTTTTGAAATAAGTTGAATTAACTTTTCATCTTTATTGATCATAGACAGTATATTTTTTCCTTAAAATTGTATAGAAACAGCTGAACTGTCGATGTACATCCGTTTAGCTTCTTTTTTATGATTCTTTTTCATCTTTTAAATGTTTAATATCTTGAAACCCTTCACGATAATTCGATAATTCTTCCATGATCGCATACCAATCTTTTCCAACTTTTTGGAACGTTTGTTGCATTAATTCATCTTGTGCTTTATTTAATTTCTCTACTAGTTTACTTCCTTTAGGCGTGGGAAATAATTGCTTTACTCTTCGATCTTCTTCAGATTGCTGTTCAATAATTAATGCTTCTTCTTTTAACTTTTTCAATGTTGCGTGAGACCCTTGCTTTGATATTTCTAACATGTTTAGTAACTGCTTAATCGTAATACCAGGCAATTTATTGATAAAAAATAAAAAGCGATGGTGTTGTCGACTCATACCATATTTTTCGATAATTTCATCTGCAGTCGTCACAAACGTTTTGTAAGCGAAATAAAATAGCATGTGCTCATAATCATTTTTATTTCGATCCATATTCATTCGTTCCTTTTCAAAGTCATTATTAATCATTATAGTAAATTTTCTAACGATTTTCACCAAAAGGTCAATAATGTTGACTTTATTTATAACCAGGCTTATCCTATATATGTAAACAAAAGCAATACAAAGGTGGAATTGAATATGAAACAACGTGTAGGACAATATTTAATGGATGCAGTACATGAAGCAGGTGTCAATAAAATATTTGGTGTACCAGGAGATTTTAATCTAGCATTTTTAGATGACATCGTAAGTCATGAAGGCGTTGAATGGGTTGGAACAACGAATGAACTAAATGGTGCTTATACCGCTGATGGTTACGCACGTATGAACGGACTAGGCGTACTCGTAACAACATTCGGTGTTGGAGAATTAAGTGCCGTCAATGGTATTGCAGGCTCATATGCAGAACGTGTTCCGGTCATTGCTATCACAGGTGCACCAACAAGAGCTGTTGAAAAGGCAGGCAAATATGTGCATCACTCTTTAGGTGAAGGACGCTTTGATAGCTATCGATACATGTTTGAACCGATTACAACAGCACAAGCCTATATCACGCCTGAAAATGCAACAACTGAAATCCCTAGAGTAATCAATGCAGCGCTTCAAGAACGTCGTCCAGTACACATTCACTTACCTATTGATGTGGCTATGTCAGACATTGAAGTTGAACAACCATTCAAAGTTGAAAACGCACCTCAACAAGATGTATCTCAATATATAGATATGGTGGCTGATAAATTACGTTCAGCTCAACAACCATTAATTATTGCAGGTCATGAAATCAATAGTTTTCATCTACATGATGAATTAGAACAATTTGTCAATAAAACGAATATTCCAGTTGTTCAATTATCGTTAGGTAAAGGGGCATTTAATGAAGAAAACCCACACTATATGGGTATTTATGATGGGGAAATTGCTAAAGATGACATTAAAGACTATGTCAATCATAGCGATGCTATTCTAAATATTGGTGCCAAATTAACTGACTCAGCTACTGCAGGCTTTTCATATCAATTTGATATTAACGACGTGGTCATGATTAATCATCGTCTATTTAAATTAAACGATACGAGTGATACAGAAATTGCATTGCCTGAATTCTTAGAAGCGTTAAGTACGATAGATTATACAAATAAACATTCATTCCCTTCTTATCAACAACCAAAATCAGGTGACTATGAATTAACTGATGATACGTTAACTCAAGATATTTACTTTAAAATGATGCAAGACTTTATTGGTGGCGATGATGTATTAATCGCAGAACAGGGATCATCCTTCTTTGGGGCTTACAGTTTAGCTTTACCTAAAAATATGTCATTTATCGGTCAACCTTTATGGGGTTCAATTGGTTACACATTACCAGCTACATTAGGTTCCCAATTAGCTAACCCACACCGTCGTCATATCTTATTAATTGGTGATGGGTCATTCCAATTGACTGTTCAAGAATTATCAACAATGATTCGCCAAGATATTAAACCTGTGATTTTCTTAATTAATAATGATGGTTATACTGTTGAACGTCTCATTCATGGTATGGAAGAGCCCTATAATGATATCAACATGTGGGATTACAAAGCATTACCAAACGTATTTGGTGGAGATAGCGTGAAAGTCCATGATGTTAAAACTTCAAAAGATTTAAAAGAAACGTTTGATGATATTAATACCCATCCAAATCACATGCACTTCACTGAAGTCACAATGAAATGGGATGACGCACCTCAAACACTACGTGATATCTCTAAATCATTCGCTAATCAAAACAAATAATGGATATTGGGAGAACAATTAAATAAATTGAAAGCTACTATGTATGTCAATAATTAAACACATAGTAGCTTTATTTAATAAGTTCTATTATAAATATTTTAAATAAAAATTAAATTTCACGTGTTTAATTTTTATTCAAACTCTTTTTTTAATTATTGATTATTCTGGAAAATTTATTTATTATTTACATAAAGTAGAGGAGGTCGTAGACTGTGTCTTTAATGAATAAATCTATTTTTCTAATGACTAAGCTTCAAAAACATAATATTCCAGTTATTCCTAGACTTATGCAACAAATGAATCGTTTAATTTTTGCTACTGATGTTCCTAGAACAGTTAAAATTGGTAAAGGAACAAAATTTGCACATAGTGGTTTAGGATGTGTAATACATGAGAGGGCTATAATTGGGGATAATTGTAAAATTCTTCAAAACGTTACAATTGGTGGACGTAGTAAACATGGTACTCCTGTAATTGGTAATAACGTACTTATAGGATCTGGAGCCACAATATTAGGTGGCATAACAATAGGTAATAACGTTAAAATTGGTGCTCAAGCTTTAGTAATGGAAGATGTTCAAGATAATCAAACAATTGTCGCACAAAAAGGGACAATTTTGAATAAATGAGTTAAAGGCGACTAAATATGTCATTAATACATATTTAGTCGCTCTTTTTTATAAACTTTTTTCATTTAAAAATGTTCGATCGATTACATCTTTTGTAATATCCTATAAATGTTTGATATTCCATTCACTGTCTGAATCATACTGTAGTCCATGTTTCTGTGCTAATTGTGGTGTGTAATCATCTAGATTGTAAATATTAAAATGTTGACGTGTTTGTTTGTTGGTAGGACGTGCTTGTTCGTAATGATTGACCATGCTTGTCCATTTAACATTTTCTAAATGTACACCTTTAGGTTCTTTTACTACATCGAAGTTTATCCTTCCTAACAATTGATTATTTTCATCTCCACTATACTGTCCATTTAAAAAATTACCTAAAGAATAGGCTATCAACGTTTTATGATGATGGTTTTTTGCTTTAACCCACTTTACTGGTTGAATCACATGTGGATGCGTACCAATGACGACGTCTACACCCTCATTTGCAAATAATTGAGCGTACTTCTTCTGTGTTTTATTTGGTGTATGGTGATTTTCATTTCCCCAATGTGCCGACACCATGACCACGTCACTTTGTTGTTTGACTTTTCGTATATCATGTTTAATAGTAGTCTCGTCAAACGTTTTTACTGTATATGGATAGTTTGAGACCATATCATTTGTTCCGTATGTATAACTTAATACACTGATTTTCACACCATTTTTAGAAATGGTATGTACACGATTCGCCTTTTTTTTCGAATTGTATATTCCTGTAAACAATACGTTATGATCAAATTTTTCCCAAGTCTGTATATGATTTGTGACCCCTCTATCCCCTTGATCTAAGGAGTGATTATTTGCACCATTAATCACATCGAACCCTGTTGCAACAATGTCACTTGCTACTTGACTAGGTGTGTTGAATCGTTTAAATCCTGAAAATGGAATATCATCCCCACCAAGCGGAGACTCTTGATTGACAAAAGCTAAGTCAGGCCTAGCTATGTCTTTCTTTATATTAGAATACATTGGTTTAAAATTAAATGTGCCATCAGAATGTTGTGCATCATGATAGACCACAGGATGAATTAAATTATCTCCTACTGCCACAACGGAAACTTTTGTACTATTGTTCTCAACAAGCGCCATGCCACATATCAGCGAAAATACTAGAAAAATAACGACCGAGGTTATGTAATTATCTGTACACTAAACTTACGCTCCTTATTGATTTAGAGTAGCTTCTTTTATATTTACGAAAAACCTAAAATAATTAATACTTGTCATTATTTTAAGATACTCAAAATAATAACTCAAATTAGTTTATGAATTAAAAAATAAGAAATAGAAAAAGTATCTATTTCTTATTTTTGGTTATCTATTATTACCAGATGTATCAACATGTTTGATGGGTTGATCGATGGCATTCGCTAATTTGAAAGTTTAGTTTTAACTGTAGTGTTAATTGGTTACTTAACTTTATTCGTTGTAGGTATTGCTGGTTTTGTCTATACTATTTTAGCTATTCTTGCAATGAATAAGGGCGAAGATTTTGTTGTTCCATTTACAATTGAAATCATTAAATAAAACGAAACATCCCTTTGCGACGTCTCATCACAAAGGGATGTTTTTTTATTCCTCTACTAACCATTCAATGGTACGTTCAATTGCTTTGTCCCAAAAAGCATAATCATGTTCCCCAGGTCTTTCTTCATATTTATAATTGATACCTTTTTCATCTAAATATGTCATAAATCGTTGATTATCATCATATAAGAAGTCTTCTGTGCCACATTGAATAAAGAGTTCTGGAACTGTTGCGCCTTTATCAACCGCTTCATCCACTAAGTGATAGGTATCTAACTCTGTACCTTTAACTTTTAAAGCTTCACCGGCAATGGCTTTGGGATCAAAGTCATTCCACTCAATATCGAGTAATGATTGTACATCAAATACTGCTGATAATGGCGCTGCTTTAGAGAATAAATGGCTTTGAGTTAAAGCGAATTTTATGGTTCCGTAACCTCCCATTGAATGACCTGCAATAAAATTATCTTCTCTTTTTTTAGATACTGGTAACACTTGATGTGCATAATTGTAAATTTCTAATATATAGTCATAGTAGTTATGACCAAAAGCCATATTTGCATAACCACTGTGATCTGCATTCGGCATAATCACTGCCAACTGATGTGCTTCTGCATAACGTTCGATACTTGTGAAACGCATATACGATGTCGCATCACTTGATAAACCATGTAATAGTAATAACATTTTCAAAGGTTTTACAGGTTCATGTTGTTTAAAAAAGCTATCGTCTTCTGGAACGATGGCTGTAAACGATTGATTCATCCCAATCGTAGGTGATTTATAATTAATAGTCATAAATGCCATATTGTTTCGTCCTTCCAATTTATAAGTATGATATCTATTTTACACTTTTTGTAGACTAATGGAATATTTTTTAATATAAAAAGACGCTAGCCAAATGACTAGCGTTTTTGACTATATATTGTTTCACGTGAAAACATTATATATCTTCTCTAAATAAAGGTTGACTCATACATCTTGGACCTCCACGACCACGTACTAATTCACTACCTTTAATTTCAATCACTTTAATACCTTTATCACGTAATAATTGATTAGAGACATAGTTTCTATCGTATGTCACCACAACGCCTGGGCGAATACATAATGTATTAGATCCATCGTTCCACTGTTCTCTAGCGCCGTCTATGACATCTCCATTACCAGTAGGTATAAATTCTACGTTATCTACACCTAATGCATTGGCTAACGTTTCTCGTAGCTGTCTAGAGTGTGTAATTTTAATATCATCTTTCATTTCATCTTGCTCAATTGTAAAGATATTCATATGATTCTCTTCTTTAAAAATAGCTGCATGCACTGTAAATTTATCATAATCAATCATTGTAAATACAGTATCTAGATGCATAAATGTACGACTATTGGGTATTTCAATCGCAAGTACTTTTTTAAATGTAGCATCGTCGTCTTTAAATATATTTCTTGCTAGTCGCTCAATGGCTTCAGCTGATGTACGTTCTGAAATACCGATAGCTAATACGTCTTTAGAAAGCACAAGCTCGTCTCCACCTTCGATGTTAAACGGTGATGTACGATCAAGCCATACCGGTATATCTGCATCTTTAAAACGTGGATGATATTTTAGAATATATGTCATAAAAATAGATTCACGACGTCTTGCGCGCCAATACATACGATTGATCGACATACCTCTACCAATACTTGCTTGTGGATCCCGTGTAAAATATAAATTGGGCATCGGATCTAAATAGAATGGATAACGATCATCTAAATATTCCACTAGATGTGTTGTTTCAAGTTGAATGTCCTCTTTACGTATCCCAGACATCATTGTTTCAATTAATGCTTGATTTGATAATGTTGAAAAATATGTTTTAATTTCTTTCTCATGACCTAAAATTGTTTTTTGAGATTCTGATAAAATATCATCAATCAATTGCTGTCTTACATCTTCATTTTCAATTGCTTCAGCAGCAAGTTGTTCTAGATAAACGACTTCTACCCCTTCATTTCTAAGTGTTTCTGCAAATTGATCATGCTCTTCTTGCGCCACTTTTAAATACGGAATATCATCGAATAATAGTCCACTTAAATGGTCAGGCACTAAATTTTCTAATTCTTTACCTGGACGTTTTAAGAGTACTGTTTTTAATGTACCGATTTCATTATTAACTTGAATTGGCCCCTTTGTCATTTGTATTCCTCCTTCAAGTAAATGGTATATTGATATGTCATTATCATGGAGTAGCGATTCAAAATATACATTTCATGTATATAATTCTATCGTAGCATTAAATGTTAATTTCCAATAATAAAACCTTTTAATTATTGATTAAAAGAGGATTTTAAAATTTCAACTTGAAATAGCTTTATATAATCATTTAATATTTATTCGCCTATGTGTATAAAAAATGATTGAAGCGAATACGTTCACTTCAATCACCCATTTAATTCATTGCTTGTTGTACTGTACTATAGCCTAATACGACTCTATCTACTTTACCTTTATTAACATCAAACCAAACTGTCATACCATTTTGTTTAGGTTGATAGTAATAAATACCTGTTGTGTTGTTGTTACCATTATCAATTTTTTGTAGCTCTTTACTATATACTTTTTTAAGTTGTGTTAATGAAAGTTGACCTTTGACTTCCATATCTAATAACGAGGCAGTTTTACCATCTTTAGATACATTTCTGAAGTATTGATCATATTTCAATACCGATTTATTTGATGTTGTCGATTTAATTTTAATGCCATTAAATTTAACATTTTCAGCTTTAATCGCATTTTTAAAATGTTTATCTAATACGAATGAAGCATTTTGACCAGCATAACCATCATAGTTGTAATATGATGACGTTGCTGCGTGGGCAGTCGGTTGTTGAACAAGTGCACCTGTGACGCTAGCACCTAATAGTGTACTAAACGCTATTGTCGTAGCTACACATACTTTTGTTATCTTTTTCATATGCGTCTTCCTCTTTCTCTTTAAACTACTCATATCATACTTCATTACTCTTATCTATACAATCTTTATAGTAATTAGCTATCTATTTAAATATTTTTTTATAAAATTGTGGTATACTATAATTAGGAGTAATAGTCCTATTCACTCCTTCACAAAATGTCATATTACATAACAATACTAGGCCACGAGTTTACTTCCCCTTTGTTAAACTTGTGGTCTTATGATATATAAATTCATTATTTTAATTTTTAAATATAAGATTTATTTATATTATAGGAAATCACTTCAATAATACGAACATATGTTCTATAATATTATCGAGGTGATTTTAATGATTCCTGATCAATACAAACATGAAACAGATTATCGTAACATTCCTAGAGAATATTTAGACGCTAATATACCACAAGGACGTGGCATGATTAAGTGGGCACCTTTTGCAGTGATGCCTGAACAGTATGAACGCATAAACGCTTTTATCAAAAATCAAAATAAAATAACAATGCCCTCTTTGTCGGATGATCAATTCAATATTCTGAATCGACGATTAATTGAAAAATATACAACGCATCAACTCGCTATGATTAGTTATTTTAGAAATGGTACGATTCATTCTATTGCAGCTTATATTAAACGTATTGATACTTTAAAGCGGTATATTACAATTAGTAATGAAAATGGCTCACAAACAATGCAACTCAAATTTGCAGTATTATGTCACATTGAATAATAAAAAAGAGCGGAAATTGAACTCAATTCCGCTCGTATTTATCATTTATTTACTTGTTGTGACACCTTCATACCCAATATCTACTTCTACTGTTCTTCCATGTGTGATAACAAAAGAAACAATTAATCCATCTTTCTTAGGTTGATATTCGAAAATACCACTTTTTTTATCACTTGGAGTACCCTTTACTTTTTTAAAGTCTGAGCCATACGCTTTTTTCAATTGATTATATGTCAGATCCCCTTTAACACTAAATTGAACTTTATTCGCCTTTTTGCCATCTTTACTTACACCAGTAAATGTTTGGTTATATTTTTCAAGTTTTTTATTACTATGCACTTTTTCAAATTTTATTCCATTCATTGTTACATTTCCATATTTAACTGCTTTAATAAAATGTTTATTGGTTACAAATTTTGCGTCTTTATCTACATACCCGTTATATACATAATATGGTTTTGTAGCTGCATGCGCTGTATCCTCGATTGGTAAAACAGCTGTACTTACGCCTAATACTGTCCCAAATGCTAAAGTAACTGATGCTATAGATTTAACTATTTTATTCATGATTGTCCTTCTTTCTCTAATGGATTTTTATTTCACTATTATTATCTCATACTCTTTATCTTAATTCACTGTACTTTAGATGTATCTATCATAGAATTATGTAAATAAAATGTAATATGATTTGGTTATATACATACTACCTATTTGTTGAACTTTGATTATAATAAACTAAAAAAATGAATTAAAAATGGAGGACTATCATTTGAAAAAAATATTAGCAACTATAGTCATTATATTACTTATTGTGGCATTAGGATTTTCAGTCTTTTTTGCAGCCACTCATTCTAATCAATCTAACCCAAATCAAACACAATCTACTAAAAAGAAAGATAAAAAAGAAACTACTTCTGAAAGTCATACAGTTCAATCTAATGAAACAAGTCAGTCTGACAATGGCACCACTGCGCAATCTGAGTCAACAAGTCAATCAATACAAGAACAACAACAAACGACGCAACGTCCCTCTACTGTTCAGACTACACAGCCAAAAACAAGTGAATCATCAAACACATCACAACATCGTTCAGAAAGTAACACATCAAAACAACCCACATCTCAAAGCACAGAAGACAAACCATCTTCAGAGCAAACATCAACTGAACAACCTTCAACAGAAGAAAAACCTTCATCGCAACAAAGTACGCAGTCTTCTACTGAAAGTCACACTCATCGTAGTAGTGAATCTAATAACAAATCTAATTAAAAATAATAGCCTGACTGATAATGATGTTTCATTATCAATCAGGCTATTTTATTTTCTATTCTGTTACTTTACTTTCTTCTACACGTTTTGCAATTTTAGTCATAATTGGATCTAAGAATGGTTTAGCAATAAATCCAATTAAGAAGAAACCAAGACCGAAGAGCCCAAATATAATTAATTTTGTAATTAAAATTTCTGGTACAATACCACCTACAACTTCACGTAAACAATCAATTAAGTACGTAAATGGTAAGTAAGGTGAAATGTTTTGGAAGAACTTAGGTAGTGTAACTACTGGGAAGGTACCGCCACCGCCTGCAATTTGTAATACTAAAAGAATGATGGCTACCGCTTTACCTGGGTTACCCAATATAGATACACACGTATAAACAATGGTATTAAACACAATTGCACCAAATAATGCAACGAGTACAAAGAGCAATGGTGATTCTACTTGCGCATGAAGTAAGAATAAGTCACCTGTTGTAACAATGAGGGTTTGTAATACACCCATCAAGATAAAGAACATCCCTTTACCAAGATATTCTTGCCGTTTCGTTAACTGATCTGCTAATTCTTCATGTTTGTTATGCACTGTTAATAAACTCACTAATAATAAAGCGCCTACCCAAATGGATAATGCTGTATAGAATGGTGTCATCCCTGAACCATAATCTCTGACTGGGAAAACATCCACAGTTTTCTTATTAATTGGGTTTGCGATAACATCTGCTTGTTTTTTCAAATCATTTTTTAGACTATTAACAAGCTTATCTACTGCATCGTCATCGTCCAATTGATTGAATATATCATTAGCCTTATTTAAATCTCTTTCGATACCAGGTAATTTTGTTTGTGCAAAGTTCGCTAAATTCGCTAAAGCTTCTTTTGCTTTTGGTTGATTCTCATCTAATAAATCTACTGCATTATCATACTTATCAAATAATGTTGGTAAGTTAGCATTAACAGTAGCTGTTGCATTCGCAAGACGTTGTTCTAAATCAGGTAAATCATTACGTACAAAGTCTGCAGCTTTTGCTACATTTTTTCGTACTGTTGGGAAGTAATTTTTAGCAGTTTGAGTTGCTTCAATATATCCCGCTTCAAGTGATGGTAATTCACTTTGAAGTGTTGCAATACGAGTTTGACCATTACCTACAATATCTTGACCTGCTTGAATCACTTGATTAATCGTATTTAATTTAGATTGCACATCTGATAATACAACTTGGCCTTCACTTAATTGTTTTGTAATATCATTAGAAACTACAAGTAAACGATGATTTAAATTATCTTTAATGTAATCTCTATAACTACCTAAACCAGAATTTAAAGCTGGCAAGCTTCTTAATACATTAATAGACTCCGCACTACCTTTACCACCACTTGATAATGCATCAATCAATTGGTTAGTAGAACGTAACGTATCATTAATACGGTTATTGGTACTTTCGATTCGTTTAATTTGTGGTGCTAAATTCACATGTTCACGTTGTTGTAATTCTTTTAATACATCAATCAATTGTTGATTGTATTTTGAAGTGTTTTCTAAACGTCCTTTAATATTTCGAAGCATGTCATTATATTCTGTTGGACGATTAGAGGCAATGACACCATACGTTATATCTCTTAATGCTTTTACATCAGATTGTGATGCCTTAGCTTGCTTATCCGCATTTGAAGATAATGCAAGTAATGCTTCAGCAAGTCCACTATTCATTGATTTAACATCTTCATTCGAAAGAATCTGACCATTAGGTAATTGATCATTATTCGAACTATTACTTAGTTTTTGAATCGTATATTGAGGCATACCGTTGTCATTAGTTGTCGCACTTTGTTGTCGTAAATTATTATTCACATTACCATTAACGGCTTGTGCTCGCCTAGTTGCCTCTTGATAATCACCAACACGTTGCTTAGCCATACCTAAATAACCTTGCGCATCATTAAGTTGTTGATTAGCTAAGTCTAATCCTTGACTCGCAATCTCTACCCCTCTATTAATTTTAGGGAATGTCTGAGGAATATCATCTGCTGCTACATTCACTAATTTCTGAATGTTAGGCATATATTCATTCAATGCGAGAATTAGTTTTGCTTTTTGATTTAAAGAAGGAATCGCTGCATTGACATCATTTAATTTTTGTTGAGCATTTAAAATATCATCTTTATAGTTATCTAAATCACGGAATTGATTCGCATATTGATCAAGCTGATCTTGATGATCATTAAGATAAACAATTCTATCTGCAATTTTATTCAATTTAGGTAAAGATTGATGGGCAGCATATACTGCATTTTTAATTTTATCGATAGTTGGTACTTCGTCTTCAATTTGAAGACCTACTTTATTTGCTTCTTTCAATAATGCTTTCGTTACAGTAGTATTAAATTGTTTATTGGCTTCATCAACAATAATTGTCGAACCGGTATCAGTCATTTTAGGGGCGACAGCATTAATTTTTTGGTTCACTTTATATGTAATATCTGCTTTTTCTGGATGTTTACGAAGTGTTCCCGTAATTTGATGTGTAAATTTCTTAGGTATATAAATTCCTGCATAATATTTACCCATTCGTATTTCATGATCTGCTTTCTCCCGACTGACAAATTGCCAATCAAATTTATCATTGTTCTTCAATGTGTCTTCGAGCGTATTACCTACATTAATTTTCTTACCTCGAATTTTATCGCCTTGGTCTTCGTTTACAACTGCCACTTTAATATGACCTGTATTACTATATGGATCCCACATTGCCCATAAATTAAACCATGCGTAAAATGAAGGTAAAATTGCCAAACCGCCTAGAATTACCCAAGCAGCAGGTGTTTTAGCGACACGCTTTAAGTCTGTCAAAAATAATTTAAACGCGTTCTTCATTTTCACTCTCCTAAAAATGAAATATTAAGAATTTATATCAATATGATTTAAAACATTGTTTTTTATATCGTAGAATTAGTATAATACTTTTATCACGAATGCCATAATTAGTTGATATACATCAACAATTAAAATGGTACTCATGCATTATAGCAGAAAATAATTTTAGCGACAAAGCTAATGCTACGTTAAAATACGATAGAAATCGTCTGACTTAAGACGGATTTATAAAATATATTATACAAAAGTAAGGAGCGTTTATTGATGTCGAAGCAAAAATTCATGATATATTTGCTAACTACAACTCTGGTTTTACCAACATTTACGTCTAGTGTTGCTCAAGCTGAAGAGACTACAAAACAAACTAAAACATCTGAATCAAATAATGAGGATTCAACTTCTACATCAGAAACAACACGTACTGAAAGCAATGAAACTCCATCTTCAGAAGATTCAACTTCTGATAGCTCTGATAATAATAAAAAGCAAGACTCTCAGTCAAAAGAAAGTCAATCAGACACAGTTTCAAATGAAGATGCCGCTTCTCATTCTAAACCATCATCAACACATTCGAAAAATAATCGTTCATCTCATACTAAAGATGAAGACACGTATCATACACCATTATCTGTATTTAACATGAATGGTTCAAATCATTCATTCTCATCAAACTTTTTAGATCCTAGTCACTTTGAAAATGGCTTTAGTTTAACAAGTTTGATTTCATCTTTATTCCATTTTGATGATGATATTTCTAAATATGAACATGTTGAAAGTGATTCATCTTCATCTAATACTAATGATGACAAAAATGCAACGAATACAACTTCTTCAGATGAAGATCGTACTGAATCATCACATCAACACACAACAATTGATCCATCACCTCAAGACTCATCTGATAAGTCAAATAGTCATACCACACCATCAAATCAATCTGAGGTACTAACAGAAAATAACCAGTCAGATCAATCGTCTGAGTCATCATTTAAATATAGTAACAGTAATAACAATTATTCAACTGATGATTCTAGCGTAAGCAAAGCCTTAGATTCATTGAATCAATTAGCTTCAGATTTAAATGATTCTAATACTAATGAGTCCTCGACATCTGAAAATGGCAATCAATCAACATCACAGCAAACAACAAAAAATACAACATCTCAAACCTCTCAAGAAGAGCAAGCAACACCTAATAAAGATCGTCAACAATCAGAGGATGTACTAGATGCGCTTCTTGATAAATATAGTGATAAAGCAACACAAACACATAAAGACTATACATCATCTAAAAAAGACAGCACATCTCAAGCATCACAAAATGAAGATTCAAAAAAAGATACATCAACAACTCAAGACCAACTAGACACAAATAAAGACAATCCGCAATTGCCAACGGAGAAACAACTAAAACATAAACAAGAAGTACCACAATCATTTGAAAATGATTTTAAACAAAGTAATACACGCGCTATAAGTTTATTCCAAGATGTACCACAATTAGATGGGAACAATGTTACTAATGGAAACATGGCAGTGGTAGAAAATAAAGCAACACGTGAATTTATTACATCTATTGCCAAAGATGCGCATAAAATTGGGCAAGATAATGATATTTATGCTTCTGTTATGATTGCGCAGGCTATTTTAGAATCAAGTTCAGGTAATAGCGCTCTTGCACAAGCACCAAACTACAATTTATTCGGTATGAAAGGTAGTTATAAAGGTGCTTCAGTTAACTTCAATACACTTGAAGCTAGTAGTAATAATAATATTTTTAGTATTAATGCTAGTTTCCGTAAATATCCAAATCTTAAAGCTTCATTAAAAGATTATGCTGATTTAATCAAACATGGTATTGACGGTAATCCTACAATTTATAAATCATCTTGGAAAAATATTGCACCAAGTTATCGTTCAGCAACACGTCATTTAAGCCAAACTTATGCGACTGATCCAAACTATGCAACGAAATTAAATAGCTTAATTGAACATTACAATTTAACTGATTTTGATAAAAAACACATGCCTGATTTAGATAAATACTCAACATCAACAGGAAGTAGTGGCACAGATGTTTCAGGAAGTGCATTTAAGCCATTTTCAATTTCAGATGTTGCTTCACCGTATCCATATGGTCAATGTACTTGGTATGTGTACGAACGTGTTCAACAATTTGATAAACATGTAGGCGGTCATTGGGGCGATGCACATAACTGGGATAATAGCGCTGAAGACGCAGGGTATAATGTAAGTACAACCCCTAAAAATCATACAGCAGTTGTATTTGAAGCAGGCCAATCTGGAGCAAGTGCGTTATATGGCCACGTTGCTTTCGTTGAAAAAGTCAATGATGATGGCTCAATCATTATTTCAGAATCAAATGTAAAAGGATTGGGTATTGTATCATATCGTCAAATTGATGCGGATACTGCCTCATCTTTACACTACATTCAACCTAAATAAATGCATAAAAAAGCCATTGAGTTTCAAAAATTTGAAACTCAATGGCTTTTTATTATGAATATACTAATACTTGGGCAACTAATAAGCCACCGCCAAAGATAAATACAAAAACGACAATTGGCCATACAAATTTAAACCAATGTGAATATTTCATATCCAACATTTGTAATGTAGCCATAATCAATCCTGTTGGTGCTAAAAATAGCATCGCATATTGTCCAAATTGATACGCTGTAACAATCACAAATCGAGGAATACCTACTGTATCAGCAAGTGGTGCAAATATTGGCATGGCAAGTACAGCCAATCCTGATGATGAAGGAATAATAAATCCTAGGAAGAAAAAGATAATCAATAATACAAGAATAAACAGTGGGCCATTCGCATGTTTTACGAGTGATGATGAAAAATGTAACACTGTATCTGAAATCAGTCCATCATTCATAATCCTATTAATACCACGTGCAAGACCAATGATTAATGATACGCCTACTAAGCTTGATGCACCATTAACAAATGCATCGACCACTTTTTTCTCACCTAATCCATTCTTACCTAATGCGACAATAAGCATAATCACAATGGTAAAGGCTAAAAACATAGACGCCATAATCGGGAACCACCATCCCTGAGTCATGACGCCCCAAACCATAATTGGGAATGGCAAGATAAAGAGTATTAAAATAATTTTTTCACGTAAGGTAAAGATACTGTCTTCACTATTATTCTTAATCACTGACCATTGTCGTTCAAACTTCACTTTATCATCATAAGTGTATGATCGTTTGGGATTTTTTTTAATGCGTTTTGCATACCAATATAAATATCCTATCGTAAAGATGGTTGCTACAATAAGTCCAGCAATACGCCAATATAATCCATCTACAAAGGTTGTTCCTGCAGCATTAGAGGCGATGACTACTGAAAAAGGGTTAACGGTTGAAAACGTACTCCCAATAGAACTCGCCAGGAAAATAGACCCTACACATATAATGGAATCATAGCCCATCGCTATAAAGATAGGTACCAACACTGGATAGAAAGCGACCGCTTCTTCTTCAATGCCACATAACGTTCCACCTAAAATCATTAAGATGGATACCATAAAGACCAGTAAAAATTCATGTCCTTTAGTTTTTTTAGTTAATGCTAATAATCCCGATTCAAAAGCACCACTCGTTTGTACGACGCCTATTAAACCACCAAGCACAAGAATAAATACCATGACATCGACAGCTTCAATCGTTCCATTTACCATACTTGTCGTAATTTGATCGGGACCCGCTGGCTTTTGTTTCAAGCGCTCGTAAGTTCCAGGAATCGATACCGGTTTATTGATAGCACCTGATTTAAATTGGTTCACATCAATCTTGACACCTAATTTGTCAAGTTGATCTTGTGTCCCTGGGACTGTCGTTGTTTTATGATGTGCATCGACAATCTTAAATTCATGCGCTCCTGCATGATAAGAAAGCTTAGAATACGCACCTGCTGGCACAATCCAAGTTGCTAACACTGCAATAATGGTTAAAATAAATAAAATTGTAAATGCACCAGGCATTTTTAATCGAAACCGTTTTTTCTCTTTGTTATCAGATACTGTATGAGATACACCTTCACTGTGTTCCATGCTCCCCACCCCTTTAATCTTAATCACTTCAACATGTACTACGTCATAATTACAATTGAGTCATTTTCAAATTGTTTTTTCATACTTTAAGTTTATGTCTAATGCATATGACATTCAATGATGATGTAAAGTAAATAGATTATTATTCATACTTTGGATACATCTTTTACATATGTTGAGTTGTCCATTTAAGTGCAACAACTCACCATATAAAAATAGAGTAAATAATTAATGTTCAATGGCATTAATTATTTACTCCTATTTATTTGGTTTAGTTATTAGATTGGTGATGTTTACGACGACTGAACCATACAAGTGCCCCACCTGCAATAGCAATCACTGCTGCAATCGGAATCCAGTTTTTCTTAATGGCTTCACCTGTTGCAGGTAATGATAAATTTCCATCACTATTAAATAAACCGCTAAGTAAACCATCATCGCCTAAATGACCTAATGATAAGCCTTGTGTTGGATTAGGAATATCACTTATACCGTCAAGTAAGCTGTTTCCATTTGTTAATCCATCAAGCAAACTACTACCTGAAGGAAGATTGCCTAATAAATGACTTCCAGTTAAACCACCTAGTAAATCTAATCCATTACCTAATAGATTTGAACCGAGATTGGAACCACTTGTGTTACCCGTAATACGATCTAATAATGATGGTCGATTTACAATTGGATCAAGAATATAGTTTAATCTATTTTTGGCTTGACCTAAGCTATTTTGAAGTTGTAATAAGTCATTGGCTTTACCATTAATTGTACTTTTCACTAAATCCAAAGCATTCGCTTTATCAGATTGTACTCTTGAAATAATATCAGCTAAAGCGTTCGCTTTTGCTTGGTTTAATTTTGTTGCTAACATTGTTTCAATGGCTTGTTTACGATTAGACGTTTTATCTAAAATATCATTTAAAATATCATCACTAGACACAAGCCCATGTTGATTAAATGCTTGTTTTAAGCGATCAACAATTTGTGAATTTGTTAAATGGTCATTGGCTAATCGTTTCGCAATAGTAGCCGCTTCATTTTGGCCTAAACGTGTAGATAAAATTGTTTTTAATAAATCCTCTTTATTAGTAGCTTGTTCTAACATAGATTTTAAAATGTCATCACTTGTTGTTGAAGTTAATCCATCAATTTGTTTCATAATCTGATCTGCAATTTGTTTGTCAGACTGCCCTTTTGTTTTAATATTTTTCAAGATGTGTTGCGCTTCATTTTTACTAAACACACTGTTTAATATATCTTCAGCTGCGCGTTGTTTGTCAGACACTTGTTGCAAGCGATTAAGAATAATATCACGGTTATTCTCTATATTTTTACGTACGGTTTCAATGTCATTATCAATAGCTTGTTTATCTTTTTTCGCTAAATCAGCTTGATGTTGAATGTTATCACGTAAATCAGATAATTGATCTAATTTACGATTGATATATAAATGACTGGCATCATCTTTATTATTTTCAATTTTAGCAATAGCTTGATTAATTTTTTCAGCTTCAGATAATTGGCGATTCACTTTATCAAATTGATGATATCGTGCATCTGTATCTAAGTCTTGATCTTTATGAGTATCGTTTAATTTAGCTAATCCCTCTAATATATGATGGTTTGAATTAGAATGTGTTGTATTTTCTGTTGTTGGCGCATCTTGAATACTAGATGATTCAGTTGTCTCCTCTTCTGTACTATTTTCATCACTTGGTAATTGATTAGAATCGTTTTCTTTTGAACTTTCGATGTCTTTTTTAGCACTATCAATATCATTTTTAATACTATCTAATTTATCAACAATAGACGTTTCTGATTTAGAAGAGGTTGTTTGGTTTGAAGGTTTCTCTGTTGTTGGCATTTCTTTTGGTGATTCTTCCGTAGTAGGTTCCTCTTTCGTTACTTCATCAGTTGTGTTTTCAGAAGTATTTGATTCAGAAGACGAAGATTCATTTGATGTTGTTGCATCTTTTTGTTGACCGCTATCAACTTTATTAGATAAAGTATCTAGATCTGATACGATGTTATCTAATTCATTTGATATATTAGATGTATTATCAGCAGAAGTGTCGTTACTTGTTGTAGCCTTTTCTTCTTCTTCTGTTGAAACATCTTGAGTGCTAGATGATTCAGTGCTATTATCCTTGTTTGAAACGTCAGTTGTGTTTTCTTGTGCTGTTACTTTATTTTCTTTTTTCGCTTCTTTGATTATATTTTTAATTTCATTCTGATTTTTAGCACTTTCAATATCTTCTTTATAACTTTTTAACTCAACTGCACTTAAATGTTTTAGTTGCTTAATGTCTTTTTTCGCTTTATTCATTGCATCTTGTAAATCTTTTTGAACATGTGTTGTAGTTTCAGAAGTTGCTGTTTCTGCATCTTGTGTTGCTGCAAATGCATCTTTAGTAAACCCGTAACCTACAAGTGAACTACTTAATATTAAAGCTGAACATGACACTTTTAAATACGAACTTAGCTTCGACATTTTACGATTTTTGTTTTGCGTATTTTTATTCATTAATGCCACCCTTTTTTAGTGATATTCCATTTCATTATATAACATTTTACATAAAACTTGAATGTCTTATTATATTTTTATTTATTCGTTTTAATCAAAGATTAAACATCATTAACTATTATATTTTTAAGCGTTTTATATTCATTTTTCGAATATTCGTTACCTCTACTGAATACTGATATTGACCTGTTAAATCAATCAGCGATAAAAACTTATTGTGTCCTGCGCCTGTATCTATAGATAATTCATTTTTATTTTTATAAATCTCGTCTTTCTTTAATCCATAGCGATCATTCGGTACATGACCATGAACTAAATATTTATTTTTAGGAATCTGACGATTAAGCGAATGTGAATAATGTCCAGTAGTATATTCTTTAATCTGCTTATTCAAAGGTTTATTGGTATCTATTCCTGCATGTGCAAAAATATAATTACCAATCACTTCAACAGCAGATAATTCACGTAAGAACGGATGCCAACGCTTAATCTTTTTATCTTTACTATTTAACCAGCGCATTTCATGATTACCTGCTAAAGCAAGCGCACCACGTCGTTTTAACCTTTTAACCAATTTTAATGTTCCAAATGAATCCGGCCCATTATTGACATAATCCCCCATAAGTACGAGTTGATCTTTTTTGGGATTATATTTTGCTCGTTTTAAAAGTATGGAAAGGGCTTTTCGATGTCCATGAATATCAGAAATCACAAGTAGCCTTTCTGACATGTAAATCTCTCCTTAAATGTAAATGCTTTATGTTGTAAGATTTGTTAAGCAACATTGTTATTACCCTCAATTTTTAATTTAATACATGAGAGCGTAACAAAATGTTTATTCAATCCTCTACTGATAATACTGTATATTCCATTATAATGTATCAACATTAACTAACTTTAAACAATTTATTAACGTAACCTCAAAATTCTTTCTTTAATATAAACAATAGAATAGAAAAAATTTATATATTTTGGGGAATTAATTTATGAATACAAAACAAATGATGATTTTTAAAAATTTTGTTGAATTGCAGAATGAAAATGCTGTTGCTGAAAAACTGGGGATAACGCAACCAACTGTAACATTTCATCTAAAAAATTTAAATAACGAACTTGGAATACCCTTATATTTTAAAAAAGGGAAATGTTTCAATTTAACAGATGCTGGAGACTTACTTTATCGTAATTCTAATAAAATGCTAAATTTAATTGATGAAACAACACATATGATTGAAGAATTCAAACAATCTAAACGTGGGACTTTACGCGTTGGAGCAAGTCATGCACCTATTTATAGTATTCTTCCTACCACTTTAAAAAAATATATGCATGATTATCCAAATATTGATATGAATTTAATTGTAGATACTGCTCCTATGATACTAAAGAAAATAAAAGATAGAGAGATTGATATCGGCGTTATTTCAGAAAAAGGATTCAATGAAAAAGAATTGAAAGTGAAACGTCTTCAAGAAAATCCACTTGTTATCGCAATGGATAAAAGACATCCTTTGGCTTCAAAAACAGATATTTCATTAGAAGATTTAAATGCGTATCGTTTCATTATTCATAGTAGTGGTTCAACACGAGAAAGTATTGATGATTGGCGAAAAAACAATTTTATTGATTTAAATGTTCATATGGAATCAAATAGTATTAGTAGTATATTAACCATTATTAAAGATTCTAATTATCTGAGTCTTGTAAGTCAAAGCACCTTATTCCATCATCCTAATATTATTGGCAAGTCATTAAAAGAAGGCCCACCTTCAAGTTATATCTCTATCGTTTACCGGGCAGATCATCATCTCACTGCTTTTATTCAAAACTTTATGACATTAATCTATTCTTTAAAAAATGAAAGTATTTAGACGTCAATGAGATGAAAAGATCATTTATATAACCAAAGGAGTAGAAAACAATTCTTGTAGAATTCATTTTCTACTCCTTTTAATTATTTTATTAAATGTAAATTTATTATAAATTTTATTAATAAATAACTATAAAAATGATAACATTTTTACATTATATTAATAAATCGCTATAAAAATTTGTCTGTTCCTAATATAATAAAATTAAGAGAACACCATTTTCATCAATTTTGATATGAAGGAGGCTGAGTTGATGCTTATACTTTCTATTATTTTACTAGTAGTGGGTATCATACTCATCTCTATTAGTAGCTTCGTCGCATATAGACAAGATATTGATCTTAGAGAAAAAATATATTTACCTGGCGTTTTATTTGTACTCATTGGTGCAATTTGTCTTATCGGATATTTCGTAGCTTAAATTTATACATATCATAAAGAGAAGGATAACGAATTTTAAATGAATGTTATCCTTCTCTTTTTTATGCTCCTCCTCACTTCTTCTATAAAAAAACAACAATTTTAATAAAATGTTGCATTTTCCAACGTCTTAAATTTTTTAATGGTACACATATAATCAAACTCTTGTTAAATTATAAAATACGTTCTATTAACGTACATTGTCTAACAACGCTATTTTAACAATAAAAGGAGGTATTATATTGGCAAATCTATTATATAAACTTGGTACATTTATCGCTAAGCATAAATGGCTAAGTATTATTATATGGTTAGTCGTACTTGGTGTAGTGATTGCGCCTCTATTAGTTACTTCACCAAAATTTGATAGTGATATCAAAATGAATGGATTAAAATCCATTGATACGAATGATAAAATCAGTAAAGAATTTCATCAAGACAGTGAAAAAGCGTCCATGAAGATTGTCTTTCATTCAAATAAAGAGGATGGATTGAAAGATAAAACAACGAAAAAAGACATAGAGGATGCCTTAGATAATATTAAACAAGATGATGATTATATACAAAACATTTCTAATCCATATGAGTCGGGACAGGTCAATAGTGAAGGCGATACAGCTATTGCTAATATCAGCTATGTTGTTCCTCAAACAAGTATGCAAGATTCATCTAAAAAGATAGTAAATAAAGCACTTCAAGATATTAAAGATAATCACAACATTCAAATTGAAAAAACAACTGGTATGTCAATGGGCTCTGAACCTGGTGGTGTTTCTGAAATAGTAGGTATCATAGTTGCTTTCATTATTTTACTTATCACATTTGGCTCTCTTATTGCAGCAGGTATGCCAATTATTAGTGCGATTCTTGGTTTAGCAACAAGTGTCGGTATGATTTCATTACTTACATTTATGTTTGACATTCCAAACTTCACGTTAACACTAGCTGTAATGATTGGCTTAGCGGTAGGTATTGACTATTCTTTATTTATTCTATTTAGATATAAAGAAATTAAAAAATCAGGTACTGCCACGGTAGAAGCAATTGGTAAAGCAGTAGGTACTGCAGGTAGTGCTGTTATCTTTGCTGGTATTACAGTAATGATGGCAGTGTGTGGTTTATCACTAGTAGGCATTGATTTCTTAGCAATTATGGGATTTGCTTCAGCTATTAGTGTGTTATTCGCTGTTTTAGCAGCCTTAACATTACTTCCTGCATTAATTAGTATTTTCCATAAAAGTATTAAAATTAAAAATAAGCCTACTAAAAATAAAGACCCTAAACATCATCCATGGGCTAAATTCGTTGTAGGTAAACCTGTGCTTGCAACGATTATTAGTTTAGTGATTCTTATTCTAGCTATCATTCCAATCACAGGCATGCGTCTTGGTATTCCTGATGATAGTCTTAAACCAAACGATTCTTCTGAGCATAAAGCGTATCAACTGATTTCAGATAATTTTGGTGAAGGCTATAACGGACAAATTGTAATGTTAGTGAATACTAAAGATGGTGGAAGTAAAACATCAATTGAAAATGATTTAAGTAATATGCGTAGAGATATAGAAGATTTAGATAATGTAGATACAGTATCTAAAGCACAATTGAATGGTAATAATCACTATGCTATCTTTACGATTATTCCAACTGAAGGTCCAAACGCTAAATCTACCACAGATCTTATATATGAATTGAGAGATTATCACAAAGATGCCGAAGATAAATATCATTATGACACTGAGATTTCTGGTCAAAGCGTCATTAATATCGATATGTCAGAAAAACTGAATGATGCTATCCCAGTATTCGCTAGCGTTATCGTTATACTAGCATTTATTTTACTTATGATTGTATTTAGATCTATCCTTGTACCATTAAAAGCAGTACTTGGATTTGTCTTATCATTAATGGCAACCCTTGGATTTACAACCTTAGTCATGCAAGATGGTGTGATGAGTAGTCTATTTGGTGTAGACAATACAGGTCCATTACTTGCCTTTTTACCTGTTATTACAATCGGTTTATTATTCGGATTAGCCATTGACTATGAATTATTCTTAATGACACGTGTTCATGAAGAATACAGCAAAACTGGAGATAATGATCACTCTATTCGCGTAGGTATTAAAGAAAGTGGTCCAGTTATCGTTGCCGCTGCATTAATTATGTTCAGTGTGTTTATTGCCTTTATCTTCCAAGATGATACTGCAATTAAATCAATGGGTCTTTCTCTTGCATTTGGTGTATTATTTGATGCTTTTATTGTCAGAATGACATTAATTCCTGCTTTAACTAAATTATTCGGTAATGCATCTTGGTACTTACCGAAATGGTTAGGTGTTATATTACCTAAAATTGATGTTGAAGGTAAAGCATTAGAAGAACATCATGAATCTTCTACTTCTAATTACAAACATTCAGAGACCCCTCGTTATAGAGAATTCGTTGATACACAAGATGTATCTTATCAACATCAAAATCGCAGCTATGCTACCCATTCTAATAATTATAATGCATATGATGATGTTGATTACGAAGCTTTATATACCGAAGAAGGTACACCTGAAACGGTTCATTCTAAGCGACAAGAACAGCATGACACTACAACTTATTTTGATAAAACCACACACCTATACAAAAATTTAACTGATAATAATACGGAGCAGGATGTATTATTTAAAGCATTGATGCTTTATGCCCGCGAACATAATCAACATGTTTACGATAAATATCAAACGAGTCATACAGACAATAGAAAAGATGATCAGGGAGGCGAAAGATATTGATGCTTAAATCACGCGTATCAAAATTTTTAGTACTATTAGCCACACTCACACTAGCCATAGTTTTAAGTGCCTGTGGGAATAGTCAATCCAACTCCTCTACACAAAGTAAAACCGAATTAGGAGACAAAACGATTGAAATCCCTTATATTGCAAGTGATAATTCAACTGCACGTTCACTTGTGATTGCGGAAGTATTAAAGAAAGCTGGTTATGATGTTACAACTACACCTGTGCCAGCAAGTGGACCATTATATGCAACAGTGTCTGCAAGTGATGATGCATTTCATGCTTCAGGTATTTTTCCAGAAACAGATAAAAGATATTATGATAAATTTAAAGATACACTTACTTTATATGATGACAAACATTTAATTGATCATGTTAATGTTGGATTAGCAGTACCTAAATATGTTCAGAACATTGATTCAATTAAAGATTTAAAAGATGATAAAGATTTTGGTAAATCTGTAGATTGGACAATTCAAGGTACTGATAACAGAAATGGTGTTATGCAACAAACGAATGATGAATTAGATAGAGACGATTTGAGTAAATATAGCCTAGATAAAAGTTCCGATCAGGAACAATTCAAAAAAATTCAAAAAGCATATCAACAACAACAACCTATTCTTTTCACATCAATGGAACCAAATTGGTTCTCTAAAGAATTAGATGTCAAAATGCTTAAAGATCCAGACAAAATTTATGGAAATAATAAGCAACATATTGATTTAGTATTCAATCATAATTTTAAAGAAAAACATCCAGCGGCATATGACATTGCAACACGTATGGCAAAAGATTGGGATCAAAAAGATGAGGAACGTTTAGCTAAAAACATCTTTGTTAAAAGTAAAAATCCTGAACAAGTAGCAAAAGATTATGTAGACAATCATGATCACAACGTCGATGATTGGTTAAAAGATATCGACACTAAATAAATATTAAATTGACACTTTATTTGACAATTAAGTGTGGCGAAGAACATTAAATATTCTATCGTCACACTTTTTTACTATCATATTAAAGGTATATATTTGGAATTATTCTAAAGTTTATGATACTTTACTTTTAATAAGTCAAACTTTCGAACTAGAAAAAATGAATAGGAGCATTTTCGGATTATGACTACTGCCAATCAAAAGCGTATGATTAAACATATAAACGCAACTGTATTTAAATTATTAAATGATTATCATTTTGACGAAATAACAATTCAAAAAATTTGTGATAACGCAGAAATTAATCGTAGTACATTTTATCGTTATTTCCAAGATAAATACGACCTTCTATTCTCTTTACCCGACTATATGGCAACTGAATTTCATCATGAAGATACTCGACCTTTTCTTTCTACAGAAGAATCTTTTCAACAATTCATCTATTTTATCGGAGAACATAAGAAAGTATTTAAACATTTACTGACCTCTTCTCGTCAAGCGGATGTCTTTCGTAATCTAACGCATGTAAGTCGTGAATTAATGTTAGATAGCGTAAAAAGTCAAAATGATCCACTTGCTTTAAAAATTAAACACAGTCATCATCCTGAAATTATTGCAGATTTTTATAGCAGTGGCATGATAGAGGTCTTAAGACGTTGGGTAGAAAATGATTACAATTATAGTGTAGATGAGATTTTTGCTACATTGCATGACATTTTAGATATATCTTTAAACTGTAAATAGTCTAATAATGCTTTGACTTCGCGTCCTACTTGAAAAGCGGATTATGTGTTTTGTCCTGTCATCACATGTCCATCTACTTCTACATAAGTTATCAATGGAAGACATCTAGCCAAGTAGGTTGCTTCACGTTGTTTAATTCATTTTTTAATGGAAAGGAATAGTGGGCATCTCTATTAACCATCGACCTAGAAAGTGTCTTAATTGGAAGATGTCCTATGAACTTTTAAATTCTAAGTTGTTGCACTTAATTTGACAACTCAACTTATAAAAAATGAGCATCCAAACTCATTTTGAATTTGAATGCTTTTGACACCCACAATGTCATCGTATTACATTTTTTCTACGTGGTAAAAGTAAAGCGACTATAAGGGCGATGATTCCAATGGCCGCAATTATTATAAATTGTAATGTAAAATTAGATAATGGTTGAATAAGAATCATCAATAATGGCGCAATGGCTGTTCCTAAAAACAGAATAAATGTATTAACGGATAAGAAGAAACCTTGATTACGATTAACAACCATGCCTACTTTTGAAATCGTCGATGGAATTGCAAACGCAATACCTCCTACAAATATTACACTCCATATCACCAATAAAATAACGTTTGTAGTGAAGCCCATTAAAATAAGAGAAACGATACTAACAATTAATGCTCCTACAATCACTTGTTTAACTCCTATTCGCTCACTCATACGACCTGCTAATAATGAAAGTAACATCCCAATAATACCAAAGAGTTTAGCATTAATTGCTGTTGCTTCCGAGCCACCCACAATATCAGAAGTAATATAATGATTAAAAATTGTATACATACTAATGAACATGGTAAGTAAGGATAAAGAAATAAGATAACATAATATGACTATTTTATTATCTTTAAAATCTTTAAAGTTTTTGAAGAAACCTACTAGTTTGAGTTGAGGATTTTTCACTGGACTTTCTGGAACGAATTTATAAATGAGTATTGCTATAAGAATGTAGAGTAATGTCAATATGAAATAAACCATATGCCAATTAGAATAACGCACTACAATTTCACTCAAGTTTTGGCCAATGACACCAGATAACATAAAACTTGTACTAATAAAACTAATCGCAGTCACACGTTTTACTGGTGAATACATTTCAGTGACATAAGTAATAGATACAGGTGAAAAAGCTGCCGCGCATATACCTTGAATTGCACGAAGAATAATAAGTAGTGTGAACGAATGAATGAAGCCTATAAGTAAACATATGATGACGAGTCCAATAAGTCCAAATAAAATCGTACGAATACGTCCAAATTTTTCAGAAATTGTACCATAAAATAGACAACTTAGTGAATACGTAATTGAAAAGATCACACCATTTAGAGAGGCAACAGCATTTGAAATGCCAAAATCTTTTGCGAATACCGAGGTAAGGGGTAAAGCAGTATATAAACTTGCCATAACAATAATACCCGAAATAAAGAAAATTGTAGTCATTCGATTATAATTCATCGATGTTTCCATAATATAACTCCTTTCATAGAATTTTTCACAACAATATTATTATGACACGTTCAATATAGTTTCTAAAGTGTACTGATTAACACTTTCTTATAAAAAGATAATTATCTAACGCTTTTTATTGACTTTACGTACCAATCAGCATATAATTTCTAGTATAAAAATTATACTTATTTTATAATAAAATAATTTAACTAAAAAAGGAGTACTTATTAATGATTTTACGTTATGCTGCAAATTTAAAACTTGCAAAAGAATTATATGATTCATCAAAACCAAAATTACAAGGTAGCCAAGAAATGATTGATACATTTAAAAATGTATTTGGTTTACCAGAAAAATCAGTTAAATTAGCAGGTACAGTAGAAGCTACTGCTGCTGCATTATTTACTGCAAGTTTCTTAAACAAAAATATTTCTCGTTTAGGTTCTATTGCAACATTTGGTGTATTAGGCGTTGCAGTTTACAAACACTTTGAAGCTGGTCACGGTAAAGAAGGCGCACAACACGCTTTAGATTTACTTGGCTTAGCTGCTTTAAGTTTTGCTGATACATTCGGTAAAAACTAATTCAATAACTATATAAATAAAAACGTTCAGCGTGAATGCATTACACATTTATGCTGAACGTTTTTATTTAACTTTTTTTAACGTGACTTTTATACTTAGTTTAACTAAAAAATATAATATAAAGGAGCGTTTAGATAATGATATTACGTTATGCTACCAATTTAAAACTCGCTAAAGATTTGTATGCCGCTTCAAAACGTAAACTTACCGGTAACCCTTATACTAAACAACTATTTACACAAGATTTTAAATTATCGGAACGTGCAATGAAATTAGCAGGTGTGATTGAGTTCATTGCATCGGGTTTGTTTGCCATAAGTGTCTTGCATAAAAATATCTCTCGCTTAGGATCACTTGTCACGTTTAGTGTATTAAGTGTTGCAGTATACAAACGCCTGGAAGCAGGTCATGGTAAGGTTGGCGCACAACATGCTTTAGATTTATTAGGTTTAGCTGCACTCAGTCTTATCGATACATTTTCTAAGAAATAATAAAGCGCACATGGGACAACGAATACGATATGAATGCTGTCCCATTCCTTTTAGTTGTATTTATTTAATATACTTTTAGAGATGTGACATAATGATATATCTTCAGGATGTTTATCTAATCTATCTTGATGTTCGTCTGCACTTTTAACATAATTTTCTAAAGGACGTACTTCCACAACGATTTTATCTCTATCTGAACGTTGTTGAATGAATTGTTGTGCTTCTTTAAGATGGTTCTCATTTTCACTATAAACACCTGTACGATATTTAGGTCCTTTATCTACGCCTTGCTTATTCAGACTGTATGGGTCTATGATTTCAAATAAATAATGCATTAAATCATGAATTGAAGTGATGTCAGGATTAAAAACTGTTTTAACGCATTCTACATAGCCATCATATTCATCATCAAGTCGCTGCGTCGTTCCATTCGCACGTCCTGCTTCAGTAGCTATAACGCCTGGCAATGTTTTAATAAATGCTTGTACACCCCACAAACACCCTCCAGCTAGATATACTGTTTCCAATGTATCACCCCTATTTTTATAATTCTTTTACTAAATTATACCAAGCTACATTTGCATGATTAGAATCTGATAATCCTTTATTAATATATCCATGCGATTCATAAAAACTTACTAAAGTATCACGACAAGTGAGAGTGACTCCGAAACGTACATGTTGCCTTGCTATATTCTCAAAATCATTTAACAGTTGTCCTGCAATGCCTTGATGTTGAAAATCTTTCGCTACAACTAAACCGAGTACACTTAAATAACCACCCATATTGGGGTTAGGTCTAATCGATGCAAATAAATCATCTGTAATACACTTATTCGAAATAGCTGGACCATTAATATAGCCAACGATTTGATTGTTTTCTTCTGCAACAATAAACGTATCTGGAATGATTTCAATACGCTGTTTTAAAGCTTGAGTTGTTGCTGCTTCTTCTTTAGTAAACCCTTCATTTTCTAATTGAATTAAACTTTCTAAATCATCTGCCACTACATTTCGAAAAATCATGTTCTACACCCTTTCAATATCATCATATAGTTTTATTTAATAGCGATTTATCCTATCAACTTTTAAGTGTATGACAAAACTGTCATATAGATGATAGGGAATATTAAGGTTGTTTTTTTATGAATATGTTAGTTTATAAATGTACATAGGTATGATTATTTTTGAAAAATAAAATCATTATCTTTATGTATGTAGAATGATCATTACTAAGAACTAACTGCCTTTGACTATACATCACTTTAAATAGGTATTCGGTACAACACTTATAGCAACTTCATTCATTTTTTCACATCCTAGCAGAATATTGATTAACAATATCATTATCATATACCTCATCAGCTTATTGCTTCAAAGAACAATACTAATTAATCATGACCAAAACAAATGACTCATTACACCTAGAAATGATTACAACATAAATCAGAGTATTAACTATAACATGAATCACATTCCCGTCATCCGTTAGAATCAACACACATGTTTTTATAATGTTTCAGCCCCACAGTGAAATCTATCTGAAGACAAGTATCGGTTTCAATAGTCTTGCATAGGAAAATGGATGAAGTAAAGACACCTTAGAAAATAATGACAACGATTTTAATAGTTATGTTGAAAAACAGAACTTAATGAAACAGCGAACAACGACGATTCAACTCCATGATACTAAATTAAATGCTATTCAAACAACACGTTATTCTGACAACACGATTTATGTATCGAATCACACATCCATGAACCACCGCATTATTTAAAAACAGAACCTACACTTAGTTATCATCATTCACAACCCTTAAATAACGTTACATATTCTTTAGTAACGCCCCTTACTAAAGAATATGACACTAATACTTCAAAATATAATGATTTTAGCATATTCACTCTTATACTAGCCTTAGAAGTATTAGCTTTAGACGCGTTATTCCTAAAAAATATTAACTGTATTTTTCTAAGTATCTGTTACTAATACTGTAACAACATTTCTTTCATGCATTATAAAAGAGCTATTGTCCAGTTTTCTAAGTTCTGGCAATAGCTCTATTTGTTTATAAAAATGTTCAAATTATATTTTCTATTACACAATACGTTTACGAATAGCTCCCGAGATAAAGTCAACAATGGCTACCATAATCACTAAGCCGATTAAGATAATCCCTACTCGATCCCATGAACGTGTTTGAAGTGCAAAGATTAGTGGTGTACCAATACCCCCAGCACCGATTAAACCTAAAATAGATGCTGAACGTAAGTTTAATTCAAAACGATATAAAATAAGGGATAAGAATGAAGGTAAAATTTGAGGAATCACCGCAAATACAAGTGTTTTAGTTTTATTCGCACCACTTGCTTTTAAAGCCTCGGCTGAAGAGAAGTCTAAACTTTCAATATCCTCTATAAATAATTTACCTAACATCCCTACTGAATGAATACCTAATGCAAGTACCCCTGAAAATGAACCAGGACCTACTGCTTTTATAAAAATTAACGCCATAACAATTTCAGGGAATACACGAATGACACTAAGAATGAATTTAGTAATCCCTGTGACTGGTCGAACTTTTACTAAGTTACGGGCACCTAAAAATACGAATGGTATGCAAATCACTGCTGCAATAAATGTACCAATAACAGCAATGGCAAACGTTTCAAGTAAACCACGAAGTAAGTCTTCTCCAGCTGGAATATAAACGTAACCCCAATCAGGATGGAATAATCCATTAAAAATAGATTTAAGAATTTCAATTGATTTAGATTTTAATTCTAAAGCAGGCATACCTGCAAATCCCCAAACAATGATAGCTAAAACAACAATGGCAATCAGCCAATGTTTAATCATTCTTTGTTTGTGTTCCTTTGATCTCACTGGATATTTCTTTTCTAACTGATGCTGTTCTCGTGTCATGCGAGTTTTTCCCTCACTTTCGAGCTGACATAGTCAATAATGACAACAATGACTAAAGTGAACAGAATAATCATCGCTGTTTTTGGATATTGGAATAATCCTAAAGTTGAATCGTAGAATAAACCGATACCACCAGCACCTACTAATCCAAGAACTGCTGAGGCACGAATATTAATCTCAAATGCAAATAATACATAAGATAAAAATGTAGACATTGTTTGTGGAACTACTCCAAACATAATCCATTTTGTTTTATTTGCACCTACTGCCGTCATCGCTTCCATTGGACCTGGATCAATTGTTTCAAGCGATTCATAGAACAATTTCGCAATAACACAAATGGTTAAAATAAATAATGCCAATACCCCTGGAATTTGTCCGATACCAAAAACTGCAACAAAGACAGCAGCTAATAATAAATCAGGAATGGTACGTACAATATTTAAAATAAAACGTGATGGAACTGTAATCCATTTTGTTTTTACAATATTACTTGCACAGAGCAATGCAACTGGAATTGATGCGATGGATCCTAAGAATGTTCCTACAATCGCCATGCGAATTGTGTCTAACATAGGTTTTGTAATGGTACTTAAGTAACTCCAATCTGGTGGAACCATTTGCCCAAAGAAAGAACCGATTTGTGGAATACCTACCATTAAGTCACTAAAGTTAAAGCCCGTATATAAAAAACTCCACACTACGAGCGCAATCACTAAAAATAGGGTTAAACTAGTTTTGAAAGAGAATTTTTTATTTAAATATTGATCATATTTACCTGTAGTAGGTGTTGCCATATTACTCCACCCCTAGCTTCTCATCGTCATTAAGTTTACGACCATAAATTTCATTAAATACATCTTCATTCGCTTCACTTGCTGGACCATCATAAACCAGTTCTCCTGCACGTAAACCAATAATACGTGTTCCATATTCTAAAGCTAAATCAACAAAATGTAGGTTAATTAAAATGGTAATACCTAATTCTTCATTGATTTTTTTCAAGTCATCCATAACTTGTTTAGTAGTGAGGGGGTCTAAAGATGCAACAGGCTCATCTGCTAAAATAATCGCTGGCTCTTGTGCTAAGGCGCGTGCAATTGAAATACGTTGCTGTTGACCTCCAGACAGTTCATCTGAACGTTGGTCATATTTATCCAAAATATTCACACGTTCTAACGCATCCATTGCTTTAATTTTGTCTTCTTTTGGAAATAATCCTAATACCATTTTCCAAGTTGGATGATAACCGACACGACCACTTAATACATTTCTCAACACAGTAGATCGTTTGACTAAATTAAAATGTTGGAAAATCATTCCTATATTACGACGCATCATTAATAATTCTTTACCTTTAGCTTTAGTAATCGATTTACCTTCAATTGTAATATCTCCCGAAGTAATATCATGTAGACGATTGACAGATCTTAATAAAGTAGATTTCCCCGCACCTGATAAACCTACGATAACAGCAAAGTCACCTTTTTCAATGTTTAAATTGATATCTTTTAACCCCACATGACCATTAGGATAAATCTTGCTCACATTTTTAAACTCTATCTGACTCATGTATGTTTACACCCTTCTTTTTAATACAGAGAAAGAGGTCGGGACAAGATCATAAGAAATGATATATGCATTTCTTATATGACTCAATTGCCCTAGCCTCTTCTCTTTATCACTTATTTAGTTCTGTCTATGTGAAAATTATTTCATATTTTGAACTTCTTTTTCGTATTTTCTTACGATATCGAAGTCTGAGTCTTTAGCATCTGTATAGCCTTCGTGAGAGTATACTTCACTAATAATTTTATGTCCTTCTTTTGTTTTAGAGATGTCTTTAAATGCTTTTTTAAGTTTATCTTGGAAGTCTTTGTTCATATCAGGACGAACTGAAATCGTATCGTTAGGAATTGGTTTTGTTAGTTTAAGGATTTTAGTATCTTTAAATACGTTGGGTTGATCTTTTTTAACAATGTTACGTGCATCTTGGAATACAGCTGCAGCGTCAACATCGCCATTTAATAATGAAATCACAGCTTGGTCATGACCTTTCATGTTTACGATTTTCATATCTTTAGTAGCGTCAATACCAGTATCTTTTTTAATTGTTGAAATTGGGAATGTGTAACCTGCTGTTGAAGTTACATCTTGTAATGCGATTTTTTTACCTTTTAAATCTTTTAAGCTATTAATACCTGAATTCTTTTTAACTAAGATTTCTGATTTATAATCTTTTACAAGTTTTTTGTTACTAGAACCATCTTCATTCACACCATAACGTTGTGCTTGTAATAATAAATCAGCTGCTTTTTGATCATGTGCTAAAGTGTATGCAGTTGGTGGTAAGAAACCAACATCTACTTTTTTAGATTTCATTGCTTCAACAATTGTATTGTAATTTGTTGATACAGACACTTTTACTGGGATACCTAATTTCTTAGATAATAATTTTTCAAGCGGTTTTGCTTTTGCTTCAAGTGTATCTGCATTTTGTGATGGTACGAATTGTACAGTTAATTCTTTAGGTGTATAGCCATCTTTACTTGAACCTGATCCACCATCCGAATTACTACTTTTATTATTGTCTAACGAGCTATTATTTCCACATGCTGCTGCAAAAATAATAACTGATAGCGCTAATACTAAAAGGTACTTCAATTGCTTCATAACCTATTGCCCCCGTTCGCTATGTATACATTCATGTAATTTGTCAACGCATTTCATTTGACAATATTAAGAGTAGCACAATATTAACCAAAATAACATTTATTATGTGTGAATTTTTTATAGAATTGTTTTACACTGTTAAAGAATTGTAAAATTTATTTAAACATTCTCTAAATAATCTATTATCAACTTATTTTTTTATTATACTTTTTCTATAAATCATTTAAAAATATATTTGGGAGATAAAAATATGAAATGGATAAAAGTATTAAGTAGTACTATTTTAGCTTCAGCAATTACATTATCTGCAACGCCAATCAGTCACGCTGCACCAAATCAAACTACCACTCAAACTGTCGCTTTTGACGCTTCACACGGCCAAACGGCAGGAGCTGCTGATTGGGTCATTGACGGTGGCTTTTCTGATTATGCTGATTCAATGCGTCAACAAGGATATACTGTGAAACAAATCGATGGAGAATCTAATATTACACCTAATACACTACGTGGTATCAATATTCTCGTTCTTCCAGAAGCCAATATTCCTTTTAAAAAGAGAGAACAACAAGCTATGCTTAATTTTGTTGAAAAAGGTGGCAATATCATCTTTATCGCTGATCATTATAATGCAGACAGAAACTTAAATCGTTTCGATTCTTCAGAAGTGATGAATGGTTATCGTCGTGGTGCATATCAAGATATCACCAAAGATTTAACAAATGAGGAAAAACATTCTAAAGCTATGCGAAATGTTAAAAGTTCAGATTGGCTTTCTGAACACTTCGGTGTACGTTTCCGTTACAACGCTTTAGGTGATTTAAACACTCAAAATATTGTGTCATCTAGTGACAGCTTTGGTATTACTGAAGGTGTACATTCTGTATCAATGCATGCTGGTTCAACTCTTGCCATTACAGATCCTACAAAAGCAAAAGGTATTATTTTCTTACCAGACCATTTATCTCAAAAACAACGTTGGTCTCATGCAGTCGATCAAGGTATTTACAATGGCGGTGGTATAGCAGAGGGCCCTTATGTTGCTATCTCAAAAGTAGGCAAAGGAAAAGCAGCCTTCATTGGAGATTCATCATTAGTCGAAGATAGTACACCTAAATATGTACGTGAAGATAATGGAAGAACTAAGAAAACGTATGATGGGTTTAAAGAACAAGATAATAGTAAATTACTTGAAAATATTACAACTTGGTTTGGAAAACAAGATCATACACCGAATTTAAAAGAAACAGGTATTAAGTTAGATCAACCTACGCCACTTCTTAATTTCGAACAACCACAACATTCAACTGAACCTGAAAAAGAACCATGGTCACAACCTCCAACTGGTTATAAATGGTATGACCGTTCAACATTTAAACTAGGTAGTTATGGCAGTACATCATCACAACTAAATAGTAAACATAGAAATCATGGTAGCCATAATGATAATAACAAAGCGAATAGTACAGAAGACAATACGACTGAAAACAATCATTCACAAGAGGATACGAATACATCACAGTCTTCCCAAGATACAACTACTTCTAATTCAATGATTTCTAGCAATAATGTTCAATTCCATTTACCAGATAATGTATCAGTAAATCAACCATTTAATATTCAAGTTGAATTAACAAACATGGCTAAAAATACAACTATTGATCATTTAAAATTAGGTGTTTATCAAGATGGTGGTAGACAGCTTGCACGTTTTTCTCAAGATGGGCAAACTTATGGTACGGTAGGCTATAGTCAAGAACAAAGTGTAACCACTGACGACCAAGGTAACGCAACATTAACTTTTACAGCTAAAACATCTGAATCTATTTCAGGTGCGAATATCCGTTTAAAACAAGGTAGTAAAACGCTTGCTACAGGTTCAATTCAATAATTTATAATAGTAATACAACACGTAAGAGATAATAAAGGTATGTGGCGTTCAATAAACTACTTCCCTTTTTATCTCTTTATTTATGAAAGGAAATGACTTATGACACAACTCTCTTTTTATATCGTAAGTGATATACATGGCTATATTTTTCCCACTGATTTTTCAAAAAGAAATCAAAATCTTCCTATGGGATTATTAAAAGTAAATCAACTGATCGAACAAGAACGTCAACACGATGACTATAGTTTTAAAATTGATAATGGTGATTTTTTACAAGGTTCTCCTTTATGCCATTACCTAGCAACTGAAGAACAATCAAGTCAACCTCTTACTGATATTTATAATCGTCTTAATTTTGACTTTGGTACATTAGGTAATCATGAATTTAATTATGGATTACCTTATTTACAAAATACTTTAAACCATCTTCATCACCCTATCTTGTGTGCAAATATTTTTGATCACAATAACGCACCTTTGACTGGTCAAGGCGTAAATTATTTTAAACGTGGCGATATAACTATTGGCGTCATTGGATTAACAACACAATTCATTCCAAATTGGGAACAACCTGCCCATATTAAAGGATTAACGTTCAACAGTGCAGTTGAAACATTAAAATGTATTTTACCAGACGTTCGTAAAAAATCAGATGTTGTCGTTGTGTCTTATCATGGCGGTTTTGAAAGAAGTCTTGATACTGATATACCTACTGAAGAATTAATTGGAGAAAATGAAGGATCTGATATACTAGAACGTTTCCATAAAGATATTGACGTGCTTATAACAGGACACCAACATCGTGATATTGCAATGATAAAAAATGACACCGCCATTATCCAACCAGGTACACGAGGTACAGAATTTGGTAAGGTGACATTAACTTTAGATCATGAACATCGAATTACAGATAAACAGAGCACTCTTGTATCTGTACCTTCTCATCTTTCATTAACATTATCTAACAACGATCATTCACTTTTAAATGAACTTGAAGATTGGCTTGATACGGACATTACAACATTATCAGAACCAATGCTAGTCACTCATCAGTTCGAAGCTCGAACACACCCTCATTCACTTATTAATCTGATAAATTATATTTTGTTAGAAAAAAGTGGTGCAGATATAGCAAGCACTGCGCTATTTGATTCAGCTAAAGGCTTTAATCAACAAGTCACAATGCGAGATATCATTAATAACTATCCTTTTCCTAACACATTCCAAGTTTTAGAACTTAATGGCAAAGGAATTAAAGCCGCTTTAGAAAAATCAGCAAGTTATTTTAGTGTAAATGACAATAATGAAATCACAGTCAGTGACACATTTTTATCTCCAAAACCTCAACATTTTAATTATGATATGTATGGAGGAATCTCTTATACCATTCATGCTGGTGCACCTGTAGGACAACGTGTTTCAGATATTAAAGTCGGCGCTTCACCTTTAGAAGACACAAAAACGTATACCATATGTGTGAACAACTATCGTGCAGTTGGAGGCGGAGATTATAAAATGTTTGCAGAAGCGCCAGTCGTTAAAGATATTCAAGAGGAAGGCGCACAAGTATTAATTGATTATATGACGCAACACGATTTATCTCATATTCCTCAAGTTGTCAATTTTAAGGTAATTATTTAACATTCATTTTACATTTTGTAAAAAAGCGTTCTAAATTGAATTCACTCAATTTAGAACGCTTTTGATTAATGATCAAATGTAACATACTTTTTTTCATAAAAATGATTAATTGTATTAATTATAATTCCTAAGATAATGATCCCGCCTGATACAAATGTAATCGTAAGATATGGGAATCCCATTGATAATAGTATTGATCCCACAATGGCACCTAAAAAGTTTGCAATATTAAAGACTGAAGCTGCAAGTGTACTTGCAAGTAACGGTGCCTCATGTGCACTTAAAATCACTTTACTATTTAATAGAGGCGTTGTACCGAAAGTGCCGAAACCAAATAAGAAACAAATAATAATTGCTAAAATCGCACTATGCACTGCTGTTACAAATAAAACAATCGTTATAAACAATAACACAAAGGTATAGAACAAGTACTGTGTAAGTTTATGTTCTGGTACATTACCTGTAAGCAAGTTACCAACCACACCGCCAAGGCCAAACATAAATAAACATACAGTTAAACCAACAATTCCAAATGGTGCATATTTATGAATCATTGGTTCCATAAACGTATAAGTTGTGAATACGCCTGAATAACCAAAGACAATAATTGCCATTACAATTAAGATATGTGGATTTTTAAATACTTTTAATTCTTTTTTCACACTAGCTTCTGTACTCAATGCAACATGAGGTACAAACTTCATCATTCCTAACATAGTAATGACAGCTAACAAAATCATGACGCCAAAGACAAAGCGCCAATTCGCAAATCCACCTAAAAATGAACCGAATGGCACGCCAATCATCACTGCAATTGTTAATCCGGCTTGAACGAGAGCAATCGCTTGTGGTTTTTTACCACGAGGCGCAACAGCTGCCGCCACACTCATACATACGCCAAAGAAAGGCGCGTGCATAGAGGCTGACAATAATCGAGATAACAGTAATATTGGAAAATTCGATGCTAACATCCCTATTATATTACTTATAATAAAAATGGCCATCAATACTGGGAGTAAACGTTGTGCGCGCACTTTTAAAGTAAATACACGCATTAATGGACCGATTAATGCAACACTAATTGCATACACACTAATTAATAACCCTGCACTCGAAATAGGCACTTTCATATCGCTTGCAATTTGAGTTAATAAACCAGTAACAACATATTCTGCCATTCCAACTGTAAATGTACCTAACATAAATATGAAGAACATCATTCTGTTATCTTTCATTATTGTTTCCTCCTTTTTCTCTCTAAAAATCATATGAAAGATATACTACACAAAATTACATTCTCTGTGAAGAGATTTTTTTAAATTTTTTATTTCTTAAAAATATAGTAATGACAAGTTTTCATATTTTTTCATTATGTTAAAAGTAAGACAATTTCAAAAGGCTTAACTAAAGTTTTATATAATCTAATTTCTATTAATATATGTATTTATATTCAATGTATTGAATATTGTATTTTATAAAACATTTTTCCTCGGTTGACGATGAATTAACATTAATGCCACAACAACGCATAAACCTCCTAAAATTAAATGAAGCGTGAAGGGCTCTCTTAATCCTATAATTGAAAATAGTGTCGAAAATAGTGGTACTAAAAATAAGAAACTACTCGCCGTAGTTGCCCCTCGTTGGCTTAAGCTATAAAACCATAATCCAAATGAACCTACAGAAGCTGGAATAATAAGCCAAAAGAACCATATCCATCCCCAATGATTAAGCGAACTAAGTGTATAATGTTCTTTTAAAACGAGACTCATTATCAGCATAAACATACCACCGAATAATAGTTGCCATCCTGTTAAAACCCAGGGCCCTTTATCAAACACTACCTTTTTTGTCACTATTGTATTGATTGACCAACATAATGAACCAGCTAGTGCAAAAAGCGTCCCCCATCCAAATAATGTTTCATCTAATCCGAGACATAATCCTACTCCAAACACACCAAGTATAAGTGAAGTAATTTTAATTTTTGTTAACCTTTCATCTAAAATAAAATGTGCTAAAAAGGCCAGCCATAGCGGGTTCGTAAATAATAGAATAGATGATATAGAAGAAGACACGCCAAATGCCATTGCAAAATTTAATAATCCCATCGTCCCTGCTGTTTGTAAAAATCCAATAACGAACACTAATATAAATCCTTTATAACTATTCCCTTTACTTGTGGGTAGAATGCCCCTTTCCCCATTTCTCATAAATGTAAGGATTAACATCATACATCCTGCGATAACAAATCGCCATCCACCAAGAAGCATAGGTGGAACATGTTCATTTGAAATTAAATATTTGCCAGTTGGAAAAGATGATCCCATAAAAATAGTCGTAAAAAGAATGGACATATAAAATGTTATTGAAGTATTTAAATATTTTTTCACTGCTGTCGTCTCCCTATTTTTAATTAAAGATAATTGAGATATATTTTGTCTTTAAATACAATTATATAGGAACTACTTTATTTTTTAAATATAATATAAAAATATTATATAATAGGTTTGATAGGAGGCTTATATATGAAATTATCTACCGGTTGGGAACAAGCAATATATGTCTTATTAATTTTAAACCAACTCCCTCGTCAGTCAGTAATGACATCTACCGCTTTAAGCAAGCGACTTAAAGTTTCTGATTCTTACTTAAAAAAAATAGTAAAAGCATTAGTAAAAGAAAATTTGGTATATTCAACAACTGGTAAAAATGGAGGATTTACACTTAGAAAAAAACTCAAAGATATTACTTTTTACGATGTCTTTTTAGCTATTGAAGGTCGTGGCAATATCTTCTCAAGTCAACATTTACTTACCAACTTTTTAGGAGAAAAAGAAGGACACAAAGCACAACAATGTAACATCAGTATAGCTTTAAATCATATTGAACATACATTGATTTCTACACTTTCTAATATAAATTTAGACGATATATATCAAGATATTATCAAGCTTTATAATCTTGAAGACATTACACAGTGGATAAGATTAAATAGTAAGACGCTTTAGACATCCGGATGTCTAACATCAGACAATCGTTAGTCTTACCCATAATTTACTTTAGATACTTTTTGACAAATATATTTGTCAAAATGACTATGATAATATACACTGATTGTGAGGAGATGATGATGATTGCGAAATCGATTGAAAGAATTACGAGCAAGAGAAGGTTATAATCAAACGCAACTTGCTAAAAAAGCAGGCATCTCACGTCAAACTGTATCTCTCATTGAAAGAAATGACTTTACACCTTCTATTTTAACTGCTATAAAAATAGCTCGTATTTTTAATGAACCTGTTGAATCTATCTTTATAATTGAGGAGGAAGATTTATGAAAATAGGTCGTTTTATAATCACTTTGTTAATTGGCGGACTGATTGGAGGATGTATAGCTTTATTCATTGACTACAACCATAGCTTTCACTTCTTTGGAAATTATCATTATGCTACACATTCAAATGTCATTTTAATCTCATTAATCTGTGTGGCGCTTATCCTAGTCTTAAGTATGTATTTAATTATGATTCAAAAAAAAGCCGTTCATTACAAACGTTTATCCGAAACACATATTGATGAAGATGAAGCAGATTCATATGATAAGAAAGCTAATTTAGCATATATGCAAAATTCATTTATTTATTATCTAGAATTAACAATTAGCTTTATTGCTCTTTTTATCATTGTCTTAGGAAATGGAAATTCTAGTGCTAGTAGTTGGGCCTTACTCCCTTTTATGACAACGATTATTTCCTCGGTAATTACAGGATTGTTTTATCGTAAATTTGATTCTCGCTACCCCAAATTAGGGGAAAAAAATTATTCTGAGAAATTAATTAATATTTTAGATGAAGGAGAACGACATATTTACTTTAACTCCTTGTTCAAAACATTCTATATTAACCTATCTTTAATTATGGTTGGTGCAATATTTTTAGGTTTTTATTCGTTAGAAACTGGTCATTCCCAAACGTTAGGAATCTTTATTTTAATCATTTTGTTTATTTATAATGGATTTAGTCATTTATTAAAAACATATAAATTTTATCATTCATAGTTTTCACTTCTATAAAGAAAGGATCATTAGATGACACATTTACTTCAAGTACAGCAACTTAATAAATCGTATAAGAATTCAAATTTCGAATTAAATGATATTTCATTCACTTTAAATCCAGGAGAGGTCATTGGCTTAATTGGTAAAAATGGGTCAGGTAAATCCACACTTATTAACACATTAGTGGGTAATCGATTTAAAGATTCAGGAGAGATTTCTTTTTTTAATCAAATTATTTCCGAAAAAGATAAAAATTATAAAGAGCACGTAGGTGTAGTTTTTGATGATTTACGTGTACCGAATAAATTGACAATAACAGAGATCGATAAAGTATTTTTAAATATTTTTAAACATTGGAATAGTGATCAATTTTTCAATCTTATTCAAACATTTGAACTACCTAAAAATAATCAAATTTCTACTTTTTCTAGAGGGATGCGCATGAAAGCAGCATTAGCCATCGCCCTTTCGCATGATACTAAATTATTAATCTTAGATGAAGCAACAGCTGGTATGGATGTTTCAGGACGAGAAGAAGTGTTAGAAATTCTCGAAGATTATGTATCAAAAGGACATGGTATTTTACTTTCATCTCATATTTCTGAGGATATGGAACAACTTGCTACAAAACTTATTTTTATGCGCGATGGTCATATTCTTTTACAAGAAGACAAACATATATTACTAACTGATTATGGCATTATCGAAACAGATGAAACATCCCCTTTAGACTTACCTCAAGAGGTAATCATTGCTTCACGAATACGTCATGGTCAACGTCAAACGTTAGTCAAGCAACGTCAACACTTTGAACAAGCACGCCCGCTTCAAAATATTGATGATGCTACAAAATTAATTATGCGAGGTGACAAATAATGAAAGGACTTATACTTAGTAGTTTTTATGCTTCTAAAAAACCGCTCATAACCTATTTAATTATTGGTATCGTATTAAGTATTGTGTTTGCGTTTTTTAGTCCAATGATGTGTTGTTTCATGCTAATGGTCATGTTATTATCTCCCGTATCAGATAACTTAAAACGTGAAAAAGATTCTAAATGGATGTACTATGTATCTACCCTTCCTACACATAGACATACTTATGTAAAAGCATACTTTGCTTTTTATGGTTTACTCATTTTACTTGGTTTAATGATTGGCGCCATCATTTGTCTTATCGTGACTCAAGATATTATGGTTACATTATTTTCAGCATTTATAGGTATTGGGATGGCTTGTACGTATGCATTAATGTTTCCACTCACATTTAAATTTGGTCCTGAGAATTCAAATGTCATTATGCTTACTACAGCAGTTGTTGCTGTTGCGTTATTTTTATCCATGTGGTTCTTTGCAGTTATGCCAATACTCATAAAAGCAGGTTCAATGAGTAAAATCGCTTCAAACCCCCTCGTTTTAGTAGCAACTGGTAGTTATGCATTGCTTGGTGTTATTATTTTTGTCATTTCTTATTTTTCATCACTATCTATTTTTAAGAAACAAGAACTATAATCATCAACGTGTGTTCATTGAAGAACACACGTTTGCTCTATTTTATATTTTGGATACATATTGATTAAGGAGGAGAAACTATGGATATTAAAGCAATTGAAGATTATTTAAATATTGAGTCTCAACGTTATCCTCAACCTACTTTAGATGCACTTAACTATTATATGGAACGCTTTATGCTAACCGTTCCTTTTGAAAATATTAGTGTTCAAAATAAAGAAAAGATTTCAGTTGATTTAGATTATTTATTTAATAAATTTATATATCAACATCGTGGTGGGTTTTGCTATGAAATGAATCACTTCTTCGGTAGCTACTTAGAAGCTAAAGGTTTTAAAGTGTTTCGAATGTCAGCAACCGTTCATCAGCCTAATGGCAACTACAGCCCTAAAGGCTCTCATTTATCACTAGTTGTGCTTATTAATAATGGTTACTATATTGCTGATGTGGGATTTGGCGATTTACCATTACAAGCACTCCCAATAACTTCAATTGAAGCGACACAAATTGTGTTTGAAAAGACAGGTCAATTTCGTGCCATTTTTGAAACCCCTACGACGTATCTTCTTCAAAAACTGGAAGAAACAACGTGGGTAACACGTTACAAAGCAGAGTTTATTTCTCATGATATTCATGATTTTGATGAAATGATTAACTACAATACCTCACATCCTGAATCTATATTTGTAAAGCAACTCATGATTACAAAACCACAAAATTTTGGTCGAGCTACGATGTCTTATCATCACCTTACCCTTACTAAAAGATATAAAAAAGAGCAATTCGCTGTCACACATGAAAATTATAAAGATTTTTTAAAAACCTATTTTAATCTTGACGTTACTATTCTTCCTTTAGAAAAGTGAATACATTTACTACTGTCGCGTAATAATAGCAATGAGGTAAAAACCATGTCCGATATCGAAATTATTGAGCAACACAAAATAACTTAAAAAATATTTATCTTTGATGAACCTACAACAAAACTTCATGAAGACGATTTACCTATTCTCGTTGACTACTTTAATCATTTGATTGATGAAGGGAATACTGTCATTTTAATCGAACATAATTTAACAATGATGACAGAAGCAGATGGGTTTATTGACATTGGACCATTTGCTGGTAAACATGGAGGACAATTATTGTATGCTGGAGAACCTAAAGGACTCCTAGATATTAACAACTCTGTTACAGCAAAACATTTAAGACGATATATTGAATAATAATGATTTAACCCCCGCATGCTCTCAAACACGCGGGGGTTAACATTTACCTACACACTATTATAATAATTTATGTTGCGTCAAGAGTTCTTCTACAAACGTACCTTTTATTTTTTTCAAGAACGTGTGTAATGCAACTTGTTGTATTTTATTTTGCTCGGCTAATGTTTTCAAGTCTTTACGATCATTAAGTTCATACATCGCATCTAATAAGACACGAATATCAAATTCTGTCGCCATGACTTCTGGAACACCTCTATCTATGTCCAGTAATTGATAAACTGCTTCCATCGCTGTTCTTACAGAATATTCTGTAGTAAACACTGTATCTCTTTCTGTCTCTGCGAAGTTACCAATGAAGGCTAAGTTACGAGAGTGCTGAGGGACAACAAGTGGTCGATCGCCAATCGCTCTTGGCATGAAATATGAACAAATATAAGGCATATATACAGGAATCGTATTACAATGTTGTGTTGCGAGGCATTCTATTTGATCAATAGGTAATCCCATATGATATAACCATTCTTGACATATTTCATGACCACTACATTCAACAATCGGTTTATGGATATAATCGCCCTTCTCATCTGAATATAAAGCGTATACCCATACACTCACTTCATCTTTAGGTTGTTGTTTGAATTGTTGTTGACGATTCACAGTAAAACTCATTTGCCATTTAGAATCGTTCACTGTGATAATCCCACCTGTAACTGTTTTTCCAGCTAATGGATCCCGTTTACATAAACGTTCGATAGCTTCAATGACCGTCTTGTTATTTGTCGTTACCGTTGCTGAGACGAACCAACTTTTATCTGGTAAATCTTTATAAAACTTTTCAGGGTTACCAAACTCAGGGCTTTGTTTGGCTAAGTTACGCCATAAGTTCCAACTTCCGCCAATATCTTTTGTAGGAGGTGCGGGTGTGTCATTATCACCATATGTTGAACTTTCTGTGATACTACCATTAGTAATAAATACGAGATTATCGGGTGTGAGCTGAATCGTTTCTTTATTACCATTTCGTTTTAGTTCAATTGTTTTAGCAACTTTGTCTTTGGTAGTAACATCTACTTTAACGTCAAGCACTTGGACATTATATTCAAATTGCACACCATGGGACGTTAAGTATGCAACCATAGGGCGTACGAGTGATTCGTATTGATTATATTTAGTAAATTTTAAAGCACTAAAATCAGCTAATCCTCCAATGTGATGCACAAATCTCATTAAATAACGACGCATTTCCATCGCAGAATGCCAAGGTTCAAATGCGAACATCGTTTTCCAATAAATCCAAAAGTTCGAATTCATGAAATCCTCTGACAAGACATCTGAAATTGTTACATCATTTAAATCTTCTTCTTTCATCAAACATAATTGAAGTATGTCTTTCATTGCTTGTTTCGTTAAAGTAAAGTCTCCGTCTGTAGGCAAGCGTTGACCCCTTTCTTCAATAACACGACATCGTGAGTAGTTTGGATCTTCTTTATTTAACCAATAAAACTCATCTAAAACTGAAGCATCTTCAATTTCAAGTGATGGGATGGAGCGAAATAAATCCCATAAACACTCGAAATGGTTCTCCATTTCTCTGCCACCACGCATGACATAGCCTTTCATTGGAAGTTCAGTTCCATCCAAACTTCCACCAGATTTAGGTAATTCTTCTAAAATGTGGATGTTTGACCCATCCATTTGCCCATCTCTAATCAAGAAACATGCAGCAGCTAAAGAAGCCAATCCAGAGCCGATTAAATAAGCAGACTTTTGTTCTACATGTTCAGGTTTCTTCGGACGTGCAAATGCTTCATAATTTCCATTACTATAGTACATATGATTCACTTCCCAATTTATATTTTTTAGTTATCTATGAAAAGTAGTAAACTATAAGTAAATGCTTTAGAAATTAATCTACCCTTCGCTTATATTATAGTTATTTTATAAAATATTATTGTGAGTCAGTTAAGTGAAAATGTAACTTAAGTGACATTTTTGATAAAATGTCCTAAATGAGAGGTGAACAACATGAATAATCAAGATTTACGTGTACAACGAACAAAAAAAGCACTCATTACTACATTCTCAGATTTGCTTGAAACAAAATCTTTTGACAATATCACGATTCAAGATTTATGCGAAAAAGCAAATGTACGTCGTTCTACATTTTACCGTCATTTCAATGATAAGTATGATTTACTTAATCATATTGTTGGTACATTAATTGAATATTTTCGAACGTTACATTTGCCTGAAATTGATCCAAAAGATCCGAGACAATTTTTCAATAAATTTATGAAAGATATTTTACTTTTCATTAGTGATAACAAAGCAATGGTAAAAAGTGTCATTTCTATCAATATTTATAGTGAAGTTTATCAAATTTTATATAATCAAATTTATGCAGTGGTTAAACGACAAATTGAATTTGATAAACAAATTGGACAATTTTACATAGATGAGTTCATTTATGGAGAATTTCTAGCTGGAGGCATTTTAAGCGTTATTCTAAACTGGATTCAGTATGGTCAACAATCCATTGATGACGTGTCTTCAGATATCGTTACCATGATTTGTGGAGCGAGAGAAGTTCATTTAAAGTTATTAAAATAAAACGAGAGCGGGAAACAAATATCGTAATGATTTATTAAATTGTTTGATATTCATCTCACATTTAATAGTACGGTAAAGTGTATCCCGCTTTTATTTAGAACCATTTCCATACTTTTTTAGCATTTACTCGTGGATACGTCGTTTCTGGTAAAAAATCACGTTTATAGTGCACATAGGCTTTTCCATCTTTATTGATTCGTATATCCCATTTTTTATTATCTTTAGGAACGGTATCATATAAATTTTTATCTACTTTATATGTCTTACCGCCAATCTTATGTTCTCCTTTAGATAATACTTTTTTGTATTCATATTCTTTGCGATAATGTTTAAAAATCGCATTCCCTATTCGATTACGATTGTATTTAGCATTATTATCCATATACGGTGCCACATTCATAACCACTTCATTGAGTCGAAGGTGATTCTGTTGGTTAGTTAAAGCAATATTATATCCTTTATCACTCGTACCCGTTTTCAATCCATCTGTACCTTTTAAGTAAAGGGGCTCATGTTTAATTGATAAATTAGTATTGTTAAAAGTATAACCTTTTTGAGTATCTTGACTAAGTTGCGTTATGTTTAAAATTTTCGGATGTTTGGCGATTAAGTGATGAGATAATATCGCAATATCTTCTGACGTACTTTTAGGATAAATATCTTTTCTATATTTCTTTGGTGCTTGTTGTCCAAGTAAATCATTAGCAGCACCTGCTGGATTCACAAAATGTGTATGTTTCATATGAAAAGCCTTAGCTTGTGCATTCATTTTGTCTGTGAACGTTGACGTATTGCCGCTCACTTGTTCTCCTAAAATCATTGCGGCTGAATTGCTTGAAGGTAAGGCTGCCTGTGTTAATAAATCTTTAATAGTATATATTTGACCTTGATTTAAAGGGACAGATGTTAAATTTGGCTTTTTAGATAATTGATCATACGCGCTCGTGATTTTAACTTTATCGTCTAACTTAAGTTTTCCTTGATGAACTGCTTCTAATGTTAAATAGAGGGTCATCATTTTAGACAAAGAAGCAGGATCCGCTTCTTTATTTCCTTGGAAATTATATAATATTTGGCCTTGTTGTGTCGTAAGCGTTACACCATCAGGTTCATAATTTGAACTTACTGCGACATTACCTTCTTTATTTGTAATATCAACGGGTGTTTCTGCTGCATGAGAGATTGAAGTTCCTAATAATGTAAATAAACTAAGTATTCCAATACTTTGTGTTACTTTCAAAAACATTATATTACCTACTTTTTATTTTTATAATATTGTATAATATATTTTATAACAACTTTATAGGCGAATTACAACTAAGTATCTAATATATATTCTTTAATTATAAAATAAAGAAGAGTTGAACAAATGGTCTTATGAATTTTGTCCAACTCTTTTGTTTATAGCATACTATTGATAGGATTTATCTCCTTTAAAATATTGACGATCTTTCTCACTATACACCTTACTCGGATCTAAAAATGGTTTTAATTTATACTTAAAATCATATAAATTTAATCCATCAATCGCAACACGATCTTGATAGACACTATCATTGCCGATATCTGTAAAATTATTTGGTCCTACACCTGCTAAAAATTTAAATCCTTCATCATGAACAAGATATTGATATGCTTTAGACCCTCTATCTTGAGCACCGTGTGGATAGATAAATACATCTGTTTTGCCTATAATGGGCTCTACTTCGTTTTTCCAACGTTTCGTATCACGAATAATTTGATTATATGAACTATTTGCAAAATCGATATGTCCCCATGAATGACTTGCAAATGTCCAACCATCTCTTTTCATTGCTTTGACAACTTTTTTAGCATCTCTTTTACGTTTTAGATAATCTTTATTATTTAACTCATTTGTTCGATAACCTAACACGCCATTGTATCCTGTTAGCGCAACGACGCCTTTTTGACCATTGAGTGAAAAGTCAGGATGGTCTTTCACGAATTGATTCAATATAGGTACAATATCATTTGTTTCACTTGTTGTTACCTTACCATTTTTATCTTTAGTTTCAGAAACGACATGTTGTTTCTGATCTAACACTAAACGATCTGCATATCCATGACCTCTCATGTACTCATAATAATTCATATCATCAATGGATAAAATTAATGGTTTCTTACCTTTAGGTAATTTTAATTCTTTTCTAGTAACTGTCTTTCTTTTTAAATCATAAGCCTCATGTGGATCTATTAATATGTAATGGTGTTTATAGAGTTCATTTAATGAACGCTTAAACTCATCAGCTGTAATCATCCAATCAAAATTACCCTTAGCTTGATTCTTCTCTTGTGTAAAAGCTACTTTAGGTTCAGTAATCACTGGATGATAAAATACATGTGCAATATCACCTTGATACACTTGCCAATCTTTTTTATTCTGAGTACTTTTTTTCGCATATATATTTGCGATATTTTCTTTATCCTTTTTAGTGTCTTTCTTTGATGATGACAATGTTGAAAATTGACATGCACATAAAACTATAGATATTAAAACAATAAGCGTGCTAAGTAAATATGTCTTAGTCATATAGTTACTCCTTTAAGTTATAGAAATATTATAATACCTTCCAACATTATATAATAATTTTATATTATTTATAATAGATGTGTTTCAACTTTTGAATACGCTTATTTTAAAATAGACTTAACACGTTTATATACAAAACCTACATATCTAAATCTTGAGCTATATCATTTATTGTGGGCATACCACCTTGTGCGCCAAGTGCTGTAACTGAATGACTAGCGGCGACATTAGCAAATGCAATAGCTTTAGCAAGTGAATCGTCTTTTTGTAATCCGACTGCAAGTGCACCATTAAATGTATCTCCAGCGCCTGTGGTATCTTTTACTTCTCGTTCAATTCCTTGAATTTCAATTTGTTCTAAACCATCGTAAAATACAGCACCTAATGCACCTTGTGTCACAATCAATTTATCAGGATAACGTTCTAACGCTTGATCAATGTCTCCTTCAAACATATTTTCACTTTCAGTTTCATTTGGTGTTAAATATGTTACTTGTTCCAATATATCATCTGAAATGTCTCTATATGGAGCTGGATTTAAAATAGAAGTAAGTTCATGTTCATAGCAATAATGAACAGTGTGAGCAACAACATCAGCTGGAATCTCTTGTTGAAGTAACACAATATCTCCTTTATTTGCTTTTGATAAAGCTGAGTCTACCAAAGAGACTGTGACTTTATGATTTGCTGAAGGTACAACAATAATACTATTGTCATTATCAGCTAGTGTAATGTGTGCGGTACCTGAAGGTCCTTTTACTTTTTTTACATATTCAACATTTACATGATTATGCTTTAGATTTTCAAGAATTTGTTTACCTAACGTATCATCGCCAATACACCCTACCATGTGAACATGGTCACCTAATCTTGCTGCTGCCACTGCTTGATTCGCGCCTTTACCGCCTGGTGTAGTGAAAAATGTATTTCCTAATACTGTTTCACCTTTACTTGGCACTTGGTCAGTCGACACAACCAAATCCATCGACATACTTCCCACAACATAAATACGTTTCATATTAACCCTCTCCTTCTTCTTTCTCATCTATATCATATCTAAATTAGCATAAATAATATAAAAAGAGTGAGACAACATATTCAAAAAGAAATACGGCCTCACACTCATTAATATGTTCTAACTTTTAACTTCATGTTGCTCTTTACCTGCAAACATCACAAGCCACGTTGCAAAAATAAATGGAGCGGTGAAAATAGGAAGACCAATTGGGGCTAATGTTGTAGCTAATGCACCATGCATCACTACTGTTAATAATAAACCAGTAATCACTGCAAGAATCGGATTGAATTTTGTTTTAAACGTCGCACCCAACGCAATACCCGTTAATATTGAGTTATAGCCGTACAATCCATCAGTAATAGTGGGATAGTCTCCACCTAGTAATGTGATACATATCACTGCTAAAATACTTGATACTACTGCATAGATCCCGCCTTTTACTGAACCAATAAAAATACCAATAATAATTAACAGACTACCAATGATTGATGTCACTAAGAAAATTTCACTAAAGTTTGTAATGATACCGCTAATAAAATTCACATGTGAATGACTGATGTCTGGATGTTTAATTTTAGTAGGCAAAATATCTATTGTGATATGCATTTTTGAAAATTGCATGCCCATTGCTAAAATTAACCAAGTCATAAAGACAAATGGAAAAGTTAACATGGGTAGACCATATGGTTTTAAAATTTCTCGGATTGCAGCTCCAACTGGTAAAGTAAGAGTGGTCGCTACAATAAGTACAATCCAATTCACTAAAGATGCTTCTAAGAATAACGCTAACCCGATTGCTGTTAATACTGAATTGTATCCAGCTAATCCATCATGGACTTCATCCTCACTATAATTAAAGTGCGGCGCTAGAATAAGTGCAATGAGACTTCCCACTGTTGCTCCTAATCCAATCTTCCAATTTGCAATAAATAATCCTATCAGAATACACAGCCCTGACCATTTATTATTCATAAATATGACTTGAGCAATATTTTTTAAGAAAATCTCTACATATTTCATAAGCTCACCTTTATTATTTTATTCATTCCCTTTCTAATTATTATACCTTTTAAACACTTTTGTAACATTAAAAATATATAGAAATTTAATTTAAAAAGTAATTTTAAATAAAGTTAAAAGATAAACTACTTGTAAAAAATATTCTACAGTTTTATGATTAATGTTGCAGTACTTATTTTTAAAAGAAAGAAGGAATAACAGTGCATTTTACTCAACGGGAACAAGATAAATTAATGATTGTCGTAGCTGCTGAAGTAGCGCGTCGACGCAAAGCACGTGGCTTAAAATTAAATTATCCAGAAGCATTAGCACTTATTAGTGATGAATTACTAGAAGGTGCACGTGATGGTAAAACTGTAGCTGATTTAATGAGTTACGGTAAACAAATTTTAAATAAAGATGATGTCATGGAAGGCGTCGATAGCATGTTGACTGATATTGAAATTGAAGCAACATTCCCAGATGGAACTAAATTAATCACTATTCATCATCCAATCGTGTAAGGAGGATTTTTAAATGAAACCTGGTGAAATTAAAATAAAAAATACAGAAGTTGAAATTAATCAAGGTCATTTTGAAACAGTGATCAATGTTAAAAATACTGGAGATCGTCCAATTCAAGTTGGTTCACATTTTCATTTCTTTGAAGCCAATGAAGGTTTAAAATTTGATCGGGAAAAAGCATATGGCAAACACTTAGATATTCCTGCTGGTGCTGCTGTTCGTTTTGAACCTGGTGATGAGAAAAAAGTTCAACTCGTTGAATATGCTGGTAACCGTAAAATTTATGGTTTCAGAGGTTTAGTTAACGGTGAAATTGACGAAGATCGCGTTTATCGTCCAACTGGTGAAAATGATGAATATGCTGCGCCAAAAGGTGATAATGGCGAAAAAAATGTGAACAAAATGGGAGGTAAACAGTAATGAGCTTTAAAATGACTCAATCTCAGTATACAAGTTTATATGGTCCAACTGTTGGCGATGCAGTACGACTAGGTGACACTAACTTATTTGCAACTGTTGAAAAAGATTATGCAAATTACGGTGAAGAAGCAACGTTTGGTGGCGGTAAATCTATTCGTGATGGCATGGCTCAAAACCCTAACGTGACACGTGATGACCGCAAAGTGGCTGACTTAGTATTAACAAATGCATTAATTATAGATTATGACAAAATTGTTAAAGCAGATATCGGTGTTAAAAATGGTTATATCTTTGCAATTGGTAAAGCAGGTAACCCTGATATCATGGATAACGTAGATATTATTATTGGTTCAACAACTGATATTATCTCTGCTGAAGGTAAAATCGTAACAGCTGGTGGTATCGATACACACGTTCACTTTATTAACCCCGAACAAGCAGAAGTTGCGCTTGAAAGTGGTGTGACAACACATATCGGTGGTGGTACGGGTGCATCAGAAGGTGCTAAAGCTACAACCGTTACACCTGGACCATGGTATATTCATCGTATGTTAGAAGCTGCTGAAGATTTACCAATTAATGTTGGTTTCACTGGTAAAGGGCAAGCTGTAAACCACACTGCATTAATTGAACAAATTCATGCTGGTGTGATCGGTTTAAAAGTACATGAAGACTGGGGTGCAACTCCTTCAGCGTTAAGTCATGCATTGGATGTAGCAGATGAATTTGATGTACAAATTGCATTACATGCTGATACATTAAATGAAGCTGGGTTCATGGAAGATACAATGGCCGCTGTAAAAGACCGTGTTTTACACATGTACCATACAGAAGGTGCTGGTGGTGGACATGCGCCAGATTTAATTAAATCTGCCTCATATCCTAATATTTTACCGTCATCTACAAATCCAACCTTACCTTATACACACAATACTGTAGACGAACACTTAGATATGGTTATGATTACACACCATTTAAATGCATCTATCCCTGAAGATATTGCTTTCGCAGACTCACGTATTCGTAAAGAAACAATTGCAGCTGAAGACGTATTACAAGATATGGGTGTGTTTAGCATGGTAAGTTCTGACTCTCAAGCGATGGGACGTGTGGGTGAAGTCATTACACGTACATGGCAAGTAGCTCATCGTATGAAAGAACAACGTGGTGCTTTAGAAGGTGATACTGACTATAACGATAACAATCGTATTAAACGTTATATCGCAAAATACACAATCAATCCTGCGATTACACATGGTATTTCTGACTATGTTGGATCAATCGAAAAAGGTAAATTAGCTGACTTAGTTCTATGGAATCCAGCTTTCTTCGGTGTAAAACCTGAACTTGTTGTTAAAGGTGGATTGATTAACTCAGCAGTAAATGGTGATGCAAATGCTTCTATTCCGACATCAGAGCCTATGAAATATCGTAAAATGTATGGTCAATATGGTGCAAATAAACAACACACTGCGATTACATTCGTTTCTAAAACAGCATACGAAAACGGTATTTATAACCAACTAAACTTAGAACGTATGGTTCGACCAGTCCATGGTATCCGTAATCTTACTAAAAAAGATATGAAAAATAACGATGCAACACCTAAATTAGATGTTGATCCACAAACATATGAAGTATTTGTAGATGGTGAAAAAATCACAAGTGAACCAGCAACTGAATTACCATTAGCACAAAGATACTTCTTATTCTAGGAGGTACTCAGATGATAGTAGAAGACATTCAAGGCAATATCGCTAACCTTTCTGCAGAGGAAAAACAAAAGCATGTAGAAAAAGTATATCTTGAAAACTCTGATCTAGTTAAACGTATTCAACGTGTCACAACAGATCACGGTAATGAAATCGGTATTCGTTTAAAACAACCTATCGATTTACAATATGGCGATATTTTATATCAAGATGACAACAATATGATTGTAGTAGATGTAAACTCGGAAGATTTACTTGTCATTAAGCCACGTAACATACAAGAAATGGGAGATATTGCGCATCAATTAGGTAATCGTCATTTACCTGCGCAATTCACAGAAACTGAAATGCTTGTACAATATGACTACCTAGTAGAAGATTTATTAAAAACGCTAGGTATTCCCTATAGCCATGAAGATCGAAAAGTGAATAAAGCCTTCAGACATATAGGTCATTCACATGATTGATCATTCACATTTACGACTATTTCAGTTCTGTGATTCACAATTCCCTACTGGCGCATTTAGTCATTCATTTGGACTAGAAACATATATTCAACGTCAAGCTGTTCACGATGCAAATTCATTTAAAGAATGGTTAGAACTCTTTTTAAATGAACAATTAACGTATTCAGATGGACTTGCAATGCGTTTAGTTTATAACGCTTTAAATAATGGTGATACAGAAAAAGTATTACAACTTGATCAATTAATTTATGTCCAAAGTTTACCAAGAGAAACACGCATAGGTGCAAAACAAATGGGTACACGTATGGTAAAACTGGCCATGGAACTTTATGATAGTCCATGGATTAAATGGTACCATCAACAGATGAAAGATAAACGTGCAAAACTGCATCCAGCTATTTGTTTTACAATGCTAGGACATTATTTAGACGTCAATATTGAAACGATTATTGATTACTATCTATATCAAAACGTTTCCAGTTTAACGCAAAATGCAGTACGTGCAATTCCCTTAGGTCAAACAATAGGACAACAAGTTGTGACGGAGATGATTCCATATATCGAGCGTACACGACAACATATTCTCACATTAAACGAAGAAGACTTTGGTTTAACAGCTCCTGGTTTAGAGCTTAATCAAATGGAGCATGAAAACGTAAACGTGAGAATCTTTATTTCATAGGAGGTAATATACATGGCAAATCCAATTAAAATTGGTGTAGGCGGTCCTGTAGGTGCAGGTAAAACACAATTAATTGAAAAACTTGTACGTCGTCTATCAAAAGATATGAGTATTGGCGTGATTACAAACGATATTTACACAAAAGAAGACCAAAAAATCTTAGTGAATACTGGTGTTTTACCAGAAGATAGAATTATCGGTGTGGAAACGGGTGGCTGTCCACATACAGCAATTCGTGAAGATGCATCAATGAACTTTGCTGCAATCGATGAATTATTAGATCGTCATGAGGATATTGAACTTATTTTCATCGAATCAGGTGGCGATAACTTAGCTGCTACTTTCAGTCCTGAATTAGTAGATTTCTCTATTTATATCATCGATGTAGCTCAAGGTGAAAAAATTCCACGTAAAGGTGGACAAGGTATGATTAAATCTGATTACTTTATCATTAATAAAACAGATTTAGCAGAATTTGTTGGCGCATCACTTGACCAAATGGCAGAAGATACTAAAACATTTCGTGGCAATCGTCCCTTCACATTTACAAATTTAAAAACCGACGATGGTTTAGATAATGTCATTGAATGGATTGAACGTGATGCATTACTTAAAGGATTAGCTTAATGGTACAACATCAATTCGATTCGAAACCTTCTTGGACTGGACAATTGGATCTCACTGTTTTTAATAATGGTGAGCGTTCTGTTGCCCGTAATATCTTTTTCGAAAAAGCGTTAAAGGTTATTCGTCCAGTTTATTTAAATTTCTCTAAGATTCCAACATTTTATATCGTCAATGTTGGCGGTGGTTATTTAGATGGCGATCGTTATCGTATGAATATTAATGTCGAAGAAGAGGCTAAAGTCACTTTGACCTCTCAAGGTGCAACTAAAATTTATAAGACGTTAAACGATTGCGTGAAACAATATCAAACATTCAATATAGCAAAAGATGGTTATATGGAATATGTAGGAGACCCTATTATTGCTTATGAAAGAGCAAAGTTTTTCCAACATAACATTTTTAATTTAGATAAATGTGCATCCATGTTCTATACCGATATTTTAACCCCAGGCTATTCTGAAAAAGACACACCATTCACTTACGACTACATGCATTTAATTAATGAAATCTATGTAGACGATGCGCTTATCACTTATGATAATTTACGCATGCATCCAAGTGAAACAAAAATGAGTTCGGTTGGCTATATGGAAAATTATACCCATCTTGGTTCGGCTTATTGTATACACCCTGATATAACGCAAAAATTCATTGAAGATGTGTATGATGAAATTAAAGATTATACAAAACAATACGATTGCCGTATTGGTATTACACAATTACCTACACATGGTTTTACAGTACGTGTATTATCTAATCTGACACAAGAAATTGAAGAAGTGCTTACACGCGTCCAAGCTTATATTGCAGATAAATTGTATCATCGCCAACTCGACTTTTTAAGAAAATATTAATAAATTAATTAAAATACACCTTATATCTTGAGTATAAAGACTCGATATAAGGTGTTATTCTTTTACACTTATTTTTCTATTTTTATTTATTATCATTAAATATATATTGATAGATATCATGCGACACTTGTTCAAAATCATCAACATTAAGTGAAAGATAGAATTTGAGTTTAGGCTCTGTTCCTGAAGGACGTAATGCGACAAATCCTTCATCAAAGATTAACCGAATCACATTTGACTTTGGTAAAGCTATCGACTCAGTAGTACCATCATCTTTATTTATTCTCTCTTGGCTTTGATAATCTTCAACTGCGATCACTTTTAATCCGCCCAACGTATCTGGAATGTGTTGACGAAGGTGTTCCATTAACGTTGCAATTTCTTGTTGCCCCTTTTTTCCTTCAAATATTTTAGATGTAGGTTGATCGCGATAATATCCTACTTCCTCATATATATCCGTTAAGGCATCGTGTAATGTTTTACCTTCATTTTTTAAAATAGACGCATATTTAATGACTAACGGAACAACTTGAATCGCATCTTTATCTCTTACAAATTCACCCGCAAGGTAACCATAACTTTCTTCATAAGCGAAAATAAATGTTTCATCCTCACGTAATTCACGAATCGCCTTAGCAATAAATTTAAAACCAATTAAGACTTCCTTCACAGTAACCCCATGTTGCTTTGCGAAACGTTTCCCTAGTTCACCACTTACAATGGATTGAATCATGATTGGATGTTTAGGAAGCGTCGTATGATCGACTAAATATTTAATCATTAACGCACCAATCTCACTGCCATTAAAATAGTGAATATGACCATCATGATCTCGTTCAACGAATCCCATTCGATCCACATCAGGGTCTGTCGCAATGATTAAATCCGCTTTAGAGTATTGGGCTTGTTTGATAGCTAAATCAAACGCTTCATGTTCTTCTGGATTGGCACTTTTTACAGAACTAAAATCAGGATCAATTTTACATTGTGAGTCAACAAGTTCAATCTTATTAAAGTGAAGATGGCTTAGCAACTTCGGAATAATAGGTGTTCCTGTACCATGTAAACTCGTATACACCACATTTAAGTTTGATGGAGGTATGTCACCAATCAATTGGTTAATTTCCGCAAAATAGTACTGATTAATATCTTTTGGTAAAGGTAAAATATTTTCTTTAATTAACGTCTCATTTAATTCAATGTCTAAATGAAGTGGATCATCTAATTGTTCAATATACTTAGCCACTTCAAGTGAGGCGACATCGTCGAGCTGTGCTCCATCAGCACCATATACTTTAATGCCATTATAATCTTTAGGATTGTGACTAGCTGTAATCATAATGCCTGCAGACGTTTGAAGATATCTCACTGCATAAGATAACTGCGGAGTCGTTTGATATGTATCCGATACATATACTTTAATATGATGAGACGCTAAAATATGCGCAATAATGTCTGCAAATTCTGCTGATAAATGACGAATGTCATAATGAATGACAATGGAAGGTTGTGTCATATTATCTTGTAAATAATATGCAATTCCTAAAGCTAGACGTTGAATGGTATATCGATTTAAACGTCCTGGACCTAAACCAAATTGACCACGAATACCTGCTGTTCCAAAGGAAAGTGTCGTTTCAAACCCTTCTTGTTGAAATTGATATGATTGTTGGTCATAGAATGATCCTACGAGACTATCTGCTTTATGTTTTATCCAATTGTCTTTCATCCAATACTCCTCTCATACATGATGTATGTCATATTCTTTTCTTTAGTATAATCGATATCTATTTATGTTTCACATGATACTTATCTTTTTTTTAATTAAAATCCTATCCACAATAATACAATTCAAAAACACCCTCACTACGATAAGTAAGGATGTTTTTAATTGTAATTTATAGCTATTTACGATTGAAATTGATAGCTTTCATGTCCTTTAGCGAATCCCTCAACTGTATAAATCATTGATCCACCTTCTGAATTATTCTCAATATCATTGGTACATATTAACAATTGATTTGTACCTGGAATAAATTGTGGATGTGTAGAACGCAACATTTTCCCTTCATCACGACCTGGCATCAAGATTTGACCAATAGGATACCCTCTCTTATTAAAGACCAGAACACGACCCTGTCCATACATTGCAACATATAAGTTGTCATCACTATCAATACAAACAGAATCAGGTCCTTCATGACCAGTGAAATAATACGGTATGGTTGCTCCAAACGGTGCAATAGTCACACCATCATCTTCTAATTGAATACGGTGAAGTCGATTCGTCGTTGTTTCAGTTATCCACAGTACTTTTTCATCGGTACTAAGTGCGATACCATTAGCAACAGAAATATTTTGTATCACGGGTGTCACCGTTTTAAAATCAGGAGAAACGTAGTAGACGCCACCTTTAGGATTCGTTGAATACCCTCTAAAGTCGGTGAAATAAAAACCACCTTTACTATCAAATACCATATCATCAATACAATAATCTGTATTGATGTCTGAAATAATGTCTTCAAAGTGTTCTCCATGTTCATCTGTTGCGAAAATACCACCTGTAGATTCAAAGTCACCTAAGTAACATGTAAACAGTCGTCCATCTTTATGAATTTTTACTGCGGCTGGATTTTGTTTTTCTGATTGAAACGCTACAGAAATATCTTTACTTGGCAGATTAACTTTAAAAATCTTTCCACCAAATACTTCACATAAAAATAAGTTATGTGCTCTATCAAAAATAAGTCCTTCAAGTTGAAGTCCTTCATCTGAAATTTTTAACCATGGTTCAGCTGTAACTGTTTGTAATTCACTTTCAGAAACAATAGGAACCACACTTTTAGATTTACCACTATACGTTAATTTAGGTAATTTATTATCCAACATATTAAATAAGCCTCCTTATGTCATTCATTTACATAGTTTATTATACGCTTGAAACATTCTAAACTTAAGCTTACTATATGTAATCGATTTCAATAAGTAAAATGATTCTCCTTGTATAGGTCAATTGACTGATTTATGAGCGCAAATATTGAAAGAAGTTATAATTTTGTTAAAATATTATAATGTCGATTTTTATATAAATAACAATTTAGATACGTTTAACATACAGATAAATTAACTTTTAGAGGAGAATCAGAAAATGGATTATAGAGTGTTATTGTATTACAAATATACAACAATTGATGACCCTGACACATTTGCTACCGAACATTTAGCATTTTGTAAAGAGCATAACTTAAAAGGTAGAATCTTAGTATCTACAGAAGGTATCAACGGTACATTATCTGGTACAAAAGAAGATACAGATCAATATATTGAACATATGCATGCAGATGAACGTTTTAAAGATATGACTTTCAAAATTGATGAAGCTGAGGGGCATGCATTCAAAAAAATGCACGTACGTCCTAGAAAAGAAATTGTTGCTTTAGGTTTAGAAGATGATGTAGATCCACGTGTGACAACTGGTAAATATTACTCACCTAGTGAGTTTAAAGCTGCATTAGAAGATGACGATACTGTTATTTTAGATGCACGTAATGATTATGAATTTGACTTAGGTCATTTCCGCGGCGCCATTCGCCCAGATATTACACGCTTCAGAGATTTACCAGATTGGATTCGTGAAAATAAAGAAAAATTAGATGGTAAAAACATTGTGACGTATTGTACGGGTGGCATCCGTTGTGAAAAATTCTCAGGCTGGCTTGTAAAAGAAGGCTTTGAAAATGTAGGACAATTACATGGCGGTATTGCTACGTATGGTAAAGACCCAGAAACAAAAGGTGAGTACTGGGATGGCAAAATGTACGTCTTCGATGAACGTATTAGTGTCGATGTGAACCATGTAGATAAAACAGTGATTGGTAAAGAACACTTTGATGGCACTCCATGCGAACGTTATATTAACTGTGCAAATCCAGAATGTAATAAACAAATTTTAGTATCCGAAAAAAATGAAGCAAAATATCTTGGCGCATGTTCATATGACTGTGCCAAACATGAACGTAATCGCTACGTTGCAAAACACCATATTAGTGATGAGGAATGGAATCGTCGTTTAGAAAACTTTAAAGATGTTCCTGAACATATTCACGCATAATGACATGTACCCTTTATAAGTATCAACCTACTTTTAAAGGGTACTTTTACATAATTACTGTGCTATAATAACTTAAATTGAAACTTACCTAAGGTGATTGTTATGAAGAAGCACAGTAAAGATTACTTCCATCTTTTTTATAGTCAGCTATTCGCAAATACTGGAGACGTGTTAACCGTTGTCGGCTTAATTTCGATAGTATATAGTATGACCTCAAAAACGACTGCCGCTTCTATGATTCCAATTATTTTTACTTCCGGTCTCTTTGTTAGTAGCTTTATTTCAAATTATATTTATCAGTATTTTACTCAAAAACAAGTATTATGGATTTTCCAAGGGCTTAAACTTGTGAGTCTATCCATCATCGCAAGTCTACTTATATTCGAGGAATCTCCAATATTTATTTTTATTCTACTATTTATAAATGCTCTATTTGATGGATTTACCAATCCAATTAAGAACGCGATGATTCCTTTTATTGAAAAGAAAGAATACATAACTTCGGCGAACGCTTTAATGAATATGATGAGTAGTATGGTTCAATTGTCGACATGGGCATTAGGTGGATTTCTGATGAGTCTGATTGGCGCTAAATATTTATTTTTATTTGCGCTTGTACTAGAAATCCTATCCTACTTCTTTATTATTCAACTTTCAGAACGGCATATTTATAATAATGAAAAAGAAAATATATTAAATAGCTTTAAAACTGTATTACGTCATAACTATTCCAATAAACTGAGTTTATATCTAAATCTATCTATAATTTTCGAATCTGTCGCAACGTCCATTTGGGTTGCTGCAATTATTCTTACATATACGAGAACATTTTTACATGTCGATGATTTTTGGTTTGGACTCATCAATGCTGCTTTCTTTAGTGGGACAATTATTGCTGGGTTATGGATGAATGATAAAGATCAATTTTTCACAAAAATAAGTTACCCTATTATTATTTATATTCCGCTCATATTAGCTTTTATTAATGCCAGCTTTATCCTACATCAATCTGTGTTACTTGCTTTACTCATGTCATTATTAATGGGAATTTTCGAAGATTCACGCTATATTTCTTTAAACTCAGTTGTACAACGTGAAGTACCAAAAGAAGCCCTAACATCCACCTATATACTGAATAATTTATTAAGCAGTATATTTTTCTCACTTGGTACTTTAGGTATTTCTCTTGTTGTAGATAATCAAGGAGTGATGTGGGCATATGTAATTAGTAGCGTTGCTTATGTGTTAACATTTGTTTTAGGTTTATATTTTAAAACAGCAATTAAAAATTAATTTACGAGGAGACGACGATATGTGTACAGGCATTACATTTCAAGCCAGCAATGGAGATGTTATTTTTGGAAGAACGATGGATTACGATTATCCTTTGAACGGGTTTCCTGCAGTTCAACCTCGAGGATACTCCTTTAAATCGCATGTCGACTATGAAGGGGAAACGTTGTATGCCTTTGCAGGTGCTGGTTCTGATATGGAGGGATTTGTTTTTGGAGATGGCGTCAATGAACATGGACTTGCCATGTCAAATCAATACGATCGTGGATATGCGTCATATGCGACAGACATTCGTGAAGGCTATATCAATATTTCGCAAACAGAAGTCCTTGTGTGGGCGCTCGGCTATAACAGAACTATTGAAGAACTTATTGAAAATGCGAAACAAGTTAACGTTGTAGCCTATTCATATAGTGATATTAACGAAGTTCCTCCATTACATTATCATTTATCTGATGCGACAGGGCGCACTGTGGAAGTGACATTTGTTGAAGGACGTATCGTCGTGATTGATAATCCAATTGGCGTACTCACAAATAACCCAGATTTAAATTGGCATTATGAAAATTTGAAACACTATATGCATGTGACACCATATAACATTGACAATACATTTTCAAAACAATTGAACTTAGGGAATACGAATGGCACATTCGGTTTACCTGGAGGGTATACATCTGGCGAACGTTTTGTTCGAGCAGCTTATCTTGTTCATCACTTATTACCAAATAGCGATGACCATCCTATCTTAGATGCATTTAGAATTTTAGACCATGTGAGTGTACCAAAAGGCGCTGTTCGCCCTTCAGACAATGGATTTTATTATACGTTATATCAAACTGTTTTTAATTTAACGACAAAAACACTCTATATTAAATATTATGACTCGAATACCATTACAGAATTACAACTTACCGATGACTTAATAAATCGTGACGATTTGGTAGTCTTTTCGAGAAAGAATAAAGGGTTATATACTGAAAAAGTGAATGACTAACATATTTTTAAATCTAATAAAGTACCTCTCTTACATTAAATTGTAAGAGAGGCTTGTTATTTTTTCACTTTTATCATTCTTTATTTTATCTATAAACTAGTCCACCATCAGTTAAAATGGCTTGTCCAGTAATATAATCTGAATCTGATGATGCTAAGAATGACACTAAAGAAGCCACATCTTGTGGTTCTTGATAACGTCCAAGTTTAATTGCTGATGAGAACTGTTCAAATGCTTCACCTGGTTTTAGATTACTGTCTAGTTTAACCATTTCAGCATCAATACGATCCCACATTTCAGTTTTAGCAACTCCAGGACAATAAGCATTCACCGTAATACCTTTTTCAGCTAATTCTTTCGCTGCAGTTTGAGTGAGAGAACGTACTGAATGTTTAGTAGCACAGTATGTACCTAATACCTCATAAGATTCATGTCCTGCAATACTGCATGCGTTAATGATTTTACCTTTACTATTTTGCTTAATAAACTGTTTTGCTGCCGCTTGAATTCCAAATAACGTGCCATATACATTTATATGGAATAATTTATCCAATTCATCTTCTGTAATATCTAAAATAGGTGATACCGCATCTACACCAGCATTATTTACAAATACATCAATTTGACCAAATTCTGCCACTGCAAATTGAACTAATTCTTCTTGCTCTTTTTTCTTAGAAACATCACTATGAAATGCTACCACGTTATATCCATTCTCTTTAAATTCTTGTTCTGTTTTTTCTAGAGCTTTTTGATTAATATCTTGAATCACAATATTAAATCCATCATTGGCTAAACGTTGAGCAATTCCTTTTCCTAATCCTGCTGCTGAACCTGTAATGACTGCTGTTTTTGTCATAATACCACTCCTTTTACATAATTATTTTACCCTTCTAGTTTAATTTTATTCTTAATTTTAAATAATTCACAAACTGTTCATATATCTTTTACGTTGCCTTATATCATCATCTGTTTAATGATGTAAATAAGTGTTTATACCTTACGTATTAAACTGTAAAAAATTAAAGGAGAGGTTTTCTTATGAATATTTTAGTTACTGCATTTGATCCGTTTGGCGGAGAAAAGGTAAATCCGGCATTAGAAGCGGTTAGACAACTGGACCCTACTATTGGGGCACATACCATTACAACATTAGAAATCCCAACTGTATTTCACAAATCAAAAGATGTGATTCAACATGAATTAGAACATCATCATTACGACGTGGTATTATCGATTGGACAAGCAGGGGGACGTTTTAATATTACACCTGAACGTGTAGGCATTAATATTGATGATGCACGTATTGCGGATAATAAAGGAAATCAACCCATTGATGTTGCCATTCATCCAGATGGTGCACCAGCCTACTTTTCAAATCTTCCTATAAAATCAATGACAGAAGCGATTAAAAAAGCGGGTGTTCCAGCAAGTTTATCGAATACCGCAGGCACATTTGTCTGCAATCATGTACTTTATCAATTAGGCTACCTTGCAGATAAGTTTTATCCTAACTTACTATTTGGCTTTATCCATGTTCCCTTTATTCCAGAACAAGTCATAGATAAACCTAATACACCTTCGCTGTCTTTAGATACGATTACAAAAGGAATTACAGCAGCAATCAATGCGATTTCAGACCTCCCTGATGTTAAAGTAGCTTTAGGAGAAACACATTAGAAAATAAGATAATTAGTGATATATAAGATACAAATTCTATAATTAAAACGATTCTTTTTGTCTACAAAATATATAATTTTGTAGACGTTTTTTATTTTCAAAATAAATATTACCGTGTATTATTAATAAGTGACAAATATAAATTGAAAGAGGTTTTAAATTTGAGAAAGCATCTGCTTTTGTCATTCATGATGTGTGCGTCTCTCCTATTAACTGGATGTACACATGATCATCATCAACACAAAGAGGTGAAAGTATCTCTTGCACGAGAATTTAACCCGAGCCAGTTAGATGCACAAGCGTTTGATGTTCCGATGCCTGTCTACAGTGCAATATACCAACCTCTTGTTACATATGGAGAAAATGGAAAGATTGAGCCTGGTTTGGCTAAATCTTGGAAAGTCTCTAATAACGGAAAAGATTATACGTTTCACTTAAAACACCATATTAAATTTAATGATGGTTCGAACTTTGATGCGAAAGCAGTCAAATTTTCAATTGAACGTGCGAAAGCGACAGATAAAACGAATCCTATGGAAACATTAGATAAACTGAAGTCGGTTACTATTAAAGATAACTATACTGTAGATATTCATTTGAAAATGCCATCAAATCAAGTATTAAATGAATTGTCACAAATACGTCCGCTACGTATCATGAGTCCACATGCGGTAAAAGATGGTAAAACCACTGGAAAATTTGAAAAAGCGATTGGTACAGGACCATTCAAAGTAGCAGATTCAACAAATGAGACTGTGACTTTTAAACCGAATCCTTATTATCACAACCATCATCCATTGGATTACGATTTAATTTTTCAAACAATTGAAGATAGCGATTCGAGACATCTTGCAATGGAAAGTCATTCTATTGATATTACAGGGGGTTCACTAGGACATTTGACTCCTCAACAAATCAAGGAATCATACCGTAATCAAGATTTAAAGGTAAAACAATATCCAAGTACAGAAACACAGTTCATGGCCTTTAATCCAGAGGTCTCATTACTTCAAAATAAAAAGATGCGCGAAGCAATCAGTAAAGCGATTAATACTGATCACTTATCATCAAATAAGCAGCTTAAAGGATTATTCCAAGACGGCGTAGAATTCGTGAATGATACAAATCAACACACCCATTCATATAATCCTACTCAAGCGACACGCTTATTAGAACAATTAGGCTATAAAAAAAATGATCGGGGCTACTTTGAAAAAAATGGACGTGACCTTTCTTTAAAATTAGCGCTCCAAACTGATGAATTTCCTGAATGGAAAACAAAAGCAGAAATTATGCAACAAGATTTGAAAAACGTAGGTATTCATTTGGATATTAACGTTTTAGATGCCCAAACGTATTATGAAACACTCACTATCCGAAAAGATTATGATCTTATTTTCTATCGTTCTTATACGAATGCGCTCATGCCATATAACTTTTTAAATGCACGCTTTAAGCAAGACGGAGATAAGCCCGGTATGTTCGCAAACGATGTTCAGCTAACAACAATGCTTAACCGCTTCTCAACCATTACCAATAAGGATGATCAACAACGTGCATTTAATCACATCTCACATCGCATCAATCAACAGTATCTTGAAGTGCCAATTGCTTATCCAAACGAAGTGTTTGTTACAAGTCCTAAAATTAAGCAATTCGAATTCTCAGGACAAACGGATGCACCCATTAATTACGATAAATTGAAGGTATCTCATCATGATTAGTATGATTAAACATTTACTTAAACTTATATTATATTTCATTATTATTTCGTTTATCTTATTTGTGCTACTTGAACATACAACTGGAAATCCAGCGATTCAATATCTACATGAACATGGTGTCGCACAAATCACAGATGAACGAATTAAGATGGCTCAAGATAAACTTGGATTAAGCCAAGCATTGCCTATTCGTTATTTACAATGGTTAGGTCATGCATTTACAGGCGATTTAGGCACGAGCTTTAGTAACGGCGAGCCTGTCACTGACCGTATTGCTAAAGCCGTTGCTCCTACCTTGAAACTTATTTTTATCTCAGCCATCATCTTATTTCCACTTGGCTATATTATTGGCTATCTCTGTGGGAATTATCCTAAGAAAAAGTGGTCTATATTCATATTACGTGCGTCTCAAGTGGTGACATCACTACCAGAATATTGGTTAGCCATTATTTTTATTTACTATTTCGGTGTGAAATGGCATCTTCTACCATTTGTTGGAAGTTATAGCTTTGAATACTTTATTCTACCTATCGCTATTTTAGTCTTAGTTGAAGGGGGTCATATGGTTTTACTCAGCAGTCATCTATTTGAACGTACACTTCGTAATGAAGCATACCAACTTGCCTCATTACGTCAGTTTAAATTAAAAGATCGTATTTACGTACAAGTTAAAGACATCTTAGCGCCATTACTTACGATTACAATTAATAATTTTATTCGTTTATTCAGTCGAGTCATTATTTTAGAAGTCATTTTTAGTATTTCAGGGTTAGGAAAATTGCTTATTATTAGTATTAATCTTCGGGATTATCCACTCATTCTAGGTATTCTAATGATGATGATTACAATCATTATGATATTGAATTTCCTGGGTGATATTTTACTAGAAAAAAGTGACCCTCGTTTGAATATGTCGAAAACGTTAGGAGGGCGAGTAACGTATGAAGATTAAACATTTCATATGGCCTATTGCAATAATCATTTTAGCTGTACTCGCTTATGCCCTATATGATAAAGCAAATCAAATTCATCAATCTCAAGCATTACGTCCCCCAAGTTTACATCATTTACTTGGTACGGATGATTTGGGTAGAGATTTTCTAACACGACTATTTGTAGGTAGCTTGATTACACTTGGTCTTACTGCATTCATTATGATAGGGACAATCGTGCTTGGACTGATCATTGGTCTTATTTCAGCTATAGTAGGTAAATGGTTAGATTCTATCATTATGGCACTTGCAGATATGTTAATCGCTTTACCCGCTATCATTATCGCGCTTGTCGTCCTTGGTTTTATTAATAATTCTGTAGTAGGATTATGTCTTGCACTCATCATCGGCTGGCTCGGTCGCTATTTGCGGTATTTCAGAAATTTAGCACGTGACACGATGACACAACCGTTCGTTAAATTTGCGCCACTTAGTGGGATGTCGAAGTTCCAAGTTACAATACATCACATTGTGCCACATCTCATCAGTGACATTATGGCACTTGTTACTGCAGATTTTGGTAAGTTAATGTTAAGTATTTCCGGTCTCGCCTTTATTGGTTTAGGAGTAAAACCCCCTATTCCTGAATTAGGCGCCATTTTACATGACGGTAAAAGTTATTTCTATTCTGCGCCCTGGTTATTTATCTTTCCAGGTGTCTTATTAGGAGGGTTCGCACTCATATGTCAAATACTCAATCGTCGTCACCTACATTAGATACAGTCCTTTATATCAATGATGTATCTGTTTATCACAAACATGAACCATTACTTAAACAGATACATTTAAAGATTGAAAAAGGAAGCTTTCATTGTTTAATTGGAGAAAGTGGGAGTGGTAAATCTTTACTTACACGTACTGTACTGAATATGAAAGAAGATGATTTAACCTATCGTGGTGAGATTCATCTCGATTTAACGCAAACAGATGCAATGTTCCAAGATGCGAATCGTAATTTTTTCCAAAATGTTCGTATCAAGCGACACTTTGATGCATTGTTTGACTCTATGTCATCTTCATTAACACGTGATCAACAAAAAGCATTTGTATTACGTCAATTTAAACATCTCGGATTGGACCAACCTGAATCCATTTATTATCAGTATCCTTTTGAATTGAGTGGTGGTATGGCACAACGAGTTGCACTTGTCATGGCTATTGTAAGAGAAGCACAGTTTTTAATTGCAGATGAACCGACTAGTGCGCTAGATCAACACAATCGTCATAGTTTAATGGCTCTACTGCATCATGTAGTGACAGAACATGATATGACAGTGCTATTTGTAACTCATGATTTAAACTTAGTCTTAAACTATGCAACACATATCAGTGTCATGCTAAACGGAAACATTGTAGAAACAGGGCGTGCTTCTGATATTTTACGTGATCCTCAGCATGCTTACACGAAGCAATTGATTGAACTAGCTAATAGGAGATATCAATATGTTACAGATTAAACAGTTAAATAAAGCTTTTTCTAATAAACAGATATTTAAAAATTTTAATTATACATTAGAGACACACGATCATTTATTGATAAGTGGCGTAAGTGGAAGCGGAAAGTCTACTTTGGCTCAAATTATTGCAGGATTAGATTCAAATTATCAAGGTACACTCATATATAACGATTTAGAACTTGGCCATATTTCACAACACAAATGGATGAAACATATCCAATATGTGCCTCAATATCATTCGAGTACACTTGATCCAAATAAAACAGTTCATTGGATATTAAAACAACCTTTAATTCATTTTCATTATCCTAAAGCTATACATGAGGACAGAATAAAAGAAGTCATGTCGCAATGTAAGTTAGAATCACAATTACTTGGTAAAAAAGTGAGTACTTTAAGTGGTGGCCAATTCCAAAGGCTATGGATAGCAAAAGCTTTGCTTGTAGAACCAGATGTCTTGATTTTAGATGAAGCAACAACAAATTTAGATATGGTGAACGAAGATATCATCTTACAAATGTTAAGAGAATTTCAACATTTACAGTTAATTATCATTACACATGATTCATATTTATTGAAAGCTTTACCTGGTAAACATTTAAATATTGGTTAATTCAAAATAAAGAGTGGGACAACGAGTTTTGTCTCACTCTTTTCATAAATAGTTCAAATATTTTATAAAGTAAGTTGTAGGTTGAAATCAGAGTATGTTATGTTCAAGTTGCAGTATACGTAGTTCAAATAAAAACATTAGAGGTGATACAACCATGACTCAACAAGGTATTACAGAAACACGTATGCATTCAGATTCAAATCTTGACTCTCATTATCATAAAAAAGATGAACATTATCCTAAAGGGAATCGCTTCTTAAATGTTCTTATTTTTATAGGATGGATGTTACTTGCTCAGATTCCTATTGTTCTTATTTTATTTATTACTAATTTTTCTGCAAAAATGGATGTTACAAGTGGAACATTAGCAACATTATTATTTATGCTGTTAGCCGCTGTCGTTATTTGGCTGGTTAGACGTTATTATCAACGGCATACATATGAGCCAATTAAACCGTTTAAACGCAAAGATATTATGATTAATATCGGATGGGCACTATTACTTCGCGTTATTGTCATTGGAATGAGTTTTCTAATGATGGCAATAACAGGTCAAGCACAGACAGAAAATGATAAGGCATTACTGGGTAACTTTCAAGGCGCGAAACCTTCTCCCGATCAACTTGGACAAGCGTTTCCTGTCATAGTATTTGCACTCACCCTTACGTTTGTAGCGCCCTATTTAGAAGAATTAATTTATCGAGGTATCTTTAAAGAAACGCTATTTAAACGTAGCAGTTTCTGGTTACCATTTATTTTATCCTCACTTATTTTTGCTTCCCAACATGGTATTTCAAATTGGGTTGCGGTCTTAATGTATATCATAATGGGGATGGTGTTCTATCTCGCTTATCATCGTCGTCATAACGTTAGAGATAGTATGATGGTTCATATGATTCATAATGGTGTAACGGGTATTGTGATTATTGTGAGTTACTTTATCGCAATGTTTAGCTAAAAAAGGATACCTGTTAAATGAAATCGACAACTATTTCGCCAAAAAAGGAGTGGAACGGAATTCATTTTGAATTCGTCGGTCCACTCCTTTTTTAATTCATTCGATCAATCTATATCAATATGATTTGAATCCTCATTAAATGTTTCAGTTTTAATATTTTTATCTTCCAAGAAATTGGCAATATCTTGTTTTTCTTGATCATTTACAATGTCTTGATCTTTATTCACTTGCTCAATATCATTAAAAATAGATGTATCATCATCCGATTTTAATGAGATTTCTAAACTTTTTTGCTCTATGCGATTGGCTGTTGAAATATAACGACTTATTTTATCAGTATAGATCACATAATCATTATTTGGCATCTGATTATTTTGAATGTATTGTGCAAAATTTGTATCATTCTCATTCTCTAATTGAACAAGCTTTTTTAATTTGTTCGCTTCTGTGTTAGATAACTTTTGATTGGAATATAATTTCATTTTATATGTATTCATCGTATCATTGATTTTTTTATCAATGTTACTATACGTTTTAATATCTTTTTTAATCGTTTTTTCAGAAATCTGTACATGTCGTACTGATGTTTTTTCAAAAACATGATCCGGTATTTTTGTATCTGGTTCTAGACTGATATCTTGATCATCAGAACTCTTATTTTCTTCTGTTGAATGTTCTTCTTGTGTTTTCGCATTGTCCGAAGGGTCACTCTCCTCTTTAGACAATCGATGACATCCCACTAAGCCAATAGATAATATGAGAATAAGTGTCACTATCACTATCTTTTTCATAACTTTTCTCCTTAACGACGTTTATTTATCTTTACTTTAAGTATAGAACAATTACAACTACTTTTGAATGCGTTATAAGTTGCTACCTTTATATGGCGTACGGCACATTAACAGAACAATAATCACAATGATATAGCCTATCGTAGAGACGATAGATGTTTCAAAACCAAACTGTCCTCCTGTAAGCACCATATTTTTAAAACGTAAAACATATTGAAAGACGTTATAGTCAGTTTCTTTTGTAGTGATATAAACGATTTGAAAGACATTCCAAAAGAAATGCAAGGTGATACTCGCCCAAATGGTGTTAAATCGATACGTTGCTATACCAAACATCATACCAACTAAAGTGCCACTAACTAACAATAAAAAGAAACTTGTCACATTTAGAGCACCATTCAATAAATGAATGACGCCAAAGAACAGTGAAGTAACGATGATTGCTATTCGAATGTTTGTTTTCTTTTCAATATAGCCCATTAAAAGACCTCGACACACCATTTCCTCGACAATAGCACCAGCTGCAGCTTGCATAAAAATAATGTAACTCAAGTCGTGTATCGTCTTACTGATTGAATTAAAATGATGTACCTTAAAATCTCCCGGTATAAAAATAAAATAAATCGCATATATTACGCACGGTAATGCAATCCCTAAAATCAAATAAATCGGATGAAATACAGGTTTTGTCATTCGATATGAAGATAGAGTTTCTTTAAATACATGAGTAATTATCCATCTTACGACGAGAAATGTAAGTAAAATATAAGTGATACTCGATAAAATCGTTCCGATTCCATAAAATGGTATAATTATATCAAATAATAGCGAGATTATTTGAGAAATTCCCATAATGATTATCGCTAAAAGAAACATACCAATAATTTTTATTATTTTCATTGTTATTCTCCAATATAAGTGATGTATATAAATTTATCATAGCATAGAAAAAAGAGTAAGATTGAATTGACAATGAATTCATTTTCCTACTCTCTTAATATTAAAAATCAATTTCTTTTTGCTATTTTAGATATATATGTAGAAGCTTTATTTTTGTCGTAAATCGTTAAACCAGTAATATCTTTTACATTTTTAGATGGTACAAGCAAGCTTACGATATAACCTAAAATAAAAGCAACTAAAAATGAAATAATTGATACGTAAAATGGTGAGTTTCCTCCACCTATTCCATGAAGTAAATAAGCGATAATTACTCCTGCAAATAGTCCGACAATGACACCAAATGTATTTGCACGTCTTGTGAATATCCCAACTGCAAATATTCCAGCTAACGGCACACCAAATAATCCAGTAATAAGTAAGAATAAATCCCATAAATTATTAGAATCTGCTGCAATTAAATACATCGAAATACCATAGCTTAATAAACCTGCTATCACAATAATTAATCGAGCAAATTTCACTTCTGATTTATCATCCTTTTTTCCAAAGAAGCGATGTTTAATATCTTCAGAAGTACATGCTGAAATTGAATTTAAACTTGATGAAATTGTTGATTGTGCTGCAGCGAATATTGCTGCAATAAGTAATCCACCAATAAATGGGGGCATTTCAGTCAAAATAAAATATGGAACAATTGATGATGTATTAAAACCTTTAGGCAATGTTTCTTGATGCTGATAAAATGAATACATCATCGTACCCATGCCATAGAAAATAGGCGCTGAAATTAGTGCTAAGACACCATTTGTCCATAATGATTTTTTGGTTTCTTCCATAGATTCTGATGCTTGATAACGTTGTACTACATCTTGGCTCGCTGTATATTGATGTAAATTATTAAAAATATTTCCCAGGAAAATAATTGGGATCGCCGCTGCTGCTGAGTTAAGTTTCCAATTATCTGCGCTAAGAATTTTTTTATTCGCAATAGCATCATGTACAATTGTGCCAAATCCACCTTTTATTTCAAAAGCACCGATGATAATGATAAGCAATGCTCCACCAAGTAAAATGACACCTTGGATAAAATCACTCCAAACGACTCCTTCGAATCCACCTAAAAATGTATATAAAATACATAAAATACCTACTAAACTTGCTACAATGTATGGATTAATATCAGATACAGCAGTTATTGCTAAAGTTGGTAAATAAATAACGATTGCAATACGTCCTAAGTGAAAAATAATAAATAATAATGATCCAATTAAACGTATACTTGGTCCAAATCGTGCTTCTAAATACTCATAAGCTGAAGTTACATGTAATTTTTTAAAGAATGGAACATAAAAAGCAATTAATATTGGAATGATTGCTACAATTGCAATATTTCCTGCTATATAGGCCCAATCAGTTAAAAAAGCTTTTTCAGGTGTAGACATAAACGTAATTGCACTTAATGTAGTCGCATAAATAGAAAAACCAATTGCCCACGATGGTAAACGTCCGCTTGCTTTAAAGAAACTATCAGTATCTTGGCTTGCACGTTTAGTAAAATAGGCACCTACTAATAACATTGCCACAAGATAGACGATAACTGCTATCCAATTCCATAACCCAAATCCTATATGTTGCATAAGGAACACCCCTTGTTTATATTCTGTCGTTTAAATTGTGTCGTAATTACAAGTTATAAGTTTCAATTAATTGATTTAATTCTTTACGATTTGCTTCATTAAATGGTGAAAATGGACGTTTAGGTACTCCACCATCGATGCCTCGTGTTTTTAATACTTCTTTTAAAGTAGGGTAAATACCCATGCTTAAAACTGTTTCAATAATATTATTAGTATCATGTTGAATTTTATAAGCTTCTTCAACTTTACCTTCACGAGCTAAATCATAAATTTGACGTGCACGACGGCCATTCACATTATATGTAGAACCAATTGCACCATCTACTTCAGAAATAACTGCTTGAACTAACATTTCATCAAATCCAGACAAAATCAACTTATCTGGAAATGCTTTTCTAATTCTTTCAAGTAAGAAGAAATTTGGCGCAGTATATTTTACTCCTACAATTTTTTCATTATTAAACAATTCTTCAAATTGGTTGATACTAATATTTACACCAGTCAAATCCGGAATGGCATAAATTATCATTTTATTTTGCGTTGCTTCAATAATATCGAAGTAATATTGCTTAATCTCTTCAAAAGAAAACGGATAATAGAATGGTGTTACTGCTGATAATGCATCATATCCTAAATTTGTGGCATACTTTCCAAGCTCGATGGCCTCATTTAAATCTAGTGAACCTACTTGAGCAATTAATTTCACATCATTTCCAACCGCTTCTTTTACAACTTTAAAGATTTGTTTCTTTTGTTCTTTACTAATTAAGAAATTTTCTCCAGAACTTCCATTTACATATAAACCGTCTAATTGTTCAACTTCTATTGCATTCTTTGCGATTTGTTTTAATCCTTCTTCTTTAACTTGACCATTTTCATCAAATGGGACAAGTAATGCTGCATATAATCCTTTTAATTGTTCTTCCATTCGAAATCCTCCAATATATGATCTGAATTTTTTATAATTTTATTATTAATTCAACAGCAATATATTCTATTTATATTTCGAATTGTAAACGCTATCATATTTTTATACAATACTATATGAAAAATATTAACAAATAATTCTAAATTTAATGAAAATAATTTTCAAATTAAAACTAGAGGACTAAAAATGATTTATAGTAGTTATAAAGAAAACTAAGGAGGTTTTTTATATGTATAAAATTGCAGTTGATATCGGGGGCACTAATATAAAACTTGCAGTAATTAACAATGAATTAAACATTATTGATTATAAAACTATTGCTACTCCAGACAATATTCACATTTTAATAACGAACGAAATATACTTAATCATTGATGCATTTATAAAAAAATATCAGCTTAAAAATCCTCAAATTGGTATCTCAAGTGCTGGCGTTGTAGATTCAACTCGTGGAGAAATTGTTTACACTGGACCAACTATTCAAAATTTTGATGGCACAAATTTTTTAAATGTTTTCAAGGAATTGTCCTCAAATATAACTGTTTACAATGATGTAGATGCAGCATTACTTGGGGAGCTTTCTTTGCATAATTATGAAGAAAATAACATCTTTTGTCTTACTTTAGGAACAGGAATTGGCGGTGCATTTTATAATAAATCTATTGGAATCTATCAAGGTGCACGTCATCGAGCAAATGAAATTGGTTATTTGCTTTATCGTTCTTCCGATGACAAAACATTTGAACAAAGAGCTTCAACTTCAGCGCTAAAAGATTTAATGCTATTACATCACTTTAAGTATGACACTAACGTACCAAAATTATTTGAATTAGCTGAAGAAAATGACACTGTAGCAATCAATATTTTAGAAGAGTGGAGCCATTCAGTAGCTGAAGGTATCGCTCAATTACAAATTATCTATGATCCTGAACTTATCTTGATTGGTGGAGGTATCTCTTCTCAAAAAGATACACTATTAAAATATATTAAGCCTAAAATTCATTATTACCTTCCGCCTCATTATGGAATAGCACGTCTTCAAACAACTCAAAGTGGTAATAATGCAGCTTTGTACGGTGCAATACAATAGTAGTTATAAACATGGAGGACTACGCATTCTAGTCCTCTTATTTATTTGCTCCCATGGTTTAGAACAACTTGACGTGTTTGTTGATAGAGTTTATGCATGTAAGGATCTCCAAGAAGAATGTAACTCACAAGATCTAATAAAAAGTGAGTTGCAATCTGTGAATTAATAAATCTTGAATCATTATTATTGGACTGCGCAGACGTAATCAGCACTAAATCTGCATTTTTAGTAATTGTGCTTCCTTCAAAATTAGTAATTACAACAACATAAGCGCCTTGATTTCGTGCTATTTTAGTCGCATCGATAAGCTCACTTGTTTCCCCACTATTTGAAATTGCTACAAACATATCATTCGATGATAATAATGACGCAGAAATCTTCATTTGATGAGCATCTGTGGATACTAAACCTTTTATACCCATACGCATGGCACGATAATAAAATTCACTTGCTGTTAAACCTGAACTCCCTAAACCTGCGAAATTCACCTGTCTACATGTTTTTAAATTATGTGCTAAGCGTTTAATTTTTTCCTCAGAAATAAACTCTCCAGTTTGTTGAATAATATTTTGATGATAACGATGTATAAGTTGTATTAATGGTGCATTTTCTACAGATTTCTCTGATTTTTCATGTTGCAAACTAAACTTCATATCTTGAAAATTATCGTAATTTAATTTGTTACTGAAACGCGTTATTGTAGCTGGCGATGTTTCAATTGCATAAGCCAATGAATTAATTGTTGAGAAACTATCATCAAGTGGATGCTTTTGTATATATTCTATAATTCGTTTATCTGTTTTTGTTAATAAATGACGACAACGCTGAACTCTATTTTCAAATTTCATTTTACAATCCTCCTCTTTACTCAATTAAATAGCTTATATCTAATTTATTATAAATGAAAATATTTTTCAATTTATAATTTTAAATTGATAATAATTTTCTTAATGTTATGATATGAGTAAATCAATTCAACAGTATTGTATAAATAACCACAAACTCGATATATTCTATTTATAAATATAAATGTTACGGAGTGAATGATATGTTACCACAAGGATTAATCGTTTCTTGCCAAGCTTTACCTGAAGAACCTTTACATTCTTCGTTCATTATGTCAAAAATGGCTTTAGCTGCTTATCAAGGCGGTGCAGTAGGTATACGTGCTAACTCTATAGAAGATATTGTAGCTATTCGCAAGGAAATCAATTTACCAGTTATCGGAATTGTTAAACGAGATTACACTAACTCAAGTGTATTTATAACTGCAACTTCAAAAGAGGTAAATGAACTCATTGAAAGCGGTTGTGAAGTCATTGCTTTAGATGCTACTAAACAAAAACGTCCAAAAGAATCTCTTGAAGAACTTGTGAAATATATTAGAGAAAAAGCGCCTGATATTGAAATTATGGCTGATATCTCAACGATTGAAGAAGCTATTTATGCAGATCAATTAGGTTTTGACTATATTGGAACCACTCTAAGAGGGTATACATCTTATACAAAGGGTCATATATTATATGAAAATGATTTTGAATTTTTAAAAGAAGTACTTAATCAAGTAAACACAAAAGTCATTGCAGAGGGTAATGTCATCACACCTGACATGTATAAAAAAGTGAACGAACTTGGTGTTCATTGTACAGTAGTTGGTGGTGCGATTACACGACCTAAACAAATTACCGAACGATTTGTTGAAGCAGTAAAAAATCATTCATAAACATATGGAGGCGTTTAGATGATGAAATTGATCAATTTAAAAAACAAATCTATCGCAAGTGATTATGTGGCAGTTGAGTTGTTAAAGTTAGTACAAAGTACGCCGACAGCTACTCTTGGATTAGCGACAGGTAATACGATGACAGAGATCTATCCACGATTATCTGAATTATTAACGGCAAATCGTGTGAATTTAAATGATATTAAAACATTTAACTTAGATGAGTATGTGGGTCTTAATTCATCACACCCTCAAAGCTACTACACATATATGCATGAGCTGTTATTTAATCATAACGAATGGAATGAAAATCATATCTACATTCCAAGAGGAGACGCACCTGATCTTGAAGACGAAGCACATGCTTATGAACAGCGTCTATCCTCTATAGGAGAACCCGATATTCAATTATTAGGTATTGGAAAAAATGGTCATATCGGTTTCAACGAACCAGGTACATCTTTTGATAGTCAAACACGAGTTGTAGATTTAACTGATTCTACGATTAAAGCAAATAGTATTCATTTTGATACGATTGATGATGTTCCAAAACAAGCCATTTCTATGGGATTACAATCTATTATGCGCGCAAAACGTATCATTTTATTAGCTTTTGGAGAACGTAAACAAGAAGCTATTGATCGTTTAGTGAATGGTTCAAAAACTGAAACATTACCTGCCTCTATTTTACAAACGCATCCGAATGTAGATATTATCATTGATGATGTCATATTTAATTATTTAAACCACTAAAAAGGACAGAACGTTCGAGTTCTGTCCCTTTTAATATGATAACTTTACTTCCTATGGATGTTTAAATAATTTTAAAAGCAATGAAATAATAATACAAACTATCGCAATAATTGCGAAAGTAATTAAGAAAATTAAATCCGTTTGAGTGAATTTCACACTGATATCTGACCAACTTTTAAAAGAACTATTATAAAGCGCATTGACCACCACAACTGCTAATAAAGCAATGACCGATAACCATCCTAAAGTAGTAAAGAAATTTTTTGCACTTGGAAATCTCAAATCATTTTGCATTATCTATCCCTCCTTTACTTCAACTTCATATATTATGTAGATTTACTATGTATATACACTAAACTTCATATATATAAACCTAAAAAGATAAAGAGATACTAAATTATTCATTTTTCACTATACGGGGAGTCTTAAAAATGATGAATGGTACCTGATTTAATTGTTGTATCCACTTGTATATGGTCGTCAACAATTACGATATCTGCATCTTTTCCTATGCTTAAGCTTCCTTTTTGCTTATCTATATTAAGCGCAATGGCTTGATTTAAACTTGCCACTCGCCATAAGTGGTCTAAACTATCATGCGTAAATTGAATTAAGTTATGCAGTCCTTCATTCATTTTTAAAATACTGCCTGCAAGTGCGCCATTTTCTAAACGTGCTTCTTTCCCTTTAACAATCACATTTTGTCCACCTAAATCATACTCACCATCTTTCATACCTTTGGCACGCATGGCATCTGTAATTAAATACATGTGAGTAGGTCCTTTTTGCTTATATGCAATATCTACAGCAGCAGGATGTGAATGAATACCATCACCAATAATTTCAGTGTTTAAACTTTGATTGGTCCAAGCGGCACCAAATACACCTGGATTACGATGCTCAAAAGGTGTTGCAGCGTTGTAAAGATGCGTTACATGTTTCGCACCTCGTTCTACCGCTTCATTTGCTTCTTCAAATGTGGCGACAGTATGTCCCATTGAAAAAATAATCTCATCACGCAATTCATTTAACGTGTCATGAGCGCCTTCGACTTCTGGCGCAAAAGTAATGATTTTAATTAATCCTTTCGCTACCTCTTGAAAATGTCGAATTTTATCAACAGTGGGACGTTGTACATATTTAGGATTTTGAGCACCCACTTTATGTTCAGAAATAAATGGTCCTTCTAAATGTACACCACCGATTTCAGCTGCTTCACCTAACGTTTGATTTTCATAACATGCGACAATATTTTTTAATGCTTTTTCAATATTCTCATCAGATTGCGTCATCGTTGTTGCTAAAAATGTTGTTGTCCCTTCAGACAATAATTGTTTAGCTAAATGATTTAAGCCGTCATACGATGCATCCATCGCATCTTCTCCATAGCCACCATGAATATGAATATCGATAAAACCTGGTAACACATGCTTTCCTGCTACATCTATTTGATTTAAATGACCTTTATAATCACCTTTTTGAATATCACTAATTTTGCCATTTTCTACGACAAGATACCCTTTTTCAATAACTTGTGCTTCCGTATAAATTCTTCCATTTGTAATGACATATTGAGACATGATACCCCTTCTTTTCTATAAAATTTCTTATCATTTCAAAGATATTATATCATTTCATATTGTCATCATTAGGCAATTTCTTCTTTTGGAAAAAATTTTCAAATTTAATGTTAACTTTCTTTAAACTAATTTATAAACGATTAAAATGAATTTTGAAAATATTCATAATTATATGTATAATCAAAACAACTATTTTATAAAGGGATGACTTAATTAATTCATGAATGACAAACGTAAAAGAAATAACAGACTGGTTTATATCATTTCAGTGTCTATTATTATTATTATCACTGCAATTGCTGGTATATTTCCTAAGACATTTGGTACACACGCTCAAACGATGTACGATTTTATTTCAAATACTTTTGGTTGGCTTTTCTTACTTATTATATTTATTTTAGATATTTTTCTAATTTCTTTAGCTGCTTCTAGATATGGTCGGTTCAAATTAGGAGACGATAATGAAGAACCTGAATTTTCTTTCATGTCATGGATTGGCATGTTATTTTCTGCTGGCTTAGGTGTTGGTATTGTCTTTTGGGGAGTTGCAGAACCACTGACACACTATCTTCATTCTCCTTTCCCAGGAAAAGTGCCAGATCAATCACCAGAATCTGCACGTCTTGCTATGGGTTATACCTTTTTTCATTGGGGAATCTCACAATGGTCTATTTTTGCAATGGCTGGGCTTATCGTCGCATACTTTCAATTCCGTAAAAAACGAGATGGTTTAATTTCTACTGCTATGGAACCTGTCTTCGGTGAAGCCTATAAACGTCCTTTTCGAAATATCATTGATATCTTAGCAATTATTGCTACCGTAATGGGGATAGCAACATCAATTGGACTGGGTATTATGCAAATTAGTGGGGGGTTAAATCATGTCTTCCAGGTACCAAATAACAATATCACTAAAATTTCGATTACAGTATTAATGATGATTATTTTCATTGGATCTGGTATTACAGGTCTAGGACGAGGCGTAAAATGGCTGAGTAACCTTAATATTATATTAGGCGCTTTATTACTTGTTTTCATGCTTATCTTCGGGGATTTAAAATTTATCTTTGAATCTTACACACTTGCTATCGGAGACTACATAAGACACTTTGTCGAATATAGTTTACGTATTGATCCGTATACAAATAACAATGCTTGGATTCAACAATGGACTGTCTTCTATTGGGCATGGGTTATTTCTTGGTCACCATTTATTGGAGGTTTCGTTGCACGTGTATCACGCGGTCGCACCATTCGAGAATTTATTATGTGTGTGCTTATAGTACCTCCACTCATTTCATTCGTTTGGATTTGTGGCTTCGGTGGTATGGCTGTCAAAATTGCTATGGGTGGCGATAAAATTGCTAGTCTTGTAGATAAAGATTATACGGTTGCTTTATTTGAATTATTATCAAAATTTCCATTATCTGATATTACAAGTGGCCTTGCCATTTTGTTAATCTTTTTATTCATTGTCACAAGTGCTGACTCAACAACGCATATTGTTGCTGGAATGGCTACTGGAGGCAGTGAAAATCCAAAAATAAAACACAAAGTCATTTGGGGTTTACTTATTGGGGCTATTTCAGTAGCAATGACTATAGCAGGGGGATTAACAAGCTTACAAACAGCTTCTGTCGTTACTGGTTTACCATTTTCAATCATTTTACTTTTGATGACTATTTCAATTATGCGTGCCTTACGACGAGAACATACAAAACATTTCCAAATGTCATATGTTAAGGATGATAAAGATTACTCTATTCCACTCGAAAAACGCGAAAAGGATAGTAAAACTCTAAATAATGATCATTCGGAAAAATCATAAACATAAATTTATATGTATTTAATTGACTCATTACTATGTAGTATGAAACTCTAATAACAAAAATAAAAACGTTCTCCCTATTTTTTAGTGAGAACGTTTCTTTTATCTATATATCATTACCCATCTATCTCAAATCCCATATCTTCAATCATTTGGTAATCGAGTTCATTAGGCTGTCCGCCTGTCACTAAGTAATCGCCTACAAAGATAGAGTTAGCCGCTTGAAGTGCAGTTGCTTGAAGTGAACGTAAATTGACTTCACGACCACCCGCAATTCGAATTTCTTTTGTGGGATTAATCAGTCTAAACAGAGCTAAGATACGTAAACACTTTGTTGGAGATAATAAGTCTAACCCACCAAACTTGGTACCTTTAATCGGATGTAAGAAATTTACTGGAATACTATCTGCATCAATCTCTTTCAACGCAAATGCCATATCGATAATATCTTCATCTGTTTCTCCCATTCCACAAATCACGCCAGAACAAGGTGAAATGTGATGTGCTTTCATCACTTCAACTGTATTCACACGGTCTTCATATGTATGTGTTGTCACAACTTCCTCGTGATAACGTTCACTTGTATTTAAATTATGATTATACCGATCGACACCAGCTTCTTTTAACTGTGTTGCTTGTTCATCATCAACCAAACCTAAACACGCACAAATTTTAAGTTGTGGATGAATAGCTTTAATATCTTCTACCGTATCACAAATATGATTTACTTCTTTATTCGAAGGACCACGTCCACTCATCACAATACAATAGGTTCCAATTTTATGGTCTGTCGCGACTTGTGCCCCTGCTTTAATTTGTTCTTGATCTACCAAAGCATAACGCTGTTTTTCTTTCATTTTGACAGATTGACCACAGTAACCACAATCTTCCGGACAAATGCCACTTTTAGCATTGAGAATCATATTAAGTTTTACTTTTTTACCATAATAATGCTTTCTTACTATATAGGCTTCATTTAATAATTCAAACGTATCAATCGTCTCGTCTTGAAATAGACTTAGACACTCTTCTTTAGTTAACGCTTCTCCATTCAATACACGTTCTGCTAGATTTAATGTCATGATGTTTGTCACTCCTATCTTTTAAAATACACTAATAAAACTCATAATTGTAAACTTTATATAATTATAAGTTTACATTATTCCTTGATTAAATCAAAGGATATTTTAAAATGAAATGGTCTATGAATATAATCTCAGACAATCCGAAGTAGAACTTGTAACTATTAGATATTTGAATAACTCATAAAAAAACTTGAGCCTACATATGTAAAATACATATATTAGGCTCAAGCGATTTAATATAACTATTTATTTTGTAATACGTGTACCAATTTTACCTTCTAACGCATCATCTAAACCTGATAAAGAAGTAATCAACACACTACCTTTGGGATTCTTTTCAATAAATTGAAGGGCTGCTTCTACTTTTGGCAACATACTGCCTTTCGCAAATTGATTATCGGCAATATATCCTTTCATATCATCGACTGTAACGTCACCTAGTCCTTCTTGATTGTCTTTTCCGTAATTAATATAAACATAATCAACGGCTGTTAAAATAATTAATTGATCCGATTGTAAATGAGCGGCAAGTAATGCACTTGTCTTATCTTTATCAATGACTGCATCGACACCTTGATAACGATCTTGTTCCTTAACAACTGGGATACCGCCACCACCCGCTGCAATCACAAGCGTGCCATGTTTAATGAGTGTTTCAATACTATCAAGTTCAACAATATTAATAGGTTGAGGAGAGGGCACAACGCGACGGTACCCACGTCCTGCATCTTCCATAAAAGTATATCCTTTTTCTTCTTTTGTTTTTTCAGCTTGTTCTTTAGTATAGAATAGTCCAATTGGTTTTGTTGGTGATTGAAACGCTGGATCATCACTCGCGACTTCGACTTGTGTTACGAGTGTTACAACTTCTTTCTTGATACCTAAAGTATGGAGTTCGTTAAGTAAACTTTCTTGCATTTGATAACCGATATACGCCTGACTCATTGCGCCACATTCAGGGAATGGAAAAGGCGGGCCTTGTTCATGTTCTGCTGCATAATTTAATCCTAAATTAATACTTCCCACTTGTGGTCCATTCCCATGACTAATGACAACTTCATATCCTTTGTTGATTAAACCAACTAATGATTGAGCTGTTCCTTTTACAAGCTCTAATTGTTCTTTCGGTGATTCTCCTAAAGCATTACCACCTAATGCGACCACGATTTTAGACATCCATAGGTCCCCCTTTTTCTCTATTCGCCTAAAGTTGCCACCATTACTGCTTTAATCGTATGTGCTCTGTTTTCGGCTTCTTGAAAGACAACAGAACGATCACTTTCGAAAACCTCATCTGTGACTTCCATTTCATTCAAACCATATTTTTCTTTAATTTGTTTACCAATTTCTGTTTCTGTATTATGGAAAGCAGGTAAACAGTGTTCAAAAATGGTATGTGGATTGCCTGTTTTTTCTATTAATTCTTTTGTTACACGATAAGGTTCTAATAATTTAATACGTTCTTCCCAAATATCATCGGGCTCACCCATCGACACCCACACATCTGTAGCAATCACATCCGATCCTTTCACCCCTTGGTCAATATTGTCAGTCACTAAAATAGTACCGCCATTTTTATCAGCCAATGACTGGCATGTTTCTAGTAACTCATCTTTAGGTCTTAACTCTTTCGGACACACAAGATGAAAAGTCATCCCCATAATCGCTGCGCCTTGCATCAATGCATTTGCCATATTATTACGTCCATCACCAATATATGTGAAATGAATGTCTTCATAAGGTTTTTTTAATACTTCTTTTGCAGTTAAAAAATCAGCAAGCACTTGTGTTGGATGATCTTCATTCGTTAAACCATTCCAAACCGGCACACCCGCATATTCTGCAATTTCTTCAATAGTACGTTGAGAAAATCCGCGATATTCGATACCGTCATACATACCACCTAAAACACGAGCCGTATCTTTAGCCGTTTCTTTCACTCCCATTTGTGTACCTGTCGGCCCAAGATACGTCACATGAGCACCTTGATCATAAGCGGCTGTTTCAAACGCACAACGTGTGCGTGTAGAATTTTTTTCGAAAATTAAAGCAATAGTTTTACCTTTAAGTTTTTGTTGTTCAATACCAGCATATTTTGCACGTTTTAAATCTTCAGAGAGATTAAGTAAGAATTCCATTTCTTTTTTTGAAAAGTCAAGTAATGTTAAAAAATTTCTATTTCTTAAATTTTGCATCTTGAGCCACTCCTTTGTCAGAGATTTAACATTTAAAACCCAATACATAGAATGTGTATTGATAGTACAATATGTGTAACTTTTTATTATATTATTACATAAAAAATATAAGATAGAAATTCAAAACATATAACAAAAAAAACTTCTTTGCCATATTTTGACAAAGAAGTCACTCATATTTATGCTGTTTTAACTTTTCTTTTTGCTTCACGATCTATCATATCTTGTTTTGTAACAATTGGATATTTTTTGAATGCAAGAGAACCAAGGAAGCCTGCTAAACCACCTACAATGGCCATTACAACACCATAGATAATCACTTTCATTGGACTATTAAAGCCAAACATCACTAAGAATCCTGCAATTGGTGTTGCTGTCCCTGTTGCATCATTGATCATACCAGATAAAGCGATAATTAAACCTGCAGCAGCTCCTCCAAAGAAGTTTGTCACATACACTGGTATCGGATTAGCAGAGACAATATCAGCTTGAGATAACGGTTCAATACTTACTGAAATCGTTGACTTACGATCTCCTAATTTTAAACGATGGAAAATCGTACCATTCATAAATGCCGAACTAAATGCAGCCATAGCACCAATGGCCATTGGCACGCCAGTTAAACCAAGTAAGGCGGTTAAAGCCATTGAACTTAACGGCGCTGTACCTACAACAGTAATAATGCCTCCAAGAATAATCCCCATAATAATTGGATTTGTGTCCGTACTACTTTTAATAATGTCACCAATTTTTAGTAATGTATTATTCACTACTGGCGTTAAACCCGTCGCAATTAAACGTGCAAGTGGTGCAAGAAGAACGATTGAACCAATAAGATCTACACCATCTGGAACATATTTTTCTGTATATTTCATAAGATAACCTACAATATAACCAGCAAAGAAGCCTGGAAGTAAGTCTAAACCACCACAAGCAGCTCCGATAACTAATGCATACACAGGTGAAACACCAATAGCTAAGGCCGTTAACCCAGCAGCAGCGACACCACCAAGACCTCCCGCAGCGTCACCTAGTTGTTCTAAAAATTTAATACCAAATACTTCTCCACCTACATATTTGTTAAAAGCTTCTACTAAAAATGTCGCAATAGCTGCGTTGGCTAAAGCTCCCATTGCACGCATACCACTAGGTGCTTTATATGTAAATAACGTAAAAATCACTAAGACTAAAACTAAAAACAACGTACCAATTAATAAATCCATAATCTACTGTCATCCCCTTATATTTAATTTAGATGTGAGGTATGGCTTCAAATCGAACAATATCTCACTACTTACTTTCTTCCTTAGTAGACAGTTTACTAAAAAACGAAATATATTTCACGGAATTTTTTAATTTTTTAAATTAAATTGAAAATTCCGTTTATTTTTTACTTAATTACTTCAAAATATATCTATCTTATACATTATGAAATGATCGACAAAATGATATAAATATACAAATGAAATAATCTGTAATTATAACTTATTTTGAATATATTTATTAAGTCACTCACTTTCTTTTAAATATGTGTCCACTCTTTATAATATGACGTGTTAAGTACAATATGTGTGTGACTTTAACTATTACATTTGTCATAATAACAATTGATTATAGCTACTCTTTTATTATGCAAAAAGCTGAGACGATTAAACATCTCAGCTAAATGACATCTATATTATTTTTCTATTTTTGAAGTTTTACGTTTTCTTAAAAATGCTAAGCCTAAACCACCAACTAATACTGACCATGATGTCATTGTTGTATCGTGTTGCCCTGTTTGTGGTAAGTGTTGTACATGTTTATGATCTTTATGCGCTACATGTTTCATAGAATGCATTGCAGATGTTGAGTTATTTATTACGTCTATCGTATGGCCAGGTATTGTCATAGGTTGTGTAAGTTCATGATGTAACTCATGTTGATGATGATGCGTATGTTTAGCATTATTCATATGACGGTTAACATATTCACCTTTCATTTCATGTGTATCTCCACTTTGAGTTGATTCATATTTCATATCGTGATGACGCATAGGTTGAGTGTTATCTTCTACATGTGGACGACTTGAATGTATCCCTTGATTCATATCATCTGAATGATGAATTAATGTTTGTGAATGAGTATTATCTTTAGTTATTGTGTCGCTTTGATTTGTCTCATTTTTAACTGGAGACGCCATATCTTCTGTTTTGCCATTGTCTTTTGAAGATGTGTCGCCTGTGGTCTGATTACCATCTACATTACTTGCGTGGTTATCATCTATGTTAGATGTATCATCATTTTCTTTTGACGTGTCATTATCTGTTGTATCATCACTTGGTGTTTCATCTTCATTCTCACTAAGTAAATCATCTAATTCCCAAGTTGAAGTTGTGCCAGAAACTTCAAATGAGGCAATTAACAATGGTTTACCATTTGGACTTTCCTCTGCACTTTCAAAAGTAATGCCTTCTGGTGAAATATCTTTATTATCTGGATCATATAAATATTTTACAAAATATGGTTCATAAGGGTTAGTAATATCATAAATCATAATACCACCCACACGTTCTAAACCAACAAACGCATATGAATGATGACCTACTTGTCCAACTACCACATTTTCAACTTCTGGACCTTTATCATCGCTACGACCATCAACTTCAATATCATTGTAATCTTTATAATCTGCATTAAAACGTTCAGGTAATAATTCTAAAATACGTTGTTCAATATCATTGCCACTATCATAAATCATTTCTAAATCAGATCCTCTTAAAATTGAGAACGAACGACCGCCATAAGAGACTAACGCGTGGTATGTACTATTTTCGTCTTTAAAGGGTTGATCGGTTGTCACTTTTAAACGACCTAATTGGTCATCATCAAATAAACCATCTTTTACCATCTTATCTAATTCTTCTTGTGTATAACCTTGGTAATAGGTCGCATCTAACTGAATATCATCTTTAATTTTCTTCACACGTGTTTCTTCAGAGTATCCTTTATAATCTTGTGAATCTCCTTCATTCGCAATTACCAAATATGTTTCACCATTATATTCATAGGTTTCGATACCATCTGGTTGCAGTAAACCTAACACCGGTACGCGACGTAATTCTGTTTTACCGTCCTTATCAGACGTATCCATTGAATTTTGAACGAACGAATGATCTTTATACGGTAACGCTTTTACATCAACAATGGAAGCATTCGCAATATCAATTTTCGCAATGGCACTCACTTCTTGTAATGTGACATACGCATATTTACTTTGATTATCTACTGCAATATATTCTGGTTCAATATTTAAGTACGTATCTTCTGCATTAGGTCCTAATGTACGTAGCCCTTTTTGATGTTCTTTAGTAAATGATACTGTACGAATATCTTGTGTATTTAAATGACTTGGGCCATTTGCCACATCGATGACAGAAACAGACCCTTCAGGATTTACCGTATAATCATCATTCGGTTCACCTTCATTTGCGACAAGTACATACTTACCATCTTTAGAAAATGTGACCATGTCGGGAAGACTTCCTACCGTCACATGATTTAGATAAGCTCCATTTTTATCATAGAATGCTACGGTACCTGGTTGTGTTTTATCAATTGCTGGCGCAGACACCGCAAAATAATCGCCACTTGGATGAACAGCTACACTTGTCACATCTCCAGCTTCAATGCCATTATCTTGTAAGTAAATACGTTTTTTCAGATTAATCGTACCGTTCGCATTAGGATGTGCTGCGTCAATAATATCTAACGCTTCTTTATCGCCATTAATTGAATATGCATCACCCGTTGTAGGATTATATTTTACAATTTCCGTGCCACCATTACCGAAATCTGCACCACTTGTATAACGTCCTGTATGTGTCACATTCAATTGATCTTGTCCCGTACGAGATGCATTTTTTGTACGTTGCGCAGACGTCCACATTGGTGTTGTTGAAAGAAAAGCTTTCGGTTGTTGATTTTGTGTATTCGCATCTTGTTGTAACGCTTGATACAATACTTCTTTTTCATTAGACGTTAAGTTCTTAAATTCCGTCTTAGGGATGTCTTGAATATTGACTTTGCTTTCAGATGTGGACGCTACTGTAGACGTTGTGTCTACTTTTGGAGCAGGGTGTACAGATATTTGATTTGAGTAAGTTGAAATATTATCATGTACCGGCGTTACGTTATCCTCTTTCGCATCTTGAACAACAGACTTGTGTGACGTTGGTTTATTTTCTTGTGTTGAAAGTTGTTCTTGTGTAGATGGTTCTTTGGTAGAAGATTGTATTGTTTCTTTTTTAGTGCTTGTTGATTTTGATGGCGTAGATGATTGTTCTTTAATGTCTGTTGAAGATGATTGTTGTTGTGACGTTTCAGGTTGAGTTTTTATACTTTGTCGTATTGCAGGTGCTTTTGATGTTTCAGTTGTGGATGTTTCTTTAGTATGTATATCTTTTGTTGAAGATGCTTGTTCTGTAGATAGTTCTTCTCTTGTTGTCATAGTATTAGATTGACTTTCTTCCGATGAAGGCGTCTCTTCTGTGCTTGCAGTTTCTTGAGACGAAGGTGTTTCTTCTGTTGACTTTACTTCTTGTGTTAAAGGCGTCTCTTGTGTATTCGAAGTTGTTTCCGTTGTAAATGATTCCTGTGTAGTAGAAATTTCTTTTGTATTAGATCCTTCTTGTGTTGACGTTGATTCCTGTTTTGATTGGATGTGTTCAATAGATGTAGTCTCATGTGTTGTCGCTTCAGTTGTTTCAGCAGCAAACGCATGACCGCCACCTAAAAATAATAAACTTCCCACTAAGATTGACACTGCCCCAAAAGAATATTTACGAATCGAGAACGACTCTTTTTTATTAAATAACTGTTTCTTAGACATACAAAATCCCCCTGTAAAATGAAATAAATACACTTTCATCTTACAGAAAGAATGTTTAACAAATATAAGTGTAAAGTTAAGATAGAGTAAATCTATAAGAAATAGCCAATATAATTATCATAAAATATTTTTTATGATAATTATATTGAACAATCTTTTTAATAAGAACTAAACACTTTAAATTTTTTAATAATTATATTGATAAAAATGTCTACTTCAAATTGATTTTTTAGAAAAAATGATTATTTAAAGGACTATTACAAAAAATATTTGTTTAATACTGATAAAAAACTTAAATACTTTTAAATCAACGTTTAAGCCTTTTACTTATGATTATCGTTTATTCATTTTTTATACATCATTGATTTGACACGTTTTCATTTATTTTCATTCTTTAGTATATTGTATAGTTATTCCGTTAGTAAAATAAACAGCAAATATCCTAAAACGACCGCAATTATAACAATTTTGTTAACACTGCCCATATTACCCTACTCTATTGAATAAAATGCCTTCTGAAGGGTAAATACAAATATAAAGAAAATTAAATCAACTTTTAAAATAGATAAAGAAAAGCGGAAATGCTCAACCAAAGGAGGACTTCACTATTATGAAATACGTAGTAGTCGGAACATCACATGCTGGTTATGCTGTAATCGAAACATTATTAATATCAGATCCAGAGGCGGAAATCGAAGTATTTGAAAGTGCCAAAGCACCTTCATTCTTATCTTGCGGTATTCAAAGTTATTTAGAAGATGTTGCACCATCATTACAATCCTTACATTATGCAGATGCAGAATCATTAAAAGAACAAGGCGTGAACTTGCATCTTCAAACAACGGTAACGGATTTAAATACCCAAAATAAAACCGTGACTATTAGAAAAGATGGCCATACTTCAGAAGTCTCTTACGATAAATTATTCTTAAGCCCAGGTGCTGTACCAAACGAACTACCAATTAATGGCATCAACGATTACAATAATGTCTTATTTATGCGTGGTGAAGATTGGGCTGGCAAAATCAAAGAACGCATGCAACATGCGAAGAAAGCCATTGTAGTCGGCGGCGGTTATATCGGTATCGAAGCAGCCGAAGCCTTTACCAAAGCCGGCATTGATACAACACTTATGGATGACCACGATCGTATTATCAACACTTATTTAGATAAAGAATTTACAGATATTCTAGAGAAAAACATTGCCGAACACGGTTTAAAATTTAAAGGAAATGCAAGCGTTAAAGCCTTGAAAGCAGACGAAAACAACAATGTTACAGCCGTAGTCACAGATGACGGCGAATACGAAGCAGATACAGTATTATTTGCTGTCGGCGTTAAACCTGCAACAGAATGGTTAGACGGCAAAGTTGAACTCGGCAAAAAAGGCATTATCAAAATCAACGACCGCTTAGAAACATCAGAAAAAGACGTTTATGCAAGTGGCGACGCAACGCTTATTCCATTCGCGCCTATCAACGAAGACCGCTATATTGCACTTGCAACTAACTCTCGTCGTCAAGGTTACGTAGCAGCACGCAACATGGCAGGCAAAGACATGAAGATGCCACGCGTTTCAGGTACATCTGGTCTTTCTTTATTCGATTACAAATTCGGGCAAACAGGCGTACATGAAACAGAAAAAGACAGTTACGACGGCAACTTAGGAGCAAAATATATCGAAGTGCCTGTGCGTCCTAAATTCCGTCAAGACGATACAACAGTTCACCTTAAAATCATGTTCGATGAAGATACACATCGCATTCTAGGCGGACAAATTATGAGTACGGAAGACTTAGTAGAATCTATCAATACACTATCGGTTGCAATCAATGCAGGCTGGACATTAGAAGAACTCGCATTAGTCGACTTCTTCTTCCAACCAGACTTTAACCGTCCATGGAACTACTTGAACATCCTAGCACAACGCGCATTAGGCGACGATGTCTTCCCTAAAGACAAACAACTCTTCTAAACCCTTACGGACAAAAAAAGGTGCGTCTCTCCTCGAGAAGAGACGCACCTTTTTAATGAGCTTAATACCATTTTAAAGAGACTCCAACCCTTTGAAAGCATATAAAAGAATCGATAAGTCTGCATACCCACTTATCGATTTTTACTTTATTTAGAGATACATTTCTTTAATGTGGCGAGTTTGATTAACCTTCTTTTCTTTTTCCAATTCTTCACGATTTGCTTGATTTCACTAGTAGCTTTTTTCATTTTTAAAATTTTAAATACCTTTATTTTGAAATTTAAGGGGTATTTTAAAGATTTAGAGGCAATTTTATATAAGTTCTTAAAACGCAAATATGAGTCAAATAAATGTATTTTAAGTACATCAACTAAAATTTGAGACAAACCAGTGAGTAATTTTTTCAACACTAAATATTTTTAAATTTTCTAGTTGTTTTTCTAAACTTTGATTAAGTGATGATACTCTCGCATAGCCAACAATCATTGATTTCCACCTCGAAATTAATATACACCCTAACCATACGTTCTAGTTACTATAACTTCAATAACTACATCTGTATGATTAGGGTGTACCCTAAATTATATTGTTCCATAGTTAATAGAAATATTGAAATTTACTATAATTAAACTGTCAAGGTAAGTAGGAATATGCATTGTAAAGCTTGATATGTCAGTAATAATAAAGAAGAATAGGCCTAGTAAGAAAAAGGCTGATCTTTTTTTGACCGTAGTAATATGGAATGCCTTCAATGTGTTGTGTTTGTTTGTGAGAATCTATATCAATTTTTTGGTTCTGTTGCAAAGTTGAATTTATAGTATAATTTTAACAAAAAGAAGTCTTCTGTATGAACTATTTCAGATATAAACAATTTAACAAGGATGTTATCACTGTAGCCGTTGGCTACTATCTAAGATATGCATTGAGTTATCGTGATATATCTGAAATATTAAGGGAACATGGTGTAAACGTTCATCATTCAACGGTCTACCGTTGGGTTCAAGAATATGCCCCAATTTTGTATCAAATTTGGAAGAAAAAGCATAAAAAAGCTTATTACAAATGGCGTATTGATGAGACGTACATCAAAATAAAAGGAAAATGGAGCTATTTATATCGTGCCATTGATGCAGAGGGACATACATTAGATATTTGGTTGCGTAAGCAACGAGATAATCATTCAGCATATGCGTTTATCAAACGTCTCATTAAACAATTTGGTAAACCTCAAAAGGTAATTACAGATCAGGCACCTTCAACGAAGGTAGCAATGGCTAAAGTAATTAAAGCTTTTAAACTTAAACCTGACTGTCATTGTACATCGAAATATCTGAATAACCTCATTGAGCAAGATCACCGTCATATTAAAGTAAGAAAGACAAGGTATCAAAGTATCAATACAGCAAAGAATACTTTAAAAGGTATTGAATGTATTTACGCTCTATATAAAAAGAACCGCAGGTCTCTTCAGATCTACGGATTTTCGCCATGCCACGAAATTAGCATCATGCTAGCAAGTTAAGCGAACACTGACATGATAAATTAGTGGTTAGCTATATTTTTTTATTTTGCAACAGAACCCCCCTATAAATATCAACCAACCAGCCCATCCATAGCTAAGTATAATCTTACGCATTTCCGCAGGTGACGGTAAACTTAAATGGAAATTTATCCATAATAAGAAGACTCCTACAGCTACTAAAATAATTAAAGAACCTACCGAACGAAAAGAAAACATACTATTGCGCTTCTCACCTAATTTCATAAAGTCTTCTCATTGATTTCGACCTTGGAAGATGGGTCGTATAAACTTAATAAAGTATATTGGTTAGCTAACCTTGCATTTTTATCAGGAATCTCACATAGTTCGACCACTTTTCTAAAAAACCTTATAAATTTCATTTCCATTCCTCCTGAATTTCCATTTTTATTACTTTTAAAATTTCTATTGATTTTGCTACTTTTTTCATTCTCACTAATTAAGATTAGTTCATTCAATAAAGAGTCTCTTAGTATTTTAAAAATCAAATTCTATCTTAATAAAAATGATTTACATACATTATATTTATACTTGAAATTGGATATATCTAAATAAATTTTGCCAATCTTCAAATATAACTTTTTTTAAAGAACTATTATAAAATACTGAAGCAGGATGATAAAAAGGAAAAACAACATATTCTTTTTCTGACCGTGTATAATTATTATAGTTATTATCTAAAACAACTATTTTAGTTATTATTTTTTTTCCATGACAGTCACTTAAATTTTTTGAAAAACCAGTAATTCTTTCATATGAGGTTTTACCTAAAGTCACAATAATTCGAGGATCCACTTTCTTGATTTCCCAATCTATTAGCGGAGCCTGAGCAAATATTTCTTTTTTATTAGGCTTTCTATTTTTATTTTTACTATTGTAAGGACGACTTCTTACAATGCTCGATATAAAAATATTTTCCCTCTTCAAACCTACATCATTTAACTTTTCATTTAATATTAGACCAGATTTACCAGAGAAAGGTACATTGGTTTTTATTTCATTAACTCCCGGAGCTTCACCAATAAACATAATATTTGCTTCTTTGTCACCTGATCCTTCTACTAACCCTTCTAGGTCAAAGTTCTTAGATCTTTGTTTAACCAATCTTAATATATCATTAGGATATCTCATTTTAAACCCTCCAATTTAAAGTATAATAAAAGAAATAATTGCAACTAATATTGAAGTAACAAACATAATTAACAAAACTTTGAATACTCTTTATTTTAGTACTTACAAAGGACATTTAGCCCTAGCCTAATCATAGATGTCCTAAGTAAGTTGTCAAAACTGAAAAATTCCTATTACATTATCTAATAATAACTACGCTAGCTAGTTGTACTAGCACCAATACCAAAATTAATTGCTGTAATTATTAATAAGGAGCAGAAAATAATATAACAAATGTATCTCGGTTCTGTTGCAAAGTTGAATTTATAGTATAATTTTAACAAAAAGGAGTCTTCTGTATGAACTATTTCAGATATAAACAATTTAACAAGGATGTTATCACTGTAGCCGTTGGCTACTATCTAAGATATGCATTGAGTTATCGTGATATATCTGAAATATTAAGGGAACGTGGTGTAAACGTTCATCATTCAACGGTCTACCGTTGGGTTCAAGAATATGCCCCAATTTTGTATCAAATTTGGAAGAAAAAGCATAAAAAGCTTATTACAAATGGCGTATTGATGAGACGTACATCAAAATAAAAGGAAAATGGAGCTATTTATATCGTGCCATTGATGCAGAGGGACATACATTAGATATTTGGTTGCGTAAGCAACGAGATAATCATTCAGCATATGCGTTTATCAAACGTCTCATTAAACAATTTGGTAAACCTCAAAAGGTAATTACAGATCAGGCACCTTCAACGAAGGTAGCAATGGCTAAAGTAATTAAAGCTTTTAAACTTAAACCTGACTGTCATTGTACATCGAAATATCTGAATAACCTCATTGAGCAAGATCACCGTCATATTAAAGTAAGAAAGACAAGGTATCAAAGTATCAATACAGCAAAGAATACTTTAAAAGGTATTGAATGTATTTACGCTCTATATAAAAAGAACCGCAGGTCTCTTCAGATCTACGGATTTTCGCTATGCCACGAAATTAGCATCATGCTAGCAAGTTAAGCGAACACTGACATGATAAATTAGTGGTTAGCTATATTTTTTTACTTTGCAACAGAACCAATTTTTTAATATACTTATAGTCTAACTATAAAAGTACTTAGCAACAATAAATGTCACAGTTGATAAACAAATAGATACAATAATGACAGCTATTAATGGTTTGAAAGCACGATCTTTTAAGTCTTTAAATGAAACATTTAACCCTAATGCAACCATTGCCATCAATAAGCATATAGTCGTGACATTATCGATAATTTGCATAACCATGTGTGGCAATGGCACATAAGTATGGAACAGTGCCATCATGACAAAACCAAGTAAAAAGTAAGGTACATCAATACGTTTTTTTTCGGTCTCGCCCTGTGATTTAAATCTCATAATTAGAATTAAAATAATACTCAAAGGTATTAATAAAAACACACGTCCCAGTTTTCCTAACAATCCAATACTCAAAGCTGCTTGACCTGAGAAATCCGCAGCAAGAATTACATGTGCAATTTCATGTAAACTTGTGCCTGACCAGACTCCAAATACTTCAGGAGATATTGTAAAAACAGAATATATCACAGTATATGCAAGTGAAAATATAGTGCCAATAAGTGCGACAATCCCGATACTAATCGCAGAATCTTTTTCTCTGGACTTTAATATTGGAGATATTGCTGCAATAGCCGCCGCGCCACATACCCCAGTGCCAATACCTAATAATAGCGTGAGGTGTTTATCCCCTTTAATGTATTTATTTAGTAACAACATTAACCCGATACTAAAAAGGATGACACCAATATCGATTAATAACAAACCGCTACCTTTTCCAATCACATCATAAATATTTAACTTTAATCCATATAATATAATAGCTAATTTCAGTAACCGTTTAGACGAAAATGCGATTCCTGAACGATATGCTTCAGGATAACCCTTAAAATGTCTATATAAAATCGCAATCAGTATAGCAATTGTTAAAGCACCTATCTTATCTAAAAATGGTAACTTTGATCCTAATAAACTTATAACTGCGATGATAAATGTGAATAATAAACCATAAATAAAGGCTTTGCTTTTTAAGGACTTCACTTTTTAACTCCTCCTTTATCCAAAGCTTAGCATCGCATAGTTATAACGTGAAATAAATATTTAGTATATTACTCATAACATTTTTGTTATAATAGAGGTATTCAAATGTTAGGAGACCTAGTTAATGGATTCATTAAAAGTTCTAAATGAAGTAGTTAAAACGCAAAGTTTTACTAAAGCTGCAGAAAATTTATATACTTCACAGCCATCAATAAGTCGTGATATTAAACGATTAGAACTGGAATATGATATAAAAATTTTCGAATTTAGACATTCTAAAATGTCTTTAACAAGTGATGGGGAGAAACTATTTCAATATGCTTTACAACGTGAGCGTTTAGAACAAACCTTAAGACACGATTTGAAAATGCAACCTGATACAATTTCGGGAGATGTAACGATAGGGAGTAGTTACACTTATGGCGAATATCGATTGTCACAACATCTTACTGATTTAGCCAAAAAATATCCTGAATTATACATTCATGTGTATTTAAATAATTCTGATACAGTATTACAACATATTAAGAATAACACTATCGATTTAGGTATAATCGAAAAAGAGGTTCAAAGTAATATTATACACAGTAGACGTATTGCTCAAGATGAAATAGTACTAATTCGTAAAAAGTCATCATCTTCAAATAAATCAATATGTTTTATCAGAGAACGTGGATCAGGTACAAGAGTCTATCAAGAAAATGCGTTATCACAAATGACTTCATCCTCTTATTTAGTAGAAATTAATAACACAAATCTAATTAAAAATATGGTTCATGCTGATAAAGGCTTTTCTATTGTTTCTAAATCAACATTAACACCTTATGATTTAGAAAAGCTAGAAGTAACAAACTTAGACATCACACGCTATTTCTATTTAGTCATACATAAAGATAAGTATATTGATACGAAGCTTAATGAAGTTATCAAAAATTTGGTTTCATGAATTTTGATCTTTGTATTATTTATTCTAAATTTAATGCATGTTCTAATGACAATCTATTTAAAAAAGGATAAATTCTCAATATATAACATTCATAATTTACCCTTTAAATTATTGACAATTAGCGTCAAAAATATTAAAACGATACCTTGTAACTAATACCGTACATATCACTTTGCTTTGCATTCCTCTACTAACCAGTGTTATAATTTGATTAACAAATAGTGTACTAACATGATAAACACCGAGCCCGATAACTACTGCGAATAGTTATCGGGCTTTTTTGGTGTATTAGCTATATGTCGTCGCTAAATTACTTTTCACGATTATTCAGCCAATGAGAAAATAACGTGAGTATAACTCCTACTATGATAGGAGCTATAATAGTTACAAATAGTGTACTGAACATGATGTCACCTCCTTCCATGCTAAATACAGCACAGAAGTGAACGACGACTTTTGTATTATATCATTTCTAATAATTGAGTTACAGATAACTTCCGATAAGTTAAATTATGTATTATTTTCTGTTTTTTTCTTTCCTTGTATTTTTTCAAATTCTTCTATATGGTTCAAAATCATTGTTGGAGTAATATTGATATATCTACTTTTAAGCTTTATTTTGGGGTAAGTAATAGAAAAATAAGTTACATTGATATTCTGAGATAGTGTGGCGTATAAGAAAATAAAATTGATGAGGAATGAATGGGGGAATATCCTCCTTTTGTTATAGATACTATTTTTTAAAAAGATGATTATATTCAATAAATTCACGTGATTTATATGTAAATATGTATATTTAACGCAAAATAATAATTACTTAATTTACTCGTTTGAGTTTGTATTTTAATAACTGGAGCATATTGGCTAAAAGAGGATGATTGTATGAAATCAGTTACTTATCAAGGATATAAAAATATGGAAGTATGTGAAGTAAATGATCCAATAGAAATTATCACTCATACTATGCCGTTAGAAGGTGTAAAAGAAGCTTATGATATCTTTGATCAGAAAAAAGATAATACTATTAAAGTTATTTTAAAACCACAAAAACATATAGATAAAGACGCCTTACTTTGAATAACTCGTTCAAAGTTGAGGCGTTTTTTACATATATATTTAAATTTTAATATTTTTCTATTTAGAAATTTCTTCCAGAAATTCATCCCCCCAATCACAAATTGCATAAACTACTTTATCGAGTGTTTTTCCTATGTTTGTTAACTTATACTCAACTTTTGGTGGAACTACTGGATAGACAATTCTTTCAATATTTCTATATTGAAAGAATCTATGATAAGAAAAGAGTTGAATGAATATAATAAATATAAACTCATCCAACTCTTCTATTTCTATTGATTGATATAGCGTTTCAAGTGTTTAGATGTCAATGTTTCTGAACTATCAATAAAGTTTTTAGGCGTTCCACTAAATTGGACCTTTCCGCCATCCAACCCAGGGCCTGGGCCGACATCGATGATCCAATCTGCTTCACACATAATCGATAAATTATGTTCAATCAAAATAACTGTATTGTTTTGATCAATTAAATCATCAAAACACTCCATCAATATAGGGATATCCGATTCATGTAGGCCTGTGGTTGGTTCGTCAAAAATAAAAATACTATTTTTTATCTCTTCATCTAAATGTTGTGCTAGTTTCACACGTTGAATCTCTCCACCAGACAAAGTCGATAAAGGTTGTCCAAGTGACATATAATTCAAACCTGTTTTACTTACAGATTGTAATTTTGACTTAATATCATTCTTTTTATCAAAGAAAATAATACCTTCGTCAACCGTCAAATCGAGAACATCGGCGATTGAATACCCATCTATGGTAGCATCTAATACTTCTTGTTTATAACGTTTACCATGACAAACTTCACATGTCTGTGAAAAATCACCCATAAAAGCAAGTTCCGTTTTAATATAGCCCTTTCCACCACAATTTGGACAGGCACCTTTTGAGTTATAACTAAACATAGCTTTATTTAAGCCTGTTTCTTTACTGAAAAAGCTTCTTACGCTATCAAAAACACCTAAATACGTTAACAGATTAGATCTATTAGATCCTTGAACTGCTTTTTGATCAATAAAGATGGTATGGTCATTATTTTCAAAACCTGCTTTAACAAGAGTACTCTTACCTGAACCAGCAACGCCTGTTAAGACTGTTAGTACGTGTTTAGGTATAGACGTTTTTACGTTATTTAAATTGTTTTGTGTCACAGGACCGATATTATAAAAATGGTTCGATTCACGAATATTCTCTTTTAAATTATGTTTGTTACGTAATGCGTTACCTGTCGAAGTATTTGAAGATAGTAATTCATTATATGTTCCTTCAAATGTGATTTCACCACCATTTTTTCCTGAACCTGGCCCCATATCTATGATATAGTCTCCTTCTTTAATAACATCGGGATCATGTTCAACAATTAACACAGTATTGCCTTTGTCTTTTAAAGATTTTAAAATTTCATTGATTTTAGCTATATCTTCCGGATGCAAGCCAACACTTGGTTCATCTATAATGTAAACCAAATCCGATAAAGAACTATTTAAATGACGTATTAATTTAAGACGTTGCGCTTCACCGCCTGATAATGTCGTCGTGACACGGTTAAGCGTTAAATAACTTAATCCAATATATTCTAGTGCTTCTAACTGCTTTTTGAGAGGATCAATAATATATTTAGCTGTTGGATCCTCTAATTTATTAAGAAACTCTAAATTTTCTTTAATTGTCATTTGTGTGAAATCAGAAATATTTTTACTCATAATTTCAGAACTTAATATTTTCGAGTTTAAACGTTGACCTTTACATGTGGGACATATTTTATTATTTACTACATTTTTAAGATGTTTGGCGTAGCGTTTCTTATTAAATTCTTTATCGCCTAAAAATATTCTACTGAATCTAGGTATTAGTCCTACATATTTAGCTGACTTTCTCCATTCTTTAGGAGGATTTTTTAACGTCATTGGCTCTTGATATAAAAATAATTCTAATTCATCTTTTGTATAGTCTTTCAATTTTTTATTATTATCAAATAAACCACTATCTCGATAGGCTTTACCACGCTCTTTATCTGGTCCAAAAGAAGGAAAGTCTATTGCACCTTCATTTAAAGACTTATCCCAATCTAGCAATTCATCTAAGTTAATGTCTTCAATATATCCTAATCCTTCACAAGTTTTACACATGCCCTTAGGACTATTGAAGGAATATGCATCTGAATAGCCAACAAACGGTTCGCCTATTCTAGACCACAGTAATCTAACGGAGGCATATATATCCGAAACTGTTCCTACCGTAGAGCGAGAATTCCCATTGAATCTTTTCTGATTAATTGTCATTGCTACAGGAAGATTTTTAATTTTTTTCACTTTCGGTCTGGGTTGTTGATTTAAATGAAATTGGATATAACTGGAATAACTTTCATTTAGTAGCTGTTCAGATTCCGCAGCAATAGTATTAAACACTAAAGATGATTTCCCTGAACCAGAACGTCCTGTAAATACGGTTACTAAGTGTTTTGGGATATTTACATCTATGTTTTTCAAGTTATTTTGTGAAGCACCTGTAATATTAATAAAATCCATTAAGTATCCTCCCTTTATAATCTTTACAACATTGATTATTGCATATTAATCAATGATTAACTACTCATTCAAAAGACGACAACTTTAAGTCTTTTATATTACAAATTATTCCACCAATTCAATCCGTCTTCACTAAATAATTTTTTCACTTTCTTTAGGTCCATAGCTTCCAGAGGCATAATTAGGAAACTGTGGCTGTTCTTGTTTTCATACATTTACAATATCAACGAGTAATATAAAAATGTTTTCAAAATTCAATTACACTATATTTATATCAATAGCGTTAATTTTTGTTAATACTGAAATTTTTGTCATCTACGAACATATTGATATAAATAGAATTATAAAATTTAAAATATGACTCATTTGTCAGTATTGTTTAAAAACAGGAGCTATGTAAAAATGAGTTATATCAAATATTAAAAGATAGATGTCAGTACTTTAAATGTTTATAGAACTTTTAAATAAAATACACTTCAATATATAGTACTTTCTATTATAAAGTTATTAATTATCTGGACAGGAAGAAACTCATGATACTCGTTTCAAAAAACAAAAAAGAAAGGGTTAATTATGCTAAATATTAAAGACCAAAATTATTTTAAAAGAGCATTAAATTTCTTTATACTATCAACAATTCTACTACTAATGACAATTCCAATCGCTTTATTTTTTCATCCTTCAGAAGAATTTATAAAACAATTAGGATCCAATTCACCTGAAAGCGTTAGTAAATCACAAGGTCTAAAAAAAGTTTGGGGGTTTATACAAAATAATGGCTTTCATGTACCAATACAAATGCTTTTGTTAGCTTTAATACCCATACCATTTTTATATACTCTAAACTTAATAGTATCACTTATTATTCCTGGCATACTATTCGGTTTTTTCATCCATTTTGATACTTACAAAGGTCTAACTAGCTTAATCGCTTATATACCCCATTACACTTTGGAAATTATGAGTTTTTGTATATTTACTAGTGGTCTTTATATGCTAAATAAATCAATCTTAAGAAAAATAATCAATCTATTCAGAAAAGAAAAAAAGCAAAACTACTCTTTCAAATTAAGTTTAATTAATTTATTAAAAGCATATTTATTCGTCTGTTTACCATTGGTTATATTAGCAGCATTTACTGAAACATATGTAGCTGATATGCTCTCAAATTTAATGAATTAACTACAATCAAAAAAATACAAAATCGCAAAAAGTGAGGTCATTTTATGTTTCTTGAAAAATTAAAATGCAGTCATTGTGAAAAAGAAATCGACAAAAACGAAAATATAACAATACACACAAATTCAAAAAATCTTAATGGCGTAACAAATCTAAAAAGTTGGGCTAAAAATCAAAACGTTTTATGTGAAAAATGCTCAAAATAAAAAAGAGCCTGTGTTTAGGCTCTTTTTATCAGTACATCACATACGATTATTAGTATTTCCATGTCTTTGTTTAACTAATAAATAAACACCATTTATTAAACCCAAAATAGTCCAAGCAACTGATAAGTAGACATTATCCAGACTATAAATTGGAGCCATAAAAATTAAAAAGAAAATATTCATAACAAACGAAATACGATGAAATGTACTGAGCTTATTAATATCAATTCTGTTATTTTGAATAATAAATCACCTCTTGATATTTATATTATTTCAAAATTTTTACTTTATTCCAATTGCTTTATTGACGTTGAATCTCCGAACCCATAACAAACCCAAAACTTGTCGAATGGTCGACTTAATAGGTCACGCTATGCCAACATTCGTTTGCAAGTTTAGTTAAGGGTTCTTCTCAACACAAAACAAATCTTCTTGTCATAAATGTGCATTTTATTTTTTACTTTTATTTCCTTTTAAAACATAAGTAAATAAAGTCATAAATATTGCAAAAAACAATGCAGAAATAAGACTTGGATATACATCAAAATCAAGGAGGGGTATCACTAAATCAAGTAGCAAATTTAAAATAAAAAAAGAAACAAAGAAATATACGAAATATAAAACAAATTTCAAAATTAATCTTCCTTTTCCAACAAAACGTTATCACAAACATAATTTTAAATATCCCTTTCGCAGAGTATTTTGATTATGGTTTTTATTATTATGTGATTCTTGTGTCTGTTTCTTATCCTCTCGATTTTCATCAACTAATGTTTATCGACCATGCACTTAATAATATAGTACTAATTAATGCTATACTTAATACTTTTTCATCATTAAAATATCCCAACCTTCTAAGATACTTAACTTCTTAGATGATCTCTTTATTTATCATTTCCAATATTTACTTTTAGAATTATAAATTACAGACGCTATTCCAAAACTGGCTATAATAAAAATGAGTATGTATATAGAAAAGTTATCAGTCTGTATGTAAAATTTAAAAAGAAGAAACAATAAGAAAGCCACGATGAAATACACAGGAATAAATGCTTTTTTCCAAAAGATAGAATCTTTCATGAATATCCTCCTTTAATAATATTTTTTTATCCATATATTAAGGTTAACATTTTATATTAATCTATTTCTAAAACTATTTGTATCATTATATTTTATTCTCATATGTAAAAATTTAGAATATAAATAAGTGTCTTAGGTATGTTTAAATTATAGTTTTAACAAATTATATACGTAGCTTTCTAAATATACTTTTAAAATTTCAGCTATAATAAATAATCGTAATGCCTTTTATCATTATTGTAATTGCACGAAAATGATAGTTGATTGTTATTTTAAATCACGTTATGTTTGAAACAAGAATTCTAGATGTACAAGGAGTTCATTACATGAAATTTATTAGTATTGTTTTAGGATTGCTAGTTATCATTTCATGGTTATTTGTTTTACGAGAATACCAACATGGACATGAGAAAACAGAAAAAGGAAAGTTAGTCATTATCATTGCTTGTATATTGACTTTCATTATGACATTAATCAATACACTCGATTAACAAAAAAACAGCACCTCACAATGAGGTGCTGCTCTTTTATATCTTCTATTATGACACAGTAACATGATCCACGTAGCCATCCGTAACATGGAATGTAATATGACCTTTACCTACTGTGTAACCGTATAATCCTTCTGTTTTATCTGCTTGTTTTTTAGACAATGGTTGTTGATATTGATAATGATCTCCGTAAACGTCTTTCACTTGTTCTAAGCTTACTTTTTTAGGTGCGACCTTAAAATCAATCATTGCTGCTGTGTTGCCTTTGACTTGATTAAATGTTTGGTCATACTTCGTTGTTGTTGATGTACCGTTTTGATACTGATCATTCACTTTAATTCCGTTAAATGTCACATTTCCAGCTTTTAACGCATTATAGAACGTATGATTTAATACGAATTCGCCACCTGATTTTGTATAACCTTGATAATGATAATGATAACCTTGTGACGTTTGTGTTTGTGCATGTGCTTCATTTGATACACCGTTATGCTCAGTTACATTAAACCCTAATACTGTTCCTAAAGTAATACCACCAACGACCATTGCTTTTGCAAATTTCTTCATTATGGATCACTCCTCTTATAGAATTATAATGAACTTCCACCTTTAATATATAATATTACACTCATACATTCAAAATTTTTATAAATTAAAATATAATTTTATTTAAACATAATTAATTGAAAGACTAATTAATTATATAATACTTATAATATTACTCTGCTTTTTTATTCTTTCATTATTTTTAATTTATATTTAATACATGTTAGCCTTAAATCATACATATTTTAATTGATAAGGAGATTACTAATGAAAACAATACGTTATTTCCTATATTTTTTTATCGTTTATTTTATAATCTTTTACTTAGCACAACGACTATTAAAATTAGATTTAGGTATTGTGCGTTGTTTCATTTCATCCGTCATTTTCGCTATAATGATGAGTTATTTTGCTTACTTTGCGAAGAAACTTAATAGATAATGCCTATGTTTATTTATCATACTTCTGCTTCATTCTATTAACGGTACTTCTTTCTATATCAGTAGTATTCCTATGAAATATTAAAAAGCATCATGACATGGTATCAATTGCTAGAAATGTAAATAATAAAAAATATGTAGCATGGATATATGCAGACTTCTTAGATGTAAAGGAGGTATTGTCTATAATAAAGATCATTGGTGTAGCTATGTATCTTGTTCACTCCACAATACCTTTATCAAAATTAACGATGGACATGTTTTTTTTTTATAAAAACGGGAATACTTTACTATACGCTTTAACTACGTAAAACTTAACAAATGGAGGTCATATTATGGCTGGATATAAATCACCAGGACGTAAAATTTCTGAATATATTGGCATTATTGCTATCGTAGCAGTATTTGCTAGCGTTTTTTATAAAAATTTTAAAAATGAAAACCAAACTGGTAACGGTTCTTTAGGCTAATTTAAATAATTTTTATAGATGATAAATAGAGCCACCCTTCACTCATTAAGTAGTGAGGGGTGGCTTGTTTTTTATTCTGGTCTAGGACTACGTTTCATTTTAATATATTGAGAGATACTATAAAGCGCAATACCAATCCAAATAAAGATAAATGTAATGAATTGGTGGATATCGAATTTCTCTTTAAATACGAAGATCCCTAGTAAAAAGATAATCGTTGGACTGACGTATTGAATAAATCCTGTCAGTGATAGTGGAATGCGACGAGCACCCGCTGAGAATAAAATAAGTGGTACAGCTGTCACCGCTCCAGAGAATAAGAGTAAAAATGTACTCATATTCAAACCGACTGATGATTGGTGTGCTTGCCATAAATAAATGATATAAATCAGTCCTGCTGGTGCTGTCACAATACATTCAATCGCAATCCCACTCATCGCTTCAACACGTACCAATTTTTTTAGTAAACCATAAATTCCAAATGAGAATGCCAACATTAAAGAAATAATTGGAAATTCTCCTATCTTCATTGTCATGTAAATGACGCCAATTGCGGCTGATACAATCGCTAACGTTTCAAATGTATTGAAACGCTCTTTTAAGAAAATAAATGCGAGTAAGACACTCACCAATGGATTAATGTAATAACCTAAACTGGTTTGTAGCACATGACCATTAGACACTGCCCAAATGAACGTGCCCCAGTTAATCGTAATCACATAACCTGCAATGATAATCGCAACCAGTTGAATCGGATGTGCTACGAGTTGATTGATATCATGTTTAAGCGCTTGTGATTTTTTTAATACAAAAATCATTAGAATCATAAAAACCATCGCAAGGATAATGCGATACGCTAAAATTTCAAATGCGCTAATACCGTAAATGAATCTCCAATAAATAGGTAGAATTCCCCATAATAAATGCGCCCCTAACGCAAATAAAATTCCTTTTTTAAATTCTGCATGATTATCCATGCTAAACCCTCCTAGCAATATTACCCTGGAAATATGTATAACCCTATCGTATCAGTAGTTAGACGAAATGGGTATATCTAAGGAGTTTTTTCTATTTAAAAAGGTAGCGAGATATAATCGCTACCTTTCTTCATCATCTATCTATTTTCTAGTTAATGATAAATTTTATTGCCGCCTTCTCTAAATTCTTCGGCTTTCTTTTTCATGCCTTCAAGTTGTTCTTTGTAGGAATCGCGAATATCATGTGATAAGCGCATTGAACAGAATTTTGGTCCGCACATACTACAGAAATGTGCAATTTTCGCTGATTCTGCGGGTAACGTTTCATCGTGAAATTCTCTTGCTCGATCAGGATCTAATGCAAGGTTGAATTGATCAATCCAACGAAACTCAAAGCGTGCTTTACTAATTGCATCGTCGCGTTTTGTTGCCCCTGGTAAGCCTTTAGATAAATCTGCTGCATGTGCAGCAATTTTATAAGTGACGACACCTTCACGTACGTCATCTTTATTTGGTAAACCTAAATGTTCTTTAGGTGTCACGTAACATAACATTGCCGTACCATGGCTCGCAATTTGAGCAGCACCAATGGCAGACGTAATATGGTCATATGCTGGTGCGATGTCTGTTACAAGAGGTCCTAATGTATAAAATGGTGCTTCTTTACAATAGAAATCTGCTAAATCTTGGTTTTCTTTAATTTTATGCATTGGAATATGCCCTGGACCTTCAATCATAACTTGCACATTATATTTCCAAGCAATATCCGTTAACTCACCTAAAGTTTTCAACTCCGCAAATTGACTTTCATCGTTAGCGTCATAAATTGAACCAGGACGCAAACCATCTCCTAGAGAAATAGCAACATCATACTTACTTAAAATTTCACAAATCTCATCGAAGTGTGTATATAAAAAGCTTTCTTCGTGATGTGCAAGACACCATTGTGCAATAATTGAGCCACCACGAGAAACAATCCCAGTCAAACGATCAACAGTTAATGGAATATAATGAAGACGTAATCCTGCGTGAATAGTAAAATAATCGACCCCTTGTTCAGCTTGTTCAATTAATGTATCTCTATACGCTTCCCATGTTAAATCTTCTGCCACCCCATTTACTTTTTCTAACGCTTGATAGATTGGCACTGTTCCTACTGGTACAGGTGAGTTACGTAAGAGATACTCACGAGTTGTATGGATATTTTTTCCTGTAGATAAATCCATAATCGTATCTGCACCCCAATGTGTGGCCCAAACTAATTTTTCAATTTCTGCTTCAATAGATGATGAAACAATAGAGTTACCAATGTTTGCGTTGATTTTTACTGAGAAGTTTTTACCAATAATCATTGGTTCAGATTCAGGATGATTGATATTATTAGGGATAATCGCGCGTCCTCTCGCAATTTCTTCCCTTACAAATTCTGGTTCCACTTGTTCCCTAATTGCTACAAATTTCATTTCTTTAGTGATAATCCCTTGTTTAGCGTAGTACATTTGTGTCACAGGTGTCTCTTTACTGCTACGTCTTGGTTGATATTCAAATGGATGAGCTACATAGTTTTTATGGCCTTCTTTTGAAAAACCATTATCAATCGATTGAATACGACGACCTTCATAATGTTCAACGTCTTCACGTGCTTCAATCCATGCATCGCGAACCTTTGGAAGTCCGTGATTGATATCAACCTCATAACTGTCATCATGATAAGGACCTGCTGTATCGTACACTACGACAGGTTCATTTTGAAAACTACGTTGTTCTAATTGGGTATCAGAAAGTTCAATTTCTCGAAATGGCACAAAGATATCACTATCCTTACCCTCGCCTTTTTTAAAAATACGTTTACTTGCTGGAAAAGTTCTTTTAAAATTGATTTTTTCTTGTTTCATTAACAATGCCTCCTAAGTTAGGTTACTAGAAGGGTCTAAATATCACTGATTATATGATTCATAAAAAAAGCATTCAGCTTAATACTGAATGCATAAGAATAAGTGAATATATACGAAAATATATGTAAGTATCATAATGAAGAAAATGATTCATCGTTAAATTGACCTTTTCATCAAATTATGAAAACATCCATATGTCATTGTAAAGTGACTCACTGGCTTCCCTACGCTAGTATTAACTAGATCAGGTTCAAAGGGTTGGAACATGATGTTCCTTTCAGCAATATAAAGCACCCCTAGCAGAGATTATTAAATTATAGGTTACTTAACCTATACTTATACAATGACTTAAAATTCCAAGAATATCAAGTCAATATATTAAATATTTTTTATAACTTTTAGACATCCGAAAGTCTAACTTCACACAACCCGAAGTCTTACTTAAAGATTGAAAAAGCAGCAACCACAAGGGTTACTGCTGTCCTATTTTTTTGACTTATCCTCCAAAGAACAAATCAATAAAGTCTCTACTTCTGTTTCTATCTTGTTTATAAAATTCGGTATATCCACAATTTTTACAAGTTATCGTCTTAAAATTATTATGTTGTACATCTAAAAATTTAGACAATCCTGATCCTGTTGCAGATAACGTTCCTTCTTCTATTTCTGTATGACCACATTTTATACAACCTTGATTTTGATTTTCTGACATAATGAATCACTCCTTCACTTTATTTTTACGTTTTTTAAATGTAGAGATGAAAAACGCAATATTCAATATTAACAATAACGCAATGGCTACGATCAGTGAAACAATAATAGATTGAGATTCTGAGCGACTGTACATTTTAACTACCCATCCAATTATATCTGGCAAACAAACAATAAATATCACTAAAGCGAACAAACGTTGTTTCAAAATAAAACATAAAATCATTACAATTAACAACAGAATCAGTCCTATGATCACACTTTTTGATTCAGTTAGTGTAATGATATAATAAATGGGATAGTGTTTTGTAAGGTACGTACTTAATAGGATGAAACCAAAAATAACTGCTCCCCATATAAAAGCATAAATATATATTCGTCGTTGCTCTCCATACTTTACGAGACCCTTTCTAATTAAGAAAAAAGGTAAAATCGTAGTTATACAAAAGATAAATAAAATATTAATAATAAAACCAATTGTTACATTAAGTTGTTCTGTAAAAAAGTTTGGGATAATAAAAATAGCTAGCATAAATGCTGAAAATAAAGCTAAGTATTTAAATAATCCCCTAGTTAAAATTATATATTCTGAGAACTGATCAGCATAATCTTTTACTGGAGTATTTAGAATATCACTAACATCATCATGATTCTTTTCGGCAAGTTCGAAATGATCTCTTAACTCTTCTATAATATCATTAACCTCATGTTCATCTTTACCTCTAAATAAGAGTTCAGCCTTTAACTTAAATAAGTAGTCTTCTTTTTCTTTACTTATCATCATTATCACTCCTGAATATATGGTTCATACCTTTATTGAGCGCTTGCCACTTTTCTTTAAATTGCTGTAATTCTTTGAGTCCACTTTCTGAAATGGTATAGTACTTACGATTAGGTCCACCATTATCCGATTTACGCATGGTTGTATGTACATAACCTTTTTTATCTAGTCTTAAGAGCACTGGATAAATACTGCCATCACTAATTTCAGGAAATTGATGTTCCTTTAATTTCTCAAGAATTTCATATCCATACGTTTCTCCTTTTGCAATAAGACCTAAAATTGCTCCATCTAAAAGTCCTTTCATTATTTGATTAGATATTGTCATGTGCTCACCTTTTACTAACTATCTTATAATATAAGATAGTATAAAATAATAGCTCCGTCAACTAACTTATAATGTAAGATAGTTGAGTATAAATAAAGCCCCAGAAGTACTTTAGACTCCTGGGGGTCTTCATGATAAAAAGTTATTTATTATCTATAACATCAATAGATATGGATTTTCAATATATTTAGCAAGTACTTTTAAGAAATCAGCTGCGCTTGCGCCATCTAAGATTTGATGATCGAATGTTAAACTTAATGGGATACGAGAGACTTGTTTTACATGATCTCCTTCAAGAACAAGTTCTTTAGCTAGAGCACCGACACCTAAGATACCTGTTTCACCTAAATTTAAAATTGGTGTGAAGTATTCGATACCACTTGCACCCATATTCGTAATTGTAAATGTAGCGCCACTAAGTTGAACGTCACCTTTATTTCCTTCCCGTACTGCTTCAGCTGATGTTTTAATTTCTTTTGCTAAAGTGCCAATACTTTTAGTATCTGCATTGTCAATGACTGGCACCATAAGACCATCTTCAAGTGATGTCGCAATACCTAAATGTACATCATCATATTCTGTTAATTCACCGTTTTCATAACGAGCGTTCATTGCGCCATATTCTTTAAGTGCTAGGACTACTGCTTTAGCTAATAAAGCTGTGACTGTCAATTTTACATCTTGATCTGCATCTTTTAATTCTTCAGATAATCGAGCTTTAAAGTCTAATAAGCGATCTGCATTGACTTTGCGATGTAATGTTAATTGAGCAGTATTATTAAGACTTTGTCGCATATTTTGAGCAATACGTTGACGCATTGGATTCAGACCTTCACCAATGCTAGACACATCGAAGTTTTGTGGCGTTGAAGATGCATTTTCGTTAGACGTATCCGCTTCACCTTCATAATCATAGCCTTCTGAGTCTACACGTTGAATATCTAATTTTGTAATACGATCATTTCCACCTGTACCTTTAATTCTTGTGATATCAAGGTCCTTATCTTTAGCCATATTACGTGCTAATGGAGAGATAAAGATACGTTCTCGTTGTTCAGGCTTCGCTTCTTTTTCTGTATCTTTTTTATCAGATTGTTCTTCATTTGAAGAAGCTTGTTGATTTTCAGAAGTTGTGTCGTTATCTTTATTCTCTTGGTTAGTTTCTCCAGAATCATCGTCATCGCTTCCTAAGTCTTCGCCTTCTTCTCCGATGATACCAAGCACTGCTTTTACTTTTGCATCTTCGCCTGCTTGTACTTTGATTTTTAGTAATGTTCCACTTGTAGGTGCTTCGACATCGTTTGTTAATTTTTCAGAGCTAATTGTGACAATGCTTTCGCCTTCTTCTACTGTATCGCCTTCTGATTTAAACCACTCTTCTACAGTACCTTCTTTCATTGTCATACCAAGCTTTGGCATAATAATATTTTCACTCATTGTGATACACCTCCCTACGCGTTAGCCTTTTTTAAGTCATCAACTAATTCAGATGCTACGTCTAATACTTTATCTGCATTTGGAATATATGCCGCTTCTAAGTTTGATGCAAATGGTACTGGTGTATCTGGTGCTGTTACTTTTTTGATTGGACCGTCTAAATAATCGAATCCAATATCACCGATGACAGAAGCGACGTCGCCAGCAATGTTACATTGTGGACTTGATTCATCAATAACAATTAAGCGACCTGTTTTTTTCACTGATTCTAACACTGTATCTTGATCCCATGGAGACACTGAACGTAAATCAATGACTTCTACTGAAACGTTATCTTCTTCAAGTCGGTCAGCTGTTTCTTCAGCCACTGCAACCATTTTACCAATTGCGACAATAGTTAAATCATCACCTTCTCGTGTAACATTGGCTTTACCAATCTCAATCGTATAAGGTTCTTCAGGGACATTACTTTTTTGACCAAGTAATGTTTTATCTTCTGAAAAGACAACTAAGTTATCGTCTTGAATCGCTGACATTAATAATCCTTTTGCATCATAAGGATTTGATGGTACAACTACTTTAACACCTGGAATTGTTGCGAACATATTATATAGAGATTGAGAGTGTTGTGCTGCCGCACTTGCGCCAGCGCCATGAACGGTACGTACCACTAATGGAATTTTAGCTTTACCACCAAACATATATCTCATTTTTGCACCTTGGTTTAAAATTGGGTCTAAACCAAAGCCAATAAAATCGTTAAACATGAGTTCTGCGATTGGACGTAATCCGGTAGCTGCTGATCCTACAGCTGCACTTAATGTAATATGTTCAGAAATAGGTGTATCAATCACTCGTTTACGACTATATTTTTTAGCCAGTCCTTTTGTAACACCGAATACGCCACCAAATGTATCGTCGTCTTGAATATGTTCTACTTTTGCGCCACCTGAAACGTCTGTACCAATTAAGATGACATTTTCATCTTTCTCCATAGATTGATCAATCGCTTCATTAATCGCGCCCATAAATGTTAGTTTACGTTCTTCACTCATTGTAAAAACCTCCTCGTCTGGTTAGGTTCGTTCTTATCTATTTCTTCGTTTTAGTGCTTTAAAGGTTTGTTATGCAAAAACATCTTTGTATAGTGAATCTTCATCTGGTAATTCACTTTCGTCCGCAAATTTCACAGCATCTTCTACGGCTTGTTCAGCTGTATTTTCAATATCATCTGCTTCTTCTTCAGTTAACCAACCTTCTTCAATCGCTTGTTTTCTGAATTCTACAGTGGCATTTTTATCTGCATTACGATCATCTGGTGATTTAACTTTTTGTTCGTCACCTTCAAAGTGACCATATTTACGATACGTATCACATTCGATTAATGTAGGCCCTTCCCCTTTTTTAGCGCGGTCTACTGCTTCTTGTGTTGCTTTATAAACCTCTAAGACATCCATGCCATCTACACGTACGCCTGGCATATTATAAGCTGCAGCACGTTCAGCAATCGTTTCAGATGCACTTGCATAGTCGTGTGTCGTACCTTCAGCGAATTGGTTATTCTCACAGACAAAGATAACTGGCAAATTTAAAATTGAAGCGAAGTTTAAACCTTCATGGAATGTCCCTTCATTTGCAGCACCATCACCAAAGAAGCATACGGCGACATTGTCTTTACCTTGGTTAATAATTGAAATACTTGCACCAATCGCAAGACCAAAACCGCCACCTACGATACCATTGGCACCGAGCATCCCTTTGTCAATTTCGGCAACATGCATTGAGCCACCTTTACCATGACCTAAACCATCACGTTTACCCATGATTTCTGCCATCATACCGTTTAAATCACACCCTTTTGCGATAGCATGTCCATGACCACGGTGTGTACTTGTAATATAATCATCGTCAGTCAGTTGTGACATGACACCTGTGGCAACGGCTTCTTCACCGACATATAAATGTACAAATCCTGGGATTTGACCATCACTAAAAATTTTGTGTACCTTCTCTTCAAAAAATCGAATTTCATTCATCGTTTTATAAATCCAACGTGCTTGTTCTTTTTCCATTTTCATTGTCAATTCCTCCTATCTTTCATAGGGCATAAGTGTAATAACTACATGTGAATTGCAGAACCAAAGTATGCATCCGCACCTTCGCCAATCGCTTCTAATAATGCTGGATGTGGTTGAATTATTTCGGATAATTCATAGATGGTACCTTCTGACGCTTTTACTCCTAGGATTTCGCCAATTAAGTCTGTCACATGAGGACCTACCATAAAGGCGCCGAGTATTTCCCCATATGTTTGATCAATAACTAATTTTATAAATCCTTCGTCTTCCCCTTTAATGAGCGCCTTCGCATTACCTTGAAACGCTGATTGTGTGACTTTCACATCATATCCAGCTTCTTTTGCTTGCTCTTCTGATAAGCCAATGGATGCCGCTTCAAGTCGTGTATAAATACAACGTGTAATGTTTTCTTGACGAACAAGTGGTGGGTGTTCTCCAGCAAGTGTTTCAGCTACATGAATACCATGTGCACTTGCAGCATGTGCAAGTTGATAACCTTTGACTAAATCACCAATCGCATAGACATGTTTTTGACTTGTTTGATAATGGTCATCCACTTTAAAGAATTTGCCATCCATCTCTAAATTTAAATCTTTAGCCACTTGTGTATTCGGTTGTCTACCTGTCGCGACAAGTAACGTGTCAAAGCTGACGTCATCTTGACCATCGAGTACAATTTTAGTTTTATCTACTGTTTTAATTTTCGCCTTTGTAATAATGTTAATACCTTGATTTTCTAAATGAGCTTTTAATAACTCACGTGTATCATCAATTTCAGTAAGTAAAATATCATCTGCCACTTCAACAATGGTTACTTTCACGCCAAGATCAGCCATTGATGAAGCGAGTTCTGTTGCGATGACACCACCGCCAATCACTGCTAATTGTTTAGGTAGTTGTTTTAAATCGAAAAATGTATCTGTTGTTTCATAATCGACGTTATCTATTCCATCAATAGGTGGTACAAATGGTTTACTACCTGTCGCTAAAATAATATCTTTACCTTGATACGTTTCATTATTTACTTTTACGTTTAAGTCTTTTGAAATGCTTGCTTCTCCCTCAATATAAGCTACTTTATTTTTCTTTAGTAACTGTTTAACGCCACCCGTAAGTGTTTGTACCACTTTCTTTTTACGTTGTACAAATTTAGGAAAATCGATATTTAATTCTTTCGTCGTCATTCCCCAGTCATTAGCAACTTGAATGCTATGTGCTTTTTCCCCGTGTTCTAATAATGTTTTAGATGGAATGCAACCCACATTTAAACAAGTGCCTCCAGCATTGAATTTTTCGATGACTGCCACCTTTTTACCCAATTGTGCGGCACGAATGGCTGATACATACCCTCCAGGTCCTGCACCAATCACAATCAAATCATATGATTCACTCATGAATGAACGCCTCCTTCCGTAAGAGAACTTTTATCATTTTTAATACAAAGAGATATTTGTAAGCGCTTTCTTATCTCTTTATATTTATTTTACATCTTATATTTTAAATTTTCAAATTATTTAGTATTTATTGTTTTTTATTTTTTCCATGCAAGTAGACATTAAAAATTTGGTGAAAATTTTAAAATAAAATCTATATAATTCTTATTTGAAATACGTTATACTTAATTCAATATCACTTTTAAAAGGACAGTTAAACTATGATTCAAACTATCATTACTGCTGCGATATTGTATATCGCAACTGCAGTCGACTTACTTGTTATTTTGCTTATTTTTTTCGCGCGAGCACAGACAAAAAAAGAATATAGAAATATTTATATTGGTCAATATGTAGGATCTGTGACATTGATTGTCGTAAGTTTATTCTTTGCCTTTGTCTTAAATTATGTGCCTGAAAAATGGATTTTAGGATTACTTGGTCTTATTCCTATCTATTTAGGATTAAAAGTAGCTATTTTTGATGATTGTGAAGGAGAAAAAAGAGCGAAACAAGAACTAGACAAACACGGATTGACTAAATTAATTGGTACGGTTGCGTTAGTGACGATCGCGAGTTGCGGAGCAGATAACATCGGATTATTTGTCCCTTACTTTGTCACATTAAGCGTCTCTGAACTCATTGTGACATTAATCGTCTTTTTAGTTTTAATCTATGTCTTAGTGTTTACTGCACAGAAGCTTGCATCTATTCCTGAAATCGGAGAAACAGTAGAGAAGTTCAGCCGTTGGATTATGGCGGTGGTCTATATTGGACTTGGTTTATTTATTATTATCGAAAACCACACCTTGCAGACGATTTGGGGAATGTTATTTTAAATGAAAATTATTAAAGGACTCTAACCTAAGCTAGAGTCCTTTTATTTAGGGTTGTAATTTCATTATCGCACCAAATTGTTGTTGTGCATTTGTAAATGTAATGAATGTAATAAGTTCGATAATTTCTTTATCTGATAAATGAGACTTTAAGATCTCTGTGTACGTTGTAGGTATTTGATCTCCCAGTTTGATATAGACTTCTGTAAATCCTATACATATTGCTAATTTTTCATCTGTTAGACTCCCGGTAGGCTTGCCTTTTGCTTTACAATATTGGCAACCATTTTTCTGAGCTAGCATACGGCGTATCTCTTCTTTAAGTTCTGCGTTTAACGCGCTAGTATTTTCTAGTGTGTCACTCAATGCTGACCACGTCTTCATAATGTCTTCGTGATGACCTAATAATCGTTGAAATGGTGTATGACCTATGTGTGAGGGTTCAATAATAGCCATGATATGTCCCTCCTATTTAAACTAAAACCGCTTTTATTTTCTGTAGTCCCTTTTTCATCACTTCTCTAGGAACTGCAATATTAATTCTAATATGACCCTCTGCGTTATGAACAAATTGCTCTGCGCCTTCAATGATAACACCAGCGTTTTTAATAAAGAATTTCGCCATTGATTCATCAATATCTTTTTCTTTAATATAATAGCTTAAATCTACCCAAGCTAAATACGTTGCCTCTGGAATTTTAAACTCTGCATGTGGTAGTTCTTTTTCTAGGAAATCTGCTAAATAGTTAAAGTTATCATCTAAATAATGATTCATTGCTTGTAACCAACCTTCGCCTTTTTCATAAGCAGCTTGAGTGGCAACCACACTTAAAGGATTTTCCGTACCAAAGTGATGTGTGTTCCAAGTTTTTAGAAGTGATTCATTTTGAATAATGATATTTGAAAACATTAAACCTGCAATGTTGAAGGCTTTACTTTGAGACATAGTTGTAATGATTTTGTCGTAATCCGGGACAGCTTTGGCAAATGGGATATGTGATTGACCTGAACGTTTGATATCACAATGGATTTCATCTGAAATGAGCCATACATCATTCTCTTTCATAATTTGACCTAATGTGGCTAACTCTTCTTCTGACCAGACACGTCCCGTTGGATTATGTGGATTCGCAAAAATGCATAATTTAATATTTTCTGTTTCTACTTTTTTACGTACATCATCAAAATCAATCTCATAATATCCATGATGATTGATTAGTGGAGAATATACTGTTGAAATATGATTTTTATCACATGCCATTTTAAATGGTCCATAACTCGGCGTAACAATTAATGCTTTATCATCCTTATCACAAATATAACCTACAAGTTCAATTAATCCAGCTACAATACCGTGAGAGAATACGAGGTGCTCTTGAGGGAAAGTGAAACCATAACGTTTCTTTGTCCAAGATACAAAAGCTTCATAATATTCAGAACCGAAGACGTTTGTGTAACCTAAAATTTTCTTATTTAAACGTTCACGAATCGCATTTAATACGACTTCTGGTGTACCAAAGTCCATATCTGCTACCCACATACGAATCAGTTCATCATTATCTTTTAAATCTGACGTATCTGCATCACTAAAAAGATAGCCTTTATAGCCTTCCACATTCATTGCATTTGTATAACGACGATCAATGATTTCATCAAAATTGTAATTCACAAGATTTCCTCCTAAACATGTTCATGTGTTTTATCAATTATCATTTTAATACTTACGCTATATTCTGTATATTAACTTTACTTTTCATTCAACGCAGTAGACACGCTTTTTAAGCGAAAAACTCCTCACTAATACAGTAGTGAAGAGTTTAAAATTTAATATGTTTGAATACGTATATTATGCTAGACCATCAATGACGTATGTCACACCTAGGACTGCGAATGTAAATGCGATTAAGGTTGAAACAAAAATCATACCCATCATTGGATTAAATAATAAGATAATCCCTAAAATAATCCCTAGGATATTTACGATAATTGATAAACCACGTAATTGATGTTGTTGTGATAGTGTAAACAGACCGATAACCGAACTGAAAATAAACCAAAACGCAAACATAAATACAAAGAATACTGAACTTGCTCCAACATTAAATACAACTAGAATGCCAAAGATTAAATCGATAATACCATTAATTAAAATTAATTTTGTATTTACACCTACGAGTTTTTTTGCCGTACGACGGAATAAAAGTTGAATGACACCGCCTATCATAATGAGTAAGCCAATCAGCCAAGTAAGTGTATAGAAGTTTTGAACTGGATTACTAAATATAACCACGGCAATAATCAGTAATAGCGTACCAATGATTAAACTTGACCAATTTAATTTTCCACTATCTTGGGCCATTATTATCTCTCCTTTTTATACTTAAAATTATATTTAAAGATCACTACAAGTATAATTTATCTATCATTAGAACACAAAAAACCTCACTAATCTATTGACTAGTGAGGATACTTTTACGAATTCATAGAATTGGTAAATTGTATATTAGTATGTACCACCATTAAGATTTTTCAAACAACTTTTGCAAAATTATTTTCAATCACATTAATTTATAATTTTAATATAAAAAATATACCTAGTATGTGTTATTCTTCCTTAAAAATGGGTAAGTATGAATTACGTAAACAATTTAGGAGGTATACAATGAGTAAAGCATTAGTTGTAGTTACAAGTATTTCAAAATATCCTGATATGAATCGTCCAACTGGATTATGGTTGGGTGAAGTCGTTCACTTTGCAGATGTATTATACAAAAATGGTTATGATATCGACTATATTAGTCCAGAAGGTGGCTATACAGCTATCGATCCTGTAAGTCTACAAGAAGATATGATGTCTGAATTAGATTGGAAATATTATCAAGATAAAGACTTCATGACACGTCTTGGTAGTACACTTACACCAGATGCCGTACGTGCTGAAGATTATGATATTATCTATTACGCAGGTGGTCACGGAACAATTTGGGACTTCAAAGATAATAAAGATTTACAAGAATTAACACGTAAAATTTATGAAAATAATGGTGCAGTTTCTTCAGTATGTCATGGTGCTATCGGCCTATTAAATGTTACAGATAGTGAAGGTAATTCTATTATTAACGGTAAAACTGTAACTGGTTTCTCTAATACTGAAGAAGAAGCAGTTGGCTTAGCAGATAAAGTTCCTTACTTAACAGAAGATGAACTTAAAAATCGTGGTGCACATTACGAAAAAGGTGACAACTGGAGTCAATTCGCTGTTATTGACGGTCATGTGATTACAGGTCAAAACCCACAATCTGGTAAAGCTGTAGCTGAAAAATTCTTTGAATTAAAAAACAATAAATAAGACACCCCGCAGTGTTAATAAAAAAGTTGGACCTTTCAATCTTTAGAAAGATCCAGCTTTTTTACATACGCTACTTCATAATCATTTCAATGACAGCTCTAATATTTTTATCAATATATTTATCAACATGTTGAGCAAGGTAATAGTGACGTTTCACATTTAAAGTTGTTATCATTAATTTTTCATAATCCTCGGGATGAATTGCTGATTTTGAAATAATCGCAAACCCATTTCCAGCCTCTACCATTTGTTTGATAATCTTAATATTATTAATTTCTATCAAATATGGATTTAATTTTAACTCAGAAAGACCTACTTCCTGATAAAACCTTGTTCCAGACCCTTTTTCTCTAACGAAACATATATCCATTCTAGGTTGAACCGATTTTTTGTAAATATACACCATTTCGTCTTCCATTATTTTCTTACATTCTATTGCATTATCTTGAATTTCCTTTTCTACAATACCTATATCTACTCTGTTGTGTTTAATATCATTTATAACAGAATCTGAATTATTAACACGTAAATGAATATGTAACTTAGGGTATTGTTGCATAAGACTGGTAAGCTGTTTTGATAATAAATATTCACCATATGTATAACTGCTTCCAATTGTTAAAGTGCCTGAGATGATCTCAGATTCCGATGTTAAGTTTTGCCATAATTCTTGTTCAATACTTTCCCGCTGCAATGCATATTGTAATAGCTTTTCGCCATCTCTAGTTAGTTTTAAATATGGAGATTTAAATTCAAATATTTTAATATTATATTTTAATTCTAAACGTTTAATATCACGACTCACAGAAGGCTGCGAAGTATATAAATTTTCTGCTGCTCTAGTAAAACTTTCTGTTTTCATTACTTCAATTAATACCTTGTACGGATCCATACATCATTCTCCTTTAAGTCTAATATAACATTTTTGATATATATACTATACTTATTATTTATTTAACGTTATAACAATAACGTGCTAAGATTTCATATCGAGGTGAAAGTACTATGAAATCAATCACGCAGCCTTCATTTATGAAAGGTATTATGTTTACATTTATGATCGCAATGATCAGTTATATATTAGCTGAATTTCCTATTTTACATACGATTGGGGCATTAGCTATTGCTATTATTTTTGCGATGCTATATCGCCAAGTGATGGGATATCCAGAACACATTCGTCCAGGTATTACGTTCGCATCGAAACGTTTATTAAAATTTGCGATTATCTTATATGGGTTAAAATTAAATATGGGAGATATTCTAGGTAAAGGCTGGAAATTACTACTTATTGATATTATCGTAATTATCTTTTCAATAAGTTTAACTTTAATTTTGAATCAAATTATTAAAGGAAATCAAGATATCTCTATACTACTTGGTATTGGTACAGGAGTATGTGGAGCTGCAGCTATTGCAGCTACAGCACCAATCTTAAAATCTAAAGAAAAAGACACTGCAATAAGTGTAGGTATTATTGCACTAGTTGGAACTATATTTGCACTTATTTATACAGCTATCGAGGCTATTTTTAACATACCTACTATAACTTATGGCGCTTGGACAGGTATCAGTCTACATGAAATCGCTCATGTCGTCTTAGCAGCAGATATTGGCGGGCCAGAGGCAATGACATTTGCTTTACTTGGAAAATTAGGCCGTGTGTTTTTACTTATTCCATTAAGCATTGTCTTAATTTTGTATATGCGTTATAAGTCACACTCAAGTCAAGTACAAAAAAAAATCGATATTCCTTACTTTCTCATTGGATTTATCATAATGGCTTGTATCAATACATTTGTTCCTATTCCTTCATTACTTATGAATATTATAAATGTTATTACAACGGTATGTATGTTAATGGCGATGGTTGCTCTAGGATTGAATATCGTTTTAAAAAAAGTTATTTCAAAGGCACTTAAACCTTTCATAGTGATATGTATAACTTCAATTTGTCTGTCTGGAATAACTCTCTTAGTTACTTCTATAATGTTTAAATAAGTGAACATGTTATATGATTATATTTAAAATAAAAAGCATGCATTTCACCATTTTGAAATGCACGCTTTTTTAATCATTATTCTTCAATGTTTGTTAAATCTTCTAAGATTAATTCTGATGCGATTAAGCCTCTGTATTTTGCCCAACGTTCACGGTTTACATCGTGTACACGATCATTTCTAACTGCTTCAATATTTGACCACGCTTCTGATTCTTTTAATTTTTCATAATCTGCTTTGTTATCTTCATCTACCATAATCAATATACGTTCTGGATTGAAGCTTGCAAATCGGTCTGTATCTACTTTTAAGTAATCTGCACCCATATATTCAGGTAGGTGGTTCTCCATATCTTCAGGAATAGAACCATTAAAACCAACTTTTTGCAAGAATTGTCCAACATATGAATGTGATGCATGAACATATAAGCCATCATGTGTTGGTACAGCAGCAATAGTTGATACGTCTTTATCAAGTTTAATATCTTTGCTTAAGTCTTCAACTTTTTCATTGTGTTGAACAACAAGTTCACGGCCTTTATCTTCTTTAGATACGAGTTCTGCAATTTGTTTAAATGTTTCAATACTTTGGTCATAGTTAGCATCAAAACTTTCTAATAATACTGTTGGTGCTGCCGTATTTAATTTTTCAAATATTGATTCATGTCTTGTTTTATCTGCTAGGATTAATTGTGGTTCTGCTTTTTTAATTAATTCTGTATCAGGCTCCAAACGTGAACCAACAGATGTGTAGTTACCTACTAATCGTTTAATAGAATCTTCTAAGTTATTTTTATCTTTGTCATCAGCAATACCTGTGACGTTCAATTCTAATTTAGCTAATGCTTCTACAAAAGAATATTCTAACGCAACAACTGATTCTAATTCATCTGGTATTTCTACGTTAACACCATTTGATTCAAATTCTTTAACCATAATATAAATCCCTCCAAATGAGATGACATTTCATTTTTCATACAATATAGTTATTTACATTTTAGAGAAATTTAAACATTTCATTCTTCCGTAATAAAAACGATTAGTTACAAGAACTAACCGTTTTATTATTACCTATAGCATGTTTAATCTTAATAAATCGATTACGCCTGTTGAAGCACCTGGGAATGCAAAGATAAGTTGATTTAAATCTTCCGCTGTCATATGTTGATTAATAATAAATACAAGTAAGTTTACTAAATCATTGGCAGCATCTGCATAGATTTCAGCACCTACTAAGTGTTTATGTTCATCTAGTACAATATACATTTCAGCTTCTGTTTCATTCTTATATTCGAATACCATTTGTTTACCGAATGGCACATGTTTTACTGTATATTGATCATTTTCTTTTGCTTCTTCTACAGTTACACCAATTTGTGATAAACGTGGAAGCGAATAAAGTACCGAAGGAATAGCTGGATATTTAATTTCATCTTGTACCATACCTAAAATATGTGCAGCAATGTAGTTTGATTCAAACGTCGCAGTTGGCGTTAATTTAGGAATCGTTTTATCTAAAACGTCACCGCTTGCGTAAATATTTTTAACATTTGTTCTTAAGTACTCATCTACTTCAATACCTTTTTTACTATAATTGATACCGACATTTTCTAATCCAATACCTTCAACATTTGGAACTCTTCCTGTTGCATCAAGTACATATTCTGTATTGATTGATAATCCAGATTCAGTTGTTAGTGTAAACGCGTCTCCTTCTTTTTTAACTGCAGCTGTATTTTCATTTAGATAGAATTTAACGCCTTCATCTTCTAATTTTTTAACTAATTTATCTACATGATTACGGTTAAATCCTGGTAAAATCTCATCTGTATTATGAACCACATGAACGTCAGCGCCAGTTTTAATCATGATAGATGCAAATTCGATACTGATAATTCCGCCACCAATGAATGTGATACTTTTTGGTGTGTCTTCCATCGATAAGAAGTCACGGCTATCATGTGTATATTCTTTACCTTCAATAGGTAATTGATTGCTATGTTGACCTGTCGCAACGACGATATTTTCAGTTTCAATAGATTCACCATTTACTTCAACTGTATGTTCATTTTTAATTACACCTGTACCATCATATACATCAATACCTTGTTGTTCAAATAATGATTTTAACTGACCAGCCATTGGATCAATCACTTTATGTTTATAATCCATTAAGTTTGACCAATTTACTTTAAGATTTTGTGATTCAACAATACCAGGATAGTGTGTTGCTTCTTCTAACACTTCAAATGGATTTTCAAGTAAGATTTTAGCATTACAGCCCCAGTTTGTGCATGTTCCCGCAATACGCTCTTTTTCGATAATTGCTACTTCTTTACCTGCATGTTTTAATGTTAAAGCTGCGTGCCAAGCTGCATGTCCACTACCAATAAATGTAACGTCGTATGTTTTCATTTAACTCATCCTCTTCTTTATTTTTTATTGAGTTGTTTCAAACCATGTTCTAATTGTTCTAATACGTCTTTTGCTTGGTTATATTTCGTTTTATCAAAATTTGAAGGTAAACATTCGGATACCGCTTCAAAAACTGCTTCTTGTTGTTGATGTGCTTTTTCAGTAAGTGTCACCATCAGTTGACGTTTATCAGTTTCAGAACGTTCTCTTATGACCCATCCTGATTGTTCTAATCTTTTTAAAAGTGGTGTCAACGTATTACTTGATAAATCAAGTTGCTTACCAATGTCGTGTAATGTCCGTTTATCTTCTTCCCATAAAGCCAGTAACACTAAATATTGTGAATAGGTTAATCCAAATGGCTTTAGTTGTTGTTCATAAAATTGAGCAAATAAGCGACTCACATTATATGCAGAAAAACATAATTGATTCGCTAAAGTCATCTCGTTCTTGTCCAATACAACACCTCTTTTCAATCGTGCAAGATTTATTTTAGTATAAACAATCGCGCACGATTAATCAAATGATAAATATCCAAACATTTCTAAAATGTTGAAGGTGCGGGATAGAATTTATTTTAAATTTGTTGTTTCACTCCCTAATACTTTTGCTATTTTAATTAGAAAAGACTCACTTTCCTTTAATAAAAAGAAAAGTGAGTCTATGATTTACATATGTCCAATCGATAAATATTTATTTCTTTAATCTTCTTTTCGTAGTTTCCCGTATTCTTCCGTTATTAATTCAGATGCTTCACTATTAAGCAGACTTTTAATTTTTTAAAAATAAGACTACCCGCCTACTAAAAAAGATAATATCTGCTCTTTTTATTTCACTTTCAATCCTCTATATCGATTTAAGGTACCGATAAATTCTTGTTTACGTGGTAAGGCAAGATGTCCTGGATGTCCATTAAAATGAGAGAGCGCTTCTAACCCTTCATGGTCAATTAAGTGATACATCTCATTTGTGGCTTGAATTATGGAATTCTGATTATTGATGCCATGACGTCTAAAGTAATCTAACATCACCGTAATAGCGTTTGTCTGACTATCATCCACAAGTTGTTCTAATCCTGTTAGGTTAATAGGCTTATGACCATACATAATAGAATGTAATCCTTTTGCTTTAAAACGTTTTTCTTTTCCTTTTTTAGAGAAAGAATCCGTTAACGGTATGCGGTGAGATAGCATTCCGAATGACTGATCACCGTCAATTTCTCGCTTATAGCCGTCAGTATTCGCAATTTCTTTTGCTTCTTCTGTTACGTCTTTTAAATGATATTCATCCATCATTAACACTTGGTCAGCAACATCAAAATAATCTCCTGAACCGCCCACAATAAGAATAGTAGAAACACTATAATCTTCATATAATGATTTTACTTTATTAGAAAATGGAGTAATGGGCTCTTTTTCAGGAGCAATCAGTTGTTGCATACGACCATCACGAATCATAAAATTAGTAGCTGATGTATCTTCATCGACTAATAATAATGAACTTTCTGCTTCTAAAGCTTCGATTACATTTGTGGCTTGAGATGTACTACCACTTGCGTTTTCTGTAGAAAAGTGTGTCGTATCTTTCTTTCCTGGCAGATTATCAATAAATGGACTAATATCGACATTTTCAACGTTTCGACCATCCTCAGCACGTATTTTCATCGCATCATGTTGAGTCACCACAAATTCTCGACCGTCATGTTGAATGTGATCATATACACTACGCTCAAGCGCTTCTAATAGTGTCGATTTACCATGGTAACCTCCACCGACAATAAGTGTAATTCCTTGTGGAATAGCCATCCCTGTGACTGCCCGGCCACTTGGAAGATTGAATGTATGTTCAAATTTCTTAGGACTTGTGAATTGAATGGCACCTTTCATTGGAGCGTCTGACACACCACTTTTTCTTGGTAAAATTGAACCATTTGCCACAAATGCGACTAAGTGCTCTGTTTCAAGTTGTTGTCTCATATAAGTCTGGTCTAGTTTTAATGCGACTTGTTCGTTCAATGCTTGTTGATTTAAATTTTCGTATCGTATCGCTTTTTCTACCATTTGAGGAATGCCATGTATTATCGTATGTGATGCTGCTTTTCCTAGAATCTTACGTCCAGCTGCTGGTAGTCCAACTTCAATACGTATTTCAATCTCTTTATTATTAATCACTACAGATGTACGTTCGAGTATCTCTTGTCCTGGATGATCAATAAAGATCTTCCCATTTTTACCAGAGCCTTTCACTGTACGATTGAAATGTTTTAACTGGGTATCCACTGTTCGAGTTAAAAAGTCTGAAGTCGCTATACGTTTATCTTTAGTGTCTAATAATTCATTAGGAATTTCAGTCTCATGTTTCCCAATAATGACACGCATTTTTGAAGGTGGCGCAAAAGGATCGACTTGGACATGATCTATAGCTAGACGGAATTGATCAAATTGATATATCCCTTTCGTTCGTTTATAAGCGCCATATTTTTGTCCGTCTAAAGATTTAAGTAATCGTTCTAAATCTTTTGACTGTTTCATCTTAATTCCTCCGTTCATAGCATTGCTTTTTTATGTTTACCCTTTTTTTAAAAAATAAAAAATCACTACTCCAAATCATTGAAGTAGCGATATACATACGTTATTCAGATTTAACACCTGTACGTAATCGTAACTCATGTTCAATTTCAGCTAAACTGCGACCCCGTGTTTCTGGAAGATACTTAATCACAAAGAACATCGCTAGTATGCCAATAGCAGCAAAAATTAAGAATACCCATTCTGTATCTAAATTATGATTTAAAATTGGGAATAATTGTGCAACGATTAACGTACCAAAGTTTAATACTAATGCTGCAATACCTGTTGCTGCTCCTCTTGCACGCGTTGGGAATAATTCAGGTAACATGACCCATAAAACTGGACCCCATGAAATTCCAAAGAACACGATAAATAATGATAAACAAATAATAATGACCCAGGCTGATGATTGAATACCGATTGACCAAATAAGCATCGCCATAATAACCAATGAAGCAATCATTCCGATATTTCCTATAACGAGGAGTTTTTTACGATCGACACGGTCAACAATAAATAATGCCAAAATCGTTACTAATACGTTTACCACACCAATACCGACTGTACCGATAATTGAAGCAGAGCCACCTAGACCTGCTTTAGTAAAAATCGTTGGGGCATAGAAAATAACTGCGTTGATTCCGATAAATTGTTGAAAAATCGCAAAGATACACCCAATAATAAGCGTCGGACGTAACCAAGGTGATTTGATTACTGAGAATGTTGATTCTGATTGAGAAGCTATTTCTTTCATTTCTTTAATTTCAGCATCAATTGCATCTGGATTATATGTAATTTTCATTACGTCACGCGCTGCTTTTTCACTTCTATTTTCAAGAAGCCAACGTGGACTTTCAGGCATAAATGCTACACCAATTAATAAAATTAATGAAGGAACTACAGCTAAACCTAACATCCAGCGCCAAGCGCCCATATCTGCAAAGGCATAGTTCACTAAGTATGCAGCTAAAATACCAATTGTAATCATTAATTGGTTAAGTGAACCTAAAGATCCACGTAGTTCTGTAGGTGCCATTTCAGTAAGATATACAGGTACTGTTGACATTGAACCCCCTACGGCAAGTCCAACAATGGCACGACCAATAATAAGCATAACAATATTTGTTGAAAGTGCTAAAACAAGTGATCCAACAATAAATACCAATGCGATAAATAGTACTAAGCGACGACGACCAATTCTATCTGATAAAGGTCCACTGCCACCTGCACCTACAATCGCTCCGAAAAGCATTGATGACACAACTAACCCTTCCATCGCACCATTATTTAAAGGAATGTCCTTAGGAATATAAAGTAATGCGCCGGAAATAATACCGTTATCATAACCGTAAAGCAAACCTCCTAAAGCACCCAAAATAAAAATCAAATATTTATTTACTTTCATATACTATCCTTCCTTTTTCAAACTAGTAAATATTATACGTATTAATTGAAAGCGTTTCAATGTTTTTTAATTTAATTTAAAAAAGCAATCTTCACATTATAGCTGCAAAGATTGCCGTTCATATTAGTATGATATAAAATCGTTTTCTTTTCTAAGCAAGTAATAATGGACTTGAAAAAATAAGAAAGAAAATAATTGTTAAAAATAACGTGATACTATTAAATACTTTGTTGCCACTCATTAGACCTACAACACTTGAAACCACTGACAATAGCATGACAAAAAAGCCAGGTAAATACCAAAACATATCTGTAAATGTAATCGAAACTGCAAGTAGAAATGATAATACACATAAGATACCAGAAACTATATTCATATTGTTTAATCTCATTGATGTCTTCCTTTCTGTAAGATATGAATCATATTATATACTATATTTACATTTAAATTTACTATATATCATTATTTTTTTAAATATAAAATATCCTATCTAAATAAGAGTATTTTTAATTTTGATTGAATCTCTAAATATTTTTTAAAACAAAGTTAAGAAGTATGATGTATAAGATGCATAAACAATCAAAATTAAAACGTTCATTGTCTTTTAATTATTTTTTACTAAATACTCATTTTTAATGAGTTATATAATTTAGATGGATCCATTTATTATTGATATATTATGAACATCAATAAGGTTAAATATTTCATCATATACAGATATGTCTTCTAAAAGAATATAAAAATGCACCCCAAAAGTTAGATTTTAAGTCCAACTTTTAGGGTGCATATCAGTTTTAAAAATAATAATTTGCTTAAATTAGTGGAATCTCATGCCACCGTCGACAATAATAGTTTGACCAGTAATATAATCAGAATCACTACTAGCTAAGAAACCAACCACATTAGCTACATCTTCTGGTTTAGATAAACGTTTTAATGTGATTTGATCAGTGAATTGTTTCCAACCCCATTCTTCTGGTTGATTATTTTCTTCGGCTAATTTTTTAGCAATACCTTCCATCATAGGTGTTTCAACGATACCTGGTGCAAATGCATTTACTGTAATATCTTTGTCAGCTAAATCACGCGCAGCAACTTGAGTTAATCCACGAACTGCGAATTTCGTACTACTGTATAACGATAATCCCGCATTACCTTCAACACCTGCTTGAGATGTTGCGTTTATAATTTTACCGCCATGACCTAATTTTTCAAATTGTTCTAAAGCCGCTTGAATGCCCCAGAATACGCCTCCAACATTTACTCCGATAACTTGATTAAATTGTTCAGGTGTGACTGTATGGATAGGCGTTGTTGGTCCTAAACCAGCATTATTTACGATTACATTTAACTCTCCAAAATGTTCTACAACTTTACGTGTCACATCGAAAACATTTTCACGGTCAGATACGTCAGCTCTAAATGCGACTGCTTCTTGACCTTCTTTTGAAAGTGCTTCAGCAGCTTTTTTTGCGCCTTCTTCATTAAAATCGACAATAGCAACGTTAAAACCGTCATTAAATAAACGTTCTGCTATTTTGAAACCAATACCTTGTGCCGCACCTGTAACAAGTGCTACTTTTTTAGAATTGCCCATTTACTACACCTCTTAAAGTAATATAACTTTCAATTATTATGTTAGCACTTTGTATGAAAAATACCATGAAAAGTTTGTGAACTTTTGAACAAAGTTTTAACTTTACTCCTTTATTCCATAAATAGTAGCACAAAAGAACAATTTATATATTTTATTTACTAAGGCTATAAACTATCTTTAATGATTAAAACAAGTCTCCTAAAGGGAGACATTATTTAATACCTTTACTTTTATATCTTTTTAAGACGTCCTTCTCAATACCTTCAGACAAACGTTAGTCTACCTTAGGTGTATATTTTCCTTAATAACCTATAGCTAAAGCAATAGACATAGCAACGCTACATATCATTATCCATATTAATATAGGTTTCCATACAAACTTTACCCATTCCGTATAAGAAATTTTACCTACAGCTAGGGCTCCCATTAAAATTGCTGATGTAGGAAATAGAATATTACTGATTGCATCACCATATTGGAAGGCAAGCACTGTCAATTGTCGATTAATGTGAAGTAAATCTGAAATAGGCACCATCAATGGCATAGTCGTTAAAGCTTGACCTGATCCTGATGGGATAAAAAAGTTAAGCATAAATTGCAATATGAACATTGCGATAATGACTAAAGACGAGGGTACATCTGTTAGTAACGTCGTCATTCCATGAACAATAGTATCAATAATTTTTCCATTCTCTAATAAAACGATAATTCCTTTTGCAAATCCAACAATCATCGCGCCAAATAGAATATTTTGCATTCCTTCAACTAAGGCATCAAATGTTCCATTAAAACCAAGCCCACCTACAAATCCAGCTAAAATACCTGCAAGTAAAAAATTGGCACTCATTTCATTAAAGCCCCATCCGAATTTAAAAATACCAAAAACATTAAATATTATTGTGGCCATAATAATGATTAAACTACCTGCTTGTTTTTTACTAAAGTGTTGATATTCAATATCTTGTTGAATAAGTCCTTCTTCTTGTTCTAAATGATATACAATACTCTTCGTCTTATCTTGTTTGACTTTATTTGCATAGACCATGACAGTTGTAATAGCAGTTGCTAGTATAAGGAGATATATGATGGTACGAAGCCCCCAACCAGAGAACATCGGAAGTTCCGCAACAGTTTGAGCAACCCCTACTGTAAATGGATTTAACATTCCTCCACTAAACCCACTCGCGGCCCCTAAAATCACCATAGCTGCTCCTGTCAATGCATCATATCCTAATGTTCGTGCAATAATAATACCAATTGGAACAAAAATAATCGTTTCTTCTGCCAAACCAATCGTAAAACCTAAAATTGAAAAAGCCGTCATAGTTAAAGGAATCATTAAAAAATTCGCTCTTCCTAATGTTCTCATAGCTTTATTGACGCCATTTTCAAATGCACCTGTCTTATGCACAATCCCAAATGCACCACCTACTAAAAATACATAAAATACAATTTCGCCTCCACTTATAAGTCCTTCTGGAATTGCTCTAAAAATATTTAAAAAATTAATGTGTTCTGACGAAATAGTGTGATATGTACCTGACACCACTAATGTTTGTCCATTTTTCTTTTCTCTAACATATTCTCCTGCTGGAATAATATATGTCATAAGCCAAGCAACTAGAATAATAAACATTAATATTGCATAAGTATGTGGCGTCTTTAATTTAAATTTCCCTTCTTTCTTTTGTTCCATAGTATCCCATCCTTTTTTATATGAACTTTGAATATAAAATATATTTATTATCATACCTTATTTATAAGTAAATGATAAGATTACAATTTTTATAACAATTTATTAAATGACATCACTTACTGTTATTTCAAAGAAGACTATGCAATATTTACTATTAAACATGACATACTTCATGATATCCCTACGAATATCATGCTAGATATTGATCGTCAATGCCTTATTCAGAAAAAGTTATCGCGGTGATATTATATTTTATCGTCACTTAAATGATTAAAAGCCATAAATCTTTTGATTTTTGGCTTTTTTATAAGAGCTGTAATGTAATATATAATACTAATAAAGTCATAAATAAGACTGGAACCATTATGACAATACCTGTTTTAAAATAAATGCCCCACGATATTTTAATTGCCTTTTGTGATAAGACATAAAGCCATAATAGTGTTGCTAAAGAACCAATAGGTGTAATCTTAGGGCCTAAATCAGATCCAATCACATTAGCATAAATCATATCTTCTTTAAGTATATGCGCTGCTTGTGATTGACGAATAACAATCGCATCAATGAGCACGGTCGATAAATTATTCATCATATAAGATAATATAGCCGAGATGAAACCTACAATCATGATATTTGTACACAGTCCATGATTGGATATTGCTGAAAATATCTGTCCTAACATACTTATAATACCAACGTTCTTCAATCCAAAGACCACTAAATACATACCAATTGAAAAAATCACAATATTCCATGGTGCTCCTTTAATCACTTTTCTAACTGATACAGCGTTTGATTGTACTGCTAAAATAAGAAAAACGTTATGACAAGATTTAATTTAATCCTCTCACAACGTTTTATTAAACGATAATTTATTTTTCTTCTTTTACAATGTTACCTTTTTCATCTAACTTTTGAATCTTTCCATGTTTTGTTCTATAAGTGCCTAGAATTTCACCTTTTTTGTTACGATAATTCACAATCCAATTCCCATTATGATCTGTCATTTTCACATCATCCCATAAATAACCTGATTTTTTTAATTCTACTTCATCAAAATCAGAAATTAATTGATACACTTCGTTACGATAACGTGTATTGACACTACCAGATTTTTCTAAATCATTTGAAGCTAACGGATTCCCTTTATCATTAGCACTATCAGGTAACGCGTTTGAAATATGCATTTTACTTATAAGTTCTGGTAAAGCTTTATTATCTTTATTATGTTTATATACTTCTTCTAAACTAGCTTCTTTTCCTTTATCAAGTAAATCGTTATAATCCAATGTACCTTTTTGCATACGTCCTACATAAACTGTATCTTTATTAACTCCAATTAGCGCTTGATAGGTACTTTTATCTGGATAAACCGTAAAGAACTGCATATGTTTTGGTGCATGTTTTACTGGTTGTTTCATTTTAACTAATGTAAAATCAACTAATTTATAATTATGTTTGCCCGTAGGTAATCTATATTCATAAATTCCAGTTAGAATTTCATTTTTAGTCAATGTATATTGATCGACACCATCAATACAGAATGCTAATGCTAATCGTTCTTTCGTGGATAATTTAGACGTATTGGTCGATGACGTTTCATCTTTTTTATCTGATTCGTTCTTTTTAGCTTTTTGAACGTTATTTTGATTTGATTTTGATTTATGATCTTCTTTTGAAGATTCATGCGTACTACAAGCAGCTAATAACATCATCATGATACTACCCAAAAATAAAATTTTTTTCATCTATTGGCCCCTCATACATTCTTCTCATTTTATTAATATACTATACATTATTTATACATTATTTGAAGGGGAAGATAAATATAAATTTTGTTAAAATACCACTTTTTCATAAAAGTTGTGTCTTATATAATTAAAAAACTATGTTACACTGTGTACAATGTTTCATTATTGTTTATAGCAATTAAAATTTAAAGGAGTTTAAGCATGAAAAAATTCTCTGCAATCTTAATAACAAGCGCTTTATTACTTTCAGCTTGCTCACATAGTAATGATAATAATGGTAAAAATGAAAATAATACTAAACAAACATCTCAACCTAATAAAAGTGATGACAATCAACAAAGACATACAAAAGTCATTAAAAACGGTCGTACGTATGTCGATGGTGTCTTAATTGTAAACAAAGATATCGGTCTTCCTTCAAATTATAATCCTGGTGAAGATCCAAAAGCCCAACAAGCTTTACAACAATTATTTAGTGCTGCACAAAAAGATGGCATTCAATTATACAAAATGAGTGGTTACAGAAGTTATCCTACTCAAGTACAACTATACAATCGCTACGTTGCACGTGATGGTAAAAAAGCTGCAGATAAGTATAGCGCACGTCCTGGCTACTCAGAACATCAAACAGGTCTTACATTTGACATCGGTGGCGTTAATTCAGATAAAAACTTATATGCAAGTTTCGGAAAAACAAAAGAAGGTCAATGGATTGCGAAAAACGCACATAAATACGGCTTTATTGTGAGATATCCTAAAGGAAAAGAAAAAATTACTGGTTATCAATACGAACCATGGCATTTACGTTATTTAGGAAAAGATACTGCAACCAAAGTATATCAATCTGGTAAAACATTAGAAGAATATGTAGGATTAAAATAATAAATTGCAAAAAAAGAAGAGTCCAGGATTTATGTCCCGGACTCTTCTTTTTAAATAAGTTGGTTTTCTTTTAATTGACTTAACTCGGAAACCACTTTCCGACTATCTTTATTTAAATTTTTAACATATACTTCATTATGCTTATCTTCAAGTTTACGCACGATTGTTTCAATAGCATCTACAGCCGAGTCATCCCAAATATGCGCGTCACTAAAATCTAATTGAATTGTTTCACGTTGAACATTAAAGTCGATTTGGGTCATCATAGTATCAATTGACACAAAAAAGATGGGTCCTTTAAAAACAATAAAATATTGATTATTTTCTTTTCTTGTCTCTACTTTAATATTCGAGATTTTAGTCGCAAAGAACAATGCGCTAAATACAATTCCTATAACAACACCCAGTGCTAAATTGTGTGTAAATAATACAATAACCACTGTTAAAATCATTACAAACACATCTGTTTTGGGTGCATGTTTAATATATTTAAATGAACCCCAATCAATAGTTCCTACAGAAACCATAACCATAATACCTGCTAACACTGGCATAGGTATTTGTATCACTATATGACCAAGCACCATAATCATGAAAATTAAAAATAATCCCGCTGTTAAAGTTGATAAGCGACTATTCGCACCTGATCTTACGTTAATCCCTGACTGCCCTATCATGGCACAACCGCCCATTCCACCAAATAAAGCTGTAATTATATTGGCAATACCTTGTCCACGAGCCTCTCTATTTTTGTTACTATAGGTATTTGTATAATCGTCTACAATCTTAGCTGTCAACAGAGATTCAACGAGTCCCACTATCGCCATAGATAACGAATAAGGGAAGATAATTTTTAATGTTTCTAGATTAAAAGGTACGTGAGGAATAGTAAAGTGTGGTAAAGCTTGTTTAATGGTACCTAAGTCGCCTACTGTATGAATATTAGCACCCATGGTTAGATAAAGTATAGTTAAAACGACAATCGCAATAAGTGGCGCTGGGACTATAGTAAAGAATTTAGGTAAGATAAATACAATTAATAATGTAATCGTGACATAGATATAAGTATCAATAGAAATACCAAAAATATGTTCAACTTGAGATAAAAAAATCATAATACCTAATGCATTCACAAATCCAATCATTACTGAGCGTGGAATAAATTTTAACAATCGTCCTACTTTTAAAATACCAAGTAATAACTGAATCAATCCCATTAAAATGGTTGCTGCAAATAAATATTGCACCCCATAATCCTTGACTAGCGGTGTTACAACCAGTGCAACTGCTGCTGTCGCACCTGAAATCATAGCAGGCCGTCCGCCAACAATCGCTGTAACGGTAGCAATAATGAAAGCAGCATATAATCCTACCATAGGATCTACACCGGCAATAATTGAAAACGCGATAGCTTCTGGAATTAGTGCTAAAGCAACAACAATACCTGCCATTATATTTTTACCAGGATTTTTTAACCATTCGTCTTTTAATGTTTCTGTCATAATCAACGCTCCTTTTTTAACATAGCGCCTATTATAACAGGAATGACAATCTATTTTTAGGGTTTAAGAAAATTTATATAAAAAGCGTGCTAGTCTTTCCAAAATAATCTCTTTAAGACTGCACGCTCACTTAATTACTTAATTATTGTATTTTCTTTTTCATGAATCATTTGAATTATTTCATTATTTTCGTTCATAATCGCTACTTTAGGTGCATGATCGATTAATTCACGTTCGTCCAACTGTACATAAGTCATAATAATAACAATATCATCTACTTCTACTAAGCGAGATGCAGCACCATTGAGACAAATTTTCCCACTACCACGTTCACCCGCAATCACATATGTTTCGAAACGTGCTCCATTATTATTGTTTACAATAGCAACCTTTTCATTTGGAAGAATATCAACCGCATCTAAAATATCGGCATCGATCGTAATACTTCCTACATAATTTAAATTGGATTCTGTGACACGTGCTCTATGAATTTTACTATTCATCATTGTTCTAATCATTTTCTCTATTTACTCCCTAAAATAATATTATCTATTAAACGTGCTTTAGAAAATTTCACAGCTAAAGCGATAAAAATTTGCCCATTTATTTCATTAACAACTTCAAGTTCAGGATAACTATAAATTGCGACTTCGTCGATATGACCGCTTGTATGTTCTTGTAAGTATGTTTTTATTGCACCTACAAGTATATGACTTCGACGTTCACCTTCTGCATACATGTCTTTGGCTAATTTTAGACTTTTACTTAGATAAACCGCTTCTTTACGCTCTTCATCAGTCAAATACACATTACGAGAACTACGCGCAAGCCCATCGTCTTCACGTACTATATCGACGCCGACAATTTCAATAGGATGATTAAAATCGTTTACCATTTTCTCAATAATTGCTAATTGTTGTGCATCTTTTTTACCAAAATAAGCTTTATTAGGACTTACGATATTAAATAATTTATTAACTACTGTAACGACACCATCAAAATGTCCCGGACGTTGTGGCCCTTCTAAGACTTCCCCTAGACGTCCCACCTTTAATGTGATGCCTAATTCATCTGGATACATCTCTTGAGCGGAAGGATGAAATACATAATCGACATGAATAGCTTTAACTAAAGAAACATCCTTATCAATTTGGCGGGGATATGCATCATAATCTTCATTAGGTCCAAATTGTAATGGGTTTACAAATACACTAATGACTGTCACATCATTTTCTTCAACTGAACGTCGCATCATACTTAAATGTCCTTCATGAAGCGCACCCATTGTTGGAATGAAACCTATTGATTGACCAGACGCTTTTATGTGTTGTGCGATTGTTTGCATTTCTTTTACAGTATTAATTACTTGTGTCATTTTTATTAACCTCATCTAATACTTTTTTCTTATACGTATGTGCTTCTGCAGGAAATGCTCCCGCTTTCACTTCTTTATCATATTGCTTCATACCATCAATACCTACAGATAAATCTGCAAACTGTTTTACGAATTTAGCATAGCGTTCTACACCATAATTCAACATATCGTGATACACCAATACTTGTCCGTCTGTATCTTTGCCTGCTCCAATACCAATAACTGGAATGTCTAATTGTTTACTAATTAATCCAGCTAAGTCACTTGGAATAGCTTCTAATACTAAAGCCACTGCACCCGCTTCTTGAACGGCATGTGCATCGCGAATAAGTTGTTCTGCTGCGTCTTTTGTACCACCTTGTAACTTGTAACCCATAACACCGACACTTTGTGGCATTAAACCAAGATGTGCAACAATTGGAATACCAATTTGTGTCGATTTTTTAATGAAGTCAGTTAAATGGGCACCTTCTGCTTTTAATGCATTCGCATTGGTTTGTTGATATAACGTTATCGCATGATTTAAATCATGTTCCGCACTTACGCCTACCGCTCCGATAGGTAAGTCTACAACGATAAATGTATCATCGGCGCCTCGACGAACAGCTTTACCATGATGAATCATATCATCTAAAGTAACTTGAGTGGTTGTATCATAACCTAAAACTGTCATTCCTAGCGAATCACCAACCAGAATCATATCAATATTGGCTTGTTGCGCTTGTTTTGCACTGGGATAATCGTATGCTGTAACCATTGAAATTTTTGTACCATTTTGCTTCATTTCCATAAGTTTTGACAAATTTTTCATTATTTTATCGATCTCCTATAACATTATCTCAATAACATCACGTATAATTATATGTAATATTTTAAAGAAAGGAAAGTTATAAATGCGTATTGCGATTATTGGACCAGGCGCTGTAGGTACAACGATTGCCTACGAATTACAACAAGTATTACCTCATATTACATTACTTGGAAGAACAAATAAGTCCATTCACTTTCAACCTGCAAATCAACATGTCATGGTTAAAGACATTAAGTCTATGGCTGACCCCTTCGATGTGATTATCGTGGCAGTCAAAACGCATCAACTTGAATCTTTAGTTCCAGACTTAAACCGTCTTACTCATGATGAGACAACTATTATCTTAGCTCAAAATGGATATGGTTTACGTTCAACTTTACCATTTAAATATGTCTACCAAGCTGTGGTCTATATTAGTGGGCAGAAAAAAGACGATGAAGTGATCCATTTCAGAGATTACCGTTTGCATATTCAGCATGATCGTCGGACTGAACAACTTAAACGCTATTTAGAACATACTAAAATAGAACTTATATTAGAAGATCACATAGAAACAACGATTTGGTATAAATTACTTGTCAATCTTGGTATTAATTCGATGACTGCATTAGGTGGCAATACTGCACAAATTTTAAAAATTTCGGAAGTCTATCAATTATGCACGCGCTTATTAGAAGAAGGAAAACAAGTCGCTATGGCAGAAGGTATTACATTGCCTAACACGATTGTTGCAGATATTATGCATATCTATGCTGGTTATCCAGATCATATGGGGACAAGTATGTATTATGATGTTATGAATCATCAGCCCCTTGAAGTAGAAGCAATTCAAGGTTTTATTTATCGTAAGGCTAGAACACATCATCTTTCTACCCCATCGTTAGATACAGTTTACGCATTATTACGGTCTCACCATTCTTTATCCATTCAATATTAATGTTAAAATCAATGTTTAACTATTAATATTTTGTCAAATTATATAGTAACAAACTCTATTACAAGCTATATAATTATTTTTAAAAACTTTTTCACTTTAATAAAAGGGAGATATATCTTTGGATAAAGCAACACGTATACTTAATATGTTGACATTATTATTAAATGGTCATGTTGTCACTCAAGAAGACTTAGATCGGTTTACAAATGTCAGCAAAAAATCTATTCAACGTGATATTAATACAATTAATACATTTTTTTATGAAAGTCATTTTTGGAGAAGCAATCATACTAAAATCGTCTATAATTATCAATTAGGCGGTTATGAACTCACACATGATACTACGAACAAACAAAGTCTTGGTGTACTAAGTTTACTCATTAAGTTACAAAGTCTCACACCTATTCTTCATTACGATATTTACAAATTTTTCTTAAATGCGCTGTCGTCTGTCAGAATAGAAGATAAACATATTTTGATGACGATGTTACATCAATTCAAAGTACGTGATGATTTACTTCCTGGAAAACTATTAATGGATCTTCAAAAAGCCATCGTCAATAAACATAGAGTGCGTATTGAAGTAGATCATAACAAAATAACTATTAAACCATTATCTATTTTGTATATGCATTATGATTATTGGTTTACTTACGAATTTCAACATAAAATACATGCTGTTTCTTTGAAATCGATATCATCCTTACACGTTCTAGATACAAAATTTTCTAAAGACTTCGCGAATAATGCAGTATTATTTGAAATGAGTACAACCATTTGGAATCAATTTAAACAACAATTTTCAATTAAAGAGATTGTTTCCCGTAATGAAGACACCATTTTGGCATGGGTAAATTGCACGCGATTTGATGCTTATTATATTGCTTATCAACTTGCCCCTCTAGCAAAAATTATTGCTCCAGAATCATATATCGATAGTTTTATTGAGCGTTTAGATGAAATTAAACGTACTTACACAGAAAACAACAGCTGACCATTAAAATCAGCTGTTGCTTTTTATTAATCAATTGGATCTCCATGTTCATCATATTTTGTTACTACACCGTCAGAAGTAACGATATATGAGCCAACTAAATCTCCATTTTTATCTAAAATTGAGAAGCCCCAATCTCCGTTTTCATCTTGTTCTGGTTCTTTATATGTGTACGTATCAGTATCTAATTGATGACCTTCATAATCTTCTACCTTATCAATGACATTTGCACGTGTTACTTTTTCAGTAGATGAAGATGATTCACTAGTTGTATTGTTTGAATCAGTATATGTTTTTCCATTAGTAAAAACGATTTGATTCACAATCTCCTTATAATTAGAATTCTCACCGTATTTCTCAAGTAAGGTATGGAGATCTAATTCATGACCTGTTTGTGAATTTACAAATTGACTGTATGTGCCTGGACTTTGGGTTGCGATAATTGTAACCCTATCGCCTCCTACTCCAATAAGCGTAGAAAATGAGCCTTTAGCAGGCTGAGTAGCATAGAATTTCATATTACTTGGTGCACCCTCTACTCCATTGTCTAATGCTTCTAATTGATACGTATCTATACTTTTTTGTTCGCCGCCACCGTTATAATTCGCAAAATATGAATGATTTCTTAATTCATTTGCAGTAATAGCATAGTCTGACACTGAAGGATCATTTAAAGCCAACGCTACTTTTTCAGCTTGAGATAAGTTGTCGATATTACTATTTGTTTTATTCTCTCGTTGATTGCTATCATTTGAACTTTTATTACTATCTTGTTGGGTATTATTTTTATGATTATCTGAAGTGTTTTTATTTGATGGTTGGTTACTTTGTGATGTAGTATGTTCTGATTTTTCACTAGAATTATTGAGCCCAATCATATCTCCTAAATCACAACCTGCAAGTAAAGTTGTCGCCGTTATTGCGCCGATAGCTAAGTAATGTTTCTTCATTTATTTCGCTCCTTTTAAAATAAAAAATATATATTCAACTGACAATATTAAACAGACTCTGTATGTCGTTATGAAAAAGTACACACTTCATTATCTAAAGCATGTACTTTTTTATATCAATTACTTAATATGTTGACGTACGAAACGACCAGCATATCCTTTAAATGATTCGCCACCAGACATTTCTTGTTTAGCATAAGCATCCGTTGAACCACCCATTAAGTTATATCCATATGTTCTTAAGCCATACATTTTTGTAAATGTACTATTTAACATTGGTGAGCCTGAAGCGCCTGATCTAAAAATATCTTTCGTTTGAATCTCGGTACCATTTGTTGAAAATTGAGTTACACGAAGTTTATTAAAATAGGCTTTTGTGTTGTCGTTATATTGCCATGGATATCCTAATGAATAAAGTGGCGAATTGAATTTCAATTGTTTAATCTCTGAATCCGTTGCAATTTTAACTGGTTTCACATATTTAGACATATTTTGTTTTGTGTGAACCACTGCAATATCATATTGTGGTACTTTAATCACTTCTGTTGCTTGGAAAACATATGGCATACGACTTCCATCACGATTCATTTGAAATTTAATATATTTCGGAGCCGCTGCACGACCATATTGATCATCGATCACGTGTGCATTTGTTACAAATGTATGAGCCCCAATCACTGTTCCTGTTCCCATAGAATCTTGTTTTCTTACAGATGCATCGCGAGAGCCTTTTTTCCAGCCATTTAAATTAGATACACGACCAATCGCCTTTAAATTATTTTGCGAGGCATTTGGATAGCGTTGAATTGAAATACTGCTGTTACTAATTTTTTTCGCTTTTAAATAGGCTTGATATGAGCCTCTTTGTATACCGTCATAATAATAGTTGGTTTCTACAGCTTTAGCCTCTTGATGTTGGGCGGAATATCCGAGTACACTGGCACCAATAATGACACTCGCTACTAATGATTTACCAAATTTAGATTTTAACATTAATTTGTCCCCTGCTTTCTTCCATTTAGAAATGAATTTGTTTTATGTTTAAAATAAAATATGTACATCAATATTATAAAACAAACAAAGGACAGTATGCGTCTTTTTTATAAAACAATTTATTTTTAACTTTAATTTACATTTATAAAGTATTTACATAGAAAATATTTTTCTTTACAAACTTCAAAATATATAGTATAGTATTAAAGTAAAATCATGGAGGGATACTCAAGCCTGGCTTAAGAGGCTAACCATTTTATGGTTAGTAGGAGCTTTTAGCTCGCGTTGGTTCAAATCCTTCTCCCTCCGCTATCTAAGAAACCTAAGATTAAATTCTTAGGTTTCTTTTTATTTTATATTTTATATATAAGACACTCTTATTTATTTTTCCCATTTACAGGAGTATAATAGTTAAGTTGCGAAATGACGATACACCATATTCATATATCGGAGTGAAAAAAATGGACTTTTGGTCATCTAAAAAAGGAAAAATGCTAGAAATATCAATACTTGGCATACTAACTATCTTCGGCATTGGTTCACAATATTTTTCAAATTTGGCTTATAGTTTAAATCAAGGTATTTTACAAACATCATTTAGTATAGGTTCTCAATATCTCATTATACCTTCTGTGATTGCTAACTTTGCCTTTGCACTTGGCGTGCCACTTGGACATACATTGACACACAAATTCGGGTTTAGACGTAATTTTTTATTCTTTGTAACTCTATTTTTAATCGGCTCGATTATCGGGCTTTTTTCTTTCGACCTAATTATTTTATCTATTGCTAAAGGTTTACAAAGTTTAAGTACCGGCGTCTTATTCTTCACACTTTTACCAAAACTCTTTCTCAACTTCCCTAGACAATACCGCAATGTATTCTTATTAATGGTTATTGTAGGTTTATTTGGCGCAAATGCATTGGGAGGTCTATCAGGTAGTCTATCTTTAGAATTAGATCGTTGGCATTGGATCTTTATTATTAATATTATTTCAGCTATCTTATGTCTTATTTTAGGTTCAATATTCTTAACAAAAGAAGAATATCAACATTCTGAACCTATTCATATTAGTCGTCCTATGATTATTTCATTAGTTCTTAGTACGATTGCTCTTACGCTACCGATGGGGATGCTTACACAAAAAGGGTACGGGTCTCTCTGGGTCTGGCCTATCCTAATTATAGCAATTTTATTCATTGTAAATTTTGTAGTTTTTAATCACGAAGCAAAACATCCATTTGTTCACTTTAAAACGTTATTAACAAAGAAACCATTTGTTGGTGCAACAATGGCTATATCTTCACATTTAGCCTTATTATGTGGTATTGCAGGAATTAATGTGTATATAATTAGAATCTTAAAATTACCTTTCACTATATCTTTACATTTTTATTTATTCTTTTTCATAGGTGTCATTGTGACAGGATTTATTAAAATGTTTATCTATAGTGCAGTGGGAGCTGGTGTTTTAGGCACATTAGGCTCATCAGCATTACTTTATGTCAGTGTTCATTGGATGATTTTACATGATATTGTAAATATTCATTTACTTTATATTCAAGGTTTCCTACTTGGTTTTGGTGCAAGTATGACACTTGTAAGTGGTGCTATGGCAACATTATTAGATGGCGATTTACTTCAAGCTGGTCAGCGTTCTCAAACGATGCACACAATACGTAACTACGCGGCAGCATTTCTTGTTCCAGTGATTGCCTATCTGATTAAATATAATATTCAAAAAGGAACACAATCTGTTTATACAGAAAATATTACAAACACTTCAATTTATATTAAGCGTATAAAAGATATTGCTATTGATGCTGATCATAAAGTATTTCTACTAATGATTATTTTCAATTCGATTATGTTAGTATCATCGATTATCCAAATGTCTCTTGGAAAAGGGAGACGTATTACACCACCTCGTTCGCCTAAAAACCCCGAGTTACATTTGAATATACACAAGTAATGATTTTTAAGGAACAGTTTACTTTATTAGGGTTTCGCTTCTTAGTTTACGATGTTATTACACATTTCAAGTTCATATATCCTTAAAATGTACATTTACTCTATGTAATTGTGACAGATTATTGACAACGCTTTCATATAGCGTTACTATCTATTTACACTCAATAGACAACGTTGATGGTTAAATCTCGTATGTAGCTCTGTTCTACATACGACAATTTTTCGCCATATTTGTAAACGCTTTCTAAATTGTCTGTTAAGAAAGGATGGTTACTTTGGAAAATATTAAAGCGATATTTAGTAAACTTTTCGGATTTATTCCACGTTCAATAATTAATATTTTTATTTAATCTATATATTTTATAACAAAAAACTATTAATAGAGGTGCTATTTATGAAAAAAAGTGAAAACAGATACAGTATTCGTAAATTCAGTGTGGGTGCATCATCCATTTTAGTAGCGACATTGCTATTTATGGGAGGCGGTGCTGCACAGGCAGCAGAAACACATCAGGAAGTGGGAAATCCTGAATCAGCTGTAGCACAATCTATTGGGGATCATAAAAAACAATCTGATAATCAAGAAACACAACAAGACAATGTTCAATCTGACGAACAAGCTACTTCTACATCTCAATCAGTAACTAATGAAAATGAAGCACAACGCTTACATAATGAAAACAAAGCTTCAACTCAAGTTAAAGATAGCACTGATCAATTAAATACTAATGAAGGAACAACTGACAACATTGTAACTCATCAATCTACAAAACATTCAGTAGCTGAAACTGAAGAAGCATCAACTACAAAAACATCTTCTGATGACCCTGAATCAGTTTCAACTAAAGAGGAGCAACCTTCTCTTGAAACACAAGAATCGACTAAAAACACAATTCAAAAAGACACACTAGCCTCAGATAAAAAAGATAACACAACTGAAACATCAACTACTAAAAATCAAGCTCACTCTTCAGAAAACGTGACAAATGAAAGTCCGACAGAAGAGAAAACAACAACTCAAACAACGACTGCTGAAACCAACACATCATCTACAAAAGACAATACTTCAAAAACAACTGACAGTCATTCAACAAAAACATCTCAGTCAACACCTCTAACAGAGAGTAAAGAATTAACACCATCAAAAACTCAACAAGATTCAAATGTAAATCAGGATGCAATAAAAAATAATGACGTAGAGGCACCATCTACTGGAAAAACAAACGATACTGTAGACACAACTGAAACAAAACAAACAGTGACAGCTAAACAACCCACAGATCCTGCTGCACCTACAGTGAATACTTTAAACACTAAAGATGAAGCGATCTCAATTGACGGTACAACAAATGAAACTGTTGGACATAAAGATGCTAAAGATCAAAAAAATTCACAGGCTGGCTTAGAGACATTAGCTAATAATGCAGTAGCAACAACAAATAATACATCTCAACAGCAAGGTACGACAGAAACAAAAGATCAAACCAATAAAGTTGCTAAACAAGGTCAATACAAAAACCAAGATCCAATCATTCTTGTTCATGGTTTTAATGGATTTACTGATGATATCAATCCTAATGTTTTATCACATTATTGGGGCGGCGATAAATTAAACATTCGTCAAGATTTAGAACAAAATGGTTATAACGCTTATGAAGCAAGTATCAGTGCATTTGGTAGTAACTATGACCGTGCCGTTGAACTTTATTACTATATTAAAGGTGGTACTGTAGATTATGGTGCTGCACATGCAGAAAGATATGGACATGAACGCTATGGTAAAACATACGAAGGCGTTTATAAAGATTGGCAACCTGGTCAAAAAGTGCATCTAGTTGGTCATAGTATGGGAGGACAAACTGTTCGTCAATTAGAAGAATTATTAAGAAATGGTAGTCAAGAAGAAATTGAATACCAAAAAACACATGGTGGTGACATTTCTCCTTTACTACAAGGTGGACACGATAATATGGTTTCTTCAATTACAACATTAGGCACACCGCATAATGGTACCCACGCTGCAGATGAATTAGGAAATGAAGCACTTGTTCGTCAAGTGGTTTTTGATTTAGGTAAACGATTAGGTAATAAAAATTCACGTGTAGACTTCGGTTTGTCTCAATGGGGTCTAAAACAACAACCTGGTGAAAGCTACATCTCTTACCTTTTACGCGTTAAAAACTCTAAATTATGGCAATCTAAAGATAATGGTTTTTATGATTTAACACGTGATGGCGCGACAGATCTTAACCGCAAAACATCACTTAATCCAAATATCGTTTATAAAACGTATACAGCTGAGGCAACGCATCCGACTTTAATAGGAAAACAAAAAGCAGACTATAATATGTTCTTACCATTCACAGTGACAGGAAATGTGATTGGTAAAGCTACTGAAAAAGAATGGAGAGAAAATGATGGTCTTGTATCTGTGATTTCATCTCAACATCCTTTCAATCAAGCTTATACAGAAGCAACTGATACAAATCAAAAAGGTATTTGGCAAGTAACACCTACTAAACACGACTGGGATCATGTCGATTTTGTAGGTCAAGACAGTACAGATACAAAACGTTCAAGAGAAGAACTACAACAGTTTTGGTATGATTTAGCAGATGATTTAGTTCAAACAGAAGCGCTAACTTCAACTAACGAAGCTTAATATAATTTTTTGCGGAAAGGTGGTTGTCTAATGTCTGGTGATGTCTTTCAATTACTTGGTTCTTTCTTCAGAATAGTTAAAGCATTATTTTTCTAATTTCATATAAATAAAAGCACCTCCGAATGAGATGAAGACATTTTCACTCGTTAGGAAGTGCTTTTTATTATGTAAGATTTGTAAGAACATGATGTCATAAAGTGCTGTAAGTTTTTCAGTCTAGTTAGATGAACGTACATCTATATTATTATCGTTTGACGAGAATGCTTCTTCATTTGCTGAAAGTGTGATCTTTTTAGAGTGGTTAGAAGCTTTGACTTCATGACGTAATGCACTATTCAATCCTAATAAATTATTTGCTTGAGTTTCTTCACTATTGTAGCTTTCTAATCCATTCACAATTTCAGTCGCTAAATATTCACATGCATCTTGATTGTCAACTTCGACTTTTTCATTGATTATTGATTCAATTACTTCAATTAAGTCACATTTTTGAATTTGAATATCAATCATTTGTTCTACTCCCTTAAACTGTCATTAAGCCATTTGATAGGCTTTCTAGTTTATTACCCTGTTTCTAGAAAATGTACACAAAATCGTCACTGTCGAAAAATGTAATGCACTACTGCGTCCATTTTATTACTCATCGTTACTTTTAGGAATAAATACCTTCGCTTCACTATCTTTTGGATAATAAAAACCATTAGGTACAGTTTGAAGTTCGATTAAGCTTCCCCATGGCGCTCGAATATAAACGGTTTTATTATTCTCTGTATTCTCATATTTTGTATTAGAATGTGGTTCAGATAGTGGCTCTCCTCCTGCCTGTTTGACACGTTCTAATACATGTTCAAATTCGTCACTTTCAATATAAAAAGAAATATGTGTAAAACCTATATCTTGTAGTGATTGTGGTTCATGTTGTTGAGCGTGTTGGAATTCAAACATTTCAATATTAGGACCACAACCAAACACCATCATGCGTTTATGAATAATTGAAGTTCCTTTTTCTAGCCCTAAGATATGCTCGACATATTCGCCACCTCTTGGTTCATCATTTTTAGTTTGACTATCATATGCAATTTTTCCATCTAGTCCCTGTTTAAAAAAAGCAGTGGCTTTTTCAATACTAGGAACCGTAAGACCAATATGATTAATACCTCGATTCATCATATCTCCTCCTTACTCAAAAGAGTGCAAGACAGCATTCATTTTGAATTTATCGTCCACTCCAGTAACGTATCTCCAACTTGTGTTGATTGAAAAGAATTTGGAACAAACGCATGTTCAATTCAATCATCGACTGCCAATATATTAAAAAAGCCTAAGACAACACATTATGTCTCAGGCTTTTTCAAAAAATCATTCATTATTTTCTATCGAAATATCTGTAACGTTTGAATGCGTCAAGGATAGCTTGTGGTTCGCTAGATACTACAACACCAGGCGCATCTAAATCAATACGATTACTTTGTAATACATTTTTCGCTTCTTCAGTGATTACAACAGGTTTTTTATGATTATAGCTCATTTCAACAAAGTCAATCGCAGTCGGTAACATTTCTTTACCGTCTGAAAGAACGATTACACTATCAAATACTGTTGAACTTGCTGTGCTATAAGTTTCAGTAATACCAATTTCATCATCATTAAGGTTTTTAGCTGTTTGTCCAACAAATGCATAGTTTAAGTCGTTGTTAACAAATACTTCTGCATATGATTTTAATGTTTCAGCGCTAATATCACCATTTACAAGCACTGCTACAGAGTGTCCTTTTAGTGGGATATCAAATTTTTCTAATGTTAATTGGCTATCTTTAGCATCTGATTGCACTTCTTCGTTTTCTGCCGGAACTTCTACACCTACATTATTTGCTACGTATTCAGCTAATTTACGATCAACTTTATTAATTTGATTAACAGCATTTTGTTTTACTTCTGTTGATTTACATTTACCAATTTCAAATGAAAATGCATCAGCTAAATGTTGTTGTTCTGCTTCAGTTAAGCTGTTTTTATATAATTTAGCTTGAGTATAGTAATCTTTGAAACTATCACTACGTTGACGTACTTTATAACCTTCTACTTTTTCATGATAATGCTCGAAACCACCTTGTTCTTTAGGTGTCGTATGAGGGTCATTATTGTTCAAGCCATTTTTATGGTAGGCTGTTTGACCTTGATGAATATATGATTGATGCATTGCATCGCGTTGATTATTATGAACGTCTGCAACTGGGCGGTTAATAGGAATTTGGTTAAAGTTTGGTCCGCCAAGACGAGAAATTTGTGTATCTGTGTAAGAGAATAAACGACCTTGTAATAATGGGTCATTAGAGAAATCAATACCTGGAACAATATGTGCAGGGTGGAACGCAACTTGTTCAGTTTCTGCAAAGACGTTATCTACATTACGGTTCAACGTCATTTTACCAACAATTTTCACAGGTACTTGATCTTCTGGCCATAATTTAGTTGGATCTAAAATATCAAAATCAAAGTCAAATTCTTGTTCAGGTTTGATAATTTGTAAGCCTAATTCCCATTCAGGATAGTCGCCTTTATCAATTGATTCATATAAATCTTTACGATGGAAATCAATGTCTTTACCATGTAAGATTTGTGCTTCATCCCATACTAAGCTTTCTAAACCTTGTTTAGGTTTCCAGTGGAATTTAACAAAGTAAGATTGACCTTCTTTATTTACAAGTCTAAATGTGTGTACACCAAAACCTTCTTGTTGACGGAAGTTTTTAGGAATCCCTCTATCACTCATTGCCCAAAATACTGCGTGCATAGATTCAGGGTTTTGACCAATGAAATCCCAGAATGTATCGTGCGCTGAACCACCTTGTGGCATTTCATTATGTGGCTCTGGTTTTAATGCATGTACGAAGTCAGGGAATTTAATTGCATCTTGAATAAAGAATACAGGTGCGTTGTTACCTACTAAATCGAAGTTACCTTCATCAGTATAGAATTTAGTAGCAAAACCACGAATGTCACGTACTGTATCTGGAGATCCTTTAGAACCTTGTACAGTAGAGAAACGCACAAATACAGGTGTTGTTTTTTCAGGGTGTGTTAAGAAGTCAGCACTTGTATATTCACTTAAATCTTCATACACTTGGAATTCACCATGTGCACCGAATCCACGTGCGTGTACCACACGTTCAGGAATACGTTCATGGTCAAAGTGCATCATTTTTTCACGGAAGTGGAAGTCTTCTAGTAAAGTCGGACCTCTATCCCCTACTGTCAGTGAATTTTCATCTTCACTTACTTTCATACCACTATTTGTAGTCATTGCTGTACCATCATTATTTTTTCTTAGAGCATCTAATTGTTGTTGTTTTTTGTTTTCATTTGATTGATCCATACTTATCTCTCCTAGATATAGATTGGTATCGTAAATACATTGTTATGTACATTGTTTCCTTATTACGGGATACAGTTAGTTATTCCCATTTATAAAAGAATTAATCATTTTAAAGAAAAAATATATTCCCATAAATTTTTATTTAAAGAACTTTCTTTTATAATCGTTTATGAAAATATATTTTTTGATATTTTATATTAAACTTTAATTATTGGTAATCTACTACCTTATCAACTGGCATTCTATATGATGTATGAGGTTCTTTTTCTTTCTTACCAATCGCAACGATTAACACTGGAACGTAACGTTCTAAATCATATCCGAATGCTTCGCCAATTTTGTCATGCTCAAAACCACCGATAGGGTTCGTATCATAGCCATATTGTTTTGCAACTAACATTAATTGCATCGCAGCTAAACTACTATCCACTTTTACGATGTCACTCATAACTTCACGTGAACTATTTTTGTAAGTATCCATTACAAAAGGTAACATTTGGTCTTTTACTTCTTGAGGCATATGTCCTTCCTCAACCGCTTTGTTATAGATAAACTCGCCTTCCTCATAACATTGTAAATCACCGAAAATAACAATCATCGCTGATGATGTATCATTTTGTGATGTATTAAATCGAATTAATGGACGTAATTTTGCTTTCGCTTCATCACTTTCTACAACAACAAAACGCCACGGCTGCATATTCACTGATGAAGGTGCTTTTGTTGCCTTTCTAATGATTTCATTCATTTCTTCATGTGGAATTTTATAATTTGAATCAAATCCTTTCACAGATTTTCTACTTTCCAATATTTCGTTAAAATCGTTCATTCATTTCCCTACTTTCATATTTTAATTACGTAACCTAGATTATTAAATAAATTGAAAATAAAGAGAAGTAATTTGCTTATAGATTTAAAAAGACACTCAATTTAATACATTATTAATTATAATTAATAATGTATTAACACTTATTCATTAAACTATTATTTGATTAACATTAACTAAATAGGGTATCCTTAACCTTAACAAATAAATAATTTGAAATTTAGAAAAATTATTTATGTTATAACAAAGGGTATTGGATTCAGTCATAAAGTTTCAGTCATAAGATTACTCATGAAAGGGAAGAAAATTATGGCAGAAGATAAACTGCAAAGAGAATTGAGTAATAGACATATTCAACTTATCGCTATTGGTGGCGCAATTGGTACAGGACTGTTCCTTGGATCAGGTGAATCTGTACATTTAGCCGGACCGTCTATTTTATTGACTTATGTTATTGTCGGTTTTGTATTATTTATGTTTATGAGAGCAATGGGAGAAATCCTCTTATCGAATTTAGGATTCAAATCATTTGGGGATATTGCCCATCATTATATTGGACCAATTGCTGGATTTATGGTCGGATGGACGTATTGGTTAACTTGGATTATTTCAGGCATGGCAGAAGTGACAGCAGTTGCTAAATATGTTTCATATTGGTATCCTACAGTACCAAACTGGCTAACAGCTGCATTTACTATCTTAGTATTAGTCGCTTTGAACTTATTCAGTGCAAAGCTATTTGGAGAGTTAGAATTCTGGCTGTCAATTATTAAAGTGATAACAATTGTAGCCTTAATCATTGTTGGTATTGTGATGATTGTGCTTGGAATGAAAACCTCTTACGGGCAAGCAAGTGTAACGAACCTTTGGTCTAGAGGTGGATTTTTCCCGAATGGTATTCAAGGTTTCTTGATGGCATTTCAAATGGCTATCTTTTCATTTATTGGTATTGAGTTAATTGGAATTACAGCTGGGGAAACTAAGAACCCACACAAAACGATTCCTCAAGCAATTAACAATGTACCTGCGCGTATTTTAATTTTCTATATTGGCTCATTAGCAGTGATTATGTCTGTCGTACCTTGGGATAAATTAAACCCTGCAGACAGTCCTTACGTAAAATTATTCGGCCTGATTGGTATTCCATTTGCTGCCGGTATTATTAACTTTGTCGTTTTAACAGCAGCTGCTTCATCATGTAATAGTGGTATTTTCGCAAATAGTCGTACAATGTACGGTTTAGCAGGTCGTAAACAAGGCCCATCATTCTTGCATAAAACAAATAAACATGGTGTACCTCACTATGCTATTTTAGTTACATGCGGCTTATTAAGTATTTCAGTTATTTTGAATGCAGTATTTAAAGATGCAACAAAAGTGTTCGTTCAAATTACGATATTTTCAACAGTATTGAATATTTTAATTTGGACACTTATCATGATTGCCTATCTAAATTATGTCAAACGTAATCCTGAATTACACAAAGATAGTAAGTTCAAAATGCCTGGCGGAAAATATATGGCATTTGCGATTCTAGCTTTCTTCGCATTTATCTTTATTATCTTATTAATTAACAGTTCAACTAGAATTGGAGTATTATTTATACCCGTATGGGCAATTATTCTTTGGATTATGTATCAAAAATATAAAAAAGAATCAGACAAAGCGAAAGTTAAAATGGAATAATATAAAGAACATTTTAGACTTCCCCCTAATGGAGGAAGTCTTTTTTCATGATATCTATTAAATAAAAGAGAAGCTTAATTATAGTTTCTCTGTATTTATATTTAAATGATCTTTTAACATATGGCTTTCATATTCTTTTCTAAACATGCCACGCGCTTGAAGAACTGGAATGACTAAATCAATAAATTTTTCAAATGCGTTTGGATATGTTGGTGACATTAACATAAAACCATCACACGCTTCTTTTTCAAACCATTCAATCATTTCATCCGCTACTTGTTCCGGTGTCCCCACTATCGTTTTATGCCCTACCCAAGTACCAAATCGATCTAATACATCGCGTAAGGTAAGGTGTTCGGTCATAACAGCACGCTGTACAGCTTCATAAACAGATTTTACAACTTTTTTCTCTAATGCATCATAAGGTGGCAATGATGGCACGACTTCATCTAGTGTCCACTCACTTATATCTAGACCAATGGCTTTAGATAATTGTTTCTTACGTTTTTCAAGTGGAATCATATCATCTAATTGTTGCTTAAGTTTATAAGCATCCTCTTCATTCTCATCAACATAAACAGTGAGACCTGGTAATACAAGAGGGGGTTGACGATTTGCTTCCATGGCACGTTGATGAATGTCTTGTCTGAACTGTTGGCCATCTTGTAAATTCCATGCAATTGAAAAAATAGCATCCACGTGTCGTACTGCTAAATCACGACCTGGAATAGAAGTTCCTGCTTGAAATAAACGTGGTCGACCATATTTTGGTGTTGGAATGTTAATAGCTCCGGCAACTTGAAAATACTTTCCTTGATAATGAAGTGGATGAATATACTGATGATTTAAGCCAATTCCTGAGTTTTTGTGATTAACGATAGCCTCTACAGTAAATGATTCTCATAATTTTTTCATTACATTAATAAATTCATCTGCTCGTTCATAACGTTTTTCAAGATGTGGTAAAGCTTGCATCGAGTAGTTTTGTGCTTCTAAATCAAATTGAGATGTTACAATATTTGCCCCAATACGCCCATGAGATATTTGATGTAAACTTGAAAGCATACGTGCTGCAAGATAAGGTTCATAAAAAGAAGAAGAAATGGTACCTATCAAACCAATTGAATGTGTTTCACGTGAAATGGCAGCAAGCGCCGTTAGTGGTTCAAAATAATAAGAAATATGTCCCGTTTCTTCTCCAGATATATATTGACCATCACCTAAGAAGAATGCATCCAGTTTACCTTTTTCGGCTAATTTCGCTAACTTAATTTGAAAATCAATATCTCCAACTTCTTCAACATATGAATGTGGTAGTCTCCAAGAGGCAGGATGTAGACCTGTACTATAAGCTAAAACAGATAAATGCATGTGTTTCATTGTCATTAACCCCTTTGTTATAAGTCAAAATTGTCATTTTAATTTGCATATATCGTATATGAATTGTTGAAATTTTACAATATCTACTAACTATTTTATATCTTAAAATAATTATATACAATATCATCTAGTTGTTTAGCAATATGAATAAAATCTTGATTTAAATCCAATGTTTTGACACTAATCGTATTGCCACTCATCTGAAACGTATTATCAGGTACAAGTTGTTCATCCGTTTTCGCATACAATAACATCCCCGCAACATTTATCTGTTTCGATTTTAAGTGAAATGCTTCATTTTTTACATACGCAAATATTTGATATAAATTTCCAGAATGAATCGTTCTTGTATCAAAATACTGTTGTAACGTCGACGTATAATATTTCGTATCAATGATTAAGCATTGCGTACCATAAGTTAGCATAACATCACTTCTCATTGTCGGTAACATGTGACGATAATCATCATCAATGGCCCATGGAATATGAGACGCGGTGACTTTTAACTGTGGAAATTCCTTTTTATAATAAGCCCTAACAAACCGTTCATATAAACGCGCCATCTGTTGTTCATCTTCGAACATCATCGTTTCTCTTGAACCGCTTCTTTCTGACTGAATTCGTCCTTGCGTAACAAGGTAACAAATAGCCATTAACATACGATATGTTTCGTGATGACGATCAAATCGTAACTGCCAATCAATATGTCGATAATCTAATATATCTACTTGTTCAAAATATATCAGCAGTCGTTTTAACGCTTTTTTACGTGTGCGCGAAATATCTAATTTTAGAACATTAAGCATTGTTGTTTTTAAAATTTGATTCATATACGTATTAATTGAAAATTCATCATACGTGCAATTTAACTGTTTATGCATCATTGTTCCTTGTTGTATGGATGCTGTGACATTAATCTTTCCTCGTATCACATTAAGCGAGTCATTGTGTTCTAAATAGTCATGTTGAAGACCATATTTTAATTGACTCGATACGCCTTTAATCAGGAGCGCACTATATAAATCTGCCACATTATTAAATGATTCTGTTGCTATATGTTGATAGCCTTTCTTATTCAAAACTGTAAACGCGTAAGACAACATATAATAAATATTATGAATGTTAATCATTGAATCGCTTCCCTTAAACGTACCTTCCAACTATCCACTTTTGAAGGGTCGTCAAACCAATATTCTTTTAATAATGGTATCATTTCGAATTCAATAATATTTGATAATTCAGACTCTGTGACATCAACCATATTACTGAAATAACTATGGCCAATAACGAACCCCTCACCTAACATATCATCATCTCGAATGTCGACATTCAGTGCTTGAATTGTATCAATTAATGCATCAAATTGTGGATTTTTTAAATTTTCTTGATAATGTTTAAATTGTATGGTTTCAAAGGCAGGATTCATATCAAAAAATGCAAATCGACGTCGTAGTGCATAATCAAGCATGGCTAAGCTTCGATCTGCTGTATTCATCATACCAATAATATAAACATTATCTGGAACACAGAATTTCTCATTTGCATAGAGTAATTCTATTTCCATTCCCCTCTTATCATTTTCAATTAACATAAACAACTCACCAAATATCTTACTTAAATTGCCACGATTAATTTCATCGATAATAAAGAAATGGTCTTTCTCATTATCTTCTTCTGCTTGCTTACAAAAATTGTAAAACGCACCGGTACGCAATTCAAAGCCAGTTTCAGTAGGACGATAACCCATCACAAAATCTTCATATGAATAGCTTTGATGGAATTGTACAAGTTTCACACGTTCTTTATCTTTAACACCTATCATTGAATAAGCCAATCGTTTCGCTGCATACGTTTTACCTACGCCTGGTGGCCCTTGTAAGATGACATTCTTTTTTCTTCTAATTAATTGCACAAGCGTGTCATAGTCTTCTTCATTCATAAATACGTCGTCTAAGAATTGTTCTGCTGTATAAATGGGATAAGTCGTTTGTGTAGCAACCACTCCATCAGAATGTTCAACTGAAAATAACTCATTAAATTTCCGAATCGTTTCACTATATGGCGTAATTTTAGTGAGCGTCTTATTTAATGTTTTGATTGGAATCTTCCAGTTTCCTTTCTCCTTCCAAACAAGCTGAATGATATTTTTATCATTTTTATATTGATGATTGGATGAAACAACGCCCCATCCTACAATATCAGTCTGTCCTTTTTTCACATAAACAATATCCCCACGTTTCATTTCTTTACTAAATTCCCATATGGCATTAACCGTATGAATATAATGATGCTGATTATGGTTCAATTGTTGTAATTTTTGATTAATCTCTTCTTTAGATGCATATTTCGAGAAATCTTCTAACTCGTTATATCCAATAGACATTTCTCCATTCTCAATAAAAGAAGCAAAATCAACATCTTGTGGTTTTGGAGAATAAATCCAATAATTCACGACTTCTAAATCCTTATCTGCATCGATATCTTTTACTTTTGAACTTTGCTTGACTTCCTTTGATTTGCGCCATGCTTCATAACTTAAATCAATAAAATCATTCAAATAGTTATCCTCTTTTAAAAATAATTTTAATTTTTCAATAATCATTAAATACGTGGTCGCAGTTAATGATTGTTTTAAGTTAACCTCAAAATTGATATACTTTGTACTGATTTCGCTTTCTTCAAAAATATACCAAATCGCTCGAGAATCTAAATTGGCAAATGTGTCAGAATCAATCCAAAATAATCCACTGGTTAACTTACCCATACCGATTCCAGGCTGAGCCATCACTTGATTAAATTTTCTCTTAAAGTTATTTTCATTATCTTCACTTTTATCTGCTGAATACAATAAAGCAATTTCAAACAACGACCATAAATTTTCAATATCTTGTGCTTCACGATCATTCTTAAAATTATAAAATGTAGCACGTAAATTCATCACTGTCGGAATACCATCAAAATTTTGTGGTATATCTGCTTTCACATCAAATAGTTTGGCCATTTCTTCTATAATTTTAATTCTATTTTTTTTAGTCATAGAACTCTTATTAAATAATCCAAACACAGTAAATGGATCCATATCTATCATTTCATTATTAATTTCTAATTTAGGCATATTGATTTGAGTGTTAATATAAAGTTCTTGTATTTTCTCAATCAATTGATCACGACAATTTTGATATTCTAACAATTTATGAGCTAAGGCTTTATAAAAGATTGCCCATGTTTTATCTATTTTATAGTCCATCTTTATTTCTCCTCAAAATTATTATTATCTTCATTTTAATGCATTTTATAAATATATTTATACCTTTAAATATATAAAAAAATAAGCTATAAGATCGTATGATTTCAACTTCTTATAGCTTATAGTAAATGGCTTAATTATGCTTGAACTTCGTGTTTGTTGCCACGAACTTTATAGACAATAAGTCCGATAATAAATCCAATTAATGCTGGGACAATCCATCCCATACCAATATCAAAGAATGGTAAATAATTCTCAGCAAAATCGATTAATGATTGTGCGAAGTTCGTTTTCACAAAAGGTTCTGGACTCGCTTTAATACCATCAAAAAATGCAGCAATCACTGTAAATAATGTAGTAAATCGATACACAATTGACGAATTATTAAATAAATGACTTACTAAGGTTAGTAAAATCAGTGTAATGGCCAATGGATAAATAAACATTAATACGGGTAATGAGTACATAATAATTTTTGTTAATCCGACATTCGCAAATATAAACGCCAATACACTAACCATAGTGGCTAATACAATGTAGTTCGTTTTAGGAAATAGTTCTGTAAATGTTTCTGAAAAAGCTGTAATTAAACCAATTGCCGTTTTTAAACACGCCACAATAATAATAAGTGATAAAACAATAATTCCGAAATCACCTAAATAATGTTGGGCAATTTGTGCAAGGGCAATGCCCCCATTTTCACTTACTTTAAATTCTCCAAGACTCATTGTTCCCATTACTGCAAGAAGTGTATAGATGACACCCATGCCAATAATGCTAATGGCCCCCGATTTCACTGTTTCTTTAGCAATATCATTAGGATTTGTAATACCTAATTTTTTAATAGTCGTTACAATAATGATTCCAAATGCTAGTGATGCCAGTGCATCCAATGTATTATACCCATCGATAAAACCTTTTAATAATACACTCTTATTGTAGTCAGGACTTATTGGTGCATGACTTATACTGCCCATTGGGTGAATCAATGCAAGTACGACCACGATACCTAATAAAATCAAAAAGACTGGATTTAAGAACTTGCCAATATAGTCTAAGATTTTAGAGGGTTTACGTGCAAAAAACCAAGCTACGATAAAGAACAACATACTAAAGACAGGTAAAATCCATTTTCCACTGCTTGGAGAAACAAATGGTGAAAAAGCAATTTCATATGATGTTGTTGCAAGTCTTGGTAAAGCAAAGAAGGGTCCAATAACAAGATAAAGACCAATCGTAAATATGTATGCATAAATTTTACTTACGCGTGAAGAAATTGCAAATACACCATTCGTCTTAGAAATACCAATCGCAATAATTCCTAAAAATGGTAAACCGATTGCTGTAATTAAAAATCCTAAATTCGCAAGTAATACGTTTGCGCCTGCCATTTGCCCTAGATGAAGTGGAAAAATTAAGTTTCCTGCTCCAAAGAACAAACCAAAAAGCATCGACCCAATAAAGAGATTCTCTTTAAATGTAAGTTTCTGTTTCATTGTCTTTCCTCGTTTCCCTCTTAAAGTCATAATAGATATTATACATTTTTTTAAAATCAATTTCTTTAGAATTTTTAAAAAAGTTAGATAATAATATATAAAAAAACTTCTCTTTGCATGATTACATTCATTTTTTATGCAAAAAGAAGTTTTAAGTGTAACCTTATACTCATCGATATTTATCCTTAATTATATAATTTTTAGTTATACAGACTTAGCTAATATATGTATCTGCATGTTCAAGGCGATATGTTTCACCTTTTGCTTTAGCTTCTTCATAAGCTTCATATGTTGTATGTTTAACATCTTCAACTTTGTAATTTACCGTTTTCGCAAATTTCCTTACATCTTCTTCATTTTTGGCCAATACAAATACCGTTAAAATATTGTCATCTACAATGTCTTTATGGTGTTGGTAACGTAGTCTATAAATATTCATGACGCTGTCTCCTTCCAATCTATTAGTGATAAACCCTTACTTCATAAAAATAATAAATAATGCCCTACATATTATTTAAATTTAATATACCACTTTTTTTTGAAAAAGGAAGCCTATAAAAAAGAAGTAAGATAGAATTTACTTGATCTTCATATCTTACTTCTTTACTTTAATATACTTTAATTTTAAGATTCATTTTTTAAAGCTTTTTCAATAGCTTTAATATTTTTCTTCATAAATGATTGATACGTATTACTGTCATTATCTTGTTGTTTAGTATGAGAACCCATATTATAAAATGAAATTGTTTTTGCATGTGTTTCTTTTCTAACCGTGTCTGCAACTTTATTCGACACATTTTCTTCAGCTAGGATATAGTTTACCTTATCCTCTTTAATTTGTTTTACAATAGTTGTAAGATCTTTTTGACTTGGTTCTTCAGCATTCATATTTTCGATTCCTTCTTGCTTAAAACCATAGCGATCAGCTAAATAACCAATAGAATCATGTGAAATATATACTGTTTTACCTTCTTGACCTTTAACAGCACGTTTCATATCTTTATCTAAATCCTTCAAATCACTAACTAATTTTTTATAATTCTTTTCATAGTCATCTTTATGTTTAGCATCTTTTTTAACTAATTCATCCTTTATATCTTTCGCAAATTGTTGACTTAATACAGGATCTAACCAAACATGAGGATCATATTTACCATGATGATGCTCATGTTCTTCGTGCTCGCCATGTTCTTCGTGTTCACCGTGTTCATGTTCATCCTCTTCGCCTTTTAACAAATCGGCTTTATTTAAAGATGATTCTAATGATAATGTTTTATTTTTATCATTCATCGCATTTGCAATTTTTTTAGCGACTGGGTCTAGATTATCCCCTGTATATACAAATAAATCTGATTTACCAATATCGACCATTTGTTTTTGACTCGGCTCATATGTATGTGGATCCATTCCATTCGGATAGACTGATTCAACATGAACGTATTTACCACCAATTTGTTGAGCAAAAGATTTCAGTGGATATACTGTCGTTTTTACCTCAAGCTTTTCATTGTTCTCTGATTTTTTATCTTTATCACTACCACTATTGGATGTTCCACAAGCTACAAGTGACAACGTTAAAATACTGATGAAGACTAACATTAAACTTTTCTTAATCATTTTCTTCTCTCCTAAATCGTAATTATTACGTTTTAATAATCGCATTTCATATCGAAATTGTCAATGGACGATTTAAAAAAATGAAAATGATTAAATAATTATATATAATTGTTGTTTTACTACAGTCAGAAAAAGGACCGAAAGTTATAAAAGGATTTTTATTATGAAAAAATTTCTTCTAGATAAATAAGGCATTATTGAAACATTTAATAGCAAAAGTAAAGTAATGCCTGAAACAATGAGTGGAGAATGTATTGCTATAAATAAAATTAAAAATGATCAACATATCCATATTACTGAACCTAAAGAACCAACTGTTAAGTTAACAATATTAAGAAAAATGATTTCGGACAACTTTAATATATAAGTAACAGAGTGAAACAGAATTCCCATTAAATTCATTGTTTCGTTTCTTTTCATCTCAATATTTCTATGTTTATTAGCTTTAATTAATAGTTTTTTGAAAATTTTGTGTATTTTAAAATATAACTCCTAAAATAAAGCGCTTTCTTGTTAAAATAATAGTGTAACTATTTTAAGGGGGACGATGATAATGACAAAGGGGAATCAAATCACTAATCAATCTAAAAAAGAAACATCTAATAAAGAATATAAACCATTATGGATTGTGATTAGTTTTATCGTATTAGTAATGATTTTATTATTACCTACTTCAAGTAGCTTACCGGTCATGGCTAAAGCAGCACTTGCCATTCTTGCTTTTGCTGTAATCATGTGGGTTACTGAAGCAGTATCTTATCCAGTTTCAGCTACTTTAATTTTAGGACTTATTATATTATTACTTGGCTTTAGTCCTGTTCAACATCTCTCAGAACAACTTGGTCATCCTAAAAGTGGAAACGCCATTCTGAAGGGAAGCGAATTATTAGGCACAAACAATGCTCTGAGTCTCGCATTTAGTGGTTTTTCTACTTCTGCAGTAGCACTTGTGACCGCCGCTTTATTCTTAGCAGCTGCCATGCAAGAAACCAATCTTCATAAACGGCTAGCACTTTATGTCCTTTCTATTGTAGGAAATAAAACAAAACATATTGTTATCGGTGCAATTTTAGTATCAATTGTATTAGCCTTTTTTGTACCTTCTGCTACGGCTCGTGCTGGTGCTGTTGTACCCATTTTACTCGGGATGATTGCAGCCTTTAAAGTGAGTAAAGATAGTAAACTAGCATCACTCTTAATTATTACATCCGTACAAGCGGTATCGATTTGGAATATCGGTATTAAAACTGCCGCTGCGCAAAATATCGTCGCTATCAATTTCATTAATCAAAACTTAGGCTATAACGTGTCTTGGGGTGAATGGTTTTTATACGCTGCACCGTGGTCTATACTGATGTCTATTGCCTTATATTTCATTATGATGAAAGTAATACCACCTGAACGAGATGCCATTGAAGGTGGTAAAGAATTGATTAAACATGACTTAAACGAACTAGGTCCAATGAGTGCTAGAGAATGGCGACTCATTGTCATTTCTATCTTATTACTGATCTTTTGGTCTACTGAAAAAGTACTTCACCCTATCGATTCAGCAAGTGTTACTTTAATTGCATTAGGTATGATGCTCATGCCTAAAATCGGTGTGATTACTTGGAAAGGCGTTGAAAAGAAAATTCCATGGGGGACAATTATCGTCTTTGGTGTAGGCATCTCACTTGGTAACGTCTTACTTAAAACAGGCGCTGCCCAATGGCTCAGTGATAAAACATTTGGGTTAATGGGACTAAAAGAGTTACCAATTATCGCAACGATTGCACTCATTACATTATTCAATATTTTAATTCATTTAGGTTTTGCGAGTGCAACAAGCTTATCCTCTGCACTGATACCCGTATTTATTTCATTAACATCAACATTAGGGTTAGGCGAGCATTCTATCGGCTTTGTTTTAATACAACAATTTGTGATTAGCTTTGGATTCTTATTACCAGTGAGTGCACCACAAAATATGTTAGCCTACGGTACAGATACATTTACGGTTAAAGATTTCTTAAAATCAGGTATTCCTCTCACTATTATAGGTTATATTCTTGTGATTTTATTTAGCTTAACGTATTGGAAATGGTTAGGTTTAGTGTAAAATGAGTCAGATTCATTTTATAGATAGAGAGGTTTATCATGACCAAAAAAACCATTTATTTGTACAGGGAATTCTTGTCGTAGCCAAATGGTTGAGGGTTTTGGAAAAGCAATTTTAGGTGATGAATGGAATGTATATTCCGGAGGCCTTGAAACACATGATGTTAATCCTAAAGACATTAAAGCAATGAAAGAAGTGGTATCGACATTTCAAATCATACCTCGGATTTAATTAATGATACTATTTTAAAACAATCAAACTTAATAGTAACATATTATGCAGTCATGCTGATGCGCATTGTCCTACTATGCCATCAGGTGTTAAAAAAGAACATTGGGGCTTCGATGACCGAAAATATGGGTCAGCATTCCAACGTGTTCGAGATGACATTAAAAATGCGATTGAACAATTTAAGTATAAAACATAATAAAACAGCAGTTACTACGTATTTGACGTAGTAACTGCTGTTTATTGATATAGTCATGCTTACCAAAAGTCACTTGTTACAATATTTTTTCTCTCAATGTCTAAATTTGGAATGTCCCTCTCATTCGCAACCGCATCTTTATAATTTAAATTAAGTGCCTCAATGGCTTTATCAAACGTCACATTATCTTTACACATGTACTCCCATACATTTTTATTGATGTACGCATTACCATCATAATAAAAGTCTTTCACCCACATTACTTATCATCCCTTTCTATTTATTACAGTTTGATATTACACCTAAAGTGTAATATAGGCAAACCTTAAATAATTAGAAATCATTAATTATTTATCAGTTTATATGATGATAATTAAATAAATTTTTAGTCATAAAAAGTTATTATAAAAAACTTATGAAAAAAATTTAAAAGCCTATTATTATAAACATTTGTTTATTTTTCTTCATCTTCTAATTTCACAAGTGTTGGTTTAGGCGTATGAATGCCTACATCGTTAAAGTAACTTATGATTTCTTTTCTTAATAAACGTTGGCCTGGAAAATGCATGCCTGGTTTAACATGAGCTAATAATTTAATTACCATTTCATTACCATCAATACTATCTAAACCGAGTAAATCAGGTGCAGCAACGAACATATCATATTTATCTTTTAATGTTGGTAAGAATGCTTTTAATTCTTTTTCAATAACGTCATAATCTTCATTTGGAGAAATCGGAATTGCAATAAGAGGCGATACATCTGTCTTAGAATAATTTACAATTTCACTAATTGTCCCATTAGGTAAGGTATACACTTCTCCAGTATCAGATTGAATACGTGTAGATCGTAAACCTATTGTTTGTACTGTCCCTTCTGCAATCGTTACACCTGACGAATTAATTTGAACATAATCGCTGACGTCAAATTGTCCTTCAAAAATAACGAAAAAGCCGGTAATGATATCTTTTACAACAGTCTGGGCACCAAAACCAACTGCTAAACCAACAACACCAGCCCCAGCTAAAATAGCTGAGACGCTAATTCCAAAACGAGAGAGAATCGATGTAAGAACAATAAACCAAACAACATAACTAATTAAGTTTTGAACAAGTGTTGAAAGTGTCTCACTTCTTTTAATTTTATAGCGTGTCTTCTTCTTCTCATTGACTTTAAAAAATTTCGTTACTACTTTTCTAGAAATTGCAATAACAATCATACCTAATAAGATATAAGCAACAATAATTAAAATATTGGCTAGTAAATTTTGATAAAATTCTATCTTCGTCAATGGTTCAATAAATTTAATAAACAGTTGTTTCATTTGACTCATGTTGATATAATACTCCTTTTATACTTAGATTTTTAAATGATTGTGCGCTATTATTTAGAACACGACACTTAAATAAAAATGATACCATATTTTATATATTATCTGAAATAATCATTTGCTTTATTCCAGAATAAAAAACTTCATTCTCACTGCTTCGTGAGAATGAAGTCATATATTAAGTCATCATTACTTATGTTCTGAACTTTCAAAATATCGTCTTCTAAATGCTGGAGTTGCTACTTTTGATTCAAAGTCTTCTGGAATTTCTTCAGTACGTACAACTAATACATCACATGGGGCATGACGTACAATCGCTTCTGATACTGAGCCAATCATAAAACGTTCGACTGCATTTAATCCTGAAGCACCACACATAATTAAATCAACATCTAATTCATTTGCTAAATTTTTAGGAATGAGTAATTTCGGTGGGCCAAATTCAAGTCGTGTTTCTACATTTGTCACGCCTTCTTTAACGGCAAGTTCTTTATAGCCTTCAAGTAACTTCTCAGAATACTCTTTAGACGGGTCAAATTGAGATGCGTACACTTCATACGCAGTATATGTTCTCGTATCAATCACATGCACAATTGTGAGCTTTGCATCATTACGTTTTGCTACATCAACGGCTTTATTAAAGGCCCATTCTGCTTCATCTGATCCATCAACTGCAATTAAAATGTTTTTGTATGCTAACATTTTAATCTCCCCCTTTATCTGTTCTCACCTTTATTTTAGCACTGTTTCAAAAAAATGAGTATTAATATGTAAAACGCTTTCAAAAATTATATATTACGTTCTTCTTTATCAATTTGATGTTGTAAGTAGGATAAAATAGCGCTATAACATCCTAATGATATCGTTAAAATAAATGGTAATAGTTTGATTGATACTTCTCGGGCATGTTTAGAACTCGTTAATGTTAAATGATCAGTTAAACCTTGCATATCTATATGACTAAAGCATGCATAACTAATAATTACAAAAAAGGTTAGCGTCGCTATTAATTTCATTTTATTTACAAAGTCACTACTAAACTGAATCAATGAAAAAGCTAAAATAAGAATAATAATATTGAATATAACACTAAAAATAATCCACAACATAATAAATGTCGGCTGATTTAATTTCCCCATGTTTAAAATATTTCCTTCTACCATTAGAGGTATTAAGAAACTAAATAAAATTGAAATGCTAAATGTAATGATCACTGTTAGTAATGCCCCTAACAGTTTTAAAAAATCCCGCATCATATCCACCTTTTAAAAGTTAATATATTAATATTGTACAATTTAATACATTTATATGCTATATTCATCAAAATATTTAATTAACTATTTTCAACATCAATCTTATACTAACTTACAGTGTTGTAATTTTAGAATGTCTTACTTACTATTTATTTTATTATATGTTTTTATAGAATTGAGGTGATCATGATATGCCAAATGAAAATTATAGAGAAAGTGATATTTTAGGAGGCATTAGCTATTTAAGTGTCTTCTTTGCACCAGTATTATTTCCACTTATTGTATGGATCGTCGCACAACCACCAGCTTCGACCCATGCTAGAAATGCGTTATTCAATCACATCATGAGTTGGGTTATGGTGGTATTAGGATTAGTAACCCTATCTATTTCCCCAGCTTTTGTAAATAGTGAACACGGTATCGGCTGGATTATTGCAATCCTCATCGCAGTTATTTTCTTTATATGGGCACTTGTGCTATTTTTAAAAAATATCATTAGAGGTATTCAATTAATGATGCCATAAAAAAAAGAGGAAGTGACGATAATTTCGTCGTTTCCTCTTTAATTTTATTAATCTCTTGTTGTATAAAACTAAAAAATGACCAATCAAATATTTTAAATTTTATCGTTTTCAGTATAAAAGGCAATACTATAATGTTGTTTGTGAGAATTATATATATACTTTTATTCCATTATGATTACCTACTGTAATTATAATAAGGTTTGGTCGTTTTAGTATTAGATTGCGCTTGCAATACTATATTACGAAAAGTAGTATGATGTTTATATGAAAATTGTAATCAATATTTTTATCATCATAACTTGTTTAATATCCATTATTTCTTAAGGTTTTCTTATTTTCCAACGATAAGGATCTTCAAGTTGATGCCAATCAGAATTCATTTCGCTACTATTCACCAGGCATTCATCGAGTTCTTTTTCTATTTTTTCTTGATCTAAGTCGGTACCAATAATGACAAATTGTGTATTTCTATCCCCATATTCAATATCCCAACTTTCCGCTACGTCACGACGTTGAGCAAGTATCTCTTCCCGTTTTTCTTTAGACATTGATGCAACCCAATATGTAACTGGGCTGATATTACATGACGATCCTGCTTGTGACAGTAAACACGCAACCTCGTTATATTGCGCAAGCCATACAATCCCTTTTGAACGAACAATGTTTTGAGGCATTTGTTCTAACCAATCATTGAAACGTTTCGCGTGAAACGGTAATCGTCTTGAATAGACAAACGAATTCATACCATATTCTTCAGTTTCTGGTGTATGCGTCTCATGGCCGCCTTCTGTTAGTTCCTTAATCCATCCTGCAGAATTGCTAGCTTTTTCAAAATCAAATCGTCCTGTATCTAAGACATCATTAATATCTACTTGAGACTGCGTTGTTTTAATTATTTTTGCATCTGGTTGTAATGTTCTAAGTATATGTTCTAACTTATCTAGCGCTTCATTTGTAACTAAATCTGTTTTATTCAATACAAGTACATCACAGAATTCAACTTGGTCTATTAATAAATCCGCAATCGAACGTTCATCTGTCACATCCGCACCTTGATTACGATCCACAAGTAAATCTTCTGAATGAATATCATTAACAAATCGATTCGCATCAACGACCGTAACCATCGTATCTAAACGACAAATCGAAGTGAGATCTATTCCCATCGCTTCATCGATATACGAGAATGTTTGTGCTACAGGTACTGGTTCAGAAATGCCTGTAGATTCAATAACGATATAATCAATATTGCCTTTATGTACAAGTCGTTCAACTTCTTTTAATAAATCGTCCCGTAACGTGCAACAAATACATCCATTAGATAGTTCAACTAATTTTTCATCTGTTCTAGACAGTCCACCACCATCAGCAACTAAATCTTTATCAATATTAACCTCACTCATATCATTCACAATAACTGCAATACGACGGCCTTCTCGATGATTTAAAATATGATTTAGTAACGTTGTCTTCCCTGAACCTAAATAACCACTTAATACAGTTACAGGTATCTTACTCATTTATATTCTCTCCTTTTAAATCGTAATTATTACGATTTAAATTGTACAGAGATTTTTAATAATGTCAATATTAATTAAATGAATGATGTTCTATAGCGAGTGATTTACCGCGTAATCATTAGTATGTCTTCACTTATACTTCAAGGTTTGATATTACTTAAATGTATTAAATTTTTAATGACATCATGATATTGTTTATGAAACATTGCTGATAGTTTTTATAAAAAAAGAGCGAAAAATTATTTTTCGCTCTTACAAATTATAAATAAATTTTTTATTTTTTAGTATTTTATTCAAATTTTGCGTTAATAAATTTAACTGAGATTGCACCCAAAAGCATCATGATTCCTGCAAATAATAACATCGCAGGCATTGAACTTCCTAATAGTGGGAAAAGTGCAAAGCTTACTACAGAAGCGACAATTTGTGGTAGACAAATACTTGTGTTAAATAAGCCTAGATAAGCACCTGAATTTTCTCCATCAATTGCTTCGGTTAATAGTGTGAATGGTTGAGTATTCATCGTTAAGTTATTAATACCAATGAATATAAATGAAATAATGAGTAACCATTGGTTATGAATAAAGAACATTGAAATAAGACCTAATCCACCAAAAATTAATCCAAAACTATACCAAAATTTTCTTTGAGAGGGTTTAGATTTTGCAATGACAAAACCAAAAATAACTGAACTTAAAAATTGTATACAGTATAAGACACCATACCAGTTTCCTGCTGCTTGATATCCTGCTGAAGAAGGGTCTGTCGCATTCCATACATTTTTTGCTATTGCACCTGTTGAATACGTCCAGAGATACATTAATGCAAACCAGTTAAAAAATTGAACTACACTAATTTGCCAAAATTGTTTAGGCGCAGTTTTTAACAGTTGCCATAAATTTAATTTCTCATTTCTATTGTCCTCTGAAATGCCGTGATAATAGTTATATGTTTTAGGTTCATATTCTTTAACGGAAAGAACCGTCCAAATAGAAGCAATGAGTAATACCGCTGCTGCAATATAATAAGCTATTTTTACTGTCATCGGTACTTCCCCTTTAGGCGCTACATTACTCATTCCCATCATTGTTAGTAAAAATGGTAATAGTGTAGCAATAATACCACCTAAATTTGAGAAGATTTGTTGCCATGACCAGGCCATATCTCTTTGTTTTTCGTTTACCATATCTCCAATAATCATTTTATAGGGCTGCATACACGCATTTGAAGTTAAATCCATAAGTAACGTCATAATTGCACCAAATGACAAAGCCATAAGTGATGCATATCCAAATCCAAACGAACCTGCATTAGGTAATAGGACTAATACAATCGCTCCGATTGGACCAGCAATTAAAAGATATGGCATCCGACGCCCAAATCTAGTCCAAGTTCTATCAGAATAGTATCCAATAAGTGGTTGTACAATCATTCCTGCTAATGGCGGCAAAATAAAAAACCAACCTAAATTATTAGGGTCGGCGCCTAGCGTTTGAAATATTCTTCCCATCATTGCTGATTGAAGTGCAAATGCCATGTTTACTCCGAAGAAACCAAATGTAATAGAAAAAATAACTGCTTTTTTTAAATAGGGTAGTGTGATACCTTGTTCTTCAGTATTTTTAGTATGTATTTGATCTGTATCTTTCATTTCTATCTCTCCTATTTATTACTTGATATAGTCATTTAATTCAATAATTAAATAGCTATATCAAATAACAATTCATTGGAATCGTTTTCAACTGTAATTATAACATTTTTGAGTTTCTTTGGAAACGCTCGCATCCCCTATAAATAAATCAGAGTTCATTTTATTTTCCAATCTCATATATATCATAATTACCTAATTTAGGTATTTTTATAGATAATTAAAGATTATTGTGATGATAATAGATATATTAATACTTAAAAACAAAATATATAACATAATCTATAATTAGATTATTACAATAAATAACGATAGAAAAAATTGATTATATTAAATATAATTAGATTATTATTTGTATTTTAACTACTTTTTAAAATACATTAGATTATCAAAAAGATTACTAATTAAAGGAGTATAAAAATGAAGGTTATAAAGAGTAAAGAAATCAATCATAGGCCTAAAGTAAGTGTATTAATTAGTACGTATAACAAAGAAAAATTTATTAATAAAACATTAGATAGTGTCTTAAAACAATCGATGGATATGAGAGATTTTGAATTAATCGTGGTGGATGACTGTTCTACTGACCAAACCGTTGATATTGTTTCTAAAAAAATAGACAGTTTTTCTAATTACAAATTTATTCAATTAGATCAAAATTCGGGTACACCTGCGAAACCACGAAATTTATCTATTGATTTAAGTAAGGGAAAGTACATCATGTTTATAGACGGTGATGATTGGTTACCTGAAGATGCTCTAGAAAAGTTATATACACTTTTAAAAACAAACAAGACAGACTATGCTACAGGCTTAACAAAATATGTGCATAGTGATCGCATAGCTAGAAGTGGCGTTGCTCTATCTAAAATTGCATATAATAAAGTAGATTTAAAACACTTTAGAAAATCATTTTATCATTTAGCACCTGCTGGTCGTATGATTAAAGCTAGCGTCATTAAAAAGAATCATATTCAATTTCCAGAAATGATTTTTGGAGAAGATTTACAATTTTTCGCAGAAGTCTTTTTCAATACTAAACGTATTAGTACAACACAAGATGTGGTTTATTGTGCTAACCGTTACGACGATAATATTTCTTTAGTAAAATCAGAAAAATCAACACATATTAATCGTATGAAATGGCAAGGTGAAGCCTATCGTCACTTAATGAGTAAGTATAAAAATAATAAATTAATGCCTAATTTACTATATCGTATTATTAATAAAGATGTTTTAGAAGCTAAATTCTATAAAAAAAGCTTTATTAAAAACATAAATGAGTTACTTCCTATTTTTCAAAATATCATTCATATGGTAGATGAACATTTCGATGCTTTAGACTATGCAGATGATGATTTAAACCGACAAGCCATCAAACTAATACGTGAGGGGAATAAAGAAGACATTATCAGTTTTGTTAAATTCTATCTTAAAAAAGATGATAAGCCGCTTCATGAGAAAAACGATATATATTACTATTCGTTTAAAGGAACACATTACAAAAAAAGAATGCATCCTACATTACTAAAAATCTCTCAAGAGAATGATAAGGTGTTCTTAAAAATACTTTCTAAAAACTCTGAGTTAAAGTATCTAGAAGTAAAACATCGAAAAAATCCAACTCAATTCATCGTATTAGATATTAAGAAACATCGTTTTAAATCTGGAGAATATACTGTTCAATTTACAACAAAGAATTTACCTAATGGAAAATTAGCCCTTACAGTTTTAGATAAAGATTTAAATGGCTCAGTTATCAAATCAGGCATGCGTTTTGATTTTTATGAAACTGTTGGTGGCAATTTAGGATATATTAAAAAGTAATTAAAATCTTAGATGTTTCGCCACCTTAGCATTCATTTTACATATATTTATTCGATATATGTAAAATAACGATCTTAATAAATTATAAATCTTAGTCTTGTTATCTATGTATTTTTATAATTCCAAAAGAAATTATGCTAAATTTCAAAATAATGCTGTACTTATTCATTCAAAAGGTGTATAGTTGGTTTCACGTAATAAAAGCTCGTATTTTGGATTGTAGTATATTTTTATAGAATATTCTCTTTTAATTTATGAATTTGTTACAAATATGATGTGCAAAAGCACTTGGAGGTATTCTATATGAATAACGGTACAGTTAAATGGTTTAACGCAGAAAAAGGGTTTGGATTTATCGAAAGAGAAGACGGTGACGATGTGTTTGTTCACTTCTCAGGTATCGCTACTGATGGATATAAAACTTTAGAAGAAGGTCAAAAAGTAGAGTTTGACATCACTGAAGGTCAACGTGGCGAACAAGCAACAAATGTTGTCCCTGTTTAAACATAAATTTTAGCACAAGCATGTATGTATACGTGCTTGTGCTTTTTTTACATAATTTATAAAAGAATAATACTTAAAATTAATCTCCTACTGTCACTTAATATATCCTACTATATATTCTGTCATACATATCACTCAGTGTTAATCCCTAGTATAACCTGGTTTATCTTCATTTAAGATTAAATTACCTCCATTTAAATAACTTGCGTAACTTAACCAAATGACATAAGGTAACATTAATAAACCAGCATACTTATTAGATGCATAAAAACGATGTGCAGTAATATTTCCAGCTGCAAGTAATACATAACTTTCAATTAAAGATGTCTTTCTCAGTTTTAAATTGAAATAAAGTATCGTCCACGCATAATTCAATCCTAATTGTGCATAATGAGCACGTGTTATAGACTGTTTCTCTCTTTTATGAGCTGCATGCGCATATGATAATTGATAAGCTACTCCCATTGAGGTATAAAGTAGTGGCCATACAATTGGAAATACTTTAGCTGGAGGTGAAAAAGGTGGTCTTTCATAATGTTTATAATCATTTTGAGCTTTAGCTGTTAATCTCCCAATAACCATTCCACCTGCTAAAGGTAATACAATTCTTGTAACTTTTTTAATATTAATCATAATTCTCTCCTTTAAAGTCTTCCTATATTTAATACCCTACTTTTATATAATTAATGAGTTATGAATCTATTATTAAAAAACAAAATAATGTAGTCTCACGCTAAAATATCCTCCTAAATACCATCATGTAGATACATAGGAGGACATTCTTTAAACAGTTCATTTAATGTTTTTATGGCTACCATTATATTTTGGCTAATTACTTTTAATTTAGATTGGCCTTTTTAATTATTTCTCCTAAAGGGCATCTAGAGTCACTATTATTCTTCTTCACCAACAACTGTGAAACGTTCATTAATATGCGCTTTATTTTCAGCTTCATCTACTATAGCAATAGCAAAATCTGCATAACTGATATAACTATTACCTTTACTATTAAATAATAATTGATCTTTTCCTAACGTATAGGTGCCTGTACGTTTACCTTCAAAGTCAAATTCCGCTGATGGACTAATAAAGGTCCAAGTAATTCCTTCAGCATGTTGTAAGTCTTGTAAGTTACGACTTGATCCTTTAGCTGTTGGTTTCACTATTTCCGGGAAATCTGGTGTATCCATAACACGTATAGTATGCGCATCATCTGCGAATAGACTACCAGCACCCCCTACAATAATGGCTCTTGTATCTACATCTTTTAATATGTTAATCAATATGCGTCCTACTTCAACGTGCACTTCTTCTTCACCTAATGGCGCGCCAAATGCATTGACTACCACGTCTAAATCTTTAATATCGTCTGAAGTTAAATCAAATACATCTTTTTCAATCACTTTAACATCTTTATCAGCATCTAATTTAGCAACATTTCTTACAATCGCAGTGACTTCATGTCCACGTTGTTGTGCTTCATCTAATACTTTAGTTCCTAATTTACCTGTTGCCCCAATAATACCAATGTTCATCGTTTGTTCCTCCACTTCTATATTTATCAGAGCTGTCTCTTGGATGTCCCTCAACATGTTATCAATATAATTACATTTTTATTAAAAGCCTATTGATCTGTTTTTATTTTCCTTTCTAATATGAAGTCATTGAAACATGCTTCACAACGATTAGTTTAAAATCACCTTGTGCTATACATATTGAGTTCAATGTGTTGACTTAATTAATCTAAGTCTCTATTGTCAATATGAAGAATCATACAAACGCGTATATTCTATCTTATATGTATAAGGGGAAATGACTGTGATGAATGTAAAAGCAAGAGCTGTAAATGGCCCAGATTCTGAATTTTTCGCTACTGAAATTAAACGTCGTGATTTGGATAAACATGATGTATTAATAGAAATTAAATATGCGGGTATTTGTCACTCTGATATCCATACTGCTCGAGAAGAATGGGGGCCTGTCGATTATCCACTCGTACCAGGTCATGAAATTGCAGGTATTGTTAAAGAAGTCGGTCCTAACGTCACTAAATATAAAGTTGGCGACCGTGTAGGTGTTGGATGTATGGTGGATTCTTGTGGTGAATGTGAAAACTGCAAAAATAACGAAGAACAATACTGCTTAAATGGAAGTGTAGGTACTTATGCAAGTACTGACAAATATGGTGAGAAAACACAAGGCGGTTACTCAACACATATTGTTGTCCAAGAAGATTTCGTATTACGTATTCCTGACAATATCAGTTTAGAGGTTGCTGCTCCTTTACTATGTGCGGGGATTACAACTTACTCACCTTTAAATCATTGGAAAGCCTATGAAGGTAAAAAAAATGTAGCAATCATTGGTATGGGTGGTCTTGGACATATGGCAGTTCAAATTGCACATGCAATGGGCGCTAACGTGACTGTGTTATCACGTACGTTAAATAAAAAAGAAGATGGTTTAAAATTTGGTGCTTCAGCTTATTATGCAACAAGTGACGAATCAACATTTAAAGAACTTGCTGGTTCATTTGACTTAATTATTAATACTGTAAGTGCAAAATTAGACATAGATGACTATCTTAAATTATTAGCCTTAGATGGTACACTCGTTAATGTTGGTGCCCCAGCTGAGCCTGTATCCTTACAAGTATTTAATTTAATTGGTCATCGCCGTTCATTTGCTGGATCTGCTATCGGTGGTATTAAAGAAACGCAAGACATGTTAGATTTCTGTTCCGAACATCATATCGCCCCACAAATTGAATTAATTACAGCAGATGATATTGATGAAGCTTACGAAAGAGTGTTGGCATCTAAAGTTAAATATCGTTTTGTTATTGATATCAGTACAATGTAATCATAAAAATGCCCATGAGATGTGGGCATTTTTTATTACTTAACTATTATATTAAGTTTCTGTTAGTCTTTCTCTCACTATTTAAGATAAACAGTTCATCAGTTATAGATTCCAACTATACTTTTTACAATATTTAATATTGATTGTTATCGTTTTTTTACATTTAATATATATAATAGTCTTAATACTAAATAATTATATCTTGTTAAATAATTTATAATTAAATCATAATGTTTTATTATATGTATTAAGTGATATATATATATACAAATGAAGAAAATGTTCAATAAAGAAAATTAAATAAATAAAGGAGTTTGTCTAGATGAATGAATTAACACAATATTTAAAAGAAGTCGCCAAGCAATTAGAAATACAAAATGCATATAGTGAATTAAATAGAGCAAGTCAAAACAATGAAGATCAAGCTACAGATAAATTTAATGAAACTTTAAAAGCAATTGAAGATAAATATGCTTATGATTCATCACCTCGCGTTATACCAAATAGAGCTTCATTAAAAACATTAAATAGAGTAAAAGCAATCGAAGATAAATACGCTAAAGCGATGAAAACTTTAGAGAGACTTAGAAAATCTAGATTATCAAGAAATAATAAGTATTCAACTCAAATAGAAAACTTAATAAAACAATCAGAAAACGGTTTTAATGATTATCATACACGTGATGATCAATATAATTTTGCAACAAGTGTAGCTCAAGAGTTAGAAAAATTAAAAAATGAATATATTATCTCACCTAAAGAAGCTAAAAATATATTTGGCAAATATGTATTCCATACTAATGAATTTCATTTAAGCGACCATGAACTATATAAAATCAAATTTGCGTATGGTCTTGAATAGATAGTTCATTTCTTATGACCTAACTAGGCAGATCGTGTAAAAACCATGTACACGTTTATATAAACGTTATACTCATTTTTTTATTATTAACATATTTGAACATAGACAAATACAAGGCATAGTCGCATAATGGCCTTAGGGGAAAGATTATGTATGAGTTGGGAGTTCAATTATATATTATGTATCTACGGGGATTATACGGATGGTATAATCTCTTTTTTTATCTTCTTCAATAGTATTGCTCATCATCATGTAAGTTTCTAAAGCAAAACTTCTCTATTAAAGTGACTTACTCCAATACTTTAACTTTGTCTGAATAATATCAATCTTTCCTCCCTTTTCATGTATCAATCATTACCACCTCATTTGTATCTGGTTAGTGTACTCAATATAACTCCAAATAATCTAAACCAAAATTGTCTAATGATTAATGATATTTTTTTCCACATTGTCTCGTCTAACATCGTCTAGTTGTGATAAATACGTCTTCACGTTTAAGTCTTATTGTTACAAGACCTTCCTCTACTTTTTCTTCATTTCCACAAATGAATGCAGCTTCGATGCGTCTATATCCTTTCTACTAAAGTAGCTTCTAATTCGGACATATCCGTATCATCTAAACATAATATATGACTCTTCAGCGTTTATAATGTGTTACAAGGGGTAGATTGACAGGAGGAGGGCGATATTAATGAAAGCAGTTACTTATCAAGGTCATAAAAATATGGAAGTTCGTGAAGTGAACGATCCAACGATAGAAGAATCCACAGATGCAATTATTAAAATAACCGCTTCAGGTATATGTGGTTCTGATTTACATCTTTATCATCAAGGCGATTTATTTATGGATCCTGGTTTTGTTATTGGACATGAGCCAATGGGAATTGTAGAAGAAGTAGGAAAAGACGTTAAGACTTTAAAAAAAGGTGATAGAGTGGTTATACCTTTTAACATCGGTTGTGGTGACTGCTTCTATTGTAATAACCATATGGAATCTCAATGCGACAACTCTAATCCATCCCCTGCAAATTGGAAAATGGACAATGGTGGACTTTTCGGTTTTGGTGCCATGCACGGGAACCATTGGGGAGGACAAGCAGAGTATTTAAGAGTTCCATTTGCTGACTTCTCTTCTTTCAAAGTTCCAGATAGTGATTTGAAAGACGAACAAGTATTATTTTTATCTGATGTTGTCCCAACAGCTTATTGGAGTGTAGAACATGCGGGCGTAAAATCTGGTGATACTGTTATTGTTCTAGGTTGTGGTCCAATCGGTTTAATGGCACAAAAATTTGCTAAATTAAAAGGTGCTGAACGTGTGATTGCCATTGATAATGTGGAACATAGATTAAACCATGCGAAAAAATTCAATGGTGCTGAAGTGTATAATTTTTCTAAAGAAGATAATATTGGAAAATTACTTCGTGAAACTACACGTGGCGGTGCAGATGTTGTGATAGATTGTGTGGGAATGGATGGACAAGTCGCTCAAGATGATTTAGAGATTAGTTCAAACTCAGCACAACGCGGTAATATTAGTCCAATTATTACAGCAGCAGAATCAGTAAGAAAATTTGGTACCATTCAATTAACTGGTATTTATGCTACACCTGCAGATAATTTTCCAATAGATTTAATTTTTAATAGAGATGTTCAAGTAAAAAGTGGTCAAGCGCCAGTTATTCATCAAATGCCAAAATTATATGAAATGATTAAAAATGAAGTGTTTGATCCAACAGAAATTATAACGCATACCATGCCTTTAGAAGAAGCAAAACAAGCTTACGATATTTTCGATCAGAAAAAAGATAACAATATTAAAGTCATTTTAAAACCACAATAATGACTATATAAATAAAAAAGTATATACGTAACTTATTGAACAAATAGATAAAAAAGCCTGAGACATCATTAAATGTCTTGGGCATTTTTAATATGTTAGCAGTTGATGACTGAGTTGAAAATGCACTTATGCTAAGCTTTTTTCAATCCTAATTCTTCTTGATAGACTTGGTGAAATGAGACGATGATTTCAAAATACATTCTGTCCCACTCTTTTTTTCCATTATTTTGATGCTATGATTAAGAAATTTCTTCATTGTAAGAATAGAATTCGAAAAAACAAAACAAGCTAAGGATGACTAGCTTAAGTTACCTTCTAAGAAATTGAATAGATGATGTTGTAAGTCTCTCTGTTATCAATATCTATTATTGTTATTTTAATAACATTTTTTTCAGTAATACAACGCCGATACTTTGCTAGTCTTAATCCTCTTTACATCCATTTGTGCTATACAGTAATTAAAACTAATACTTCTAATCACAGTGTTTGTGAGTAATTTTTAACGGGTAGATTTTTAGTACTACACTTTTTAAATATAGGAGGAAACGTAAATGAATGATAAAACAGTTTACGATGTAATTGATATAGGTGTAAATCATTTACTATCTGTATATGATAATTGGAATGTTGAACGCGTATTAGATAAAGAAAATGATGTTTTTCCAAATACGTTACATTGGCAATTTGGACATGTGTTAACGATTTTCGATTCTGCTTTATCAATAGGTGGTCAAAATGCCATAGATGTCGCTAAATATACTAAACTATTTGGTTACGGATCTAGCCCTGCTAACTGGGAAGGACAAGATGTTCCATCAATCGAAACGATTAAAGAAAACTTAAAAACACTTCCTGAACGTGCGCGCAAACTAACGGATGAACAATTATCACAAGAACTTAACGAACCCGTTGCTGGTTGCCAAACACTCAATGAATTATTAGTACTAAATGCCTTCCATGTTCCATTACATGCCGGCAAAATTGAAGAAATGACTCGCGTGCTTAAACACGACGAATAGTTTAAGGGTCATCATTTATAGTTTACGAGAATATATTTGCGTATTATGATTGCGAATAGTATGTTGTGAAAAATTAAGACTAGTATCATTTAACTACCTTGTTTGGCGTAGAAAAATGCAATGTACTGATAAAATATTAATATAAAACGCTTAATAGACGATATTCTTCACGTCTATTAAGCGTTTTTTGATAAATGTTATTCTTCTAAGACTTCTTTTTAATTTTTATATCTATTTATTTCTCAATTTAGAACTAGATTTTTAGCGTGCTTTCAGTTCATTTCCTATCATCCATTTATGATTTTTAATGATTTTACCATTATCTTTGGATTTGTAATCAACCACGTAAACAGTCGTCTTTTTTACGTTATCTATATTGGCTGTAGCACCTTTCATGCCAGACATATGATTTGCTTCTAATTTAACAGTATCGCCCTTACTAAATCCATCTTTAGGTGCATCTTTAATCTCTTCGTTTACGACCCATTTATGATTGTTTACTTTTTCATTTCCATTTGTGGGTTTATAACTTACAACATAGGCATATGTTTTATACGCACCTTTTACAGTAGCTTCTGCGCCTTTCATCCCTGGCATATGCCCTGCTGTAATCGTTACTTTATCTCCCACTTTAAATTCACCCTCATTAGTCGATTTCATATCTTCTGGAACTTTACTTTCATCATTATGCTTCATATGGCTCTCACTTTTTTGGTCATTAGTGTCTTTATCTTTTTCATCATTATTGGAGCAAGCTGATAATATTAGTAATGATCCTAATATCATAAAAAATAATTTTTTAATCATAATAAAACTCCTATCTTTTATTTTAATTTTAATGTAAAGGCATTAATTGCAACAATAACCGTACTTAGTGACATTAAAATAGCACCTATTGCAGGTGATAAAATCAAGCCGATAAATGCTAAAATACCAGCTGCTAAAGGTACAGCAACAATATTATAACCTGCACCCCACCATAAGTTTTGCACCATTTTTCTCATAGTATTATTTGAAAGGGTCAAGAAATGAATGATATCTGATGGATTACTTTTAACAAGTATGATATCACCTGAATCCACTGCAACATCTGTGCCTGCACCAATTGCTATACCAATATCGGCTCTTATAAGACTCGGCGCATCGTTGATACCGTCTCCGACCATCATGACTTTATTACCGTCACTTTGATAATCTTTTATAATGCTTTCCTTATCTTCTGGCATGAGTTGTGCGTGGACATCACTAATACCTAATTCTTTTGCGACAGCGTGTGCCACTTCATTATTGTCACCTGTAAGCATGACTGGTGTAATATGTCTTGATAGTAAATCAGCTACCATTTGTTTTGAGCTTTCTTTAATTTGATCTCCTTGAGCAATCATGCCAATGACTTGTTGATCCTCAATTAAATAGCTGATTGAATTACCTTGTTGAGCTAATTTAGTAAACAAGTCATTGTCATAATTAAGTTTATGTTTATCAAGATAAGAGACATTTGTTATTTTATATGTTTTATTATCAATTAGACCTTCTAATCCAACACCCGGAATATTATTAACGTCTTGTGGATTAGTAAATGAAACATTTTTACTTTTCGCAAAATCAACAATACTTATAGCTAATGGGTGATTAGATTGACTTTCTAATGAGGCGAAAAGGCTTAATATTGTATCATTACTCAAATCATTTTTAAAGCTCTCGTAATGATTCACAGAAAAGTTACCCTCAGTTAAAGTACCAGTTTTATCCATCATTACATAATCGATATGTTGAGCTATTTCTACAGACTCTCTATTTTTAATAATTAAACCATTATGTGCACCAATTGAAGTCGAACGTGCAGTGACTAAAGGTATTGCCAAGCCTAACGCATGTGGACAAGCAATGACTAACACAGTTACAAGACGTTCTAATGCAAAATCAACATCATTTTGAATGAGCATCCAGACAATAAAAGAAATCACGCCAACACTTACAGCAAAGTAGAATAAATAACCCGCTACTTTATCAGATAACAATTCAGCACTAGATTTATCATTTTGTGCTTGATTAACAAGTCCCATAACTTGAGAAAGATATCCATCTTCTCCCACAGCTGTAACCTTGACTTGTATTGTTCCAGACCCATTAATAGAACCCCCGATGACGTTGTCATTTTGATTTTTTTGGACTTTTTTAGATTCTCCAGTGACTAGGGATTCATCTATAGATGTTTGTCCTTGAACGATAATACCATCTGTCGGAATGCTTTCTCCGGCTTTTACTTCGACGATATCATCAGTCATGATGTCTGATATTTTAACTTCTTCGCGTTGGCCATTATCCATAACTTTAATAGCACTATTAGGTAACAGTTCTGCCATTTTCTTTAAAGCATCTCCAGCATTTCCGACAGCATTCATTTCTATCCAATGTCCTAATAGCATAATTAAAATTAAGGTTGCTAATTCCCAAAAAAAGTCCATTGTATGACCAGTTGCACTACCAAAGTGATTCATATAAAAAGCATACAAGCTATAAATATAAGCTACTGAGATACCTAGGGCAACTAAGGTCATCATGCCTGGTTTTTTTGTAGCAATTTCATCTTTACCACCAGACAAGAACGGTTTACCACCATAAAAGAATAAAATTGTACTTAATATTAACACTACCCATTCAGAACCTGGAAATGTGAATTGAAAAGGTAAATTAACACCCATCATTGGCGATAAAAGAATGATAGGTATTGCAAAAATTAATGAAACAAAAAACTTAACTTTAAAATTTCCATGATGATGTGCATGGCCACTATGATGATGTGAAGCATGATTATCATGATGCATTTGATTGGAATGATTCATGTGATTTTGATGATTATGCGCTTCACCATTATTCTTCAAATTAACCCCTCCCAATGAAAACGTGATAGTAAAGCTACTTATACTATAACATATACCCCCTTAGGGTATAAATAGTTTCGATTTATCTCAATTTATGGATTTGTTTATATCATTCTGAAAATAATGTCTACACGTCCTACATTAGACCTTGTCATCGATGTTTAAAACAAGGTTTTAATTAAAAAATCTCATCTGAACTATCGCATGACAATACACTCTGACCAAGGTTAGCATTATCAACACAAGTCATATATTACTATTCTTAAAGAAAATAACGCATTTCAAAGTAGGTCTAGAAAAGCAAATTGTCTAGATCATTATTTAAAGAAGCCAGTAAATGAATTCATAATAAACTCATTTACGGGCTATTTTTCTAGTATTTATATTCAGTCTTTTCAAACTATATTAATCATTTTTTGATTCTCAAATTCTACGCCACAATAGCTGCATTTTATTAAAGATACTATATATTCAATCAATTTCAGAGTGAGTTATATACAACCTCATTTTTAGTTTTATTTATAATATGATTCTGCACATAGGTTAATGATGCGGTTTTTAATTAACGTCTTTTTGTTATAAGTCTTAAAGAAATACTAAATAAACAACATCATTTTCCTTAATTGAAACGAAAGAACGACAAATTCCATACTATTACATTGGAATTTGTCGTTCATTTATTAGAAGCATATATTTTACAGACTTCTAAATTAATTGTTACAACAACAATTATTATCCTGTTGCTCTTTTTCATTTTTTTCTTTTTTTTCTTCAATTTCTACAGAACAACAAGATTGTTCCTGAGGTTTTAATTTTTTTAATACGTCTTTGACTCCCATTATCTCACCTCCTTTAAATAACGATGTTCACCATCAAACCTGTAGAAATAGCTACAACTAAAATGGCGATAACGAATGAGATTACAAATTTTTTCTTGAATAGTTTCGATAATAATACAACTTCTGGAATACTTGCACCAGCACCACCAATGATCAAAGCAACAACTGTCCCAAGCGACATTCCTTTTGAAGCTAATGCTTCAGCTATAGGTAACATGGTTTCAGGTCTAATATACATAGGAATACCTATAATAGAAGCAATAAATACGGATATAATGCCACCTCCACTCGCATATTTAGTAATAAATGTTTCGGGTACAAAGCCATATATAAAAGCACCAATAAATACACCGATAAATAAGTAAGGAATCATTGGATATAAGAATACCCAAGCATCATTTAATGCTTGTTTAAAACGAGATCCATGTTTATTAGCGAAAAACCCATCGCCTTTAACATTTACACCTTTATAACTTTTAGATAAATTCATTTTTGAAAATACTAGACCCGTTAAGACACTAAAGATTGCTAGTACAATAAAATAAACAACAGCAACTTTCCAACCTAATAAGGCCCATAACATAAATATCATTAAGGGATTCATTAAAGGTGACGCAATTAAAAAACTCATTGCAGGACCAAATGGAACTTTAGAATTTAATAAACCTGCAAGTATAGGAATTGTAGAACAAGAACAAAATGGTGTCATCGCACCAAAAGCCATTCCCAAAATATAATTAATAGCTTGATTAGGTTTACTTAAAAAGTATTTTATTTTTTCTTCTGAAACTATCTGCTGGATGATACTTACAATAAAGCTCACGATGATAAATAGTATGAATAGTTCAAAAAACAACATCACAAATGTTTTTATAAATTCCATAATTGAATCTAACATGAGTATAATGCCTCCAAATTTAATTAATCAATATTTCTTGATGTATTAATCAAAAAAAATTGATTAATACTACATTAAAAAAGATACTTAAAGTATCTTACAACAAGTATCTTCATTTAAAACAACCTGTATTTGCTGCTCATTAATTTTATAATAATTCCATGTGCCATGCTTTTCAGCAATAAGAACATTTGCATCTACTAATTTTTTTAAATGATAAGAAAGTTTAGATTGTTTTATATCTAATAACTCTTCTAAATCACATACACATAATGATTTATTGAAGCTTTGGCTAATTTGATTTAGTATTTTTAATCTGATTTTATCGGCAAGTGCATTAAACATATTTTCATAAAAGTCAAATTGTTGATCTTCACTCATATCAGTCTTTGCTTTAATAACTTCCATAAAAGACCATCCTTTTTATAATATTTCATTGAGTTTATATTATCTTTATTTCAATTCTTGAATTGCTTGTTTATAGTTATTTTTTGTTGATTCGCCATACTGATTAATGTTCCCTTTAAAAAACTCCTTTTCCATATATATTGTAGCTTCTTTTAAATTGATTTCTCTTGATAGCATAACAAGATTTAAATAACTTACAAAATAACCAACAGTTAAAGTACTTGCATGGTTTACTCGCAATCAAGCACGCCTCCTTATTGTCAACGTAGTTTTATATCATTTAATACATCAATTTTTTTTGATGTATTAAATGTAAATCAATATCCATATTATCGCAAGAAAAAAACTATAATTTTTACATAAACTTAGGTATTGCTCACAGAAATACTAAAATAATTTTTTTATAAATTGTATTATTAAGAATTAAATTTAGTAAAATTTTTAAAACTCAAATAAAAACATAGACATCCATCTATATAGATGTTAGTCTATAATCGTAAATTAATTAATGAGGTGAGTATAATGTTAAATATTGAAATATACGAAGAAGCTATGTGCTGTTCTACTGGGGTATGTGGTCCAGAACCGGATGAAACACTAATAAAAGCGAACCAAATCAATGAATATTTAAAACAAAATCAAATAGAAGTTCAACGTTATAATATGAATAATAATCCGAATGAATTCATTAAAAATCAAGAAGTTATTCGTTTAATTCAAGAAAAAGGTGATGAAGTTTTACCCATCACTTTTATAGAAGGCGGTATAGCTAAAACGGGCGCTTATATTACCCAAGAAGAAGCTAATGAAATCATTACAGTTAATCAAATGAGAAATGGAGGATGCTGTGGTGGAGATGGATGCTGTTAAATACTTAAATAAATTGAATTTAGATAACATTGAGTTAACAAAATATTTGTTTTTTACTGGTAAAGGTGGCGTAGGCAAAACAACGATATCAAGTTTTATTGCTTTAAACTTAGCAGAGAATGGAAAGAAAGTAGCTTTAGTAAGTACTGATCCAGCTAGTAATTTACAAGATGTATTTCAAATGGAATTATCTAATAAATTAACTAAATATCAACCTATACCTAATCTCTCTATAGCCAATTTTGACCCGATTGCTGCTGCAGACGATTATAAAGCACAATCTATAGAACCTTATGAGGGGATTCTACCAGAAGATGTGCTTTCTGAAATGAAAGAACAGTTAAGTGGTTCATGTACAGTTGAAGTAGCAGCATTTAATGAATTTACAAATTTTTTATCCGATAAAACTTTAGAACAAGAATTTGATTTCATTATATTTGATACAGCTCCCACAGGTCACACCTTGAGAATGCTTGAATTACCTTCTGCATGGACAGATTATTTAAATACAACGAGTAATGACGCTTCTTGCTTAGGTCAATTATCAGGTTTAAATGAAAATAGAGTTAAATATAATTCAGCACTTGAAAAACTACGTAACCAAGATGATACGACCATGATGTTAGTTGCGAGACCTACTCACTCTTCTATATATGAAATTCAAAGAGCGCAACAAGAATTACAACAACTGTCAATTTCTAAATTCAAAGTAATCATTAACAACTATATAGAAGAAAGTCACGGTTTAATTTCGAGTCAGATGAAATCAGAACAAGATAAAAACATTAATCATTTTACTGAATGGTTAAATAACAACCATGCTTATTATGTTCCATATAAAAAGCAGAAAGAAGAAGGTATAGAAAGTTTAACTAATCTATTAAATGATGATAACTTAATTGAAAATGATGACTTTATTGTTGAAGATCATCCGCAATTCAATAAATTAATCGATGAAATTGAAAATAGTAAAGTTCAATATTTATTTACAATGGGAAAAGGTGGCGTTGGTAAAACGACAGTAGCAACGCAATTAGCTACAACGTTATCTAATAAAGGATATCGTGTTCTTTTAGCAACTACTGACCCTACTAAAGAAATTAATGTTGAAACTACAAGTAATTTAAATACTGCTTATATTGATGAAGAACAAGCATTAGAAAAGTATAAAAAAGAAGTACTAGCCACAGTGAATGATGATACACCACAAGACGATATCGATTATATTATGGAAGATTTAAAATCACCTTGTACAGAAGAAATAGCATTTTTCAAAGCCTTTAGTGACATTATGGAGAATCAAGACGACATGGATTACGTCATTGTAGATACAGCTCCTACAGGCCATACCTTGCTGTTACTTGATTCTAGTGAAAATCATCATAGAGAATTAAAGAAAAAATCAACTCAAACTACCAGTAATGTTGAAACATTATTACCTAAAATTCAAAATAAAAATTTAACACAGATGATAATCGTAACACTAGCAGAAAAAACACCTTATTTAGAATCTAAACGTTTAGTAGAAGATTTAAATAGAGCTAATATAGGCCATAATTGGTGGGTTGTTAATCAATCGTTAGTTACGCTAAATCAACGTGATGACCTTTTTAGTAACAAAAAAGAAGATGAATCATTTTGGATAAACAAGATTAAAAATGAAAGTCTTGATAATTATTTTGTCATACCTTATCGAATATCAGAATATTAATGTTATTGATTATAATGAGACCTAGCGTCTACTTTAAACCAGTTAATAATTTAGGAGTTAAGCAAGTATATAATTTATCAAGTGACAATAAAAATTATCAACGTTATAAAAGGTTCCAAGTAGAAAGGAAGAAGAAAAATTGAATTATAAAGAAATTTCACAATACTTAAAAGTGATTGCTGATAGTAGTCGTCTTGAAATATTAGATTTGTTATCTTGTGGTGAATTATGCGCTTGTGATTTATTAGAGCATTTTTCTTTTTCTCAACCCACATTAAGTCATCATATGAAAGTATTAAAAGACAATAATTTAATTACATCTAGAAAGGATGGTAATAAAAATTTATATAAATTGAATCATGATGTATTAGATGACATTACATCACGACTCACTCTATTGAGTTCCAATACTGTCCCATGTATATGTGAAACTGTAGAGAAAGGTGAGTGTTAACAATGACGATATTAGCAATCACTATTTTTCTATTAACGTTAATTTTTATCATTTGGCAACCTAAGGGGTTAGATATTGGTATTACAGCATTGATTGGCGCTATCATCGCCATTATTACAGGTGTTGTTAGTCTCTCAGATGTTATTGAAGTTACAGGGATTGTTTGGAATGCGACGTTAACCTTTGTCGCTGTTATACTCATTTCATTAATTTTAGATGAAATTGGATTTTTCGAATGGGCAGCTATACATATGGTCAGAGCTTCAAATGGTCATGGGTTTAAGATGTTTGTCTACATTATGTTGTTAGGCGCTATTGTAGCAGCCTTCTTTGCGAACGATGGAGCTGCATTAATCCTCACTCCAATCGTGCTCGCTATGGTAAGAAATCTTGGGTTTAATCAAAAAGTCATTTTTCCTTTTATCATTGCAAGTGGATTCATTGCAGATACTACGTCTCTTCCATTAATTGTAAGTAACTTGGTTAATATCGTTTCTGCTGACTACTTCCATATTGGATTTATTGAATATGTAAGTCGCATGATGATTCCAAATCTATTCTCTTTACTTGCAAGTATCGTTGTATTATGGTTATATTTCAGAAAAGTTATCCCCAACCATTTTGAAATTAAAAACCTTAAAACACCTGATCAAGCCATTAAAGATCCAAAATTATTCAAGTTTTCATGGATTGTTTTATCAATCTTACTCATTGGTTATATAGTTAGTGAATTTATTCAAATTCCAGTATCGATCATTGCTTGTTCAATTGCGTTTATATTTACTGTATTGGCCTATCAATCAAGCGTTGTAAACACGAAACAAGTGATCAAAGGCGCACCTTGGAATATTGTGCTCTTTTCTATAGGAATGTATTTAGTTGTATTTGGTCTGAAAAACGTGGGTATTACTGCACTATTAGCTAATATTCTATCAAGCATATCAAACTATGGATTATTTAGTAGTGTTATGGGTATGGGTTTCATATCCGCATTCCTTTCAGCAATTATGAATAATATGCCTACCGTATTAATTGATGCAATTGCTATTGGACAATCTGCAACTACCGGTTTAATCAAAGAAGGCATGATTTATGCTAATATTATTGGCGCAGATTTAGGACCTAAAATTACACCTATCGGCTCCTTAGCAACACTACTATGGTTACACGTTTTAACACAAAAGGGAGTAAAAATTTCATGGGGCACATATTTTAAAACAGGTATTGTTATTACGATTCCTGTTCTGTTTATCACATTAGTTGGTTTATACGTTACACTTATTATTTTCTAAAAAAAGAGGAGACTATTTATGGATAAAAAAACAATTTACTTTATATGTACAGGTAATTCATGCCGTAGCCAAATGGCTGAAGGTTGGGCTAAGAACATTTTAGGTGATGAATGGCAAGTATATTCTGGCGGTATTGAGGCACACGGTGTCAATCCGAAAGCAATCGAAGCGATGAAAGAAGTCGGAATTGATATCTCAAATCATACTTCTAATTTAATTGACAACACTATACTAAACCAATCTGATTTAGTAGTAACTCTATGTAGTGATGCTGATCAAAACTGTCCTGTATTGCCGCCTAATGTAAAGAAGGAACATTGGGGATTTGACGATCCTGCTGGCAAACCTTGGTCAGAATTCCAACGTGTTAGAGATGAAATCAAAGCAGCCATTGACTCATTTAAGGCTAGATAAATTTTAAGCGTCTCAATATCATTGAGACGCTTTTTTATTATTAATTATTTTATACTTTTTGATTTATCTCCAGGATTAGTCATTTTTCTTATCTATTTAATTTACACACTTAAAAATATCCTCCTTAACAATAATAAGTTATTTAAATTATTGATTAAGGAGGATATTTTTATATCTATTTATTTCTCAATCTAGAACTAGATTTTTATCGTGCTTTCAGCTCATTTCCTGTCATCCATTTATGATTTTTAATGATTTTACCATTATCTTTGGATTTGTAATCAACTACGTAAACAGTCGTCTTTTTCACGTTATCTATATTGGCTGTAGCACCTTTCATACCAGACATATGATTTGCTTCTAATTTAACAGTATCGCCCTTACTAAATCCATCTTTAGGTGCATCTTTGATCTCTTCGTTTACGACCCATTTATGATTGTTTACTTTTTCATTTCCATTTGTGGGTTTATAACTTACAACATAAGCATATGTTTTATACGCACCTTTTACAGTAGCTTCTGCACCTTTCATACCTGGCATATGCCCTGCTGTAATCGTTACTTTATCTCCTACTTTAAATTCACCCTCATTAGTCGATGTCATATCTTCAGGAACTTTACTTTCATCATTATGCTTCATATGGCTCTCACTTTTTTGGTCATTAGTGTCTTTATCTTTTTTCATCATATTAAAATCTCCCTATTGATTAGTTTGTTACTTTTACTTGACCCATCATTCCATTATCTTCATGCTCAAGTATATGACAGTGAAACATGTATGTTCCAGTATTTTTAAATACAACCTCTATTTTAGCTTTTTGTCCAGGTTCCAAAGATATAACATCCTTTTTACCCCTCATATCTTTTGGAGGTTTCTCCCCATCCACAGATAAAACTTTAAATTGCGTTCCATGGATGTGGAAAGGATGTTTCATACCACCCATTTTATCTTTGACGTTTTCAATTTCCCATACTTCTTTCTGGTTTAACTTTTGTGTAAAATCTATTCTGTTAGGATCGAATTTATTACCATTAATGGTAACATGATCATTCATACCTTCTAATTTTATTTTCTTACCTACTTTTGGTGTATTACTTTTGTTAGAACTTTTCTCTTTGTTACTAATCGGTAAAATTACAGTTTTATCATTATCAACCAGACTGATTTTCTCGCCTTTCATTTTAGATAAATCTATTACTATTTCTTTTCTTTCTGAAGGAGCTAAATTAATTTCTTTTAATTTTTTAGCGTTTTTTAATTGACCGCCATCTGAAGCAATATACTCAAAACTTTGATTATTACTTAGCTTAAGATTTAAATCTCGAGCATTAGAACCATTTAAAAGTCTCAAACGTATTTTCTCTTCTTTTGCTGTAAGTTTGGGGTTTACTATTCCGTTCACAAGAACAGTATCACCTTGAGTGCCATCTTCGTCTTTCGTTTTTGAATAATTTAATTTTTTAGATACAAATGTTTTATCTTGGATTATTATAGGCAAATCATTTTTTCCATAATTACTAGGATAATTATTCTTTTTACTATCTTCTATATATAATAATCCTGATAAGCCATTATAAACTTGTTTAGCTGTATTTGGAGAGGGGTGGGGGTGATACCATAACGTAGCAGAATCTTGATTAACCTCAAATTTTATAGTTTTTTCTTTTCCTGGTTTTATAACCTGAGAAGGCCCTCCATCCACTTTTCCATTTACTTCTAATCCATGCCAATGAAATGTTGTATTTTCATCTAAGTTATTTATTAACTTAATTTTAACTTTATCTCCTTTTTTTAATTTTAAAGTTGGTCCAAGTAAATTTCCATTGTAGCCTAGAGTATTAGAAAAATTATTTTTGTAAAACTCTGTCTTTCCTTCCTGAGCTTTTAATGTATAATTTTTATAACCATTGTTATCTTTTTTTGACTCTGCAACTTTAGGAAATATTATTTCATTTTTTCCTTGTGAAGAATTTAATTTCTTTCTTTCGTCATGATGTTTCATATTTGTCATATCCATTGTATTTTTCTTATCTTCTTTCATATTCATCATATCATTCTTACTTTCTGCGAAAGTATCATTAGACGCAATAATTATTATGGAAAAAATTATAATTAAAATTGCAAAAACTTTATTATACATAAGGTTTACCTCTTTTCTTTTAATTTTAATGTAAAAGCATTAATCGCTACTATAACTGTACTTAAAGACATTAATATTGCTCCTACAGCTGGTGATAATATTAACCCGATAAAAGCTAATGCGCCAGCTGCTAAAGGTACAGCAACAATATTATAACCTGCACCCTACCATAAGTTTTGCACCATATATTAACACTACCCATTCAGAACCTGAAAATGTGAATTAAAAAGGTAAGTTAACACCCATCAGTGGCGATAAAAGAATGATAGGTATTGCAAAAATTAATGAAACAAAAAACTTAACTTTAAAATTTCCATGATGATGTGCATGGCCACTATGATGATGTAAGGCATGGTTATCATGATGCATTTGATTAGAATGATTCATGTGATTTTGATGATTATGCGCTTCACCATTATTCTTCAAATTAACCCTTCCTAATAAAAATGTTATAGTAAAATTACTTATACTATAACATATACCCCCACAGGGTATAAATAGTTTCGATTTATCTCAATTTATGGATTTATTTATATCATTCTGAAAATGATGTCTACACGTCCTACATTAGACCTTGTCATCGATGTTTAAAACAAGGTTTTAATTAAAAAATCTCATCTGAACTCTCGCATGACAATACACTCTGACCAAGGTTAGCATTATCAACACAAGTCATATATTACTATTCTTAAAGAAAATAACGCATTTCAAAGTAGGTCTAGAAAAGCAAATTGTCTAGATCATTATTTAAAGAAGCCAGTAAATGAATTCATAATAAACTCATTTACTGGCTACTTTTCTAGTATTTATATTCAGTCTTTTCAAACTATATTAATCATTTTTTGATTCTCAAATTCTACGCCACAATAGCTGCATTTTATTAAAGATACTATATATTCAATCAATTTCAGAGTGAGTTATATATAACCTCATTTTTAGTTTTATTTATAGTATGAGTCTGCGCATCAGTTAATGATACGGTTTTTTTAATATTGTTTTATCATAAATCTTAAACATGTAAAATAACTTTTAAATTAAATATAGTATGAATTAATTTAGGGAGCGAGACTACAAATTCAAAATGAATGTTGTCCCACTCCCATGTTTTTAAAATATCAACTTAATAATTGCAACGACGATTAAAATACATATTATCGTTTTTTGAATATAGTCAGGTATTTTCTGGCCCATTTTCATACCTAGAGGCGTAAATAGTATACTACCTAAAATTAACGGTATTGCACTATTGATAGGAATATACCCCTGTAATAATTTAATCATAAATGCTCCAATAGAAGAAATGAATGCAATTACAATACTATTTGTAACCACCATGTTCATTGGTAATTTAAATATAACAAGTAGTACTGGAATAATAATAAATGCGCCACCAGCTCCTACAATACCAGATACCAAACCGATGATACCACCTATTGTAATTAAAAGTAGACGATTAAACTTAATATGACTAGTAGATGGTGTGACTTTTATAAACATTAGAATAAGAGCTAGTAATGCAATAATAATATAAACCGTATTAACAAACTGAACATTTATTAAATTCGCTAAGATTGCACCTAGCATACTACCTATTACCATTCCACTTCCCATATTAAGTATAAGCGTTCTAGAAAAATTTTTATTTTTATATGCGTTTAAAGATCCACTCAATGTACTAAAAAACACCTGACTTGAAGTTAATCCTGAAGCAATATAAGCACTATAAGTAGGTAAACCAAATAATGGTGGTAATAATAAGAGAGCTGGGTAAATAACAATGGCTCCCCCTATACCGACTAATCCAGAAATAAATCCTCCTAAGATACCAATAACTAACATTACTATAATGGTGGTTATACTTATCATTTACTTTTTATCAATAATTCAACTGCTTCATTAATTAGTGCCTGAGAATCTTCACTATTTTCTTCAGACATTTTGACGCATTCTACTAAGTTTTCACTAATGATAATACCCATTAACCGTTGAATAGAACTTTTAGAGGCACTTAATTGACTAATGACGTCTTTACAATTTTTTTCTTCCTCCATCATTTTAATGACTCCATTAAGCTGTCCTTGTATGCGATGAATACGATTAATCATCTTTTTATTATATTCCAATATATTTCACTCCACATTCATTTTTAATAATTACATCATATTGATTAAATTTTATTTTGTCAAATACCCCCGTAGGTATTTGACAAACTATCTAATTCGTTATAATATACCCCCATAGGTATTTAAAAGGAGGCAATTATGTCACAATATAAAACGAAACACATTAATGATTTCACTAAAAAGGAATTAGAAGAATTGGGTTCTAAGGGTCAATTAATTGACGTTCGACAGCCTGAAGAATTTGAATTAGGACACATTAAAAATGCTTTATTACATTCAGTTGAAAATATAGAGACTTTTAAACAAAGCAAAAATAAAACTTACTATATCTATTGTAAAAGTGGTAATAGAAGTAGAAAAGCAAGTCAATTTCTTGCACAACGCGGATACGATGTGGTGAATTTAGACGGAGGTTATATCGCATACGAAGAACAACATCATAATGATAATTTATCTAAAGTAAAAGAAGATAGAGAAATTAAAGATAATCGTAAGACATTCAATTATAGTAATCTACAGTGTCCAGGACCTATTGTTAATATTAGTAAAGAAATCAAAAACATCGCTATTGGTGATCAAATAGAAGTTGTTGTGACTGATCACGGATTTTTAAATGATATTAAAAGTTGGGTCAAACAAACTGGACATACGCTTGTTAGACTCAACGATTTTGGTAATGAAATTCGCGCTATTATTCAAAAAGAAGAAAATAAAAATATAGAAGTGACACACACGAAAAGTGGAACAACAATTGTTTTATTTAGCGGCGAGCTAGATAAAGCAGTTGCAGCAATGATTATTGCTAATGGTGCTAAAGCTGCAGGTAGAGATGTAACCATCTTTTGCACATTTTGGGGCTTAAATGCACTTAAAAAAATTCAAAGTCAACGCATTAAGAAAAAAGGTATTGCAAAACTTTTTGACTTTATGCTTCCAAATTCACCAATTAACATGCCTATTTCTAAAATGAATATGTTTGGTTTAGGCAATCTAATGATGCGTTATGTCATGAAAAAGAAAAATGTCGATACTTTACCTTCTCTTATTGATCAAGCGGTTGAGCAAGGTGTTAAACTTATCGCTTGTACAATGAGTATGGATGTGATGGGCATTACAAAAGAAGAATTACGCGATGATGTAGAATACGGTGGCGTAGGTGCATATATTGGATATACAGAACAAGCTAATCACAATTTATTTATATAATTAGAAAGGAATGATATTATGTTTTTTAAACAATTTTATGATAAACATTTATCTCAAGCATCTTATTTAATCGGTTGTCAAAAAACTGGAGAAGCCATGATTATTGATCCTATTCGTGACTTATCTTCATATATTCGAGTTGCTGATGAAGAAGGTTTAACCATTACTCATGCAGCTGAAACACATATACATGCAGATTTTGCTTCAGGAATTAGAGATGTTGCTATAAAGTTAAATGCTAATATTTATGTATCGGGTGAAAGTGATGACACATTAGGTTATAAAAATATGCCTAACCACACTCATTTTGTTCAACATAATGACGATATTTATGTAGGAAATATAAAATTAAAAGTGCTTCATACACCTGGTCACACGCCAGAAAGTATAAGTTTTTTACTTACTGACGAAGGTGCTGGAGCACAAGTTCCAATGGGACTATTCAGTGGTGATTTTATTTTTGTAGGAGATATCGGTAGACCTGATTTACTAGAAAAAGCGGTTAAAGTAGAAGGATCATCTGAAATAGGCGCTAAACAAATGTTTAAATCGATTGAAAGTATTAAAGACTTGCCAGACTACATTCAAATTTGGCCTGGTCATGGCGCTGGTAGTCCTTGTGGTAAATCTTTAGGTGCTATTCCAACATCTACGCTTGGCTATGAAAAACAAACGAACTGGGCTTTTTCTGAAAATAACGAAGCTACCTTTATCGATAAACTCATTTCTGACCAACCTGCACCACCACATCATTTTGCACAAATGAAAAAAATCAATCAACTCGGTATGGATTTATACCAACCTTATACAGTTTATCCAGCTACAAGTACAAACAGATTAACTTTTGATCTCCGCAGTAAGGAGGCTTATCATGGTGGACATATTGAAGGTACAATCAATATTCCATATGATAAAAATTTCATCAATCAAATTGGCTGGTATTTAAACTATAATCAAGAAATTAACTTGATTGGAGACTATCATCTTGTTTCAAAAGCAACGCACACCTTGCAACTCATTGGATACGATGATGTTGCTGGATATCAATTACCTCAATCTAAAGTTCAAACACGTTCCATTCATAGTGAAGATATTACAGGTAACGAATCACATATATTGGATGTACGTAATGATAATGAATGGAATAATGGCCACTTATCTCAAGCGGTTCATGTACCACACGGCAAACTTTTAGACACAGATTTACCTTTCAGTAAAAATGATGTTATTTATGTACACTGTCAATCTGGCATTAGAAGTTCGATAGCTATTGGTATTTTAGAACACAAAGGTTATCACAACATTATTAATGTAAATGAAGGTTACAAAGATATACACCTTTCTTAATATTTATACTAATGAAGAAGGACTATAAGTAGTTAGATATAGCTTATAGTCCCTTTTTATATTATTGGATACATATCTATTTAAAAATCATTTATGTATCCTCCTTTATGTCATTTAATAAATATTTTATATAGTGCATACCTTTTTTGTTTATTGATGTGATCAAAAAACATAACAGCAATTCTTATAAACCTCATATGTTCTGATACGTTCAAAATCCCTTTATGATGCGGTTTATCGTATAAAAGTTAATTACATATTGTTTCATTCACTATGATTATCGTCATTTATAAGTAATGTATTCAATGTTTCTATTACGCCATCTCTATCATTATTAATTGAACTTAAATTTGCTTTACTTTTAAGTTCTGGATAAGCGTTGTCCATAGCAACTTTGTATCGTGCATGCTCAAATAAAGGAATATCATTTAAACCATCACCAAATACAATCGTTTGTTCACTACTTATATTTAATAAATTTTGTAAAAAGCGAATCGTTTTTCCTTTATCAACGTCTTTATCTACTGCTTCGATAGCAGCTTGAATATGTTTACGTAAATATTCAATACGGTAGTCATCATGAATATATCCATAACAATAAATCGTCTAGTGTTAAATGATTCGTTTAATCAATGATACTTGTTCACCAACTACAGTAAAACGACTACTAATTTTCAATCTTCTCATCGCATGTAATCGTTATAGTTACAAGTTGAGTCAGATGTCAATGTTTAAAGTCGATAAATAAAAAATCCCCTATCATTCAGACTTTCAAATCTCAATGATAGGGTCAGTATAAACAATTGTATTAATTATATTCATCTTCAATATCGCCAACGATTTCTTCAAGAATATTTTCTAAAGTAATGATACCTTTGAAATCAGCATCATCATAAACTGCAGCAATATGAATTTTTTTCTTTTTCATCATTTCCAAAATGTGCTTCAATGGCGTATTCAGTTTAACATTGATAATTGGATTAACAAATGTGGCTAACTTAGATGGCTGATCCACATTAAATAATGATTTGGAATGGATAAAACCAACAATTTGCTCATCTTTAACAGCTGGATATCTTGTAAATGCATCTTCTTTAATTTGTTGAAGCGCATCATCAAAACGCGTATTTAAATTGAGTGTTTTGACATGTTCTTGATCAATCATAATATCTTTTGCGACTAAATTATCGAATTTAAATGCTTGATTAATATGGTGTAACTCACTGTCATTAATTTCGCCACCTTCATGGCTATCTTGAATTAATTGTTTCAATTCTTCTTCAGAGTGGAATACCTCACTCTCTTTAGCTGGTTTCATGTTGAATATTTTCAAGATTAATCGTGCTGCACCATTTAATAGCCAAATAAATGGATACATTATTTTATAGAAAAAGATGATCGGCTTCGCAAAGAGTAATGTAATATACTCTGCTTTTTGAATCGCAATGGTCTTAGGCGCCATCTCACCTACAACTACATGTAAAAATGTCGCGATAACAAACGCACCACCAATAGTAAATGGATGTATCCATGCTTCAGGAATACCTATACTACTGAATAGTGGGTGTAGAATAAATTCAAATGTGGACTCCCCGACCATACCAATACCTAAAGCAGTAATGGTAATACCTAATTGACAGGCAGCTAAATATTCGTCAAGATGATCGACAACTTTTTTAGCAGCGATTGCTTTCTTCTCTCCTGCATTAGACAATTGTGCAATTCTTGTTTCTCTGACTTTCACGATAGCAAACTCTGTCGCTACGAAAAATGCCGTTAGGACTAATAATAATATAAAAGTAATCAGACTAAATAGGGTCCCCAAATATGTTCCTCCAAAATAAAAAATATAGACTTACTATTATGTGAATTGTATCAACGTTTTATATATAATCAAAATATTTAGATTTTAAATACTAATATCAATAGTGCTATCAACTAGAACAAGATAAACAAACGGAAGCTCCACATTATGATGCTGATATGACTGCACAGACAACATTCAAAGATATTGAAGAATTAGAGAAAGAGTAATTGAAATCACTGTATCTAACGGTTACCAATCGTATGGATATAAGGATAGATGAATATAATAAAAAGTAATTTTACATTATCCTTAAATTGAATAACGCTATTATTACACAACTATTTGATAATCATCCCACTCGACAAAGTCCCCCTCAGCATTTCGTCTTTATTTTTGCCACAAACTTTATATATAACTATTGAATAAACAATGACTATTCTGTTATTCTTTCATTTATTTTATCTAACCAATTTTAGAATTCTCTTTATCAATTTCAATAACACTTATCTAATGAAACAGCCATTGTCGTCATTATTTTCATAACTACACGAAGCTTATATTGAAATTGCTAAAGAACATCCCACAATGATTTTTTACCGGAAAAGGAATGGGATTTGTAGATTCGAAGAAACAGAAGGATTGTACAAGCACAATCCCAAAATCTCGTTATTTTTTATAAATGAATAATATATATAGGGAATCAGAGAGATACACTCCTCATCAATACTCATAAATAATGAGCTGATTGTTCATCAAAATACGCGGTATTTCGGGATTTCCTTGTTACACCAACTTTTATCACAGGTTTTTATATAGAATTTTCTCATATTGTCAACGGGATTCGTAATAAATGACAAATCAAATATATCGATTTATATGTTACTCAAATATAGTATATTTATTTTTATTATCGTTATATACAAAATTAATGAATATTATATACTAAAAATTAATATTAAAAATATATTCACTGCTACATAAATACAGTATTTATAATTAATAAGATTAATTAAATACATAAAATTTAAATTTACCCTTTAAATAACTCTTGTTTTTTGTATAATTATTGTATGTAACTAAAATAAATATATAATAAAGGAGTTATTAATTATGTTTATTCTTGCTACATCATTGTCAAGTCAAGTAAATCCTGATTGGCGAACTTATGTTATGCTTGCAGTTTATTTCTTTATTTTACTTATTATTGGGTACTATGGTTATAAACAAGCAACTGGGGATTTGAGTGAATATATGCTTGGAGGGAGAAATATAGGACCTTACGTCACAGCATTATCAGCCGGCGCTTCTGATATGAGCGGTTGGATGATTATGGGATTACCTGGAGAAGTTTATACTACAGGTTTATCAGCAGCATGGTTAGCTATTGGGTTAACTATTGGAGCTTATGTTAACTACATACTTGTAGCACCAAGACTTCGTGTGTACACTGAAAAAGCGAATGACTCAATCACATTACCTAACTACTTTACACATCGCCTTAATGATCATTCTAATATTATTAAAATTATCTCTGGTGGTATTATTGTTGTATTCTTTACACTATATACTCACTCGGGTATGGTTTCAGGTGGTAAATTGTTTAATAGTGCTTTTGGTCTAGATTATCATGCTGGTCTTATTCTAGTTTCGGTGATTGTTATTGCTTATACATTCTTTGGGGGATATTTAGCTGTATCATTAACTGACTTCTTTCAAGGTGTAGTTATGTTAATTGCGATGGTTATGGTACCTATTGTAGCCATGATGCAGCTCGGAGGTATTGATGCTTTTTCTCAAGCAGCAGATTTAAAACCGACTAATTTAGATTTATTTAAAGGTACCACTATTGTGGGCATTATTTCTTTCTTTGCTTGGGGATTAGGTTACTTTGGTCAACCGCATATTATAGTACGATTCATGTCAATCAAATCCGTTAGTCAATTAAAAACAGCCAGAAGATTTGGTATTAGTTGGATGGCTATTAGTTTAATTGGTGCTGTATGTGTAGGATTGATAGGTATTGCTTTTGTTCAAGATAGAGGAGTTAAATTAAATGATCCAGAAACGCTTTTTATTTTAATGGGTCAAATTTTATTCCATCCATTGGTTGGTGGTTTCCTTCTTGCAGCAATTTTAGCAGCTATTATGAGCACAATCTCCTCACAACTACTTGTTACTTCTAGTTCACTTACTGAGGATTTCTATAAATTAATTAGAGGCGAAGAAGCTGCAAAAAAACATAAAAAAGAGTTTTTATTAGTAGGTCGATTATCTGTTCTTATTATAGCAATTATATCTATTATAATCGCATGGACTCCGAATGATACTATACTGAATCTTGTTGGTAATGCATGGGCTGGATTTGGTGCTGCATTTGGTCCACTGGTATTACTATCTCTCTATTGGAAGGGATTAAGTCGTACAGGAGCTATTTCTGGTATGATATCAGGATCAGTTGTCGTCATTATTTGGATTGTTTTTGTGAAACCATTGGGAGAATATAATGACTTCTTTAATTTATATGAAATTATTCCTGGATTTTTAACAAGTTTAATTGTGACTTATGTCGTAAGTCTTATAACTAAAAAACCGAATAGAGATGTTGAAAAAGAATTAGAAGAAGTTAAAAAACTTGTAAAAGAAAAATAACACTTTGTCACTTAAAGAGGTAGAACAAGAAATTGTGGTTCTATCTCTTATTTTTTTATTTACAAATTTCATTTTATTGAAGTATATAGTTTTTATCAATTTCAATAACACTTATCTAATGAAACAGTCATTGTCGTAATTATTTTCATAACTACACGATGCTTATATTGAAATTGCTAAAGAATATCCCACGATAATTTTTTACCGGGAAAGGAATGGGATTTGCAGATTCGAAGAAGCAGAAGGATTGTGCAAGCACAATCCCAAAATCCCGTTATTCTTTATAAATAAATAATATATATAAGGAAGCAGAGACCCAACCCTATCATCAATACTTATAAATAATGAGTTGATTGTTCGTCAAAATGAGTGGGATTCCGGGATTTCCTCGTTACACCAACGTTTATCACGGGTTTTTGATTGGAATTTTCTCTTATTCCCACCGGGATTCGTAATAAATGACAAATCAAATATATATTATCCCAATGATGTATATCAACTACATCACTATCACACTATCTAGGAGGCAATGATATGGAAACAATCACTCAAGAACTCAAACAATATATAACTCGTCTCTTCCAACTATCTAACAATGAAACGTGGGAATGTGAAGCATTAGAGGAAGCAGCAGATAATATTCTACCCGAACGTTTTATTAACGATACCCCACTTGCGCATCTTACACTTGACACTTATACCTACTATAATGATGAGCTACATGAGCTAAGTATCTACCCATTTCTTATGTACGCCAATAACCAACTCATCAGCATTGGTTATTTGGATCATTTTGATATGGACTTTCTCTACCTCACTGATACTAAAAATACAATTATTGATGAACGTCATTTATTAAAAGAAGGAGGGAAAGACCATGAATAATTGGATCAAAGTTGCACAAATATCTGTTACGATTATTAGTCAAGCAATTATCATCATGAAAGAAATTCAAGACGAGGTAAAATAATATGAAAATCAATCGATATATCACAAGAGGCATTAGTGAACACCTATCTCTAGAGCTTCAAATATTACTTTGGAATATGGTGAAAGAAAGAGATAATCAACCCCATATAGATTACCTACACATTTTTAGACTGCAAGAAGATGAAAATATACTCACAATCACACATGAACAAGAACAACCCGCATACAAATTGGAATATCACTATACAAACTATATAAAAAATCAAAATGCATTACCTAAGAAAGTCTACGTCATCCGAGAAGATGATGTAGACATTTTTTTTATGTGATGCTTTTACCAGAAGAACACTAAAAGGAGTGACGATGATGAATACAATCAAAAGTACAATACACACAGAATCCATATTTAGCGATGATGAACAACACCGCTACTTACTCAAGAAAACTTGGGATGAAAAGAAACCGGCTTGTACAGTAATCACCATGTATCCTCATTTAGATAGTGTATTATCACTCGATCTCACAACTGTTCTCATCCTCAACCAATTAGTAAATTCTGAACAATATGGCGCTGTATATTTTGTTAATCTATTTTCAAATATTAAAACACTTGAAAACCTTAAACATATCAAAGAACCTTATGACGAGCACACAGATATCTACTTGATGAAAGCGATAAGCGAAAGTGACACAGTCATTCTAGTCTATAGCGCCTATGCGAAGCGCCCTGTTGTTATCGAACGTGTTGAACAGGTGATGGAAATTTTAAAATCTCATAAAAAGAAAATTAAAAAACTCGTTAATCCAGCAACAAATGAAATTATGCATCCACTTAATCCTAAAGCACGTCAAAAATGAACATTGAAATAAAGGAAGATTATCTATGAACCATGACACTACACAATCAGATTGGCGAATGGTTGCTAGTTGTTTAGCATCGCAAGATTATGTATCAATAGTAAAAGGTTTAATACACCATTTTACAGCAATTGAAGATGAAGCAATACTTGATAAGATCTATGATGATTTTATGAATGATGATTCTATAACAACGTTACTTAACAATGATTTACAAACAATTATTAGCCATTATCTATCAAAATAAAAACTATATTCTAATAAAACTAGAGCATCCTTCACTTTTACGGTGAGGATGTTTTATTATTTTTTTATTGTTACTATTAATATTTTTATTCTTAATACAAAAAATGTGAGAATTTTATAGGTTTCATAGTAAAAGTAATAAATCAAGAATAACAAGAAAATGAGAATTAGTATGTGATGAATTGTTAAAATAAAGTGTTCACAGTGAATGATGACTTATTTGTTATTTATATTTATAATACAAATATATAAGAAAATCTTGGGAGTGGAATTATGAAACTAAGAGCATTAGAGTATAGTGATTTACTTTTTGTTCATGAATTAAATAATGAATATTCTATTATGGCTTATTGGTTTGAAGAACCTTATGAATCCTTAACGGAACTTCAATATTTATTTGATAAACATTTATTAGATGAATCGGAAAGACGTTTTATTGTTGAAGATGAAAATCAAGTCGTAGGTATTGTTGAATTAGTAGAAATTAATTACATCCATCGTAATTGTGAAATACAAATAATTATTAAACCTGAGTTCAGTGGTAAAGGTTATGCAAAATTCGCATTCGAAAAAGCGATAAATTATGCATTCGATATATTAAACATGCACAAAATTTATCTATATGTTGATACAGATAACAAAAAAGCTGTGCATATATACGAGTCACAAGGATTTAAAACAGAAGGATTACTCAAAGAGCAATTCTATACTAAAGGTAAATATAAAGATGCCTATTTTATGTCATTATTGAAATCTGAATATATTTTGTAGCATAAAAATAACTCATATATTCATTTAGGTAGGTTCAAACCTAAATTACTTCTACTAAAATTGAAATGGGCTTCACTCGAATGTCCGTAAGAGAAAGAAATTCTTGATAAAATCTACGAGGATTTTACGAATGATGACGCTGTAACAACAGTACTTAATAACGATTTACAAACAATTATTAATGACTATCTATCAGAATGAAGCTTATATTAATTTCAACTAAAATAGAGCATCCCTCATCACAAAGTGAAGGAGGCTCTCAATTTATTTTTTCTATTTTCAATTAACATAATAGGACTTTATAAAAATCAGACAAACATTTTCTGTAAAAAGCCTTATTTGCGTTGTTTTAATAATTCATTCAATCTTTGAAACTTGTTTTTCAATCAGTTTATCAAAACTATTCAAGAATCTTCCTATTTTTAATTGTTCTTCAAAATTTGGTACTTCGATACTAATATTTTCAAACGTAGACTTATTTACAATTTGAGTTGCTGTTTTCCCTACAATACGTTTCATATATTTTAACACTCTTTCAAAAGCATAATATAAAAAGTCTATGTTCTTATCATTATTAGGAACTAGCGCATTTATTTGTTGATTACATGATCCTTCTTTTCTTAAAATTGCATTCTTTCCAATACTAGCTATACAAGTAATAAGCAATGTATTTTTAGGTTAATTGTCTAGCTTTTTTAAACCCTTCATCGCTCAACATGTACTCACTCTTTTTTATTATTTATATCAGTAGGTGTAACCCATATATAGTTATTACTATTCCAATTTACACTTTGTTTGTTAATAGGCGTATTACCTGTATAAACATTACCTAATTCTTTAATTTTTTGAGTTACCCATTTAGAATACTCATTTTCATTTTCATCCTTAAATCTTGTGAAAAAATATTTTGCATATAACCTTTCTTTTGTTGCTCTAACAATTCTAGTTTCTTCTCTTCCAACTCAATCTGACGATCGAGTTTGCTAAAGAAAGTTCCTATTTTTTCTTGTTCTTCTAGACATGTATATGGTATTTTAAATTTTTCTATGTCCCTTTTAGTAATATTAGGATCTTTTCAACTACTTGCTGCAAAACATCTCCACTGTTTTACATTAAAATTGAGATAGGATTGCAAAAACTTAGAATTATAATTACCTTTTTTATTAGAGGTGAAATTGCTTGGTTAGTGGTTGCCTTGATATTCAAAATTCCTGTTCTACCAATTTGATTAAACCCACCATACATAGCTATTAGTACGGTATCTTTAGATAAAAGTTTCAAGTTATTTAAAACAATATCAGTTACTTTTTCAGAAGTATCATTAATTAATGAATTATTTAAGTCTGTAGTTTTCATCCAAGGTATATTTCCATTTTCATAATAAGAAGTATTAGATCTAAGAAGTGTAGAGCCAGAAACAACATTAAACAATTCTTAATAATTTTTATTTCCCATTCATCTCTAAACTCCGGAAATCTCAGTTTTGGAGTATTTATTTGTTCAGACATGTTTTAACGCTCCTAGTTCTTTGAGATATTCATTAATTTCTGATTCAATATTATGTATATTTACACTTTCATAGTTCAAATCCTTAAATTTTTGAAGTACCTCATTATCTAATGCATATTCACTCTGATAAGCCATTCATCCACCTTAAACTTAATCTTTCCTTAAATATATCAAAATTTAGTAATAATTAATATTGGATGTGTTATTTTATACTAGATAAATAACTAACTTTTTTAAAATATAGTATATTTATTACTTTTTATCTGTAAATCCGACTAATAATATTACTAAAAATTACTTAACTTGTAACGTTAATTTAAGTCGCAAAGTTTTTTCTCCATTCTTATTATACCTTCCTCATCAGCAATACTAACTCCATCCTTGAAGTTATAGCCAAACTTCTGATAAAAAGGAACTGCAGTAATTGATGCTGGTATCTCTATCCGGCTAGCCCTCTTATAAAACTCATCGTCTTCCAATGTATTAATAATAAGTTTTCCAACCCCTTTACCTTGGTATTCAGGTAAAACAAAAATAGTGAAAAAACTACTCTCTGTTAGACTATCCCAATAAGGACCAATTGCACCTGTCGCAATGATAGTCTCCTCATCTCTAAATACATAAAAGTGAGTCCAAGAAGCTCTTTCGATGATTGATGACACAGTTATATTCTCAGCATCTTTTACCAAGTCTTCTTTAGAATAATCAAAGATGTTCGTTTCAAACATTGCTCGATGAATTAGCTTAACAATTTCCTTAGCATCCTTTTCTTCAAAACGTTGAATATTAATGCCCATAAGATCATCTCCCTTACTTTTAAAAATACTCTTTGCTAAGTATTCATCTAGGCCTTCTTTTTCTACATAGTACTTTTTAATTCAAATATAATAAACTATTGATCAATCATAAATATTTCTCAATACATTTTATTAATCATTAAAAAACCGCATCATTTATGATATGCTTCTGCGTATCGGTTAATGATGCGGTTTTTTAAATATAAATGCTTATAATATAAAATGACTAATAATTTTCTTAGTTTTTCAATAGCTCAACTTTAATAGTTGACAATACATCCATGAGATATAAAAGTTTTATACAATCAATTTTCTTAATTGATTCAATATCCATAATACCATGCATTAATCGATTTCTATTAATATAGTCCGGATCATCTATATCATTGTTAATACCGTAATATTCCTTTAGCAATTTAACAGTATACTGAGTGATAACTTGTTCGATTTCTTCTTTTTTATTAAGTATATCTTTATTCAAAATTATATTTATACTTTTATAATTGGCTTCTCTTTTTTCCTGAAACGTATTATATATAGTTAAAAACTCAATAGCTGCTAGTGCAAGCATAGCAGTTTCTGGATATCGCTTATTTTCAAAGTTATTTATAGCTCGTCGGATATAAAACCTCTTTGGATAGTAAAATTCATTTTTCATGAGATTATTTTTAATAGTCGAGTAATGAGATTTAAAAGTTGTATAAATATCTTCATCAGTGATTTTCTCTTTTTCAAGATAAATACCATAGTAATCAGAAAAATATTCTAATTTCATACTCAGCCTGTATTTCTCACTGTATCTGATAAATTGCATTAAATTTTCTTCTAGTAAACTAATTATTTTTTGCAACTTATTAAAATCAATATTGGTCGTTATATTATTAATCAAATTTATATGAACTTTAAAGCTATCATTTAAAGTATTATTTACTTTAAGTACAGTATCTGCCATTATATTATTTATTTTTGAGATGCTTTTTTGAATATTTCTCATTATATCTAAATACGATTTAGATGTGTTTAACTGATTTGTATTCTTTAGTCTTTTACTAGTATATAGAACACCATTATACTTTATTAATTTAATGGATCTCATATTAATAACTCCTTTACTTGTTAGTAATGATATATTTACCTATATTGAATATATGGAATTTAAAGACAACTACTATTATTTAATAAAAATATATCAACTGTTTAATATTTATATCAAAGATAATATATATGAAATTACACGTTGAATAATACTTTTAGAACCAATGTCTGAAAATAAAAATGTGATACCTACAACAATAAGAGAACTTATTGATACATAAATAGCCATTCTTCCAATTTTTGAATTATCTTCTGAAGCAGAAATAAATGTTATACTATTAATAATATTTCGGTAATTTTTATCAGTATCTATTAGTCTCTGTATAGTTTTTTTATGTCTTTTCTCTAACATTTTATTAAAATCTAAAACTTGTTCTTGTTTAGAATTCGTATTCTTGAATGAGTCAGCTTTTACAAATTTCAAGTCAAAATGTAAAATTTTATGATAATTATTAATAAAATCCCAATAACTCATTAAATCTTGTTGAAGTGAAGACAAATTCAAACTAATTGTAAAAAAGTTACTTCTCAACTTTTTTAATGATTCGACATTAAACTTATTATGATCTCTAATTGCTTGATCTCGAGATTCAGAGTGAATCTTTTCCAATGAATTTAAAAAACTTGTCATTGCTAAAAGTAAAAAATTGTATTTAGCTATCCTATCTATATAATTACACAAAGACTGTTAACTATCTAATCAGATAGGTTGTTCTTGATTATGCTTCAATGATTCAAATATATTTTTTCTATTACCCCATAAAGTCCACAGAGGCGTTATATCTTCAGATTGATAAATAGAAGATTCTGTTTCTGTTAAATATACATTGGGAAGTTCAGGTGTAGTTATTTGTATTGAATCTCTATACAAATGTATATCGATTGGCATTTACCTCAACTTTCGTACCATCAATAAGATTTTGTTTCAAACACTGACTATGAAATTGAATAAATAATGATTCTAATAAAGCGTCTACTTTGAGATTTACTCTAAATCGATTAATCGTTTTATAAGAAGGCTTTTGATTTTGTGATAGCCACATCATTCGGATACTATCATTGAGTAATTTTTCTATCTTACGTCCTGAAAACACAGATTGGGTGTAGGCATATAGAGCTACTTTTAACATCATTTTTGGGTGGTATGATGTTGCACCCCGATGATGTCTTAATTCATCGAATTCAGTCTCGAGAATCGTTTCTACAATATTATTTACATGTCGTGAAATATCATTTGCGGAGATAAAAACTTAAGTTTTTATTGGTAGAGTAAGTTGAGTCATATTATAATCTTTATACATAAGACACCTCGTTAATTTAGTTTAGTTGTATTTATTAAATTATACGACAGGGCCTTATTTTTTAGTATTTCAATGTAAAATTACATATAAATACGAAGTATTGTAAATAAAAAGCCAGTAAATGAATTTATGAAAACTCATTTACTGGCTATTTTGCTAGGAATTATGTCCCAGCCTCTAAACTAAATTCTAAAGAAACATTGTAAGGTGAACTAATTAAAGTTCGATGCCACCCTAGGCACCATCATTAAAAACGATACCTTACATTTTTATTTTAACATAGAGGATTAATCATTACTATTCTTCATTTTTTTTATATTTGAAGAAATTCTACATAATTCATCTGCTACTTCTTTCCCCATATATGCTAAATCAAGATAATCATTAAAATTTATTATTTCTGGATTATTATCATCAAAAGTTGCAAGATCATGTGTTAAATTATTTCTATCTATTCTAAAATTTATTAATTTATTTCCTACTTTATAGTTATTTTTATCGCTATACCAATTATCAAAATCTAAATTTTCATCAACATCTAATAAATTATATTTTTTCAATCTATATTTTATATATCTTAAAATTTTCCTTTCTTTTTTATCAGTCATTGTATTTAATTCATATAATTTGTTATAAATACTTCTTGTATTTTTATAAAGACTTCTATTAGCAGGCATATTCAAATGCAAAACTATTTTTTTGACTCTATTTTCAATAATTGCATATGAGCATGTGATCGATTCAAGATAATAGCTATTTTCCATAGACAAATTCATTCGTTTTTTTAGGTTATCAACAAATTCAGTTTGTTTTAACATAAAATCCCTCTCTCTCAATAATTTAATTAATAATTTAAAAACCGCATCACTTATGATAACTTTCGCCTCTCATAATCTTAAATGCTCGATATACTTGTTCGATTAAGACGACGCGCATCATTTGGTGTGGGAAAGTCATTTTGCTAAATGAGAGTGCGTAGTTACTGCGATTTAAGACGTCTTGATGGAGTCCATTTGACCCCCCAATGACGAAGACGAAGTCGCTTTGTCCTTGTGTCATACGTTGTTGTAGTTCTTTAGCTAAACCTTCTGATGACAACATTTTACCTTGTATTTCTAATGTAATAACGGTGGCTTGTGGTTTAATTTTGGCTAATAATCGTTGTCCTTCTTTTGCTTTGACTTGTTCAATCTCTTTGTCGCTCATAGTTTCGGGTGCTTTTTCATCCGGTACTTCAATCATCTCAATTTTAGAATATGCTCCGAGTCTTTTTTCATATTCAGCAATCGCTTGTTTCCAGTATTTTTCTTTTAATTTGCCGACAGCTAAAATAGTAATCTTCATTATAGTCCTCCGTGTTGATAATAGTTATTCGACTTATCCACAAGTTATCAACTTGTTAACAGAATTCCCTCTAATTATAACAGGAATGCATATAAATTCTGTGGAAAATTTAAGATTTATCTACAAAAATGTCACATATACACTATTTTTGTGGATAAGTCTGTGTATAATGTGAGTATTTCTGTGTGTATTATTCACAATAGTGGATAACTTTCTTTAAATTTGGGGATAACTTCACGACCGTCTTTTATATTTATTCACAGATTCTAAGTAAATCACTCTAATTACCCACTTTTTAATGAATATTCATGTATAGTCCAATTGTTAGATAATAACTTTAATTTTTCAAAAAAAAAGAGCTTAATAAAAACCTCATACTTTCTTAAGATTTTCATTAAGCTTCATACTTCTTTTCAATTTTATAACGTATAAATCGGTGTCGCTTGTGCTTTATCTGTATCACATAATAATACTTCTTTTTCAGTATCAATATCATGTTCATTTAATACTTGTCCAACGCTCATTCGTGCTAAATCTTTCATATTATTATCACGAGATAAATGTGACAGATAGATACGTTTCGTATGACCTGTAATCACATCCGCCATCGCATGTCCTGCATCTTCATTTGACACATGTCCCATATCGCTTAAAATACGCTGTTTCGTCTTCCAAGGATAACGACACATGCGTAACATATCCACATCATGATTACTTTCAAACATAAATGCGTCACTACCTTGAATCATACCTTTCATTCGGTCTGACACATAACCAGTATCTGTAATCATCGTAAATTTTTTATAGTTATTATGGAAAATGTAAAATTGTGGATCAATCGCATCATGAGAGACATTAAATGATTCTATATCAAAACCTGCAATGGATTTTGTTTCATATGGATTGAAAATAAATTTTTGATCCATTGGAATTTTATCGTCTTTTTTCTCAATCGCTTTCCACGTTTTTTCATTCGCATACACGGGTAAACCATATCGACGTGCAATGACGCCAAGTCCTTTAATATGGTCGCTATGTTCATGTGTCACTAGGATACCATTCAGATTCTTCATATCTCTATCAATCTGACTAAATAAATCTTCCATCTTTTTACCCGTAAGACCGACATCTACTAATAGACTGCCTTTCTCACTTTCTACATAAGTCGCGTTTCCTGTACTACCGCTTGCTAATACGCTCATTCGAATCAAGATGGTTCATCCTTTCTCATTATCTTAAATTTTAATTATTTAGAGTGCCTTCAGTCTAATTATTTTATATTTGCTTTTTTTCTAAAAAAATATAGTTTCGAACTTGTATCTTTGTTCGAAACCTTCCGCTCTAAAAGTACTTTTATAGTATACTATACCAACCTGTAACTAGAAATTCCAATTCTCTGTTTATATTAACGATTTAAGAGCAAAACAACGGGCAACTTTGACCGCTGTTTTGCTCTATTTAAAATGCATCACTTTTTAGTTATCAATCACTTTAGGATTGACTGAAGTGGCTTCAACATAATATTTTTTCGTTTCTTCTTTACCTTTATGTTTCACTTTGATTTCCCAGTTTGCTTGTAGTAATTGAACGTTGGTTTCTCTTACTACTGAGTAATATCCTAGTCTAGCATCTAATACGTCATCGCCAGCTTTTAAGTAACGATTGAAATACAAGCTTTCAATTGCTTTACGCGGCGTAATGACTTGCTTCTTAGGATTATTGTCCCCTTTTGCAGGTTCAATTTTACTCATTAATGTTTGTTTATACGTGGTCGCTTTACCATCGTCTATATTAAAGCGAAGGCGTGCTTTATTGTTATTAAGCAATGGGTATCCATCATATGTTTGTTCGTAAGTGACTGTATTTGAATTAATATCGCCAAGTTGATAGACCTTACCGTTATAAATATGATTAATAATGTAATCTTTTAAATCACTAAGATTACGATCACTTACATTTACAGTATTGTCTACGTCCCCGCTTAATGTAAAACCAGAATCACTTGTTTCTAATGAAGATTTATTTTCAGCGTATGATTTAAAGTTTTTAGAAGTAGCAGTGATCATTTGCATCTTCGTACCACTTACATCTTTATTTAATACATCTTTCGATACTTTAATCTCTTCTTGCTGGAAGTTGACTTCATTATCGCTTTCAGTTTCATTAATTTGCGATTTGGTCACCTTATTAATATAAATCAGAATGAGAAAGATATTGACTAGAACAAACACGAAAATAAACAATGTTTTGGTTAGTTTCCAGTTCATTTATTCAAGCCTCCCATCCTGATATACATACCACTCACCATCATACTCAACATACCACGTTGGAATAAATACACTATTCCGTTGTACTTCGATGTCATCTTTATCTGGCTTATCATCTTCTTTATAGCCAACGATCATATTCGATACTTTTTCAAAATCAATGTTATGATTATTTGCAAGTGACGCACGCACCGTTTCCAAACTATCTAATGATGTCGTTACACCTTCTAAAGGGACGCTTGAACGTAGAAGAGCACGTTTATAGTCATAAATTCCTTTCTCTCCCCAAGTCACATTAATTTCATTCAACTGTTGATCATTAAATGTAGGATGTCCATTAAGGAATAGTTGATAAGTTAATTCTCCTGACATATTATCTGTATCGAACAGACGGAAATCATCGTTAAAGAAACCACCATGATTATTAATATATTCGAATGTACTTGGGATGGAAGTATCCATATCTTTCGAACCTGATTCATCTTCCGATAAGTTTTTATAATGGTACTTTTTACTGTCATCATTATAGTTTGCGACGCCAGTATTATTATTATATGTGGTCGAACCACTTTTTCCGCTTCGAATAATGACAGAATCATCAAATAAAATTGAGTTCATCGTTTCGACTGAAATCGTATCATATACCATACGATATGAGTGTAGGTCTTTTGGATGTTTCGGCGCAAAAATATGCGTTGATTTATCAATCGTTGTCTTATTCGTAATCACTTCCGAATAGGTTTCCATATCTTTTTCTAAATGATGAATGGTTTTAGTAAATGGCGTTGCCTTAGCGTCTATCGTCACTTTCATGACTTGTTGATGATGTTTACTCAGCGCATATAGTTCTAGATCACCCTTAGAATTTTTATCCATTAAAATCCGATTAAAGCTAAAATGTTTAGGAATTTTAGCTGAGTTATTAAGTACTTGACCTAAATAGGTGGTTAATGGCATATCATACGTAAAATCCAATACGACAAAATCATGGTCTAATATCGGGGTTTGCAAATTATACCCTTTTTGCATCAATTCTACTTTACTCACTTCATGATCTTTGAGTGGATCAATAACTTGAGCGAGTTGAGATCTTGATGGTGTCAATCCTTTTACTTTATCCTCTTTAACTGACACAACTTGATAAGGTGAAATCACTGTGTCCATCTTTGCAGCTAAAGGTTTACCAATGGTTTTAGTATTATTTTTTTTACTATCCGCGCTGTCTAAATTATTTAAATCTGGAGTAAAGTTCCAAATCATATACGTAAGGACAATACTCATCATGACTAAAAGAAAAAGGATAACTGATTTAATATGTTCCTTACTGTTCATCCCAATCACCGTCGTCTATCACTTCACATGGAAGTGTAATAAATATCGATGTGCCTTGTCCTTCAACACTGTTTGCCCAGATACGACCATTATGTGCTTCGACAATTTCTTTTGAAATGGCCAGTCCAAGACCCGTACCACCCATTTTACGTGTACGTGCTTTATCTACGCGATAGAAGCGATCAAAGATTTTATCTACTTTATTAATTGGAATACCGATGCCATTATCTTTAATACGAATGGTCATTCGATTATAAAGTGCATTTTGTTTCACGTGGAACTCGACACGTTTATCTCCACGAGAATATTTCATCGCATTCGTAATGACGTTATCAAATACTTGCGTCATCTTATCTGGATCTATTTCTGTGAAAATCGTTTCATTTGGAATTTCACGTACAAACGTTGTATCTTTCGCTGCCATTTCATGTCGATTAATAATTTTATTAATAAACATATTAAAGTCGACAATTTCTTTTGTAATTTGTTCTGTCTCATTATCCATTTTAGATAATTGAAGTAAGTCATTGACCAGTCGAATCATACGTACCGTTTCTTCACGTGTGACTGAAAGGAACGATGGCGCAAGATTTTCATCTTTCCAAGCGCCTTCTTCAAGTGCTTCAATATAACTGTTCATTGAGGTTAGTGGCGTACGTAATTCGTGTGATACATTGGCAACGAATTCGCGACGTTCACGTTCCACTTGTTGTTGCTCTGTAACATCGTGTAATACGGCGATATAACCATTAACAAATCCTGTATCTTGTACAATCGTGCTAAAGTTGACACGTGCAATAATACCTTCTTCTTCGTTCATATCAATTAAGATACTATCATTATTCTCTTGAATTTCTTCTAATGAAAAATCGCCTTCTATTTTTAAAACATTTAGCATGTAATAACCAATGAGGTCTTCTTTCGCCATACCTAACATTTTAATCGCCATATCATTCACAATACGAATACGACCACGTCGATCCGTCGCAATGATACCATCACTCATATGTGTAATGACAGAATCGAGTCGACGTTTTTCACTTTCTGTATTCGCTTGGGCTTCTTGTACACGTTTAGAAAGATTATTAAACGCAAGCGCAAGTTCACCAATTTCGTCATTGCCATAAATCTTAACACGCTGTGTATAGTTCCCTTTTGACATTTCAACTGTTTGGTTACGCATATCTGTAATCGGTCGCGTAATCGTTCGCGCAATAAAGAAACCGAGTATGACCGTGATAAATAAGGAAATAGCCGTACCAATAATAAAGATTTGATTGATATTGTTAAGTTGGTTATATACATCATTAATATTTGACTCTATGTAAATATTACCGATCACATCATTGCCATTCTTAACTGGTAAGTTGTAAATCCAAATCCGTTCTTTACCATTACCATAGTCTTTTAAGACGTTATGACTATTTGCTTCGCCAAGAGAGATTGCTTTTTGAACAGAATTATCATTCACTTTTTGATTAATTAAGCTATGGGATGATAACTTCGCTGTAGCCATGATAATTTGATCTTTATCAATAAAGCGGATTTCTTCAATCTCTTGTCGGTTAGCGTATTCATTCAGTAGCGATTGAACTTCCTTTTGTGCATTTGAAGGATTATCTTTATAAATACGCTCAATATTGACTTCGAGTTGTGTCGCATATTGTTTAATATTCTTCATGAAATTATTGGTTAATTCTTTTTCTAAACTATTAGTGAAATACAGACCAATAATCTGCATTCCAATAATAATCAGTAAGACATAAACAATAACGAGTTTTGTGTGAAGGGATTGGAGTTGTTTCAGCCACTTCATCGTTTGCAACCCCTAATCATGTTGTTGGAGGAAGTATCCAACGCCTCGACGTGTCACTATATATTCTGGATGAGATGGATCGTCTTCAATTTTTTCTCTTAAACGACGAATGGTTACATCCACTGTACGCACGTCTCCAAAATAATCGTAGCCCCAAACCGTTTGTAGTAAGTGTTCACGTGTCATAACTTGACCCATATGTTTTGACAGATAGTGGAATAATTCAAATTCACGATGTGTTAATTCAATATCCTCACCACGTTTTTTAATTGAGTAAGCCTCAGGATAAATTACGATATCTTTAATCGCAATTTCATTCGTTGTACCTTCTGATTCTTGCGCAGGTTGAGCATAGTGACGTCTTAAATTTGCTTTCACACGTGCAATTAATTCACGTGTGCTAAATGGTTTCGTCACATAATCATCAGCGCCTAATTCAAGGCCCAATACTTTATCAATTTCTGAGTCTTTCGCTGTTAACATAATAATTGGCATGTCATATTTTTTACGTACTTCACGACATACTTCCATACCATCGCGACCAGGTAACATAATGTCTAACAATACGATGTCTGGCTCTTCTTCATAAATTAAATCGACGGCATCATTACCATCATAAGCGCAATGCACTTCATAGCCTTCTTTTTTTAAATTAAATTCTAAAATATCCGCAATTGGCTTTTCATCATCAACTACAACAACTTTTCTAGCCATATCTATAAACCTCATTTCTCAAATTGTAGTTCAAACCTTAATGTTTATTATATTTTGAGTAAAACATTAACTGTATTATATGGCGCTATCTTACGTCTTAACGCACGTTTATCTACTATATAATTTAACATTAATATTCACTTAATTCTATTTTCATATTTAAAATTATAGAATAACATTAATTTAAAGTTTACCACGCTCGTTTTATATTACAAATAAGTTGAGCGCCTTGAATATTCGACAAAAGTCGTAGGAAGACTGAAACGGTACAATGTTACAAAATGATGATAGCGGATAGTCGTTGAAAATTAAGAGTGATATATAAAAGATGTATAAAAAAAGAGAGAAATATTAAAAATATATTGCGACGTCATCTATTTGTAATACACACATCGCTTTACTCATGATAACGTCTATATATTTATAAAAATAAAGAAGCAATATTAAAAAAGTATAAAAAAAATGCCTACCCTTTTGGATAAGCAATACGGTCTCGACGGGAATCGAACCCGCGATCTCCTGCGTGACAGGCAGGCGTGTTAACCGCTACACTACGAGACCTAAAATGGTGACTCCTACGGGACTCGAACCCGTGTTACCGCCGTGAAAGGGCGGTGTCTTAACCGCTTGACCAAGGAGCCGTTCTTAAGCACAAGATAGATTATAGCATAGCTTTTATTTTAAAGACAAGAACTTTTTTACATAATTTTAATATTTTTTTATAATTCCTTAATTTTTAGAAAAAAAGAGTTGTTTTGAAGGTAGATTACGTGAGAATATACTTTTTTTCTTTACTTTTACATTATTAATTCAAATTTAAATGATATGGTTATCATTACCTTATTTGATGTATATAAAAAACGTTGCTAAAGTGAGTGACTTTAACAACGTTAAATGTATACCATTAAATGCTTTATTATTAATGGGCTTCGAAAAGCAACCCGCTCGTCAATCGTATGCTCATCTTAAAATCAAAAGCCGATTTTCGCTCTTAGCACGTTATTGCTCTATGTTTATACGCTTTTCTTACCATAATTTTTCTAATAAGTTTGTTTGCTCACGGTCAGGGCCTACAGAGAAGATTGAAATATGAACGCCACATAATTCAGAAATACGTTCTAAGTATTTACGTGCGTTTTCAGGTAATTCTTCTAATGTACGACAACCTGTAATGTCTTCCGTCCAACCAGGTAACTCTTCGAAAATTGGTTTACAACGACGTAATTGGTCTAAGTTTGCTGGATATTCTGTGATTGTTTCACCATCTAACTCATAAGCTGTACAGATTTTAACTGTATCTAAACCTGTTAACACGTCAATTGAGTTAATAGATAAGTCTGTAATACCACTTACACGGCGAGAGTGACGTAATACAACTGAGTCAAACCAACCTACACGACGAGGACGTCCTGTTGTCGTTCCATATTCACGACCTACTTCTCTAATATGATGACCATCTTCGTCGAATAATTCAGTAGGGAATGGGCCATCACCTACACGAGAGGTATAGGATTTACATACCCCAATCACTTTAGATACGAAGGTTGGACCCACGCCAGTTCCTACTGTCACGTTACCTGCGACAGGATTACTTGACGTTACGAAAGGATATGTACCATGGTCGATATCTAACATAACTCCTTGTGCACCTTCAAATAAAACTTTTTCATCAGCTACGAAAGCGTCATCTAAAATTTTAGCTGTATCTGTAACGAATTCTTTTAAACGTTGACCAGCGGCATAGTATTCATCGAATATTTCATCAAAGTGTGGGCATGTTTCATTAAACATTCCTTTGAAATATGCATTCTTAATCTCAATATTTTCTTTTAAACGTCTTTCAAATGTATCTTTTTCTAATAGATCAGCCATACGAATACCAATACGTTGTGCTTTATCTACGTAAGCTGGTCCGATACCTTTTTTCGTTGTACCGATTTTATTATCACCGCGACGACGTTCTTCATATTCATCTTGTGCTAAGTGATATGGTAAGATGACTTGCGCACGGTTTGAAATACGTAGATTATCTGTAGAAATACCACGTTCATTTAAAGCGTCTAATTCTTTTAATAATGCAACAGGATCTACAACCACACCATTACCAATCACTGCTAATTTATCTTTATAAAAAATACCTGATGGTACTAAATGTAATTTGTATGTTTCTCCACCAAATTGAATGGTATGGCCTGCGTTATTACCACCTGAAAAACGCGCAATCACATCTGCTTGTTCTGCTAAGAAATCTGTAATTTTACCTTTACCTTCGTCTCCCCATTGTGTCCCAACTACTACGATTGATGACATGTGAGCACCTCCAAAGTTTTCTCAATTAACCACTAAGTATTCTATCAATACGTTTTATATAATGCAAATAAAAATCGAACATTAAAAATAGTATTCACATCAGTCAAATCAATATGTATATTTTATTAAAAAACCTTTAACATTGTTAATTTACCAGTATTTCAAGACAGTTTTACAAATATTTAATACACATACTTCACTTAACTTTATTTTTCAAAAATAAAATAAAAACCGTACATTTATATTAAAAATAATAATAATGTACGGTAAAAAAATATTTTTATGACATGTCTGCATGTGCATAATCAATGTCTGTAAATTTATTATATTGTTTCATAAAGTGTAACTTCACTGTGCCTGTAGGGCCATTACGTTGTTTAGCAATAATAATTTCAATCTCACCATTATCGTCATTGGATTGAGGTTCGAACTGCGTACTATCGTCATCTTCTTCACCATCGCCTCGATTATAGTAATCATCACGATACAAGAACGCAACAATATCTGCGTCTTGCTCAATTGATCCTGATTCACGAATATCACTCATCATTGGTCGTTTATCTTGACGTTGTTCTACGCCACGAGATAACTGACTCAGTGCAATAACGGGACATTCTAATTCACGCGCGATGGCTTTTAACGTACGTGAGATTTCAGAAACTTCTTGTTGTCTATTATCTGAAAAACGTGAGCCACTCCCTTGAATAAGTTGTAAATAGTCAATCACAATCATATCAAGGCCATGTTCTTGTTTAAGACGACGACACTTTGATCGTAAATCTGTAATACGAATTCCTGGTGTATCATCAATAAAAATCTTTGTTCTCGATAATTTACCAACTGCAATCGTAAATCGATTCCAGTCTTCTTCTGTCATTGTCCCTGTTCTTAAACGGTTAGAATCTACATTTCCTGAACTACAAATCATACGTGTCGCAAGTTGATCGGCACCCATTTCAAGTGAGAAAATACCTACTGTATAGTTATCTTCATGAGTGGCTACTTTTTGAGCGATATTAAGTGCGAAGGCAGTCTTACCTACAGAAGGACGGGCTGCTAAAATAATTAAATCATTTCTATTAAAGCCCGCAGTCATCTGGTCTAAATCGCGGTATCCAGTAGGAATACCCGGCGTTTGCCCACTATTTTGGTCAAGTTCTTCTGCAGTCTCATATACTTGACCTAAGACATCTCTAATATCTTTAAATCCATCACTTTGACGGTTTGCTGAGAGTTCAAGAATACGTTTTTCAGCATCACTTAAAATAGCATCTAATTCAAGCTCATTATTATACCCATCATTCGCAATGCTATCAGCTGTTTGAATTAATCGACGTTTAAGCGCAAGATTAGCAACTATATTTCTATAGTATTCAATATTACGTGTCGTCGGTACATTATTCGATAATTCAGCTAAATATTGAGGGCCACCAGCCTCACTTAACGTACCTTCTTTCGTTAATTGTTCCATTAACGTAACTACATCAATCTCATGAGCATCTTCGTTTAAATTCATCATTGCTCTGAAGATATGTTGGTGTGCACCTCTATAAAACGACTCAGGAAGTAATACCTCCTGAGTCGAACCTATTAATTCTGGATCTAAAATAATTGCACCTAAGACAGACTGTTCAGCTTCATTGTTATGGGGCATTTGTCTTTGATCATACATATTATCCATCAATCATTACACCCATCCATCTTAAAATTTTCGACATGCTAGTGCAACATTATATCTATTTCTATGAATTGTTTTTAAAAGAGTGGACTACCTATGTGTGTCCCAAATTTTTTATTTTTCTACAGTGTGTACACGAATTGTACCTTCAACTTCTTTGTCTAATTTAACAGGTACATTAGTATAACCTAACGCGTGAATACCGTGTGGTAAATCCATTTTACGTTTATCAATTTTAATATCGTGTTGATTTTTTAATGCGTCAGCAATTTGTTTTGTACTAATAGAACCAAACAATTTACCGCCTTCACCAGTTTTAGCACTTACTTCAACTTCGATATCTTCTAATTTTGCTTTTAATGCTTTAGCATCATCGATTTCTTGTTGTCTATCCGCTTCAGCACGTCTATTTTGTTGTTCTAATTGTTTTAAATTACCTGGTGTTGCTTCAACAGCATATTTATTTTTTAATAAAAAGTTATTTGCGTAACCTACTGGCACGTCTTTAACTTCACCTTTTTTACCTTTACCTTTAACATCTTGTGTAAATATTACTTTCATGTATCTTCACTCCTACTCATTTGTTCAGTAATTGCTTGTTGTAATTGCTCGATTGCTTCTTCTATAGTGACACCTTTTATTTGCGTTGCAGCATTTGTTAAGTGACCTCCGCCACCTAAAGCTTCCATTGTTAATTGAACATTAATACCGCCTAATGAACGTGCTGAAATACCAATAAGATTATCTTCACGTTTCGCTACAACGTAAGAAGCTTCAATGCCTTCTAAACTTAACAATTCATCCGCAGCTTGTGCAACTGTTACAGGATGATAGATTTTATCATTAGAACCGTGAGCAATTGCGACACCGTTATCTTGAACTTCCACTGTGCGTATCAATTCAGAACGATTAATATACGTATCAACATCATCTTTAAGGAATTGTTGCGTTAAAATTGTATCCGCACCATGCGCACGTAAATAACTTGCCGCATCAAACGTTCTTGACCCTGTTCGTAATGTAAAATTACGTGTATCAACAATAATACCTGCATACATAATTGTAGATTCTAAACGTGATAACCGTTGTTCTGTTGGCTGATATTCTAATAACTCTGTGACAAGTTCTGCAGTTGAACTTGCATAAGGTTCCATATAAACGAGTAATGGATTTGAAATAAAGCTTTCTCCACGTCTATGATGATCAATGACTACTTTACGATTCGCTTTATTTAGAATATTTTCATCTAATACCATTTCAGGTTTATGTGTGTCTACCACAACAACCGTTGTTTTTGACGTCATCATATCCCAAGCCTCATCAGATGTCACAAATCGTTCTTTTAATTCAGGTTTTTTATCAATTTCTTCCATCACACGACTTAATGTTGGATCGATATCTTCTTCATTAAGTACCACATATGCTTCTAAATTATTCATTGACGCAAATCGAGATACTCCAATAGCTGCGCCAACCGCATCTAAGTCGGGACGTTTATGTCCCATAATAATCACTTTGTCGCCTTCAGTTAAGATATCTTTCAATGCGTGAGAGATAACACGTGCTCTAACACGTGTTCGTTTTTCCATCGGGTCAGTCTTACCTCCGTAAAAACGGACATTACCATTCATGTTTTTAATTGCAACTTGGTCTCCTCCACGACCTAAGGCTAAATCAAGTCCTGATTGAGATAATTCACCAAGTTCAATTAAATCTTCGGTACCTTCACCAACACCAATACTTAATGTCAATTGTGCACGATAGCCTACACTTTTTTCACGTAACTGACTTAGAATATCAAAATTAGAATCTTCTATTTCTGCTAAGATTTTTTGGTTTAAATAAGCTACGAATTGATCTGAACTATAACGTTTAAAATAAATGTTATATTCAGTTGCCCATCGACTAATAATACGTGTCACCATTGAGTTGATTTCAGAACGTTGTGTGTCATTCATATTTTGTGTAATTTCATCGTAGTTATCTAAAAACAACGTTGCAATAATAGGCTTTGATTCTTCATATAATTCATTTGTATGTACCTCTTCTGTAATATCGAAGAAATATAAACAATGCTCTTCTTCAGAATAACGTACATGATAATGGTACTGACCATGTTCGATTTCTATTTCTTGTACTCTTTCAAGTTGCTTAAGAATATTCGGAAAAACTTCATTGACTGGTTCTGAGATGACATTCGTTTCTAGATGTTCAGACATATATTGGTTGATCCATTCGATGTGATCGTCAGCATCAATCACAACTAAACCAATTGGCATGCGTTTAATTGCTTTATTACTTCCTGCTGAAATATGACCACTCAGATTATCCACATAATTATCCATTTTTGATAATGCTTGTTTAATCAATACCGCACTAATGATGATCATAATCATTAAAGCAATCGCCGTAAACGTTGCCATTAAAGGTTTAAATATAAACCCTACAATAACAATTGCAATTGCCGTAAGCACCATCAAAATGTAAGGAATAAGCAATGCTTTTTTAGTGGATTGACGGTTCATTCTTCCACCTCTATTCACTTTTTAAAGTCATTTTTTAATCATTCGTTTTAAGTTAATTCCTAAATCAAGTACGCCAAGTAATGATACGATATGCGTAAAGGGTGAAATAACTGTCCCCACGACCATTAATAATATGGATACCGCATCAGGTAATCGTTTGGCCTTTCCAAAGAAATGAATCAAACTCAATCCTTGGATATACATTAATAATGATAACACAACTTCGAAATTCAATACGATACTTTGGAATATACTTGGTTTCATCGCAAACATCACACATACTAGCACAATCATGTAAATCCATAATAATGTGCGATTCATCTGCCAAGCAAATAAAGGTCTAAACATAGGTGTTGCTACTTTGAATTTGCGTAAAATTGGAAATGTAATAATGATATTAATTAAAACTAAAAGAAAAACAATAATAATGATGTAACTTGGAAGTTGAACAGCCATTTGACGAAATCCTTCTTCTAAGATGATCTTATAATCTGATTCAACGCCTGAATTTACAATCGCATTGTTCATTGCGTCTTTTGCTGGTTTAATCAATACTTCGGTATTTGGAATCTTTTTGAACGCTTGTAATAACATAAATGCAATTAACGTCACAATACTTATATACATTGTTGTAATATATAAAATGCGTTCTTTAGATGTACGTTCTTTTAATAATTGGCCAATTACAAAACTTAGTAATAAAACTAGAATCATGGCACTTAATACAAAGGTATTCCCTAATAAGGTCGTGATGACTACAGTGAGTAAAGCTCCAATTCCAAATGTAGCAATTGATTTATGCCACATGATAATCCCTGGAATGGTAGCGAATAAACATAGAATCAGACCAATTATTGGCAATACATACGTAACTAAAGCAACTGCTACAAGCACGATAGTTCCTACAATCATTGCTTTAGGATGTACTTTTGAAAACACATTCGCCACTCCTATACTTTTTTGACTATAAGGTCTATTTTACCTTCTATATTCAAATTAAACAAATGTGTTAACTGTTCTCTTATCTATTATTTTCGTTTGAATTTCGAAACTTTTAAAAAATGATACAAGTTAGGCGCCCAGTCATTAAAATTAAGTAAAAAACCATCATGGCCTACGTTGTCTGGAACAAAAAAGTGACGATGATATTTAAAACGTTCTCCTACTGCTCTGACTTGATCATCTGGATATAACAAATCATCTGTAAAGCCCATAGTTAGTACTTTTGTATTTAAAGATTGGAAGACCTCATCCACACCATCGCGCTGACGATCAAGATGATGACTATCTAAGACATTCAACATCGTTAAATAACACGATAAATCGTAGGATTCTTTAAACTTATTACCTTGATAACGTTGATAATTGACTACTTCATCTGGTGTGAAACGCGCGTCATAACTTTTTGAAGAACGATATGTTAAGAATCCAAGTTGTCTTGCAATACTAAGTCCTTCTTTACCTCCAATATGAATCGCTTCACGTGCAATTTCATTGAAGGCACGACTGTATGAAGAGGTTTTATCCGTAGCTGCTAAGATGACTGCTTTATCTACTTCGAATCGATGATTATATAATAATTCCATTACTTGCATGCCACCTAAACTGCCACCAATTAAAATATCAATTTTAGTAAATCCAAGGGCCTTGATTCCCAATTCAATTGCCTTAACGATATCTCTTAATGTTATGGTTTTAGGAAAATGAGCATCGTTTAAAGGGGAACTTGAACCAAAAGGACTTCCAATAACATTAAAAGTAAGAAACTGATAATCATATATCGGCATATAACCACCATCAATGATTTCGCGCCACCATCCAGGATGTTCATCTGTACCATAAGTTAAATGATTCCCAGTCAGAGCATGACAAACCACAACAAGCGGTTGTCCCGAATAACCTACGTGCTCATAACGCAATTTTAGATTCTCAATCGTTTCACCTGATTCCGTTGTAAAAGCACCTAAATGTAATGTATCTACTGTATAATTTGTCATGCTATGCCTCCTTAGAATAAAAAAATCGCTTCTACCCTTAATTTTAAAAGTATGAAGCGATAATACTTTAGTACTTATCATTCGAGTATCTCGTTGGTTGTAGCACCGTACAAATGATTTGTCGGTTGCTGAAGCTTCATAGGGCCAATTCCCTCTACTTCTCAAAATAAGAGTATCTATATATTGATTGAATGGTTTAATTTAAACTTATTTTAATACAATTGCCTAGTTAACTTCAATGCGCAGTAAATAAATGAATTAAAAGAACCATCGTATCGCTGCAATGAATACAATACCTACAATAATAGTAATGGTTAGACTACGCGTCACAACTGCGATAATGACTGTAGGAATGGTTGCTACAATGAATGGAATATTTAATTCAAAGCCCTGCATGCCTTTATGTTGAACGATAAAACTATCAATAACTAACGCAGTGAATAATGAAATTGGAATAAACGACAGCCATTTGATGACTGTTTCTGACAGTTGAATACGTGAAATCATTAAAAATGGTACAACACGCACAATTAATGTCACTAATCCACATAAAACGATGAGTAAAAGCATATGTCCAGTTATCGTCATCGATCCATCACCACCCCAAGTGTTGCAGCACAAATTGATGTAACAAGAATGGCCACATAAGAAGGCATCAACCAACTTAAAATGAACATCATTACAATAACGAACGCAATTAATACGATATATATACTTACTTTGGAACGTGTAATCGTTTCAAATTGAGCCATAGCCAAGAAAATAAACATGGCTGTAATCGCAAAGTCTAACCCTAACATTTCAGGATGAGAGATGTATTTCCCAAAGACTGCTCCTAACACACAAGCTATTGCCCAAAATGAATAAGCAGTAATATTTAATCCATGTAACCATCGGTCATTAATTGTTTCCCCTTTTAAGTGTGGTGTTATAGCAACGCCAAATGTCTCGTCAGTAAGAATAGAAGACAAAGCTAAACGATTCCATATACCGTAATCTTTATAATTAGGTGATAATGTCATAGACAATAAAAAGAAGCGGGAATTCACAATTAACGTTGTTAACACGATTGCTGATATAGGTGTACCAGTAATGACTAAAGCACAAATAATAAATTGTGCTGCGCCTGCATAAACCAGTAAACATAACAGAAGAATTTCTAGAACACTAAAATCTTGAGAAGCTGCCACGATGCCAAATGATAGTCCTATACCGATGTATCCTAGTAGTGTTGGAATACATTCTTGGACCCCTTGTTGAAATGTTACATGTGACGTCATGTTAGCTCCTCCTTTATATATATATTTTCAAATTGACTATATAGTATAATTAAATTCAGTCTAATATAATCTAAGAGGCGCTTCAATATCTTTAGACGTCTGTTTGAGTGAGGTTAGAGAGAAGGATGTTTTAAAATATTGAAACTTCAATACTTTTAAAATATCAGAAATTTTTGATATTTTTTAAAGTTACCTTTCTCAGGGCAGTCTTATTTTAATATAAAAATAAATAAAGCGATAGAGGACTACGTCACTCTATCACTTTATGAGTTGAATTCTATTTAATGATTAGTTGACTGGACGAATTTCTGTTTTGCCGCCCATAAATGGTACAAGTGCTTCTGGAATTGTAATTGAACCATCTTCGTTTTGATAGTTTTCTACGATAGCTGCAAAGGTACGACCTACTGCAAGTCCACTACCATTTAATGTGTGTACTAATTCTGGTTTAGAAGAAGCATCACGTTTGAAACGAATGTTAGCACGACGAGCTTGGAAATCAGTACAGTTTGAGCAAGAACTAATTTCTTTGTAGTCATTGTAACTTGGTAACCATACTTCTAAGTCATATGTTTTACTTGCGCTGAAACCAATATCTCCAGTACATAAGTTCACGCGACGATATGGTAATTTTAATTCTTCTAAAATTGCTTCGGCATTTTGAGTCATATCTTCTAATGCATCCCAAGAATCTTCAGGTTTTTCAAAACGCACCATTTCAACTTTATCGAATTGATGTAAACGAATTAAACCTCTTGTATCTCTACCAGCTGATCCCGCTTCACTACGGAAACATGCAGTTTGACCAGTGAATTTTTCTGGTAACACATCCGGTTGGATAATTTCATTTCTATAGAAGTTTGTTAATGGCACTTCTGCAGTTGGAATTGTATATAAGCCTTCTTTTTCAACTTTGAATAAATCTTCTTCAAATTTAGGTAATTGGCCTGTACCAAACATTGTATCTGCATTTACCAATTGAGGTGTCATCATTTCTGTATAACCATGTTGTGTTGTATGTTTTGTTAACATATAGTTCATTAATGCACGTTCTAATAAAGCACCGTCTTTAGTTAAATAAACGAAGCGCGCACCTGATACTTTTGCAGCACGTTCGAAATCAGCCATTTTTAATTCTTCTACTAAATCCCAGTGTGCTTTTGGTTCAAAATCAAATTCACGAGGTGTGCCCCATTTTTTTAATTCAACATTTTCAGTGTCGTCAGCACCTTGTGGTACGTCATCTGCAATTAAGTTTGGAATACGAATTAAGATATCACGAATTTTATTATCTACTTCATTTAATTTTGCATCATTTTCTTTAATTTCATCGCCTAATTCACGCATTTCTTTAATGACGTCATCAGCATCTTCTTTGTTACGTTTTTTTTCAGCGATTTGATCACTGACTTTGTTACGACGTGCTTTCATTTCTTCTGTTTTACCAATTAAATCACGACGTTGATTATCTAATTCTAATACTTCATCAACAACCTTTGAATCATCTCCTCGTAATTCAATTTTACTCTTAACTTTGTCCGTTTCGTCTCTGAATTGCTTGATGTCTAACATATAATATTCATCCTTCCAAAAAATTTATATTGAGTGACCATAGCGATTTAAAATAAAAAAAGACCACATCCCCATACAAGGGACGTGGTCTACGCGTTGCCACCCTATTTAACAATTTAATTAAATAAACTAAATTGCACTCCACTATCGATAACGGTTAAAACCGATTGTTCAATATAAGTAGGTAGATTCGCATAAAAATTAATTACTTGTTTACACTCACCACAAGCTCTCTGAAATTAATACCCTTATGTTACTTAGCCTACGAACAATACTTTATTAACTTAATTTTAATATAGCAAAGTCATATATAATTTTCAAGCAGTTACCTTTTCCAAATATAACAAACTATATACGTTAATATCTATCAATTTTAGCATTTATAAATTTATTTAAAATAGTGTTGACGAAACGCTTAAGCAGGTATAATATTTTCTATTGTACTTAAAACGCACATGATATTTTCGCTTGTCTTAATAACTCATCATTTCATTGATTTAATATATAGAAGTTATGACTTTCGAATCTAAATAGGGAGGATTCATCATATGGAAACATTAACTAATGTGACAATTCCTAAACGTAATGACGAAACGCATAAAGGTGATTATGGAAAAATTCTTTTAATTGGTGGTAGTGCAAATTTAGGCGGAGCAATCATGTTAGCTGCCCGTGCATGTCTTTTTAGTGGAAGTGGTTTAATTACTGTAGCCACACATCCTACTAATCATGCAGCCATTCATTCACGTTGTCCTGAAGCAATGGTAATAGATATTAATGATACTAAAATGTTAACAAAAATGATTGAGAATACAGATAGTATTTTAATTGGACCAGGTCTTGGCGTTGATTTCAAAGGAAATAATGCGATTACTTTCTTACTACAAAATATTCAACCTCATCAAAACTTAATTGTAGATGGTGATGCAATTACAATATTTTGTAAACTTAAACCTGATATTCCTACATGTCGTGTTATCTTTACACCCCATCAAAAAGAATGGGAACGTCTAAGTGGTATTCCTATTGAAGAACAAACGTATGAAAGAAATAGAGAAGCTGTGGATAAATTAGGCGCTACTGTAGTACTAAAAAAACACGGTACAGAAATCTTCTTTAAAGATAAAGAATACAAATTACCAATTGGCACACCTGCAATGGCTACAGGTGGTATGGGTGATACATTAGCTGGTATGATTACAAGTTTTGTAGGTCAATTTGATAGCTTACAAGATGCCGTTACGAGCGCAACTTATATTCACAGTTATATTGGTGAAAAACTTTCTGAAAAAATGTACGTCGTGCCCCCTTCAAAATTAATTAATCAAATTCCTTATGTAATGAAAGAATTAGAACGATAAATAATAAAAATAAGACTTCCCTATATATGGGAAGTCTTATTTTTATATTTAATTCTGATCTGAATCATTCTCAATATCTTCATTTACACGATCCATGAAATCTTGTCTTACTTCAGTGCGTTCATCATCTTCATCAGATTCAGTATGCAAAGCGTTACCAGGTGTCGTATCATCTATCACTTGTTCATTTGCACTTTCTGTAGTTTGGGCACTTGCATGTTCTGTTTGTTGAGCCGCTTCCGTTGCAGCTTCATCTTCAGTTTTATCAATAACTTTCGCAACGGTTGATACGGCTTGATTATCGCCTAATTTCATTAATCGCACGCCTTGTGTAGCACGGCCATTTTGAGAAATATCTTCAACTTGTAGACGAATAATAATGCCACCATCCGTCACAATCATTAAATCTTCTTGACCGCTTACCGTTGTAATACATACAACATTACCATTACGTTCTGTAATTTTAGCTGTTTTTATACCTTTACCGCCACGATTAGATAAACGATATTCACTTACAGGTGTTCGTTTACCATAACCTTTTTCAGTAACAACTAGAACTTCATCTTCACTTTCAGCATAGGCTACGTCTAAACCTACGACTACGTCATTTTCTCTTAGAGAAATACCTCTCACACCTGAAGCGGTACGACCTAGTGGACGTAAACTATTTTCAGGGAATCGAATTAATGAGGCATGTGCTGTACCAAGTAAAATATCTTGTTTACCATCAGTAAGACGAACTGCGATCAATTCATCATCTTCTTTAAAGCCAATCGCAATTTTACCATTCTTATTAATATGAGAGAAGTTACTTAATGCAGAACGTTTAACAATACCTTTTTTAGTAGCAAAGACTAAGAAACTGTTCTCATCTTCTAAATCTCTTACAGCAATCATCGTACTAATCACTTCATCATTTTCAAGCTCAATCGCATTAATGACTGGAATACCTTTAGATTGACGAGATAATTCAGGTACTTCGTATCCTTTCAACTTATAAACACGGCCTTTATTCGTAAAGAATAAAACATTATCATGTGTACTTAATGTTACAAGTTGACTGACAAAGTCTTCTTCTAAGGTATTCATCCCTTGTACACCTCGTCCACCTCTGTTTTGTGAACGATATGTAGATACAGGTAAACGTTTAATATAGTTGTTATGACTTAAAGTGATGACGATTTGTTCTTCAGGGATTAAGTCTTCATCTTCTAAGTGATCTAAACCGCCCAATTGAATTTCAGTACGACGTTCATCACCGAAACGTTCTTTAATTTCTGTAAGTTCATCACGAACCAGTTGAAGTAATACCTCTTCATTTGCTAAGATCTCTTCTAATTCTGCAATATAACTTAATAATTCATTATACTCATTTTCAATTTTATCGCGCTCTAACCCAGTTAAACGACGTAAACGCATATCTAAAATGGCTTGAGCTTGACGTTCAGACAATTTAAAACGTTCTTGCAATGTTTCCATCGCCACTTTATCTGTGTCAGACTCACGAATAATAGAAATAATTTCATCAATATGATCAAGCGCAATTCTTAAACCTTCTAAGATATGTGCACGATCTTTCGCTTTTTTCAAATTGTATTCTGTACGACGACGTACAACTGTTTTTTGATGTTCTAAATATTCAACAAGCGCTTCTTTTAAGTTAATTAATTTAGGTCGACCATTCACAAGGGCAATCATATTTACACCAAATGACGTTTGTAATGGCGTATGTTTATATAAATTATTTAAAATAACATTTGCATTGGCATCTTTACGTACATCAATAACCACTCTTACCCCTGTACGTAAACTTGTTTCGTCACGAAGATCTGTGATACCTTCAATTCTTTTCTCACGCGCTAATTCTGCAATTTTCTCAATCATTCTTGCTTTATTCACTTGATATGGAATTTCAGTCACAACAATACGCTGACGGCCACCGCCACGTTCTTCTATTGATGCACGTGCTCGCATTTGAATCGATCCACGACCAGTTTCATAGGCACGTCTAATGCCACTTTTACCTAAAATTAAGCCAGAAGTTGGAAAATCAGGACCTTGAATGTCTTCCATCAATTCTGAGATTGTGACATCAGGATTTTGACTTAAACGTAAGACTCCGTCAATGACTTCTGTTAAATTATGTGGCGGAATATTTGTAGCCATACCAACCGCAATACCTGAAGCGCCATTCACTAAAAGGTTAGGGAAACGAGAAGGTAAGACTTCGGGCTCTCTTTCTGTACCATCATAGTTATCTAAGAAATCAATAGTATCTTTATTGATATCACGTAACAGTTCTAATGTGATTTTGGTCATTTTTGCTTCGGTATAACGCATTGCCGCAGCACCGTCACCATCCATTGAACCAAAGTTACCTTGACCATCAACAAGAGGATAACGATAGCTAAAGGTTTGTGCCATTCTTACCATAGCATCATAAATTGAAGAGTCGCCGTGTGGATGATATTTCCCCATAACGTCCCCAACAATACGTGCTGATTTTTTATAAGGTTTGTCTGGAGTCATTCCTTGTTCATTTAGACCATATAAAATACGACGATGTACAGGTTTTAAACCATCACGTACATCTGGTAATGCACGTGAAACGATAACGCTCATCGCATAGTCTAAAAATGATTCGCGCATTTCATTGGTTATATTTCTTTCATTAATTCTTGATTGTGGTAGAGAATCAGCCATCAAGATATCCTCCTTTTATAGTCAGTTCACATTAAGTTAAATTAGAAATCTAAATTAGCATAAACTGCATTATCTTCGATAAATTGTCTACGATTTTCAACAACGTCACCCATTAACATTTCAAATGTTTGATCCGCTTCTACTGCATCTTCAAGTTTTACTTGTAACATCATACGATTTTCAGGGTTCATTGTTGTTTCCCACAATTGATCGGCATTCATTTCACCTAAACCTTTGTAACGAGAAATTTGCCATTTTGGAGTAGGATTTAGTTCAGCTTTTAATTTATCCAATTCACGATCGTTAAAGACGTAATATTTTTGTTTACCTTGTGTTAGCTTATACAATGGTGGTTGAGCGATGTATACATACCCAGCCTCAATTAATGGACGCATAAATCTGTAGAAGAATGTAAGTAATAATGTACGAATATGCGCACCATCTACATCAGCATCTGTCATGATAACAATCTTATGATAACGAGCTTTAGAAATATCAAACTCGCCACCTATGCCTGTACCAAATGCTGTAATCATTTGACGGATTTCATTGTTATTTAAAATACGATCTAAACGTGCTTTTTCCACATTTAATATTTTACCTCTCAACGGTAAAATAGCTTGTGTTTTTGAGTCACGACCTTCTTTTGTAGACCCCCCGGCAGAGTCACCCTCAACTAAGAAGATTTCACTTTCGTCAGGATTTTTACTTGAACAGTCTGCCAGTTTACCCGGTAAACTTGAAATTTCTAATGCTGATTTACGTCGTGTCACTTCACGCGCTTTTTTAGCTGCTACACGTGCTCTTGACGCCATGATTCCTTTTTCAACAATGATTCTTGCAACATTTGGATTCTCATATAAAAAGCGTTCAAAGTGTTCTGAAAATAATCGATCAACGATTTGACGTACTTCAGAGTTACCTAATTTCGTCTTCGTTTGACCTTCGAATTGTGGATTACCATGTTTTACAGAGACGACTGCTGTTAAACCTTCACGTGTATCTTCACCTGAAAGACGTTCTTTATCATCTTTAATAATCTTACTTTGAGTTCCATAACTATTTAAGACACGTGTAAGTGCACGTTTAAAACCATCTTCATGTGTACCACCTTCATATGTGTGGATATTATTCGCATAAGATAATAAGTTTGTAGCATAACCGCTATTGTATTGTATTGCAATTTCTACTTCGATATCATCTTTTGACTGATGAATATAAATAGGTTCGTCATGAATAGGTTCTTTATTTTCGTTCAGTAATTCAACGTAAGATTTAATACCACCTTCATAATGATACGTGTCTTCACGTTGTTCTTTATCTTCACGTTCGTCTCTTAGTGTAATTGAAATACCTTTATTTAAGAATGCTAATTCTCTAATACGTTTTTGAAGTGTTTCATAATTATAAACTGTTGTTTCTGAAAAGATTTCACTATCTGCTTTAAAGCGAATCACTGTACCTGTTTTGTCCGTACTACCTACTTCTTTAAGATCAAATTGAGGCACGCCTTTTTTGTATGCTTGATGATAAATTGTTTCATTACGGTGTACATACACTTCTAAATCTTGTGATAACGCATTTACTACAGATGAACCTACACCATGTAGTCCGCCAGATACTTTGTATCCGCCACCACCGAATTTACCTCCAGCATGAAGCACAGTAAGAATAACTTCTACTGCGGGACGTCCCATTTTTTCTTGAATATCTACAGGAATACCACGACCATTGTCAGTCACTTTAATCCAGTTGTCATTCTCAATCACTACTTCAATTTGATTCGCATATCCAGCTAGCGCTTCGTCAATACTGTTATCAACGATTTCCCATACCAAATGATGCAAACCTCTTTCTGAAGTTGAGCCAATATACATACCAGGACGTTTACGTACCGCTTCAAGTCCTTCTAATACCTGTATTTGTCCAGCACCATAATTATCTGTGTTGTTTACATCTGACAATGTATTCACCATCACTTTCTATTACTTAATAATTTCACCTTGATTAATTCGGTAAAGTTTCGCATTATTCATGATTTCATGATCAATACCGTCTACCGATGTAGTTGTTACGAATGTTTGTACTTTATGTTGAATTGTACTGAGTAAATGCGTCTGACGAGAATCATCAAGTTCACTTAAGACATCATCTAATAATAAAATCGGATATTCTCCGACTTCAATGTTCATTAATTCTATTTCTGCTAGTTTAATTGATAAAGCGGTTGTTCTTTGTTGACCTTGAGATCCATATGTTTGGGCATCCATGTCATTCACATTAAATCCTAAGTCATCTCTATGTGGACCATATAAACATACTGCTCTATCCATTTCACGTTGTTGATATTCATTCAATAACGTGATAACTTCATCTAATAATTCACTCTTATTTTTACTTGTATCGCTAAGTTTAATACTTGGTAAATATGTTAGAGATAATGTTTCACGTTGGTTCGTAATACCAGCGTGGATAGGTTGCGCTAAAGCTTCTAATTCTTCAATAAATTGCTCACGTCTTAAAGTGACATTAAGTGCGTATTGTGCAAATTGTTGATTTAAAACTTCTAGCATCGTTTTATCTGTTTTTTGACCAAGTTGTAACTGCTTAAGATAATTATTTTTTTGTTTGAGAATACGTTGATATTGAGCTAAATCGTTGAGATATACTGCCGAAATTTGCCCTAATTCCATATCTATAAATCGTCTTCTAATTTGAGGAGAACCTTTAACAATATTTAAGTCTTCAGGTGCAAAAAGAACCACATTTAGATGTCCAACATACTGTGTGAGTCGACTTTGTTCCAAGTGGTTCACTTTAACTTGTTTACCTTTTTTAGTTATATACATCGTTAATGGCATGGTTCCATGTCTATAACTTAGCTCACCCTCTATTTTAGCATACTCAGAGTTAAACCGTATAAGTTCCTTGTCATTGGAGGTTCGGTGACTTTTAGCTAAAGCAAGGACGTAAATTGATTCAAGTAAATTTGTCTTTCCCTGTGCATTTTCTCCAATAAGAATATTCACTTCAGGATGACAATTTAACGTAACCGCTTCATAATTGCGATAGTTTTCTAATTGGAGTGTTTTAAGTTTCATTGCTCACCTTGATGAATAATAATAAATGAATCGATATCTGGAATATCAGGGAAGTCGATACGATCTTGGTCAGCTAACTTTTTTCCACGACGTGTTTCACGTTCGCCATTTAATAAAACGTCGTAATCTTGTAAGAACCATTTTGCTTGTCCACCTGATTCAATGATCCCTTCTGTTTTAAGAAATTGACCTAACGTAATCTCGCCTTCAACTGTTACTTCTTGAACCAAAATAATCACTCCATTTCTTTATATATCATTACTATATTATACCTTTTTTAGGAATAAATTTCATTTAAAATGAAGTGTGAAACCGTTTACTTTTAAATAAGTTTTTGTTATTTTAATTTGTTATGTAAAAAATAGATCATTTTTTGAAATTATGACAAAAGTAATCAGAGATAATATCTCAATTTTTAATTTTAAGGCCTATTTTAGCGAATATAATGAGTTGTGGATAAAAACCACGTTTTACTTAATTTAGCTTCACTATGAACTTCTGAGATAGTTTAAAATAACTGTTTTAATCAATAAAAAAGTAGAACAGTAATTCAATAAGAACTCTGTCCTACTTTAACTTTTTAATTACTCTTTAATCACTAATATGTTCTGATTGGTAAAATGAGTTGAGTGACTGAATCATCTGCTTTTGGTTTTAAGATAAATGGTTTCATCGTACCAAAGAATTCTACTTCAACTTCCTCATTATCAATTGCTTTTAATGCGTCCATCATATATTTTGAGTTGAATGAAATTTTCAAATTGCCACCTTCAACATCAGTTGCTGTAACTTCTTCTTTTACTGTACCGATTTCTGGTGATGTAGATGATAATTCTATAACCTCATTTCCAGTACTTAATTTAATTACGTTATTTCCACCTTCACGTGCAAGTAATGACGCACGATCTATCGCATGATAGAATTCACCGTTATCTAATCCTAATTTGATTTCATAGTTTTCAGGGAAAAGACGTGTTGTATCAGGATAGTGACCTTCTAATAAACGTGAAATAAAGTTCACGTTACCGACCTTGAACAATACTTGATTAGAGGCAAAGAAGATATCGATGTCTTCATCGTTATCACTCATAATTTTATTTAATTCAGATAATGCTTTACCTGGGATAATAACATTTTTGTTTTCCGATTCATCTTCAAGCTTTAATTTTCTTACAGCCAAACGATGTGAATCAGTAGCAGTGCATATTAATTCATTATCTTGTATAAGCCAGTTCACACCAGTTAAAACTGGGCGTGTTTCTGAGGTGGACACTGCAAAGTTTGTTTGCGCAATGATGTTTTTAAGTACTTTTACAGATAATTGAATGGCATCATCACGTGATACTTGTGGTAACAATGGATATTGTTCAGGATCTAAACCACTTAAATTAAATTCTGAATGCCCTGATGTGATAAGCGTTTGGAACTGTTCATTTGTTGATAATTTAACATCTTTGCCTGGTAATTTTTTAATGATGTCGACAAAGAAACGACCAGGAAGAACCACTGATCCCGTTTCAGTAATGTCAACAATATCTTCTCCATCTACTTGTTTAGGAATCGTGATTTCAATTGAAATTTCTGAGTCAGAACCAGTTAAAATAACGTTATTATCTTTAGCATCAATTTTGATACCTGTTAAAATTGGTAAAGTTGTTCTTGGTGAGATTGCTTTTAATGTGTCATTCAATTGCGTAATAAAGTGATCTCTTTTTATTGTAAATTCCATTATTAATTTAAACTCCTTCCAGTCGTTTATACTTAAATTATATAGGTTTTAAAATCATAGTAATAGTAGTAGGGCTTGTGGATTAGTGGATATCTAACGAAACACCTTTTATATCAAAGTTATGCACATGTGGATAAGTTGTTAATGATGTGTATTACTTTTTCACATTATCCACAATTTAACATTTTCTAACTCCTTGCTATATTTATAAAATTATTTAGAAACATAGTCATCTTTGATATTGAATGTTATATTTTAGCAACACTGTTATACAACAGATTCATATTTCCTATTACTGTTTACGTATTTCCTTTTCTAAATCTTCAACTTCTTGCTTAAAAATTGAATCCGCCTTAATATCATTCGAAATTTTTTCGTGTGCGTGAATAACTGTAGTATGATCGCGTCCTCCAAATTCCTCACCAATTTTTGGTAATGAAAAATCAGTTAATTCTCTAGACAGATACATTGCGATTTGTCTTGGATAGGCAATCGACTTTGTTCTTTTCTTAGCGCTAAAATCTTCGATGCGTACATTGTAATAATGTCCAACTACTTTTTGAATATCTTGAATCGAGATTTTTTTAGATTTAGGAACTTGAATAATATCTTTTAATGCTTCAGCAGCAAGTTCTGTTGTAATCGGTTTACCTTGTAATTTTGAATAAGCAAGTAAACGTGTTAAAGCTCCTTCAAGTTCACGGATATTTGATTGAATTTGATTTGCAATATAATTCAATGCTTCTGCTGGAATTTCTAAGTTCTCTTCTTCGATTTTTTTCTGCAAGATGGCCATGCGTGTTTCATAATCTGGCGGTGTGATATCAACAATAAGTCCCCATTCAAATCGAGAACGTAAGCGATCTTCAAGTTTTGCTATTTCTTTAGGCGGACGATCACTTGAAATAACAATTTGCTTTTTATTTTGATGCAATTCATTAAATGTATGGAAAAATTCTTCTTGTGTTTGTTCTTTATTTTGAATGAATTGAATATCATCAATTAATAATACATCGATATTTCTATATTTTTCTCTAAATGCTTCAGGTTCATTGTTACGAATGGATTTAATAAAATCATTTGTAAACTTTTCGCTTGAAGTATACAGCACTTTGGCATTCGGTTTATTACTTAGTACGTGATGACCAATGGCATGCATTAAATGCGTTTTCCCTAATCCTACGCCGCCATAGATAAATAATGGATTATAAGCTTGTGCAGGTGCTTCAGCTACAGCTAAGCTTGCTGCATGTGGGAAGCGGTTGCCAGGCCCAATCACAAATGTATCAAACGTATTATGCGTATTAAATTGATCCATATCATCATGACTATCATCAATGGCAGACGTTTTTTTTACAGTATTTGATTGTTTACGACTCGTTTCGTCAAGTTCAGCAAGTTGTTCAGCAGTGTAAAATTTTGGATCAACTTCATAACCAATGATGTCTTTCATAATTGTTTGAATTACATCTTTATAATTTGAGTTTAACCAATCAGCGTAAAACTCATGAATAACAAAGATGTAAGCAACATTGTCGCGAATTTCTTTAAGTTCAGTGTCTTTTAAAAACGTATTAAACGTTGTTTTCGAAATCTCTGACTCAGCTACTTCTAATACCTTTTTCCAAATTTCTTGTTCCGACAT